>NZ_AP018150.1:0-1397502 GCF_003966915.1 Mycoavidus cysteinexigens
CTGGTCGTGTAAGGTGGCGCATACCACTTGCAAGGGTCTCGTTGTCTTGTGGATAAGTGTCCCGTCCGATGGTTTTGGCGGTAGAATTGCATTTACGCTGGAATTCCAGCCTCGTCTAAATGGGTTGCCGCTTCATGTTAGGCTACTTATCCCGGCTATTTTTGGTTGTTTTTGTTATGCGCGGCGCGCATTTCTCGCCCTATTTTGCTGCGCTGAATTCATTTGGCCCGCGCTTCGATTGAATTTATGAATGATTTTTGGCAACAATGTTCCACCTTACTGGAGCAAGAGCTTCCCTCCCAACAATATTTGACTTGGATCAAGCCACTCTCTTTGCTTGAATTTGATACTGAGGCCAACACTTTGCGCATTGCCGCGCCAAATCGCTTTAAGCTCGATTGGGTCAAAAGCCAATTTTCTGGCCGGATTACTGATATAGCATGCAATTTTTGGCGTAAGCCGGTAGCCGTGCAGTTTGTCCTTGATCCCAAAACGGGGCAGCGCGCGAACGGAAACCAAACAGCCAGCGCGTCGGATTCCCGTTCCACGCCTCGCGCAGAAGCGGCCTCCTCCACTCAAATCGCTTTGTCTAACTCTGCGCCGATGGGCGGAGCCGATGACGCGGACCGCTCAAGCGCCTTACCCATTGCGAGCGAGGGCAGCGGCGCGCAAGAGCGCTCTAAACTTAACCCGATGCTCACCTTTGAAAATTTTGTCACAGGCAAAGCCAATCAACTCGCGCGCGCGGCCGCGATTCAAGTCGCCGATAACCCCGGAGTTTCTTATAATCCGCTTTTTTTATATGGTGGCGTAGGTCTAGGCAAAACGCATGTGATCCATGCGATTGGCAACCAGCTCAGACAACAGAAACTGGGCGCGCGCATTCGCTACATTCACGCAGAACAATATGTATCAGACGTGGTAAAAGCTTACCAACGCAAAGCCTTCGACGAATTCAAGCGTTATTATCATTCGCTTGATCTTTTGCTAATTGATGATATTCAATTTTTTTCCGGTAAATCGCGCACCCAGGAAGAATTTTTCTATGCTTTTGAAGCGCTGGTCGCTAACAAGGCGCAAGTTATTATTACCAGTGACACGTATCCCAAAGAAATTTCTGGCATAGATGATCGGCTGATTTCACGCTTTGATTCAGGTTTAACCGTAGCCATTGAACCGCCTGAACTCGAAATGCGCGTGGCTATTTTGCTGCGCAAGGCGGTTTTAGAGGGCGTCGTTGGCCTATCCGAAGATGTGGCATTTTTTGTTGCTAAACATTTACGCTCAAATGTGCGTGAGCTTGAAGGCGCTTTGCGCAAGATCCTCGCCTATGCCAAGTTCCATGGACGTGAAATTACGATTGAGCTGACGAAAGAAGCGCTGAAAGATTTGCTCACGGTGCAAAATCGGCAAATCTCCGTCGAAAATATCCAGAAGACGGTAGCTGACCGTTATGGCATAAAAATCGCCGACATGTATTCGAAAAAACGGCCGGCGGATATTGCCCGCGCGCGCCAAATTGCGATGTATCTAGCCAAAGAGCTGACGCAAAAGAGTCTGCCCGAAATTGGTGAGCTCTTTGGGGGGCGCGATCACACCACGGTTTTGCACGCGGTGCGCAAAATTGCGAATGCGCGTGGCAAAGATGCGCTCCTCAACCGTGAGCTGCACGTTTTAGAACAAACCCTGAAAGGGTGATTTTTCAGGCACAATATAGGTTTTTCTGTGCCCATTTAAATAGAAAACATATCAGCGCTTACTCTAAGCTCAGCGCAACCTGTTTAAGTTAAAAAGGATATGTATGCAATTGGTTAAAACCGAACGAGATCAGCTTTTGCGCCCACTGCAAGCAGTCAGCGGCGTAGTGAAACGCCGCAATAATACGACTCTGCCTATTTTGACTAATCTCCTGATTACTAAACAAGGCTCTGAGGTCTCATTTTTGTCGACGGATCTTGAGTTACAGATCACCACGCGCGCCGATTTAAGCTCTGGTGAAGAACAAGCCGCCACCACCGTCGCGGCGCTTAAGTTGGTCGACATTCTGCGCGCCATGCCGGCTGGAGAAGTCAGCCTAAATCTCTCTGACAAACGCTTGACCGTACAATCCGGCAAAAGCCGTTTTGCATTGCAAACACTTGCTGCAAGCGAGTTCCCAACGATTGCGCAAAGCCAACCGTTCGAGGCAAGCATCAGCGTTAGCCAAAAAGCCTTTCGACAATTGCTCGGCTATGTGCACTTCGCGATGGCTCAACAAGACATCCGTTATTATTTAAACGGCATGTTACTCATCATTGATGGTGATCAACTGATGGCTGTGGCTACCGACGGTCACCGCCTAGCGTTTGCTTCAACTTCGGTGGATAGCTCATGCGCGCGGCAAGAAGTCATTATCCCGCGTAAAACGATTCTTGAATTACAGCGTTTACTTGAAGATAGCGACGAAGCGCTGTGTATTGACCTCGCCCCAACTCAAGCGCGTTTTACTTTTAATCAAATTGAGCTGATTTCTAAATTAGTTGAGGGTAAATTCCCGGATTTCCAGCGTGTCATTCCCAAAGGCTATACTCATAACTTCATGATCGGCCGCGACGAATTCCAACAGGCATTGATGCGCGCCGCTATTTTGACCTCTGACAAATTTAAAGGCGTGCGTTGCCTAATTTCACCGGGTCAATTAAAAATCACTTCAAATAATGCGGAGCAAGAGGAAGCTCAAGAAGAGCTAGAAATCGCCTATGATGGCGTCTCCGCAGATATCGGGTTTAACGTAACCTATTTGCTTGACGTACTCTCCAATGTAAAGGCTGATATGCTGCAATTTAGCTTGGAAAACTCGAACTCTAGCGTGCTTCTTACAATTCCAGGCAATGAAGATTTTAAATACGTCGTCATGCCCATGCGGATTTAAGCCCAGACACAGAGATTATTACACCAGGGGCCATGCGCCCCTTTGCCGTTTTTAACACGCCAGCAAAACTGGAAGAATTTCATGACCGATCAGCAAAAACCGCAATCCGACACCAGCTATGGCGCCTCGTCGATCCAAATCCTTGAAGGCCTAGAAGCAGTCCGCAAACGGCCCGGAATGTATATTGGCGATACCTCAGACGGCACTGGCCTGCATCATTTGGTGTTTGAAGTGCTCGACAATGCGATCGATGAAGCATTAGCCGGACATTGCGACAACATTCATGTCACGATTCACGCGGATAATTCGATTTCCGTTACCGACAATGGCCGCGGCATCCCGACGGATATAAAGTTCAACGATAAGCATGATCCTAAGCGTAGCGCTGCTGAAATTGTCATGACTGAACTGCATGCTGGCGGCAAATTCGACCAAAATAGCTATAAAGTCTCAGGCGGCTTACATGGCGTTGGCGTATCGTGCGTCAATGCCTTATCAAAATGGCTACGCCTAATCATTCGCCGCGATGGTAAAAAACATCTGATGGAATTTCACCGCGGAGTTGCACAAAATCGGGTTATCGAACAAATCAACGGCGAACCCGTCTCTCCAATTTCCGTAATTGGCACCACCGAGCAACGCGGCACGGAAGTACACTTTTTAGCCGACGAAGAAATCTTTAAAGATATTGACTTCCATTACGACATTTTAGCCAAACGCATACGCGAGCTTTCTTTCTTAAATAATGGCGTGTCTATCCGGCTGACGGATCTGCGCACGGGCAAAGAAGATGACTTCGCTTTTTCAGGCGGGGTGAAAGGCTTTGTTGAATATATTAATAAGTCAAAGCAAGCTCTACATCCAACGATTTTTCATGCAGTCGGGGAAAAAGAGAATGTGAGCGTCGAAGTAGCGATGCAATGGAATGATAGCTATAACGAAAATGTCCAGTGTTTCACCAACAATATCCCACAACGTGACGGCGGCGCTCATTTAACGGGTTTACGGGCCGCTATGACGCGAGTCCTCAATAAATATATTGAGAGTCAAGATCAAAGCAAAAAAAACAAAACCGAAACCGCCGGCGACGATATGCGCGAAGGTCTTACCTGTGTCTTATCGGTGAAGGTCCCTGAGCCCAAATTCAGTTCGCAAACCAAAGATAAACTGGTTTCGTCAGAAGTGCGAGCGCCCGTCGAAGAGTTAGTTGCCAAAGCGCTCGAAGCATTTTTGCTGGAAACACCCAATGATGCAAAAATCATTTGCGGCAAGATTCTTGAAGCGGCCCGCGCCCGTGAAGCAGCGCGTAAAGCGCGCGAAATGACGCGCCGCAAAGGAATTTTAGAAGGTGGCGGCTTACCTGGCAAATTAGCTGACTGCCAAGAACGGGATCCAGCCAAATCAGAGATCTATATTGTTGAGGGAGACTCGGCAGGCGGCTCCGCCAAGCAAGGGCGCGACCGTAAATTTCAAGCCATCTTACCGTTGCGGGGTAAAGTGCTGAATGTCGAAAGAGCACGCTTCGACAAATTGTTATCGTCGGAACAAATCGTGATTCTGATCACGGCCCTCGGCTGCGGTATCGGCAAAGAAGACTATAACCTCGACAAACTCCGTTATCACCGCATTATCATCATGACCGATGCGGATGTCGATGGCGCGCATATCCGCACCCTACTGCTTACGTTCTTCTACCGGCAAATGCCAGATATGATCGAACGTGGCTATATCTATATTGCTCAACCTCCGCTTTATAAAATTAAACACGGTAAAGAAGAGCGTTATTTGAAAGACAACCACGAATTAAACCAACATATGCTGCGGCTTGCCTTGCAAGGGGCTGAGCTTGTGCCAGCAGAAGGCGCTGAACCCCTCACAGGAGATACGCTAGGCGAGCTGACACGCTCTTACTTACTCTCTGAAGCAGTGGTTGACCGCCTGCGCCAAATGATCGACTCAGGCGCGCTGGAAGCCATTATGGAAGGGGTCGAGGTTAATCTATCCTCATTGGTATCTGCTCAAGCCAGCGCAGAAATGCTCGAAGCAGCATTACGTGATGATCCACTTAAGCCTGAAATTCGCGTACGTCCGGTCTATGATGAGACCCTTGAATCTCATTCACTGCGCATCGAACGCAGCCATCATGGCAATCTAAAAATCAGCGTGATTGATGAAGAATTTCTAGCCACGTCTGATTTCCAGCAATTACACACCACCGCACAAACTCTTAAAGGCTTAATTAATAAGGGTGCGTTCATTAAGCGTGGTGAACGCAGCAGCGCCGTGCATGATTTTAAGAGTGCGATGAAATGGCTATTTAGCGATGCTGAACGCAACGTTAGCAAACAGCGTTACAAAGGTCTGGGTGAAATGAATCCAAGTCAGCTGTGGGAAACCACGATGGATCCAAATGTGCGACGCCTGTTACGCGTGCAACTTGAGGATGCGATTGCGGCTGATAATATCTTTACAACGTTAATGGGCGACGAAGTTGAGCCACGGCGCGCGTTTATTGAGTCGAATGCGTTGCGGGCTAGGAATATTGATACGATTGGTTAACTCTATCGGCGGCTTTTATAAAGCCGCCGTGAACTTTTCTCGCGCATCGCTTTGGCCGCCTTCACGCTCACTGCGGGCAGAAAGCTGAGGAACAGCGTGCCATCGCCGCTGGAATCTGTATTCCAGAAAATCGGAGTGGGTCACCGGATAGTGACCCTGCCTCGATCCACCCTTGCAGTAAACCACTTTCGTCTTGCCCGAGTGCATGCTAAGCCCGCAAGAATCGATTTCTTGCAGCAGGCGTTCAGCCGCCTTCCGTGACTTGCAATGCACGATCGCGCCGTCAGCATATCGTTCAAAAGGTTTGTCCGAGTGGTTGCGCTGCATTCATTTGTCGAACACATAGTGCAGAAATAGATTCGATAAAATTGGGCTGATTACGCCCCTCACAATGTTGCAAACATTCGTAACCACCCCCTTGTGGCACGTCCAGCAAGTCAGGAGGTGATATGCGAAAGACCACATTCACATCCTGTTGGTTAATCTCAATCCGCTTGACTAAGGCCCTGATGAGCTCACGTTTGGCGGACCAATCGGCGCACTCAAGCTTGGATTGTACCTTCAAAGCAAACTATTCTAAACAAGTCATAATCAACGTCAATTCATTTTTTACCCGTTTTTTATCAAATATTTTTTGTTTGTTCTCCTCATAATTACTTAAGTGTTGTTTCATGGTTTTAATTCTAGGTTCAAATTCTTCTTTATTAATATATCCTTGAGTATATCCATCAATGAGTCGTGAAATACCTTGCTGTAATTTAGAAATTTGTTTTTCAAGTGTAATACTTTTCTGCTCTAAAGGTATATTTTCTATTTCTGCAAGTCTACATTGATATTCTTGCGCCAGTCGATCTGGATTTTGTAATAAATATTTGATTTCTTCCCATACCGCCATTTCTAGAGTATCAGTTCGGATTTGTTTATTATCGCAGATTCTATTTCCACCAAAACGATATGCATCCGTTCCAATACACCGATAATATGCATAATGATCAATTTTTTCTCCTCGTTTGTTTCGAACGGGTTTCCCATAATAAGCATACTTGCAACACTGACATACCACTAACCCTTGAAGTAAATAACTGGCCCCTCGTTGTCTCGTCCGGGCTAACTTCTTATTTTCGTTGAGTTGTTCTTGCGCGATTTCGAACAAATCCTCATTAACTAATACAGGAACCGGAATATAAATCCAATTTTCTTTGTCGACTGTAGAAACAGAATAATTTCTTCTGGGCTGAACACAGGAATGTTTTTGTGGCCTGATTCTCGGTAATATAGCTGTCGTTTTAGTTTTTCCAAATGCAGCCAGACCTTTATACGCTGGATTTTTTAGTAGTGTCCAAATGACGCTTCTATCCCAATAAGGCTTGCCTGTGGGAGAACAGGTATTCTCTTCCTTAAGCCTGCGACATACTTCTCCTATCGAGAGACGCTCTTGTCCTATCCAAGCAAATATACGTTGCACCACAACAGACTCTGCTTCATGTATTTCATAAAGGGCTTGTCCTGCACCAGTATATTTATCTATATATCGATAACCATAAGGCGCACCACCCAAAACATTTATATGGCCTTTTTTAGCCGCATGAATTTTTCCTCTACGATGCCGCTCCATAATTTTTGCTCGTTCATATTCGGCTATCATGCCTTGCATTTGTAATAATAAATGTGATTCAGGACTATCCGTTATTTGACAGTTTAAAAATATAACTTCTGCTCCACCTTTTTCAAATTCTTCAAGCAATATCATTTGATATGCATATCGACGAGATAAACGATCTGGTGAATGAAGATAAATTTTGTCAATTTCTCCTCCTGCGACTTTATCACGTAACTGCTCTAAAGCAGGACGATTTAAATTCGACCCACTGTAGCCATTATCGATAAATCTAAATGCATCAGCTAGCACATAGCCTTCTGAGTGAATATGAGCTTCCAATGCTACGATTTGACTCGCAATCGTATCAGCTTTAGCCTGTTTATCTGATGAAACCCTTGCATAGAGTGCAACTACGGTCATGCCGCTTCTCCTTTCACTTGCTTTAATAACATATCGTGTTCCGTAGAGTTGCTGCTTATGACATCTATTTCCAATGAAGATTTAATCTTTGGAATTAATACTTCATAAGCCGCTGTTAAATTACCCTTTGATAACCGATTCGGTTCATAGGTGATGCGTATTGATATACGCCTCTTTTTTATAGGCATAAGTGCTCTTCACGATTTATAGCTGATCATTCGCCATAAATACTTGTAGCGCACTGCATAGTGGAAGGGGATTGGTAACCTGGTAGCTAAACGCTATACCGTATGGGGGACGTAGCACTGCGCGGGGAATGCGCAGGATAAATTCTAGAATGTTTGCAATTTTGTTGGGGGCGTGATCACTCCGCCTCGCGGCGTGCTCCTATCCCTAGTTTGCACCGACCCACCTTGCAACTGTACGGGTGCCTTGAGCCATCTCTCGATATACAGCAGTACCCACTGGCACGACTGAATTAGTCCGAAAATGAGGTACGAATTAAAGCTTACATCCGAAATACATTTAGCTTATTTCTGTACATCTATGAATAGGCATGACCGAAATCGTTACTTTTCGGACGATTTGGCGATCTGCGGTCTTTAAAAAGATTTTCCGCATTTCAACGTTTTATCGAACCCATTGCCTCAACAGGTGTCTTTGACTGAAATTACGAGTTATCAAACAAGGCGAGAGCAAAAAAGAGAGATTTTCCCGGGCCACGAGCCCGGAATCGGCCGTGGCTGTGGGAAAACTCTCACCCTTGAGAACTCGCTCAAAATGCTCTGATAGAATCGCGCTGAGATAGCCATCAGCATTGTTTAAAGCCAGGCCTTAGAAAAGGTTCGCGGATAAAGACGCGTTGCAGCATGACAGAAAGAGAAATGGAAGGCGGTTGTCTATGTATTCAGCGAATAGAAAAGATAAACTTTTCACATTTTAGAGAAGCTTCTAGAAACCGCTTTTTGAAATATAAAAAGTTTGAATGGACAGGAGAAAGCATTTTGAACATATCCGGCTGGGGGCAAAGTTTGCGAGCAACTCTGCCAGCAACGATAATAACGCCCCAAAACTATGTGGCGGTGGCCCAGGCGCATATCGCCGCAGGTGACCGGGCCAATGCTGAAAAATCCTATAACGCCGCTATACAACTGGCGACAGCGGAACTCGCAAGAAATCCTGGCCATCCAAGAGAAATAGCGCTCGCTCATATAAGCGCTGAATACGCCGCTTTTTTAGCCAGAGAGAACGACTCAGACGCCTCCTCAATACAACACCCTTCGGTCCCAATAAACAATTCAGCGTCTGCAGCGCATCGGCCCAATTTTTCACCTTACTCTCCCCCCGTTTCTATTCAAGCGGGTACCGAAGGAAAGATTGTCGTACAAAACTGCCAAGGTACAATTAATGCTCCAGTCCATGGCAAGAATAATACGGTCAACGTGCATTACTACTCACCGAATTCAGAGGCTAGGCAACCTCATGCGGTCTCGTTAGGCAGCTTGCGCAATGCACTGTATCAGCATTACCAATTATCTAATCTGTCGATTCAGCGCGTATCGGGTGAAATTGCCTCACTGAAAGACTGTTATATCAATCTGGCGATTGTAGAAAGTCAGGCGCAACGTGAAAAAGACAAAAAAGAGTTGGAAAAGCAAGCGGCAACTTTTGAACGCCTGCCCAGCAGTGAGCAGCAGCGGCTTGAGTCAACGAATTTAAACAAATTGATTGCCCTAGAAAAACTTTTTGAGGCGCAAAAATTACGAGACGGCTCAGAAGGGGTCCCTAAACGGATTTTAATTCAGGGGCGTGCAGGGATAGGCAAAACGACGCTGTGCAAAAAGCTAGTGTATGAATACCATGAGAATGGACTTTGGCAGGATCGATTTGAGAGCGTGTTGTGGGTGCCATTGCGGCAACTCAAGGCGCATTCCCCTAAACGCTTGGAAGTTCTGCTGTGCAATCAGTATTTTGTGGGCTATGAAAGCAGCCAAGCGCAGACGTTAGCAAAGGCCTTTTACATGCATCAGGATAAAACGCTGTTTATCTTAGATGGCTTGGATGAAATCGTTGGGGAACTCAACGAAGGCAGGCCTTTAAAGGATTTTTTACAGACGTTGCTCAATCAGGCGCATGTGGTGATCACCTCCCGACCTGCCGGGGTGGATACCAAACTGTTGGGGCAGTTGGATTTGGTGTTGGAAACGGTCGGTTTTAATCCGGATAATGTGCAAGCGTATATTCAGAAATTCGCGCCTAAATTGGACCAAGCGGCCATTCAGTATTTTATAGACCGCACGCCGTTGATTCAAGGATTGGTTAATATTCCAATTCAGCTGGATGCACTGTGTTATAGCTGGGATAGCCTACCCAAAGAACAAGAGATCCCAACTATGGCCATGCTGTACGAGGCGATGGTCGATAAATTATGGCGTAAAGACGGCGTTCGGTTAGAGAAACAAGACAAAGGCAAACCATTAGCGTCTAACGTCATTCAAATTTCCTCAAAGGCTAAATTAGAAAAATTGATGGAGGATGAGATCCATTATTTAGGGTATTTAGCCTTTAAGGGGTTAGAGAAAGGAAAAATAGAATTTAGTTCGGAAGAGCTGGATCAATTCCAAGCAGAACTTGAGGATAAATTTCCAGGGAAAGAATTCTCTTTCAGCTTTACAGACGATTTGAAAAAGACGTCGTATTTGCATACAGCGGATGCGCATCGGCCTGAATCGGAGCGTCACTATCATTTTCTGCATTTAACGTTTCAAGAGTTCTTTGCGGCGAAATTCCTAGTACAGCAGCTACAAGCATATGCAAAAGTGGAAAGTGCATCCGTCCTTTCCCACATTGTGCAAAAGGGTTTGGGCGCTACGCCGAGCCGGAATGAGCTGGAAGCGTTTATCGCTACACATAAATACAATCCACGGTATGAGATTGTATGGTGGATGGTGGCTGGATTGCTCAAAGGCGTTGCATTGGAAAATTTCTTTAATGTATTGAATCAATCGCCGCGAGATCTGATCGGCAGTCGTCATCAGCAGGTGATGATAGGGTGCTTAAATGAGGCGCGCACTCAATTAAACAAAACAACGGTCGAAATGCTGGAAAAAGGATTAATCCAGTGGTTTCATTTTGAGCTGGAATGTAGCGAAAATAGCTGGAGCGGATTAGGTCGTCAGAGGACTTTTCCGGAGCATCTGTTGCTCAATCAGCTTAAGGGCAAGGAAGGGAAGATTATTCGAATCTTAAGAGAACGCTCCTTTTTGTCTGGCAACGCCATTTCTGGCTTGATCTTTGCGTTACAGGGGCACCATGATAAGCAGGTCAGGTGGGAGGCTCTCTGGGCACTACGCAAACAGAAACCGCTGTCTAAGCGCATCATTTTTGCCTTGGTCAGCACTCTACGGAACGACCATGATGAGAATATCAGGGCGTCCGCAGTCTATGGATTAGAATTAGATCAACGGAATCCGCTGTATGAGGTTGTCATTTCCGCTTTGATCTGCGCTTTGCAGAATGAGGATACGCCGTCTGTCAGGTCTGCACTTGTTAAGGTATTAAGTGGCCAGAAAACATTGTCTGAAGCTGCCATTTCCGCCTTGATCTGCGCTTTTCAGAATGAGGATACGCCGTCTGTCAGGTCTGCACTTGTTAAGGTATTAAGTGGCCAGAAAACGTTGTCTGAAGCTGCCATTTCCGCCTTGATCTGCGCTTTGCAGGATGGGGATACGCTGATCAGGTCTGCACTTGTCGAGGTATTAGGTGTCCAGAAAACGCTGTCTGAAGCTGCCATTTCCGCTTTGATCTGCATGCTAAAGGATGGCAACCAGAAAGAGGATGCCAGGGTTGCAGCTGCCAGGACATTAGGCATTCAAACCTTATCTGAGCCCGCCATCTCCAACTTGATCGGCGTTTTACGGGATGGCAACGGGTTGTCTATCAGAGCTGAGATTGCTAGTGCATTAAGCAAACAAAAAGCGCTGTCTGAGGATGCTATTTCCGCTTTGCTCCGCATCTGCGCAGATGAAGACTGGCCAGTCGGGCAGGCAGTCAAATCGGCATTGCGCGCACAGAAAGCGCTGTCTGAGCCCGTTATTTCCACCTTAATCTACGCTCTATGGGATTGGGATAATGAGTCTGCCAGGCGTATAGCCTCCTGGGTATTGCGCGGTCAGAGGACGCTGTCTGAACCTGCCTTTTCCGCCTTGATCTGTTGTGCTTTACGGGATGACAAAGGGTTTGTCAGGAGGGCCGCTGCCTCGATATTAGAAGAGGCCTATTACGAAACGCTGCCTGAGTCTGCCATTTCCTCTTTGATCTGCGCTCTACAGGATGACCTCAGGGAGGAAGTCAGGGTTGTAGCTGCGAAGGTATTAGGTAAACAGAAAATGCTACAAATGGCAGCCATTCCTGCCTTGGTTCGCGCTTTAGAGAATGAAAACAAAGATATCAAGATTGAAGCTGCTAGGGCATTAGGTAAACAGGAAATGCTGCCTGAGGCGGCTATTCCCGCGTTCATCCGTGCTTTACAGGATGAAAACTGGTTTATCAGGGATGCGGCTGTAAACTCATTAAAGAGCCAGAAGATACTGCATGAGCCCGTCGTTTCCGCCTTGATCCGCGTTCTACAGGATGACAATGAGAAGGAGAGAGCCAAGTCTGTAGCTGCTTGGACGTTAGCTCGACAGGACACGCGGTCTGAAACCGTCATTTCCGTCTTAATCCACGCTCTAACGGATGAAAAATGGGTTGTCAGAAAGGCGGCTGCCAGTGCATTAGGTGAGCAGAAAATGCTGGGTGAGCCAGCTATTTCCGCCTTGATCCGAGCTCTAAATGACAATATGGAGGGGGTCATACTTGAGGCTGCCCGGGCGTTGGGCCGACAAGACGGATTGTCTGATACCGCTATTTTTGCGTTGATCCGGGCTCTGCAGTACGATAATTACGAGGTCGAAAAGGCGGCTGCCAGTGCATTAGGTGGCCAGAAAGCGCTGCGTGAGCCCGCTATTTCCGCCTTGATTCGCGCTCTTGTCGATGACAGAAAGAATAGCAGAAAGGATGGTCAGCATTATTATGAGGTTATCGAGGCACTAGGTCGATATGGCACTCTGCCGGAGGCCGTCATTTTTGCGTTGATCCACGCTCTACGGCATGATAATGAGAAAGCCATGGCTGTGGCTGCCCGAGCATTACGTACCCAGAAAATGCTGCCTGAGGCCGCCATTTTCGCCTTGATTTGTGCTCTACAGCATGACAATAGCGCGCCTGTCAGATCTGCGGCTACCGAGGTGTTAGGTCTGCATCTTAATCAGCTTTACCGTGCACTTCCAAGCTTAGCGTTGGGTCAGATCCAGACCCTCTATACCAGCGTCTTATTTCCACATAGCTATAGGCAGATTGCACCACTCTATATTCAAGACCGCAGACTTCATTTTTATACAGAGACTGGGCCGGGACAATCCGATCCCCTCACCCCTGAACAAACCGTTACGGTGACTCAAGCCTTGCTGGCTGCCCAACCGCAGGCGGAGATGATGCTAAAAGAGAAACCGTTTCTGATAGAAGAGCGACTTCATGCCTGAATGGTAATTCTCCCCTTTTTAAAGTTTTTTAAAAGTAGAAGGTTAAGCTGCAAGAGCTAACTTGTATCATTTTATCTGTGATGGTAGCTAACCATCGCAAAAGCAATGATACAAGGTGAAGAGAGCTTTTGGGGTTAACTAAGACCTAGTCCTTGCACAGAAGATTAAACCCTCCACCTTCTTCTCACCAGCAGAACACTGCACGGTAGCCAAGGGTTCGACCCTGTATGTACAAGTTAAGTGAGTGAGTTGGTATTCAACTATTAAAATTGAAAGGGCAAAGATGTTTTACCTAAGTATCGATGTTGCTAAAGCCAAGCTAGAGTCGGGTAGCAGCAGCGCATTACTACGTCACCGCCCCCTCAGATCCGTACGTACCAGTTTCCCGGTATACGGCTCAAGCACAACATAAGCCCCATGCTGGGGCCGGTTTCACTACTTTCAAACCAAGGCTGTGAGCTCGTGCATGACAGCTAGGGTGGAGCAGTGCCCGATTACTAAGGGCATCGGAGCCGCCATCCATACGGTATACGATATGGTGGTCATGCCAACCGGTGTCCATATCCATCTCACATTCACATAATGCGCATAGACCCCTTTGGCTAGCGTACAGCTTTGCCCATTGGGCACGATAGCTCATGTTTTTCAACATGCGCTCTTGCCGGAGGGTTTCGCCGTATAGCTCCCACTCGGGATTATAGGGGTGATAGTTTTGCTTAACTTTTCTGTGTCGCTTTATGGGAGTGCCGGACAAGTTGTACAGCTCCATTAGTCCCTTACTGTCATCCTTTCGTTCTATTTCTGCAGCAAACACCCAATGACGATTGCCGACTTTGTGCCAATACTTCAGGCGTACCCATCTGCGCCCCTTTTTTGGATGCCTGCGGCATGCCCAGCGCCAGAGTCGTTCGAACAGCAGCGACTCTATGCGGGAGAACATTTTCTTGGCGCATACTGGGCTATGGTATTGAGCCCAGCCCCGTAGTATCGGGTTCAGCAGTCGGATTAGGTCTTCTTGCCTAACCCCTAAATTGTCATTGATGACTATCCTCAGCTTTTCATAGAATGCTTGTGCATTTTTTTTACTCGGCTTGATCAGCAGCTTTTCCGAATACTTACGGAAGTGCCACCCAAGGAAGTCGAAACCTTCGTTGATATGCACGATGCGTGTTTTAGCCGTAGACAGTTGCAGTCCTCTCTCAGCAAGGAAAGCTTCAATCCAAGGCTTAATCTCCGTTTCTAGCAGTTCTTTCGAGATGCCAGTCACAACAAAATCATCACAATAGCGCACTACCCCAACTTTCAGTTTCTTAGTTTGGCGTACACCCCACTTCGCTTTCAGATGTGCGATGAGTTGTGTTTCCAAACCATTCAACGTCCAATTCGCCGCTGCTGGTGAAATAATTCCTCCCTGCGGGACGCCTGCGGTTGTGTTTTGCAATTGCCCTCGGTCAATGACCCCAGATTTCAGCCACTTCCGTAGCATCGACTTGTCCACGTGGACGTTATCGAGCATCCAGTCTTTTGAAATTTGGTCAAAAAAGTTTTCGATGTCCGCATCTAGCACCCATTGGGCTGAGCTCTTTCTGCTCAGTTGGGTGAATAGTTGCCCCATCGCATCCGCCGTACAGCGATTTTTCCTAAACCCATATGAGTTTGGATCACTCACTGATTCCAACACCGGATCAAGAGCTAATAAATACAGAGCCTGCATTGCTCTATCACGCATGGTCAGGATGCCCAACGGGCGTTCTTTCCCATTCGATTTTGGAATATAGACCCTGCGTAGCGGCAAGGGTCTATACTGCTGCTTTTTTAATTCGGCAATTGCTTTGAACTTCTTCTGTGGCGTATCCCACAGCTTGTTGTCCACACCCGCGGTTCGTTTGCCTTGGTTTTCCGTAACTCGTTTGACTGCCAATGCTTTCGCACTAAACGAGCGGGTAAGCATCCGTTGCAAGGCTTTCACTTTGCGCCAGTTGCCCTCCTGTGTTGCCTTCGCTAAGCGGTGCTGCACGACTCTCACATTTCTTTGGACTCGCTTCCAATCAATCGAAACCCAGTCTGTAGGAATATGCGAGGATGCAGAACGGGCTTGTTTGCTGCCAGTTACTCTCATGCTTTCCTCGGATAATCTTTGTCGCCAGATGGCTTTTGGTCCCCATGGGAGATTACGCCTCGTTAGAACATTAAATACTGATTACTTGAGTCGCCTCAGTTGCTTACGACTGTCATACCCTGCGGAAGTGGGCACCCTTTCAGGTCAGGACAAAGTTAGAATCCTTATCCGAGGCATTACACCCAGGCTTTCGCTTCTTCCACAATCCCATACCCGCTCCATCAACAGCTTCCCTTGCAGGTTGCCTGCCGCCTTCTAATGACTAGAGGGTAAGGCGATGAGTCGGGCTTACCGCGTTCCGAATAAATGACACGAGTAGTTTAGGTCCTACCTTTTTGCCGACGATCATATGTGTCCGTGTACTCCTAGAGCAAACAGAAATAACCGATCGTGTGCCTATTTGGCCAAGCCTGTCAGCGCCTTTGGCTTGTTCAACATATCGACATTTATCAGTAGTTTGAGCTAGTATCGTTTTGGTGTACGCCATGAATGAAGAAGAAAAGCGTCGAAAGGACCAAAATAGAAAAATTACCAAGACAGAAATTTACGCAAGAATTTAGAAGACAAGCAGTCAAACCGATCTTAGAAGGTAAAGAGAGGGTGACAGATGTGGCAAAGCGTTTATCGTTATCGATCAAGACAATAGGGAATTGGTTATCGCAGGCCCGTAATGGGAAACTCGATCAGATGGGGGCCAATCGTCGAGAAATAAGCGAGCAAGAGGCGGAACTATCAAGGCTACGCAAAGAGAATGCTGAGCTGCGCATGGAGCGTACGATACTAAAAAAGGCGGCCGCGTACTTTGCAAAGGAATCCATGTGAAGTACGCATTTATCAAGAAACAACGACACGAGTATACGCTGCCAATGCTATGCCGAGCGCTGGATGTATCCAAGAGCGGTTATCTGATGTGGCTAGGCCGTAAGCCCTCAGCACGATCCAAGGAAAATGCGTGTTTGGAGATAGAGATTAAAGTTGCGCACGAGCGTACACGCGGTGTCTATGGCTCGCTACGACTGCACCATGAACTCAAGGAATGTGGTTGGATGGTGGGACTTGGACGACTCAAGCGCTTACGCCGTGAGCTTGGCATTAGAGCCAAACAAAAACGCAAATTCATAACGACGACGCACTCGAAGCATCGCCTGCCAATCGCTGAAAATCTGCTAAATCAAAAATTCGAAGCAAATGGCCCCAATCAAGTATGGTTAACGGACATAACCTATGTCGCGACGGCAGAGGGTTGGCTTTACCTGGCGGCGATCAAAGACCTATTTACTTGCGAAATCGTTGGCTATGCGATGAGTGATCGCATGACCGTCCCCCTAGTCAGCCAAGCGCTGTTTCGGGCTACTACGGCAAAACGGCCAGCCGCAGGACTGATTCATCATTCCGATCGCGGGAGCCAATATTGCGCATATGAGTACCAGGCTTTATTACGACAATTCAAAATGCAACCTTCTATGAGTCGCACAGGCAGTTGCTATGATAATGCCCCAATGGAAAGCTTCTGGGGATCACTTAAAAATGAACTCGTCCATCACCGACGATACTTAACTCGTGAGCATGCTCGCAACGAAATTAGCGAATATATCGAGCTCTTTTATAACCGGCAGCGTAGGCATTCAAGGCTTGGGTATTTGCCTCCCGCTATCTTTGCACAACAATTTTATCAACAACTCTATATCGCATGACTTTATTTATGGCGTCCACTATTGACGACCTACCTCAATCGCAACTAGTGGCAAGGTAAAGCGATTTTTTTTAATTTTCATAAGTCAGAACTATTTTTTTGTTGCGCCCGCAACTCAGCCAACATATTACAAAATAACGCACCTTGTTCGATTGCATCATCCAGCGCAACATGAGTATGTGGATGCTGATCAAACCAATGTGCGGGAAAACGCGGTTTAATGCATTTCCGATAGGGCAAGCCCGTCATGGCAAAGGCCAGCGTCTTAATATCAAGCGCTGACCAAGAAAACGGGCATCGGCCGACAAAATGCATCATGTACCAAAACATGAAGGTGAAATCAAAACCCGCCGGAAAAGCGACGAATACCGGTTTACCTGGCAGTGCTTCAACCCACGCAACATAGTCCGTCAACGCCTGCTGAGGGGCTTGTAAGCTCTGCCTGCTAGCAGCCCATGCCTGCGGCTGTGTTTTCCACCAAGCGGCCTGCACGGGGTGCGCAGTGGCCTCTGGCAACGTTTCGAGGTTTGCGCTAAAAGTCGCTACTAGACGCTTATCTGAAGTGTAAGCAGCTGAAGCAAAACTGAGCATTGAATGCGGTCCAGGAATTGGACCATCTGCTTCGACATCTGTACTTACGTAAATTTCTTCCTTTACTGAAGTATTCATCTTTTTGGCGCGAGCATTGTTTTGCGGCATTTACGCGTGCCACAGTGACATGCATAGGCAAGTTTCAATGCTTTAGTATGGCGTGCATCGCAAACTAGCCCATAATCATAAAATAATTCTTTGCCTGCTTCGATCACGCGTGACGCATAAATATACACACGCCCATCAACTTCTTCAGCATGGCAATTTGGCGCACATGAATGATTCACCCAACGCGCGCTATTGCCGCCAAAATTAGCATCAATTACATCACCGTCTTCCAAGGCGAAATAAAAGGTGTGATTGGGTTCATCGGGATTCCAAGGGTGACGTTTTTCAGCTTCATCCCATGAAATATGCTCGCCTTTATATTCAAAAATACGCTCGCCTGCAACCAGCCGGCGCACCGCAAATACCCCTCTTCCATGTATGCCTGAGCGACGTACTGTAATTTTGCGCGCACTCATCCAAGCATCCTTTTTTCTAGTGCTGAGTTGTTTACTTTGTTCATCCGATAAATCTTTTCAGCAAATGTAAAGTAATCCATCTGGCGTAGAGGATCTCAATGACTCCAAAGCAGGCATTGTTGGCGCACGGTTTCATGCAAAGAACCTTCTTTACGATATATATCGCGCAACCAAACTGCATCATTTGTTTGTGCTTGCACAAGTTTACGCAGCACGACAAGTGCGTCTGTGCAATCTAATTCCTGCGCGTGCGGAGCCAGCGCATCTAGCGTAATTAGAATGTCTTGCGCTATCGTACGCCGTTCTCCGTTTTGTGGGTTGACATTCATTCCTGCTAAGCCAAACCGGCAAGCCTCAAACCGGTTAAAGTTATAGACTAAATAATCATCTTCGTGCAGCGTTAATGGTTTATCAAGTAACAAATAACGCGCTAGCGCTTGAATATAGCAAGCGATGGCTGCGGCTTTTTCGATTGATAATGGGGTATCCATCACTCTAACTTCAACTGTGCCAAAGTTAGGTTTTGGTCTTATATCCCAATAAAAATCTTTCATGCTCGTAATCACGCCGGTACTAATCATCTTCGAAAAATATTCTTCAAAGCCAGACCAAGCCAGTGTAAAAGGCGCGCGGCCACTCATTGGAAAAGCAAATACAGAGTTGAGCCGTGCTGAATGAAAACCCGTATCCATACCTTGCACAAACGGCGATGATGCTGACAAGGCAATCAGATGAGGGATATAGCGTGATAATGAATGCAATAAAAAAAGCGAGCTGTCAGCATCTGGGCAGCCAATATGCACATGTTGCCCAAATACAGTAAATTGTTTCGCAAGATAACCGTACAGTTCCGATATATAGTGAAACCGTGGTTCATCGGAAATTTGCCGATCGCTCCATTGTTGAAAGGCATGGGTGCCACCACCACAAAGACCAATATTAAGCTTCTCAGCTGCCGTCACTAATACATCGCGTAACACACCTAAATCTGTCAATGCTTGATGGTAGTTAGTACAAATACCTGTCGCCAGTTCGATCATGCTTTCCGTGATCTCAAGCTTAATGTCGCCTGGCACTTTTTGGTCTTTCACCAACCGCATTAGATCTGAGGCGGCTTTAGTTAAGTCATAATCGTGCGTATTAACGATCTGAATCTCAAGCTCTATGCCAAAAGTAAACGGTTTGGACGGATTAAAAGTTTCCAGATTCATCGTAAAACTAACTCCTGTTTAGAACTACCCTCCAAAAAAGCCATTTCGGATAATTTTTACTGCCGGCGTTCACCGATAAACGATAAACTCCAATATACAAGCAGTGGCGTAAATAATTGCAAGATGAGAATTGCGCTTAACATAATGGCTCGTAAATTCGGATCAAAATCTGGATAAAGATTATAAGTATTTTCGACTAGCAAATAAGCGAAAGCAGACATTGGCGCTAGCGTTAAACCAAGTGCTAGACCTTGTTTCATGCTAATTCCACTTGGTTTAGCAAAAGCTAGAACCCCCGCCAGTTTGGCTAACATACGCGCGCCAATCATTGCCAGCGCCGCAAGTCCGCCAAGTGCAATGTAGGACCATTGAAATGAAATAAGCGTAACCACAAAAAGGACGACGGTTAACAGCCAGCCAGCCGTGCCAAAATGTGCTGGCCATAATTGTGGACGCGGATCAAAGTTTTTAAGAATAATCCCCGCTGTGAGCAAAGCCAGAAGTGTCGATAGCTCTAGCATGTGCGTAATAGCGATTGCGAGTAGCACGAGCCCAATCAAGATAACAAACGAATGCTCATCTTGTAAATTAACGCGCTGACAGCTACGTGCAAGCACATAGGCTACAGCAAGCGAACCTAAAATTAGATATAACGGTTCAGTCAATGTAGCAAATAAATTGCCATAATATTCTTGGTGCATCCAAGTTGATACGAGTTCTAGCAAGATCACGGCATACATACTATTAAGCGCTGTCAAGGCAAGCAGCCTTTCTGTCACTTGCCCTTCGCTTTTAAGTTCAGTTTTTAACTGAATCACCATTGTGGGTGAAGTTGCAATCGCAATAGATGCAATTACGGTGGTTGTCATGAGTGAAACATTCATCAACTGCAATGCGATGACTACTGTAGCGAAGGTCAATGTGGCTTCAGCAAGGCTGGTTGCAATTAACCATGGATTTGTGCGAATCCACCGCAAATTAAGTCGGCTCCCTAATTCAAAGAGCAACATTCCAAGCGCAACATCCATTAAAAATCGTGCATCATTAGCCAGCGCGCCATCAATTACGCCAAAGCCCGCGGAGCCCGCCAACAAGCCAATGACGCCATAGCCTGTAATGCGTGGCAAGCGCCATGCTTTCCAGCACAATTCGCCACATAAGCCGGCCATCAATAGAGTCAACCCGACCCAAAACACTGAGTCTGGAACGAGCGGCCAATGAGGCAGATATGAAAACGCCGATTTCATTAGTAACTTTTCCCTGGTTAAATGGTATTGCAGCTTTGAATGTACATGTTTGTACAGCGCTTAGCGTAGTTCATATGACGACGCATATTAGTTATTCAAGCTAAGCGAATGCATCAAAAAATGATTGTCCTGAGTCTTTAGTAGACAGAGGTCACTTGATGCACTTGGAGAGCCATCATTGTGCCACACCTTTTTAAGGGTCATGCAGGATTTACGGAAGTTATCGTGGTTAAAAAGTGTGTACGAATTTTAAAAAAATAGGGTACTTAAGGAAGTGATCTCGCGCTTTGCGAAGAAATACAGGCTTTCTTGGCTTTAATCCAGTATGAGTGGATTCATCACTGATGACTAAAGTGTTTGTTATTAAAGCTAGACCAAGCAGCTCGAGCCATTGCTGTCTCGAGTACTACTCAGGGAAATAAATAAAAACTTTTTGGTTAAAAAATTAACCGGTGGCGTAATCTCATCTAGGTTCTTTATATTCTTACAATAGTTTCTTATATATAAATAGTAATAACAATAACACTCTATGTTTTCTGTGGAAAAACAAACTTTTTCTTTTTTAATCAAATAGATAGACTTAGTATAAGTAACCTAAAAAGTATCGTATGAAGAAGTGGACAAGTTGGATAACTTTTTGCTAATTTGGAAATAGAATAAGTTATCCAGAATTGGTCCACACCATTTCCACAGGTTTAAAGCCTACTTATCCACAGCATCGCGTAAATAGAAAAGAAAGAGTGCTCAGGTAAATATGGAAAAGTTTCACGTGAAACAACGCCCTAAAAAAGATGGTTTATATGAGTTTCTTTAACCGTTATAATGAAAAGCTATAAATTTTGAAGGTTCACGCTGTAGCAGCGTGTGAAATGCGATGTTTTATCCAACAGAATTCGATGTCATTGTTGTTGGTGGCGGTCATGCTGGTACTGAAGCTGCTCTAGCGTGCGCTCGTATGGGCTGTAATACGCTGTTACTGACGCATAATATTGAAACCTTGGGTCAAATGAGCTGCAATCCGTCAATTGGCGGAATTGGTAAGGGACATTTGGTTAAGGAAATTGATGCATTGGGTGGCGCTATGGCGCTAGCAGCAGATGAGGCGGGTATCCAATTTCGTATTCTTAATTCGTCAAAAGGCCCTGCCGTGCGGGCGACGCGCTCTCAAGCAGATCGTTTGTTATATAGACAAGCAATCCGTCACCGACTAGAAAATCAACCTAATTTGCGTTTGTTTCAGCAGGCTGTTACAGATTTGACGGTTCAAGGTGATCGTGTAACCGGTGTTCAAACTCAGTTAGGCATTCATTTTCGCGCGCAGTCAGTGATACTGACCGCAGGCACGTTCTTGGATGGGAAAATTCATGTTGGGTTAACTCATCATGCTGGTGGTCGCGCGGGTGATCCGGCTGCGGTTCAGCTTTCTGCGCGCCTTAAAGAATTAAACTTGGCGCAAGGCCGGTTAAAAACCGGAACCCCACCACGCATTGACGGCCGTACGATTGATTTTTCAAAGCTAGAAAAACAATTAGGGGATAATCCAACGCCGACTTTCTCATTTATCGGACAGGCTCACCAGCATCCGGCTCAATTACCTTGTTGGGTCACTCATACTAATCAGCGCACACACGACATTATTCGTTCAAGCCTAGACAGGTCGCCTATGTTTACAGGGGCAATCGAAGGAACGGGCCCACGCTATTGCCCATCAATTGAAGATAAAATCCATCGCTTTGCAGATAAAGCTGCCCATCAAATTTTCCTTGAACCGGAAGGGCTGACAACTCATGAAATTTACCCAAATGGAATCTCTACGAGTTTGCCCTTTGATGTTCAACTAGAGCTCGTGCATTCAATGCCTGGGTTAGAAAATGCACATATTTTGCGACCAGGTTATGCGATTGAATATGATTATTTTGATCCACGTGGCTTGAATGTGTCATTAGAAACAAAAGCCATTCAAAATCTATTCTTCGCCGGACAAATTAATGGCACTACCGGTTATGAAGAAGCTGCTGCGCAAGGGCTGTTGGCTGGAATAAATGCGGCGCTTAAAGTTCAGGGAAAAGAACCTTGGGTTCCACGCCGTGATCAAGCTTATTTAGGGGTATTGGTTGATGACTTAGTAACGCGTGGCGTATGTGAGCCTTATCGAATGTTCACGAGCCGAGCTGAATATCGACTTAGCTTGCGCGAAGACAATGCGGATATGCGCTTAACTGAAATCGGCTGGAATTTAGGTGTGGTTGATAAAATTCGTTGGGAAATTTTTAGCCGTAAACGTGAAATGGTTTCACGTGAAACAAAAAGACTAGAGTCAATTCATGTGACGCCAAAAACGCTACCCGCCGAAGAAGCGACTTCATTGTTAGGTAAACCTATCGAACACGAGTATAGCCTTGCCGATTTATTGCGACGCCCAGGGGTTAGCTATGCAGCCCTCATGGCTGTGCAAAATAGTGCTTATGCGCCCGCTGCAACACTTGCAGATGACGAATATCTACAACAACAGATCCAAGAGCAAATAGAAATTAGCCTTAAATACCAGGGATATATTGAGCGTCAGGCAAACGAGATTGAACGCAATGAAGCGCACGAAAGTACCCGGCTACCTAGTCAATTCGATTATGCAAAGGTGCGCGGATTATCATTTGAAGCATGCCAAAAGTTAAATCAATATCAACCGGAAACCTTAGGGCAAGCCTCTCGAATTTCTGGCGTGACGCCGGCAGCAATTTCACTTTTAATGGTTCACTTAAAAAAAGGATTCAATCAAGGTACCCCATTAAATGCGACTGAAATACACGATAATTCATGATCGACGGTGCAGCAGATTAAACGCCATGATTCATTCAACGCCTCTTATTAAAACCCTATGCAAATAAATTCACCCGCGCTTGCTGATACGCTTATTGAGGGTGCTATGGCGCTAGGTATTGTGCTGGATGGTCATCAACAAATGCGTTTACTGGCCTATCTTGATTTACTTGCGAAGTGGAATCGTGTTTACAATCTGACGGCCATCCGCGATCCGCACCAGATGTTGGTTCAGCATTTACTCGATTCATTAACGATTTTGCCTTATCTTCGCCATGGTGAGCCATCCAATGTGCTTGACGTAGGCTCCGGCGGCGGCTTGCCAGGAGTAGTGCTAGCTATTGCTCAGCCGACTTGGAAGGTGACGTTAAACGATATTGTGCAAAAGAAAACGGCTTTTTTGTTGCAGGCTAAAGCAACGCTTTCATTATCAAACGTCGCGGTTGTGACCGGGCGAGTCGAATCATTGCGGCCAGGCATTGAGATTGAGCAGCCGTTTGATACGATCCTTTGTCGGGCTTTTGCTAAGTTAGCGGATTTTGTGTCACTGGCCCGCCATTTATTGGCCCCTGGTGGTTCGATTTGGGCCATGAAGGGGACGCAACCCACAACAGAAATAGCGGCCTTACCTGCTGATATGAGGGTCGTTAATAGTATTGAACTTACGGTCCCATTTCTTAATGCGGAACGGCATCTAGTTCAGATCAAATTTGGAGCTTGAAGTAAAAGACGAGACAATGGCTAAAATTTTTTGTGTTGCAAACCAAAAAGGTGGGGTTGGAAAAACCACCACCTCGGTCAATCTTGCGGCTAGCTTGGCTAAACAGAAACAGCGAGTATTGCTGATTGATCTTGACCCTCAGGGCAATGCAACAATGGGTAGCGGGATTGACAAAACACAGTGCGAAAATACACTCTATGAAGTTTTGGTGGATGGCGTTGCACTTGCCGAAGCGCGTTTAAAATCAATGGCTGGTTACGATGTGCTGCCAGCTAATCGTGAGCTGGCTGGTGCTGAAATTGAGCTGGTTAATCGTGCTCAAAGAGAGCGCCAACTTGGCGCCGCGATCGCTGTGGTTCAGGCAGAATATGATTTTATTTTAATTGATTGCCCACCCGCTTTATCGTTACTCACACTCAATGGGTTATGTTGCGCAAATGGCGTGGTTATCCCCATGCAATGTGAGTATTTTGCGCTTGAAGGTCTTTCTGATTTGCTTGATACAATTAAGCGTGTGCACGCTAATCTCAACCGTGAGCTGCAAATTATTGGCTTATTGCGCGTCATGTTTGATTCACGCATTACCTTGCAACACCAAGTGTCGGATCAACTTCAACAACATTTCGGGGACAAAGTATTTAATACGATTATTCCGCGCAATGTGCGCCTGGCAGAAGCGCCAAGCCATGGTATGCCGGGTATTGTTTTTGACCCAAGCTCTCGAGGCGCAAAAGCTTATTTGCAATTTGGCGCGGAAATGATCAAGCGTATTCGCGCAAAATAGAGGCTAAAGAGAGCAAAATGAAAGCAGTTAATAGAAAAAAGGGTCTGGGGCGTGGGCTTGACAGTTTGCTCGGCGCGGACGTTGGTATGCTTGAGGCTACACTTGTAGAAGGTAAGCCAACCACATTACGACTTGCGCAATTGCAGCCAGGTAAATACCAGCCACGCACGAGAATGGATGAAAGTGCGTTGCAAGAACTGGCTGCTAGCATTCGCGCCCAGGGTTTAATCCAGCCACTTTTAGTGCGCCCGCTTGCACAGAGCGAGAGCTATGAAATTATCGCTGGTGAACGTCGCTTTCGCGCGGCAAGCTTAGCGGGGTTGGACGAAGTACCGGTTTTGGTTAGAGAAGTTTCTGACCAAGCGGCAGCGGCAATGGCGCTGATTGAAAATATTCAGCGTGAAGATTTAAATCCACTTGAAGAAGCTCAAGGAATTCAACGCCTATTAAATGAATTTGATTTTACGCACGAACAAGCGGCGCAAGCCGTGGGTCGTTCGCGTAGCGCGGTATCGAATTTACTGCGCTTACTGAATCTAGCGCAACCCGTGCAAGTGATGCTGGTAGCGGGAGATCTAGATATGGGCCATGCACGAGCATTATTGGCAGTGGATGCGGCCTCGCAGATCACGTTAGCTCATCAGATCGTTAACCGTCGACTGTCGGTGCGTGAGGCTGAAAAATTGGTGACGGCTTCGCTTAAATCAATGACCTTAGCGGCGCCTAAACGTATGCCTCAAAAAGGGCAAGATCTGCTACGGCTTGAAGAAGAATTATCCGATGCGTTAGCGGCAACGGTTAAAATCAAGTTAAAGCGCAAAGGCCAAGGTCAGCTAACCATTGACTTTGGTGGCCTTGATGCGCTTGAAGGGATTATTGAACGTTTACGTGTTCACCTGGAAAGTTAGAGAATTACAGAAATTCCCGCAGCAAGGGCTTTTTTAGCGGCGCATGCCCTCTTAAAGTGACGGCTTTGGCACCTTGTGCCATGTAGTCCGGGAAGTTCATTCTGGACGGTTTTCCAGACAATCTCTATGTCCACTTTGAAATACCCATGCACGACCGCGTTGCGCATCTGATAGGCAAACGCCAAAGGTAATTCGGGGTGAGCCGCTAATCATTGCTTATCACAACTCATACAGGGATTGCTTCCAATAGGACTTCGGCCCGGGATTTTTCTGGCAGCGCCTTGGGTGTAAGTACGTCTACAGGTATCCTTAGTTGTAAGCGCTCGCGTTTGAAACTAGTCATGCTCGCAATCAGCGCATTTTCTGGCTCAGATTAAGTGAAAATGAAAAGCTGTTCATGCTCAAGTTAACTGAAAATGAGCTTGCATTTATCATGATCGGCTTGCATTCTATCACTGCGTGCTCACACTAAGTGCAAATGAAATCCTTTCAGGCACCCTGCGTCAGCATGTTCATGATTAAGCGGATCATCGTCTTCTTTTGCGCTGGACTCATTTATATAGGTAATCCGGCTGCAAGCATCCGGTCCCGTAGCTCTGCCGTTCGGGTCGGATCAAGCTGATTATTGAATAGCGCTCTGATTTCTGCTGGTTTGGCATCGAACTGCTCGACCATATCCTTCAGGCGATATCCGTGGCGCGTTAATGTCGGTTCCAGGTCATCGAGCTGCCGCGATAGTACTGATTCCACCAGTGCTGCTGTGACGGGTTTTTCACCGGTCTGATAGCCGGCCTCCAATGCAAGGGTTAGGTGCAATTGTACTTGCAGCGGCGTACGTAGCTTGGCGGCCAATATGTCGATTGCCTCTACCGTCAGAGTATCTTCTGGATCCAATTTCGCAGTACTGGCACTCAGCAACCACTGAATGTATTCGCGCTGACTGCCAGTGAGGCCGTCTAGCGTGAAAATATCGGTACGGTAGCCGATTTCTTCCATGGTCGGTCGGCGCAGGTCATTGCGTAGCTTTGGGTGACCAGCAAGGATCACGGACAGTTTGCCGCCACCATCTTCCACCACTTCCATCAGCCGTTTCAAACCAATCAGAGTGTGCCCGGTCAGGTCATGCGCTTCATCGACAAAGAGTGCCACTGGTCGCTTTCTCTTTTTTACCAGTTCCTGTAACTCGCGCTCGCGCCGTTCTCCTTGTTTTGGTATCTGCACCAGTTTGTCTTGCGCCAGGTCGTAAAAAAGCGCGGTGATCAGGGTAGCGAGTTTGACGCTGTGCTTGTCGACGGACAGAGATTTGGAGACGATGATTTTGTTCTCATCCTTAAGGGTCTGCTGCAAACGCCGCATTGTGACGGTCTTGCCGCTACCAACGACGCCACATACCGCAATCAATCGGCCGTCATGAATAGCGCCCTTGATATCCTTGAGCAACTGTTGATGATGCTCGGTTTCATAGTAGCCAGCCTGATCCAGTGGCTGAGTTAGTCCATAATATTGCATGACTTCAACCCGCATGATCCTCTCCTGATTTTTTGTTTCGGAAATAGTCTCTAATTCGCGAGAGGACCACGCTACGCATCAGTGTCTCTGCGAGCACCTGGTCGATGAAAAAGCGATCGTCGGCAGACATTTTGGCCAGCGGAATCGCCAATTCGTTGGCAATCGCCAGTTTTGCTGCAATGACGGTAGAGAATCGATATTCGTACGTATCGGTATCAAATGGCTGGTGAGGCAACGACATTGCAACTACTGACGGTGTGAATTGCACATCGTTTCCAGCCAACGCACTAATCGGCAAGCCGAGCTGGGACGCGAGTACTCGGATGCGATCGGCACGTTCATCGGCTTTGCCACGCTTGAATGCGCGGTACCGGTGCAGCGGGATTGGGCCTGATACCGGGCGATAAGGCCCCAATTTTTTGCCGTCGAATTCCACATACATTTCATCATCGAACAAACCCCATAGCAAAACGACGGTTTCACCTGCCATGTCCGGCTCCAATTCATAGGAGGTTCCGCCAATAACAATGCGTGCATCAACGCCAACCTTGCGACGTTCCGGTTCACGTGCAAAGCGGCAGAATTGCTCCCAGGTGCACATGTCACGCAATCCATCCGAAGGAAGGTTGGATAACCAATCTGCCAGGCGAGAATGTTTCTCGGAACGAAGTTCCTAATCGTTGTAGCGCAACAAGTAGCGCATCAGCCACTCATTGGCCTGCGCTGGAGTTGACTCATTTTTGAACTGACCCCAGAAAGTTGGAAACCGATCTAAACTTTTTTGGGTTTTTTCATGGATAAATACAGCGATCAACTTAAGCTAAAAGTCGTGAAGGCTTATCTGGCAGGTAAGGCTGGAGCCATTGCTCTGGGGAAGCGGTATGATGTTGAGCCTTCGCTATTGCGTAGATGGGCAGCAGCTTACCAAATACACGGTCTGTCAGGCCTCAAAAGGAAATACAGACGATACGGTGCGGATTTCAAGCTTACAGCCCTCCAGCACATGTGGGATAACCATCTATCGTATCGCGAAACGGCAGCGTACTTTGATATTCGTAAGACAAGTGCTCTAGGGGAGTGGGAGCGCCTGTATCATATCGGAGGTATAGAAGCCCTATCTCCTGGCAAAAGAGGAAAATCTAAGAAAATGCGAGGCACCTCAAGTATTGCAATCAAATCTGGAAATGACGAGACGCGCACTCGAGAGCAGTTGCTCGAAGAATTAAATTATTTACGCATGGAGAATGCATATCTAAAAAAGCTAGAAGCCTTGATTCAAGCGAGCAAAAAATCAGCACAAAGCAAAAAACACAAATAGTGCTTGAATTAAGGCAACAGTATCCGATAATGGGCTTGCTTAAAGTGGCCGGTTTGGCGCGTAGTACCTTTTACTACCAACTGAATGGATTGCAAAAAATCGATAAATACGCAACGCTCAAAGCGAAGATTAAAACTATTTTTACCTATCACAAGGGGCGATATGGCTATCGTCGAATTACAAGCGTTCTTCGGCAGGAAAGCTTTCTCGTTAACCATAAGACAGTTCAGCGTTTGATGGGACAATTACAGTTAAAATCGCTTGTGCGGCCCAAAAAATATCGGTCCTACAAAGGCTCGATAGAAGGCATTGCACCCAATTTCTTGCAACAGCAATTTAGTGCCCAGCGACCTAACCAGAAGTGGGTGACGGATGTCACTGAATTCCATGTCTATGGCCAGAAATTATACCTTTCTCCAATTATGGATTTATATAATGGAGAAATCATCTCCTATCAAATCGCCCCACGTCCTACGTTGGCGATGGTTAGCACTATGTTAAGTAAAGCGTTTACCTGCCTTGGGCCTGATGACAAGCTAATCATGCACTCAGATCAAGGTTGGCAATATCAAATGGCAGCCTATCGTGAGGAACTTGCGCAAAAAGGCATTACACAAAGTATGTCACGTAAAGGCAACTGCCTCGATAACGCGGCCATGGAGAGCTTCTTCGCTACAATAAAATCTGAGTTCTTTTATCTGAATAAATTTTGTAATATTGACGAATTACAAGTAGGTTTAAGTGATTACATTCATTACTATAACCATGAGCGTATTAAACTCAGATTGGATGGGCTGAGCCCTGTTCAATATCGACTACGGTCACAGCCTTTTTATTCTTAACTAACTTACCGTCCAACTTTCTGGGGTCAGTTCATTTCACGGACACTTTTAAACTACGTAAAAGGAGTCTGTAATGCGTAAAAGCAAAGCGCCGTATCCATTGGCCTTTCGTCAACAAATCATAGAGCTTGTGCAAGCAGGCAAGAGCGCTAAAGAGTTATCCAAAGAGTTCGGATGCTGCACTAAAACTATTCTGAGTTGGGTAGCCCAAGCCTCAATAGCTCAAGCCCCTAAATCATCGAGCAAGGCGGGCCTAAGTAGGGCAGAGGGAGAAGAGCTCAGTCGCTTACGCCGTCAAGTACGGCAACTCCAAATGGAGCGCGATATCTTGGCAAAGGCTACGGCCTGGTTTGCCGCCAAAGGCGAGAAGATATACCCCCCATCTTCGAGCTCATGATGGCGAATCAGGCCGACTTCCCCGTGCAGGTACTGTGCCGAGTGTTAAAAGTTTCGCGCAGTGGGTATTACGCTTGGAGTAAGCGTAAACTGAGTGCTCGTCAACAAGAGAATACGCAGTTGATAGAAGAGATTCGCACCCTTCATGCAGAGTCAGATGTGACCTATGGAATGCCCCGTATTCGAGCTGAGCTGATGGAGCAAGGCTGGGCCGTTAGCCGTCGCCGAGTAGCACGGCTGATGCGCCTTCAGGGTCTACGTGGCGTGTGCCGTCGTCGCTATCAAGTGACCACTCGGCGTGACTTACGGCAGCCGCCCGCACCTGATCTGGTGAAGCGTCAATTTGTTGCTGATGAGCCGAATCAGCTATGGGTAGCGGATGCCACGTTTGTGCCGACTAGAGCTGGTTTTATCTATCTGGCTATTGTCCTAGATGTGTGGAGTCGACGTGTTGTGGGCTGGGCGATTGGTGAGTCTCTTGTTACAGAACTGATGCTCGATGCTTTGAATATGGCAATTGAACAACGTCAGCCTGAGAATGTGATTCATCATAGCGACCAAGGCTGTCAATACACCAGTTTTGCCTTTGGCAATCGCTGCAAGGCAGCGGGCGTGAAACTGTCTATGGGCAGTGTTGGTGATGCTTACGACAACGCGATGGCGGAAAGTTTTTTTGCCAGTCTTGAGTGCGAATTGCTTGATCGGCGTAGCTTTAAAAGCAAGTCTGAGGCTCGCTTAGCTGTATTTACGTGGATTGAGGCTTGGTATAACCCTAAACGTAGGCATTCCTCTCTCGATTATGTTTCACCGATTCATTTTGAAAGGAAACATTTGCAAAAAAACGACATTCAGCCTGATGATTCTCTATACGAGTTAGAGGGTCTGAAGCTGGGCACAATAGATTCTATTTTGCCTAGGCTTCATGCTGAATTACACAATAATTTCACGTCCATTCCCAATTGATTAAGGGAAACCATTTACTGTCCGCGGGAGGGGGGCAACTTCACTTCTTCAGTATATACACGATGTCCTGAAGATCCTTGATGCTGCGCGCAAGGCGGTCAATCCGCGTAACGACTAGAGTATCGCCGTGCCTCAGGAAATCTAGCAATACTTGGAGTTCTGTCCGCCCTGATCGACTGGTTCCGCTCACTTTCTCGGCTCGCACTACCTCACAGCCGGCAGCACGTAGCGCTTGCTCCTGTAGCGTGAGGTCTTGATCGTTACTGGAAACACGTGCATATCCGTAGAGCACCATAGTCCAGAATTCGTCTCGTTAGCCTTTAGAGGCTTAAACAATATCATGCCGGAAATTGCAAAACAACCCTATTGAGACACAAAAAACGTCTCGTTGGCATGACGCATTGGAACGATCAACCGGACATTGCTTCCCTCTTTTGAGCACTTAAGTTGCGTGCTCAACCGGTGACAGAACTAGCACAGTAGAGATATACTCGCCGTCCGTGCCGGAACAACTGATCAAGGAGCGCGCGTATCATTCGATACCCATCATGCTCTTACCGCACTTGATCCTAGCAAAAAATAACAAAGGGGAAGTGATATGTTGGGCAGCATCTTTTCGTCATCACGCAGCGCGCTCTCTGCAGAGCAAATGCTTGGCCTTGCCAACGCTTATTTAAACAACGCTCGACAAACCCAGGATAGCTATCTCGCTGCAATCTTCTTTGACGATGCGGAAATCTCGTTGTCCCAAGCAAAGCAAGCCTTCAAAAAGGCGTCTTCCCCTGAGACACTGGCCGATCAAACACTGCGCAATAAAATTGGTGCGACTTACTTTGAGCGCGGCCAAATGTTAGACCAGTTAGGGCAGCCCGATAGGGCGCAGGCAAGCTATAAAAAAGCGCAAAAGTGGGGCCATCCTGGCCTAGCCCCTCGGTCAAGCACTCTCTCGGCCGGTGCAACGCTGCCCCCGGCTGCGCTGACAAACCGGCCTCTCATCGCCGCGCAGACCAGCGAGACCTTGCATGCTCTTGCGCCACTCTCCACCGTCAACCCCTCCTCTGCCATCTCCGCCGATACCCCATCCACATTGGCTGAACCTGTCCAGAACGCAGCATTCTCGTCACGCATACTCGAAAGCATTCAGGAAAAGAATGACTTGGTTAACCAGTTGTTTACGGAAACGCTGAAGACGTTTCAGAGTTTGAATTTATCGAGCGTATGGCCCAGTGTCTTTTTAGTGTACGCCCATGACAACCCGCATTACGGCATGGCGGATGCAGGTACGGCGAAATTTCTGATTGATCACCTGGTCAAGCTAGGCATCAATCTCTATTCCGATCAACGGCCAAAGGGGTTGCAAGCGCCAACTGCGTTAAGCACCCGAGCAGACGCGGCCAGGGTAGACGATATTCTCACCAGTCAGCTCTGTTTGTTGCCTACACCCATCGGCGCGATCAAACCGGTCGATAAAGTAATTGTGTGTGGTTCGCAGGTCTTAGGGCACTATCTGCAATGGGGAGAAGCGGGAAAACACTATCAAGCCTATTGTACAGACCTGAAAAAAGCCTACGGGCTGACTCAACAAGACCCCGCACAGGCTGAAGCCGAAATACGGCAGGTCGTCAATACATATTCCCAGAAAGCGGACTTTCATCATGTTTTGACGGAAATGGCTTTTTTAAAAATCCGCACGGACTATTTGGATCAGCACGGCATCATTCCTGTCTCATTATGTGCCAATGGGTATGAACTCTGCGTTCAGGATTTTGTCAAAGCAACTACGGTTCGCATTGAAGATATGCCGCGCTTTGCCTCACAGCAGGCGAGCGGTCAGGCCGTGTACCAGCAGCAGGGGCGTCATCTAGTTTTCTTTAAGTTGTTGGAGCGGCTGCTGGCGCAAAATGGTGCAGAAGCGCTGCTACGCACATTTTGGACAGCCTATGCCGACTTGATTAAGCGCTTAAACAGCGAAGCATCGGCGCCTAAGGCTGCGGAATATGTACGCGTATGGGGGCAGATATCCCAGAGTGTCCAGGACACGCTGCAAGCGCTGCGAACGCAAGTAGATGCGCACGCACTGCAAACGGCCTTAACCCGCTATGCTTCTCTTGACCGTCTAGCGATTCAGCGGCTATCTGGTCCACCGCTCTCGATGAAAGACTGTTATATCAATCTGGCGATCGTGGAACACAACAAAGCGCGCAGGGAAGAGGAGAAGCCTAAAGAGGGCGAAGCGGCAGGGCAAAATCACTTTCATCGCTTGCCGAGTTTCGAGGCAATCGATTCCAATCAACAGAAATTAGTGCCACTCGAGAAGCTGTTTGATCCTCGAGAATTAAGCGATGGAAAGACCGCGATCCCACAACGGATTCTGATTCGAGGTCGGGCTGGCGTAGGCAAAACGACCTTATCCAAAAAGATCGTTTACGAGTACACGCAGAAAGCACAATGGCGGGATCGCTTTGACTGGCTGTTCTGGATTCCGCTGCGCACGCTAAAGGGCAAATCAAGCTGTGATCTATTCACCTTGTTTCATGAAACCTATTTTCAGAGCCACCCCAACGGTCAGGCTTTAGCGAAGGCACTCGAAACACACATCAGCGGGCCCGCTAAAGATAAAACCCTCTTTGTGCTCGATGGCTGGGATGAGATCGCCCAGGAATGGGGAGAGCACGAACCTATGTCTGAGTTTCTTAAGCAGTTGCTCAATCAGCCTGCTGTGCTGATTACCTCTCGGCCTTATGTGGATTTGAAACAGGCCCAAACGATGGATTTGGAGTTGGAGACGGTGGGTTTTAGCCCGGAAAACGTCACCGCCTATCTCGACAATCGGGACGTAATGACAACTTCGGACGCTAAGGAGATCAAGCACTTCATCCAGACCAATACCTTCATCCAAGGACTGGTCAATGTGCCCATCCAGTTAGACGCGCTCTGTTACAGTTGGGATGAAATCAAGCGCATGCAAAAAGAGACGCCAGGCGCGATGACCGTTACCGCTTTATATCAAGCCATGATGAATAAATTATGGCGCAAGGATATGCTGCGTTTGGGTAAACGGGAAGGGGGGGAGCTGTTAACCGCGAGCCACATTAACGCGCTAAGCCCATCCCGTATCGATAGATTAGTGAAAGCCGAGCACAATTTTCTGAGTACCTTAGCTTTTCAGGGATTGCAGCGTAATCAAATTGAATTTAATCAGCGAGACCTGCATGCGCTCATTGAGCAGCTTGAGGCACAAGGGATGAAGCTCCCCTTTACGTTGGAAGCTAACCTCAAAAAACTCTCGTTCCTGCATACCGATGATGCAGAGGAGAACCAACATAGCTACCACTTCATGCATTTGACGTTTCAGGAGTTCTTTGCGGCCAAACATTTTGTTCAGCATTGGGAAGCGGGTCGGGAGATCACCCTGCTGTCTATCGACACCAAGAAATGGACGAAAGCGACACCCGAAGCATTTGTTCGTCAATACAAATACAACCCACGCTATGAGATTCTGTGGTGGTTTGTTGCAGGCCTGTTACGCGGAGAAGCCCTGAATCGGTTCTTTATTTTGCTCGAAGCGGAACCGCGTGATTTGCTTGGTGCGCATCATCAGCGCCTCATCATGAGCTGCCTGCATGAAGCGTCCAGTGCGCCAGGCGTTGGGCTGCCGCCCAAAATTCGAGAGCAGCTGGGGCAAAGTTTGGCGCAATGGCTGCAATTGGAAATCGACAATAGAAAAGAATCCACACTAGCGTATCAGCCTACGTTTCCCGAGCATTTATTGCTCCAGTGCCTTCAGAAGGCGACATCAGCGCAAACAAAACAAGCGGTTGCAACAGCATTCAATTATCGATCTTCTTTATCGGAGTCGGCCCTGCTGGCCTTGATCGCGCTAGCGAAGGACGAGAATAAGGACGTGAGGAGCCGCGCTGCTGATGCGTTAGGGAAGCCGTCTTCGTTACCGGAGTCGGCCCTGCTGGCCTTGATCGCGCTGCTGAAGGACGAGGACAGGGGCGTGAGGCGCCGCGCTGCTGATGCGTTAGGGAAGCCGTCTTCGTTACCGGAGTCGGCCCTGCTGGCCTTGATCGCGCTGACGAAGGACAGGGACGAGGACGTGAGGCGCCGCGCTGCTGATGCGTTAGGGAAGCCGTCTTCGTTACCGGAGTCGGCCCTGCTGGCCTTGATCGCGCTGACGAAGGATGAGAACGGGTGCGTGAAGCGCAGTGCTGCTGATGCGTTAGGGAAGCAGTCTTCGTTACCAGAGTCGGCCCTGCTGGCCTTGATCTCGCTGCTGAAGGACCGGGACTGGAACGGGGGCTTGTTCGAGAGCTTGTTCGGAAGCGTGTGGAGCCGTGCTGCTGATGCGTTAGGGAAGCAGTCTTCATTACCGGAGTCGGCCCTGCTGGCCTTGATCACGCTGATGAAGGATGAGAACAAGGACGTGAGGCGCAGCGCTGCTGATGCGTTAGGGAAGCAGTCTTCGTTACCGGAGTCGGCCCTGCTGGCCTTGATCACGCTGATGAAGGACGAGAAAGAGGACGTGAGGCGCAGCGCTGCTGACGCGTTAGGGAAGCAGTCTTCGTTACCGGAGTCGGCCCTGCTGGCCTTGATCGCGCTGACGAAGGATGAGAGCAAGGACGTGAGGAGCAGCGCTGCTGATGCGTTAGGGAAGCAGTCTTCGTTACCGGAGTCGGCCCTGCTGGCCTTGATCGCGCTGACGAAGGATGAGAGCAAGGACGTGAGGAGCAACGCTGCTGATGCGTTAGGGAAGCAGTCTTCGTTACCGGAGTCGGCCCTGCTGGCCTTGATCGCGCTGACGAAGGATGAGAACGGGTACGTGAGGAGCCGCGCTGCTGATGCGTTAGGGAAGCCGCCTTCGTTACCGGAGTCGGCCCTGCTGGCCTTGATCGCGCTGACGAAGGATGAGAACGGGTACGTGAGGAGCCGCGCTGCTGATGCGTTAGGGAAGCAGTCTTCGTTACCGGAGTCGGCCCTGCTGGCCTTGATCGCGCTGACGAAGGACAAGGACAGGTACGTGAGGCGCAACGCTGCTGATGCGTTAGGGAAGCAGTCTTCGTTACCGGAGTCGGCCCTGCTGGCCTTGATCACGCTGATGAAGGACGAGAAAGAGGACGTGAGGAGCCGCGCTGCTGATGCGTTAGGGAAGCAGTTTTCGTTACCGGAGTCGGCCCTGCTGGCCTTGATCGCGCTGACGAAGGATGAGAACAAGGACGTGAGGAGCCGCGCTGCTGATGCGTTAGGGAAGCCGTCTTCGTTACCGGAGTCGGCCCTGCTGGCCTTGACCGCGCTGACGAAGGATGAGAACGGGTACGTGAGGCGCAGCGCTGCTGATGCGTTAGGGAAGCCGTCTTCGTTACCGGAGTCGGCCCTGCTGGCCTTGATCGCGCTGCTGAAGGACCGGGACCGGAACGGGGGCTTGCTCGAGAGCTTGTTCGGAAGCGTGTGGAGCCGTGCTGCTGATGCGTTAGGGAAGCAGTCTTCGTTACCGGAGTCGGCCCTGCTGGCCTTGATCGCGCTGACGAAGGATGAGAGCAAGGACGTGAGGAGCCGCGCTGCTGATGCGTTAGGGAAGCAGTCTTCGTTACCGGAGTCGGCTCTGCTGGCCTTGATCGCGCTGACGAAGGATGAGAGCAAGGACGTGAGACTCCGCGCTGCTGATGCGTTAGGGAAGCAATCTTCGTTACCGGAGTCGGCCCTGCTGGCCTTGATCGCGCTGACGAAGGACAGGGACGAGGAAGTGAGGAGCAGCGCTGCTGATGCGTTAGGCAAACACCGCTCGACGTGCTATCATTTATTGCCAACGCTTAATAGGCAGAAGATAGAATTTATCTATAAAGAATACTTACTTGAACAACGCTTTGATCAGAGTGCACCTTTCTATGTACAGGACGGCACCCTATATTTTCATACCGCTCAAGGACTGCAGACGGTTCCTTTTGGGAATCCAGAGCAGGAAACTGAATTTAGGCAAGCGCTTCAACACGCCCAGCAAGCCGCGGGTATTCCTTTCGCTACTTACCTAAGCACGAGAAACCAAGTCGAGCAGCCGGACGCACAAAATGAGGAGGAGGCAATGGTTGTTCCTTCTATCAGTCAAAGGCAATAGGGGCTTTCTAAGACGGATCGAGGCATACAGACAGAGGGTTTTCCGACCGTTGCATCAGTCAACCGATCATCTTCTCCTCGTCTGTCCGCCAGAAAAAAGATTTTAGGGTTAGTTCAGGGTTTCGCATAATAGCGGATGTGCTCGCTTGCTCTGCCTATCGTGTCGTAAAATTTCAGTTTTGCGACACGATGGCAACGGTCGACAAATTCACCTGCACAAAGCTCTCAAAAATAGGCGAAAAACAGTGTCGTAATCAGCCACTATACGGAAATTCAATTTTAATGGTGACCTGTTTATTATGAATGCTAGGTTAGCATTGCTGTGATCGAAATGGCGGCTGGTGACACAACTGCTTGTTCTAGGCCCATTTGGATTTGCCTCGGATCATGCGTCATGATCTGATTGTATCGTATAGGTACGCTCTAATAGGACGTGCCAACGAGACGTTTTTTGTGTCTCAATAGGGTCCTGTTTTAGCTTTTCGGCACGACATTGTTTAGCCTCTAAAGGCTAATGAAACAGTTTCTATGGATTATGGCGCTCTACGGTTATGCACGTATTTGCGCTACAGAAGCAAGCGCCAGGCACCGTTGGCTGTGAGATAACAGAGTGTTTGGAGGAATTTAGTTTGCAATTAATCTGAGCACGTGGCGATAGAATGCAAGCCGATCTTGATAAATGCAAGCTCATTTGCAGTTAACTTGAGCATGAACAGCTTTTCATTTTCACTTAATTTGAGCCAGAAAATGCACTGATTGCGAGCATGGCTGGTTTCAAATGCGAGCCGTTACAGCTAGGGATGGCTTTATGGCATTTTTTGTTCGGTTAATATCAAATATTCCTGAGCAACACAATTCAATTTAAGAATAGCATCGCGCCAATAAAAAAAGTAACAACAAAATTCATAGATTATTACAAAAGAATTTGGATTGCCGGCTTAAATTTTGGAACCCATGACAGGTATCTTCATTTCTGTAGATGTTTGAGATTTCGATTGATCTTATAAAGATCAAACTGCTCTGGATCAAATTCAACTTCGAGCCATTCGATTAATTCGGATTGTTCTTCGCACAGAGGTCCAGCTAAGGTTTCCGGCATTTCCTCATGGCCCCTGACACCACCGCAATCTTCTGGCGGGCTTGCCCTTTCGCCAGCCACGCAATAGGGCGGTTTTATCCCAGCTTCGGAGGTGACGGCTTTCTCTATCTTGATTTCGTGCTCCCAACTATCGCCAAAATCATATTGATAGATAAAGCGCGAACAAGGAGCGGTAATTTGATTTAGACGCACGCGCTTTCCATTTATGGGGCCATCGTCCCAATCGTCGAACATTCCAGCATTGCCATAACGTTCATGGTTGATGGCGAATGCATGTAAGTGCGAGTCAGTCCATCCCGTAGCGATTTGAATCATGCCATGCAGTTTTATACGGCTAAAACCCTTGTCTCACTATGAATTGGCAAACGATCTCTCATCCTCAATTCAAGCTGGCCATACAGATTCGCATTTTAATGAAAAATTTTTTGAAGAGGTAGCTTGATACAAAAATTTGAGTTCTGCCAAAGAATCACTTACAAAATTCCATGGCTGTGGTTTTTCTTCCTGCTCTAGGGAGTCTGCGCTTGATTTTTCTGCCTACCTATTCTCCTGAACTTAATCCTCAGGAGCATATCTGGAATGAATTGTGCGAAAAATACTTCTACAATCGCGCTTTTGATAGCCTGGATACTCTTGAAAATCATTTGTCTAACGCTCTCAGCCAGCTTGAACTTGATCACGAGCGCTTCGGAGTATTGCTGGATTTTTACACAAGGGGGCAGCCCACAGTTATATAGAAAAAATAAGTGCATCTAAATATTTTTATTGCATAATACCATTTTCATATCCAACCAATCCAGCCTGATAAGAAGCTCCAATAGTTCCTTTTCTCGCCACCCTGAATGAATTTAATGGTGTTTTTCTAGCATTATCCAAACCAGTTGTGTTAGAAATCCCCCTTTTTTCTTCTTCTACCTCTTTTACTTTTCCGATTATAGATTTTGCAATGCTTGGTATATTATTTTCATCCAACATTGTGTACTCTTGCTGAAAATCTGCTTCGTCGAATAATCTTTTCTCATTGTTGAGATAAGGGTTTGCAGTATTTCCTATGATTATAACAAAGCCTCCATATATTAATAAATTATGATTCCATCTATTTATTACGCTAAAACCGAAAGGAGAAATAGCTAAAATTACATCTATAATTTCATTTTTTATTTCGTGTACATATTGCGTAAATTGTGCTTTATCACGTTCAACCCCATTAAAACATCTAATAAAATTCATATCAGTCATCATTTTATCTTTTTCTTGGTCTTCTTTATTTACGAGATACAGAGGATCGTAATTTATTACGTAGTCAAATATATTTCGACCATTAATTTTTAAATCGTCTGGCACTAACGGTAAATACCCACACCCCATATTTAATAACACACTAGCCATTGTTTAGACCTCTGCATAAATATAAAAAGTCAGGTTTAATGTAAATTTTATTTGCACTAACTGCTGTATATTTCATAAATTAGGAACCGTACGTTCTCCGTCCGGCCATATCATTTCTTCTAAGTTAAGACAAATTATTGTTTCTGGTAACTCTGTTTCTAAAATTTGTGTTTTAGAAATGTTAAGTTTTTTCAAATTAATAAGATTTCCTATGCTATTTGGTAATGTTTTTATATTGGTTTTTGACAAGTTTAAAACTTGTAAATTAGACATATTTCCCAAGCCTTCTGGAATTATCGTTATAGGCGTGTCTGCTAAATTTAGCCATTCAAGGTTTTTCAGGCCAGATAAAAAACTTGGAAAGCTGTCAATTAATGTGTTCGATAAATTTAGATTTTTTAATTCTGACAGTGCTTCTAGTTCTGGAGGCAGGCTGGTAATTTTGAGGCCAGAAAGATCCAACGACACTGCCTGATTCTCATAGGCAGCCCGTATCCTTTGTACCGCTTCTTTTCTAGCTCCCATTTCATATTGTTCTGCTTGATCTATCCAAACGTTTAGTAAGGAGTTATTTTGGCTAAAGTTCAGGCCTTTTTGGGAAATCTTTATATCAGTGGTGCTTACATCTACGGGCTGAGCTCCAACCTGGCTGCTCAAAGCGAGATACATGCCAATCAGTGCGCACCAACCTAACCATTTCTGCCGCTTTTTCATTGCCTCATCCTCTAAGAATTACCTTTACTAATAAAACTCTGAATAATTTCATAGCAAGGAATACATAAATAGGGACTCCCATGGGCGCAACGCCACGAAAAGACTATGCTGGTGTTAAATATAGAAAAAGAAAAAGCGTTAGGCAATAATTTTTATTTTTTTATAAGTCGAAAGGGAGAGTGTTTCATTCCGGGGCTGACGGCCGGACTTGTGGAAGCGATTCTTAACTTCAATAATACGAGCGCCGTGGTAGCCCGACACAAAAACTTGAGCTCCACCGAAGAATCGCTTACAATTGCCGGCGCTGTTTGTTGAATAAGCGCACAGTCTTGCTTAGCTGCCAGCCTCGTAAAAGTGGCAACAGATGAGTATCCTCTTGTTCTTCCGCTTAGTGGTTTAAATGAAGCGCTCAATGCGGATCACTCCATTCAAAGTTGTGCAGGCGCAAATAGCGTTGTCCGTTGTGATGGCAATGTTATGTGGCGCGTTTGCCAGTAAGCCAAGTAATGCCGCGTTATCTGCTTTAACCGGTGGCGCAATAGGTTGGATACCCTCAGCTTTGTTTGCATTGCGCTTAAGCGCGCAAGTGTCGGTGGCAAGCTGGGTGGTAGGCGAGGTAATGAAGATTGGCCTGACCATCGCGATGTTTGTCGCGGCCGCGGTTTTTTTTCCCGCTCTAAATTGGCTGGCTTTACTGGGAACTTATATTGTCGTGCTCAAAGTATATTGGGCCGCGCTGATTCTGCGGTAAAGGTAACCCAATTGCGGATAATCGCACAGAGAATTTTGTTGAATTGAGTTAAAAACGTAAATTTGAGATATGACGGCCGATACAGCAAATCAGGCCCTAAACCCTTCTGGGTATATTGGGCACCATCTGCAGAATTTTTCGAATAAGCCACAAACTTCAATTGTGGACTTCTCCGTATGGAATCTGGATACCTTATTTTGGTCGATTCTCATGGGTTTGGCTGCAATTGGCGTGCTTTATTTTGCCGCACGGCGCTCCACTAGCGGAGTGCCTTCTCGCTTCCAGTGCGCGATTGAGCTTCTCGTTGAGATGGTTGAAAGCCAATCGAAATCAATGATTCACGGTAGTCGCCGCTTTATTGCGCCACTTGCCTTAACTGTGTTTCTTTGGGTTGTATTCATGAATGCGTTGGATTTGCTGCCGGTCGATTTGCCTGCGCAAATCATTAGTTGGCTTGGTCTAGCTAGCGTCATTCCTAATCACCGAATTGTGCCGACGGCTGATCTCAATGCAACCTTAGGGATGGCCCTTGGGGTACTACTTTTAGTGCTGTATTACAGCGTTAAAGTGAAGGGTTTCGGGGGCTTTGCGCGCGAATTAATATCGGCGCCTTTCGGTAAGCACCCTGCACTATGGCCGTTTAATTTGCTACTGAATATTATTGAATATCTGGCTAAGACCGTCTCGTTGGGGATGCGGCTGTTTGGTAATATGTATGCAGGAGAGCTGTTATTCCTGCTGATTGCATTGCTTGGCGGTTTATGGAGTTTTGGTTTGGATGCCTCCATTCTGGGCTTTGTCGGCCACGTGATAGCGGGAAGTTTGTGGGCCATATTCCATATCTTAGTTGTATTGTTGCAAGCATTTATTTTTATGATGCTGACGCTGGTGTATCTGGGTCAAGCACACGATGGTCATTAATTTTCATTTTAAATTTTAAATAAAGGAGTTGTCATGCAAGCTTTTATCGCCAATATCCAAGGACTTACTGCGATAGGGATCGGCATTATTATTGGCCTAGGGGCAATTGGTGCATGTATTGGTATTGCGCTGATGGGTGGTAAATATATTGAGGCTTGCGCGCGCCAGCCTGAATTGATGAACCCACTGCAAACGAAAATGTTTTTGCTGGCAGGTTTGATTGATGCGGCCTTTTTGATTGGCGTTGGGGTTGCAATGTTGTTTGCTTTTGCGAATCCGTTGCTGGCTCCGCTAGCAGCAAGCTAAAAATCCCGTGTATTTTGATAATAAAGGCACATCGTGAATATTAACGCAACCCTCGTTGCGCAAGCGGTGGTGTTTTTGATCCTCGCGTGGGTTACGATGAAATTCGTGTGGCCTCCGTTGATCAATGCACTGGATGAGCGCACGCAAAAAATCGCCGATGGTTTGGCGGCAGCGGAAAAAGGCAAGGCTGAGTTAGCCATTGTGAATAAACAAGTTGAGCAGACCCTTGCGCAAGCGCGTGAGCAAGGTCAACAACGTGTTGCTGACGCTGAAAAGCGGGCCCAGGTAAGCGCTGAGGAAATCAAGCAGAATGCGCACAATGAAGCCGCGCGGATTATTGCGCAAGCGCTGTCACAAGCTGACCAGCAATTAATCGCGGCGCGTGAAACCTTGCGCAATGAGGTGGCTAATCTTGCCGTCAAGGGCGCTGAGCAAATTCTGCGGCGCGAAATTGATAGTAAAGCGCATGCTGCATTATTGCAGCAGCTTAAAGCCGAGCTTTAATTATGGCGGAACTTGCTACCCTCGCTCGGCCTTATGCTGAGGCGCTTTTTCAGGTCGCGCAAGGCAGTGACCTTGCCGCCTGGTCTGGTCGGTTGCAGCAGTTGGCGCAGATGGCTAGTTTGCCTGAAGTGCGTGCATTAGCGGCTAATCCTAAGATAGAGCACGAGCAAATCTACGAATTGCTGCTGTCAGGGTTGGCGCTGCCTGCTGACGAATCGGCTGAGCAGATTAAAAATTTTGTGCGCATCATTACTGGCGCCCACCGGCTGCAAGTTTTAAATGAAATCGCAGCACAATTTGAGGCGCTAAAAAACGCCAGCGAAGGCGCCGCAGATGCGCTGATTGCCAGTGCTTTTGCGCTTGAAGGCGAAGCTTTGTCCTCCCTTATTTTAGCGCTAGAGCGTAAATTTGGCTGTAAGCTCAAGCCGCATGTGACAGTAGATCCGGCTTTGATTGGTGGCATTTGTGTCACGGTTGGCGATAAAGTGCACGATACTTCGGTGCGCACACGGCTAGCGCAGATGCGTTCAGTGCTCACAGCATAGCAGATGGTTTTTCCAGAATTGAATGATTAGGAGCAAAATATGCAGCTTAACCCTGCGGAAGTGAGTGAACTTATTAAGACTCGGATTCAAGGTCTTACCGCTGACACGGAGCTTCGCAATCAAGGAACCGTATTATCTGTAACTGACGGGATCTGTCGCGTTCATGGGCTTTCCGACGTGATGCAAGGTGAAATGCTTGAATTCCCTGGGCAGACTTTTGGTCTTGCGCTCAACCTTGAGCGTGACTCAGTCGGTGCGGTTATCTTGGGCGAGTACACGCATATTTCTGAAGGCGATACCGTAAAGTGTACGGGCCGCGTTTTGGAAGTGCCGGTTGGGCCAGAGCTGATTGGCCGCGTAGTGGATGCGTTGGGTCAGCCAATCGATGGTAAAGGCCCGATTAACGCCAAAGAAACCGATGCAATTGAGAAAATTGCGCCAGGCGTGATTTGGCGTAAATCTGTTTCAGAACCCGTGCAAACCGGGCTGAAATCCATTGATGCGATGGTGCCGATTGGCCGTGGCCAGCGTGAATTGATTATTGGTGATCGCCAAACAGGTAAAACTGCAGTCGCAATCGACACCATTATTAATCAAAAAGGCAAAGATCTAGTTTGTATTTACGTTGCAATTGGGCAAAAAGCAGCGTCGGTGATGAACGTGGTGCGCAAGCTTGAAGAGCATGGCGCGCTTGAATACACGATTGTTGTCACTGCGTCAGCGTCAGATTCGGCGGCGATGCAATATATCGCCCCCTATGCAGGTTGCACGATGGGAGAGTATTTCCGTGACCGTGGCCAAGATGCATTAATTATTTACGATGATTTAACTAAACAAGCCTGGGCCTACCGTCAAATTTCGTTGCTATTGCGCCGGCCGCCTGGTCGTGAAGCATATCCTGGCGACGTATTTTATCTACACTCGCGTTTGCTTGAGCGGGCGGCAAGGGTCAGCGAAGCCTACGTTGAGAAATTTACTGAAGGCAAAGTAAAAGGTAAAAGTGGTTCACTTACGGCGCTACCGGTGATTGAAACCCAGGCGGGTGACGTAACCGCCTTTGTGCCAACCAATGTTATCTCGATTACGGATGGTCAGATCTTTTTGGAGACGGACCTCTTTAATGCTGGGATTCGGCCGGCGATTAATGCTGGGGTTTCGGTCTCGCGTGTCGGCGGTGCTGCACAAACTAAGATCATCAAAAAATTGTCAGGCGGGATTCGCACGGATCTGGCTCAATATCGTGAGTTGGCTGCTTTTGCGCAATTTGCGTCGGATTTAGATGAAGCTACGCGCAAACAGCTTGAGCGGGGCCGGCGTGTGACGGAGCTGCTTAAACAGCCGCAATATAATCCCTTACAAGTATGGGAGCTGGCGGTTGCACTCTTTGCTGCAAATAATGGCTACCTTGACGAGGTTGAAATCAACGCAGTCGCTAGCTTTGAAAAAAACTTGCGCGAACACCTCAAAACCAGCCATGCTGATTTGGTGCAGCGCATTGAGCAGAAAAAAGAGCTCTCGGCAAGTGATGAAACGGCGCTACATGCAGTGCTTAAAGATTTTAAACGGTCAATTGCTTGAGGTCTCTGATGCGCAAAATGCGGAGCATAGAAGGCCGGATGCACGAAAGGGCTGGTCTTCGAGGCAAAATCAGGAGTAATGAATGGCAGGCATGAAAGAAATTCGCGGCCAGATCAAAAGTGTCCAAAACACGAGTAAGATCACCAAAGCGATGGAAATGGTGGCGGCTTCAAAGATGCGTCGGGCGCAAGAGCGTATGCGCACGGCTCGTCCTTATGCCGAGAAAGTACGAGAGATCGCGGCTCATATGAGTCAGGCGAGCCTCGAATACAAGCACCCGTTCATTACGCAAAATCAAGCTGCTAAGCAAGCTGGTATCATTCTAGTGACAACCGATAAAGGGTTGTGCGGTGGTATGAATACAAACATTTTGCGTGCCGCGATGGCGAAGTTTAAAACACTTGAAGCGCAAGGTTTGCGGATCGAAGCAACGGCAATTGGTGGCAAGGGCTTTAGTTTTTTGGGCCGCATGGGCGTCAAAATAGCTTCGCATGTCGTGCAATTGGGCGACACTCCACATCTGGAAAAATTAATTGGGGCGGTTAAAGTACAGCTTGACGCTTATGCGCAAGGTAAGCTCAGTGCAGTATACCTAGCCTACACTCGTTTCGTTAATACAATGAAACAAGAACCGGTGATCGAGCAGTTATTGCCGTTAGCCGCTGAACGGTTTAACCCGCGCAGTGAGCATAATGTGGCGTCGCCTACGGCGCCGCAGACGAGTCAGTCTCATGCATGGGATTACCTTTACGAACCAGATGCGCAAGCCGTGGTCGATGAATTGCTGCTGCGTTATGTCGAGACGCTGGTTTATCAGGCCGTAGCGGAAAATATGGCGTCTGAACAGTCGGCGCGCATGGTTGCGATGAAGGCTGCTTCGGATAATGCCAAGACGGTGATTAACGACTTGCAGTTGGTTTATAACAAAAGCCGCCAAGCCGCCATCACGAAGGAATTATCCGAAATTGTGAGTGGCGCGGCAGCAGTTTAATGGCCTTTCGATGGCCCAAAACATGATCTGATGGGCATAGCAACCCATTTTAAAATCTTTAAAGATAGCTAAAGGAAAATTGATGAGTACCACGATGGCAGAAGGCAAAATCGTACAGTGCATCGGTGCGGTGATTGATGTCGAATTTCCGCGCGCGCAGATGCCGAAAATTTATGATGCACTGATGCTAGATGGATCCGAACTCGTCCTTGAGGTGCAGCAACAGCTTGGCGACGGCGTAGTGCGCACGATCTGCCTAGGCTCATCTGAAGGTTTGCAGCGCGGTCTGACAGTCAAAAATACCGGTAACTCGATTCAAGTGCCGGTTGGCAAACCAACGTTGGGCCGCATTATGGACGTGTTAGGTCGGCCGATCGATGAAGCGGGTCCTATTGAGAGCGAGCATCAGCGTTCGATCCATCAAAAAGCGCCTAAGTTTGACGAGCTCTCGCCATCCACTGAATTGCTTGAAACCGGCATTAAAGTGATCGATTTAATCTGTCCCTTTGCCAAGGGCGGTAAGGTCGGACTATTTGGCGGTGCTGGGGTTGGCAAGACGGTTAATATGATGGAGCTGATTAACAATATTGCGAAAGCGCACGGTGGTTATTCTGTCTTTGCCGGGGTTGGCGAGCGCACGCGTGAAGGTAATGATTTTTACCATGAGATGAAGGACTCCAATGTGCTCGACAAGGTTGCCCTAGTTTACGGCCAGATGAATGAGCCGCCAGGCAATCGTTTGCGTGTAGCTTTAACGGGTTTGACCATGGCTGAGCACTTTCGGGATGAAGGTCGTGATGTATTGTTCTTCGTTGACAATATTTACCGCTTCACGTTAGCGGGTACTGAGGTCTCGGCTTTGCTCGGTCGGATGCCATCCGCCGTGGGTTACCAGCCAACGCTGGCCGAAGAAATGGGCCGTCTACAGGAGCGCATTACCTCGACTAAGACCGGCTCGATTACTTCGGTGCAGGCCGTGTACGTGCCAGCCGATGACTTAACGGATCCTTCGCCTGCTACGACTTTTGGTCACCTTGATGCAACCGTTGTATTATCCCGCGACATCGCCTCATTGGGGATTTATCCGGCGGTTGATCCGCTTGATTCGACATCGCGTCAAATTGATCCAAACGTGATTGGCGAAGAGCATTACACGATCACCCGTCGCGTGCAGGTTATCTTGCAGCGTTATAAAGAGCTGCGCGACATTATCGCAATTCTTGGCATGGATGAGCTCGCGCCAGAAGATAAGTTAGCTGTTTCCCGCGCGCGTAAAATGCAGCGCTTCTTATCGCAACCGTTCCATGTGGCGGAAGTCTTTACCGGCGCGCCAGGCAAATATGTACCGCTTGCCGAAACGATTCGTGGCTTCAAGATGATTGCCGATGGCGAATGTGATCATTTGCCGGAGCAAGCATTCTATATGGTCGGCACGATTGACGAAGCGTTTGAAAAAGCGAAGACAATCCAATAAAGCGGACTTCACGCAGGAATTTATATGGCAACCATCAAAGTAGACGTCGTCAGCGCCGAGGAGCAGATCTTCTCGGGGCAGGCGCAATTTGTTGCGCTTCCGGGTGAAGAGGGTGAGTTAGGTATTTTGCCTGGCCATGTACCATTACTGACCCGAATCCGTCCCGGTGCAGTGCGAATTGAGCTGGAAGGTGGCGCTGAAGAGTTTATCTTTGTCGCTGGCGGCATACTAGAAGTCCAACCCGGCGTGGTGACAGTTTTAGCTGATACCGCAATTCGCGGCCAAGACCTTGATCAAGCAAAAGCTGAGCAAGCACGCCGCGAGGCTGAAGAGGCCCTACAAAATACGGGTTCAAACGTTGAATATGCGACAGCACAAGCAGAGCTTGCTTATGCGGCAGCTCAGTTGGCGGCGATTCAGCGCTTACGTCGGAATCGAAGTTAACTGGCGCCCCCTCTTATAATTGGCTTAATGAGTGCTGCTGTCACCTGCAATAAACTCTTTTGAATCAGTTTGCAGTCTTTTGAGTCGGTATATAATGTTCGGCTTGTTCTTCTTAGCCGTCCAGACTTCCGCACATGAAAGAAAAAACTCGCATTGAACGTGATACATTTGGTGACATTGCTGTGCCTGCAGCCCACTTATGGGGCGCGCAGACGCAACGCTCACGACACAATTTCAAAATCTCAAATGAAAAGCAAGCGCCTGAATTAATCCGCGCGCTGGCTCAGGTTAAGCGCGCAGCCGCCACCGTGAATCATGCGCTTGAGATACTCCCTGCCGATAAAACCAATGTGATTGTTCAGGCTGCTGACGAAATCGTCGCTGGCCTGCACCCTGATGAATTTCCGTTGGTCGTCTGGCAAACCGGTTCAGGTACGCAGACGAATATGAACCTGAATGAGGTGATTGCGAACCGTGCGAGTGAGTTGCTGGGTGGTGAGCGCGGAGAAGCGCGTAAAATTCACCCGAACGATGATGTTAATCGTGGGCAATCCTCCAATGATGTTTTCCCAACGGCAATGCATATTGCTGCGGCTGATGGCATTGCGAATACATTATTGCCTGCCTTAAAAACGCTGCGCGATACGCTGGCGGCAAAAGCGCAGGCTTTTACGGACATCGTTAAAATTGGGCGGACCCATTTACAAGATGCGACGCCCCTTACGCTGGGTCAAGAATTTTCGGGTTATGTGGCGCAACTTGAGCAGGGAATGCGCCATCTAGAAGCTGCTTTGCCACATTTGTATGAACTGGCTTTAGGTGGTACTGCGGTGGGGACGGGGCTAAATGCGCATCCGGCTTTTGCCGATAAAGTCGCGGCCGAAATTAGCGCGCTGACAGGACTCCCGTTTATTAGCGCGCCGAATAAATTTGAAGTTATGGCGGCGGCTGATGCTCTGGTGCATGCGCATGGCGCTCTTAAAACCGTGGCGGCTGGCTTGATGAAAATCGCCAATGATATTCGTTGGCTGGCAAGTGGACCACGTTGTGGTTTAGGCGAATTATTGATCCCAGAAAATGAGCCGGGCAGTTCAATCATGCCAGGCAAAGTCAACCCGACCCAGTCTGAAGCCGTTACGATGTTGTGCTGTCAAGTATTTGGTAATGACGTAGCGGTCAATTTCGGTGGTGCAAGCGGCAATTTTGAATTGAATGTTTTTCGCCCCATGATTGCGCATAATGTGCTGCAATCGATCCGCTTGCTGGCGGATGGCGCACGCAGCTTTAACGATCATTGCGCAATCGGCATTGAGCCGAACCGCGAGCGGATTGAATCGTTGCTAAACGAATCTCTGATGCTGGTTACGGCGTTAAATCCGCATATCGGCTATGACAAAGCGGCGCAAATCGCAAAAAAAGCGCATCGCGAAGGAACCACTTTAAAAAGCGCTGCGCTGGCTTTGGGTTATGTGAGCGAAGCGGAGTTTAATGCCTGGGTGCAACCACGGAAAATGGTGGGCGACACGCATTAACGAGAATAAAAAAAGCGGGCCTAAAAGGCCCGCTGAAGCCACACGCTACGGGGTTAGCGTGAGGAGACCAACACTAAGAGTCGTTTGTTAAAACGGCCTCCGCAAAGATGCCCTCGCTAGAGGGTAAAGCTTGGCGTCAAGCCGACCAGTGAGGGGTATGCCGAGTATGTCCGCTCTCACCTTGTCAGTTGCTATCCATCTGTGCTGAAACCGTTAATGGCATTGTGGTGGATGTGCGCGGTTTTAGGAGTAATAAAATGTTGCAGTCTGTATCAAACGATACATTCTTACGGGCGCTTAAACGTGAGCCCACCGACTATACGCCGGTTTGGTTAATGCGCCAGGCGGGTCGGTATTTGCCTGAGTACAACCAAACCCGTGCTCGCGCGGGCAGTTTTCTGGGGCTGGCGAAAAATCCTGATTACGCGACTGAAGTGACCTTGCAGCCGCTTGAGCGTTATCCTTTGGATGCGGCCATTCTTTTTTCGGACATTCTGACCATACCCGATGCGATGGGGCTTGGCCTAAGTTTTGAAGCGGGTGAAGGACCGCGTTTTGCTCATCCGTTACGGACTGAAGCGGATATTATGCGTTTAGCGGTGCCGGCGATAGATTCGACTTTATCTTATGTGACCGATGCGGTGACTCAGATCCGGCGCGCTTTAACCAATGCCAATGGCGTGCAACGCGTACCATTAATCGGTTTTTCTGGTAGTCCTTGGACACTTGCCTGTTATATGGTTGAAGGCGGCGGCTCGGATAATTTTAGCCGGGTTAAAACGATGCTCTATCAACACCCGGCTTGGCTGCATCGCATCCTTGAGATTAATGCGCAGGCTGTGGCAGCTTATCTTAATGCGCAAATCGAGGCTGGCGCGCAAGCGGTGATGATCTTCGATACTTGGGGTGGGGCCTTAGCAGAAGGGAAATTTCAGAGGTTTTCTCTAGCCTATACTCAAGCTGTGATTCAGCAGCTCAAGCGTGAACATAATGGCGAGCAAATACCCGTGATTGTGTTTACTAAAGGTGGCGGTCAATGGCTAGAAGAAATTGCAGCGATTGGCGCACAGGCGGTTGGCCTTGATTGGACGGTGGATCTCGCCCGTGCCCGCGAGCGTGTAGCCGGTCGAGTGGCTTTGCAAGGTAACCTTGATCCAACGGTATTGTTTGCACCGCCAGCGACGATTCGTGCCGAAGTGCGTTCAATCTTAGATAGTTATGGCAATCAACCTGGGCATATCTTCAATCTTGGGCACGGCATTTTGCCTTTAACGCCTCCTGAGCATGTGGCTGAAATGGTCGATGAGGTTCATTCTTATAGCCGTTCATTGCGACTTGCAGCCAAAGCTTAATCGGGTTTTCGAGTGAGTGCTCATTCAGCTTTTAGATAGATTCTATAAGGGATCGGCCGATTGGCTAGGCATCGGACTTATACACAATTAATGCAGCTCTTGCAAGGGGCACATTAATTTTTTAATAAATTGCAAAAGTCTCCTGTTGATATTATCTAAGTGGTTGATTAATAAGGGTTTGTGAAAATTGCTTTAAAACTGAGCAAACTAAGCCAGAGCGCTTGCCTTGGCCTTTTCGGCGGCTAAAACGTGACTTTTCAACAAAGTTATCCACAGGTTTTGTGGAAAGCTCAAAAAAAGCCAAGAAATCCGCTAGTTAGCAGCTTATTGTATGCAACACTTTAAATTTGATTGGCCAAATTGGTCTATCAAGCGCGTTGCTTTAGGGGTAACCAGCAAGAATTTGTAATGAGTTGCTTAATTGTCCGTGTCGCCCTAGACCAACCGAACCCCATTTTGTTTGATTACGGTTGCGCTATTTCGCCGGCCCCCCAACCGGGGCAGTTGGTGTATGTGCCGTTTGGCCGGCGTTACTTAGTGGGGTTGGTTTGTGAGTTAGCTGAACAGAGTGACATCCCCACCGAACGCTTACGCATGATTGAAGCAGTCTGGGCGGATGCGCCGGCGCTATCAAACCAATGGTTGGCGCTTGCGGCCTTTGCGGCGGGTTATTACCAACGCTCAATAGGTGAAGTTGCGCTAGCGTCGCTGCCCTCAGCGCTGCGTAATGCGAAGCGTTGGCGGCGGCTAGCAATACCGACCTCTCCGCTACAGTTGAGTGGCGAGCCGAATCAAGAATTACCTGCTGTCACCGGCCTCCCGGCTGAGGCTCAAGCGCTGCCAACAGGGGAAAGGACACTAACGCCAGAGCAAACGGATGTGTTGCTCACACTTAATGCGGCTCGCGGTTTTTCCCCTTTTTTATTACATGGGGTAACCGGGAGCGGCAAAACCGAAGTCTATCTGCGTATGATCGCGGATTTGCTAACGCGTGACCCGCTGGCTCAGGTGCTTGTGCTGGTTCCCGAAATTAACCTAACGCCCCAATTTGAGGCGGCCTTCCGCGCGCGTTTTTCAGCCGGCCCAGCGCAGGCTATTGTTACTTTGCATAGTGGTCTAGCTGAAGGCGTGCGGGCCCGGCATTGGTTGGCTGCACATACTGGGCAAGCCCGTATTATATTAGGAACACGGTTGGCGATATTGGCCTCTTTACCGCGTCTGGCGTTGATCGTGGTTGATGAAGAGCATGATGTTGCCTATAAGCAGCAGGAAGGACTGCGTTATTCGGCGCGTGACTTGGCGATCTGGCGTGCTAAACAACTCGGCATTCCAATTGTGTTGGGTTCAGCGACTCCGTCGCTTGAAACTTGGCGGCAAGCTGCACAGGGCCGTTATACGCAGCTGACGATGACGCGGCGCGCACATGCTGACGCGGTGTTGCCAAGCATGCGCTTAATTAACATGGGCCAAACCACACCTGTGCCGGTTGCCGGATTATCCGCCCCCTTGATGCATGCGATACGGGAACGTTTAGCACGGCAAGAGCAGAGTCTGATTTTTTTAAACCGGCGTGGCTATGCCCCCGTGCTTGCTTGCGATGCCTGTGGTTGGGTCGCTGGTTGCGTGCGTTGCAGCGCTTATACGGTTTTGCATAAGCTTGAACAAGTATTGCGTTGCCACCATTGCGGTTGGCAAGCACCGATTACGCGGGCCTGTCCGGAGTGCGGCAATCTTGATTTAGCCCCACTTGGACGAGGCACACAAAGGATTGAAGAGACGCTTGCCGCGCTTTTGCCGAGCGCACGGATTTTACGTATTGACGCCGATAGCACGCGCCGCAAAGGGAGTGCGCAAGCCTTATTAGAGGACGTACATGCAGGCGCCGCAGATATTCTGGTGGGTACGCAAATGGTCGCAAAAGGGCATGATTTTAAGCGCGTAACGCTGGTGGGAGTATTAAATACGGATGTTGCGCTGTTTTCGCATGACTTTCGCGCCAGCGAGCGACTTTTTGCTCAGCTAATGCAAGTCAGTGGACGAGCGGGCCGTACCGGGCAAGGGGAGGTTTTGCTGCAAACGCGTTATCCACAGCACCCTCTGTATGAGGCGCTGACGCGGCATGATTATGCGGGTTTTGCCGCCACGCTCTTGGCTGAGCGGCAGCAGGCGCGTTTGCCCCCCTTTGTTTATCAAGCGCTCCTCCGTGCTGAAGCGCGCACGTTAGAGGCGGCGCAAGCGTTTCTGATGCAGGGCATCGCGTTGTTTAAAGGTTTGCTTGGCGCTGAATATGTCACTTGCTATGACCCTGTGCCCCTAGTTGTAGTTAAGGTTATGCATGTACATCGGGCCCAATTGTTGCTTGAAAGCGCATCGCGCACGGCATTGCAAAGCGCCCTACGTGCATGGCAGCCTTATTTGCGTACGCTTAAGGTCAAAGGAGTCGTGCGCTGGTCGGTTGAAGTTGATCCGCTGGATATTTAAATGGCCTCAAAATAATTTCCCGAATAGGAAATTTCCATGTATTTATTCAAATTTAAGCTGAAAATTTCCCGAGCAGGAAATTATTATGACGGTTATTCATACCCCGTCAGATTTGGGGGAGGCGCTTCGCCACACCCGTAAACAACTCAAATTGACGTAGCTGCAATTGGCTTTAGTTGCTAATGTGGGCGTGCGTTTTTTGGTTGAATTGGAAGCCGGAAAACCCACGATCCAGCTCGAGGGCGTATTACGCGTTATCCAAGCTCTAAGTAGTCAGCTAATTTTGACGATGTACCCAAGTTTAGAGTCTGATCATCATGGATAAACGGCTTGCAGTCTGGTCTTGAAAACTTTTTCTTTACTAAGCTAGAGGGGTTAATTACACTGGCCTGAATTCGCCTCTCATAAAGAAACAAAAAAAGATGCTGACACCTCTTGCACTATCTCAAGCGCCATTGCGGGCCGCGATTATCGCTTCCTACCGACGTCCAGAATCTGATTCTATTATCCCTCTTATCGATGCCGCCCATTTAACGACTGAGCAAAGAATTGCTGCGCGCACGCTTGCGAGTGAATTGGTTAAAGCACTGCGCGCTAAACCAGTAAGCCGCGGCATTAAAGAATTACTGCACGAATTCTCCTTATCGAGCCAAGAGGGGGTCGCGTTAATGTGCTTGGCGGAGGCGCTCTTGCGGATTCCAGATAGCGCCGTACGCGATGCATTGATTCGAGATAAGCTCAGTCACGGCGACTGGAAATCACATATCGGCCAAAAGTCCTCGCTATTTGTGAACGCAGCCGCGTGGAGCTTGATGATAAGCGGCAAATTATTGACGAGCCACAGCGAGACAGGTTTGTTTGCGGTGCTTTCTCGGTTGATTGGCAAAGGGTGTGAACCATTGGTGCGCAAAGGGGTGGGACTCGCGATGCAGCTCATGGGAGAGCAGTTTGTTTGTGGTGAAACAATTGCTCAAGCGCTCACTAACAGTCGTAAATTTGAGGCGCGGAATTTTCGTTATTCATATGACATGCTAGGTGAGGCGGCGCTGACGAGTGAAGATGCGCAACGCTATTTTTTGGCGTATAAGCAAGCGATTCATGCGATTGGAAAAGTGGCGGGGGCGCGGGATATTTATGATAAAGCCGGTATTTCAGTCAAATTATCGGCACTGCATCCGCGTTATGCGCGGGCGCAGAAAGAGCGTGTTATGGCTGAGCTTTTGCCACGCTTACAGGCTCTAGCAATACTGGCTCGTCATTACGATATTGGCTTAAATATTGATGCTGAAGAAGCGGACCGGCTTGAGTTGTCGCTGGATTTGCTAGAGGCGTTATGTTTCGATCCGGCGCTGGCCGGTTGGAATGGTATCGGCTTCGTGATACAAGCTTACCAGAAACGTTGTCCGTTTGTGGTTGATTACCTAATCGATTTAGCCTTGCGCAGCCAACACCGGTTGATGGTACGGTTGGTTAAAGGCGCGTATTGGGATAGCGAAATTAAGCGCGCGCAAATTGACGGGTTAAATGAATACCCCGTCTATACGCGCAAAATTTACACGGACGTTTCTTATCTAGCTTGCGCCAAAAAAATGCTCGCTGCACCCACGGCGATCTATCCTCAATTTGCCACACATAACGCCTATACGGTGGCGGCTATTTATCAGTTGGCGGGCCCCAATTATTATGCGGGCCAATATGAATTTCAATGTTTGCATGGCATGGGTGAGTCGTTGTATGAGGCGTTGTATAAACACTGCGAGATTAAACGACCATGTCGGATTTATGCGCCCGTAGGCACGCATGAAAGTTTATTAGCCTATTTGGTTAGGCGTTTGCTAGAAAATGGTGCCAATACTTCGTTTGTTAATCGTATCGCGGATGAAGCGGTAACGCTTGATGAGTTAATTGCTGATCCGGTTGAAGAGGCTTTAAAAGTGGCGCCGCTGGGAGCGCCTCATCCTAAAATTGTACTGCCGCCTGCGCTTTATGGGGCTGAGCGCGTTAATTCAAGTGGATTAGATTTATCAGGCGAAGACCAACTAGCTCAGCTCTCTGCGGTTTTGCGCGCCGGCGTGAATCTGAAATGGCAGGCTGCGCCGATCTTAGGCGGGGATGTAGGTACAGATACAGATGAACATAGCTTAGTGCGTAATAGTGTTAACCCAGCGTATGAAAGTGACATTGTTGGTACATTGATTGATGCGAGTAGCGCGGCGGTTCAGGCGGCTCTGGTGGTGGCTTCTAGGGCGGCACCCGCTTGGCGCATGACGCCGCCGCTCACGCGCGCAACGTATCTGATGCGTGCGGCGGAGCTACTTGAAGCGCAACGATATACGTTGATGAGTTTGCTGGTGCGTGAGGCGGGTAAATCACTGGCGAGCGCGGTGTCTGAAATCCGTGAAGCAGTTGATTTCTTGCGCTATTATGCGGCGCAAATTCGCCTCGAATTCTCGAATGACACGCATCACCCGCTGGGGCCAATCGTCTGTATTAGCCCATGGAATTTTCCGCTAGCCATTTTTATTGGACAAATCTCCGCTGCTTTAGCAGCGGGCAATCCAGTATTGGCCAAGCCAGCTGAACAAACACCGCTGATTGCCGCGCAGGCGGTTCGAATTTTGCACGAAGCTGGGGTGCCAATTGGCGTCGTGCAGTTATTGCCAGGCGCAGGGGAGACGGTGGGAGCCGCTCTCGTTGCTGATGAGCGCGTTGGTGGCGTAATGTTTACCGGCTCAACCGAAGTCGCGCGACTGATCGCGAAAACGCTGGCTAATCGGCTCGGTGCGGATGGCAAACCAATTCCGTTAATCGCCGAAACGGGCGGTCAAAATGCAATGATTGTGGATTCATCCGCGCTTGCTGAACAAGTGGTGTTTGATGTTCTTGTATCCGCGTTCGATTCGGCGGGCCAACGCTGCTCAGCGCTCCGGGTTTTATGCTTGCAAGAAGAGGTTGCGGAGCGCATCTTGACCATGCTCAAAGGGGCGATGCAAGAATTGGTGATGGGCAATCCAAGTTATTTAGCAACGGATGTGGGGCCGGTGATTGATGCATCCGCCAAATCCACCATTGAAAATCATATCGATAAAATGCGTGCCAAAGGGGGTAAAGTATTTCAGCCTTTGCTGGCTGATGCAGCGCATACGCAGCAACTTACAAATGGCGCTTTTGTATTGCCAACATTGATTGAAATTGAATCAATCAACGAATTAACGCATGAAGTATTTGGGCCAGTATTGCATGTTGTCCGTTATCGTCGCCCAGCGCTGCCTACTTTGCTTGATGAGATTAATCGCACGGGCTATGGTTTAACGCTCGGTCTGCATACGCGGATAGATGAAACCATTGCTTATGTCAGCGCGCACGCGCGGGTTGGCAATCTTTATATTAACCGTAACATGGTCGGGGCGGTGGTAGGTGTGCAGCCATTTGGCGGTGAGGGTTTGTCAGGGACTGGGCCAAAGGCGGGAGGGCCGCTTTATTTATTGCGCTTGCTGGCGCAATCTCCACGGCCAGCCTTCGCCCAGTCGACAATGCAACCCTTGTCATTGAATCCAGATCGAGTTGAGATGGATCTGACGCATGTTGCAGTGGCGAGATTAAATGCATACCGCACTTGGCTCATCGCACAAAATGATATGCTGACGGCGATGCGGTGCGAGCGTTATTTAGAACAAATTATAGTGGGCAAAGTCTTCGTGCTATCTGGCCCAACCGGCGAAGAAAACCTGTATGCGCTTAAATGCCGTGGTATCGTAAGGTGTGAAGCGGCTACGATGGGCGGTGCGCGAGCGCAACTGGCGGCGGTCTTGGCGACTGGCAATCAGGCATTATTTGCGGCGCATAGCAAGGCTAACCTCGAATGGATTCAGCGACTCCCTGAAAGCCTAAAAAGCCAGATCAGTATAGAGCGTTGCGTTACAGATCCTTTTGATGCGGTATTATTTGAGGGGGAGCGAGCGGCGCTGCAAACGCTGATTAAGAGTATGGCGGAACGCACGGGACCGCTCATTAGCGTACAAAGCGTTGCGGTCGACGCACTGGCCTCTGAGGCAGAAGATTACAGACTAGAAAGGCTTTTGATCGAAATCTCGATCAGCCAGAATACAGCGGCAGCGGGCGGTAATGCGAGTTTAATGACGATTACGTAGTTGACTCTAACTGGATTTAAAGCAGCAGTATTAAAAGCGACTTGATGGCTAGATGAGTCCATATCGATTTGACCAATCAGAAAATAGGAGAAATGAATGCAACCCATGATTAAGCAAATCGCACGCATGATGTTGGCAGGGGGAGTCATGTGCGCGAGCATGGCGGTTTTTGCACAGTCTGTCGAAGAGGTGAAAATTGGGTGCGCAGCTCCGATGACGGGGTCGCAAGCTCATTACGGCGAAGACTTCCGAAATGGAGTTTTGCTGGCGGTAGAAGATTTCAATGCAACGAAACCGATCATCGGCGGCAAATCGATTCGGATCGAGCTCAAGACAGGAGATGACCAAGCTGACCCTCGCACGGCCACTACTATTGCGCAACAGCTTGTTGATCAAGGCATTAAAGGAATGTTAGGCCATTTCAATTCAGGCACGACGATTCCCGCATCTCGGATTTATGCCAATGCAGGCATTCCACAAATTGCCATGGCTACTGCCCCTGAATATACGCAGCAAGGCTTTAAAACGACCTTTCGCATGATGACTTCAGATACTCAACAGGGGGCGGTGATTGGCGCTTTCGCAGTTAAGCGTCTCGGTTTTAAAAAGATTGCCATCGTTGATGATCGCACGGCTTATGGTCAAGGCTTAGCGAATCAATTCGAGAAAGCGGCTAAAGCGGCTGGCGCAAAAATCGTTGGCCGTGAATATAGCAACGATAAAGCAGTTGATTTTAAAGGGATTTTAACCAAACTTAAACGCGCCAATCCACAGGCTATTTTCTATGGCGGTGCGGATGCACAAGCTGCGCCGATGGTTAAACAAATGCAAACGCTTGATATGAAAGCCGTATTGATGGCGGGTGAAATGGTGAAATCGGACACATTTTTAAAGCTTGCTGGAAAAGCGGCCGAAGGCACAGTGGTTTCATTGGCAGGACGGCCGCTTGATGAAATGCCAGGTGGCAAAGAGTATGCGATTAAGTATAAAAATCGTTTTAAAGAAAATGTGCAAACTTATTCGCCTTACGCTTATGATGGCGCGATGGCAATGTTCACCGCAATGCAAAAAGCTGACTCAACTGACCCAGTTAAATACCTGCCTTTTTTGGCTAAAATTGATATGCAGTCGGTCACGATGAAAAAGCTTGCTTATGATGCGCGTGGGGATTTGAAACAAGGTGATATTACGGTTTATAAAGCGGAAAATGAACAATGGAAAGTGTTATCTGATAATAAATAAATCTTCCAGCGTATAAATCATCCGCCCCTTGCCCGGGAATAAATGGGCAAGGGGCGGATACTAAAAAGCGCGGAGTAGTAGTGTCAGCAGCTTGATGTGCTTTTGAGTTGCATCTCCAAAAGGGTTTATTCTGGTCAACGCCGAGTTACGGAAAATGTGAGTCGCTTAATCTTTCCCGAAGCTAATCCAGTACCCACCAATATAATGGTGCACCCTACCAGCATAAATGTCGTTACCTGTTCTCCCAGAAAGCTTACCCCCCATAAGGTGCCAAAAATCGGAACCAAGAAGGCAACTGACATTGCATACGATGGGCCGGCATGGGCGACAAGTCGAAAATAGAGTAAGTACGCTACCCCGCTACACAAGATACCGAGCGCACTAACAGCAAACCATGTGCTGGCGGCAATCGGCTGTTGTGGCCAGTAAAGCCATGCGAGCGGCAGGAGTATGATCGCAGCAAAAAATTGGCTACTAAACGCGACTAAATTGGGTGCTACCGTGGCGAGCCGCTGTTTAGAATAATTTGCCGCAAAAGCATAGAGTAACGTTGCGCTGAGCACAGCCCCAATCGCAAGAGAGAGCGGGACGCTGGGTTCGGTTGCGGTTTCTGCTTCGTTCATTCGGCCGACGACCAAGATAATCACACCGATGAGACCGCTTGTTAAGCCTAATACCTGGATTCTGGTCAGGGGCGCGCGCAACCATAAATAAGCAATCAGTGCTCCCCAGAGCGGGGTCGTCGCATTTAAAATTGAATCAAATCCTGCATCGAGGGCAAGGGTTGAATAAGCGAATAAGCAAAATGGCAGAGCCGAGTTTGTCAGGCCCAAAATCAGCAGTGGCCCTATAAACTGGCGTAGCTGCGCACGCGCAGCAGCGGTGCGCAGTGCTGGCAGCAGGACCAGTGAACCAATACTCACGCGCAATGCAGCCAAAACAATCGGTCCAAACTCAGGTGCGCCAATGCGCATGAAGAGAAACGATGCGCCCCAAATGGCGGCCAAAATAATTAATTCGATGAAGTTCATCATGGTATTAGACGTGCGCAGTGGTTTTATTTTGCGGGATTTTAACGAGAGGGATTAATCTCGGCTGGATAGCGACGCTAGTTTATATGGCGTCGCCCGCGCACGATAGTACTGCGCCAACAACGAACCAACGATTAACTGCATTGGATGAAACAGCATTAGAGGCAAAATGGCAACGCCTACTGTATAGCCGGCGAAAACAATTTGCGCAATCGCCACCCCTGAGCCCAAGCTTCTTTGCGATCCACAGAATAAAATGGTGATCCGATCGGCTTGGCTAAAGCCAGCGAGCTTGCTTAGATAACCGGTGACGATAAGTCCCAGCATAAGGAGCACGCCATTCACAATGATCAGGCCCAGGAGTGAGCGCGGTGCAACCTGCGACCATAAACCTTGCACCACGGCCTCGCTAAAGGCCGTGTAAGCAACCAGTGGAATCACGCATTGTTCAAGCCATTTCAAGGGGCGTGCATGGCGCTCAAAAGAGGCTGCGAGCCAACGGCGAGTCATCTGTCCGATGATAAAAGGCACGAGTAAAAGGAAAGCAATTTGTTTGACCGCAGATAACCATAACGCATGGTCTACTCCATGCTGGCTGAAGATTAAGCTGGCGAATAGCGGTGTGATAAGAATGCCCAGCAGATTTGAGGCTGGCGCAGAACATATCGCTGCCGCTACATTACCTTTGGCAACTGCGGTGAAAGTAATCGATGCTTGTATCGTCGATGGCAATATGCATAAAAACAGAATGCCCGTATACAGAATTGGGGTAACCAGCAGCGATAAAATCGGTTTGAGCGTCAGGCCCAGCAGCGGAAACACCGCAAAGGTGCAGCCGAAAATTAGCAGATGCAGCCGCCAATGCATGGCTCCAGCGATTAATGTTGCCCGCGGTAATTTGGCCCCATGCATAAAAAAGAGAAGACTAATTGCGCCATTCGCCGCCCAACTGAAGGCCACGGCGGCTTGACCTTGACAGGGCAGCAGATTGGCGAGAATAACTGCACTTAGGATCGATAAGGTCAGAGTATCCGGCAGAAATTTGGCGCGCATCAATCGAGCTCAGTCAAACTGTCTGCGCGCTTGGTTATATTCGCCTTTTAGACGTGCTACGAGTTCTGCGACGGAAGGAAGGTTGTCTATCAACCCCACTCCTTGGCCTGCTCCCCAAATATCTCGCCAGGCTTTGGCTTGGTTATGGTTAAAAACCATTTTTGATTTGTCTGCACTAGGTAGTTGGTTGGGATCTAATCCAGCATTGACAATGCTTTGTCGAATATAGTTACCGTGTACGCCGGTAAAAAGGTTAGTGTAGATAATATCGGTTGCCTGGGCCTCAATAATCGCGTTTTTATATTGATCGGTAGCATTGGCTTCATGCGTTGCGATAAAGCGTGTACCAATATAAGCAAAGTCAGCGCCCATTACTTGCGTGGCGAAAATCGCTTGGCCGGTTGCGATGGCTCCAGAAAGGACCAGCGGCCCGGCAAAAAAACGCCGCACTTCGCCGACTAATGCAAAAGGCGACAAAGTGCCGGCATGGCCTCCTGCGCCAGCTGCGACCAAAATCAAACCATCCACCCCAGCCTCTAGCGCTTTGTGTGCATGACGAATACTGATTACGTCATGGAACACAATGCCGCCATAGGCATGCACGGCGTCTATCAGCTCTTTAATTGGTTCGCGCAAGCTGGTGATAAAAATCGGCACTCGATGCTCAACGCAAACCCGCACGTCATGCTCAAGCCGCGCATTTGTGCTGTGGATAATTTGATTAACCGCAAGTGGGCCGATACATGCCTCAGGGTGGGCTGCTTGATAGGCAGCAAGGGCCTGTTTAATTTCTGTAAGCCAGATATCTAGTAACTCAGGAGGCCGCGCATTTAAGGCGGGAAAAGCGCCGACAATGCCAGCTTTGCATTGCGCTAACACCAACTCTGGGTAGCTCACGGTGAACATGGGTGCCGCGATAACCGGCAATACGAGGTTTTGCAAAACTTTGGGGAGAGCCATTGCATTTCCGCTTTTGTAAGATCACGGCAAAGCGTGATTGATGTGTTTGCTGGAAAGACCGTGTACTTTACATCCGGCGCAGCCTTTTAAATTTTTACAGCTTACCTGCAAAACTTAAAAGACTGCTAACCTGGCATTGAATCTGAAACTTGCATCTTTGCCGGTTGAGTTTAACCAATGCTACGTGAGCTTATCAAGCCGCACAATTTGCTTCAGCGCGCATCCCTAGCCGCGCGAGTAGCGTGCGGTCGGCTTCTGCTTGTGGGTTGGCGGTGGTTAATAGTTTTTCGCCATAAAAAATTGAATTTGCGCCAGCGAAAAAACACAACGCTTGCAGAGCGGCATCCATCTCTTCGCGGCCGGCTGATAAGCGCACCATCGCGCGTGGCATAGTGATGCGTGCCACGGCAATTGTCCGCACAAATTCAAATGGATCTAACGGCTCTGTGCCGGATAATGGTGTGCCGTCAACTTGTACTAAATTATTAATTGGCACGGATTCTGGATAAGGATCTAAATTAGCGAGTTGCGCAATCAATCCGGCTCGTTCGCGGCGCGATTCACCCAGGCCGACGATACCGCCGCAACAAACATTAATGTCCGCCTCACGCACATGTTCGAGTGTGTCCAAGCGCTCTTGATAGGTGCGCGTGCTGATAATTTGCCCGTAAAACTCAGGGGACGTATCCAGGTTGTGGTTGTAGTAATCCAGCCCCGCTTCTTTGAGTGCTTGCGCTTGCGGTTTTTCGAGCATGCCTAGCGTGACGCAAGTTTCAAGCCCTAACGCTTTAACTGCGCGGATCATCTCGAGCACTGGCGCCAAGTGCCGTTCTTTCGGGCTGCGCCAGGCCGCACCCATGCAAAAACGGGTTGCGCCATGCGCCTTAGCCGCCTTAGCTGCGGTGATGACTTCATCCAGCGGCATTAATTTATCCGCCGCAACGCCCGTATCATAATGTGAAGATTGCGGGCAATATGCGCAGTCTTCTGGACAACCGCCGGTCTTGATTGACAGCAGGGTAGATAATTGCACTACATTTGCATCGAAATGCGCGCGGTGCGTCTGCTGGGCGCGCAACAATAAATCATTGAACGGTAGCTCGTATAACGCAAGGACGTCGGCGATTTTCCACTGAGCTGGGTTGGCCTCGCTAGGCGCGCAAGTTAACGGCTTTAAAGTCGCTGGTGCCGCATTATGCGAAGCACAAGTCGCTTGTGTCATTGTGTGTTCCCTTATCAAAGGCGCTTAGCGCAGAGCGCGAGCAGTGGATCGATATTTAAATAAAGCGCGGCAGTCGCAGCCGACGGAGCTTCTAAATGCGGAATTTTACCTAATAGCGGTGCGTTGTATTGTTGCTCAAAACGTACACGCAAGGTAGCAATGTTTTCGTCGACGTAGCGCATGGTTGGATCGATTTGATTGGCGACCCAACCTACGAACGGGAGCCCGTTTGCACAGATGGCAGCAGCAGTCAATAATGCATGATTTAAACAACCAAGACGCAAGCCTACTACTAGCACCACGGGCAGCTTTAACGCGCGGGCGAGATCGGCTGTATCGTAATGGTCATCGAGCGGCACTTGAAAACCGCCAACGCCCTCAACCACAACACAATTGGCCGCCTGGGTTACTGTAGCATAACATTGGATGATTTGTTCAATCTCAAGACGGATTCCGTCTTGTCTAGCGGCGATATGCGGAGCTAGGGCTTCTTGACATAAATAAGGTGTGGTCAAGGCCGGCGGCAAAGCAACATTGGCTGCCTGCGCAAGAAAATCGGCATCTTCATTACACCAAGCGCCATTGCGATATTCCGCGCCGGCGGCGATGGGTTTCATCGCGGCCGTGCGTAGCCCGCGCTTGCCGAATGCGTGTAATAACGCGCCTGATGTCAGCGTTTTGCCAATTTCAGTATCAGTGCCGGTTACAAAAAAAGAATAAGATGGATCCATTAGATTTCAGAGGCCAGTAATGCTGCGCTGAGTTGTTCAAGGTCGGCCGACGAATGATTGGCCGATAAAGAAATGCGTAACCGTGATGCGCCTGGCGCTACCGTAGGTGGGCGAATGGCAGGCACCCATAGTCCCTGTGCGGCAAGCTGTGCGGCGCATGCCAGTGTAGGTGCGTTGGCGCCGATAATCAAGGGTTGGATCGCGGTTACAGAGTCGAGTGCTCGCCAGGGCGTTTGTTGTAATAGTGCGCGCGTTTGGGTGATCCGCTGTTGCAATTGTTGCCGTCTGGTTTGACCTTCGCTGCTGGCGATAAGGCTCAGGCTAGCTGATGCGGCATGAGCCACAGCTGGCGGCGAGGCGGTGGTGAAAATATAGGGCCGGGCGCGTTGAATCAGCCATTCGATTACGGTATCGTGCGCAATCACAAAAGCGCCCGCCACGCCGGCCGCCTTACCGAGCGTGGCAATATAAATCAGCTGTGGCGAACGCAGCCCAAATGCTGATAAAGTCCCCGCTCCATGACTGCCCAGTACGCCAAAGCCATGGGCATCGTCCACCACCAGCCAGGCCCCGTATTTTTCAGCTAAAGCGAGTAGTTCATGCAGCGGGGCAAGATCCCCATCCATACTGAAAAGCGCATCTGTCACAATCAGTTTTAATGGCGTCTTGCAAGCGCTTAATAAAGTTTCAAGCGCGACGGTATCTGCGTGTGGGTAGATTTGCACGTTGGCGCGCGCTAGGCGTGCGCCATCAATTAATGAAGCATGGTTAAGTGCGTCTGAAAAAAGCGTTGCCGTTTGTTCCGAGGAGCTTTTAGCTGGACTAGCGAGGGCAGACAGCGTGGCCAAATTCGCCATATAACCCGTACAAAAATACAGTGCGCGTGGCTTATCAATAAATCCACCAGCAAAGGCGGCGAGCTGATCTTCGAGCAAAGCATGAGCGCGTGAATGCCCTCCTAACAGATGTGAACCACCGCTGCCAACGCCATAGCGCGTAGCGCCATCGGCAAGGGCCTCGATTAATTTAGGATGGGAGGCTAATCCTAAGTAATCATTGCTGGCAAAGTTAATCACCGCACGGCCATCCACTTGCATATGCGCCGCGCAGCCGGTTTCAGCGCAGCGTCGCTGACGGCGCAGAGCTTGGGCGTCAAGTTCACGGAGATGGTTTGCAAGAATGGTTAGCGCTTCCATTTTTAGAAGAACTCGCTAAGTACTTGCTCTAGCGTGGCGCAGGTGCGCTCAGCCAGCAAGGTGATTTCATCATTAGACAAAATATAGGGCGGCATCAAATATACGGTGCGGTGAATTGGACGTAGCAGGAGTTCGTTGCGCAGCGCAGTCTCGAAGAAACGCCGCGAAAAGCTCGTGGCTGGCGTCGGAGTTTTTGGGGAATTTTTATCCGGGGTCTGCTTAGGCGTGATGGTTTCTGGAGTTACATCAAACGCAATAATGGTTCCGCAACGCCGCAGATGCCGTACTTGTGGATGCGCGGTGAGCGGTTCCAAAAGCTGGGCGAGCCGCTCCGATTTTGCGCGATTGCGCATGAGTACATCTTCTTTCTCAAACAAATCAAGGGTTGCGAGTGCGGCGCGGCAGGCGAGCGGATTGCCGGTATACGAATGTGAATGCAAAAAGCCGCGGGCGGTGTCATCCGCATAGAATGCGGCGTAAATCGCATCCCGCGTTAACACCACGGAAAGAGGCAAATAGCCCCCGCTAATGCCTTTGGATAAGCATAAGAAATCAGGTTGAATGCCTGCCTGTTCATAGGCGAAGAAAGTGCCGGTCCGACCGCACCCAACCGCAATTTCGTCGGTAATCAAATGCACTGCATAACGATCACATAAGGCGCGTAGTTTGGTAATAAAGCTTGGATCATGCATGGCCATTCCGGCCGCGCACTGCACCAGCGGTTCAATGATGATGGCCGCAATCTGGGTATGTCTGGCTTCAAATAATTCAGTAATGGCGGCAATGCTGCGCTGAGCGACGTCAGCCGCGGACTCTCCTGGCTGCGCTTGGCGAGCATCGGGCGATGGCGCAATATGCGCATGTCGCAGCAATGGATCATACGCAGTTTTAAATAAAGCGACATCTGTAACGCCGAGTGCGCCAATCGTTTCCCCATGATAGCCATTGGCAACGCAAACAAATTCCTGCTTGCTGGTCAGTCCGCTATTACGCCAATAGTGGAAGCTCATTTTTAGCGCAATTTCAACAGCAGAGGCTCCATCGGAGGCAAAAAAGGCATGACCCAGCGTGCCTCCTGTGAGCGCGCTTAAACGCTCGGCGAGTTCGATCGCTGGCGCGTGCGTGCAGCCTGCGAGCATAGCGTGTTCAAGCGTGTCAAGCTGTGCTTTGAGGGCGTCATTGATGAACGTATTTGCATGGCCAAATAGATTGACCCACCATGAACTAATGGCGTCAAGGTAGCGCTGGCCATCAACGTCATATAACCAGGCGCCTGCGCCACGCGCCAGGGGCACCAGCGGCAATTGTTCGTGGTGTTTCATTTGCGTGCATGGATGCCATACAGCGCGTCGGCTACGCGCAATCCATTCGGTTGCAACTGAGGTCTGGTTAGGGTTCATCATATTTTTGATTATATGGGCAGCAGGTTAGGTGCGAATCTCATTTTATCGTGAATGGATGGCTAAGCTTAGTTTTGTTGGCGCAAAGCGCGCAGCAAAAAACGTGCTGGATCAAGTGCCTGCACGAGTGAGCGTTCAATTGGCATGGGTTCGCCATCCAGTTGCGAGGCGATCAATTCTGCGCCCAACGTAGCCCAAATTAAACCGCGTGAGCCATAAGCAAATGCGCCAAATAAACCAGGCGCGCGTGGCGCGTCTCGTAACTGAGAGTTAAGGGGTTGAGCCGCATGCTCATCTGCGATCGCACCGATAAATGGCATCCGGTCATGCGCCGCGCAGCGAAAAGCAACATATCCAGCTAAGGTATTTGGATCAAAGCGGTCAGCCAGTGTTGGCGCTAGCTGCGCCAGTTGGCTTAGATTATGTTGATGACTTTCCACGCTTGGCATCGGATTGGGGTCGTCTGGCTCATAGCTGGCGCCTGCCAGTAGGCTGGTTGAAGTTAAAGGGACGAGGTAGCCGCTCCCGGTGATGGGGATATGTAATCTGACCGGGGTGGGCAATACGCTTAATTGTCCACGTATGGAGTGAGTCTGCGCATAATGTAAACCGGCTAGGCGCGTGGCATCATTTGCATTCGCTAAGATAGCGACGGGCGCCGCGACGATGCTGCGGCCCGTCTCATCTAACGCGTGCCAGAGATTTTCTCGGTAAACCAATTGGTTGATTTTCCGTTGAAAATACGGCGTCAGCGCAGCGCCAGCAGCGATGAGTTGGGCCTGACATAGGGACGCTGGGTCAAGCCAGCCCCCATGCGGAAAATACCACCCCCCCTGAGCTAGCTCCAACCCGGCTAGTGCGCTGGCTTCAGCGCGCGTGACAGAACTGACAAGCTCGGTTGGATAAGCTAAGTGGGAAAGCGTTGCGCCCATGGCATCCAATGCGCTTTGATTGGCCGCAATTTGTAGAAGACCCTGGGCGCGCCAGAAAAATGTATCTATCGGGGCCAAAACTTGCCAGCGCCGCAACGCGTACAAAAAACCCGCTCGTGAGGCACGCGCAGCGGCATTGTCATCGCGTGTCATGAAAGGATGGAACACGCTGACAGGATTTCCGGAAGCGCCGGCGGCGCAGGTTTTGCCTTGCTCAATTAATGAGACATGCCAGCCGCGCGCGGCGAGCCGCTCAGCGAGTGCGCAGCCAGCAAAGCCCGCACCAATCACCAGCGCATGCCGTTCACTTGCAGCATAAGCGGTTGGCGGCTCATGGCGTCGCACTCGCCAGCGCGGAGTGAAACGCCCGATTAACATTTCACGTTTCATCCCAAAGCCTTGCGCTTTATTTACCTCAAAGCCTGCGGCAATCAGCCCGTGCCGCACAACACCAGCAGTGGTATACGTGGCAAGCGTTGCATTGGGAGTGGCCAGGCGGGCCAGCGCTTTAAAAATAGATGCGCGCCACATATCCGGATTTTTTGCGGGTGCAAAACCATCCAAATAAAATGCATCGGCGCGCAGCCATAGCTGGGGCAGTAAATCTTGAATATCTCCCAAGGCCAGAGTAAGGATGACGCGCCCTGCCTCAAATTCCAAGCGATGTAACCCTGGTGTCAAAATAGGCCAGGCGGCACATAAATGGTGCGTCAATGGAGCGAGCCGGGCGCTGGCAAAGCGTTGATGGAGGACGTGTAAATCCTCGCGCGTGAATGGATGTTTTTCAATTGAGACGAAATGCAGGCGCGTGCAGCGTGCCGGGTCGTCGCGCCAGGCGGCCCACGTTGCTAGAAAGTTAACGCCGGCGCCAAAACCGGTTTCAACGATCGAAAAAATCGTTTGACCGGCCCAGCGCGCAGGAAGCTGATTCCCTGTAAGAAATACATGCTGTGCTTGCGCAAACCCACCCGCGGCACAATGGTACATATCTGAGAATGCGGCAGAATAAGGCGTACCGTCTTCAAGTAAGGTAAGTGGAGCCGGAATAATGGGCATTTTAGACAGAGCGAGAGGATTGGAGCGGCCGTTTAAGAGGGCGTTTGGGCTTAAATTTTCTGATTTTGGCGGTCCGCGGGTTGATTGTTAAGCACAAAACCGCAGAAAGCGTTGGCAAAAACCAACGTTTGCCTTGAATTAGCAATGGTTTGCCGCAAGATAGACACGCAGCTTGATACACTGTAGCTGCATTACGGCGGAGCTTGTAAGCGGGCTTAAAGCCGCCTCAGTACTAGCTTTGTGGCGCTTTATGCCGGACCATGCTATGTTATGTTGACGCTGTTGCTACAAAAAGTAGGCGCAGCGATAAGCCGGTCAGTATTTTATGCTGACCGCTATGCTAGCTGTTTTAACTCAACTGAGAAGGAAATTTTTATGAACAAGCAGGAACTGATTGATGCTATCGCTTCAAAAACGGAAGCGAGCAAGGCCGCTATCGGTGAAATATTAAGCACCTATGTCGAATTAGTTAAAAAGACAGTGGCGAAAGGAGATTCGGTCGAATTGGTCGGCTTTGGTAAATTTTCTTCAGGCAAGCGCGCAGCGCGTGAAGGCCGTAATCCAAAGACCGGTGAGAAAATCAAAATCGCCGCAACTAAAACCGTTAAGTTTACCGCTGGCAAAGCCTTCAAAGAAGCGGTGAATGGCAAGGCGAAAAAGTAAGAACGCTTTAATGCTTTGAACCCGCCCCGCGCGGGTTTTTTAGTCTGCGCTGGCGGTGCTTATGCAAAACTGATGCTCAACGCGGTTGGGATGTGACGCCCCACTTGGTCAGAATTTTAATAATCTGGCCGGCATATTTGTCGCGATACTTCGGCGTTTCGGAGTGGTAGGAGCCAATGGCTTGCCAAGTATTGCCATATTTATTCATTTTTTGGCGCAAATGCCAAGCTGCAATATAGACACTGGCGCAGGGCTCCATCAGTGTGTTAGATGAGATGTCATATTTAGATAGCGCTCGAAGATGGATTGAGTTAATTTGCATCAGTCCGTAATCGGTTGAGCCGTTATCATTTTTGCGCATCGCGTTGGGGCGATAACGTGACTCTTGCCAGGCGATGGCGCGCAAAATGACTGGATTTACGCCTTGGTAGCGCGCTGCATCGTCGAAACAATCGGCCTGTGCCGGCAACGCAGCAGATGCACTAAGCAAAATGATGAAGTAAATGAGCGGCTTTAGCATTCCAATACCTAGTTTTTGACGCTGAATGGATGTGAATAGCATAATCAGTGACTTCGCGGTTTGCGGCATTGATGCGTACTGTAGCTTATATGAACGAAATTATCTGAAAATTGTATTCTAATGCGTTGTCTAATTTATGTTCTTTTTACTGCATGGCTTGCCATTCAGCCGGCGCGTGCTCAAGTTACGCTCAATTTTGTAAATGCGGAAGTCGATCAGGTTGCAAAAGCGATCGGGGCGGCGACGCAACAAACCATTATCGTCGATCCGCGCGTTAAGGGGCGGCTTAACTTGGTGTCTGAGCATTCCGTGACGGCGGCGCAGGCCCTAAAAACTCTCCAATCGGCGTTACGCATGCAAGGTTTTGCCTTAGTGCAGGATCATGGCGTGTTGAAAGTCGTGCCCGAAGCCGATGCGAAGCAGCAAGGTGTGCCGGTTTATATCGGGAATAAGCCACAGGCAAAAGGCGACCAGGTTATTACCCAAGTTTTTCAGCTGCGCCATGAAGCGGCAAGTAGTCTGGTACCGGTGCTCCGCCCGCTGATTTCTGCGAATAATGCAATTACCGCATATCCAGCAAACAACACATTAGTGGTGACGGATTATGCGGATAATGTGCGGCGGATCGCTAATATTATCACCGGCATTGATATGGCGGGCCGGAAGATAGAAGTTGTAACGCTGAAAAACGCTAATGCGCTTGACCTTGCAGCGCAATTACAAAAAATCTTAGATCCCGCGCCAATTGGCGGCACGGATGCTACGCTGAAAATGTCAGTGCTAGCGGATGTGCGCACTAACTCGCTAATTTTGCGCGCGGCTAGCCCCGCACGGATGAAAGCGGCAAAAGAATTAATTGCAAAGTTGGATGCGCCTACGCAGGAGCTTGGCAATATCCATGTGGTGCCGTTGCGCAATGCCGATGCAGTCGAGTTGGCTAAAACTTTGCGCGGTATCTTGGGCGAAAAAGGTGGTGGCGCTTCGACGGCAAATAGTGCGCTTGATTCTTTTAATTCGAGCGGTGGTTTCGGCGGTGCGACAGGTGGCGTCATGCCTCCATTGCCAACTGGCAAAGGAAGCGGCACCGCGCGTGGCCCGGCTGGCGCTCAAGCCAATTCCTCGTTAGGCAACGTATTTGGCAATGCGCCTAACAGTGGCGCGGGCGCTGGCGACGGTTCAGGCGGTGGTATGGTGCAAGCTAATGCGGCTACCAATTCGCTGGTGATCACGGCTTCTGAGCCGGTTTACCGGAACTTGCGCAGAGTGATTGACCAACTCGATACGCGGCGCGCTCAAGTCTATATTGAGTCATTAATTGTCGAGGTTTCATCTATCGATATGGCGCGCTTTGGTATTCAATGGCAAGCGTTATTGAATATGGATGGAACGAACGCCGTATTCGGCGGTGCTAATTACACTACGGACAATGAGGCCGGCACCAATATTGTTAAATTAGCCACTAGTCCTTATGCTGCGGCGAAAGATCCGCGGCAATCGCTGGTTTATCCAGCGGAAGGCTTGAATATTGGTTATTTGCGTAACTATGGCAAATTTTTGGGCTTGGGTGGGCTGTTGCAGGCGCTGAATTCGTTGGGCAACACGAATGTGCTCTCTACACCAACGATGGTGACGCTGGATAATGAAGAGGCTAAAATTGTGGTGGGCCAGAATGTCCCTATTTTGACCGGCGCATATCCGCAAACGGTGGGGACAAGCCAATCCATTAATCCTTTTCAGACGTTTGAAAGACAGGATGTTGGCGTTACGCTACACGTGAAACCTAAAATCACTGAAGGGGGCGTGATTCAGCTCCAGATTTATCAGGAAGACTCCGGCGTGGTGCAAAATTCTTTAAACAGTGCGGCTGGGGTAACGCTTCATAAGCGTGCTATCCAATCAACAGTTTTGGCGGATGATGGTCAGATCATTGTGTTGGGAGGGTTATTGCAGGATAAATATAGCGACGGTAACTCTAAAGTACCTTGGCTGGGCAATATTCCTGTGCTCGGAGCCCTCTTTCGCTACGAAAACAAAAAACGCGACAAAAACAATTTGATGGTATTTCTGCGCCCAGTGATTATACGTAACTCCCAAGATGCGCAGCGTGTTTCGCTTGACCGATATGATTATATGCGGTCGCAGACGGCGAATTTCGGCTCGGATAATTGGTTAATGCGCGATCAAAATACTCCACTCATGCCAAGCGCTCCGCTACCGCTTGACCAAGGCGGAACAGCGTTGCCTGCGCTTGCTCCACAGTCGCGCAACGCGCTCCCACCGGTTAAGCAAGATCAAGGCCCGGGTTTAGCCGCGCCACCTAATGCACGTTGGCTGAATGCGATTCCTGGCATGGAGGATGAGCCGGGGATGCGGCCGTGACAACCTTAGATACTGCCCAAGCGAGTCTGTCGTCGGAGTTGCCGCGCGAGGCGCCGTCGCCTGTGGTGGCGCGCAGCATACCCTACAGTTTCGCTCGGGCAGGGCAGGTTTTGGCGGCGCAGCAACATAGCGACAGCCTTGAAGTTTGGGTGAGTGAACGCACGCTGGCCAGTGCCTTGGCTGAAATTGCGCGGCAATTTGGCGCGCTGCGTCTAGTCCATTTGGCGGCTGACGAACTGGCGCAAGCCATTAACCGGGCTTATGCGCTCCACGATGGAAGTGCGGCGCAAGTCGTCGGCGAAGTTGAAGGCGAGGTAGATTTATCTCGGCTTATGCAAGATATTCCTGAGGTTGAGGACTTGCTTGAAGCGGAAGATGATGCGCCGATTATCCGCATGATCAATGCGTTATTTACGCAAGCTGCGCGAGAAGGGGCGTCGGATATTCATATTGAATCCTTTGAGAATGCATCGGTTGTGCGTTTTCGCATCGATGGTACTTTGCGCGATGTGGTGCGTCCCAAAAAAGCCTTGCATGGCGCGTTAATTTCGCGGATTAAAATTATGGCGCAGCTTGATATTGCGGAAAAAAGATTGCCGCAAGATGGCCGCATTACCTTACGGGTCGCTGGCCGCCCCGTCGACGTGCGGGTTTCGACCTTGCCCACTGGACACGGCGAGCGCGCGGTATTGCGCTTGCTTGAGAAAGATGGCCAACGGCTAAACCTGGATACACTTGGCATGGCTACTGCGACGCAAGTGCAGTTTGATAAACTGATTGCGCATCCACATGGCATTGTATTAGTCACCGGTCCGACCGGCTCAGGTAAAACCACCACTTTATATGCGGCGCTGTCGCGGCTTGAGACTGCCAGCACGAATATTATGACGGTTGAAGATCCGATCGAATATGATCTGCCTGGGATTGGCCAAACGCAGGTCAATGAGCGGATTGGTATGAATTTTGCACGGGCGCTCCGCTCGATTTTGCGGCAAGACCCTGACATCATCATGATTGGCGAAATTCGAGACCTTGAAACGGCGCAGATTGCTGTGCAGGCTTCGTTAACCGGGCATTTAGTGCTGGCTACGTTACACACCAATGATGCCGCATCCTCGGTCACCCGGCTAACAGATATGGGCGTGGAACCTTATTTATTGGCTTCCAGTTTGCTCGGCGTGCTCGCGCAACGGCTGGTGCGTCGCTTATGTTCAGCTTGCCGCAGCCAGCGCGCTGATGGCTGGCATGCCTCTGGCTGTGAACAATGCGGACAATCTGGCTATCAAGGCCGGTATGGCATCTATGAATTGCTAGTGCTCAATGACGAGATTCGGACTTTGATCCACCGGCAAGCCGCCGATACTGAATTGCTAGCGGCGGGACGGGCTAACGGAATGCACACGTTGCGCGAAGATGCGCAACGCTGGCTAGAGAGCGGCGTGACCTCGCGTGAAGAGGTGATGCGGGTGACTGGCGGATAAAACTCACCGAATTTAAAACTCTTTGATCGATCAAACTATAAGGTAGCCTGCTCATGCCCGCTTTTCGCTTTGAGGCGATTGACTCATCTGGCAAGACGCGGCGCGGCGTGTTGGAGGCCGATAGTGCGCGTGCGGCACGCAGCCAATTGCGTGTGCAGGCCCTCACTCCGCTTGTAGTTGAAGCCGCCGGTAACCAGATGCGCGATACGCGTCACGCGCGCTTGGCATTCGGACGGCGTTTATCTCAGCGCGAGCAAGCCATTTTCACGCGTCAACTGGCGAGTTTGCTGACCGCCGGGTTACCACTTGATGAAATTCTTAGCGTGCTGGCCGAGCAAGCTGAGCGGGATTATGTGCGTGAACTGGTGGCTGCGATTCGGGCTGAAATATTAGGTGGGCAATCGCTGGCAGGGGCCTTGAGCGTTCATCAGCAGGATTTCCCCGAGATTTATCGCGCCCTAGTCTCTGCGGGTGAGCAAACTGGCAAGCTGGATATCGTCTTGGCGCGTCTTGCCGACTATATTGAACAGCGCAATACATTGCGGCAAAAAATTCAATTGGCCTTTACGTATCCAGCCATTGTGACCATCGTTGCTTTTGGCATCGTCATGTTTTTACTGAGTTATGTGGTGCCGCAAGTCGTCAGTGTATTTTCCAGTACGAAACAGCAATTGCCATTTTTGACGATCGCGATGCTTGGGTTGTCAAATTTCGTTAAGCAGGGCTGGTGGGGGATGTTGATAGCCGCCTTGCTGATAGGCGGGGTGCTGCGACGTATTTTGCAACAGCCGCGTTCCCGTTTGGCTTTTCATCGCTGGCTGTTGGATGTACCTCTTCTCGGTAAACTGGTGCGGGGCTATAACACGGTACGTTTCGCCAGTACATTGGCCATCTTGACCGCCGCCGGAGTGCCTATTTTGCGAGCGCTGCAAGCCGCCGGCGAGACGCTTAACAATGTGGCGATGCGCCAAAATATCGATCAGGCGATTGTGCGGGTGCGTGAAGGGACTTCTCTCTCACGCGCGCTGGCTGGCACTCATACCTTTGCGCCGGTGTTGATTCATCTGATTCGCGCAGGCGAAGCGACGGGCGATTTAACCACGATGCTTGAACGGGCGGCGGCGGGTGAAGCCGCTGAACTTGAGCGCCGTACATTGTTTTTAACAAGTCTGCTGGAGCCGTTGCTGATTCTGGCGATGGGCGGAGTGGTGTTAGTGATTGTTTTAGCTGTGATGATGCCGATTATCGAGCTGAATCAAATGGTGGGCTGATAAGCTAGCGCATATAAATCGTCGGCGCGTCAGTCAATGCTGGCAAAAATACTTCACTTTTAACCCCGCTATGTTCAATAATGACTGAGCGTGCGCGTACTTCATGCAGGCGCGTATTTTGGTCGATGGGCTGTCCTACGGAAACGGCCCGTAAGGGTTGGCCGGTTAGTCCGATAATGGCTGCAGCGCCATGCTCTTGGGCCAGCACGCCGGCTAGTTGATAGTCGCTGCGCACGGGATTGGCTTGTCCGCCAAATAATCGGTCAGCGTAATCGATCTTAAGCGGCGCTCGACTTGCGCTGGCAGCAGCCAAAGGGGTTGTCTGATGAGAGGTTAAAGTAATGCCCCAGTAGGTTACGGTTGCGCAAAAAAGTCCAACTAATACAAACGAAGTAATACGCACAGCAGCAGAGTTTTGCATAGAAGTCATGAAATAGTAAGCATAAACAGCATTAACTAAGCAGAGTATAGTAAATTTACTGCGGTATTGGGTTGGGTGTTTTATTTTTGAAGGTTGGAAATTAATTATGATGAATGGAAAAATGCACGATGATTCAAATAGGGCAAACGCTGTACGCCGCATATCGCTGTATCAGCGAGGGTTTACTTTAATCGAGGTCATGGTTGTGATTGCGATTTTAGGCATACTGGCCGCCCTAGTTGTGCCGAAAATCATGAGTCGGCCAGATGAGGCGCGCCGCATTGCTGCGTTACAAGACATTAAGACTTTCTCGCAGGCACTGAAGTTGTATCGTCTCGATAATATCCGCTATCCAACGCAAGAGCAGGGTTTGCGTGCTCTGGTCGAAAAACCATCCCTCGAACCCGTGCCGAGCAATTGGAAAGAGGATGGATATTTAGAGCGTTTGCCAAACGACCCTTGGGGCAATCCGTATCAATACCTGAATCCAGGCGTGCATGGCGAGGTCGATATTTTTAGTTATGGCACAGGTGGGCCGTCAGATCATGATGGGACTGAGATTGGCTCGTGGCAATAACTTGACGCATGGGCCTCAAACGGCACGCTTACAGAGCGGATTTACCTTGCTCGAAATGTTGGTGGTGCTGGTTATTGCAGGCCTGCTGATTTCTTTGGCTTCTTTATCGATTACGCGTAATCCACGCACAGAGTTTGCCGAAGAGGCGCAACGGCTTGCATTATTATTTGAGTCGGCGGCAAATGAAGCGCAAGTTCGGGCGCAGTTGATTGCCTGGGAGCCTACGCTAGGGGGCTATCGTTTCCTGATACAGGTCGAAAAGGATTGGCGGGTGTTGCGCGACGATGTCTTTGCCCCGCGTCAATGGCGTACCCCGCTCAATGCTATAACGATTCGTTATGCGGGTGGGCAAGAGCTGGCTGAGCGCGTCATATTCAGTACCGAAAGTATTGATGTCGCCGTGACGGTTACGCTTTATTTAAATGCCACCCAACTGAGTGTGGCGAGCAATGGCAATGGCCGTTATGACGTGCAAGAAAACAAAATCTAGCCGTACTATGGTGGGTTTTACGCTAATTGAAGCGCTGATTGCGCTTGCCATTATCGCGATTGCGTTGGCTGCCTCGTTGCGTGCCTCAGGCAGTTTGGCGCTGGGGGGGCGTGCATTGCATGAGCGGCTATTAGCGGGTTTTAGCGCAGATAATGCGCTGGCGCAACTGCGTTTGGAGCACACCTGGCTGCCGCTAGGCGCAGTGAATTTTCCATGTGCGCAGGGAAATGCTGATTTTATCTGCATACGGACCGTGTCTGGGACTCCTAATCCGAGTTTTCGACGGGTCGATATAGTGGTTAAGCAAGTTGGGTTTAATAGTGAGTTGGCGCATTTGATGACAGTGATAGCGAATGAAACGCAACGGCCGTTATAAATATCAAATCGGCTTCACGTTGGTTGAACTATTGGTCGCGATGACCATACTTGCCTTGGTTGCCATCTTATCCTGGCGTGGACTTGATCAGATTGTGCGCGCGCGTGATGCGGTGACCTTATCCATGGCTAACGAGCGCGCGCTAGCGCAGTTCTTCGACCAGGTCGGGATTGATGTGCGGCAAGCGGCGCTCGATCTAGACCTCGGTCAGCCAGCGATTGCTTTTGGCGCAGGGCAATTGCAAATTGTGCGACAGCTTAATGTATCTGGACAAGCGCCGCGTTTACAAGTCGTGCGTTATCAAGTGCCGCAGGGAAGGGTATTGCGTCTTGCTTCGCCGCCGCTCGCAACGTTTGGGCAGTTGCGGGCTGCCCTCGCAGTTGAGGCGGGAATGGAGGGGTGGAGCACGGTTGAGCTCATCAATGGAGTGCGTGCTGTGAGTGTGCGCGCCTGGGTGCGGCAGCGCGGCTGGACCGCCAATATGCAAGATGTGCAAGCTGCTTTTAATAAAAATTTAAGTCAATTGACTGCGCTGCAAGCACGTCAAATTCCGCCTGAGCGCAGCATGACGGGCATCGAATTGACCGCGCACATAGTCAAAGCGCAGCATCCGCTCACGCGAATTCTATTGGTCGGGGAGTGAGGCTTTGCATACGGTCCGACGTTATTCTTCCGGTTGCGGCTATTCCCGTCGGGCGCGTGGCGCGGCGCTGATCACGGCCCTTTTTGTCGTGACGCTGTCGGCGCTGCTGGTGTCCGGTTTATTGTGGCGACAACAAATTCAGATTCGCCGTATCGAAAATCAACAGATGATGATGCAGGCCCAATGGGTGCAGCGTGGCGCGCTTGATTGGACACGCTTTATCTTGCGTGCGGCAGCAGATACTTCACCGATTGATTATCTCGGCGGCATTTGGGCCGTACCTATTGCCCAGACGCGCTTATCCGATTTACTCGGGCGCGCCGGTGCAGCGGGCGATGCGTATGAGCAGGACACTTATTTATCCGGTTCGATTGAGGATGCACAAGCCAAATTCAATTTACGCAATTTGGTCAAGACGCCACGGCCCGGACAATTAGAACTCAACCTGGAGCAGCTCGCGAACTTTGGGCGCTTGTTAGCCATCCTCAATTTAAATCCAGAATTGGCAAAGGCCACTGCTTTGCGGCTGCGTGCTTCGCTGGTGAATTCAAGGCAAGGCTTGCAAAGCGGGGGGACTTCGAAATTGCAGGGGCCGGCTGGGAGAGAGAACATAGAAAGTCAAGCAGACAATTCGTCATTTGCGGCGGATTCTGATACGAGTAGTTTTGAAGGTGGGGTTAATTCTCAGTGGTTATCAATAAATTCTGTGGAAGCCTTGCTCGATGTCCCTGGCTTTAATGCAGACATGGTTGCGCAACTCAAACCGTTTGTCACGGTCTTGCCGCAACCCAGCGCAGTCAATGTGAATACGGCAAGCGCCGAAGTGCTAGCCGCGATGATTCCAGGCTTGGATGTACCTAATGCGCAAATGTTGCTGACCTTGCGTGAGCAGGTTTTTTTCGTTAATACAGGTGATTTCACCAACCGCGTGCGCGCCATTGCTGGGCCACAGCTTGAGTTCGATACAAGCCAATTCGATGTAAAAACTGATTTCTTTGTCATTCATGGGCATGTTCAGCATAATCGCGCACTCTTATTGCGTGATGTATTAGTGTATCGCCACCGTTTGACGCGTAGTACACGTATCATTAGCATGCGTGATGCAGTATGATTATTTTGCGAAAGGGATAAACGTTTTGACGACACTTGTGGTTCAACTACCCGCCCGCGACCCAGCGCTCACTTCGGGGCAATGGCAGTTGTCGGCTTTGCCCTTTATTCTTTTTGATCGGCGTGCGCGCGTATTGCGCGCCGGCCAATCCTCACTTGCGTTGCTACCTAAAGCGCGGACCACAATTTTGCTGATCGCGGCGCGCGATATACTCATGTTAACCGTAGCGCTTGCGCCACTCAAGGGCGCGCGTTTACGGCAAGCTTTACCCAATGTGATTGAAGAGCATGTGATCCGAGATCCACAAACTTGCCATATTGCGCTTGATCCAGTCGCCGTCGAAAATAATCAACGTGTGCTGGCGACGATTGATCGCGCTTGGTTTCGTTTTGTGTATGAGGCTTTTATCGAAGCGGGCCATCACGCTTTACGCGCAGTGCCGATGACACGCTGTTTGGCTATATCTGAAATTAAAGACACAGCAAGCCTTGAGGCCAAGCTTGAACGTGCCGCGGCGCAAAAAGCGGCGCCGTTATTGGCCATGATGGTTGGGTATTCTGAACCGAGCGCTGCAACTTCGTCGACTGATGTAGCCGAGCCATGCGTTGAACTTGCTTTGCTCCGCGCCGGCCTGGGCCAAGGTCTGACGGTCCCAATCTCGGCGCTGAACGAGACGCTGAGCGCGTTGGCGGCGCTTGGACCGCTGGCGTTATATCAACTGACGGACGTGCCCGGCAGGTCCTCTGCGCCAGCGCTGCCGCCACCCTCACCTTTCGCGCAGCAGCCGTCACTCTCATTTGAGGCCCTGGCTCGGCAAGCGTTAAGCTGTCCTTTTAATTTATGCCAATTTGAATTTGCGCAGCAACCCTGGCGCTTTAAGCGCGGTGCTTTAAAGCACTGGCGTTGGCCGTTGGGTTTGGCGCTCGCCAGTTTGTTGGCGATGGTCATCGGCGTCAACCTGCAATGGCTATTGCTGGTGCGACAGCAAACCATGCTTAGCACGCAGCAGATTGAGGTGTTGATGAGCGCTTTTCCAAAAACCGCGGTCGTGCTGAATCCCCCGCAACAAATGACGCGCCAGCTCGATGCGTTGCGTACGGCCGTAGGCGAGCTTTCGCCCACCGATTTTTTAAGCCTCGCGGAGGGTTTGGCGCGCTCGCTAGGGACCATCTCGCCGACGGCTATTGCGCAGATGGATTACCGCAACCGCGCGCTTGAAGTGAGATTTAAGCCGAACGTGAAAATTGATGAAACTTTTGGGCAACGGCTAGCTAACCAAGGACTGGACGCAGATTTTGCGCAAGGCAAATGGATTATTAAGGGGCGCGGATGAAAAGTGCTTTGACAACGCTGTGGAGCGATTTTTGGAGCGAGCGCAACGCCCGCGAGAAAATGTTATGCATCACGTTAGGATTGATCTCCAGCATAGCTTTGCTATATAGCTTGTTATGGATGCCTGCGCGCAGCGGGAGTGCGCGGCTGATGGCTAAGCTACCGGTGATGGAGCGGGAGTTAGCGCAAATGCAAGAGCAAGCGCGACAAGCGCGGGAATTAGGCCGCCGGCCAGCAAATATAGCGCCTCTCGGCGATGGTTTGCGGGATGCTCTAATGACTTCGCTCGCGCAGCACGGCATGTCCAATGCCCAACTATCGGTGCTCAATGGTGCGGTGCAAATAAAATTAACGAACGTTTTCTTCGCAGATTGGATCGGTTGGCTTGACGAAATACGCAAACAATACAAATTGCAAATCGCTGAAGCTCAGCTAATCCGTTTGAATGAAGACGGGCAAGTGAATCTTACGGCGTTACTGCAAGCGCCGAGCGTTCGTTAATCTTTAATGCGCTCATTCTCTACCAAGAATTTATGCAGTCAACCCATCAGATGAGCGCTGCGCGGAATATGCATTCACTCTTGCAAAAATCAAAAGAAGCCCTGCCATGGGGTTTGGCTGCGCTGGTTTCAACCTTATTAACCGTGTTGGCGCTCTTGCCGGCCGCTTGGTTTTTGCCGCTCGTGGCGCAAGCAACCGCGGGTCGGGTTAGCCTAGCGGTTCCAGCGGGCTCGTTATGGCATGGCTCAGCCGTGCTGATGTTAGCGGCTGGACCTAAAGCCAGCACCCCCACCGCGTTAGCTGGGCGGATTGAGTGGCGCACAGCGTTTTGGCCGCTTTTTTCTGGTAAAGTGAAAATCACAATGCTGGCGAATGAGGCCAGTCCAGCGCCCGTCCAACTCAGCATAACGCCACGCGGCGCGATGCTTTCCTCTGGACGGCTAGAGGTTCCGGCCAGCTTATTAACAGGGCTGGGCGCGCCGTTTAATACATTTAATTTGCAAGGTGGGGTGCAGCTTCAATGGAACGATTGGCGTTTTTTGGAAAATAAGCTATTCGGCCAACTGACATTGAACTTAACGGATATGTCGTCGCGCGTTTCACGCGTAAAACCGCTGGGTTCATATCGTGTCGTGATTCAGGCGCTAGGCCGCGACGCGACGTTGGCACTGACAACGACACAAGGGCCTTTGCTGCTTGACGGAGCAGGTCAATGGGCGCGGCAGAAATTTTCTTTTCGCGGTACAGCTCAGGCGGAAGAAACCGAGCGAGAAAATTTACGCACTTTGCTCAGTTTGCTTGGTAATCGTATGGAGCGCGATGTGTACGCGTTAGTTTTAGAGCTTTAAAAAAGCCCTCGGGGCTAGAGCAACCGCACTCCAATATTAATGCCCGCTTGATGCCGCCGCTCCCGGTTTCGGTTTGGTCCACCATATCAGTGCTGCGAGTACGATAAACACAATGCATGAAATGCGAAAAAAATTGTTAGTCGCAATCATATAGGCTTGCTGTGTAATGATTTTATCGAGGCTTGCATAGGCCACCGATCCAGTGATCCCGAATGAGGTTAGGGTATCCGTAAAAGCCGTGGTATTCGGCGAGTAGACGCTAACCGATTCAGTCAATACTGCATGATGATAGACTGCATTGTTTTCCCAGAAAGTGGTGCTGACGGCAGTGCCAATGGCCCCGGCTAAGGTACGGAAGAAATTGGATAAACCGGCGGCGCTCGCTAGTCGGTCTTCGGTGATGCTAGACAAGGTAATGGTGGTGAGCGGTACGAAAAAGCAGGCAATCCCAAGACCTTGCACCAGGCGCGGCCAAATGACTGCATTAAAAGGCGTATCGAGCGTGAAGAGGGAGTTCCAATATGACACTCCAGCAAAAACCATAAACGCGAAGCAAGCGACGAGCCGTAGATTAAGTTTATGTAAATTGCGGCCAATCAACGGAGAGAGCACTAACGCAAGCAGGCCGATCGGCGCAGTGGCTAAGCCAGCTAGGCTAGCTGTATATCCCATCACCGTTTGCAGCCAAAGTGGGAAAATCACCACCGAACCAAAAAATGCCATAAAACCGAATGACACAATAATCACGCCAAGGGCAAAATTACGGTCTTTAAAAAGGGCGAAGTCAATCACGGGATCTTTTTCAGTGATTTCCCAAATCACCATAAAAGAAAGCGCGATGGCGGCAATAATCGCTAACGTGATGATTAACGACGAACTAAACCAATCATGGTCTTTGCCAATATCAAGCATGGTTTGCAAGCAGCCCACGCCAATCACAAGTAAAGCCAAGCCGACCGCATCAATACGCTGTTTAACCAGTTTAGTCTCACGTCCGCGGAGCAGGACGAAGCAGCTGAATGCAGAGAAAAGGCCAACCGGCACATTAATATAAAAAAGCCAGGGCCAACTATAGTGATCCGTCAGCCAGCCCCCCAAAAGGGGGCCAAAAATCGGCGCAACAATCACCGTCATTGCCCATAGCCCAAGCGCCAGCCCCCTTTTATCCGGCGGATAACTGCGCAGCAAAATAGTTTGTGACAGGGGCACCATGGGGCCAGAAACAAATCCCTGCAACAAACGAAACACAATCAATGTTTCAAAATTCTGCGCAAGTCCGCAGAGGGCGGAGGTGAGCGTAAAGAGCAGCACCGACAAAGTAAACAGTTTGACCTCGCCTACGCGCCGCGCTAGCCAGCCCGTGAGTGGCACCGCGATGGCTGAGGCCACCGAGTAAGAGCTAATTACCCAAGTGCCTTGGCTGGTGGCCACGCCAAGGTTACCGGCGATGGTAGGCACGGCGACGTTGGCAATCGAGGTATCGAGTACCTCCATAAACGTACCCAACGCCAGCCCGACGGTGAGCAATACCAGCGCGCTGCCGGCTAGCGGAATACTTTGAGGCGACGCGTTAGCGGCGGAGGTAGGTGGCGCGGAATCTGACATAGATTAGTATATTTTCAAATACAGATACGCATAGAATAGCGCTAGTTTCTATGTTCAAAACTTAAGTGTGAACCACAAAACGATAACATGGCGCATCGCGCTATGCATCACTGGCTTGCGAAAAAGTGTAACCTTACCGTTGTCTTGCTATGGCTGCAACTTAGGGCAACAGAATGCAATTGTTTAAAAAACCGTGGCCCGTGGCAGGGCCCTCTTCTCTAATTAAATATATGTCTCGCATTAAGCAATGCTTAGTTATCAGCCTATTCGCCGGGGGGCTAGCAAGTTGCGCGGTGGGGCCGGACTACACGCGCGCCACCTTGGCTGTGCCAGAAAACTTTAAGGAAGCGCCGGCTGGCTGGAAAGTGGCGCAGCCGGCTGATGAATTAGAGCGTGGGGCCTGGTGGAAGATCTTTAATGATTCCCAGTTAAATACGCTGGCTAACAAAATCGAGATCTCGAACCAAACGGTGGCCGCCTACGCGGCCGCCTATCAGCGCGCGCGCGCCTTGGCGAGACAGGCACGCGCGGCTTTTTTGCCCCAAATCAGCGCAGCGGCGGATGCTACGCGTGCGCGCACTACGGCGCGCGCCGTGAATGGTTTAAATGCGCCACGCACGACATATGGGTTATCGTTAGATGCGTCTTGGGAGCCAGACCTGTGGGGTACGCTGCGGCGTACCGAGCGAGCTGAAAAAGCTCAGGCGCAAAGTGCAGCAGCGGAACTTGAAAATGCGCGCCTATCTGCTCAAGCGACGTTAGTGCAAAATTATTTTCAACTGCGCACGCTAGATGCGATTCAACAATTATTGAACGATACGGTGCGGGCTTATCGGCAAGCTCTCAAACTGACGCAAAATCGTTATGCTCAGGGTGTTGCCGCGCGGGCTGATGTACTACAGGCGCAAACGGCGCTCCAAGCAGCCCAAGCCGCAGCGCTTGACAATGGGATTGCGCGGGCCCAATACGAGCACGCGATAGCCGTATTGGTGGGAGAGCCTGCCTCAACTTTCTCGCTAAGCGCCGCACCATTAAAGTTCGCCGCGCCGCCGCGCATACCTCTTATGCTCCCCTCCGCACTGCTTGAGCGTCGGCCTGATATTGCCAGCGCCGAGCGTCTCGCCGCTGCGGCCAACGAAAAAATTGGCGTAACCATGGCGGCATTTTTCCCATCCTTAAAGCTCTTAGCAACGGGGGGCTATCAGAGCTCGGCGTTTTCAGACTGGCTCAGTGCGCCTGCCCGTATTTGGTCCTTGGGCCCACAACTGGCGGCAGTTCTTTTCGATGGAGGTGCGCGGCAGGCGCAAACAGCTGCAGCCCGCGCCTCCTTTGAACAAGATACGGCGCATTATCGGCAAACTGTATTGAATGCATTTCAAGAGGTAGAGGACGCATTAGCCGCATTGCGTATCCTCGAACAAGAAGCTGTGCTGCAGCGACAGGCCGTGCAGTCAGCCCAACACGCCCTCAAGATTGTTTTAAATCAATACAAAGCGGGTATGACGATGTACCTTAGCGTTATTTCTGCACAGACGACCGCGTTTGCGGTTGAGCAAAAAATGGTAGGCATTAATGGGCAGCGGATGGTTGCTACAGCGGGGCTGATTAAAGCGCTTGGCGGCGGTTGGGATGGATCCCAGATGCAAGCGCCAAGTCAAAAATAGACGAGTGGTGACCCAGCAGCCGCACATTGAGGGGTAATAAGAGCTCGGTAAAATTCTGTCTGCCCATCAATTTTAAATCAATGTAAAAGTTTTTGATGGATGAAAATCGTCCATTGCGTGGATGATTTTCATCCATTAGAATGGCGCTATGTACGCACGACATATTACTCCTTTGCTATTAGAAGCATTGGCTGACACGCCTGTTATACTCATCAACGGTGCGCGTCAGACGGGCAAGAGCACGCTGGCTCAAGTGCCGGAGATCCATCACTATCGCTACTTAACCTTAGACAACCCGGTGGTGTTGGCTGCGGCAAAGAATGATCCAAGCGGTTTTATTGAGGCGCTGGATGGCCCAGTGGTCTTAGATGAGGTGCAACGTGCTCTAGAACTTTTTTTGCCAATTAAGGCTGGGGTTGATCGAGATCGTAGACCGGGTCGTTTTTTGCTGACTGGCTCGGCGCATGTTTTATTGCTGCCTACCATCGCTGATTCCTTGGCTGGGCGGATGGAAATATTGTCGCTTTGGCCCTTATCAACGGCGGAATTAGCTGGCATCTCAAAGTTTAATCGCGCGGATTGGTTGTTTAATGGCGAACTCAATGCTTTGGCCATTTCCGCCTGCAAACGTGAGCGATGGATTGATATTTTGCTCGCAGGTGGGTTCCCAGAAGCGGTCAGCCGCAGCTCAGAAAAACGCCGTGCCGCATGGTTTGATAGTTATTTGCACGCCATTTTGCAGCGTGATGTACGCGAATTGGCAAACCTCGAGCAATTATCTGAAATACCTAATTTACTCCAATTACTTGCTGTGCGTAGCGCTAATTTGTTGAATTTTGCGGAGTTATCACGCTCGATCGGCTTAACGCAAACCACGCTAAAGCGCTATTTCAGTCTGTTGGAGATGCTCTTTTTAGTCTATCGGTTGCCGGCTTGGCACCGCAATGCGGGTAAACGGTTGGTGAAAGCGCCTAAAGTGTTTGTGCTAGATAGTGGTTTACTGGCTCATTTCAATAATTTATCCAAAAACCATTTGATGAAAAAGGCTGGGCTACCGGGTGGATTGGTTGAGACTTTTGTCTTAAATGAGTTGCTTAAACATTTGGCTTTTGCAGAACAAAAATTAACTTTATGGCATTACCGCACACAAACCAATTATGAAGTAGATTTTGTGCTGGAAAATCGGTTGGGTCAGATTACGGGGATTGAAGTTAAAGCAAGTAGCACGGTGACTAGCAATGATTTTAGAGGGCTGCGTCATTTGCAGCAAAACGAGCCACAGGCGTTTCAGCGTGGCATCGTGCTGTATGACGGACCAGAGATTGTGCCGTTTAGCCCTCATTTATTTGCTGTTCCGCTCTCAATGTGGTGGGCGCCGGAGAGTCCCTCTGCATAAAAGATGCCGGCTAATCGGCTATTTCCGAGTTCAGACTTTTAATTTATGCTGCGAATAAGTTGCCGTATCCGGCATCTAGGCTGTTGCGGAATAAATTATCTATCTATTGAGCGTGATTTGTTGGCAAATGGCGGAGGTTGCCACCGCGCCGTTTAATGTATAAAAGTGTAGCCCCGGTGCGCCGCCATTGAGTAATCGCTGACATAAACTTGCGACTACATCAATCCCAAAAGCGCGAATCGATGCCTTATCATCGCCAAAGCTCTCCAGGCGACGCGCAATCCAACGGGGTATTTCAGCGCCACACATCGATGAAAAGCGCATCAATTGAGAAAAATTGGTAATTGGCATGATGCCAGGCGTGATCGGTACCTTAATGCCGAGACGCCGCACGTCATCGACAAAGCGGAAATACGCATCTGCATTATAAAAGTATTGCGTAATCGCCGCGTTAGCCCCCGCTTTAATCTTGCGCGCAAAACTTTCTAGATCTTGGTTTGGCGAGTGTGCTTGCGGATGGTATTCTGGATAAGCCGCCACTTCAATGTGAAACCAGTCGCCATGTTCGGTACGGATAAATTCGACCAACTCTGATGCATATTGGAATGCTCCGATCTCGCCCATGCCAGAAGGCAAGTCGCCGCGCAGAGCAACGATATGCCGAATATCATGGGCGCGATAGCGGGCTAAAATGGCGCGCACATTGTCGCGGGCTGCGCCAATGCACGACAGATGTGGAGCGGCCTTAAGCCCATTACGGGCTATTTCTAAGACGGTATCGAGCGTGCCTTGTTGAGTAGAACCGCCAGCGCCAAAAGTAACGGAAACGAAATGGGGTTGCAGTACCGCAAGTTGCGTACACGTGGCACGCAACTTATCCATCCCTTCCGCAGTTCTAGGTGGAAAAAACTCAAACGACAGCTCGATTTGACTCATATCAACATCATTTTAGTAGCGATAATGCGATGGCTTATAGGGACCGCTTTGCTCAACCCCAATATATTTTGCTTGTGATGCAGTCAGCTCCGTAAGGTGCGCGCCAATCCGCTGTAAATGTAGTCGCGCCACTTTTTCGTCGAGATGTTTAGGCAGCACATAGACTTTATTCGCATATTGCGCGCCGCGCGTAAATAACTCAATTTGCGCTAATGTTTGATTTGTGAAGGAATTTGACATCACAAACGATGGATGGCCTGTGGCGCAGCCTAAATTAACCAAGCGACCCTGCGCTAATAAGATAATCCGTTTGCCATCGGGAAACTCAATATGATCAACTTGTGGCTTAATTTCTTCCCATTTGTACTGGCGTAATGAAGACACCTCAATTTCTGAGTCGAAGTGTCCAATGTTGCAAACGATCGCTTGATGCCGCATCTTTTTCATATGCTCATGGGTAATCACGCTTAAATTGCCCGTCGCCGTGACAAAAATATCCACTTTATCGGCCACATCGTCCATTGTGACAACACGATAGCCTTCCATGGCGGCTTGCAACGCGCAAATCGGATCGATTTCAGTCACCCAAACGGTTGCGCCTAAGCCTCGCAATGACTGGGCGCAACCTTTGCCAACGTCGCCATATCCCGCTACGAGCGCCACTTTACCGGCGATCATGACATCGGTTGCACGTTTGATGCCATCAACCAGGGATTCGCGGCAACCGTACAAATTATCGAATTTTGATTTTGTTACGGAATCGTTCACATTAATTACTGGAAACCGTAATTTCCCTTCTTTTTCTAGCTGATAGAGACGGTGTACGCCGGTTGTGGTTTCCTCCGTTACGCCGCGAATATGAGCCAGGCGGCTCGAATACCAATGCGGATCGCGGTCTAAGTGCTGGGAAATCGCGGCATATAGCGCAACTTCCTCTTCATTGGTTGGTTCGGCTAGCACAGAACGATCTTGTTCTGCGCGCGCGCCTAGCATGAGTAATAAGGTTGCATCGCCACCATCATCCAGAATCATGTTGGCGTGTTCACCGTTCGGCCAAGAGAAAATCTGGTGCGTGAAGGCCCAATATTCGTCAAGATTTTCGCCTTTGAAGGCGAATACCGGGGTGCCTTGTGCGGCGATGGCTGCCGCCGCATGATCTTGCGTGGAAAAAATGTTGCACGAGGCCCAACGGACCTCAGCGCCAAGCGCTTGCAAGGTTTCGATCAATACGGCGGTCTGAATTGTCATATGCAGCGAGCCGGCAATGCGCGCGCCTTTGAGCGGTTGGCTCACCCCATATTCATCGCGTAATGCAATCAAACCGGGCATTTCGGTTTCCGCGATGAGAATTTCTTTGCGCCCCCAAGCGGCGAGATTTAAATCGGCGATGGTATAATCACCGAGAATACTTGATTGATTATGCGTAGGTTGTATTGCAGCGCTCATTTCACGCTCCTTTCTTAAAAACAAAAGATTGAAGACGTGAGCGCCGTTTGATACGACCCGCCATAGGCGGGCTAAGGTTGTGCTTCGAGCCTGGCGGAAATTCCGTCGCAGCGCTCCTCGAAACGAGCTCCTATTGTAGCAAAAGTAATAATCGCAAGTATAAGTTGCTAGGTTCTGGGCATAGTTTGTGTGATTGCGTAATCTTTTACCGGATTTCGCAGAACATCTGTCTATGCTTAATCTGGCAGCGTGTTAGTTTGAGTAAGTCGTTTTTAATTTAATTTACACGATGGCTGGCTTTGTGAGCGGCTGTTGCAAAAGAGATACCCGATGAGTCTTTTACGCACTAAGAACGTCGAACAGATGATTGCAGCAAGTGCTGCTAATACCGGCCTCCAGAAAACCATGGGGCCGCTCGATCTGACTTTCCTCGGCATTGGCGCAATTGTTGGCACAGGCATTTTCGTGTTAACGGGCACGGGCGCCGTGGCCGCTGGTCCGGCGTTGACCATATCCTTTATTATTGCCGCTCTAGCATGCGGTTTTGCGGCTCTAGCCTACGCTGAGTTCGCTTCGACCATTCCGGTCGCCGGCTCAATTTATACCTACGCCTATGCCACGCTAGGCGAGCTGATTGCTTGGTTGATTGGCTGGGATCTATTGCTCGAATATGGCCTAGCGATTTCGGCCGTAGCTGTGGGTTGGTCGGGTTATTTCCAGTCGCTTTTATCCGGCTTTGGCATTACGTTACCGGCGTTGTTGAGTGCAGCGCCTGGCACCGTGCCCGGGCAACTGGCGCTCTTTAACTTGCCGGCCTTTCTTGTGGTAATGGCGATTGCTGCGGTTTTATCGATTGGCGTGCGCGAATCGACGCGTATCAATAATTTGATGGTGATTGTTAAGATCAGCATTGTGCTGTTGGTCATTGTCGTGGGCGCTTTTCACGTAAAGCCAACGAATTGGCAGCCATTTATGCCAATGGGCTGGACCGGTACCTTGAGTGCGGCGGCGGTGATGTTCTTTGCTTTTATCGGTTTTGACTCGGTGAGTTCGGCGGCGGAAGAAGTCAAAAATCCAAAGCGTGATTTACCCATCGGAATTATTGCCTCACTCGGTGCTTGCGCTGTGATGTATGTGGCGGTAGCGGCTGTGGTAACCGGGATTGTGCCTTACCAGCAATTTATGGACGTCGGGCATCCGGTCTCGATGGCGCTGCAAGTTGCCGGGGAAAAATGGGTAGCGGGTTTTGTTGATCTCGGTGCAGTATTCGGGATGCTGACGGTGATTCTAGTGATGAGCTACGGTCAGACGCGGATTTTGTTTGCCATGTCGCGTGATGGCTTGCTGCCTCCAGCGTTGTCGAAAATTCATCCGCGATACAAAACGCCTTTTTTCGCCACCTGGCTGGTTGGTCTTTTCTTTGGCTTGATCGCTGCGTTGGTTCCGCTTAAAGCCTTGGCTGAGCTCACCAATATTGGCACGTTGGCGGCGTTTTCCATGGTATCTCTTGCTGTGCTTATTTTACGTCGCACGCATCCTGAATTGCCACGTGCTTTCCGTTGCCCGGGCGTGCCATTTTTGCCCATATTTTCGGTTTTATTCTGCGTATTCCTAATGCTTCAACTCCAGCTTTCGACATGGATTGCCTTCATCGCTTGGCTGGCTGTTGGACTTTTGATTTACTTCGGCTATTCGCGTCATCATGCGAAGCTGGCGCAAACGGATTGATAAATCCTGAGACGGTCAATCGGTTCAAGTTTGTTTCTTGAATCGATTGATTATTAAAGGTTTTTTTAACTCATGTTAAAGATATAGGCACAAGTTGTGCATCCCAGTTTCTCCGCGTTTTGAGAGAGGTGGTGGGTACAACTTGTTGCTGTTAGTGCCTCTCATCGTAAGTTTAGCCCTAATCTTCAGCTTCTTTGCTGAGCAGCATCAATCAGATGAGCCCGCTAGGCGCCGTTGTCGTGATGTCCTTAGGCCGCTTCTCTGAATAAATTTCTCATATATGCTCAACGGCTAAATATGATGAATGATTCTATTTCAATCATAAATAACATCCTGATTTAGAGAAATTTAAGGGCGCGCCTTCATACCAGAAATTTGCACGGTTTATGGATTATCCGATAAGAGTTGCTGAGCAAAATGAGGCAAAGAAATTCTACACCCCTGACTTTAGCGAGCGATAAAAGCCAAGCTAGATGGCAATTCGGTCTAGCGACGGAATATCCTGCTACTGCTTGTACCGCGCGAAGCGCTACAGGGCCGATACCCGGCTTTCAATGGAGGAGTTATCGCCCGTCTCTTTTAAGCCGCGACGTTTTACGAAACTATAAAAATTTAAGCGACAGCCTTAATCCCCGCTGCTTCAGATAGGGCGTCTGCTTTATCTGTAATTTCCCAAGAAAATCCTGATTCTTTGCGCCCAAAATGACCATAAGCAGCAGTTTTTGCGTAAATCGGCCGCAGCAAATTAAGCATCTGAATAATGCCCTTGGGGCGTAAATCGAAATATTGTTGCACCAAGCTGGTGATCACGGCGTCTGGCACGCGACCGGTGCCAAAAGTGTTCACCATTACAGAAGTGGGTTGCGCAACGCCAATTGCATAGGAAATTTGAATCAGACAACGCTCAGCTAAGCCGGCGGCAACGATGTTTTTGGCAACATAACGACCAGCATAGGCGGCGGAGCGATCGACCTTGGAGGGATCTTTGCCAGAGAATGCACCGCCCCCATGCGGTGCGGCGCCGCCATAGGTATCGACAATAATCTTGCGGCCGGTTAATCCGCAATCACCTTGCGGACCGCCAATCACAAAGCGGCCCGTCGGGTTGACTAAATAATTAATCTTATTTTTAAGTAGCGCAGCGGGGAGTATCGGTTTGATAATTTCTTCAACGACAGCTTCGCGCAGGGAGCCTAAGTCCATTTCTGGCGCGTGTTGGGTGGATAACACAACCGTGTCAATGCTGTACGGCTTATCATCGATATAGCGTAACGTCACTTGTGCTTTGGCGTCCGGGCGTAGCCATGGTAACTGGCCGCTGTGGCGCAGGCTAGCTTGGCGTTCGACTAAGCGATGCGCAAGATGAATCGGGAGCGGCATTAGTTCGACCGTTTCATTGCAAGCGTAACCGAACATTAAACCTTGATCGCCGGCGCCCTGGTCGAAGTTGTCGTCATGGGCGTTGTCTACACCTTGCGCGATATCTGGCGATTGCTTATCGTAAGCGACCAGTACCGCGCAGCCGCGATAGTCAATGCCGAAATCAGTGTTATCGTAACCAATACGCTTAATTGTGTCGCGTGCAATTTGGATGTAATCAATGTTAGCATGGGTCGTGATCTCGCCGGCTAACACCACTAAACCCGTATTGCATAACGTCTCAGCAGCCACGCGCGCGTATTTGTCTTGCGCTAAAATGGCATCTAAGACCGCGTCCGAGATTTGGTCAGCGACCTTGTCTGGGTGTCCTTCCGAGACGGATTCAGAGGTGAATAAGTAATTATTTGCCACTTGAATGGCTCCTTAAATATTTGCGGTTCAATTTTTTGCAGAGTATCCGGGGAACGAAGCCGGCTTCAAGGAGGTGCGAAGTGGCGACGCTTTAGCGGATTTTAACCACGCGATAAATCGTGGTTTGCGCCCCGCAAGTTGTCTTTAACTCGGCGAAAATCGTATTATAACGGTTTCTTTCAAATTGCTCAGCACGCAGTTATGTCATAAACCCTTTTTTGAAGTGTCTGACATTGCGCGTTAACCCATAGTAGTAGAACGATGTTAAAACAATTAATGGTCGGGTGTGCGCTTAGTTTATTAAAATTACTAGCGGTTTTGCCATATGGTTTTGTCGCCCGCTTTGGCGATCTATTAGGACGCCTATTATATAAATTGCCTAGTAAGCGGCGCTGTATCGTTTACACCAATCTCAAATTGTGTTTTCCACATTGGAGCGAAACGCGTTGTCAGGCGGTAGCGGCGCACCATTTTAGGCATGTGATTCGCAGCTATGTTGAACGGAGCGTGCAGTGGTTCGGTTCGGCCAAGAAATTTGAAAAATTGGTTGAAATAAAAAGTGAGATTGATTTAAGTGATCCGAATTTACCGCCCACCATTTTGCTTGGTTTTCACTTTGTCGGGATTGAGGCGGGCTCGATTTCTCTGAATTACGCGCTAAAGCGTAGTTGTGGCGCTCTCTATCAACCCATGTCAAATCTCAAAATTGATCAGGCTGCGAAACAAGCCCGAGCGCGTTTTAATGCGCAAATGATCTCTCGTCCTGAGAGCGCACGCACTATATTGCGCATGTTGCGTGTGCGCACGCCCGTGATGCTGGCCTCTGATATGGATCATGGTGCGCGTAATTCGGCCTTTGTGCCATTTTTTGGCGTGCCGGCGTGCACGCTCACCACAGTTTCTCGCCTTGCCAAAACGGCCCAAGCGCAAGTAGTACCGTTTATTGGCGAAGTTTTGCCTAATTACAAAGGGTATCGGCTAAAAGTGTTTCGTCCATGGGAAAATTATCCGAGTGACGACCCACTTGCGGATGCGCGCCGAATGAACGCTTTTCTTGAAGAGCAAATTGAACTCATGCCCGAGCAATATTACTGGGTGCATAAACGTTTTAAGACGCGGCCGCCGGGCGAGCCGGGTTTTTATGATGCTTGTTAATATCTCATGGCCTGATTCCATATGCAAAAGCTTCAATTCACCAAAATGCAAGGCGCTGGCAACGATTTTATTGTGCTGGATGGCATTCGTCAGTCATTTGCGCTAACGCCGGCTCAAATACGTTGGCTAGCGGATCGCCAGTTTGGCATTGGCGCAGATCAGATATTGCTGGTTGAGCGTCCAAGTAGGGCTGAGGCTGATTTCAAATACCGTATTTTTAATGCGGATGGCGGCGAGGTAGAGCATTGCGGCAATGGTGCCCGCTGTTTTGTTAAATTCGTTCATGCGGTTGGGCTCACCCATAAGCGCCAAATCTGTGTAGAAGTGCAAAAAGGCCTCATTACATTGACTTTGCAGGAAAACGGCGAAGTCTGCGTTGAAATGGGCGCGCCTCTCTTCGAGCCGGCGCATGTGCCGTTTGATGCCAGTCAAATCGAGCCCCGCGCTGCAGGCAATGACACCATGTGGCCGCTTGAATTGAACGGTAAACGAGTATGGGTTTCTGTTTTATCGATGGGTAATCCCCACGCCGTGCAGCAAGTGGAGGATGTTGAGACGGCCCCAGTGTTGCGTGATGGCGCCTTAATTGAAGCGCATCCTCGTTTTGCCCAGCGGGTGAATGCAGGGTTTATGCAAATTATTCGGCGTGATTTGCTCAAGCTCCGCGTTTACGAGCGCGGAGTTGGGGAAACTTTGGCGTGCGGCACGGGTGCCTGCGCTGCTGCCGTGACAGCGCTGCGCCGCGGTTTGGTTGATTCGCCTGTCACGGTGTCTATGCGCGGCGGCCAGCTGACGATTATATGGGAAGGCGCTGAAATTTATATGGTTGGCTCCGCTATGATTGTCTTTAATGGCGAAATTGACCTGCTCGATGGCCTTGCCCCTCTATCCACTCGTCTAAATTTTAATTAAAGTTCATGAACGACTATCAAATTGCTGAATATTTACTAGCGCACCCGGAATTTTTTGAGCACCAGGCCGAACTTCTTGCTAGCGTGCGGTTAGCCAACCCACATGGCGGGCGCGCGGTGTCACTGCACGAGCGCCAAATGGATATATTGCGCGCAAAAAATAAACAACTTGAGCTGCGTTTGGCGCAACTGATGCATCAAGGACAAAAAAATGATGGACTAATGTTCAAACTGGGCATACTGGCTAAGCGAATCTTGACTGAACAAAAACCCGCCGCAGCGCCGCAACTGATTGAACAAGTTCTATGCGAGACTTTTGGGGTGACCGCCGCAGTGCGTATCTGGGATGTGGCGACGCCTTATGCGCAAGAGGATTTTGTGGGTATGCCAAACCATGAGATTTCCGTTTTTGCCAACCAATTGATGACGCCATATTGCGGGAATGAGATTAAGCTTGACGTGAGGCAATGGTTAACGACTGACGCCGCGCCGGTTTTAGCGTCGGAGTCTTTTGCCTTAGTTGCCTTACGCAATCCTCAGGGCGATGAAGCAAATGCATTTGGCCTATTGGTGATGGGTTCGCCTGATGCGCAGCGTTTTCAGGAGGGTATGGCAACGGATTTTCTGTCCTATATGGGGGTGCTAGTGAGTGCGGCTCTAAGCCGTTTACTTGCCTCTAGCGAGTCTCAGTGCTTACCGTGAATGCGCTAGCTGACCCAATTTCTGCTTATCTTGATAGTCTAATCTATGAGCGTAAGCTCTCTAAGCATACGTTGACTACTTATGCTTATGAGTTAACGCAGCTCGTGGCATTAGCCGGCACCCGGGCGCTCAATGTGCTTACTCCAGCGGATATTCGCGAAGGCGTTATCCGCGCGCACACGCAAGGTTTGGCCGCCCGTTCAATTGCGCGCCGGCTTTCGGTTTGGCGTAGCTTTTATCGCTGGTTAGCACTGCATACTGCGCTAGAGAATAACCCTGTGGCTGCAGTGCGCGCGCCAAAACGCGCCAAAACCTTACCCAAGGCTCTCTCCGTAGATGATTCGAGAACCATGATGGAAGCTAACCAAAGCAAGCTGCCACACGCTTTAAGGGATTGCGCTATGGTCGAATTATTTTATTCATCCGGCTTGCGCTTGGCTGAATTGATTCATTTAGATCTTGAATATAAAGAGCAGACCGACGGTTATCGCTCGGTAGGTTGGCTAGATTTGCCCGGCAAGCAAGTCTATGTAACGGGTAAGGGCAACCGTCAGCGGACTGTGCCAATTGGTCGTAAAGCCATAACAGCTCTTCTGGCGTGGCTTACCGTGCGTCCACAGTTTGTACGCGAGGATGCGCGCCCTCTTTTTCTATCCTCACATGGCCGTAGGATCTCAGCTAGCTCAGTGAAACAACGCGTCAAACGAGTTGCGCTGACGGCTGGAATTGCCGCCAATGTGCACCCGCATGTTTTGCGTCATTCATTTGCAAGTCACGTCCTTCAATCTAGCGGCGACTTGCGTGCAGTGCAGGAAATGCTCGGCCATGCGAGCATTTCCACGACGCAGATTTACACTTCATTAGACTTTCAGCATCTGGCTAAAATCTACGATCAAGCACACCCGCGCGCGCGCAAGCGGAGTTGATGAGGATAGGGCCCATTAACGAAATAACAATACGTACATGAGTACGATATTGACCGCGAGTAAAGCAAACGCGGTCGGTGCTTGGGCTTTAATGACCCCATTTTTATCCGGTAATTCAAGCAAAGCGGCAGGCACCATATTGAAATTAGCGGCCATCGGTGTGAGTAAGGTGCCGCAATAGCCAGAGAACATGCCAATTGCAGCCATAATGGCTGGGTCGGCGTGATGCATGCCAACCAAGATCGGGACTCCAACCCCCCCTGTCATCACTGGAAATGCAGCAAAAGCATTCCCCATGACCATGGTAAACAGCGCCATGCCAACGCAGTAGACAATCACTGCGATTAAGCGGAAATCCATATTGATATAGGCGGTAGTCAGAAATGCTACAGCTTTGCCGACGCCCGCTTCTGAAAACACCAAGCCTAAGGTTCCTAATAATTGCGGTAGCACCACCGCCCAGCCGAGTGATTCGGTTAGGCGGCGCGCTTCGCGTACGGATTGCCCAATGTTATCACGGGTCAGCCAGCAGCTAAAGCCAGCCGCAACGATACAGCCTAACCCGAATGAAAGTAGAGTAATATTTTTCGGGTCAAATAACGGTAGCTTATGGAACACAAGATATGGCGCCAACAAAGTGCCAATCACGGTAACGGCTGGAATCATGAGTGCGGGGATAAAGAGTTTGTTACCCAAGCGTTGCACGCTTGTATGGCGCGCTCTTTCCGATAAACCTGCGCGCGCTGGGCCAGCGACGACGCCGCCAAATCCAGCAATTAGGGCCATGACGATAACCAGAATGCCTACCAGTTCCGCAGGTAATCTCTCGCCTATAAGAAAAATGAATGCATAAATTGCCCAAAAACTGCCCGTTTGCAAGCGTTTAGGGTGCGTGCGATCGCTGAAGATCATAATAGCAATCACGGCGAGGATTGCTCCGACCAGCCAGTATAGATAATTAATGGATAAAATCATGATGGCTCTCCGTCTGCGTTGCGTTTAGCGGAGTCAGAGGGCCGGCCGAATTCCCGATCCAGTTTGCGGTCGAGTTGATAAAGTCGGAAGGCATGGATAATGAAAGCGCAGATGGCGGTTGGAATACCCCATAGCGCAATCTTTATCGGCGCAACCTCAATACCTGCTTCACGCAAGAAAGTCGCCATCAGGACAATAGCACCGAAGGCAACAAAAATATCCTCGCCAAAAAAGAGGCCGACGTTGTCAGTTGCCGCAGAAAATGCGCGTAATCGGTAGCGTAATGCATCGCTAATTTTGCCGTAGCGACTTTGCGCTGCGCCTTCGGCCATGGGGGCAAGCAGCGGGCGCACCATTTGCGGATGGCCACCTAGGCCGGTTAAACCGAGCGCCGCAGTCAGTTCGCGCACAAATAAATAAACGATTAATAAGCGCCCAACTGTTGCTGAGCGAATCCGGCCAATCCAGGCTTGTGCGTGCTCACGTAAACCATGCCGCTCCAGTAGGCCAATCACGACTAAGGGCAGTAAAATAATGAGCGGTAAATTACGCGTTTTAACAAAGCCCGTACCGATGGTCGCGAGCACTTCTCTAACCGGGAAACCGGCGGCAAGACACGTAATCACGGCCGCGGCGGCCACGGCTAGCAGCGGATTAAAATGGAGCAAGAAACCAAGGATGATGGCAGCTACACCTAGCAGCGGCCATAAATTGACAATTGTTTGCATGAGGGTCTCCAAAGTTTGGTTTTAAATCTTTATGTATATTGGTTGTTTTATCTACCTCTACCATTACAGTACATTAAGCCCTAGACAAAAAGCGAATGACCCTCCTATGGCGTGGTTACAGTTGAACGGACCTGAATGCCCTCGGCATCAAATTGAGCGCGAATGCGCCGGGCAAACGCAAGCGCATGAGGATTATCCCCATGTAAGCAAATGGTTTGCACTTTAAGCGTCACCCAATGACCGTCGATTGCTTGCACACGTTGCTCACGAACCATTTTTAAGGTGCGAGCTAAGACTTCATCTTCATCTTCGAGGACCGCCCCCGGTGTGCCACGGGGCACCAGTGAGCCGTCTGCGCGATAAGCCCGATCTGCAAAAACTTCTTCAACGGCCTTTAGGCCGGCCTGCTGTGCGGCCGTGATTAATGCACTATTGGCCAGCCCAAAAATGGCTAATTTCGGGTCAAAATCACGTATCGCGGCGCTAATGGCCTGGGCCACTGCAGGCTCGCGCGCCGCTTGGTTGTACAGCGCCCCATGCGGCTTGACATGCGTAACGCAGGCACCTTGCGCGCGCACGATAGCGCTGAGCGCTCCTAGTTGATAGAGAAGCGCGGCATGGATCTCCTCCGCGGATAAGCGATGCTCGGTGCGGCCAAAGTTTTCGCGGTCATTAAAACTAGGGTGCGCGCCGATAGCCGTACCTTTTTGCCGCGCCCAGCGTGTGCAATTCAAGATTTCGTTGGCGCCACCCGCATGCCAGCCACACGCAATATTGGCGGAACTAATGAGATCCAGCAAAGCTTCGTCCGTGGTACACCCTTCGCCTAGATCGGCATTTAGATCAATCTGCATGGCAAGTCCCTCATTTTAAAATCAGGCTAGCGCTTTTGCTTGCTGTGCGTAACCTTGGTATTGCTGGTCAATGGCGAATTCAATCTGGGCTAAATAGCGCTGTAAATCTGCATAGGCGATACGCGCGTCAGTAATGGTGCATTCCGTAAAATACAAATTGCTGGCGAGGCGCGCTTGCGCTAAGCGCCATAAATCTGCTTGGATCACGACCCCGATTTTTGCGTAGCCGCCAGTCGTTTGTGCATCATGCATAAGCGCAATCGGCTGCCCATTGCCGGGTACTTGAAGGGTGCCGGGTAGGACCGCATGAGATAGCAGTTCAAGATTCTTTGCACGTTTTAGCTCAGGGCCAGCAAGTCGGTAGCCCATGCGATTGCTATTGGTTGTGATGAGCCATGGCTCAGACCAGAAAGCTTCATGCGCAGCGGCAGTAAAGTGGTCATATTCAGGGCCGCGCAATACGCGTACGCTAGTACCTGGCGCACCATGCAGCGAAGTTTTATTTTCTGCGCGCGGGTTAAGGCGTTCAAAACGGTGCCAACCAGGCGCTTTAATTCCGAAGGCCGGCATGTGTAACGCGTCAGAGCTATGCCTTGATGGCGGCGTGGTGCCCAGTGGCAATTGGTCTCCATCTTTTAGCGCGCGCCCGTTCAGACCGCCAAAGCCGGCTTTTAAATCTGTACTACGCGAGCCGAGCATAGGCGTAACGTCGATGCCGCCATGAACCGCAAGATAAGCGCGCATGCCGATTTTAGGGGTATGCAAGCGCAGGGTCTGTCCGGCTTCAACCGGAAAGCTCCACCAGGCATGAACCGGAAGGCTATCAAGCGTTGCGCTAAAATCAGCGCCGCTCAGGGCAACCCGTGTCGTTTGCGTAAAATGCAAACTGACTGGCCCAGCAGTCAATTCAAGCCCTGCCGCTTCAGGCGCATTGCCAACCATTCGGTTGGCGATATGTAAGGCAAGCGTGTCGAGAGCCCCGCTAGTACAGACCCCTGACATACGATAACCTTTTCGGCCAAGGTCTTGTACCGAGGTCAGTAAACCTGCTCGCAAAACTTCAATCATCGTAACGCTGGCTCCTCTTTTATAGCTATATTCGATAAAGTATGAGCCAAATGAATTATAGGATGGCTTTAAATAGTTATGGTGGTTTGGCTCGCTATGGTAAAGCGTACTCGATCCCCGGGCTGGAGGAGACTTGGCGGATTACCCATAGGATCAAACAGTTTTGCTGCGGTACGTCCAATTAATTGCCAGCCGCCGGGTGAGCTGGCCGGATAAATGCCTGTCTGGGTGCCGCCAATGCCCACTGAGCCAGCAGGTATCGCGACGCGCGGCTCAGCCCGTCGGGGCGTTGCAAGCTTTGGATCCAAGCCCCCTAAATAGGCAAAACCGGGCTGGAAGCCAAGGCAAAAGACGGTGTATTCGGTATTGGTATGACGCTTAATGATTTCTTCAATACTCAGCTTTGTGTGCTGCGCGACTTCGGCGAGGTCTGGTCCGGATTCACCGCCATAACACACCGGAATTTCGACTAAACGGCCTGGTTTTAGGTTTTCAGCCGCGGCGCGCCAAGCTTTGGCAAGCATTTTTGCAAGAGCGTCTACGTCAGCGGCTAATGGGTCGAAAAGCACGGTTAAATTATTCATTCCCGGTACGATCTCGGTCACATAAGGCCACTGCTGCGCCGCCGCCGCCATTGCCCAGAAGCGCTTTTGACAGGCGAGCGTGGCTGGTGCCGGCGACTCGCATACGAGTGCGCCCTCGCCAAAAGGGAAAATACGCGGTAAGTCCATCAAGCTTTGTCCTCGATTCAAGAGGGAAGTTAAAGGAGGCTACATAGCTCTAATATAAAGGATATAAGGCAATTTACTCAATCATCGATAAAAAATCATGGGCTTTTAGGGATTCGTTAATCATGCATGGATGAACCTTATTCATAGCGCATCTTTTCAGTGAGTATCAAATCAAGTGAAATGTCATGCGGCTCACGTGGCAACATATCCATCACGCGGCCGCACTCATAACTAATGCCTACGGTAAATGGCCGTGGCTCAAGCCTGGCTAGAGTGCGGTCGTAATAGCCCCCTCCATAGCCGAGCCGGTAGCGCGCTAGATCAAAGCCTACGCATGGCACGAGCAATACATCAGGTTGCACTTCACTGGTGTGAGTCGGTACTGGAATTTTGAAATAACCTTCTTGCATCGGCGTTTCCGGCGTCCAGCGATAAAAGCGCAATACGCCCCCTTTTTCCGTTACAACCGGTAGCGCGGCACAATGGGTTGGCGTTTCATGCAGCCAATTAACCAGAGTTGCACGGGTATCGAATTCACCAGCAAAAGGCCAATAAAATGCCACACAATGCGGCTTACGTTCAGCGAGTACAGTGACAATACGCGCCGCCAGGGCCGCTTCGCTATGCAACTGAGCTTGCTGCGCTTGTCTGGCTGCGAGTAATGCGTTGCGTAATGAAATTTTTGAGGAATTAGCTGCTGCATCTGCAGCTTTACATGCTATGCTTTGTAAGCCCATTATTTGCCTCTAGGTCAAAAAAATGCTGCAAAGCGTGATTCGCCGCGTAACTCAAGTATATCGTGTGCTGCTAGTGGGCGGCGCACTCGCAACGCTTGTGAGCTGCAGTACGGCGAATGCTGCGCGTGCGCAGCCAGAAAGTTTGCCGACAGAACCCGACGCGATTTTCCTTGCCTTGCGTGAAGCCGCCCAAAAAAATGACGCCCCGCGTGCGTTTGAGCTCGCGCGCCGCCTGCCAGCTTATCCAAGTCCCTCCTACGTAGAATATTTTGCGCTTAAGCCGCAACTTTTCGATGCATCGGGCCAGGCGCGCTTAAACGCGCCTGATACGTTGATTCTAAATTTCCTACAAAAATATGAAGGGCAAGCGATTGCCGATCGGATGCGCAATGATTATTTGCTGGTGCTGGGCGCGCGTCATGCCTGGCATGACTTTGATGAGCAATACCAGCGCTTTGCGCTAAAAGATGACCTGCAACTTAAATGCTATGCATTGCAAGCGCAGGCGGCGCACGGAAGAGAGGTGGCTGAAGCCGCGCGCGCTTTACTGGTTGCGCCAAACCGTTATGGCAATGGCTGTGTAGAGCTTATTTCTGTTTTAACGCAAAAAAAACAGTTTGAGCAGGATGATATTTGGCAACAGATCCGGCTGGCTTATGAAATCAATGAAGTCGCAGTAGGTAACCGGATTGCGGATGCACTAGGGCCTCAGCGTCCGAGTCCAAAACAATTTGCAATGGCGGTGACCCAACCCCAGGCTTTGCTTGAGCAAGGTGTACCAATTAATACCGCGGCGCATCAGTTGGCGCTCCTGGCGATTACCCGCATTGCCCGTCAGGACCCGATTTTAGCCGCAGCAATTTTTACCTCAATCGCAGAGCGCCTAACGCCGCAAGAGCAGGCCACGGGTTGGGGTACGATTGCCTATCGGGCGGCGCTTGAAAAAATCCCCCTTGCGCCGGATTGGTATCAATTAGCGACGGATGGCTGGTTGTCTAATCCAGCTTACGAATGGCGTGTGCGCGCAGCTTTGTTGGCGGAAAATTGGCCGATGGTGCTTAAGGCGATTGAAATGATGCCAGGCACTTTACGTCATCAACCTGTTTGGATTTACTGGCAGGGCCGCGGGTTGCGCGCAACCGGCGAAAGTGCTTTGGCGGTACAGGCTTGGCGGAAAATTGCGTCAAATTTTGATTTTTACGGGCAATTGGCAACTGAAGAGCTCGGCAGGCAGATTGCCTTGCCCCCGACCACTGCGCTTGCCGAGCGTGAAGCAGAGATTAAGCGTCTGCAAACGCTGCCTGGTTTTCAGCTTGCCGAGCATTTTTATCGCTTGCAGATGTACTTTGAAGGTGCGCGGGAATGGAATTGGACTTTGCGCGGTATGAGCGACCGCCAGTTGTTGGCGGCGGCAGAATTAGCGCGGCGGCTTAAGTTATACGACCGCGCGGTCAATACGGCTGAGCGCACGCGGCAAGAGCATGACTTTAAACTGCGCTATATTGCGCCATTGCGCGATCTTATGGAGCGCAATGCGAAACTAACTGACCTAGATCCCGCTTGGGCCTATGGCTTAATTCGACAAGAATCACGTTTTATTAGCGATGCGCGTTCTAGTGTTGGGGCAACCGGCTTGATGCAGTTAATGCCTGGGACGGCGCAACTCGTGGCGCGCAAAATTGGCTTAGGGAAAATATCTAGCGCAAAAATGAATGATGTTGAAACAAATATTCTGTTGGGGATGAATTATTTGGCGATGATGTATGCTGAGCTTGATGCTTCGCCCGTGCTTGCTTCGGCGGCTTACAATGCCGGTCCACATCGTGCGCAGAAATGGCGCGCAGCATTAACCAGGCCAATTGAAGGCGCTATATTTGCAGAAACCATTCCATTCAATGAAACACGTGATTATGTGAAAAAAGTTTTGGCGAATACAGTTTACTATGCAACCTTGTTAAATGGGACTCCACAGTCACTTAAAGCGCGACTTGGCGTAATTGCACCGCAGAATGTGCCTGAAGCCCTGCCACAAAAACCAGATACAACGAAACAAATTAATTGATTTGCGAACGACTGGCCGTTAAATGAATTCGTTCTTCTCAAACATAAGTAAGATCTGATGAAAATCTATGAGGTAGGCGGGGCGCTGCGTGATGAGCTACTCGGCCTGTCAGTGCGGGACCGTGATTATGTAGTTGTGGGGGCGACCCCTGAGCAAATGATGCAATTGGGCTATCGGCCGGTGGGGCGTGATTTTCCTGTATTTCTGCATCCGCGAACGCAATCTGAATATGCATTGGCACGTACTGAGCGTAAAACAGCACGTGGCTATCATGGCTTTCAGTTTTATTATGCGCCAGATGTAACCCTTGAGCAGGATTTAGCGCGGCGCGATTTAACAATTAATGCAATGGCGCGCGTCCTCGATGCAAATGGAGCGCCGCTGGGCCCAGTGCTGGATCCCTTTCAAGGTCAGGCTGATTTGGCGGCGCGCGTTTTGCGCCATGTAGGGGATGCTTTTTCTGAAGATCCGGTGAGAATTTTGCGCTTAGCGCGTTTTGCGGCGCGCTTTACGGATTTCTCTGTAGCGGATGAGACACTGAGTTTGATGCGCAAAATGGTGGCGCATGGAGAAGTCGACGCGCTAGTGCCTGAACGTATTTGGCAGGAACTAGCGCGGGGTTTAATGGAAGCTAAACCCTCGCGCATGTTTGCAGTATTGCGCGACTGTGGCGCGTTGGCGCGTATCTTGCCTGAAGTCGATGCGCTTTATGGCGTGCCGCAGCGCCCTGAATTTCATCCAGAAATTGATACAGGCGTGCATGTGATGATGGCGCTAGATTATGCAGCGGCCTGTGATTATGCGTTGACAGTGCGGTTTGCGGTATTGACGCATGATTTAGGCAAAGGCAATACGCCGACGCAAATGCTGCCGCGTCATACGGGTCATGAAGAGCGTAGCGTTACTCTATTACGGCCGTTATGTAATCGTCTGAAGGTACCCAAAGCGTGCCGTGATTTGGCGCTGCTGGTCGCACGCGAACATGGCAATATTCACCGCTCGCTTGAATTTGGCGCGAGCGCCTTAACGCGTTTACTCGAGCGCTGCGATGCCTGGCGTAAACCGGAGCGTCTAGTTGAAATTATGCAGGCATGTAAAGCGGACGCGCGGGGCCGGCTTGGTTTTGAAACCCTAGCCTACCAGCAAGCCGCGCGCCTCAGCCATGCGCTGGATGCCGCGCGCCAGGTTGACGCAGGCGCCATTGCTGCATATTGCCACGCAGCGCCGCAGGCCATTAAAGCCGCCTTGCATCGCGCCCGCATAGCCGCGGTTGAGGTAGCGCTTAACCCGGTTAATGATTTGGCGCTCTGAAGGTTGGCATAGACGTCACTCGCCAATTTCAGCCGTTTAGCTTGAGGCGATGAGCTATTTTGACCATGCCTATTTCATAGGGTTAGCGCCCGGTCGCCGTGGCTAAACCCCGATAAACCTTGCTCCATGCCGCGGCCAAACCCAATCACCTTAAAAAGCTCCCCCATCTCAGCTTCTGACAATAGTTTCTGCATTGCATTGGCCATTGGCAAAAATTCTTGCGGGTTGTTTGCATCAAACTGGGCAAGAAGCTCAGTGATGCCGCAGTTAACCAAAAAGCGCGCTTGCGATGTATAGCCGAGTAAATCCACGCCGGTCTCAAGAGCTGCTTGTGCGATGCCTGAGAATTCAACGTGGGCTGTAATATCTTGTAGGCCCGGATAAAAAAATGGGTCAGTATGGGCGTAATGCCGGTAATGGCACATCAAGGTGCCGGTGCTGCGCTGCGGGTGATAGTACTCGTGGTTCGGGAAACCATAGTCAATCAGCAAGAGTGCGCCGCGCTGCAACATTTGACAAACCGTGCGGGTAAAGGCATGTGCCGCTTCGTGCTGCTCCGTCAGATAGTCCCCTGCGCTGTCGATTACTGCAAATTGTGCCTTAGCGTGGTCATTGGCGTCTGGGCTGAGCGGTTGATCGCGCCATTCTAATGGGCTGCCAGGGGTGCTGTGGCGTGTCACGCCACGCTCAAACCAAATTCCTGATTTGCGCGTAAAAAGCCTGACCGGCATGGCATCTAATACTTCATTGCCAAGAATCACGCCATCAAATGTAGCGGGCAAACTATCTAGCCACTGTACGCGTGTTGCGGCATCCGGCAGCGTCGCCAGTGTCGAGCGCTGTTGGGCGCGTAACGCGCCAGACAATTCGACAATCGTGTAACGTTCGCAGCGCACGCCGAGCGCATCGAGGGCAGGCAGTAATTGCGCCGCGAGCGCGCCGCTACCGGCACCGAACTCCATCACCTGTTGCGTGCCAGACGCAGTCAGCGCTTCAGCCACAGCACGCGCCAGGGTCTGGGCGAACAGTGGGGACAATTCAGGCGCTGTAATAAAATCACTGCCATCGCCTGCGTGCCGGCCGAATTTGCTTAAGCTATTGCTGTAATACCCTAAGCCCGGAGTGTATAGGGCAAGCTCCATATAGCGATTAAATGGGAGCCAACCGCCGGCCTGGTCAAGGGCTGCATCAATCTGTACGCGTAGCATTTGAGAGAGAGCTCGCGCAGCGTCATCGGGTGCAGGTAAACTAGCGGATTCGTAAAAATTCGTCTTCATCATGTCATTTTAAATGACCCCGGCGCTGGATGGAGGCGGCCGTTAAAAATAGCGCCAATTAGATGTATAAAAAACTATGCTTAATTCTCTTACCGATGCGCAACGGGCCGATTGCCGACGACTTTTTCTGCGGGATTATGCCATTCAACTCTTGATTGGCGTCCATCCATTCGAGAAAAAAAGTCCGCAGCGCGTAGTCGTTAATGTCGAATTATGGGTTCCGTTGACTGCCTCTACTCCTGCCATGGATGCCTTAAGTGAAGTGGTGGACTACAATTTGATGCGCGATACGATTGCATCGTATGCTAACGGCAAGCATATTCATTTATTGGAGACATTATGTGATGATGCGGCCAAGCGCATGCTTGCGCATCCTCACGTGCGCGCAGTGCGGGTGTGTGCCGAGAAGCCGGATATTTATCCTGATTGCGCAGCCGTGGGTGTCGAAGTGTTTCGTTGCAAGGAAGTTGTAAAATGAATGGTCCTGACAATATACAGGAAGCGCATGCAGAGTCTGCTGAGGCGGCAACTCATGCGGCTGGCAAAAATGGCGCGCGCATACTCAGTCGCCGCGCCCAAAAAGATGCCTACGAGAATAATAAACTATACAAGCGGTTGGCGCGGCAGGTTGGTCAAGCGATCGCTGACTATCAAATGATTGAGGCCGGCGATAAAGTAATGGTTTGCCTATCCGGTGGCAAAGATAGTTATGCATTGCTTGATATCTTGCTTAGATTGCGCGAACGCGCCCCGGTACATTTTGATCTTGTCGCGGTTAACCTGGATCAAAAACAGCCGGGCTTTCCAGACCACATATTGCCTGAATATTTAACCCAAAAGGGCGTGCCGTTTCATATTGAAAATCAAGATACCTACAGTATTGTTAAACGCTTGGTGCCGGAAGGAAAAACCACATGTTCATTATGTTCACGTCTACGGCGCGGGATTTTATATCGTGTAGCAAGCGAGTTGGGCGCGACCAAGATTGCACTTGGCCATCATCGTGATGATATTCTTGAAACCTTACTTTTGAATTTGTTTTATGGCGGCAAACTCAAAGGTATGCCGCCAAAATTACAATCAGACAACGGAAAACATATCGTTATCCGTCCGCTTGCCTATGTAAAAGAAACCGATCTAGAAGATTATGCCGCATTGCGACAATTCCCCATCATTCCATGTAATTTATGCGGTAGCCAGCCCAATTTAAAACGCGCTGAAATGAAAAGCTTAATTCGTGATTGGGAGAAAAACTATCCGGGTCGAGTTGAGAGCATGTTCAATGCGTTGGCGCATGTGATTCCGTCGCATCTGATGGACCGCGAGCTATTTGAATTTGCTCAGCTACGTGTAACCGGCGTTGTGCCGGCCCATGGCGATATTGCATTCGATGATGAACCGTGTAGTGTTGGGCAGATTGAAACAGGAGTACAAGATACGTTTCCCCTCAGTTTGCAGCCTCTGCTACGCACAGCGCCATGATAAAATAATTTTATTAGATTCCTCACCCTAGTTTAACTCTCTGCGCGCATTGTGAATATTGTGATCCTGGCGGCTGGTGAAGGTAAGCGTATGCGCTCAGCCTTACCCAAAGTGCTCCATCTGTTGGCGGGCCAGCCGCTGCTTTGTCACGTTCTTGATACCGCGCGTGCATTGCAGCCGGCAAAAATTGTCGTGGTGGTTGGGCATGGTGCGCAGGCAGTGCAGCATGCCGTCGCTATGCCCGAAGTCGAATTCGTTATACAAGAGCAACAGTTAGGGACTGGCCACGCAGTGCAACAGGCACTGCCATTGCTGGACCATTCTATGCCAGTGCTGGTGCTATATGGCGATGTACCTCTGATTAGCGTGTCCACACTTGAGCGGCTCATTAAACAAGCCAGTGCGGACCCTAATGCGCAGCGTTGTGCAGTTTTGACGGCGAAACTTGCGGAACCCAGCGGTTATGGGCGTATCGTGCGTGAACCGATGGGGCGCGTGGTGCGTATTGTGGAGCAAAAAGATGCCAGCCCTGAAGAATGCAAAATCAACGAAGTGAATACCGGCATCATGCTGCTGCCCGGCGCTCGCATTGCCAATTGGCTTGCCGAACTGAACAATCATAATGCTCAGCACGAATATTATCTAACTGATGTGATTGAACGTGCGATTGCCGACAATTTAGAAGTTGTCACGACTCAGCCTGACAATGTATCCGAAACGATGGGGGTGAATAACAAGCTGCAACTGGCGTTACTTGAGCGTATTTATCAGCGCCAGTTAGCAGACGCATTACTGGATGACGGTGTGATGCTGGCGGATCCAGCACGGATTGATATACGTGGCGCACTCACCTGTGGCCGTGAGGTGTCAATTGATGTGAATTGTGTGTTTGAAGGTGCTGTGCGGTTAGCGGATGACGTGAGTATTGGTCCGCATTGTGTGCTGAAAAACGCCGTGATTGGCGCTGGGGCAAAAATTAATGCATTTACGCATATCGAAGGTGCGCACATCGGAGAGCGTGCCGTGATTGGTCCGTATGCACGGCTGCGGCCAGGCGCAAGACTTGCAGAAGATACTCATATTGGTAATTTTGTCGAGGTTAAAAACGCCATGCTTGGTACGGGTTCAAAGGCGAACCATCTGAGCTATATCGGTGACGCAACCGTCGGTGCGCATGTCAATCTAGGTGCGGGTACGATCACCTGCAACTATGATGGTGCGCAAAAGCATTGCACGGTCATTGAAGATAATGTATTTGTGGGTTCTGCGACGCAACTTGTTGCACCAGTCAAGATTGCACAGGGGGTAACGATCGCGGCAGGTACAACCATTTGGAAGGATGTACCCGCTGGCGCCCTCGCGCTTAACGAAAAAACGCAAATCGCTAAAGCTGATTATGTACGGCCTAGCAAAAGAAAAGATTGATGAGGATTAAAATCCACAGCTCGCCAACTTTCGTTATTCAACTTTTATCACCCTGAGTCTTATATGTGTGGCATTGTCGGCGCTGTTGCGCAGCGTAATATTGTTCCAGTCCTAATCGAAGGGCTGCGGCGGCTTGAATACCGCGGCTATGATTCATGTGGCGTAGCCGTGCTGGCCGAGAAAACGCTGCGCCGCGCGCGTAGTGTGTCGCGTGTCGCTCATCTAGCCGCTGAGGCGCAAACGACACACTTAACGGGCGATATAGGGATTGCGCATACGCGTTGGGCAACCCATGGTGCGCCGGTCACGGATAATGCGCATCCGATTTTCTCACGCGATACGATTGCGCTGGTGCACAATGGCATCATCGAGAATTACGAGGCCCTGCGTGAAGCGCTACAAGCACAGGGCTATGAGTTTATCAGTCAAACAGATACTGAAGTCATTGCTCATTTGATTCATAGTTTGTATAACGGCGACTTGTTTAGCGCGGTACGCGCAGCGGTACGGCAACTACATGGCGCTTTTGCAATCGCCGTTTTTAGTCGCGATGAACCCCACTATATTGTGGGTGCGCGGCAAGGTTCGCCACTGGTAGTCGGGGTGGGTGACAATGAGCATTTCCTGGCTTCCGATGCGTTGGCGCTTGCGGGTAGCACCGAGCGCTTTATTTTTCTTGAAGAAGGCGATGTCGTGCAACTTTCACGTACGACAGCCCGCATTGCTGATCACACGGGCGCTATTGTGGAGCGCGAAATGCGTACCGTCACAGCCTATGGCAGTGCGGTTGAGCTCGGACCCTATCGCCATTTTATGCAAAAGGAAATTTTTGAGCAGCCGCGTGCGATCGCGGACACCCTTCCAGTGGCGGAGGCATTCACACCTGCACATTTTGGTGCACAAGCTGAGCAGGTATTTGAGGGGATTGATAGCCTCTTGATACTGGCTTGCGGTACCAGTTATTACGCTGGCTTAACGGCTAAATATTGGTTTGAATCAATGGTTGCGCTGCCGACTCAGGTTGAAATTGCCAGTGAATATCGTTATCGAGATTCAGTACCCAATCCAAATAGTTTAGTCGTGGTTATTTCGCAGTCCGGCGAGACCGCCGATACACTAGCTGCGTTAAAGCATGCACAAGCGCTGGGGCACACCCGTACGCTAGCGATCTGTAATGTTGCCACCAGCGCAATGGTGCGGCAGACGGCGCTTGCATTTTTGACGCACGCAGGTACAGAAATAGGTGTTGCCTCAACCAAAGCTTTTACGACACAACTGGTCGCCCTTTTTATGCTGGCCGTCACCTTGGGTAAACTAAGAGGGCGAATTGCGGCACATACCGAAGAAATTTATCTCAAACAACTCCGTCATTTGCCTGTTGCCTTAAACCATGTGCTTGCGCTGGAGCCGCAAATCATTGCCTGGGCTGATCAATTTGCCTCTAAAGAAAACGCGCTCTTTCTGGGGCGTGGCCTGCACTACCCAATTGCGCTTGAGGGCGCGCTCAAGCTCAAAGAAATTTCGTATATTCACGCCGAAGCTTATCCCGCTGGCGAACTCAAGCATGGCCCACTGGCGCTGGTCACTCGCGCCATGCCTGTTGTCACAGTTGCGCCAAACGATGCGTTGCTTGAAAAATTGAAATCGAATATGCAAGAAGTGCGCGCGCGCGGTGGCGAGCTGTATGTGTTTGCCGATGCCGATACGCGCATCGTCAATGGCGAAGGTTTACATGTGATCAGGCTGCCTGAGCATTACGGCTGGCTGTCCCCGATTCTGCACGTCATACCGTTGCAATTGCTAGCCTATCATACAGCATGCGCACGCGGCACCGATGTTGATAAACCTAGAAATCTTGCAAAATCCGTGACGGTTGAGTGAAACGAATCAACTTATATTTTTAACGGTTGAGAATTGGATCTATATTTTTGCGATTACGTCTTTAAACCGGTCATTTCATTTACGCCAAGTCGCAAATTCATGCATTGAATTGCCGCCCCTGAAGCGCCTTTGCCAAGGTTATCCAGTCTAGCGATGACGATAATCCGGTCCTGGTTGCCAAATACAAAAAGATCAACGCGGTTAGTGCTATTAGATGCCTGCACGTTAAAAAAACCTTCATCAAGATTAATTGCGTGATTAAATGGCGCAACGCGAATAAACGGTTCATTCTCATAATATTCAGCAAGCACCGCCTGAATTTGCTGAGGGCCAATGCCGCGCGCAAGATGGCGTGGGTAAAAGCAAGTGGTAACCGCCAAACCTTGATAGAAAGAAGCCACAATCGGAGTGAAGATTGGTGCTGCGGCAAGTCCGGCGTGCAGCGTCATTTCTGGCAAATGTTTGTGTTCAAGGCCAAGTGCATAAGGTCTCGGACTCGTCAGTAGCGGGTTTTCACCTTGCTCATAAGCCGCAATCATTTGTTTGCCGCCACCGCTATACCCCGTAATTGAGTGGCTGCTCAGTGGGCAATCAGGCGGCATGATGCCTTTGGCGATGAGAGGATGGACCGAGAGAATGAACGCGGATGCATGGCAACCGGGTACGGCAATGCGCTGTGCCGTACGGATGCGGGTGCGTTGTGCTGGACTAAGCTCTGGTAGTCCATAGGCCCAATCATTTTGGGTGCGAAAAGCGGTGCTAGCATCGATAATGCAGGTATCAGGATTGTCGACCAGCGTGACCGATTCGCGCGCTGCGGTATCGGGTAAGCATAAAAAGGTCACATCTGAGGCATTGATAAGCGCGCGCCGCTGGGCCACATCTTTGCGCTTATCTTCATCAATCCGCAAGATTTCAATCTCGCTGCGGGCCGCAAGATATTCAAAAATCTTCAGACCCGTGGTGCCTTCCTGCCCGTCAACAAATACTTTAATCATTACACCACCGTTTCAGAGCCACCGTGCGCAGCTGACCATGCGGCAGGCGCATGTAAGAATTTCTCGACTTCATCGAGCGTAGCAGGATCGAAATAATTGAGTGACTTGGCCACACGCAGAACATCCCACCAGGTGGCAAGCGCATGCAGTTCAACCCCGATGTCTTTTAACACGGTTCGACTTTCGGCAAATATATCGTAATGAAACAGTACAAAGACATGGTTAACTTGAGCGCCTGCGGTACGCAGCGCCGCACAAAAATTAAGCTTGCTGCGGCTATCTGTAGTTAAATCTTCCACCAGCAGAACACGCGCTCCTTCGGTGAGATGGCCTTCAATCTGCGCGTTCCGGCCAAAGCCTTTAGGTTTTTTCCGCACATATTGCATGGGCAGCATCAAACGATCAGCAATCCAGGCGGCAAATGGGATGCCGGCGGTCTCACCGCCCGCTACTGCATCAAGCTCTTCAAACCCAATTTCATTTAGAATGGTTGATTCAGCCATTGACATGAGCATGCGGCGCGCGCGTGGAAACGAAATAAGTTTGCGGCAGTCGATATACACTGGGCTGGCTCGGCCAGAAGTCAACATAAAAGGGTTGACGGTATTAAAATGCACTGCTTGTACTTCTAGCAGAATTTTCGCTGTGGTATCAGCAATTAATTGGCGATCAAAGCCTATCATGGCACGTCCTATCTGAGCAGAACTCTCATTTTACCTAGAATATACGTAAAAATTTTCGCTTGATGGCGAAAATAAATCACAAAAATACTGCATTTACTCTTATTTGCCGCCTTGCGGTGTACACTAAGTCCCCCGCGATGATGAGCGAATTCATTTCCGTCTAGCGTCGGGCAGCCTAATTCCTTTGGGCTTAAAATCAACGAAATTACAGGTTAGATGTATGGACGAACAACTTAAGCAAAGCGCCCTTTCTTATCATCAGTTTCCCCGCCCCGGCAAAATCTCGGTTACGCCGACGAAACCCTTGTCAAATAGCCTAGACCTGGCTTTAGCCTATTCGCCAGGCGTCGCGGCGGCATGCGAGGCGATTTATCAAGATCCGCTTGCGGCGCAACTGTACACTTCACGCGGCAATCTCGTGGGCGTGATCACGAATGGCACGGCAGTATTGGGCCTGGGCAATATCGGGCCGCTTGCCGCGAAACCTGTGATGGAAGGCAAGGGTTGTTTATTTAAGAAGTTTGCTGGAATTGATGTATTTGATATTGAGCTAGCGGAAAGCGACCCAGATAAGCTGGTTGACGCGATTGCGATGTTGGAGCCAACGCTCGGTGGCATCAATCTTGAAGATATTAAAGCGCCTGAATGTTTTTACATCGAACAAAAGTTGCGCGAACGGATGAAAATTCCGGTTTTTCATGATGATCAGCATGGCACGGCGATTATCGCCTCCGCGGCTATCCTGAATGGCTTAAAAGTCGTTGGCAAAAATTTGAGCGAAGTGAAACTAGTTTGTTCAGGTGCGGGCGCTGCCGCCATCGCTTGTTTGGATTTACTGGTTGATCTTGGATTAAATAAAGCCCATATCCTTGTCGTCGATTCAAAAGGGGTGATTCATGATGGGCGCTCCAACCTTGATCCAACTAAAGCACGTTACGTCGCTAAGACACAAGCGCGTGAGCTAGCAGATGCAATGCAAGGGGCGGATGTTTTCCTTGGCTGTTCAGCGGCGGGTGTACTGAAGCCCGAGATGGTGGAACATATGGCCGCTAGGCCCCTGATTCTTGCACTGGCTAACCCCGAGCCAGAAATTCGCCCTGAGCTCGCTAAACAAGTGCGTCCAGATGTGGTGATTGCAACGGGTCGCTCTGACTATCCGAATCAAGTCAACAATGTATTGTGTTTCCCCTTTATCTTCCGTGGCGCCCTTGATGTAGGGGCAACTTCTATTACGGAGCAGATGAAACTGGCCTGTGTCAAGGCGATCGCTGAATTGGCGCAAGAATGCGATCAAGGCGATGAAGTGGCGAAAGCATATGAAGGTCATTCACTTGAATTTGGGCCCGAGTATTTGATCCCCAAGCCATTTGACCCACGGTTAATCATCAAAATTGCCCCGGCAGTAGCGCAGGCGGCGATGGATTCAGGCGTCGCAACGCGGCCGATTGAGGATATGGATGCATATCGCGATCAGCTCGCCGTGACAGTCTACCGCACGGGGATGGTGATGCGCCCAGTTTTCGCCGCGGCAAAAGCCGCGCCGGCGCGGATGGTGTTTGCCGAAGGCGAGGATGAACGGGTTTTGCGCGCAGCTCAATTTGCGCTGCTCGAAAAGATTGCGCAACCTATCTTAGTCGGTCGTCCCGCTGTGATCGAAATGCGCTTAAAAAAGATCGGCTCAAAGTTAAAACTTGGGCAAGATTTAATCATTGTTAATCCAGAAGATGATCCGCGTTATCACCAGAGCTGGCAAGAGTACCATCGACTCAGTGCGCGCGATGGCGTCACGCCTGAGGTGGCGAAGGCTGCGATGCGCAAATCAAACACCCTAATTGGCGCTATTTTGGTTCATTTAGGTGAGGCTGAAGGCATGATTTGCGGCCTCACTGACACTTACCATAGCCATCTTAAATTTATTCACCAAGTGCTGGGTTGTGCGCCGCAGGCAAGTCATTTTGCCGCGATGAATTTACTGATGTTGCCAAAACGCAATTTATTTATATGCGATACCTACGTCAATCCAGAGCCAAGTTCGGAGCAACTTGCTGAGATGGCGATTCTTGCCGCGCGTGAAATCGAGCGCTTTGGCATCACGCCAAAGATTGCTTTACTATCCAGCTCAAATTTTGGCAGCCTGCCCAGTGCGTCCTCGCAACGGATGGCTAAAGCCCGTGCGTTGATTGCTGAGCGCGCGCCTAAACTCGAGGTGGAGGGTGAGATGCATGGCGATGCTGCATTGTCTGAGGCGATACGCAAAGCCGCATTTCCTGCCTCAACCTTAACTGGCGAAGCTAATTTGCTGATTATGCCAAGCCTTGAAGCAGCGAATATTGCCTACAATTTATTAAAAATAACCAGCGGCGAAGGGCTAACTATCGGTCCGTTTCTGCTTGGCGCGTCAAAACCTGTGCATATTTTGACCCCCGCCTCCACGGTGCGGCGGATCATTAATATGACGGCGATTGCCGCGGCAAATGTTAATCTCGCTAAATAAAATAAATTTAGTGGAAAAGGGGTTGACAGGTTGTGTGGAGGATTGCATAATCTCGTTCCTCTGCTGCTGCGGCAGTGAGGCACGAACCGGAAGGGAAGTTACCGAAAGGGGGATGTAAACGATCTTTAAAAATGAACAGTCGATAAGAGTGGGCACTTGATGAAAGCGGCCCTACTTGGATGAAAATCTGGGTAGGGCAAACGAAGAAATCAAGTCTCACTCAGAATTAGATAGGAAGTAAAGAAATTTGCGACCTGTCACACCTTTGAGCGAGCAAACAGGAATTAAACAGAAGAGTTTGATCCTGGCTCAGATTGAACGCTGGCGGCATGCTTTACACATGCAAGTCGAACGGCAGCGCGGGTTTCGGCCTGGCGGCGAGTGGCGAACGGGTGAGTAATACATCGGAACGTGTCCTGTAGAGGGGGATAGCCCGGCGAAAGCCGGATTAATACCGCATACGATCTACGGATGAAAGCGGGGGACCTTCGGGCCTCGCGCTATAGGGGCGGCCGATGTCGGATTAGCTAGTTGGTGGGGTAAAGGCCTACCAAGGCGACGATCCGTAGCTGGTCTGAGAGGACGACCAGCCACACTGGGACTGAGACACGGCCCAGACTCCTACGGGAGGCAGCAGTGGGGAATTTTGGACAATGGGGGCAACCCTGATCCAGCAATGCCGCGTGTGTGAAGAAGGCCTTCGGGTTGTAAAGCACTTTTGTTCGGGAAGAAAGCGTTAGGGTAAATAATCTTAATGTATGACGGTACCGAAAGAATAAGCACCGGCTAACTACGTGCCAGCAGCCGCGGTAATACGTAGGGTGCAAGCGTTAATCGGAATTATTGGGCGTAAAGGGTGCGTAGGCGGTTTGTTAAGACGGATGTGAAATCCCTGGGCTCAACCTGGGAACTGCATACGTGACTGGCAGACTAGAGTATGGCAGAGGGAGGTGGAATTCCACGTGTAGCAGTGAAATGCGTAGATATGTGGAGGAACACCGATGGCGAAGGCAGCCTCCTGGGCCAATACTGACGCTGAGGCACGAAAGCGTGGGGAGCAAACAGGATTAGATACCCTGGTAGTCCACGCCCTAAACGATGTCAACTGGTTGTTGGGGATAGCTATCCTTAGTAACGAAGCTAACGCGTGAAGTTGACCGCCTGGGGAGTACGATCGCAAGATTAAAACTCAAAGGAATTGACGGGGACCCGCACAAGCGGTGGATGATGTGGATTAATTCGATGCAACGCGAAAAACCTTACCTACCCTTGACATGTACATAATCTGGCTGAGAGGTCAGAGTGCTCGAAAGAGAGATGTAACACAGGTGCTGCATGGCTGTCGTCAGCTCGTGTCGTGAGATGTTGGGTTAAGTCCCGCAACGAGCGCAACCCTTATCCTTAGTTGCTACGCAAGGGCACTCTAAGGAGACTGCCGGTGACAAACCGGAGGAAGGTGGGGATGATGTCAAGTCCTCATGGCCCTTATGGGTAGGGCTTCACACGTCATACAATGGTCGGTACAGAGGGCTGCAAACCCGCGAGGGGGAGCCAATCTCAGAAAGCCGATCGTAGTCCGGATTGCAGTCTGCAACTCGACTGCATGAAGTTGGAATCGCTAGTAATCGCGGATCAGCATGCCGCGGTGAATACGTTCCCGGGTCTTGTACACACCGCCCGTCACACCATGGGAGTGGGTTTTACCAGAAGTGGCTAGTCTAACCGTAAGGAGGGCGGTCACCACGGTAGGATTCATGACTGGGGTGAAGTCGTAACAAGGTAGCCGTATCGGAAGGTGCGGCTGGATCACCTCCTTTCAAGAGTAAGCTGGATTCAAGTGTCCACACTTATCGACTGTTAATCGGGTCTGTAGCTCAGGTGGTTAGAGCACACGCTTGATAAGCGTGGGGTCGTAGGTTCAAGTCCTACCAGACCCACCAAAAGCGCAGACCTGGAGTAGAAGGAAGAATCAGGGGGCATAGCTCAGCTGGGAGAGCACCTGCTTTGCAAGCAGGGGGTCGTCGGTTCGATCCCGTCTGCCTCCACCAATCGTTATCCGGTAGAGTTTCTGTTGAGGAATTTTACCGGATAAAGATTGTCGCAAGATGATCACGTTCTTTAACAAATTGGAAGAAGAAGTACATAGAAGCGTTCTTGAGATGGAACGTGGAAGTGTACATGGGTAATAGATTGTATCGACTTATCGAGACGGAAGTCAGCCGTTGAGATAAGGCAACCAGTACTTAGAGACACCCTAGTTATAGGGTCAAGTGAATTAAGTGCATGTGGTGGATGCCTTGGCGATCACAGGCGAAGAAGGACGTGGTAGCCTGCGAAAAGCTTCGGGGAGCTGGCAAACAAGCTTTGATCCGAAGATATCCGAATGGGGAAACCCGGCCCGAATGGGTCATCCTTGACTGAATACATAGGTCAAGAGAAGCGAACGCGGTGAACTGAAACATCTAAGTAGCCGCAGGAAAAGAAATCAACCGAGATTCCCAGAGTAGTGGCGAGCGAAATGGGAAGAGCCTGTATTTTTTAGCAAATGAGTTAGCAAAGCGGAATGGAAAGTCCGGCCATAGAAGGTGATAGCCCTGTATGCGAAAACTCGTGTGTGGAACTAAGGATACGAAAAGTAGGGCGGGACACGTGAAATCCTGTTTGAAGATGGGGGGACCATCCTCCAAGGCTAAATACTCGTGATCGACCGATAGTGAACCAGTACCGTGAGGGAAAGGCGAAAAGAACCCCGGAAGGGGAGTGAAATAGATCCTGAAACCGCATGCATACAAACAGTAGGAGCCTCGAAAGGGGTGACTGCGTACCTTTTGTATAATGGGTCAGCGACTTACATTCAGTAGCGAGCTTAACCGATTAGGGCAGGCGTAGCGAAAGCGAGTTCGAATAGAGCGATAGTTGCTGGGTGTAGACCCGAAACCGGATGATCTATCCATGGCCAGGATGAAGGTGCGGTAACACGTACTGGAGGTCCGAACCCACTAATGTTGAAAAATTAGGGGATGAGCTGTGGATAGGGGTGAAAGGCTAAACAAATCCGGAAATAGCTGGTTCTCTCCGAAAACTATTTAGGTAGTGCCTCGTGTATCACCTTCGGGGGTAGAGCACTGTCATGGTAGAGGGGTCCATCGCGGATTACCTCGCCATAGCAAACTCCGAATACCGAAGAGTGCAATCACGGGAGACAGACGCCGGGTGCTAACGTCCGACGTCAAGAGGGAAACAACCCAGACCGCCAGCTAAGGTCCCCAAGATTGGCTAAGTGGGAAACGAAGTGGGAAGGCTAAAACAGTCAGGAGGTTGGCTTAGAAGCAGCCATCCTTTAAAGAAAGCGTAATAGCTCACTGATCGAGTCGTCCTGCGCGGAAGATGTAACGGGGCTCAAGCCAGTCACCGAAGCTGCGGATGCATAGTAATATGCATGGTAGGAGAGCGTTCTGTAAGCCTGTGAAGGTGTATCGAAAGGTATGCTGGAGGTATCAGAAGTGCGAATGCTGACATGAGTAGCGATAAAGGGGGTGAAAAGCCCCCTCGCCGAAAGCCCAAGGTTTCCTACGCAACGTTCATCGACGTAGGGTGAGTCGGCCCCTAAGGCGAGGCAGAGATGCGTAGCTGATGGGAAGCAGGTTAATATTCCTGCACCGTCGTTAGATGCGATGGGGGGACGGATCGCTAAAGGTTGTCCGGGTGTTGGATGTCCCGGTCCCTGCACTATAGAAGGCGCTTAGGCAAATCCGGGCGCGGAATTCAAGGGTGTGGGGCGAGCAAACGTAAGTTTGCGAAGCAATTGGAAGTGGTTCCAAGAAAAGCCTCTAAGCTTCAGTCTAACGAGACCGTACCGCAAACCGACACAGGTGGGCGAGATGAGTATTCTAAGGCGCTTGAGAGAACTCGGGAGAAGGAACTCGGCAAATTGGTACCGTAACTTCGGGATAAGGTACGCCCTAGTATCTTGACTGGCCTGCGCCAGAAGGGAGAAAGGGTTGCAAAAAATTGGTGGCTGCGACTGTTTAATAAAAACACAGCACTCTGCAAACACGAAAGTGGACGTATAGAGTGTGACGCCTGCCCGGTGCCGGAAGATTAAATGATGGGGTGCAAGCTCTTGATTGAAGTCCCGGTAAACGGCGGCCGTAACTATAACGGTCCTAAGGTAGCGAAATTCCTTGTCGGGTAAGTTCCGACCTGCACGAATGGCGTAACGATGGCCACACTGTCTCCTCCCGAGACTCAGCGAAGTTGAAATGGTTGTGATGATGCAATCTACCCGCGGCTAGACGGAAAGACCCCATGAACCTTTACTGTAGCTTTGTATTGAACTGTGAACCGGTCTGTGTAGGATAGGTGGGAGGCTTTGAAGCGTGAACGCTAGTTCGCGTGGAGCCAACCTTGAAATACCACCCTGGTTTGTTTGCGGTTCTAACCTTGGCCCGTAATCCGGGTCGGGAACAGTGCATGGTGGGCAGTTTGACTGGGGCGGTCTCCTCCCAAAGCGTAACGGAGGAGTACGAAGGTACGCTAGGTACGGTCGGAAATCGTATCGATAGTGCAATGGCATAAGCGTGCTTAACTGTGAGACTGACACGTCGAACAGGTGCGAAAGCAGGTCATAGTGATCCGGTGGTTCTGTATGGAAGGGCCATCGCTCAACGGATAAAAGGTACTCTGGGGATAACAGGCTGATACCGCCCAAGAGTTCATATCGACGGCGGTGTTTGGCACCTCGATGTCGGCTCATCTCATCCTGGGGCTGTAGCCGGTCCCAAGGGTATGGCTGTTCGCCATTTAAAGAGGTACGTGAGCTGGGTTTAAAACGTCGTGAGACAGTTTGGTCCCTATCTGCCGTGGGCGCTGGAAGTTTGAGAGGACCTGCTCCTAGTACGAGAGGACCGGAGTGGACGAACCTCTGGTGTACCGGTTGTCACGCCAGTGGCATCGCCGGGTAGCTATGTTCGGAAGAGATAACCGCTGAAAGCATCTAAGCGGGAAACTCGCCTCAAGATGAGACTTCCCGGGAACTTGATTCCCCTAAAGGGTCGTTCGAGACCAGGACGTCGATAGGCTGGGTGTGTACGCGCAGTAATGCGTTTAGCTAACCAGTACTAATCGCCCGTGTGGCTTGACCCTATAACTTGTGTGTCTTACTCTATTACCCCATTCTTCTTCCAACCCCTTTTGAAAAATTGACTTAAACTCAATTTCTCTACCCCTTACGCCTGATGACCATAGCGTGTTGGTACCACCCCTTCCCATCTCGAACAGGACCGTGAAACAACACCGCGCCGATGATAGTGCGGATTCCCGTGTGAAAGTAGGGCATCGTCAGGCTTCTCTCTTGAGCAAAAAGCCCCCAATATGGGGGCTTTTTTGTTTTACTGTCCTCATCCCATCTATCACACCTGCACCCCCCTCACTCTTGCACCTACCAATACAAAACAATCTCTGCTTTAACAGGTTGGGCCTAGCGCTCGAATAACACCTTGCCGCCTCTTTGTATTTATTCGATATCTGCTTTATTTGCATTAAATTAATTAAATTCAGCAGGGATGTGTTGTTTTGGTATACTGCAAATACATGACTCTGACCGAACTTAAGTATATCGTTGCAATTGCTCGTGAACGGCACTTTAGCCGTGCGGCTGATGCTTGTTTTGTGAGCCAGCCGACTCTATCTGTTGCAATTAAAAAGCTCGAAGATGAGCTGAATGTGCAAATCTTTGAACGTAGCACGAATGAAATTAGCGTAACGCCGATTGGCGAGCAGATTATTGCGCAGGCGCAACGCGTGTTGGAGCAAACGCAAGCGATAAAAGAAATCGCCAAGCAAGGCAAAGATCCATTAACGGGTCCGATACGCCTTGGCGTCATTTATACAATCGGACCGTATTTGTTGCCTAAGTTGGTTAAACAAATGATTAAAATGGCGCCGCAAATGCCATTAATGCTGCAAGAAAATTTTACTTTGAAGCTGATTGAATTGCTTAAACAAGGTGAAATTGATGTGGCTGTGATCGCTTTGCCATTTCCCGAAACCGGGCTGATGATGCGTCCACTTTATGATGAGCCATTTGTTGTCGCCGTACCTAAGGGACATCCGTGGGAACAACAAACCTCCATCGATCCTCACGATCTTAAGCAAGAAACCATGCTGTTGCTGGGTAACGGGCATTGTTTCCGGGATCATGTGCTCGGCGTGTGCCCAGAATTGATGCGTTTCTCGCAAAATACAGACGGTATTCAAAAAACCTTTGAAGGCTCGTCACTTGAAACGATTCGGCATATGGTGGCAAGCGGAATTGGCATTACCGTGTTGCCATGTACTTCAGTGCCGGCTGAGCAAATCGGCAAGCGTAGAATCATGCAGCATAAAAGTGCTGTTGATGATGCTATGTTGTCGTATATTCCATTCGGCGAACCGGTGCCGGATCGCCGTGTGGTGCTTGCCTGGCGCAAAAGCTTTACACGTATGCCCGCAATTGACGTTATTTGTTCTGCCGTGGCAGCCTGTGATTTATCTGGAACCAAAAAGCTGGAATTACCTGCTAAGCAGGCATAAGGCTAGCCCAATCTGGACTTCCGACCGCTGAAAGGCCTAACGTATCTATCTACCCCAGTTGTCTTTTTTCAGGAGAGCGTATGACTAATAAGAATGCAGCGACCCATATCAATATCGGTATTAATGATCAAGAGCGCAAAAAAATTTCTGAGGGGTTAAGTCATTTACTCGCGGATACCTATACGCTGTATTTAAAGACACATAACTTCCATTGGAATGTCACGGGTCCGCAATTCAACACATTGCACCTGATGTTTGAGACGCAATATACTGAACTCGCAGTTGCGGTTGATGAAATTGCCGAGCGGATTCGAGCTCTGGGTTTTCCGGCTCCTGGTAGTTACCGTGAATTTATAAAACTTTCCTCTATCCCTGAAGCGGAGGGCATGCCAACGGCTGAGGAAATGATTCGCCAATTGGTCGAAGGTCAGGAGGCCGTAGTAAGAACTGCGCGCAAGATATTTCCTGTGACTGAAGCCGCGCACGATGAGCCGACCGCGGATCTGCTGACGCAACGCATGCAAACTCATGAAAAAACAGCTTGGATGCTACGCTCAATGCTTGAATAAACCCAATCAGATTAACCGAATTGCTCGATGGGGCAGCTCATTTCTGCTTGGGCATCCAATCAATGATTAAAAAAAGTTCTCGGCTGCTTTCGTGTTTCTCGCAGCTCGTTCCGTACTGGCGTTTGCTGCGTTTGGATAAGCCGGTTGGTAGTTTATTATTGTTGTGGCCAACCTTGAATGCGCTTTGGATTGCATCAAATGGCCCGCCGCCGCTGTCGTTGCTATTAATTTTTGTGACCGGTACGATCTTAATGCGTTCGGCGGGCTGTGCGATTAACGATTATGCTGATCGTGATTTTGATCGATTTGTTGAGCGCACACGCGAGCGGCCTATCACATCTGGGCAAATTGCGCCCTGGCAGGCGTTAGCGCTGGCGGCTGCGATTGCCGTCCTGGCTTTTTTGCTCATTGCATCGCTTAATGCATTAACAAAATGGCTAGCGCTGATCGCTGTACTGCTTGCCGCCAGCTATCCATTGACCAAACGCTTTTTCGCAGTACCGCAAGCTTATCTAGGCTGCGCCTTTGGCTTTGGCATACCAATGGCATTTGCCGCGGTGCAAAATCAACTGCCGCCGCTGGCTTGGGCGATGCTGATGGCGAATATATTTTGGTCAATCGCTTACGACACGGAATATGCAATGGTGGATCGTGAGGATGACCGAAAAATTGGCATTCGCACTTCAGCGCTGACCTTTGGTCAATTCGATGTGCTAGCAATTATGGGCTGCTATGGGTTATTTCTGTTGATCTACGCGGCAATAGGTATAACCCTGGCTTACACATTGGCATTTTGGCTCGGCCTGATAGGCGCTGCGATATGTGCTGCGTATCATTATAGGCTGATTCGTACTCGTGAGCGGTCAGGGTGTTTTGCCGCTTTCAAACATAACAACTGGCTCGGCGGATTATTATTTGCTGGCATTGCTGCGCATTATGCGTTGGTTTAAATGCGATTTGCCGGGTATATGGTCCTCAATTCGCTTGCGATGAATACTGGCGTCGGAACAGTAGCATTCTACGAAGATTAACGAACTCTTTTGCCGCTCAGCGAATCGAACCCATGTCATTCTAGCAGCCTCCACCAGGTTCGCAGCATCCACAATAACGGTCACAGTACTCGGCAGATTACTCGTATCGTTGATCGATCGATATCTTCAATTTGGCGCGCGCGGCACTTGCACAACCTAAGGTGAACGGTGGTATATCAGTCGCGTTGCCTTATAACCTAGGTTACTGAATTCGCTTTGCGGTAGCGCTTCTGGACAGCTTCCAAATATGCCGGTTTTTCTTGTGTTTTCATCATCGATAACCTTCTTTTTTTGTTACCTATGATGTGAGTCAACGTATTACGTTTGACCACCCTTGGGTTACTTTTAATTTGAGTCAATTCGCAGCTTAAGACACAACGGCATCTTCGCAAAAATCAACTATACTCAAATAGAAGTGGGTTGCTTATGAATATGGGTATGCGCGATGAAAGCAAACCTACTTGAGTAAAATTACTTATAGGAGTGCTTATCATGCCAATCCTAACAAAATTTGCTGCTCTAGTCGGGGCATTTGTTTTTTCTGTCCCTTCAATGACATATGCAGGTGAAACGCCATTTATTTCAATTCCCGTGTCCGATTTGCAGTGGCATGAGGTGCCTGACATGGGTGGGGAGGCCAGCTACGCAGATTTACGTGGCAGTATTTTCGGCAATGGACCCTATGAGGCATTTCTCCAGGTGAAAGCAGGTGTAGATAATCCATACCACACACACTCTCGGGATGTGACGACAGTCGTATTGAAGGGCATATTCTACATAATTATTGATGGAAAGCGCGTCGAGTATCCGGCGGGTTCTTTCTGGAGCATTCCTGCTGATCTGCCACACTACAGTGGTTGCGCAAAAGGTGACGACTGTCTAATGTTCATATATCAAGTTGGCAGCTTTGATATAGTGCCCTTAAGGGAGTAGTAAAAGTAAAAATGAAATTGCTTTCCTTTATAGGGAGAGTGTTTCATTCTGGGAGCTGACGGTCGAACTCGTGGAAGTGAGCGCTTTGACTTTGTCGATGTCGAACAACCGTCAGCCGTCAGAAAAGCCAGACCACACTCGACAATCTCGACAATCTAATCAAAGAAAAAGAATCAGTTGACTATGTTAGCCTCCAGTTTGGTTCACTCTCGCACTCTTATAATAAAATGCTCGAGTTTAAAATGCTTAATGTGTTAAATTCAAAAAAACTAACGAATTTATAATAGTTGCTGCAGCTTTCAATACCTTAAATTTGCTAATCGCTTAAAAAGCGAGGGCGTTCCACCTGCACAAGCTGAAGCAGAGGCTGAAATTTTGTCAGAGGTCTTTGAGCTTAATTTGCAGGAGTTGGTAACCAAAGAAGATTTGCGCCATGAGATGAGCTGTTTGCGTTATAAGATAAGCAGCTTGCGTAAAGATATGGATCTAAAGATAGATAGATTGGATTTCAAGATAGAAAAATTAGATTCCAAACTGGAGAAGCTCGAACTGCACATGATTGTCAAACTCACCATTATCATGGGTATTTTACTCAGTGCAGCACTTGCCTTAAGTAAGCTTCTCCAAGTGGTCGTTGTCTAAATTTTAAGTTTGTCCGAACTCATCTGCCATTTGCTCAGCTCGTGCCCGGGCAGCAAACGCGCCGCGCACAATAGCTTCTTTCACACCATCCGCCATAAATGACGCAAGCGCCGCCGCGGTGGTGCCTCCTTTTGAGGTTACGCGTTCTCGCAATATGCTAGCCGGTTCATGCGATTGTGTCGCTAATTGAGTGGCTCCGCTCATTGTAGCAAGCGCAAGCGAACGGCTTTGTACGTCATTAAATCCAAGCTGCCGGGCTGCCTCTTCAAGTGCTTCAATAAAATAAAATACGTAGGCTGGGCCGCTTCCTGAAATTGCCGTAATCGCATCAATTTGTTTTTCAGCGTCACACCAGATGACTTGTCCTGCTGCGGCTAGCACAGTTTCAGCGAGCTTGCGGCCATCGGCATTAACCTCTGGCAGAGCGGTAACGCCTGTCACGCCCTGCCCAATTAAAGCTGGAGTGTTGGGCATGGCACGCACAATACGCGTATAACCGCCTAACCAGTCCTGTATCGTTGCCGCGCGGATGCCCGCCGCGATGCTAATCACAATTTGCCGGTTTAGATGCGGGGCGAGTGCGTGAGCAATATCTTTTAGTCGCTGTGGTTTAACCGCTAATACGACAGCGTCATAGTGCTGCAGAGCTGGACTGAGTAGGGTATTGGTGTGGATCTGCCATTGCGCTTCGAGGCATGCACATACGTCGCTATTGACATCAATTGCATATAAATTCGATGAAGATAGGCCATTTTTAATCAACCCGCCGATGAGCGCGTTGGCCATATTACCTCCACCAATAAAGGCGATTTTCATAGAGGTTTGGTCGACTGACTGATTCATTGAATCATTTCCCCTTAAATTTAATTAATGTCTGGCGCGCATACCAAAAATTGCTGAGCCAATACGTACAAGTGTTGCGCCTTCGAGTATGGCCGCCTCTAAATCCGCCGACATGCCGGCGGATAAAGTATCAAGCGCAAGCCCCTCCGTGCGGAGTGCATCAAACAGTTGAGATAATTTGCGATAGGCCAAGCGCTGCGCATCAAGGGTATCCGCTGGGGCGGGAATGGCCATTAAGCCCCGTAATTTGAGCCGTGGTAGCGTTGTCAGCGCATGTGCTAGCGAGATTGCGTCGGCGGGGGCGACACCGCTTTTACTAGCTTCTCCGCTAAGATTAACTTGGAGGCAAATATTGAGCGGTGGCAGATGGGTAGGGCGCTGCTCGGAGAGCCGCTGGGCGAGCTTAAGGCGGTCAACTGAATGCACCCAATCAAAATGCGTAGCGGCCCATTTGGTTTTATTGCTCTGTAACGGCCCAATAAAATGCCATTCTAGCTGCGCGCGCAAATCTGCCAAAGCCTCGATTTTCTCAAGTGCTTCTTGCATATAGTTTTCGCCAAATGACGCTTGTCCGGCAGCATAAGCGGAACGAATCATCGCGGCAGAAAACGTTTTTGAAACCGCAAGTAAGCTGATGGTAGCCTCGCTCCGGCCGGCTATGCGCGCCGCATTAGCAATGCGTTGGCGTATCGTGTTGAGCCGGCTAGCAATATCAGACATAGAAGAAGCCGAAGTTGTCTGGCACGCTGGATTAATTGCCGCGACTGCCGGCTATGCGGCGGCGTTGCTTGACGGCCTCAGATAAGCCTTCTAGCACGGCTACGCTGTCATTCCAATCAATGCACGCATCGGTAACACTTTGTCCATACGTCAGCGGGCCGTCCCCTTCAAGATCTTGCCGGCCGGCAACCAGGTGTGATTCAACCATCACGCCAACGATACGTTCATCGCCGCCGGCAATTTGCTGGCCAATGTCAGCGCAGACCGGAATTTGATTGGCGTATTGTTTACGGCTATTGGCGTGGCTGGCATCGATCATAAGGCGCGCTGCGAGGCCGGCTTGGGCCATTTCCGCCGCGGCGGCGTCAACGCTTGTCGCATCATAATTCGGTACTTTGCCACCGCGCAGAATAATGTGACAATCTTCGTTGCCGATAGTGGAAACAATTGCCGAATGGCCGCCTTTGGTGACAGAGAGAAAATGATGAGGGCGCGAAGCCGCCTTAACGGCATCGACGGCAATCCTGATGCTCCCATCTGTGCCATTCTTGAAACCGACTGGGCAGGAAAGGCCGGAGGCCAGTTCGCGGTGCACTTGAGATTCTGTCGTGCGCGCCCCAATTGCGCCCCATGAAATCAGATCAGCCAGATATTGTGGGCTAATCAAATCAAGATATTCAGTACCAGCTGGTAGATCCAGCTGGTTAATTTGCACGAGCAGCTCGCGCGCAGCGCGTAGACCGTCATTGATCTTGAAACTATTGTTTAAATAAGGATCATTAATCAGCCCTTTCCAACCAATGGTTGTGCGCGGTTTTTCAAAGTAGACGCGCATCACAATTTCTAACTCGCTTGCAAAGCGTTTGCGCTCAACTACGAGTTTGCGCGCGTATTCAAGCGCGGCTTGGGGATCATGAATGGAGCACGGGCCAATCACCACAATCAGCCGATCTTCCATGCCATGCAAAATACGATGCAGCGCTTGCCGGGTCTCGAAGATAAGTTTCGAGTTTTTTTCGGTACAGGGAAATTCCCGGATCAGTTGCGCGGGCGGCGTAAGTTCTTTGAGTTCACGAATACGGACGTCGTCAGTATTGTGCGGGGACATAAAAATTCTCCTACGAATCAGTGGGGATTGTGGCTAAGCGGTGCCACCGACCGTCATCCGGTCAATGCGTAAAGTGGGTTGGCCGACTCCGACGGGAACGCTTTGCCCTTCTTTGCCGCAAACGCCAATGCCAGTATCCAGGGCCATATCGTTGCCTATCATACTGATATATTTAAGCGATTCGGGGCCACTGCCAATCAAGGTTGCGCCTTTAACCGGCGAAGTGATTTTGCCATTTTCGATCAGGTACGCTTCGGACGTTGAAAAAACAAATTTGCCATTTGTAATATCTACTTGACCGCCACCAAAATTGACTGCATATATGCCATTTTTAACCGAAGCAATAATTTCCCGTGGATCTTTATCGCCGTTTAGCATGTAGGTATTCGTCATGCGTGGTAACGGCAGATCCGCGTATGATTCGCGGCGGGCATTGCCGGTCACCGGCATTTTCATTAAGTGCGCATTCAGCGTATCTTGGATATAGCCGGTTAAGATTCCGTCTTCAATTAAAGTGGTGCATTGAGTTGGATTGCCTTCATCGTCGATATTAAGCGAACCGCGCCGGTTCTCTAAGGTCCCGTCATCCACGACACTGACGCCTTTAGCGGCGACTCTTTGGCCGATGCATCCGGCAAAGGCGGAAGCGCCCTTACGATTAAAATCGCCTTCCAGGCCATGGCCGATGGCTTCGTGTAATAAAACGCCGGGCCAGCCTGGACCTAAAACTACGGACATTAAGCCAGCCGGTGCAGGTTGCGCGTCAAGATTGACCAAGGCGGAGCGCACCGCATCATCGACATAGCCGGCTAGTATGGCATCGCTAAAATAATCATAAGCAAAACGACCACCACCGCCGCCATTGCCCATTTCGCGGCGGCCATTTTGTTCGGCAATCACAGTGATGGAAATTCTTACGAGGGGCCGTATATCCGCAGCCAACGTCCCGTCGCCACGCGCAATGAGCACTACATCGTATTCACCCGCTAGATTCGCCATCACTTGTTTAATGCGTGGGTCGCGGCTACGCGCCATACGCTCAACTCGCTCCAGTAATGCAATCTTCTCGTTAGCGCTGAGTGAGGCAAGCGGGTTAACGCCGAGATAAAGCTGATGGGCGGTTGAATTAGGAGGCGAGTTAGCCAGCTTGACGCGTGCGCGTCCCCCGCCTTGGCGGCCTAATGCATGCGTCGTGGCGACTGCCTGTTTCAGGGCGGCGGGCGACAAATCGTCTGAGTACGCAAAGGCAGTGCGCTCACCGGCCACTGCGCGTACGCCTACCCCCTGGTCGATATTAAATGATCCTGATTTAACCTGGCCTTCTTCAAGCTCCCATGATTCGCTATGCGTTGCTTGAAAATACAAATCCGCATAATCAACTCGGCGCGTGAAAATATCAGAGAGCATACCTGTTAGCAGTGCTTCATCAAGTCCATAAGGCGTCAGGAGTGTATTTTTGGCAATCGCAAGAGAGTTCAAGTTGGCTTTAATCCGGTTCATAAACGTAATTTAAGGGCGGCTATGCGTTGATTGTGCAGGAGCCGCTTCGGTTTGAGTATCAATTTTACTCGCTTCGCTCGGAATTCGTTCAATCTGCGGGTTGGTCCATGAGCCGGTAATAGCGTATTGAAGCGAAAAATTATGGGAAATGGCGGCGGATAGGACTAATTGCGCAAGATAACTGCTAACACCGAGCAAGGGATTGATGGCGGCCGTCGCTAATGCAGCGGAACCGGCATCAATCGATGGTATGACAGTAACAAGTAGATTCTGCTTCTCCTGCAGAATCTCCGTGTTACCAACCATGGTGATGCGCGCGCTGGGACTTAAGATTTCAAATTTATCTATGTGGCCAACGCCATTTTTGACTGTGCCAGCTCCATTAATTTGGTCAAAGGTTAAGCCAGAGCCAAATACGCCACGAAAGTCTAGCACTAGAAAACGTGCCAGACTTTGCAGCGACAATACCCCAAGCAATTTACCAATACCCGGCTCAATTTGCAGAATTTGCCCGCGCTCTAAAGCCAGCGACAATGAGCCGTTTAAGCTTGGATAATCCAGTGCGATGGGCGTGCCTTGCCAGCTCATTTTGCCCGTCAGGGAACCGCTGCCCTGGTGTAGGGTGCGCGGTAACCCGAAGCGATTTAACAGATCACCGACATTATTAATGGCCAGGCTGAAGGCAAGCGCCGTATGGCGCGCAGCAGTATCTGTTGCTAGGGCTGACGGCGCCGTGAGCTGTCGCTGGCGCGGCAGGTCCCAATGGCCGGTTGCATGCAAAGTTGCAGCGGGATTTTGGAGTTGTAATTTGTCGAGCTGCCAAACTGGAGAGCCGTTGCTGTCGAGCGCATTGTGCGCCGCCACTTCAACTTGTCCTAGCGCATGGCCGTGCACGGTGAGCTGATCAATCACCCAATCAATCGCTGGAAAAGAGCTGGCCTGAACTTCTAGTTTGGTACCGGTCGGCGCAGGAGCTTGGGTTGCAATCGGCGCTGGGAGGTTAAAGTGTTTAAAGCGTGCATGCAGGATCCCGTTTGCAGCTGATAAAGAGGAGTGCCAACGTAAATAGCCTAAAGCCTGAGGCGAAGCGAGGCGCGCCTCCCAACCGTTGCTGATGCGATGTGCGCTGAGTTCGGTATTGTCCCAATGCCGATTGGCCGCCGTTAATTTTTTAATCTGCGCCGATAGATGAGTGGGTAGCCAAGCTAACCAAGGGGTTGGTTGATTGGGCTGGGTGCGGTGGTTTGGTGAATTAACGGTCGTTGGGGGAGTGAGGAACCGATTTATGGTGGTGCGCCAAGCATCCAAATTGAGCTGTTCGAGATTGAGGGTGGCTTTAATGCCGCGTGCTGGCCAGCGGAAAGGGGGCTCGGTTCTTGCTGAGGCCGGCTCGCTAAGCGTAATTTGGCCGTTGATAATAGTGGGTTGCTGGCCTTGATGGAGTAAATAAGTTGCGTTAAGCGGGCCTATTTGCAGATCAAGGCGGCTATGGGAAAGCATGGGGGGGATCGGTGTCTGCACTGCGCGCGTGGCGCTGGTAGCGGCAGATCTAACTTCCTGGTTGCGGTAAACGGGTTTTAGCGCAAACCGCAGCGGCATTGGGGTATTTGCATCTTTAAAGAATGGCGCGGGCAAACCAAGGCTTAAACCGCTTAAATTAGAGGTTGCAGTAACCGTTGCGGTAGTGTTTTTAGCCGCTTGTACGCTGATTTGGTAATCCGCTGCTCCATTTAGGTGGCGCGCTAGAGTGGCGAGTAGATGATCATCGGGTAAATTATGCAGCGCTTGAGCGGATAGTTTCCCATTTAGGGTAATCGCGGTAAAGCCATCTTTGTTGACGCCGCCTGCACCGGTTATCTTGCCACCTAACCACTGGGCCTGGAGTTTGGCCAGCGTGAGGGTGCGCTCAGTAAAATCTAGTTGACCTGTAAGCGCGGTAAGCGGGGGTAATACTCCCCAATTTAAACCGTTATTGGAAAAAATCAATGCGCCCTTCACGCGGGTATGCGCTTGGCTATCGCGGGGTATTTCAAGTCGTAACTTAAGTTGCGCATTGCCATGTGCGCGTAGTTGCTCAGTTAAATGCGTGGTCCACTGCGGCAGTGGGCTAGCATTGAAATAATGCAGCATATCATCCAGCGGTCCATGCGCTAAACCGCTAATTATTAAATTATTCGTGTGGGTGGATATATCATTAATCTCAGCCTTAATTTCTTTTAGCGTGGCATTGCGATAGCGTGCCGACTCGGCGCTGACTTTCAGTTGCGTACGATTTAACTCAAACCGACCCCGTATATCTTCCAATGCGGGCCATTGCGCACTGGGCTGAGTGGCGGTATTTTCTGCTGGATAGGAGGAAGGGTCGAAGCGGCCGTGTTCAAACGGCGCCGAAATATAGAAAACGCCAGGTTTTCGTGGGTTTTGAAATGGAAAATCGTCAAGTGGGCCTTGGACCTTGATGAGCGCTTTGCGCGAGATGCCACTCACCAGCGCATGTTTAAGGTAGGCCCGAAGCTTTGGGTTAATGTGGGTAGGTAAATAGCGCGGCACGCAGGCTACGAGTAGGCGCTCAAAATTTGCGGACAATTTTAAATCGCCTTGCTTTGAAGTCTCATTCGACCAGGTCCCATGCACACTACCAGCGGCATCGACGTTAGCAAAATTAAGGTGAGCAAGCTGAATTTGAAATAGCTTACGTGAATCAAGCTGTTTAACCTGCCACGCCATAGTGCCGGCGAGCGTGTCGAATTTGAGAGTCGGCTCGTCAAATACAGGATTGAGCGTGATTGCGGCTTGTTTTGATGCCAGGGTTAGGGTGCCGCCCTCCTCATTGGCGTCAATGGAGCCGGAAAGCTGTGTCAAACCAAATAAAATAGAGGGGACGTGGTCTGCATGCTGGTTGATCCACGGGAGGCTTGAGGTTGCGATGCCAATATTTTCAAATTGCGCTTTAAACTGATAGTGTGCAATTGCCGTTTGACCTTTTTGATTAGGCGGGGTTTGCTCCCATTCTATGCTGTAATCACGGAGTATCCCCCGTGGTTTGAGGCGGGTAATGGGGTGGGTTAGGGACGGTGTTATCTGTGCTAGCGTAGCGAATTGACTTAGTAACCGCAGATCGGCGAGATCGCCCTGCACGGTGATACGCTCGCCACGCCCTATAGATGGAGAGCGATAACGGCCATCAAAACGCTGAATAAGATTGATGGGCGCGTTATGAGCTGCATCCAATAAGGCCGAGCTTTGGTCCAAGCGAGCGGATAGCTGGCGCACGTGCACCGACATATCGAGTTGCGCGCGCCGCTGATCGCTATGATTAAATAACAATAACGTGAATTGTTCGCTCGTTAGCGTAAAAGCTAAGTTGGATTGCGTCTGGTCTTGCCAATGTAGCGTACTGTTATAGAGAGAGATGGTTTTTTGTAAGGATAGCCAGTCCCATAATGCGTGCTGGTTGTTATTCTGCGCAGTAAGCGAAGGATTAGCGGCAATGCCGGCGATGAATAATTCGCCAGTGGTGGTGCGCCACGCCGTAATTTCTGGCGCTTGAATATCTAGCTTCGACAATACCGGTTTGAATACAAGTAAGGAACGCCAGGATAGGGTGGCGGTAGTGAAAGGTATGGTTAAATGGGTGCGTCCGTTAGCGTCTCGTAGGGTGAATTGTGAAATTTCAATCTGCGGATGCACCCCCTGCCAGTGCCCGCTAAGTTGTCCGATCGAGACCTGCATCCCAAGCGCGCGCGAAGCGGCTTGCTCGAGGCGAGGTCTGAACGTGTCAAGTTTTGGCAAAATCCCATAGCGTAATGTGAGGGCGGCCGCTGTAATGCCGGTAAAAAGCACCAGCGCCAGTCCAGCAAAAGCGATCAGCATTCGCTTAGCGCGCGAAGAGGGTTTAACTACGCGCACGGAGGGCGTTGGTTGTGAGGCGGGCATGCTGCGGCTAAGAGGCTATAAAAACAGTAAAAGTCGGGAACTGATCGGGTGGATAAATGTAACACGATCTGCGGCGCAATCCTTGTTCGTATTATCCTTGACCTTATTTAGAAGGTTAAGCTGATTTAAATTTTTTGTTAGGCTACGCTAGAAATGGAATCTACTTTGCACAGCGCTGCATATTCTCGTTATACCAAACGTATCTTGCTAGCTCAGCCCGAGCTCGCTGATTTGGTTGCACGCTGGAGCGCGACTCCACTAACAAGAAAAAAAATGGCAGAGCGACTGGAGGCGCTATTGTCCGTGGGCCAGGTGCGCCCCAACGAAGCCCAGCTTAAAAGTGCATTGCGCCAACTGCGCATAGAAGTGTTTTGCACGGTAATGGAGCGTGACCTGGCGGGTGCTGCTGAACTTGCCGAAGTCACGGGCGCCATGAGTGATTTGGCCGAACTCTCGATTCAAAGTGCGCTTTCAGTATTAGATACCGAACTGCAAGCCCTGTACGGCGCGCCATATGGCGTGGATGCTCTGCCGCAAGCACTGGGCGTAGTGGGTATGGGCAAATTGGGTGGAGGCGAGCTCAACGTCTCATCGGATGTTGATTTAATCTTTGTTTATGGTGACGAAGGGGAAACCACGGGTGGCGAGCGTTCACCCATTTCAAATCATGAATATTTTTCAAAATTAGGCAAAAAACTGATTAGCGTGCTGTCTGAATTGACCGCAGAGGGGTATGTATTTCGCGTAGATATGCGTTTGCGCCCCAACGGCGAAGCTGGGCCGTTAGTGTGTAGCTTGCCTATGTTAGAAGAGTATTTCTATGTTCAAGGGCGTGAATGGGAGCGCTATGCTTGGATTAAAAGTCGACTGGTTAGCGAAACGGAGAGTGAGGCGGCCCAACGTCTAGCCGCGCAGCTAGAAACTCTAGTGCAGCCATTTGTTTATCGGCGTTATTTGGATTTTGGCGTCATCGATGCAGTGCGCGCACTGCATGCACAAATTCGTCGAGAGGCTATGCGCCGGGCTGCGCTGCGACCGGATAAGGCCGACGATATCAAACTCGGGCGCGGCGGCATTCGAGAAATTGAATTTTGCGCGCAGGTCTTTCAATTAATCCGGGGCGGGCAAAATGCAGGTTTTCGGGTGCGCCCAACCTTGCAAGCATTAGCCTTTGCCGCATCACTAGGGTTATTAACGCCCGCCGTAGCTGAGCAGTTGGTGCAAGCTTATGTTTTTTTGCGTCAGTTAGAACATCGTTTGCAATATGCTGATGATGCGCAAACCCATGTTTTGCCTGTCGATGAGGCTGAGCGCGCACGGTTAGCGGTCGTGCTTGGATTTGCCAATTATGCGGAATTTAAACACACGCTAGATGAACATCGCGTTAACGTTGAGCGGCAGTTTGATGCGATTTTTGCGGATAAAAACGAGATTCATTATGGGCTGAATCACGGTGCGGCAAGCCGTATTGCCCTTCCACTTGCAGCATCTACGACAGAAACGCCCCCAACGGCCGACGCTACAACCAAGACGATGACAGTCGCAGAAGCGGCCGCGCTGGTTTGGAGCGAAATGCTGGACGATGAAAGTACGCCAGAATTGCTCGAATCCGTTGCAGTGCTAGGTTTTAATGCGCCCGCTAAAATTTTGGCGCGTTTAACTACAGTATGGCGTTCTGTGCGGCATACTAATTTGCCTGAAAAAAGCCGGTTGCGTTTTGATTCGCTCGTTGAGCGCGCACTTTATTCCATGCACGAATTAGATGCTAAGCGTCGTGATGAAACTTTATTGCGGTTCCTCGATTTGCTCGAAGCAATTAATCGGCGTGGCGCCTACCTTGCATTATTAATCGAATACCCAGCGGCGCTGGCTCGGGTTTTATCCACCTTGGGCGCTTCGCGTTGGGCGGCGGATTACTTGTGCTCCCATCCGCAGCTTTTAGATGAATTGCTCGATGATGAACTTCTGACGAATACCTTTGATTGGCCAGCCTTTAAAGTTTCATTGGCCGCGCAGCTTGCCGCCGCTGATGGGGTTGAGCAACAGATGGACCTGCTACGCCATGCGCACCATGCCGAACTATTTCGCATTCTTTTGCTTGATCTGGCTGGGCGTATGACGCTTGAGTACGTCAGTGACCGACTGTCTGAACTGGCGGATGCGGTATTAGATGTCACGCTTGAGGCAGTTTGGCGGCAAGTGCCACGCCGTCACTGTGCCATTCCGCGTTTTGCGGTGATCGCCTATGGCAAGTTGGGCGGTAAAGAGCTGGCTTATGGTTCTGATTTGGATCTTATATTTTTATATGATGACCCAGACGAGGCCGCGCCAGAAATTTATTTAAGTTTTGCACGCCGTTTAATCACCTGGCTGACGAGCTCGACCGGAGCCGGTCAGCTTTTTGACGTGGATTTACGGCTGCGGCCCGATGGCGCATCAGGTTTACTGGTAACCGATCTGAATACATTTCGTCGTTATCAATTGCATGAAGAGGGAGCGGCAAACGCTGCTTGGAGCTGGGAGCATCAGGCCTTAACGCGAGCCCGCTACTGTGCTGGCGATGCACGTATTGGCGCTGCGTTTGAAGCGATTCGGACCCAAGTGTTGACCTTGCCGCGTAGCGCGGCGACGTTAGCGCAAGAGATTGTGGCGATGCGGGCTAGGGTCTTAGAAGGTCATCCGAATTTAAGCCAACTCTTCGACCTTAAACATGATCGGGGCGGGATGGTTGATATTGAATTTATGGTGCAGTATTTTGTTTTGCTATACGCCGGATCATGCCCTGAGTTGATTCGTAATACAGGCAATATTGCGTTGCTACGCACAGCGGCGCATTATGCTGCCATTACGGGCAGCGAAGCGGCTATCGTGGGTGATGCATATCGTTTCTATCGTAGGTGGCAACATAGGTTACAACTGGATGGTATCGAGCAGCATGTGCGGGTGCCCGCCGCGCAGGTGCAAACTCAACATGAAGCCGTATTGGCGCTCTGGGCGCGCGTGTTTAAGCGAATTTCCTAAATTAACATTTCCTGTGCATGTTGGCGCGTGGTTGAAGTAATTTCAATGCCGCCTAACATCCTTGCAATTTCTTCGATGCGACCATCGGGATCTAATGAAGTCACTAAACTGACGACTTGCTGAGCAGATGTGGTCTGTTTGGTCACCCGCAAATGCACATCGCCGCGCGCTGCCACTTGCGCTAAATGAGTGACGCACAACACTTGACGTTGTTGCCCTAACTGGTGCAATAAGCGCCCAACTACCTCAGCTACAGCGCCGCCGATGCCACTATCTACCTCGTCGAAAATTAAAGTCGGCGTTGGGTTAGCCGTGCTGGTAATGACGGAAAGGGCGAGGCTAATCCGGGCTAGTTCCCCGCCGGAGGCCACTTTCGCTAGCGGTCGTAGGGGTACGCTAGGGTGACTCGCAACCCGGAATTCGATGTGCTCGAATCCATGTGCGCGGCCTAAAGGCTGAGTTTCCTCTGCCGTCTGCGTCAGGGGCACGAGCGCAACTTCAAAGCGCCCGCCCGCCATGGCTAAATCTTGCATGGTTGTGGTGACGGCTGCGCTGAGCGCCTGCGCCGCTGGCGCGCGCGCCTTGGATAACTGTCGCGCTAGTTTCTCATAGTGTGCTTGAGCCGATGCTGCATCTGCCTGCAATCTCTCTAAATCGGTTGCTGCGTCAAATTCTTTTAAGCGGGCGCGCCGCGCCGCATGTTCGGCAGTTAGCGTTTCAGGCGCCACGTGGAATTTGCGGGCGCTGCTATGGAGTGCATTAAGTCGTGTCTCAACCTGGGCGAGTCGAGCAGGGTCAAGTTCGAGTCGTTGTACATAATGATTTAATGTATGCACGGCTTCACTGATTTGGATCTCGGCTGGTTCCAGAGCGGTTAACGCATCAGCCAGCTGCTCATCAATTTGCGTTTGCTTACGGAGTAGATTAATTAAAGCGCTAAGTCGTGGCAGCAGAGCTTGATCGGATTCAGATAATATTTCTAGCGCATGCTGAACGCTGTCAATTAAGCTGGCGGCATGTGTCAAGCGTCGGTGTTCTGTATTAATTGACTCCCATTCGCCCGGCTGTGGAGCCAGTTGGTCCAATTCATCTAACTGCCAGATAAGTTGTTCGCGTTCAAGCTGAGTCTCGCGGTTTGCGTCATGCGCGGTTTGCGTTGCGCGTATGGCATCGTGCCAACGATGCCAGGCTTGAGCTGTTTCCTGCGCGAGTGGCGCAAGACCGGCATGTAGATCAAACAGGGTGCGTTGCGCCTGTGGGCGCATTAACAGTTGGTGCGCATGTTGGCCGTGGAGGTCAACTAGCATTTCGCCGATTTCCCGCAGTTGCGCAAGCGTAGCTGGCGTGCCGTTGATAAAAGCGCGTGACCGGCCACTGCTATCAATGACACGGCGCAGTAACAAATTATCCTGCTCAGCGTCATCCAGTGCATGTTCATTGAGCCAGTAACGCACCTGCTCCGAGACAGTGAATTCAGCTGTAATTTCTGTGCGTGGCTGGCCCGAACGCACCACGCTCGCATCTGCGCGTGCGCCGAGCGCCAAGGCTAGAGCGTCTATGAGAATGGATTTGCCGGCTCCGGTTTCGCCGGAAAATACGGTAAAACCAGGCTCAAACTCAAGTTTAAGTGTGCTGACGATAACAAAATCGCGAATCGATAAATAGCGTAACATCTTAAGCTCAGACTAATAAAAAATTCGCCGCGTGCAATCAAAAAAATCGCAAGCAGTTTGAGAATATCGCAAAATTTAATTCACAGCTAGCCAGCCGCTAGATTGTGCTGTACTAATTTGGCGCGCAGTTCAATAAACATTAGGGTTAGAGCCATATGAAGGTGGTTCACTCCAATGCAGCTTGCTGCGCAAAGTTGCATAATAACTATACGTTGGTGGATGCAAAAAAGGCACAGTATGATTGGAGCGGCGGACTTCGATGGTGTCTTCTAGCTCCAAAGCAGAGAATGATTGCATATCAAAATTCACATTAACATCACGCCCGCTGGTGATCTGAATGGCAATCTCAGAATGATCAGGTAATACAATTGGCCGGTTTGACAGCGCGTGGGGAGCAATAGGCACTAAGACGATCCCCCCTAACTGAGGATGTAAAATCGGCCCGTGCGATGATAATGCATAGGCCGTGGAACCGGTTGGGGTAGCGACAATTAGGCCATCGGAACGCTGCTCATACATGAAACAGCCGTTTACCTGAACCCGTAATTCGACCATGCCGGAAAAGCCGCTACGGTTGACCACCACATCATTAAAAGCGAGCGCATGGTAAATAGGTGCACCAGCCCGCATGATGCGTGCTTCAAGCAGGGCGCGCTCTTCCCGTGCAAAATCACCTGCTAGCATGGTCGGGATCACCTGCTGCATTTCGCTAATTGAAATATCGGTAATAAAACCAAGTCGCCCGTGATTGATGCCAATCAATGGCGTGCCGTAAGGCGCAAGTTGGCGACTCACGCCAAGCATCGTGCCATCACCTCCTAAGACAATCGCAACATCGGCGCGGTGGCCTATCTCAGTAAGCGTCAGAATTGGACTGCGCGTTAAATTATCATCGGCCGCCAAGTTAATCACGCGGGCGGTGTTGGCTTCAAAAACCACCTCAAAACCATCTTGCTGAATGCGCTTAGCCAGGAGCGCTAATAACTCTCCAATACGTGGAGCATCGGTGCGACCGATAAGAGCGATGGTTTTAAAAGGAGTGTTGTTTGGCATAGCGGGCTTATGCTGTGATCGAAAAAGGCGATGCGCCATTTGGAAATAAAGTTGCGCCGCGCCCAGAAAAGGGAACATACCATGTTTGCCTAACTAGGCAATACGGCTTTTTAAGCAGTTGATCTTATTTTGACCAGTCGGCCAAAAAAACGCTGATGAATACACGGTTACTGTGACGATTGCGCTACAATTTGGTGCTATGTTAGACCCACGCGCCAAAACTTTGCTTAAAACCCTGATTGAACGGTACATTGCCGAAGGTCAGCCGGTGGGATCGCGCACGCTCTCTAAATATTCTGGCCTTGAGCTGAGTCCCGCAACAATCCGTAATGTGATGTCTGACTTAGAGGAAAGTGGGCTTATTGTGAGTCCGCACACCTCAGCCGGGCGTATCCCCACGCCACGGGCCTATCGGCTCTTCGTTGATACAATGCTGGTGGCTCAGCCGCCCACAGATGATGCACAGGTTGAAAGTACGGTGCGCACGCAATTGCGGCCTGGCGAGCCGAATAAACTTGTCGCGGCTGCGGCGAGCGTGCTATCCAATTTGTCGCAATTTGCGGGGGTTGTTTTGACGCCGCGGCGCAGTCATATATTTAAGCAGATTGAATTTATGCGCCTTTCGGAAAAACGCATTCTGCTGGTGATTGTGACTCCTGAAGGCGATGTGCAAAATCGTATTATGGCGACACAAAAAGAGTATTCGCCCTCACAGCTAAGCGAAGCGTCAAATTATATTAATGCAAATTATGCAAACTTGAGCTTTAGTGAAGTGCGTAAACGCTTACGTGCAGAACTGGAAGCGCTGCGCGGCGATATGACGCATTTAATGCATGTTATGCAGGAAGCGGTTGTCGCTAGTACGGAGGAGACTTCTGATTTGGGCGAAGCTGTCTTGATCTCTGGAGAGCGGAATTTACTTGAGGTCGCGGATTTGTCGTCTGATATGGACCGCTTGCGCAAGCTGTTTAATGTATTCGATCAAAAAACCAGTTTATTACAGCTTCTTGAAGTCTCTAGTCACGCGCAAGGCGTGCAGATTTTTATCGGCGGCGAATCCAATCTCGTACCGATTGAGCAAATGAGTGTGGTTACCTCATCCTACGAGGTTGATGGCCAGGTTGTAGGCACGCTTGGCGTAATTGGTCCAACGCGGATGGCATATCAGCGTGTCATTCAGATTGTTGATATTACTGCAAAGTTGCTATCGCAAGCCCTGAGTCAGCGTTAATCCAAAGTTAAAACGCATCGTTTTGCTCCGTCTAGAGCCGAAGTGAAATTGAGTCGGTGCGGATTAATTTAAAATTAAAAATTTGTTGAGCCCTACCGCAGCGCTGAGTAGCGTCGCCATAATGACGGCGAGTTTAATCGTTAGCCGCAACTCCAATTTTTCCAGCTTGGAATCTACTTCGGTGCGCAAACCGGATACGTCCTTTTTAAGGCCTTTTATTTCCCCGCGCATATCGGTTATGTCGCCGCGTATCTCTTTTATTTCGCCACGCACATTGGTTATGTCGCTGCGTATCTCTTTTATTTCCCCACGTACATTGGTTATGTCGCTGCGTATCTCTTTTATTTCGCCACGCACATTGGTTATGTCGTTGCGGACCTCTTTTATTTCAATACGCATTTCATTGCGCACGTCGGTGATGTCGTTGCGTATACCTTTTATTTCCCCACGCACATCGGTTATGTCACTGCGTACGTCTTTTATGTCATGCTGTAACTCTTCTTTAACCGCTTGCAAGTCTTGTTTGGTGGGTAACGCCTGTAGATTGACCGCAAATATTTCAGACAAAACTTCTGCCTCAGCTTCGGCTTGAGCAGTTGGCACACCTGCTTCCTGCAAGCGTTTAGCAAATTTTAGCGTGTCAAATAAAGCGATAGCCATAACGATTTCCTTCAATTGCTTAAAATTTAACCTAGGTAGCATAGTGAACCCAATCATTTTTTGATGCTGGCCTTGATATGATAAGGCGCGAACCATTTTTTAGCCTAATTGATTTAAATATAAATTGAATCGTGGGGTTCGTCAATAAAAACATAGCGAGGCGACAAAATTTTTGCGAGTGTCCTACTCGCTTTGACGTATGATTAATAATTCGATGGATTTTTTATGCTAATAACGGGTACTCATGCATTTTGAGCTTGAACCACAGATCCACCCAAGCCATGCATCGCGCGTCGCAGTGCTGTTGATTAACCTTGGCACCCCAGATAGGCCAACGCCGCGGTCAGTTCGGCGCTATCTAGCCGAATTTTTGTCTGATCCGCGGGTGATTGAAATTCCTGCACTCATCTGGCAATTGATTTTGCGCTTGATTATTTTGCCCTTGCGTGGGCGTGCCGCAGCGGCTAAATATAGGTCGATCTGGCTGTCCGAGGGTTCACCCTTACGGGTCTATACTGCACAGCAAGCTCAAGCGTTGCAGCAGCAGCTCAATGCGCAAGGCTATGCCGTCAGTGTGGAGTACGCGATGCGCTACGGGTCGCGCAATATCCATGAGATGCTAACGCAATTAAAACGCAGCGGGGTTGAGCGCGTTTTGTTGCTGCCGATGTATCCGCAATATTGCGCAGCCACTACGGCCTCCGCTTTTGATATGGCGTTTACTGCATTACAACGGATGCGTAACCAGCCTGAATTACGCACGATTCGGCATTATGCGGATTTTATGCCGTATCTTGATGCGCTTGCAGCGCAAGTGCGCGCACATTGGGCCGTACACGGCTTGCCTGACTTTGCCTCAGGCAGCCGGTTACTGTTGAGTTTTCATGGAGTGCCTAAACGCATCATCGATTTAGGTGATCCGTATTATATGCACTGCCAGTTAACCGCGACATTGCTGGCGCAAAGACTGAATTTATCAGACGCTGAATATCGCATCACCTTTCAATCACGCTTTGGCCGGGCTGAATGGTTGCGGCCGGATACAGCGATAGTACTTAAAGAGCTCGGGGCGGCAGGAGTCAAGCGGGTTGATGTGCTTTGTCCCGGTTTTACAGCGGATTGTTTGGAGACGCTCGAAGAAATCGGGATTGAGGGGCGCGCTATTTTTTTGCAGGCAGGAGGAGAGACATATCATTACATTCCATGCTTAAATGCTGCGCCGTGGTTTATCGATGGCCTAGCAGACCTGGTACGTTTGCACTTACAAGGTTGGCCCGTGCAAAATTCATCTGGCGCGATCTCTTGAAATAGAGGGTTAGATCCCCAAATAAAGTTTCTGCGATAAAAAACATGTAACTTCTCTCCTAACGGGAGATCTACATTGTGTAAAATAATTTTTTGGATTGAATAAATAGATTGAATATGGAAGAAAAGCAGCCTGATCAAACAATGCAGCCAGATGCTGCGCTCAATGTCGAAACTGCCCCTCAAGAAAGCTCTCGCCTGACTGAAGAGGCGCTTGCTAAGGCACAGGAAAAAATCGCTGAACTTGAAGGCAGTTACCTACGCGCCAAGGCAGAAACCGAAAATATGCGCCGCCGCGCCCAAGAAGACGTTGAAAAAGCGCATAAATTCGCATTAGAGCGTTTTGCTGGACATCTTTTGCCGGTAATGGATAGTTTTGAAGCCGCGCTAGCCGATTCTTCCGCGGACCTTGTTAAAGTGCGCGAAGGGATTGAACTGATTTTGCGTCAGTTTAATAGCGCGCTGGAAAAAGGGCGGATTGTGACAATTAATCCAGTTGGCGAGAAATTCGACCCGCATTTGCATCAAGCCATTTCAATGGTCAGTGCTGAGCAGGAGCCGAATACGGTGGTTAGCGTTTTGCAAAAAGGCTATCTGATTGCGGAGCGTGTCTTGCGTCCAGCATTAGTCACGGTCTGCGAACCCAAAAACGCCAGCTCTTCCGCGCCGCCTGCGCATAACGCTAACTTGGCGTAAATAAACACCTTGAAAATAAGCGTATCGTACTTATTTTCAGTATAGTTTGAATAAACAGGTAAGCCCTGTGCTTACCACGATTTAAAGGATTAGGAGAATTAAATGGGCAAAGTTATCGGGATTGACCTGGGCACGACGAACTCTTGTGTTGCTGTGATGGAAGGCAATCAAGTTAAAGTGATTGAAAATTCAGAAGGCGCTCGCACGACGCCTTCGATCATCGCTTATATGGAAGATGGCGAAATTTTTGTCGGCGCACCGGCTAAACGGCAGGCCGTGACCAATCCACATAATACGATTTATGCCGTTAAGCGCCTGATTGGGCGGCGTTTTGAAGAAAAAGAAGTGCAAAAAGACATTGCCTTAATGCCATATAAAATCATTAAAGCAGATAATAACGATGCCTGGGTTGACGTGCGTGGCGAAAAACTTGCGCCGCCACAAATTTCGGCTGAAATACTGCGCAAAATGAAAAAAACCGCAGAAGACTATCTCGGCGAACCTGTCACCGAGGCGGTCATCACGGTGCCCGCCTACTTTAATGACAGTCAGCGCCAAGCAACCAAAGACGCAGGCCGTATTGCTGGGCTTGAAGTCAAGCGTATCATCAACGAACCCACCGCGGCAGCGCTCGCTTTTGGGTTAGACAAAAAAGAAAAAGGGGATCGTAAAATCGCTGTTTATGATTTAGGCGGCGGCACCTTCGATGTATCGATCATTGAAATCGCCGATGTTGATGGCGAGATGCAATTTGAAGTTCTGTCGACTAATGGCGATACCTTCTTAGGTGGCGAAGATTTTGATCAACGCATTATCGATTATATTATTGGCGAGTTTAAAAAAGAGCAGGGCGTCGACCTGTCAAAAGATGTGTTGGCGTTGCAACGCTTAAAAGAAGCGGCTGAAAAAGCCAAAATTGAGCTCTCAAGCCTGCAACAAACCGAGATCAACTTACCTTATATCACGGCGGATGCAAGCGGGCCAAAGCATCTGAACATGAAGATTACCCGCGCTAAGCTTGAGGCATTAGTTGAGGATTTGATCACGCGCACGATTGAGCCCTGCCGTACCGCTATCAAAGATGCGGGAGTGAACGTAAGCGAAATTCATGACGTTATTTTGGTTGGCGGCATGTCGCGCATGCCCAAAGTGCAAGAAAAGGTCAAAGAATTTTTCGGTAGAGAACCGCGCCGTGACGTTAATCCAGATGAAGCCGTGGCCGTGGGCGCCGCGATTCAAGGCCAAGTGCTGTCAGGCGATCGTACTGACGTGCTATTGCTTGACGTGACGCCACTCTCGCTTGGGATTGAAACGTTGGGTGGCGTGATGACCAAGATGATTAAAAAGAACACGACGATCCCAACCAAATACTCACAAGTATTTTCAACCGCAGACGACAATCAGCCAGCAGTCACCATCAAAGTGTTCCAGGGCGAGCGCGAAATGGCGGTGGCGAATAAACTGCTGGGTGAATTTAACCTTGAAGGAATTGCGCCAGCGCCGCGTGGCTTGCCGCAAATCGAAGTGACTCTCGATATTGATGCTAACGGGATTTTGCATGTATCGGCGAAAGATAAAGCAACCGGCAAAGAAAATAAAGTCACGATCAAAGCCAATTCGGGTCTATCTGAAGCTGAAATTGAACAAATGGTGAAAGACGCTGAAGCCAATGCCGAAGAAGACCGTAAACTGCGTGAATTGGCGGATGCGCGTAATCAAGGCGATGCATTAGCGCATAGCACTAAGAAAGCGCTGACCGAGCATGGCGATAAGCTTGAGGCGGCTGAGAAAACCAGCATTGAAGATGCATTAAAGGCGCTGGAAGAGGCGCTCAAGCGTAGTGATGTGGATAAAGCCGAGCTTGATGTAAAGATTGAAGCGCTTGCTCAAGCGTCGCAAAAACTTGGCGAAAAAATGTACGCTAATATGCAAGCTGATGCAGCGGCAGCCGAGCCAACGGGCGCGGCTGAGGCGGCAACCAGTGGCGCGCAAGAAGACATCGTCGATGCTGACTTCAAGGAAGTTAAGAAAAATTAACTGACTGAAAAATAGTGCATGCTTGGAAGAGCGTTTTGCACAAACAATGCCTGGTGAGCCTTGGCGCTCGCCAGGCAAATTTTATTTGTAGACATGGAGCTGTTCGCTAAAACTGTGAGTGAACATTGAATCAATATGGCGAAACGGAATTACTACGACGTTTTGGGCGTTGCCAAAAATGCAAGCGATGATGAAATTAAAAAGGCATATCGTAAGCTGGCTATGAAATATCATCCGGACCGCAACCCGGATAATAAAGACTCAGAAGCGCATTTTAAAGAGGTTAAAGAAGCCTATGAAATGCTCTCTGATCCACAAAAACGCGCGGCTTACGACCAATACGGTCAGGCTGGCGTAGATCCCAATATGAATGGGGGAGCGCAAGGTTTTGGTGGCTTCGCGGAGGCTTTTGGCGATATTTTTGGTGACATTTTCGGTGGCGGGCAACGCGGTCAAGCGGGCGCTTCTCGGGTGTATCGGGGCGCCGATTTGCGTTATGGCATGGAGATTACGCTTGAACAGGCTGCGCGCGGCTATGAGACCCAAATTCGGGTGCCGGCTTGGGAGTCCTGCACGACTTGTAGTGGCTCAGGCGCCGCCGCAGGAACTAAGCCGCAGACCTGTCCGGGTTGCTCAGGCGCAGGCACCGTGCGGATCTCGCAAGGGTTTTTCAGCATTCAGCAGACTTGCCCTAAATGTCATGGTAGCGGCAGCTATATTGCGCAGCCATGCGGCTCTTGCCATGGTGCTGGCAAAATCAAGAAAAATAAGACCCTGGCCGTCAATATCCCAGCCGGAATTAACGATGGCATGCGTATCCGCTCGGCCGGCAATGGTGAACCTGGCTTGAACGGCGGGCCGCCCGGGGATTTATATGTGGAAATTCATGTCAAGGCACACTCCGTTTTTGAGCGCGATGGCGATGATTTGCATTGTCAGATGCCGATCCCGTTTACCAGCGCGGCGCTTGGTGGGGACATAGAAGTACCCACGCTGCACGGACGCGCAAGTTTTACCGTGCCAGAAGGCACACAGCCAGGGAAAACTTTCCGCTTGCGCGGCAAAGGCATTAAAGGAGTGCGCTCGAATATACCGGGTGATCTTTATGTGCATGTGCAAGTTGAAACGCCAGTTAAACTCACCGAGGCACAACGTGCATTGCTCAAGCAATTTGAACAATCATTGGCAGATGGGGGCGAGCGGCATAACCCGCAAAGCAAAGGCTGGTTTGAGCGAGTGAAAAGTTTTTTTGAATAAACCTAGAACCTTAGCGTGGCGCGGCAACTTAAATCTCAAACCCAAGCCGGGACGTTAAGGGTCATTTTTAATTGAAATCATGGCAATCACGGAGTTAATACACCCTGATTGCTTTGCTTTGCTCGATGATTGCAATGCGAGCGAGGCGGCCCCGACAAGTCGTTTGTATACTGATTTAGCGCATCAACGCATATGCCCGGATCTAGCTGCTTGGGAGAGCGTGTGTAGCGCAGTAGAAGCTGACTTGCGTGCTGGGTTGCATGGGGTAGTATTGGCGGATTATGAATGGGGTGTGCAGGCGCAACTTAAGCCCCAAAAGGGCGAGGCAGCGGCCGCTAGCGGTTCAAATGCACCGTCGTTTCGTTTCTTGTTATTTCGCGAATGTGCGCACCTATCACGGCCGGAAGTTGACGCATGGCTGGTGATGCGTGACGCCGTTACCCCTGAGCCGAGCATTGCGGGTATTGCCGAAGTCCGCCCGAGCGTGCAGCCGGCGGATTTTGACCAGGCGCTGTCCTCGATTCAGGCGGCCTTAAGCGCTGGCGAAGCGTATCAAATTAATTACACGTACCGGCTGCATTTCAGTGCTTTTGGTGCGCCTATGGGTTTATACCGGCGCTTACGCGCGCGGCAACCCGTGCCTTATGGCGCGCTTATTGCATTGCCGAATGAACGTTGGATCATTTCTTGCTCTCCCGAGCTTTTTCTACGTCACCAAGCAGGACAAATCACTGCGCAGCCGATGAAAGGCACTGCGGCACGCAGCGGCGAGAACTTGGCCGACGCCAATGCTTCCGCTACGTTAGCGTCTGATCCAAAAACCTGCGCAGAAAATCTCATGATTGTTGATTTACTGCGTAATGACATTAGCCGTATCGCTCAAACTGGCTCGGTGCAGGTCCCTGAGTTATTTTCAGTTGAGCCACACGCGACCGTCTGGCAAATGACCTCAACCGTGACCGCGCAGTTACGCGCTGAGGTTAACTTCGCTACGGTTATGCGCGCCCTTTTTCCATCAGGCTCGATTACTGGCGCGCCCAAATATCGCGCGATGCAATTAATCGGCGAGCTTGAAAATACGCAACGTGGTTTATACACAGGGGCGGTCGGCTGGCTTGATGCGCCTTCCCCATCTGCGTCACCCTCGCCAACTTGCGGGGATTTTTGCCTCTCGGTTGCAATTCGTACCTTAACCTTAGACGCGCAGCGCGTTGACCGCCTGCGTGATGGGTGCTTAGGTATTGGGGCGGGCATCGTATACGATAGCGTGGCAGCGCATGAATCTGCTGAATGCGCATTAAAAGCGGACTTTCTAACTAAAATGGACCCAGGTTTTGCACTCATCGAAACGATGTATGCAACGCGCGAACACGGAGTGCGTTATCTTGAGCGACATTGGGAACGCTTGTATAAAGCCGCCTCTTATTTTGGTTTTAAGTGGGATATGAACGCGTTGCGTATGGCACTCGATACAGCAATTGCAAGTTTGCCAGTAGGCTCAGCGCAGCGGTTGCGAGTTACTTTAGATAAACCGGGTAGAGTTGAAATAACCAGTATGCCCTTTGTTCCGCTGACGCAACCAGTTAGCTTACGGCTTGCTATAGACGTGGGTTTCACGCCGGTAGCAGCGGAAGATATATGGCTACGTTATAAAACCACAGTGCGGGGAAATTATGAGCGGGCTTTGGCCGAGGCAAAGCGCTTTAATGCATTTGATTTATTATTTTGCAATACACGTGGCGAGATCACTGAAGGGGCGCGCAGTAATGTTTTTATTCAATTAAAAGGCCACTGGTTTACTCCACCTGTTACCAGCGGGCTTTTGCCGGGCGTCATGCGCGCAGTATTACTTGATGATGCAAGCTGGGGCGCTACGGAGCGCGTGCTGACACTTGCGGACTTGTATGCGGCAAAAAAAATTATTGTTTGTAATGCGCTGCATGGTGTATTGGAAGCAAAGCTGGCTCAATTTTCATAGCCTGAAATGTCGCACGGCGCTGTTGGTCCTAGGTAAATGGAGGGCGCTTCGCACGTCTTCACGCAATAGTCCTAAGATTCCGCTTAAATCTATATTTTTATTCAGCATAAAATCTACCATAAATTTTTCTATGGCAGTAATGAGCTCTTTTGACCCAAAAATCTGAATATCTGCTATCGCAGATTCAACATTAGCGATTTGATTCTCGGTTAATTTTCCTCGACTAGAAGCAGATTCGAGTTTTCGATAGGCATCGAGTAGATGGGCAGTAATGAGATCACGCTGTTTATTCTTACGATCTTTAAGGACATTGAGTTGATATGTCACGATCCATCCTGCAATAGCAATTAATCCAGCGATTGAATTTTGATACTTCTGGATTATTTCAATCATAAATTGTTCTGGGAACAGAATAAATTATATCTATCAATAGCTTAGGTTAAGAATTTATAATAATCAAGCTAAGCTCATTTCGATAGAATTTGTAGTCAGCTCAATGCAAGCGTTATATTTTTTCATCGTAAAGCCCCCTAACCAGCTTTCAGAAGTAATGACGAATAGCGCCCAAGGCAGTTATTTTAAACAAACGATGCATTTACGAATTTTCCGTAAATGCAGAGCGTATTAGGAGTAGCTCAGCCGTCGCTGACGGTTTTGTATTGCGAATTACAGTATCTGTAAGCGCCATAATGAGTCCGTGAGGGTAACCCATCTCAAAGTTACCCGCACTTTTGTGCTTGTTGTCAGTTGGTAAACTTTGGCGTTGTATGTAATAAAAAACCCGAAAATCCTTATGGATATTCGGGTTAGTGGTCAAACTTGGGTGTTGCTTGAAGTATCTTTGGTGGCGAATTAATCCCTCACTTTAGCTGTTACCCCTGACAAATAGATACGCGTCAGGGGTTCTTAAAAACTGGGTTTAACGTTAACTCTAGGTAATGATGGATGCGAGGAATTTTGGTTTATCCATTAAATAATAAATTTGAAAGGTTGTAGGAAACTCATCGATACATAGCTAAGCAAAATCGGATCATCTAATAAAATCAAATCCTCTGATGATCGATAGAGCGTAAAGAGACGACTTTGAAAAAATAGGAGCGCTGCAATTTATACTCATCTGGTTTCTGCTCTATCGTTTTGACCGAATAAACAGATGCTGTATTCCGTCATGCCAGTGGTAATTAAAATGTATATACTACGTTAGTATCAAAACGTAGGAGAGCGAATTATGTCTAAAGAAGCGGTTTTCACCATGAAGCTAGAACCCGATCTGCGCGCTGAGTTCATAGCCGAGGCGGCCGCCGCCCACCGGCCGGCGTCACAGGTGTTGCGCGAGCTAATGCGTGAATTTGTTCAGCGACAGCGCAAAGCGCGGGAATATAATGAATTCCTGCACAGCAAGGTTGAAGCTGGCCGTGCGTCGATGCGCGCTGGCTTAGGCAAGTCAAATGACGAGGTTGAAGCCGAATTCGCCGCCAGACGCGCCCAAGCTGTAAGGCAAGTGTGAGGGTTATCTGGACGCCAGAGGCGCAGCAAGACCGTACCGATGTCTGGGATTACATTGCAGCCGACAATCCACGTGCGGCCGTCCAGATGGATGAGCTTTTCAGCGACGCGGCTGCCAGACTAGCCGACCATCCCATGTTAGGGCGATCAGGGAAGATACCCGGCACACGAGAGTTGATCCCCCGTGAGAGCTATCGTCTGGTGTATGAGATCGAGCTGGAAACGGTGTGGGTTTTAGCCTTGGTTCATACTGCCCGCCAATGGTCGCCCGTGCGTGATTAAGAAATGAGCCGGTGTATGAATACGCTATTGGAGTAGATGAATGGCGGCGAGTGACGCGACTGTTAGATCTACCGCGCGTGGTATTCTCGGATATGAGGATATCAATCTTTCCGTCGCAAAGGAGAATTAAAAGCAAATTTCCTTGCACACATAATTGTTTGTCGAATCGTCTTGAATTTGCGCGCGACCGCGGCAATGCTGACACCAACATCGAGCCGCTTAAAATAGGCTTGCCAAAAACTATTTGCCAGTAAGCAAAAACGCGTAGCATGGCTTTGAATTAGTCCGAAAGCGGCGTACGAATTAAAGCTTACGTCCGAAATATATTTAGCTGACTTTCGTACATCCATGAATATGCATGACCGGAATGGTTCCTTTTCGGACGAATTGGCGATCCGTGTTCTTTACAGAAATTTTCTGTAATTGCAGCTTCGCTTTCACTGGGTTAATTACCTTTACCAAAATCAACCTATCCTTTAAAAAACGGGTTTTTGCACAGCAAATGCAAGTCGGATAATACGAATTATCAGACTTGACCTGTGGAAAAAAGAGAAGATTTTGACCGGGGGGCGGCCCGAAAATCGGTCGTGGCTGTGGAGAGTGCTCACTCTTAAGATCCGCTCAAAATGCTCTTATAGAATCGCGCTGAGCTAGCCATCAGCGTTGATTGAAGCTAAGCTTTAGAAAAGGATAGAGGATAAAGACGCATTGCGACCTAACAGGACCAGAAATGGAAGGCGGCTGTCTATTTATTAGGCGAGCCGAAAAGAGGATCTTTTCGCATTCTAGAGAATGCGTCCTAGAAACCGCTTTTTGAACTATAAAAAATTTAGATGGACAGGAGACCGCATTTTGAACATATCAGGTTGGGGGCAAAGTTTGCGAGCAACGTTGCCGGCACCGGTAATAACCCCCCAAAACCATGTGGCGGCGGCCCAGGCGCATCTCGCCGTAGGGGACCGGGTCAATGCTGAAGCATCCTATAATGCCGCGATACAACTCGCGACAGCGGAACTCGCAAAAAATCCTGGCCATGTAAGAGAAATGGCGCTTGCTAATATAAGCGCTGAATACGCTGCTTTTTTGTCTAGAGAGAACGAGTCAGCCTCCTCCTTAATACAACACCCTTCGGTCCCAATAAACTATTCAGCATCTGCCGCGGATCAGCCCAATCCTTCACCGGACTCTTTACTCTCTTCTATTCAAGCGGGTCGTCCCGAAGGAGAGATTGTCATACAAAGCTGCCAAGGTACGATTAATGCTCCAGTCCATGGGAAGCATAACATGGTCAACGTGCATTGCTACTTACCGAATTCAGAGGCTAGCCAACTTCAAGCTGTCTCGTTAGACAGCTTACGTAATGCACTGTATCAGCATTACCAATTATCTAATCTGTCGATTCAGCGCGTATCGGGTGAGAGTGCCTCACTGGAAGACTGTTATATCAATCTGGCGATTGTCGAAAGTCAGGCGCAACGGGAAAAAGATAAGAAAGAGCTGGAAAAGCAAGCCTCGGCGTTTGAACGCCTGCCCAGCAGTGAGCGGCAGCGGCTTGAGGCGACGAATCCCAATAAGTTGATTGCGTTAGAGAGGCTGTTTGATTCTCAAAAATTACGAGATGGTTCAGAAAGCATTCCCAAACGGATTTTGATTCAAGGGCGAGCAGGGATAGGCAAAACCACGTTATGCAAAAAGCTGGTGTATGAATATCATCATAATGGACTTTGGCAGGATCGATTTGAGAGCGTGTTGTGGATACCTTTACGGCAACTCAAGACGCACTCCCCTAGACGCTTAGAAGATTTGCTCTGCAATCAGTATTTTGTAGGCCATGAAAGCCGCCAAGCGCAGGCGTTATCAAAGGTTTTTTATACGCATCAGGATAAAACACTGTTTATCTTAGATGGCTTGGATGAAGTCGTCGGGGAACTCAATGAAGGCAAGCCTTTAAAGGATTTTTTACAGACTTTGCTCAATCAGGAGCATGTGGTGATTACCTCTCGACCTGCCGGGGTGGATGCCAAACTGTTGGGTCAGCTAGATTTGGAGTTGGAAACGGTCGGCTTTAGTCCGGCCAATGTACAGGCCTATATTGAAAAATTTGTGCCTGCATCGAACCGGGCAGCGATTCGGCAATTCATCCATCGTACGCCGTTGGTTCAGGGACTGGTGAATATACCGATTCAGCTGGATGCACTATGTTATAGCTGGGATCAGCTCCCGCAAAATCAAGACGTGACGATGTCGATGTTGTACGAGGCGATGGTGGATAAATTATGGCGCAAAGACAGCGTGCGTTTAGAGAAAAAAGAGATAGAGACTCATGTGATTGACGGCTTGTCAGAAGAGGATCTGGCAGAATTAATGACAGCCGAAATCGATTATTTAGGCTATTTAGCGTTTAAAGGCTTGGAAACGGAGAAAATTGAATTTAGTCGTGAAGAGCTCAGTCAGCGTAGGAAAGAATTAAATGGAAGAGCTCAGACAGAGGGGAAATTGCCCCTGAATTTTACGACGAATCTGAAAAAAACGTCGTATTTACATACAGCGGATGGGCATCGGCCTGAATCGGAGCGCCAGTATCATTTCCTCCACTTAACGTTTCAGGAGTTCTTTGCAGCAAAGTTTCTGGCAGGGCATCTACAAGCGTATACAAAAGTGGAAAAAGTCCCAGCCTACATTGTGCAAAAGGATTTAGACGTTATACCGCAGCGCAATGAGTTGGAAGCGTTTATCGCCACGTATAAATACAATCCGCGGTATGAGATCGTTTGGTGGATGGTGGCGGGTTTGCTCAAGGGCGCGGCGCTCGAAAATTTCTTTCATGTACTGGAGCAATCGCCGCGAGATTTGATCGGGATGCGGCATCAGCAGGTGATGGTGGGGTGTTTAAATGAAGCTCGGGCTCAATTGGAGGCCGTCACCAGGACACAATTAGAAAAGGAATTCAGGCAGTGGCTGGATTTTGAGATGAAGAATGAAAAAAGCGATTACAGTCGTCTAGGTAGCCAGAGGATTTTTCCGGAACATCTATTGCTTGAGAGTCTGAGTCAGACGAAGGGAGAGAAAAAGAATAAGGTGATGGCGACCCTTGGAGCACGTCCCGTTTTGTTATCGGACGCGGTCCAGGCCTTGATCTCTTCCGTGAAGGAGGACGGCGAAGATGTCAGGTCTGCGGCCGCCCGTGCCTTAGGCCGCCAGAGTTCGCTGTCAGCCGACGCGGTCCAGGCCTTGGTCTCCTCCTTGAAGGATGACGGCGAAGATGTCAGGTCTGCGGCCGCCCGTGCCTTAGGCCGCCAGAGTTCGCTGTCAGCCGACGCGGTCCAGATCTTGATCTCCTCCTTGAAGGATGAAAACTGGTATGTCAGGTCTGAGACCGCCAGTGTCTTAGGCCGCCAGTGTCTTAGGCCGCCAGCGTACGCTGTCAGTCGACGCGGTCCAGGTTTTGATCTCCTCCTTGAAGGATGAAAACGGGTCTGTCAGGTCTGCAGCCGCCCATGCCTTAGGCGGCCAGGATACGCTGTCAGCCGACGCGGTCCAGGCCTTGATCTCTTCCTTGAAGGATGAAGACGGGTATGTCAGGTCTGACGCCGTCCGTGCCTTAGGCGGCCAGAGTTCGCTGTCATCCGACGCGGTCCAGGCCTTGATCTCTTCCGTGAAGGATGAAAACTGGTCTGTCAGGTCTGAGGCCGCCAGTGTCTTAGGCGGCCAGCGTACGCTGTCAGTCGACGCAGTCCAGGTTTTGATCTCTTCCTTGAAGGATGAAAACTGGTCTGTCAGGTCTGAGGCCGCCAGTGTCTTAGGCCACCAGAGTACGCTGTCATCGGACGCGGTCCAGGCCTTGATCTCTTCCTTGAAGGATGAAGACGGGTATGTCAGGTCTGCGGCCGCCCGTGCCTTAGACTGCCAGAGTTCGCTGTCATCCGACGCGGTCCAGATCTTGATCTCCTCCTTGAAGGATGAAAACTGGTATGTCAGGTCTGAGACCGCCCGTGCCTTAGGCTGCCAGGGTACGCTGTCAGCCGACGCGGTCCAGATCTTGATCTCCTCCTTAAAGGATGAAAACAGGTCTGTCAGGTCTGCAGCCGCCGATGCCTTAGGCCGCCAGGATACGCTGTCAGCCGACGCGGTCCAGGCCTTGATCTCTTCCTTGAAGGATGAAGACGGGTATGTCAGGTCTGCAGCCGCCCATGCCTTAGGCCGCCAGAGTTCGCTGTCATCCGACGCGGTCCAGGCCTTGATCTCTTCCGTGAAGGAGGACGACGAAGATGTCAGGTCTGCGGCCGCCCGTGCCTTAGGCATCCAGCGTACGCTGTCAGCCGACGCGGTCCAGGCCTTGATCTCTTCCGTGAAGGAGGACGACGAAGATGTCAGGTCTGTGGCCGCCAGTGTCTTAGGCTACCAGAGTACGCTGTCATCCGACGCGGTCCAGATCTCGATCTCCTCCTTGAAGGATGAAAACGGGTCTGTCAGGTCTGAGGCCGCCGGTGCTTTAGGCAACCAGAGTCCGCTGTCATCGGACGCGGTCCAGGCCTTGATCTCCTCCTTGAAGGATGAAAACGGGTCTGTCAGGTCTGCGGCAGCCTGGGCGTTAGGAGGCAAGAGCACGTTGTCCGAAGCCGCTGTGCAGACCTTAATCGGCGCTTGTCAGGATGAAAATGAGAAGGTCAGGTCTGCGGCCGCCTGTGCCTTAGGCCGCCAGCGTACGCTGTCAGCCGACGCGGTCCAGGCCTTGATCTCCTCCTTGAAGGATGAAAACAGGTATGTCAGGTCTGCGGCCGTCCGTGCCTTAGGCGGCCAGCGTACGCTGTCATCCGACGCGGTCCAGGCCTTGATCTCTTCCGTGAAGGAGGGCGACGAAAATGTCAGGTTTACGGCCGCCAGTGTCTTAGGCTGCCAGGGTACGCTGTCAGTCGACGCGGTCCAGGTTTTGATCTCCTCCTTGAAGGATGAAGACGGGTATGTCAGGTCTGCAGCCGCCGATGCCTTAGGCGGCCAGCGTACGCTGTCAGCCGATGCGGTCCAGGCCTTGACCTCCTCCTTGAAGGATGAAGACGGGGATGTTAGGTCTGCAGCCGCCCGTGCCTTAGGCCGCCAGCGTACGCTGTCAGCCGACGCGGTCCAGGCCTTGATCCCTTCCTTGAAGGAGGATGATGAAGATGTCAGGTCTGCGGCCGCCAGTGTCTTAGGCTCCCATATGGATCAGCTTTTTACTTTGCTTGCGCGTCTGGATCGAGATCAGGTGGAAGTACTGTATCGTCAGGTCTTGTTCCCACGTAGCTGTGAACAAATCGCGCCGCTTTATATTCAAGACAAGCAACTTCACTTTTATACAGCAACGGGGCCTGGGCAACCGATTGATCTGAGTGCTGAACAAAGTCAAATGATTAAGCAGACCTTTAAGGCCGTTCAAGCAAAAGCAGGAATACTCTCACGGCTCGAAGAGGGGCCCGTTTAACAAGGCATAGCGGAAGGCCGTCGAGGGTGTACCTCACGAAAAGAAAAAAATCGTACGCTACACTTCCCCTACAAAAATTTGCCTCGGCTTGAAAAGGTGCATTTTTACGGGTAGTTGGTCGAGTAGCCCAAATAGGTATAGGCATCCCCTGTGCCTTTTCTTCGATGATTTAACATAATTTACATTCAAAATAGCTTTGATGTAAGGGGTCGGGTAACAGCAGCGCATTACTGCGCCGCCGTCCCCCAAGAACTGTACGTGCGAGTCGCCCCGCATACAGCTCAAGCCAAGAATTCAGCGCTGTTTAATGCACCGGGCAGTACGGAGGCTTGGTGGCATAGTAACGTTGGATAAAGTAGTTTCTCCACTGAGGATCAAAAGGGTTCGCCAGTTTACGTATTTTGATATGTCTGACGATGGGTACTGAGACTGCGTTAAAGAGCGTTGTGATACGAGTTTCCCCGTTGCAGCGCTCTTGCGCAGCGAATACTCCATTGCGCCCTTCTACTCGGTGGAAGTATTTTTTCTTAATCCAGTGTGCTCCTTTGGATGGGTGTCTTCGCTTCGCCCATTTCCGAAGGCACTGCCAAATAGCGTTATCGATCAAGGCGAAGATGGCTTTGGCGACCACATGCCGGTGATACTGCGCCCAACCTCGAATAATGGGGTTGAGTTTATGTATCAGTTGAGTTTGGGTCGCACTGGCGCTTCGTTTAATGATTTCCCGGACTTTATCTAGAAGGGCTTTAATGCTCTTCTTGGCCGGCTTAATAAGCAGCTTGCCGTTGTACTTGCGTACATTTTGCCCAAGGAAATCAAACCCTTTGGCGATATGAGTGATCTTCGTCTTCTCGTTAGAGAGTTCTAATCCCCGAGCAGCCATGAATTGTTTGACTGCAGGGAGAACCAGTTGCTCCAGAACCTCTTTGGAGCTTGAGGTAACCACCCAGTCATCCGCGTAGCGGATAACATGGATTTTAAGCTTTTGATGCATGGAACGATGAGGCCCCACGCTTGCGAAGACAGCAGCTTCTAGTCCATCCAAAGCCATCGTGGCGATCACGGGTGAAATTGGACCACCCTGTGGCGTTCCAGCCTTGGTCGCGTAGAGGGTTCCTTTATCGATAAAGCCGGCATGTAGCCACTGTTGTAGGATGCGTTTTTCCATCGGGATATGATTAAGAAGCCACTCCGAACTAAAATTGTCGAAACAGCCTTTAATATCTCCCTCCAGTACCCACTGTGCTGCATTTTTACGGGCAAGACAGTTAAAGCACTGTTCTATGGCGTCAGCTGTTCCACGCTTAGGCCGAAATCCATAGGAGTTCGGATCCGCTGTGCATTCCGCAATGGGCTCGAGAGCGAGCTTCCACAAAACTTGCATCGCTCTACATCGCATACTGGGTATGCCTAACGGACGCTGTTTGCCGTTGCTTTTTAAAATATAAACGCGCCGTAGAGGTAGAGCACGGTATCCGTGGTGCCTCAGTGACAGCATTCCTTTCCATTTGGCAGCCGGAGTGGTCCAAAGTTGTCGGTCCACTCCTGGCGTACGTTTACCACGATTTTCCGTCACGCGTTTGACGGCAAGCATTTTGCCGCTGTATGAGCGTGTTAGCAGGTGTTGCAAAGCACGAGCTTTGCCCCATTGTCCTGCTAAAACTGCCTGAGCAATACGCTCCTGGAGCCGTTTCACCTGTTTTATGATACGAGGCCAGTTGGTCTGGTTCCACAAATTATCCGGGTGCGCAGGTGCACAACAGACCTTTACGGTCTGCCTCATCTGACGTTCCTGCGTGTAACGGTTTGCCATGATCTCTTGCCCATCTTGACCAAGTGCAAGTCTGCTCGCTTTCGCGCAAGAGAATGTTTCACTCTCTATCCACCCCATTACAGGGTGGCATTCGCTTTTTGCACCCTCCTTTACCCACAACGTCAACAACATTCCTCGCGGTCTGCCTGCCTTTAAGGCAACGTTATGGGCTTACCCTGTTCCATTTGAATTTCAGTGCGAGTCGGACCTCTCCTCTTTGCCGGCGGTTGTTTGTCCATGTTGGCCGAACTTTGAGCGACCAAACCTAACCGCATACCATTTTGGTTCAGGCCCAGCACTTTTGGCCTGTTCATTTTAACGACAATTGCAGAGATTCACGTGTGTTGGTCGTATTCGCACATCCCTAGCCCCTCTCCGCTTTAGTGCTAGCAGATTCAGCTTTGCCTCACGGCTCGGCTTACCGATTATTCGGTGGTTACATTGTCATCGGAGCTTCATACCGGGCCGTTGCCAGCCCCGCATGTCCGACTAGGGAACGATTGATGGAGCAATCGGTTTTATCCGGTTATATTTCTCCTGTAAAACAGAAATTCGAACGACTTGCAGGTCGCACGTCGGATAAGGAAGGGCTATTACTAACCCTCCCTCTCCTAAGAACCGTGCAGGCGAGTCACCTCGCACACGGCTCAAGCCAAGAGTCCAGCGCTGGCTAAGGCACCGGGCAGTCTAACAAACTGGCTGCCTGAGCAATATACGCCTGGAGCCATTTCGCCCTTCTGGTAAAATCGAACCAGTTGACCTGGTTTCTTAATTCACCTGGGCGCGCAAGCGCACAACAAACCTAAACGGTCTGCCTCATCTGCTTTCCCGCGTATAACGGTTTGCCAAGATTTCTTGCCCACTCTGACCAAGAGCAAGTCTGCTCGCTTTCGCGCCAGAGAATGTTTCACTCTTTATCCCCCTCATTACAAGGCGGCCTTCGCTTTTTGCTCCTTCCTGTACCCGCAGCGCCAACAGCATTCCTCGCGGTTTGCCTACCATTTCTGGCAGCGTTACGGGCTTATCCTGTTCCGCTTGAATTTCAGTGCGAGTCGGATCCCTCTTCTTTGCCGGCGGTTGTTTGTCCATGTTGGCCGAACTTTGAGCGACCAAACCTAACCGCGTACCATTTTGGTTCAGGCCCAGCACCTTTGGCCTGTTCATTTTAACGACAATTACAGAGATTCACGTGTGTTGATCGTATTCGCACATCCCTAGCCCCTCTCCGCTTTAGTGCTAGCAGATTCGGCTTTGCCTCGCGGCTCGGCTTACCGATTACTCGGCGGTTACATTGTCATCGGAGCTTCACACCGGACCGTTGCCAGCCCCGCATGTCCGACTAGGGAACGATTGATGGAGCAATCGGTCTTATCTGGTTATATTTCTCCTGTAAGACAGAAATTCAAACGACTTTTCAGGTCGCACCAAAGTTGTAATGTCGTATTTTAGGTCGGGTAGCAGCTGCGCAAATTATTTGCAGAGAAAAATTATTTGATAAATGTCAGTCTATCTCTGGATCAATAATACTCAAAACATGCGAAACAATTTCATTGGTCGTGACTTGGTCTAGAGTCTCAATATAGCGAGCGGTACCGACCTTTTCACGAGCATTGAGACTCGCCAGGTAGCGTTAAGTACCGAAATTGAATGGCTTAAAGCCTATAATATCTGGCCTGGGCTCAAGGCTATTGCAATGGTGCAGGCCGAGCGAGAGATCCAAGTAAGCGCACCTGTGAGCGTCGTTATTTCCTGTGTTCATTTGCAGATATAGAGCGGGTCAGTCACGTTATTCGAGCCCATTGGCCTATCGAAAATCAGCAGCATTGGATACTCGATGTCCGATTTAAGGAAGATGCCAACCAGACTCGCAACAAGCAAGCCGCATCCAATTTGGCAATGATTCGGCGCACAACTCTCAATTTACTAAGACAAGATCCCTCTGCTCTCAGCATGAGGCGGCGTAAAATGCGCGCTTTGACCAATCCTGAGTATCGGGAAATGCTGCTTTTTGGCCTGCAGCGCACATAGCGCGATCGCCCTGGGGAGTGAAAACGTTACTTGCTTTTTAAAAAATTCCTTTCTATGTTAATTATGAAGCGCTCTTTCAAAAAAGCTGAGCGTAACTGAAGTGAGTCGTAAGTAGCTTATTTTAAGAGTGCAGCAGAATGTAAAGGGGGGGGGCTATAAGTTAATAACGTGTTAGAGGATTTTCGAAGCGCGGATTGTTTACGTTTCGGTATCCGATTCATGGGGTTTATATGAACAACCTGTCAAGCATAGCCGCTTCGGCGTCAACCCAAACCACTGTGGTATCGTGTTTAAGTCTTTTAGAACAAGGCCAATCTGCTTTAAGGCGTGCTGAGGAGCAGCGCCAGAAAAGTCCAGAAGGCGCACTCGATTCATTTAACTTAGCACAAGAAAACTTCAGCGATGCGCTCCGTCAGAACAAAGCTCTCTCTTATAATGAAAGACGAGATATTGAAGCGGGTCTTGTGCGAGCGTACTTTGAAAGCAGAGATATTTTACGCAGTCTCCGCAGGAGAGAAGAGGCGCGCGCTAGTTATGAGAAAGCCCGGCCGTATTGCCCGCACGAAGAAATAGAGCAGAAATTATCTTCCTTATCATTTTCCCCGCAAATAGCGCATGAGGAAAGAGAGGAAATTATAATGCAACTCGCAGGTGGCTTGGCTGGCAGTGCAGTAGAGGGCTTGGGCCACACCAGCAATGTGCACTACAATCCAACGGCCTTGGATCGGCAGTTATTAGCGGAAAGCCAAAGGCACCACTCTCAGAATTTGGCTACTGCACTTTCTACGCTCTCCCAGCTGCCGGCTGTAAAAGGGAGAAAAATAGTGTTTCAAGCCTCAGGTGGCGTGCTTAGCAGCGCCATAGCCGGTGAAAATATTAACATAACCGCGACATATGGTTTGAGCAGTACTTCTGCAGTGACCCCCGCCTCAGCAATCCCAGGCGATGTAAAGCAACAATCTAAAGAATTATCGCCGCCACCTGAGGAGGAAATGGAAGGATAAATTTCAAGTCCATTTACCACTAACAGGAGAAATAAGGTGTGGGGAAAAATAGATGCTGCGGCTGCTTTGCAACGAGGTGAAGTTTTTCGAAAGAGCGCTCATGAACACCTCAAGACCGCTCGTGAGCACGGAGATAGCAAGGATAAGGAGTTTGACTGCGCGCTCAGCCAGTTCAATCGAGCGAAAAGCGAATTTAAAAAGGCTGCTTCACCCGATCAAGCGATTAATACAGCCATTACCACAGTCTATGTGGAGCGAGGTGATCTTTATCAGGAGCGCGGTCAGCTCTATATGAGGGAAGATATCGTGTGCGCTCACAATTTATTCAAACGAGCGCTCGCTAGCTATAAAAAGGCCACTATTGAACCCTACAATTCGCGTGCGGATGAGGTGAATCAAAAAATAGCTAGACTAAAACTGCCAGATACGCCGGCCCCTTGGCAATCTATCTTAAAAGTGGAGGAAGCTCAAGGTTCGATCAAGCCTCGGTTCTCATCTACATTTCAGCCCATCGCAAACTTTTTTAAGCTAAATCAAAATTTGACACTGCCTGCACTCGGCAAAATCTATGACCCTGTAACTGATCTCGATCAGCTTGTCGACACCAGGCATTTAGCTTGGTGTTTGCAACAAGGCTATCTTTCTGAAGCACAAGAAAAACAGTTTAAGCAACTCGCCCGCAGCATATTGGAAGCGTTTGCGCGCACCGAAACCCAAGACTACTTCGAATTGGTACGAGAAATTGTGCCGCTCGCATCGATAGCGGATATTGAATTGTACCAGCAGTTAATGAGCCAAACGGTGAATGCATTGTCTGCGAACCAGTCAGTCTCGCTGAATGTATCGGTGGCGCAAGGACTGGCGGTGATTCTCCGGCACTGCCCACAAGCGCTATTAAGCCAAGTGCGCTCCGGGGATTTAGTGGGCGCACTTGAAGTTCTTGGAGCGCGCTTGGATAAAGTGCATAAAGAAGACAATAAGGTCCAGTGTCAGACCTTGCTGCAAACGACTTCGCAGTTGCTGGATGTGATGACGTGTTTGGGCGTGAAAGGTATCAACCGTGAGGAGGTGCAAGCCCCGCTCTACGCCACGTTCTATGGATTAATCGATCATTCTGAGCCGGCGCTGGCTTGGCAAGCACGCTATGCGCGCCAGGCATTAGCGCATATTCCCAATGATGAAGCCGTTTGGCGGAGCGTATTACGTTACACCTTTAATGTAGGGATGGGTGTTTTAAACTTGGCCGCTGCGGTTAAAAATCTTGATGTGGATAAATTAGAGGAGTCTCTGGGTAGATTCGAAGAAGCGTTTATCGGCGTGCGCGAGGTAGCGCTCGCGATAGGCCAAGTCGGCGATGCAGCAAAAGTTACCGTCGAGGCATTGACGACGGCGTACCAATCGGCTAGCGAAGGGGTTGAGCAGTTCAACCGCCCGCATGGATGGTATGGAGCGCTACGGTTTATTGATCTGTTGCTTGAAGAAAACCAGTGGGTGGCATTCGAGAAACTCGCGCGCGACTCTCGGTATCGTAAGGACGAAAAATTCTTGCAAGGTTTATGTCATCGTCTAGAACAAATTGCCCGCACGCACCCGGGTACCGAAATGCAAGAAGGCGCGGAGCAATTTTTAGAAAGCCTTATGCAACACAAGGATCACTGGGGCGGGCACGAGCGCGTTGTAAAAATGGCAGAGGCCACCTTACAGCGCTTAAAGCAACCTCTACCAAAGGGTGGCCAGGATTACGTTCCTGTCTGGTCTTCTCTCTGGCAGGAGCCGCCAAAAACTCAATTGCTAGATGAGGTGCGAGAGGCCATTCGTCTCAAGCAGGTACCTGTTCAGCTAGAAGGCATCAGCCTCATGTTAGAGACGCTGCCTGAGCTCAGGCAGCAGATGCAAGACATATTAGAGCGTCAGATGCAGCAAACGCAAAGCATGTTAGAGCAACAGATGGAGCAAATGTCGTACATCCTAGAAATGCAACAGGCGCAACGGCCCATTCCTGAGTTAGCGCCATTAGTGACTTTACCGACAGATCTTAAAGAACAGAAAGATGCTTATTTAAAGAGCTTGGAGGAAATCGGTGAAATCAAGGGGGCGCTTGCGACATATAGGGCGATGCAAGTTCAGGCGACGGCTGGGGGAAACAGGTATTTTGGTTTAGACGATGTCGCGACTACTCTCTTTGCTTCGAACGACAAAGTCCAGCAGATATCGCAGCAGCTCGAAGAGATGAAGTACAAAATACCCATGCTGTTTGAGCTTGAGCAGAGACAGCGCACACAGTTGCCGTCAGAAAAAAGGGGGAAAGTTCTCATGCAAAGAGCAGAGGGCTTGGCGAATATAATAATAGAGGGCTCGCATAACATCCGCACCGTGCATTACAGCCCAACGCGCTGGGATGCGCAGTTGTTAGCAGCAAGCCTGCAGCCCGCTCTAGATCCGGCAACTGTGCTCTACCCGGGTTCTCTGGCAAAAGGGAGGAGATTTGTGTTTCAACCCGCAAGTGGCGTGGCTAGCAGCGCGATATCGGGCAACAATAACAAGAGCATAACAACATATGGTTCGAGAACTGAAACCGGCAATGATATGACACTATCTCTTTTTAACCTAACTGATATAGATAAAAACGTGCAGAAACTGTTAAGTGAAACCGACTCTAGCACACTCCCTTCTCTTAGCCAGCACTTAATAAAAGATCCAGAGCTCCTCCAACCTCTGGCCAAGCAAGCCCAGCTAAACTCTGATTTTAAAGATTTTCTCTTAGCTCTGGTTAAGCGCTCGAAAATGGATGATCACTTCCAAATTACGGCAGCCAACGCACTCACCACCTTGGTTAAAGCCAAAGTGCCTTTGACTGGCGAGGATTTCAGTGGTATTCGGGTACCAGGAGCAGATTTAAGTTATGGAATATTTGATCACACCCAATTCGAAAATGCTGATTTAAGTCAAGCCAATTTTCAAGGTGCGTGGTTGCGAGGGGCTAACTTCGAAGGAGCAACGCTGGCAGGTGTTGAGTTTGGAGAAATGCCCGCCCTAGCATTGAAAGCCGAAGCTTCTGTTTGCCGCTATTCGCCTAACGGCCTCTGGTTAGCCGTCGCAACGAATACGGGTATGAAACTGTATCGTCAAGCCACAACCTTAGAACCCTATATCCTTAAAGGAGATACCGGCGCAGTTCATAGCATAGCTTTTTCGCCAAACAATAAGTGGCTTGCTTGCGGCAAGCATGACGGAACCATCCAGCTATGGTCTATTGACAAGGACACACCCGCTCTCCAGCACACGCTTAAAGAACACGAACATAATGTTCTAAGTATCGCATTTTCGCAAAAAGGCAATCTGCTCGCCTCAAGTGATAATGAAACTATTAAACTATGGGATCTCAATGATATGCCCATATTCGTTCACACGCTTAAAGGACATACTGATAGGGTCTTGAGTATCGCATTTTCAACAGATGACGAGTGGTTAGCATCGGGGAGTAACGACAGTATTGTCAAACTTTGGAATGTTAAAAAGGGGACGCTCGAGCACTCCCTCGAAGGGCATACTAGCTGGGTTAATAGTGTTGCGTTTTCACCAGATAAAAATTGGCTAGCATCAGCCAGTGCTGACAAGACCATTAAGCTGTGGAAACTCGGTGCCGATCCAAAACCCCAGCATACTCTCGAAGCCCATAACTATTCGGTGAAGGATATAGCATTCTCACAAAACTCCGAATTACTCGCATCGGCGAGCATCGATAAGACTGTCAAATTGTGGGTGGTCAAATCAGGCGCACTCCAGCATATCTTTGAAGGCCATAGCGATTCAGTTGAAGGCGTAGCATTTTCTCCGGACGGCAAGTGGATAGCCTCAAGCAGTACTGATAAAACTGTCAGACTAAGGAAAGTTAAACAGACGCCTCCCCCGGTGTTGGAAGGGCATACCGATTGCATTAAGAGCTTAGCATTTTCTCCGAATGGTAAATGGTTTGCTTCAAGTGGGGCTGATAAAACAGTCAACCTGTGGGACGCGCAAACGCATACATTATCGCGTACGTTTCGGGGACAAGAAACTGTCGGATTTTCGCCGGATAACGAGTTAGCCCTAGCTAATCATGAAAGAATCAAACTGTGGTCAATTGAAACTCTTCTATTTAAACGTTCATCTACATTAAAAACGCTCATTGATTCGACAATTTGTAGCATAGCATTTTCACCGGATAGCAAATGGCTAACTGTAGCTGGCGAGGACGAAACTCTGGAGCTATGGTCGCTCGAAGCCAATACCGCCAAACTTAAAGGATATATTGATTCGGTTTATGCCGCATTTTCGCCAGACAATACACAGTTGGCCTCTGTCAATGAAGATGGAACTATTCACTTATATTCACTCGCCAATAAGCCCGAGATTCAGCATACCCTTAAAGGTCATAGTGATCAAATTTATAGTATCGCCTTTTCGCCAACAGGCCGGTGGTTAGCCTCGGCCAGTTACGACGAAACTATTAAATTATGGGATGTCAAAACCAATATATCCACGTCTGAGCCCGAAACGCTTAAAGGGCATACTAATTCGGTTTACAGCATGGCGTTTTCTCCAAACGGCGAATGGCTAGTTTCGGGTAGTGCTGACATGACAGTAAGGTTATGGTCTATTGCATCGAAGAAATGTCTGGCCGTGATTCGAGGTTTTTATGGCAGCGTCTCATCCATTGTTTGGCAGAAAGAAGACTGTTTTCTAACCGGTGGAGAAGATAAAACGATTCGCCTTTGGAAAGTAGTGAAACCCGACTCTGAAAACGCTGACTTCCAGGTTATTTTATGTTGGGCCTCGCATCAAACTGTGCTATCGGCTGTTGATATATCTGTCAAAAAGGCAAAGGGGTTAAGCGAGGTGAATACACGTTTGCTCATGCAGAAAGCTATCAAAGAGAAAGAGCAGCAGAACGACGCAGCCAGTTTTCGCAAGGTTTCTCGCCAAGATTATGCATAAACTTAACATGATGATTGCACAGTAAAGACGCTATTGCCCATTAGTGTACAAGCAAACGCGGGTGGTTAAAGCATCAGCAATCTAGTAGCTAGGTGCTTTGATATTGCAGCGATAACCAAAGGAAAATCCATGAGTAATGTCAATCCAATAGGGGCAAGTCAAAACTATATTGGTCAAAGCAGTCAGAGCGATCCTTTAAATGAAGGCAAAAGAGCCTTAGGGAGCGCTTTCGAACGCTACGAAGAAGCGCAAAAGCACCCCGTCCAAGCAAACAGCCTCGAACAAGCAAGGCGCCACCTCAATCAAGCACAGGCATTTTTTGATCAAGTTGAAAATAATCCTATTTCCAACTCTCTAAAATATGATCTTGCCGTATCTTATGTGAAGCTTGGAGATATTTCATGTGAGTTTGCTTTATTTGAAAAGGCAAATTTGAACTACAAAAGAGCACAAAAATATTACGAGTTCGGCATACGCACAGGTTTAGAAGGATGCTTGGCAGGTAAGCGAGCAGTGGCCGAAAAGTTAACGTGGTTACCAAGCATCTTTACACGAAACCCTGACCCTAGACCGAATAGAGAATTTAATATGGTTAATATTGGCTGGGAGCCAGCCAATATGATTGATACTGAGCATTTGGTTGATTGCTTACAAAAAAATCTCTCTAAAAAGCAAAGAAGCGATTTACGTAACTTTGCAAAGGAAATAATTAAAATTTTCCCAGGAGAACCCGATAAATCTATAGAGATCATACGAGAAATCGTACCGTTATCAAAGATCTCTGATATCGCTTTAAGTTTAATCTCTGAAACCGTGAAAATTTTAGCCACTCCTAATTCTCTCACAGAGCCAGCAGTGGCAGCAGGCTTAGTAGCGATGATTCGAAACAGCCCAAAAGCGGCCGAACCCGCCACTATAAAACAACTATTGGGGATTTTAAGAGATTGTCTAAAAGCCAGCTGCGACTCGGGGCAGACGGAGTATCTCCTGGGTTTGCTGCAAACTACCTCACATCTACTAGATGCGTTGCTTCAGAGCAGTATAGAAAAAGGGAAAGGCATCGAAATTAGTCTCAAGGAATTGCAAGACCCTCTCAGGAAAATTCTGTACGGATTTAGGAAACACAAGGATACAGATCTGGCCCATCAAGCCCGTTATGCGTATCAAGCACTTATGCATATTCCCAATGATGAAACTAATTTGGGGCGAATATGGCGCCACATTTATAACATAGGTGGAAGCGCTGTTCTCGTATGGGCTGGAGTTATCTCCATGGATCCAGATAAATTTCTGTCAGCTTTTGACCGTTTATATGAAAGGGAGCGCCATAGCATAATAAAATTATTCAATAATATGCGACTTCTCAGCGATAAGAAGTGGTATATGGCGTTAAAAACTATAGATCTCTTACTTGAGAAAAACCAGTTAGATCAGCTTGAATATTTTGTTCGGAAAAACAATTTTTGTAAGGAGAAAACTTTCTTACAGAGTTTTTGTCAGCGCTTAGAAAGACTTGCCACCACCGTCCAGGAAACTGAAATTGCGGAAAAAGCTATCGATTTTTTAATTGATTTGGTCTGCAATAATAATTTATGGGGTAAGTCTAAGGGTGTAGCACAGAGTGTGTCAAACGCTCTAAAATGGCTAGAAAATCAGTCCAGACTAAGTGCCTATATCCAAACCCAAATTCAACGTAAAAATCCCCAGCTTCCGACTCCGACAGTTAACTATAATAAGGTGCCCATTTGGGATCCTATTTGGCAGCAGCCCCCAGGTAATTGCCTGCTATTGGCTGCACAGTCATCCTTACAGTTAGCACCAAGTACCAACTGTCTGCGAGAGGGAATTCTTACAGATGAAGCCAGAACAATGCTCGACCAGAGATATGTAGAACACACCATCGACGGTAACTCTTTGCTTATCCATGCCATCGATGATTTTCTCAGCTTAGAAAGCAAAAAAGTACTGCTATTGTTAGGTGTAGCAGGTTCTGGAAAATCGGTTTTTAATCAGCGTCTTGCCCACCATCTATGGCACAGGTACGACGACCCAACCGCGAGTGATCCTTGGCTTCCTCTCTGCATTTCCCTACCTTCCCGAGAAAAGCCTCATGATAATTTAATTGGAAAATACCTTAAAGGTAAGAACTTTCAAGAGCGTCATCTCGAAGCTTGGAAAGCTAAGCGCCTTATTTTCATTTTAGATAGCTATGATAGAGTTGTGAATCCCCAAAGGTCAATCTATGCTGATGGCACACTCGCCAGTTGGACCGCATCCAAAATTATTATCACTAGTCGCCCCCCTTTAAATCAAAATAAAGAAAATTATCGAATAATATTTCATCCATATGAAAAACCCGGAGTGCTCCAGGAGTATGAATTAAAACCATTTTCAGAGAGTGATATTAAAACATATACCCAAAAATATATAGATCAGCATACATCGCAGAATACATCGAAATGGACGGTTGAGAAATATAAAGAGAAATTTCAACTTACACCTGATCTAAGAAAGCTATTAGAGAACCCTCTTTTATTGGAGGCGGCATTGGACGCCTGCCCGAAGGTGGAAACTGCTGTAAAATTATATGACAAGCTTATAGACAGATGGAATAACCATGTCTACCATTCTTTAATGGAGTCTAACCCAGATAATCTTACTCGTGATAATTTTAAAATGAACGCCATACGGGTTAACAAATATCTTGCATTAGAAATGTATAAAACCAATGGGAACGGAGAAACAGCTTATCCAATAAAAGCGGGGGAGCCGGCAAGCAAACACGCGGACTGGTTGCTGTTTTCAACTGCGCCATTAATCTATGATGGGGGAGGATATAAGTTTATCAATCAATCCTTACGAGACTATTTTTTAACTCGGGTTCTATGGGAGCCAGATCTCGAGTTAAGATCAAACTCTGGGAGCCAGGGCAAAAATACAGAGGACAACCTGATACTTGGTAAGTGGCCAATAAATAAAAATATGCTTATTTTTTTAGCTGATCGGGTTAAAGAAGTAACAGAATTGGAAGAACGGTTAAAGTCATTACTCTTACCACCACATACCGATACTGCGGCGAATGCGCGAGCTATCTTGGCTAAAGCAGGCAAGCTGCAATCTGAAGACAATATATCGCATTCCAATGGATCAAGCAGCGCAAATCGGCAGAGTGAAGTTGGGACAGACGCAGAATTCGGCAAAAACGGGATAGTGACCACATAGGCGCAGAAAGTGCCATCTGTAAGTCTGCCCTTTATTCATAAGCCTTTCATCGAGTATCCTTCTATGAGCAGGCCAATTGAGATTTTCTCCTCACGACTCGAAACCCGATCAATAGACTTATTTTTGAATTTCGATGGGGTTTTTACTCAGCATCAAGAGCTTATTGATTAAAGAGGTCCAGTCAAATGGCACTTTCTGCACTTATGTGGTCACTACCCCCGGTAACGCGCCCAAACCGCTTAAAAAACCGAATGACGGGTGCTGTGGGATCAACGCTTGAGTGTACGAATTATCAGACTTGGCGACGCCCGGAAAAAGGATTTTGACCGGGGACTGGCGCGGAAATCAAGGACAAAAAAAGTGAATGTATGCGTCCCACACACCTGGTCGTCCACCCCTACGCCATGATTTTTTGCAAAAATCATTTGCCCATCGTTACAATTCGGAAAAATTGTTGATGAAGACGATGCGGTCTTTGAGCGTAGTGTACAAAATATGCGCGTACTCTCTTATTTTCAGACTTCACTATTGTTAAAAATCTTAAAAAAATTCGGCTTTTCTACACTGTTCGTTCATTGAACTCAACGGGCTTGAGAAAATACCGGTACAAGGAAAACGATGCTTACACCTATCAATGGCATGTTGTCGAGATCCCGTCCTGTTGCCCCGGGACAGCTTCCTGTGCAAACTCCGCAGCAGATGCTTCAGCAAGCCGAACAATATATAGCTGTGGCGGATGGGTATAAAAAAAGCGGTCAGGTTGACGAAGCAGAAAAGCTTTATCAGGCGGCTCAAAAGCTTTTTGAAGAAGAAGCAGAAAAATTGTCTCTTGACCCTCAGTCGGGAAAAATAATTGAGTCTATTTATTTGAATTATGGCCTATTGTTAAATGAACAGGGGCGCAGGACCGAAGCAGAGACGCTAGAACAAAAGAGACAGCAACTTTCTGAGCGATATAGACTCAATAACGCTGGCTTTTCTAAAAAGCGACCGGTTGAGGGTGGGTCAAGTAGTCTGCCTTTAAATAAAAAACCCCACCCCGTTGCCATTGAACGACTTGCCGGGGTGGATGCTTCTTTATTCAGCTATCCAAAGGCAAAGCTCGAAGCCCTCCAGGAGAGTTCAGCCGAAGCCCAAACCTTCTCCTTTACACCGATATTAACTGATTCAGCCGGTACCGATTATGTTGGGGTGGAGACGCTCGTACAAAGCTGCCATGGCACGATTAATGCGCCCGTCCAGGGCAAGAATAATACGGTCAACGTGCATTACTACTCACCGGTTTCAGAGGCTAGGCAACCTCATACTGTCTCGTTAGACCGCTTGCGTAATGCACTGTATCAGCATTACCAATTATCTAATCTGTCGATTCAGCGCGTATCGGGTGAGACCGCCTCACTGGAAGACTGTTATATCAATCTGGCGATTGTCGAAAGTCAGGCACAACGTGAAAAAGACAAAAAAGAACTGGAAAAGCAAGCAGCGACTTTTGAGCGCCTGCCTAGCAGTGAGCGGCAGCGGCTTGAGGCGACCAATCCAAACAAAATGATTGCGCTAGAGAAGCTTTTTGATTCTCAAAAATTACTAGACGGATCAGAAGGGGTTCCTAAACGGATTTTAATTCAGGGACGAGCTGGGATAGGCAAGACCACGTTATGCAAAAAATTGGTCTATGAATATCATGAGAATGGATTTTGGCAGGATCGATTTGAGAGTGTGTTATGGGTACCCTTACGACAACTCAAGACGCATGCGCCTAAACGTGTAGAAGACTTGCTCTGCACGCAGTATTTTGCGGGTTATGAAAGCAGCCAAGCGCAGGCGTTATCAAAGGTCTTTTACACGCATCAGGACAAAACACTGTTTATCTTAGATGGCTTGGATGAAGTCGTCGATGAATTGCATGAAAGCCATTCTTTGAGCAGATTTCTAAAAGAATTGCTCACTCAAACGCATGTGGTGATCACGTCGCGGCCTGCCGGGGTCAATGCCTCTCTATTCAGTCACTTAGACTTAGAGTTAGAAACGGTCGGTTTTAGCCCGGACAATGTGCAAGCATACATTAAAAAATTTGCGCCTGAATCAAACCAAGCGGCCATTGAGCGATTTATTCACTGTACCCCAATGATTCAGGGATTGGTGAATATCCCAATTCAGTTGGATGCGTTATGTTATAGCTGGGATAAACTCCCCAATGAACTATCGTCAGTAACCATGGCGAGTTTATATGAGGCTATGGTCAGTAAATTATGGTGGAAAGATGGGGAACGTTTAGAAAAGGGGCCAAAAGATAAACCGTTTATGTCTTCTACCCTCCGGTCTTTGCCAAAAGCTAGAGTAGAAAAAGTGATGGCTTCTGAAATCTATTATTTAGGCTATCTAGCTTTTAAGGGACTAGAGACAGGGAAAATTGAATTTAGTTCGGAGGAGTTAGACCAATACCAGACAGAACTTGAAAATCAACCGTCTTTAAAACCAACGTTACCTGATGATTTTACGATTAATCTTAAAAAGACCTCTTTTTTACATACATTCGATGCTGAGCGGCTCGAGGCCGATCGATACTATCATTTCCTGCATTTAACGTTTCAGGAATTTTTTGCGGCTAAATACTTGGTGCGACATCTACAGGCTTATGCAGAGATTAATACAAATTCTGGTCTAGCAAAATCTGCTTATACCAATTTAGGGTTAATGTTCAGCCAAGCGCAACTAGAAATATTTATCGCTATACACAAATATAATCCGCGTTATGAAATTATGTGGTGGATGGTGGCGGGGTTGTTGAAGGGCGATGTACTGCAGTATTTTTTTGATAGATTAGAAAAAGAGCCGCTTGATCTGATCGGCATTCGTCATCAGCAAGTGATGATGGGATGCCTGAATGAGGCGCGTCCTGAGTTGAAGGAAAAACCTGAAATAGTTGAAAAGCTGGAAACAAGGCTAAAACAGCATTTTGATCTTGAAATACAACTAGTTGGTCAAAGTCAATTAGGTCGCCACAGGCTTTTCCCAGAACATCTACTTATTACAACTCTGAACTCCGATAAGGATAAGGATGAGATTATTAAAATCTTGAGAGCACGTCCAAATTTATCTGCTAACGCAATCCATGCTCTGCTCGAAATTGCATTAAAGGATAGAAGCGGAGATGCCAGAAAAACGGCCGCCAGAATATTAGACGAGCAGAAAACGCTGTCCACTACTAATATACTCCAGACCTTGATCGGTGCTTGTCAGGATCAAGATAAGCATGTCAGGTCTGCGGCAGCCCGTGCGTTAGGAAGCCAGAGTACGTTATCCGATGCCGCCTTGCGGGCCTTGAGCAACGCTTTACAGGATCAAGATTCGTATGTTAGGTCTGCGGCAGCCCGTGCGTTAGGAGGCCTGAGTACGTTGTCCGAAGTCGCCGTGCTGGCTTTGAGCAGCGCTTTACAGGATCAAGATAAGGATGTCAGGGATGCGGCAGCCTATGCGTTGGGAGGCCGGAGCACGTTGTCCGAAGCCGCTATACTGGCCTTGATCGGTGCTTTACAGGATCAGGATAAGGATGTCAGGGATGCGGCAGCCCGTGCATTAGGAGGCCAGAGCACGTTGTCCGAAGTCGCTATACTCGCCTTGATAGGTGCTTTACAGGATCAAGATAAGGATGTCAGGGATGCGGCAGCCCGTGTGTTAAGAGGCCAGAGTACGTTATCCGAAGCTGCCGTGCGGGCTTTGATAGGTGCTTTACAGGATCAAGATAAGGATGTCAGGGATGCGGCAGCCCGTGTGTTAAGAGGCCAGAGTACGTTATCCGAAGCTGCCGTGCGGGCTTTGATAGGTGCTTTACAGGATCAAGATAAGGATGTCAGGGATGCGGCAGCCAGTGCGTTAGGAGGCCAGAATACGTTGTCCGAAGCCGCCGTGCTGGCCTTGATCGGTGCTTTACAGAATCAGGATAAGGTTGTCAGGTCTGCGGCAGCCTGGATGTTAGGAAGCCGTACGTTGTCCGAAGCCGCTGTGCAGGCCTTGACCGGTGCTTTAAAGTCTCAAGATAAGGATGTCAGGGGTGCGGCAGCCCGTGCGTTAGGAGGCCGGAGCACGTTGTCCGAAGCCGCTATACTGGCCTTGATCGGTGCTTTACAGGATCAGGATAAGGATGTCAGGGATGCGGCAGTCCGTGCATTAGGAGGCCAGAGCACGTTGTCCGAAGCCGCTATACTGGCCTTGATCGGTGCTTTACAGGATCAAGATAAGGGTGTCATGTCTGCGGCAGCCAGTGCGTTAGGAAGTCAGAGTACGTTGTCCGAAGCCACTATGTTGGCCTTGATCGGTGTTGTACAGGATCAAAATTCGAATGTCAGATCTGCGGCAGTCCATGCGTTAAGAGGCCTGCGTGCGTTGTCCGCCGCCGCCGTTCAGGCCTTAATCGGTGCTGTACAGGATCAAAATAAGGATATCAGGTCTGCGGCAGCCTGGGCATTAGGAGGCCGGAGCACGTTATCGGAAGCCGCTATGCGGGCCTTGATCGGTACTTTACAGGATCAAGATAAGGATGTCAGGTCTGCGGCAGCCGGTTCGTTAGGAAATCGGAGTACGTTGTCCGGAGCCGCTATGCAGGCCTTGATCGGTGTTGTTATACGGGATCAAGATAATGGTGTCAGGTCTGCGGCAGCCAGTGCGTTAAGAAGCCAGAGTACGTTGTCCGACGACGCCGCGCTGGCCTTGATCGGTGCTTTACAGAATAAAGTTAAGGATGTCAGGGGTGCGGCAGCCCGTGCGATAGGAGGCCGGAGCACGTTGTCCGAAGCCGCTATACTGGCCTTGATCGGTGCTTTACAGGATCAGGATAAGGATGTCAGGTCTGCGGCAGCCCGTGCATTAGGAGGCCAGAGCACGTTGTCCGAAGCCGCTATACTGGCCTTGATCGGTGCTTTACAGGATCAAGATTCGTATGTCAGGTCTATGGCAGCCCATGCGTTAAGAGGCCAGAGTGTGCTGTCCGCCGCCGCCGTGCTGGCCTTGAACGACGCTTTACAGGATCAAGATTCGTATGTCAGGTCTGCGGCAGCCTGTGCGTTAGGAGGCAAGAGCACGTTGTCCGACAACGCCGTGCTGGTCTTAATCGATGCTTTAAAAAATCAAGATAAGAATGTAAGGGATGTGGCCGCAAAGGCTTTAAAAGAGCAGCAATCACTGCCTGCTAAGGCAATCCAGGCTTTGATTACCGGGTTGAAAGATAGAGACAAGAGCGTCAGGGACACTGCAGTTGGAATTTTAGATCTGCATATTGACCAAATTTATCTTATATTTGCAAGCTTGGTATCTGAACAAATACAAACTCTTTATGCTAAATTCTTATTCCCACGGAGTGGGAAGCAGATGATGTTCCTGTATGTTCAAGGCAATAAACTATATTTTCATACAAAAAGTGGTTTAAATCACATAGAGCTTGCATCACCAGAAAAAATGAATATTGTGATTGATGCTTTTAAAGCAGTAAGAAACAATCCTGATCTCATCCATTTTCAAGAATCAATTTCAATAAATACGGCTGGATCTTCTGGAGAAATGACTAATGAATCGGATACAAACCGGACGTTTAGCTCAAATAATCCGAATCCGCCGCAAAGCAAATCGAGCCTGGATGATGTAGTACCGATTCCGGATTCATTCGCTTTGATTGATAATGCAATCGAGCGTAATATTGTACAGGGGCATGTCTCTGATTCGGATGAAAGCTATATTCTTGATGAAGACTCTTTGTTGGAAAGTGAGTCAGAGTCGGCGGATTTTTCTGAGGAAGAAGAGTGAGAATATAATCGAGAGTCGGGTATTAACAAGGCGTAGCGCAAGGTCCTCGAAGGTTTTTGCGCTACGGCATCACTGTTCGATTTAACATAACCGTTCATTCTTGACCGTTTTATGTAGCAGCTAGATAGTAATGTCTGATTTTAGCCATTTAGCCAAATAGTGTGCGCAAATAACGTATGAATATCAAGATGAACCAACTAAAAAATTTGTGTAATTTCTGTGTAATCGTGCGTAGAGGGTGTCGCAAAAGCCAAGTTCACCATTCATTTTAGAGCGCAAACGAATTAGTACGACATAAAAAGTAAGATCGTGTTGGCGTATTAATAGCAAACTTGTGTGCGGCGTAAGTTATCTAAAAAACAATAAATGGTTGCAAGCAATAGCCTTCCCCATAGCAAGGCAACTGCTTTGGATAGATTGTAGGCGAGGATATGCAGCGCAAATTCGCGTTTAACTGCTTGTAACCCTTGTCGGCGAAAGCGGTCTAGACCACACCTACGCAAAGCACTAAATACCGGCTCGACCATAACTTTACGCTGGCTAAGGATACGGCGCGCTTGCGGATGCTGCATCACTATTCTGAGTGCATCTCGTGCTTCATCTTCAGGGTAGCGTTCAATGCGCCGTCCTACTGCTGATTTCGTGCAGCGCGTGCGTAAAGCACAACCCTCGCATGAGGTAATTGCATAAATGCGGCGTGCCCGCGTTAGTGCTGTCGGCTTGGTTTGTGTTATCACATGCAAATCCTGGCCTGCGGGGCAACGATAGGTATCCTGGATAGCATCATATTGAAATTGTCCCTTACGAAACTTTTTCTCCCCTTTAACTTCTTCGGAGGACTTATCTGGCGAGCATAATAAGCTGATCTCTCGATCCAAAGTACATTGGATAACCGTATTATCGAAATACCCTGCATCGAGCAGCAGTTCTGCTGCATGCTGCCCTGTAGTGCGTTTGCTTTGTTCAAGCATTGTAGCCATGACTCGGGTTTCACTTGAGGCATGCAGCGCATGTGCAACCACAATGCGATCTTCATTAGCAAGCACCGATGGTTTATAGGAAGCTGCAAAGCCACGGCCTCGCTTTAAACGCTGTACCACCGCTTCAGGCTCTTGGGCACTGATAAACACTTCGCCTTTACCATTATGGATTTTACGGGCGGCTAGGCGTTCATCAAACAGTGCCTGGCATTGCCTGGCTTTCTCTAGCTCCTTTTGTCCAACTTTACTATCTGGCGCCTTCTCAAGTGCCTGGTGTGCCTTGATTACACGTTCACGCACCGCTTCTTCTTTCAATAATTTATAGTGTGAACACGGTGCTTCAATGATCGTTCCATCACCCGCTAAACGCTTTCCATTTGAGTGGCTCGCTTTCAAGATCGATCCTGTCAAGGACTCAAAAAAACCCTGTGTGAGTGACTCTTCATGCATCACGATGAAACGCCCGATATTGGCGTGATCTGGCGTAATTCCGCCCGCAACCCACATACATCCCAAATCGAGTCGCGCGAGCTTCTCTAAATCTCGCAATGAGCTCACTCCTTGCATCACCCCATACAGAATCAAACCCATCATATAACGTGGACTATACGGAGCACGCCCCGTCGCAGCATATCTCTGTTCAAAAGGCTCCCAGTCCTGGGCATCCAGTAACTGCGATACGATCAAGGGTATGCGCTGATTGGCGTGCTTTAAATAATCTTCTAGTCGCATACTACCAAGGTAAATCTCTCGCGCACCGCATGCTACAAACCGGCGGCCCGTCTTCACCGACGTTTGTAATTTCACTCCTTTTGATGCAGCAGGGTACCCCTTCAAATAAATCAAACTGCTTATTATCAGCAAAAGGTATTTTGCGCGATGTGCTCATCTTTATTGGATTAACTTAGAAAATTAAATTCTAACGCTCGAGAAGCTTTCGCGACACCCTCCCTAGAAAATTACACAAAAATTAAGAATTACATAGAATATCAAGTAATGCATTACTCAGCGAAATCCCTTATAAACAGACCTTTTTAGAAGAGTTAGGCATTTTCCAGAGTAGATTATCCGATTACTTTTAATCCGTAGGCTACTGATTTAAGCTCAAATTAAATGAATGGCGCTCTTGGTTTCGCGAGCAATACGCGCGGGCGCGAGCGCGCGTTATTATACACGAGCGGATGAAATTATGGATATTACCTGCCACCGCATAAGATATTCAAATCGACGATAACGTAATGAACAGTTTTCAACAGTTTTTAAACGTCCGCCAATGCCCATCAGTGCACTGGCTGGTCAGCGCTTGCTCAAATACATCAAGCAGCATCTGAACAGCGCAAGTGGCAGTTGCTAAATCCAAATACGAACATGTTCACACAGTACTTCTTTGAGATCATTCCACTCGATTTTTCCGCACGAGAGCGGCTGCCAGCCTGTCACGAAAATAGTGCAAGTCAGGTTGCAGAGTACTCATCGGCTGCCGCTTAATACAACGTAATATTTTGTTCAACCTACTGCTATCCCATTGTTCTAAGGTTGCAAGTTTATTCACTACTTCATATAAATCGCGCTGCCACTGCTGTAATTGCTCTGGCGTGACCATTGGCATCCGCATGAAAGGCGCGCCGCTATCATAATCAATCGGCCAGCCATTGCTCGTGGCTAAATCACCTCCGGTATGACTTGACTTTAGATAGTCCATAATCCCTTTTTTATAGGCCGCCAGTAGCGGACGAAAACCCGCAACCACGCTTTGCGGTCCGATTATTTTCAGGCGCTCTCCATTAAGGGAAACAAATACACCCGCACTTTGACATTGGTTCAAAATTTGGAAGGCTGTCATAATTCTTCCTCCACAAAGTCTTCTCGCTGCTCTATTTCTCCTTTTTTATTCGAAACATCGAAACACCCTTGATATAACGTCGGATAATGTGTTTCATTTAGCGGGTTTGTTTCGAAACACTCACCCCCATCAAAAACATCTAAACCCGTACTGGCATTGATTTGTTTCGTTGTTTCGCTTGTACAGGGAGGTACAGAGAGATAACGAGAGAAGGCATCTGAGAACTGGCTTGCCTCAAATCCTTTTTTGTTTTCATAGCCAATACGTAGTTGCTTACTAGCAATGTCATATTCACGCAACCTGTTTGCCAATTGCCGAAGTGTCATCGGTTTTCCTCGATTCCACGTTACCCAGGGTTTTTCTTCATCATCGCATAGGGTAGCGAGTAGATCTGCACAGAAGAGGCGAGCTACTCGCTTAGTTTCAAATACATCTGGAATATCCGCCAGTAATTCCGAACCCGTGCTTTGTCCCTGCTCAGATTCTCCAGAAAGACGTAGCGCGGCTTCACGGGCAAGAATAGGCCACTTGCCACCGGCCACATCAGCAATCGCTAGTAATGGCTCCCAATTGTCTTGGGCACGATCATGGAGTGTATTGGGTAAAAGTGGGCGGGCTTGTTTAACTGCATTGAATTGATCTGAACTCCAGCGGGCTAGCTTCGCTGCAAGCACATCGAATAAATCAGGGGCTGCATAACGCAGCTTGTCGATCTGCTCAGAGGGAAGTTTGCGCCGTAGCTCCAATGGAATGGATCGATCCATCAAGGTATCGGCCAAATGCCCAATACCCGCAATGGCTTTTGCCCCCCACACAAAGAATAGTTTTGGCATATGGTCCTCGCCGACAGTACGGACCACATAAGCGCTCTCTCGTGTGTGACCACAGTTCAGTAAACCACGCAGTTCTTCATTCTCTTTCATAAAAGCATCTGCTTCGTCGATAAGCAAAGTGGGCCGCCATAGCTCCACGGCCCTAAATAACGCGGCGGGCGTGATATTGCTTGCGGTGAGCGCTTGCTTGGCGAGTTTGCCGATTAAGAACAGTAATTGTGATTTGCCGCATCTTTTCTCAGGCGCGGTAATGACGGCAATCGGAGCGACATTGATCACGTCCATAAACCAAGTCATGGCGATCCATAGCGTGGCAGCATAGGCTGTTTCGGGCGGACAGATAATGAAACGCCGTAACGCACTTTCAATTTCTGACAACAGTTGCACGCCATCGACCGGTTCAGGCCAGGGCTCCACTACTTTAAGGGGCCCAGATTCATCGTTTTTGGCTTCTTTGCGCTTCGCAGAAACGGCCTTATCTAGCGTTATTTCTCGAATGTTTAGACGCTTCGCTTCGTCTTTTCTGATGCGATCATATTCAATCGACGACAAAGCGGCTAATCTCGTAATAGCGTGTTCATCGGTTTCTGATCCAGGCTCAATTTGGCTTAGATCAGCAGGTGCTACTGCCGCTTCAATTGCCGCACGCACGGTTGCTAGACCGGCAGACTGATGTAAATCATTAAAATCAGTCATCCTAGTTTCTCCGGCATAGCCAGCCGAGCGCCTACCTGATGCGCGGCTAACTTTGCTTTAGTGGCTCCAGGATTTCCAGGTGTTTCAAAATCATTGTCTGCGCAGATGACGAACTGCGCATCTGGAAACTTTAATTTGAGTGTATTTGCCACCGCGAGTAAATTGCCCGCATCGAACGCAACAGCTACGGGATAACGAGTGGCCTCGTAAACGCTAGCCCCCGTTGCATAGCCCTCTGCGATGCAGAGCAAGTTGCTCACTGGCTCACCTATCCAATGAAAGCTACCGGATTTTTTACCGCCGGACAAAAAGCGTTTTTCGCCGTCTTTGTTGATAAACGCTAGCGTGGTTAGCACTCCATGCGCATCGTATGCCGGAATGATGAGTGCGCCATCGCACGCCATGTTGCCGATCGTCAATTGACCGCGATAGCATCGCAAGCCATGGGCTTTCACGCCTTTAAGTGCTAGATAGGGATGCGTGTCGGAAGCAAGTTCGGCTTTTGTCCAAATATCGACAGCCCGTTTGGCGGCGGCACATTGCTTTGCGGCAAGCTTCCGTTCAACTTCGGCTGATCGCTCACGTTTCGCACAGTGGCGTCCCGCATTGAGCGGAGGCGTCAAAGCCATACGATGCTGGCACCGATCAAAGCCGCACCGTTGCGCTTCATGAAAAAGCGTAGCAAAGCGGATACCGCCTGGCTTAATCGATTTCCATACAGCACGCGCCGCTTCTTTCTTGTAGGAGGGGGCTGACTGGCTCCAACGGTCGAATAACTCAAAACCGTTCTCTCCTAACCCAGCCTTAAGCGCCATCCCGATCCTAACCCACAACTCTCGATCATCCGCAGGGATAAACGATAAAGCAGCTTTAGCACGTGCCGCATCATTGAAATATACGTCGATCATTTAAGTGCCTCATCGATATTTGCAACCACCTGTGCACGGTAATTGATTGGATCACATAGAAATTCATGAATAGCGGCAGCAGTCCATACCGTACAACGGTTGCTTATACGGATGGGCGCAGGCGCTTTGCCGGCTTTTACTAGCTTGCGCCATGTCTCGCGGCTGAACAGCAAAAATGGTCCAATTTGTCCAAAACGGAACAAACCGACCATTGGCAAACTTAAACTCGAGGGGTGCTCAATCGAATGTCCGGCAACGATGCGAGCAGGCTGCCGTTTAGGTTCTAAGCTTGGCGAATCCTCTTGGGAATATTTTGCATTGCCAGATAGCCTTCTATTTTTCATGGCTTACCTCTACGCTGCGGCTAACGTCGATACGCTGCTGTACCCAGGTAATGATTTCTGATTCGATCCAACGCACAGCTACACGGCCGATTTTTACTGGCTTCGGAAATTCGCCGCGCTTAATACGGTCATATAATGCTGAGCGCTTCATGCCCGTAATTTGGCAAACTCTCCATCGTGGAATAAGAATAGGGACGGCTTGGTCAGCCATGCTTCACCTCCATTAAGTTAGGTGCGCGCCGGAATGGCGCGGCATGGCTGTATTTAAACGGTATTGCAAACTGACGGGGAAACCCGTCTTATCGTCGCTAAGTCTCGTCAGTCAATACCGTCTGGGAGTTGCGTCAAGTACGACGCTTTTGATTTCGTAAATCTGCTTCGCTCAAATTATCCGGGCGAATCGCTGCGGCAAGTGTTTGAGCGCTCCGAGATGGACTTCCATCTTTTTGAGCCTTCCATCCCAGTGCATGATCAATATCGGAAGCAATAACAACTGACTTTGGAGGGTGACGGACATCATAAGTTGTCCAATGAGTATGCATCACGTTAAATAACGCGTTGAGAGTTTTTGTTATATGAGGGAGTGTAATAGACACGCCAGCAATTATATTTTCGGTAGAGTTTTCTTTTTCTTTTGCTTGCAATACTGCTGTTAATTGTTTAATTTTTGCTTCCGCATCGGTAAGCTTTTGCACTAAGTTATTGGATGCTTGATGAGTTTCAGTATTTTCTTTTTCAGATTCTCTGGCATTTTTAGACCGCAGGAATGTTGGGCAATCGAACGGCTCGGTAAAGAAACTTCTTGAAATCTTTATTCCTTTAGTTTTTACCCATCGCCAAAAATCATCACGCCGCCATCTGTATAGTCCAACCTTAGGCGATTTTTTTACATTATGAAAACCTTTGCCATGTTCTTTTATGAATTCAAGTATGGCTTTAACATCTGATTGATATTGATAATAGAGATCTCGGACATATTGGTTTGAAGCAATTGCTCGTCCATTAGTGAATTCGAACGATTCGATTTGTTCAAAAGCATGATTCATAAATAACCATTGCGCTGCATCTTCAACTTCTATTTTCTCCATGTCAGCTAACATCTTGACCGCATTTTCGATGAGCACGTAAGCATAATCTTGCTCTTTAAGCTCTTCAAGAATTCCCATTTGAACTCTCTTCACTTGCTTTCATCGCCGTTAAATAATCCGCCCATGCTTGCATCATTTCAGTGCGTTGTTTTAGATATAAAGCATGATTATATGATGCGCTAACAGCATTGCGCTCTTGATGCGCTAATTGCAGCTCGATATGATCATGCGGATACCCTTGTTCATGCAAAATAGTCGAGGCGATACCTCTAAATCCATGCCCTGTCATCCGTGAATGGTACCCCATGCGATAGAGAGCATACAGAATGGTATTGTTGCTCATAGGTTTGCCATAGCCCCGTTCACTCGGAAAAAGCAAAGTCTTCCCGCCAGAGAATTTATATATTTGTTCCAGCACTGCAATCGATTGTTTAGAGAGCGGCACAATATGAGGCGTCCTCATCTTCATACGCTCAGCAGGAATACGCCAAACTTTCGCATCCATCTCAAATTCGCTCCATTGAGCGCCAATCAATTCACCGGTACGAACAAAGGTTAGCGCCATTAGCTGCATCGCAAGCCGAGTCAAGGGTTGGCCGTCGTAAGCGTCGATTTTGCGTAATAACTCGGGTAATTCTTTAGCGTTTAAACGAGCATAATTGGTCTTTTTAGCAGGTTTCAGTACATCAGAAGGCCTTACCTCTGCTGCTGGATTACGCTCGGCCAAACCATGGGCAATTGCGTAGCGCATAACTTGCCCACAGGTCTGAAATGCTCTCTTAGCAATATCTAATGCGCCTCGCGCTTCTATTTTCTTAATTGCCATCAGTAGCAATGGCGCAGTAATTTCGGTGACCGGCCTGGACCCAATAACAGGAAAAATATCTACTTCTAATCTACGCAGAAGGCATTCGGCATAGGACGGCGATTTCGTTCCGCGCCAGTCCGTCCACCATTGCCTTGCTACGGCTTCAAAACTGTTGGTGAAAGCCATGGTCTTGGTTAGCTTTGCTTCTTGCCTAGCCAATGACGGGTCTATATTTTTCGCCAATTGAGACTTGGCCTGATCTCTAAGAAGGCGGGCATCTTTAAGGCTGACGTTGGGGTACGTTCCCAAAGACAACATTTTTTCCTTTCCAGCGAAGCGGTAACGTAGCCGCCACCAACGCGCAGCATTCGGTTGCACGAGTAACACCAGTCCGCCACTGTCGGTTAGTTTGATAGGCTTTGCGGTTGGTTTTGTATTGCGAATTACAGTATCTGTAAGTGCCATAATGAGTCCGTGAGGGTAACTTTCTCACGGGTGAGGGTAACATGTCTCGAAGTTACCCGCACTTTTGGCTTGTTGTCAGTTGGTAAACTTTGGCGTTGTATGTAATAAAAAACCCGAAAATCCTTATGGATATTCGGGTTAGTGGTCAAACTTGGGTGTTGCTTGAAGTATCTTTGGTGGCGAATCAGGGATTCGAACCCCGGACCTGCGGATTATGATTCCGTCGCTCTAACCGGCTGAGCTAATTCGCCAACGAGCCGGCAGTATAGCAAAAATCCTTGGTACATGTAAATTGCATGCGTTAGACAGGCAGGTTTTTGCCACCTTTATTTTTAAAAAAGCTTCGAATAAGCCCTTAAACTTCTTGTTCGTCTAACAATTTCAACACGCCACGCAAGGCATGAATTGCCGCGAGTAGGCGAATCTGCTGACGCTCACCTTTGAATAGCAGCATTTCACTGGTCGTATGCAGACGATTGCTCCAGGCAAAATGAACGGTGCCAACGGGTTTGCGCTCAGTTGCGCCACCCGGCCCAGCGATGCCCGTGACGGCGACGGCAATTTGCGCGCGGCTATTGCGTAGCGCGCCCTCAGCCATGGCGCGAGCAACCGGCTCGCTGACTGCGCCGTGGCGTTCTATGAGTTCAGTTGGTACCCCAATCATTTCTGCTTTTGATTGATTGGAGTAGGTAATAAAGCCACGCTCAAACCATTGGCTGCTACCAGAAATTTCTGTAATTGCAGTGGCTACGAGTCCGCCCGTGCAGGACTCTGCGGTAGCGAGCAAAAGCCGTTCAGCTCGGAGTTGGTTGCCGACCCGAATCGCAAGCTGATGAATGACGCTGTCTGTTTCCATGAAGAAATTGCCAGTTATAAATAGAGCTCAAAAAGAGGTTAATCGCACCCATATTGCAAAAGTCAGCAAAGTACAGAGCGCAGCTATGATGTCATCTAGCATGATACCGAAGCCGCCTTTAACGTGCCGATCAAAATAGCGGATTGGCGGGGGTTTAACCATATCGAAAAATCGAAAAATTAAGAAGGCGGCCAATTGCACTCCAAAGGAGGCAGGCATGATAAATAGGAGAATCAACCAAAAAGCGACCATTTCATCCCAATTCACGGCGCTTGGGTCTGACATATTCAGTGCTTTCGCAGTGTAGGCGCAAGCTGGAATGCCGATCAAAAAACCTAGGCAAATCAAGGCTACCCAATGCCCTGGCGTAAGATACCGATCAAGGGCAACAAATGATACCCATCCTAATAACGTGCCTAAGGTGCCAGGCATAATGGGCGAGAGCCCGCTGCCTAGGCCAAGCGAGAGTATATGGGCCGGATGTGAAAATAAAAAACGCACAGTAAGCCGTTGGCTAGGTTTTTTAGCATTCGACTGATTGGCGGTGTGGGTTGAGGTTTTAGGGTGCATGAGGTGCAAAATGGTCAAATCCACGCAATGGCGTAAGCAATGGGGCATGATTGGCGGTCCGCCAAATAATCGGTGCCTGAGATGGATCAAAGGGGGTTATTGTACCGATGCGAGTGAGCGGTAGGCCCAGATTTTTTTCAAGTGCGGTAATCGCAGCGCGGGCATTGGGGGGCGCGGTAAAGCAGAGTTCATAGTCATCGCCGCCGCTGAGCGTGCAGTGTTGTTGGATGGCAAGAGGCTGCTTTTTTAAAATGGCGGAGCGCGGCAGTTGTTCAACTTCAACCACGGCATTAACTTTAGAGCGTTTGACCAGGTGCATTAAATCACCGGCGAGGCCATCCGATAAGTCAAGGGCGGCATGGGCAAGATCTGTTAACGCCTGACCTAATTGAATGCGCGGTTGCGGCCATTCAAGCGCGCGTTGCACCGCAGGCCAATCATCAGAAGCAAGCGCCCACTCTTGACGAAGAACGCCTAATGCGAGGCGGGCATCGCCTAACCTGCCGGAGACCCAAATATCGTCGCCCACACAGGCTGCTGCGCGAGTGAGTGCGCGCCCATGTTTGACTTCGCCAAATACAGTGAGACAAAGATTGAGTGGGCCTGCAGTCGTATCACCGCCAATCAATGCACAGTCGTATTCATCGGCTAAGGCGAATAAACCCTCGCTAAACGGGGCGAGCCACTGTGCGTGCGCTTCGGGCAGCGCTAGAGCCAGGGTAAAGGCGCGTGGGGTGGCGCCCATTGCGGCCAGATCAGATAAATTCACCGCGAGCGCTTTGTGCCCTAGCCCACGTGGATCTGTATCTGCAAAAAAATGACGGCCCGCGACTAACATGTCAGTCGAGATGGCTAACTGATAGCCAAGAGCAGGGTTAAGCAGCGCGCAATCATCCCCCACGCCAAGCGTAATCCCTGGCGTGTGGCGGGTTAAGTGGGAGCGCGTAAAGAAGCGCTCGATAACGTCAAATTCAGTTAGCATGAGAAAAGTGAAGAATAGCGCTAAAATGCTGGGTAAGAATCCTGAATTAGGACTTTATTCAAATAATTGGCTCTTTCATGTCGACTCCATACAACAGTAAACTGCGCGAAGCCGCGCTCGATTATCACGAATTTCCCGTTCCTGGAAAAATTTCTGTTACGCCTACTAAACAAATGCTGAATCAGCGTGATTTGGCCTTGGCTTATTCGCCAGGCGTGGCTGCTGCATGCGAAGAAATTAAAGCGAATCCGCTTAACGCAGCGCGTTTTACTGCGCGTAGCAATCTTGTTGGGGTTGTGACTAATGGCACGGCTGTATTAGGCTTAGGCGATATTGGTCCACTGGCTTCTAAGCCAGTTATGGAAGGTAAGGCGGTTCTCTTCAAAAAATTTGCTGGGATTGATGTTTTCGATATTGAGATCAATGAAAAAGATCCATTGAAACTGGTTGAAATCATTACTGCGCTTGAACCTACTTTTGGCGGTATTAATCTCGAAGATGTGAAAGCGCCTGATTGTTTTATTGTCGAGCGTGAATGCCGTAAACGGATGCAAATTCCGGTTTTTCATGATGATCAGCACGGTACGGCAATTGTGGTCGCGGCTGCGATTATTAATGGGCTTAAAGTAGTTGGCAAAAAAATCAGCGAGATCAAATTGGTTACGTCTGGCGCGGGCGCGGCGGCGCTGGCTTGTTTGGACCTGCTGGTGGACCTTGGTTTGCCACTCAAGAATATTTGGGTTACCGATCTTGCCGGAGTAGTTTACCAAGGTCGAACGGAACTCATGGATCCAGATAAGGCGCGCTTTGCTCAAGCGACTGAAGCGCGGAGCTTGGCTGAGGTGATGGCCGAGGCTGATATTTTTCTGGGTTTGTCAGCCGCGGGCGTGCTGCAAGCGGAAATGGTCAAACATATGGCTCCACAGCCGTTGATTTTAGCGTTAGCGAATCCTACGCCAGAAATTTTGCCCGAGTTGGCGCTGGCGGTACGTCCTGATGCGATCTTAGCGACCGGGCGCACGGATTATCCCAATCAAGTCAACAACGTGCTCTGTTTTCCATTCATTTTCAGAGGGGCGCTCGACGTTGGCGCAACCACCATTACGCGTGAAATGGAAATTGCCGCGGTCGACGCGCTGGCTGAGCTGGCTCGGCAAGAGCAAAGCGATATTGTGGCAAGTGCTTATGGGATTCAAGATCTATCGTTTGGGGCGCAATATTTGATCCCGAAGCCATTCGATCCGCGTTTAATTGTAAAAATCGCGCCTGCCGTAGCCCGTGCCGCAATGGCGGCTGGCGTTGCCACGCGGCCAATTGAGGATATGGATGCCTATCAGCAGCATCTGCAGCAATTTGTATACCATAGCGGCACTATTATGAAGCCGGTTTTTGCGGTTGCCCGCAGCACGGCCGCGAATAGAAAACGCATTGTATTTTGTGAAGGCGAGGAAGAGCGGATTTTGCGCGCGGTGCAAATTATTATCGATGAAAAAATTGCTTACCCGATTTTAGTGGGGCGGCCTGCTGTGATTCAGCAGCGGATTGCGCGCTATGGATTGCGCTTAACGCCTGGGCAAGATTGTAGTATTGTTAATCCAGAGCATGACGAACGTTATCGCGACTATTGGCAGACTTATTATAAAAAAATGGCGCGCAAAGGCATTACTGAGCAACTTGCCAAAGTTGAAATGCGCCGGCGCACGACATTAATTGGTTCGATGTTGGTGCATAAAGGCGAAGCCGACGGCATGATTTGCGGCACGATTAGCACCACACATCGTCATTTGCATTTTATTGATCAAGTTATCGGCAAACGCCCAGAGTGCTCAGTGTATGCGGCGATGAACGGTTTAATTTTGCCTGGCCGGCAAATTTTTTTGGTTGATACGCATGTTAATGTGGATCCAACCCCTAGCCAGCTCGCAGAAATTACTTTAATGGCGGCAGAAGAGGTTTCTCGGTTTGGCATTCAGCCCAAGATTGCGCTGCTTTCGCATTCTAATTTTGGCTCAAGTCATGCGCCTTCTGCGCAGAAGATGCGCGAAGTCTTGGCAATTTTGCAGGAACGTGCTCCTGAGCTGGATGTGGATGGTGAAATGCATGGCGACTGTGCGCTGGATGAGCGTTTGCGCCGGGAAATTTTGCCGGACTCGACTTTTAGCGGGGAGGCAAATTTATTGGTGTTGCCAAATATTGACGCAGCCAATATTTCCTACAATCTGCTAAAAACCACTGCGGGTAACAATATTGCGATTGGCCCGATTTTGCTGGGGGCGGCTAAGCCGGTTCATATTTTAACTGAGTCGGCTACGGTGCGGCGGATTATTAATATGGCCGCGCTGGTCGTAGCGGATGTGGTCGCGGCTAGTCGCGAAGTGGGTTAGTGTTGATTCTGGCCCCTAATAACGTTACTCTTATGCTTTTAACGGCAATTGAAATTGCATTTCATCTATTGGCGCGAAAGAGTTAAGCGCCATAATGGAAGGATCCTTTTTCTTTTAACAGAAGAAAGTGCCCAAAGGTCGAATCTTGCTTGACGAATGTCAATCACGCAAAAGAGTGCGGTGCGCAGGTTTTCACAGCGCTTAGCATGCATCCGTTAGCAATGATTCACCGCATGAGGATGAAGTCGATATTCACGCGCATAATGGAATCAATCGTATGAGCGACAACTTTACGGCTCACGACACGCATGTCGTGAGCGGCTTGTCTGGGCGCAGTGCTAATCATTTTCAATATATTTTGTCGAGCCGCCAAAGCATCGTTTGTAGTGAGCCTTTGCCCGAAAAAGCCACCCTGTGTCTTTTTAAGAACGTGCGCCCTAATATTGTGCAGTCAATTCGCGCCTTTCGGGTGCTTGATCTGGCGCAAGAAGCGGCGCAGTTGGGCCAGCATTTTTTATATGCATCCTGTTCTGATGTGCAAACGAAAGCGGAGCTGCTGAGTACGATCACGGCTTCATTTCTGCTGCCTAAGCCAGAGAGCAAGAATTATGATGCGCTGTATGACAATCTAACGGAATTGATTCGAAAAGCTGGCCCGCAGCCTGGATTTGTGATTGTGCTCGAAGGATTGCCCGCTACACAAAAATTTGACAAAGAAGCGCGCGAGACGTTACTTGACGTGTTTCGCGAAGCGGCGGAATTTTGGGCTAAATGCGATGTTGATTTTCGAGTATTTTTCTCGTTTGCCTTATCTTCATCAGCTACTCCAGCGTATAGCTAAGCCGGCCAACGCCGCAATGCCGGCGGTTTCGGTGCGCAATATGCGAGGCCCAAGAGACAGCTCAAGAAAGCCATGCGCGGCCGCTACTTGTTCTTCCTCTGTAGTGAGGCCGCCTTCAGGGCCGATTAGAATGATAATGGGCGTACTAGGAGGTGTGGCAGGTAGCGTCTGAAAACTGCGTGTGGCGCGTGGCGATAGCATAAAGCGGGTCGCCTCGTTGGCGGGCGCGGTTGCGGGCAGGGCATTGAGCCAAGCCGTGAACTCAACTGGCGCAGCAACCAGCGGTGGCCGGTTCCGGCCGCATTGCTCGCAGGCAGCATGCACTAAGGCCTGCCAGTGATGATGGCGGCGTGCTGCACGTTCACCGACTAGCCGTACGACGCTTTTTGCGGTGGCGATGGGGATGATCTGGTGTACCCCCAATTCAACCGCTTTTTCAATCAGCCAATCCATTTTGTCGCCCGCGGCAATGCCTTGCGCCAGGATCAATTGATAGGGCGGCTCGGTATTTTGTAGGCTGCCGGTATCAGGCGCGGTCACTTGCGCCAGGATGTGCTTTTTATCAATCGTTAACACGGTGGCTTTAAATGCGCCGCCGGTGCCGTTAAATAAAATAATTGGGTCGCCTGCAGCTAAGCGCAAGACGCGCATATGGCGGGCCACATCATTGGGTAAGCTAATAGGTGTATCGGCGGCGAGCGGCATTGCTACAAAGAAGCGAGGTATGGCAGGCATGGCGAATCCGGTCTTTTGCGCTCGTGAAAAAAGGTTTAAATTTTATGAGGCTCGCCGCTTAATGCAGGCAAGATAAGCGGTGGAATCTAGAGGCGCTTGGTTGCGCTGGGCTTGCCATAAGGTTTCTCCAAGGCATTCCATAATACTGTGCTGAGCGGCATGTGCGGTCCCCAATTTGACGGCAAGTCGCTCATACGCTGCGCAGATGCCTGGAGGCTGGTCGATAGAGAGCTGCTCGCTGATGGCAAGATGCATCGATAAATGCAAAAATGGGTTGGTTTGGCCTTGCTCTGGAAGGTAGGATTGCTGTTGTGCATCCGCCGCCGAAAGCAGCTTGTGATATTCAGGGTGCTCACTAATCCAGTGCGCCGCCATATTCTCAAGCGGGGTGAGCAGCGCCCCAGTAGATTGTTTGTGCCAGGTTTCGCAAAAAAATTGGCGGACTTCGGTTTGACTTGGGTTAAACATGGATTGGTTTCATTCTACAAGCAAAATTAATTTCAACTCTGGGCGCTTCAATTTATCTTTACTCGGGATTGCCGAGCGGAGGCTTTAAGCTCTAAATCCGGGGCGAGGGTCTTGGTTTTATATTCACATAAGGGTTCAATCATGCAGTGCCAGCATTCTGGGCGGCGCGCTTTACAGACATAACGGCCATGTAAAATTAACCAGTGATGCGCATCATGCTGGAATTCTTTGGGCGTATATTTCTCAAGCGCAGCTTCCACAACTCGTACATCTTTGCCTGGCGCTAAACCGGTGCGATTCGCGACCCGGAAAATATGCGTATCAACGGCAATCGTGGGCTGACCAAAAGCTGTGTTTAAAACCACATTTGCGGTTTTTCGGCCCACGCCAGGGAGCGATTCAAGCGCTTCCCGTTGGGCCGGAACCTGACCCGCATAATCCTCAAGCAACATTTTACAGGTTGCAATTAGATTCTTTGCCTTGGTGCGAAAAAGGCCAATGGTTTTGATGTAGTGAATCACCCCTGCTTCACCAAGCTCCAGTATGGTTTGTGGTGTATTGGCGACCTTAAACATAGGGCGCGTCGCTTTATTCACGGAAATATCCGTTGCTTGTGCAGAGAGCATAACCGCAATCAATAATTCAAACGGTGTTGTATATTCAAGCTCAGTCGTTGGGTGTGGGTTCAGACTTTGCAGCGTTTCAAAGATGGCACGGCGTTTGGCTAGATTCATGAATTTTTTGCGGTTTCTTTCTTTTGGCGTGCGCGCTCAAGCGCGGCTTGAATAATTGCGCGTTTTTGGGCGGCCGGATCTGCGCTGGGGTTAGCGGTTTGCGCAGCGGTTGGGCTGGCTAATTGGGCCGTGGCCTGGCGGGCGCTTATGCGCGCTTCACGTGGCGCTTGCTCGCGAGCTTTTCGTGCGCGCCGAAACTGATAGCGGGTGCGCGCCGTAGCGGCAGCTTCTTGTGACCATGCGCGCCAGCCGGTGGTGGCTCCTGTGATCGGTTGCATGGTAATGCAGTCGACTGGGCAGGGGGCAACGCATAGATCGCAGCCGGTACATAGCGCCGCCATCACTGTATGCATTTGTTTGGGGGCTCCGATAATCGCGTCGACCGGGCAAGCTTGGATACAGAGCGTGCAACCGATACAAATGTTTTCATCAATTATGGCTAACGGGCGAGGTCGTTCGACGCCATTGACTGGATTTAACGGAATCACGGGCTGATGCAATAACGCGGCGAGCCGTTGAATCCCTTCTAAGCCGCCTGGGGGGCATTGATTGTAATTGGCTGAGCCGTGGGCGATGGCTTCAGCATACGGGCGGCAGCCCGCATAACCGCATTTAGTGCACTGTGTTTGCGGCAGTAGATCTTCGATTGAATCAGCAAGAGTTTGGGCGTGTGTCACGGGATAAAGCGGCGAGAAAAATAATGTTAATTAGAAAGCGTCTAATTTTCGCTTAGACTCAAATAGATATTCTAGCGCGAGTTTTTTGCTGTAGCGTTTCCGATTCAACACCTAATTGACGGGCCAAACGGGGCTGTGGTAGCTTCTGTATAAGAGCTGGTGGTTTATTCGTAGAAACCTTTAACCTTCTTCTTTGCTTGCAGGACGAATCTATACCTAACACTTGAAGCTAACGTGCTCGTGGCAGGAAGCTAGGCACACCTTTTAGGACCATACGAAATGCTAAGACTCGATGCCAGCACCAGCACCTCTGTTTTCTATCACATAACGAGACAGTGTCACCTGAAAAGTATAGCGGACTCGGGCCTTCAACCAAGTTTTGGTGGCGGAAGCGGAGGAATATCCGCTTTGCACGGCTCAACGCAATTCCTGGAAAATTCGGCTGGAAAAATCCATCTGACTTCCTCGTATCCAACGGCCAAACGCTATGTCGACCATTATTTTAAGCTGTTGGAAAAAAGAGGGTGCGTATCAACTGATCAATGTCCTGCTATCCTGAAAATCAACCTGCCCAGTTCGGTGTCACTGCAGAATGATCCTGACGAAACTGAATTTGGATTCACGCTAACCACGTCGATAATACCAGATAGTATAGAAGTAGCGATGTCCCCTTTCGATCAAGAGAGCGTCTACGGGCTGTTAGATCAACACAAAACCAATGTGGAAGGAGGGGTAATTTACGGGTTGTCAGAGCAAGACATAAGCTATATGAAAGGAGACGACATTACCTGGATTTCGATTTATTTGTTATCACATCCGGCGTACTCAAAAATGATACCGAGTTATCCAGATTAGGCGGCAAATTGATATTGTGCGCTCATGACATGACTAGTGTTACATACGTTACGTCGTAGCCATGGCTGAATTCTCGGAACTCAGTCGATTTGCCATTTCGTATTGTGGGAGCCAGTTTTACGGACCACGTGTGTGAGAAAGTCGATGCGCTTGGTATGAAGTGTAGCGCCATCAAGTGGCTGATTGCGTATTCCACCTCATTTTTGTGCGTTGCCAGCAGCGGCCAGCGCTAGCTCTTCATATAGAGCATCGATCCGGCGTGTGACGGCTGGGTCCATCGTGATGGGTCGTCCCCATTCGCGTTGCGTCTCGCCCGGCCATTTGTGGGTGGCGTCAAGTCCCATTTTCGAGCCGAGGCCGGCGGTGGGCGATGCAAAGTCAAGGTAGTCAATTGGCGTATGATCTACGAGTAACGTGTCGCGCGTTGGATCAACGCGCGTGGTGATGGCCCAAATGACTTCTTTCCAATCGCGCAGATTCACATCCTCGTCTACGATGATGATGAATTTCGTGTACATAAATTGCCGCAAGAAACCCCAAACGCCGAACATGACGCGCCGAGCGTGACCGGGGTAGCTTTTTTTAATTTGAACCAGCGCCATACGGTAACTACACCCTTCTGGCGGTAGGTAGAAATCCGTGATTTCTGTAAATTGCTTTTGCAGCAGAGGCACCAGCACTTCATTGAGGGCAACCCCTAGTATCGCGGGTTCATCTGGTGGTTTACCGGTGTACGTGGAGTGATACAGTGCCTGCCGCCGCATCGTGATGCGTTCGATAGTCAACACCGGAAATGAAGCTTTTTCATTGTAATAACCGGTGTGATCGCCAAAAGGACCTTCGAGCGCGTGCTCATAGCTTGCCGGACCGGGCGCGGTTGCATCCGCTTTGGGATAGATAAAGCCTTCTAGCACAATTTCGGCGCGCGCTGGTATACGTAGTGCGTTTAAGCCAGGCGTTATACACTTGGCTAATTCAGTGCGCCCCCCTCGCAGCAAGCCGGCAAACTGGTACTCGGAGAGGGTATCTGGCACCGGAGTCACAGCACCAAGCAAAGTAGCTGGATCAGCGCCTAGCGCGACGGCGACGGGATAAGGCTGACCCGGAAAGGCCAGCGCAAATTCCCGAAAATCCAGCGCCCCACCTCGATGCGCAAGCCAGCGCATGATTACCTGGTTGCGCCCAATCACTTGCTGACGGTAAATGCCGAGATTCTGCCGGGCTTTATGAGGTCCGCGCGTTACTGTGAGGCCCCATGTAATCAGTGGGCCAACATCGTCCGGCCAGCAGGTCTGGATGGGTAGCCGAGCCAGGTCAACGTCGTTGCCTTCCCACACAATTTCTTGGCAGGGCGGCGCGCTGATGGTTTTAGGCGCCATATCCCATACCGCTTTAACCAGCGTGAATAGCTTGCCAGCGTCTTTAAGCCGTTGCGGTGGAGTGGGTTCTTTTAGCGCGCAGAGTAGATGCCCGATCTCGCGTAGCGAGGTGAGCGCGTCGGTCTCTGTCTGCGCTGCGTCGATACCCATGCCAAGCGCAATGCGCCGCGTGGTACCGAATAAATTGCCGAGTACCGGTATTGCATAGCCAGTTGGTGCTTCAAAGAGTAGAGCGGGGCCGCCTGCGCGTAGCACGCGATCGCATAGCGCGGTCATTTCAAGAACCGGAGAAACCGGGGCGCTTACACGGCGCAGCTCGCCAAGCGCTTCGAGTTGGTGGGCAAAATCGCGCAGGTCTTTATATTTCATGGCGTCATTTTAACCTGCCCTAGCCCTGAGTATTCGCTCAGGCGCGGAAAATTAAATAGGCTCATTGTGGAAGAAAAAAGACAGACAGAGAGGCGAAATCAAGCCAAGAGAAACGCAGGTAATTTATTCAAAAACCCTCCTTTTATTACTAAAAGTAATTATTTTGTCTATTGGTAAGATTGACTGGACATAAAAGCCTGCTAAAATTTTCTACATGAACGCTCACTTACCTCCTCCTTCTAACCAACCGACCCTTAGAGTTCCGTTCGCCGCGGCCTTTATGAGGGGACTGCGGGTATGTTATGGCTGTCTTTGTCGGCTGGAGCGGAAATGGGTTTTCCAATTGGGCATGTGGGGCATTCAGGCAGCACGCCTGCTATATGTGAAATTTTCGCCTCTTGCGGCAAGAGGTGCCGTGAGACTGATGTCTGTGCCTGCGGTGCGCGCAATCCTGCATCATAGTGCCTATATCAGTCGTTACTTTGCTTATTCAGTCTGTTTTGTCGTTATTGCGGGCGTCATCCTAGGTTGGTTGTCACCGGCCTCGCGGCAAGCGTTTATGGCGCGGCTCGCGCCAGTGCCTGAAATTTCTCAGCAGGCTAAGCCGTCTTTGCATTCTAATAAACCGGCTGGCGACGTGCTTGAGGTCAAAAAACTGGCTAAGGCAATGCCACTTTCTGCATTTGAAGCGCGCGTACGTAAAATTACCTCTGCCCGCATTGCGCCCGATGCATGCGATGCGCAAGTTTTGGCTTCGGTAGAGGAACGGAAATGGGTGGTTGATTATCTTGCGCGTCGTTATCGTGTTGCGCGCGAGCCACTCAAAAAGCTCGTAAAAGAGGCCTTTATTACGGGCCGAGAATTTGGCCTTGATCCTTTACTCCTATTGTCTGTGATTGCGATTGAATCCAGATTTAATCCGTATGCGGAAAGTGGAGTGGGCGCACAAGGGTTGATGCAGGTCATGTCTAAGTTACATGCGGATAAATTCGACCATTTTGGCGGGCTTGCGGCGGCCTTTGACCCGCTGGCTAATCTTAAGGTCGGCGCTTTGATTTTAAAAGATTGTATTATAAGAGGTGGGTCGCTGGCCCAAGGGCTGCGCTTATATGTTGGCGCTACGTCAAAGTATGACGGTATTTATGGTGCTAAAGTCCAAGCCGAGCGCGAGCGTTTACGCAGTGTTGCGCAAGGGCATGATATATCTATTCATCTACCGCAAAAGCCCAGCCGCTCCGTAATCCAAGCATATAATAAAACGCCCAATGGCACCGCACTGTCGCGTCCCAAAAAATCGCTTGTGGCAACGGCTTATGCCGCGCCTAAAAATTCCAAGAAAGTTGTCGCAGCAACGGCAGCTCAGCCCCCTAAGATCGTGATTGTCCCAGCCTCAAGGCCAGCGCAGCTTGAACTCGGTGAGAACCATCAGAAAGTCGATGGCAGGGGAGAGTCTGCTGAGCTGGGCGTATAGCAAAAAAATTCTAACAATAGCGCCTGTGCTGCGTGCATATAAAGTTAGCGGCTCGCCGGTTGTATTTCAACCGCGCGTAGCTGTGCGGCGAGTTTATCCAGCACGCCATTCACATATTTATAGCCATCCGTGCCACCAAAAGTCTTTGTTACTTCGACGGCTTCATTAATCACCACACGGTATGGAATTTCAATATGATGCATGAGCTCATATGCGCCAATTAGCAAGACGGCGTGCTCGATTGGGGATAATTCTGCGCTTGGCCTATCGATACAGGGAGTTAACTGTGTATCCAGGGCTTTAGCATCGCGGATTACCCCTTGCAATAGCGTATCGAAATGCTCTCGATCAGCTTTGCCAAACCCTGGGGCCGACTGTAACTGGGCGACGATAGCGCTAGCATCCGTTCCAGAGAGCAGCCATTGATATAGTCCTTGTACCGCAAATTCGCGGGAGCGGCGACGGGCGCTTTTCATTCGAAGTCTTCCTCGTCTTCGTCTCCTTCCTCGGGGATTAAAGAGAGATCAATCGCAGTCGATAAGTTTGCCATTTCAACGGCAACGCGCGCCACGTCACGGCCTTTTTCCGCGATACGGGCGATCGCTTGTTCTTCCGTATCTGTCGTGAGCACTCCGTTAGCAATCGGAATTTGAAACTCAAGAGCAACTTGCTGAATGCCTGCACTGCTCTGATTTGAAACAATTTCAAAGTGATACGTTTCACCACGAATGACTGTGCCAAGAGCGATGAAGGCGTCGAACTCTCCACTGACAGCGAGTTTTTGCAGAGCATAGGGAATTTCAAGTGCGCCAGGAACAGTAATGCAGAGCACATTCTCGCTCTCTACCCCGAGCCGTTCAAGCTCTTCAAGGCAAGCATCCGTTAGGCTATTGCCAACCGCTTCGTTAAAACGCGATTGCACGATGCCAATCGAAAGGTCATTACCGTCTAGATCGGGTTGATATTGGTTAATTTCCATAATTTCGGGTTATAAAAATAGTAGTTTATGAAGCCTGGAGAATGTCTCAATAGACAATCGCTTTTACTGTACAGCAGTTACCCCTGGCATCGGGGCAAAGCCTGTCACTTCTAAGCCGTAGCACGACATAGCGTGCAGTTTGCGTGGGCTCGAAAGCACATGCATTTTACCTACGTTTAAATCGCGCAAGATTTGTGCGCCTACGCCATAAGTTTTGAAATCTGCTGGTCGATGCTTAAGCTGCGCAGCTTTTTCTGGCTGATTGCACGCTTCAAACGCATTAAATAAATACTCTTTTGAGGCGCTACAGTTCATCAATACAATGACGCCGCATTCACTGGCCGCGATTTCTTGCAAAGCGGCATGCAGGGTCCAAGAGTGGGTGGCGCCATCGATTTCAAGTAAATCCAGTACCGACATAGGCTCATGGACGCGCACGAAAGTCGTGCGGTCAGGCTGGGGGGTGCCACGCACAAGTGCGATATGCGGTGCTCCGTTGGATTTGTCTCGATAAATAACCGCATGAAATGCCCCGTGCGGGGTGTGCATGGGGCGTTCGGCGACACGTTCAATGATCGACTCAGTCAGGCTGCGATATTGCACCAAATCTGCAATGGTGCCGATTTTAAGGGAGTGCTTGGCTGCAAAATCAATCAGATCGGGCAAACGCGCCATGCTGCCATCGTCATTGATGACCTCGCAAATGACCGCGGCCGGCGTAAGGCCCGCTAGTCGGGTAAGGTCGCAGCCCGCTTCAGTGTGGCCAGCGCGCACGAGCACGCCGCCAGGCTGCGCCGCTACCGGGAAAATATGGCCCGGCTGTACAATATCTGTCGCCCGCGCATTGCGCGCCACGGCAGCTTGCACGGTGCGCGCGCGGTCTGCTGGGGAGACCCCAGTGGTGACGCCCTGCGCGGCTTCAATGCTAACGGTGAAGGCGGTATTGTATTGCGTCCCATTATTGGGGGTCATCAGCGGCAAATTGAGCCGCTCGCAGCACTCTTGCGTAAGCGTTAGGCAGACTAAACCCCGCGCAAAGCGGATCATAAAATTAATCGCTTCGGGGGTTACAAAGTCTGCCGCGAGCATTAGATCGCCTTCATTCTCACGATCTTCCTCATCAACCAGAATCACCATCCGACCTGCTTTAAGCTCGGCAATAATTTCTTGAGTAGAAGCAATGGACATAACGATGGGCAAACGTAAAATATGAATCTTACGCTATTGGCGTCAAAAGAGATATTGCTGTTGGCTCTAGTAAGGCTTTAGCTTATTGTGAGGAGGCTTTTGAAGAACTCAAAATACGCTCAACATAACGGGCGATTAAATCGATCTCAAGATTGACGCGGGCGCCTACTTTGAGTAGCTTTAACGTGGTAGCCGAGAGCGTATGCGCGATCAGATTGATTGAAAATTCACAGCCATCAACCCGATCGTGCACGCTGTTAACCGTTAAGCTTACGCCGTTTACGGTGACCGAGCCTTTATAGGCAAGGTAGCGGCCTAGTGCAGGGGGCGCAAGCACACGCAATTCATAGGATTCGCCAACCGGCGCAAAGTGAGTCACGGCGCCGACTTCATCGACGTGCCCCGCCACTAAATGCCCGCCAAGACGATCATGAGCGCGCAACGCTTTTTCAAGATTGACTGCGCCGGGTGTATCGAGCCCTGCGGTGCGCGCGAGGCTTTCTCGCGATACGTCAACGATAAATCGCGGACCGTCGACTGTATGCTGTTTTGCGACAACCGTCATACATGCCCCTTGCAGAGCGATGCTATCGCCCGGAGCAACATCGTCAAGGCTAAGAGAACCTGGATTAACCGCAAGTCGCACGCCGGCGGCGCTATCGCCAAGCGGACTGACCGTTTCAATTTGACCGATTGCAGCGACTATGCCTGTAAACATTTGATTTAATTTTCTGAAAATAAAAGGGTTAAGCGGTATCGATGGCGCACTCACGCTCGGTTTTATCGTTATCGCCTAGTGCGCCAACTCGCGCCAGGATGCGTAGCTCACGGCCAACTCGCTCAACGGATTGAAATGAAAGCGTGACGCGTTGCGCTAAGGAGGCGGGTGCGGCAAGTTTGAACATACCCAGTGCATCGCATAATAAGCTGGGCGCTAAATAGATGAGCAGTTCATCAATGCAATGCTGCTGTAAAAGTGCGCCATTTAGACTTGGGCCAGCTTCAACATGTAATTCATTAATGCCACGTTCGCCCAGCAGGTGTAGCAACGCAGGCAGATCAACTTGAGCCGAAGAATGGTTGGCAAGCGAAATGACTTCGGCGCCGCGCGCGCGTAATGCATGCGCTTTTTGCGCTCGCGTAGCATCAAGCGAGGCGCAGACAATCAGTAGCGGAGCATGGCCATTTAATACATGGGCATCGAGCGGCACCTCAAGCCGACTATCGACTAAGACCCGTAGTGGTTGGCGTGGCGTGTCAACGCCACGCACGGTCAATTGCGGATTATCCGTGCGTACCGTCCCAATGCCCGTCAAGATGGCACACGCCCGCGCGCGCCAGAGATGGCTATCAGCGCGTGCTGCAGAGCTTGTAATCCATTGGCTTTCTCCGCTGGGCAAAGCGGTGCGACCGTCTAAGCTGGCGGCAATTTTTACGCGGACCCATGGCCGGTGGCGGGTCATGCGTGAAATAAAGCCCAGATTGAGCTCATACGCTTCGTGCGCGAGCAAACCGCAACGCACATCAATTTGCGCTGCGCGCAGCAAAGCCAGGCCTTGACCTGATACTAGCGGGTTCGGATCTTCCAACGCGCTAACGACTTGGGCGATTTGCGCTTCAATTAAGGCCTTTGCACAAGGTGGGGTGCGGCCGAAGTGGCTGCATGGCTCTAATGAAACATAAGCGGTAGCGCCGCTGGGATCATGTCCGCGCGTGCGCGCATCGTGTAGTGCTTGGATTTCCGCATGGGCGCCTCCTGCCGGTTGCGTAAATCCTTCGCCAATCACCGCGCCATCTTTAACCAGCACGCAGCCGACGCGCGGGTTGGGCGTCGTCGTATACATGCCACGCGCAGCAAGCGCCAAAGCTCGCTGCATATACATGAAATCAGCGTTAGAAAACATGAACTCTAGTCATTTAAGGCTGAGAATGCGGCACGTGCTGCCGTAAGCGTTGCATCAATCACTGCAGCATCGTGTGTAATGGAGACAAAGCCTGCTTCATAGGCGGATGGAGCGAAATAAAACCCCGCAGCGAGCATATGATGGAAAAAAGCATTGAAATGCTCTAGATTGCAATTTGCAACCTCAGCCAAACAAGTGGGAGGGCGAGCCGTAAAATATAAGCCAAACATCCCTCCTATATGATCGGTTGAGAAGGCAAGGCCTGCGGCGCGAGCGGCCTGCGCGAGGCCCTCCGTTAAGCGCGCGGTTTGAGTTTGTAGCTGTTCATAAAAATTAGGTGCTTGCAGGCGCTTTAAGGTTGCTAGTCCGGCGGCCACAGCGAGTGGGTTGCCAGCGAGCGTACCTGCTTGATAGACCGCGCCAAGCGGGGCTAAATGCGCCATAATCTCGCGGCGCCCGCCAAATGCAGCGGCGGGCATGCCGCCGCCGATAATTTTGCCTAAGCAGGTCAAATCCGGTGTAATGTTGTAGAGTGCTTGCGCGCCACCTAGCGCCACGCGAAAGCCGCTCATCACTTCATCAAAAATTAAAAGCGCGCCATGTTGCGTGCATAGTTCGCGCAGCTTCTGAAGAAAGGTAGGCGCGCCGCGTACCAAATTCATGTTACCAGCGATGGGTTCAACGATCACAGCAGCAATTTCTGCCCCGATGGACGCAAAAGTTTCGCTCAATTGCTCTAGATTGTTATATTCAAGCACAGTTGTATGCTGCGCAACCGTATCCGGCACGCCTGCCGAAGTCGGCTGGCCAAAACTTAAGAGTCCCGATCCTGCTTTGATGAGCAAGCTATCTGCATGGCCGTGGTAACACCCTTCGAATTTAATAATGCGCTGGCGTTTGGTAAAACCACGCGCAAGCCGCAACGCGCTCATGGTGGCTTCGGTGCCGCTGCAGACAAGCCGGACTTGTTCAATTGAAGGGACGAGCTTGCAAATCTCTTCCGCGATTTCAATCTCAGCCTCAGTCGGTGTGCCAAAACTAAATCCGTGAGTTAATGCAGTTTCAACTGCTGCCAGCACCTGCGCATCTAAATGGCCGAGAATCATTGGCCCCCATGAGCCAATATAATCAACGTAACGCTTACCGTCGGCATCCCAAAAATGAGGTCCTAACGCGCGTTTGATAAAACAAGGGGTGCCGCCCACCGAGCGAAAAGCACGGACGGGAGAGTTAACTCCACCGGGGATGGTTTTTTGGGCTCGCGCGAACAGTTCGTGGTTACGGGACATAAGGTTATTTCTCGAAAAAAAGCGCTTAAGAACAAGTCAAATTCGTCTGCACAAGATACAGTTTACTTAAGGCTGCCTGCCAGAAATTGCTTTAACCGGTCACTTTTTGGATGCAAGAAGATCTCATCAGGGGGGCCTTCTTCTTCAATCCGTCCTTGGTGCAGAAAAATCACGTGATTGGATAAATGGCGCGCGAAGCCCATCTCATGCGTGACAACAATCATGGTGCGGCCTTCGTTCGCCAAAGTCTGCATCACTTTGAGCACTTCGCCGACGAGCTCTGGGTCAAGCGCGGAAGTAGGCTCGTCAAAGAGTAGCACATCTGGATGCATCGCAAGAGCGCGGGCAATCGCCACGCGTTGCTGCTGCCCGCCGGATAGATGCGTTGGATATTTTTTTTCAATTTCGCGGCCGAGCCCGACTTTATCCAGATAGAGACGAGCGCGCTCTTGCGCTTGCGCGCGCGATAGGCCGAGTACATGCACGGGTGCTTCGGTGATATTTTCCAGGACGTTTAAATGCGCCCATAAATTGAAATGCTGAAATACCATTGCTAGCCGCGTGCGCAGGCGTTGTAATTGCTTATGATCAACAACTTGCAACTGGCCTTGCTGATTAGCGATGGTGTGTACTTCTTCGCCATCAATAATGATGCCTCCAGCGTTGGGCTGCTCAAGGAAGTTGATGCAACGCAAAAGCGTGCTTTTGCCGGAGCCCGAAGAGCCGATGACACTTATTACATCCCCCGCCTTAGCCTGCAACGATACGCCTTTAAGGACCTCTTGCGCACCGTATCTTTTGTGCAAATCGGTAACGACTAATTTATAGTGAGCTGAGTCCATAGGAAGCGTATGGGTAGAGAGAGTGAGTAGTATCGCGTTTACAGATAAGCCAGCCAGCGTCGCTCGGCTCGCCTAAAGAGCCAAACTAGCGCAAACGAAATACAGAGATAAAGGAACGCGGCTAAACTAAACGCCTGAAAAGTCAGATAAGTCGCCGCATTTGCGTCGCGCGCGATTTTTAAAATATCCGGCACGGTTGCGGTAAAAGCGATGGTTGTCGCATGCAACATGAGAATCACTTCGTTACTATAAGCCGGCAAAGCTCGTCTAAGCGCTGAGGGCAGAATAATGCGCCGATACAATGTAAATTGGCTCATGCCATACGCGCGCGCTGCCTCGATCTCATGGGGTGAGCTGGTTTTAATTGCGCCGGCAAAAATCTCTGTGGTATAGGCGCATGTGTTCAGCGCGAAGGTGAGTAAGGTGCAATTCATGCCATCGCGGAAAAAATCGCTTAACAGAGGTGTTGTTTGCACTACATTCAGGGTGTAGATGCCAGTATAAAAAAATAACAACTGAACATACAGTGGCGTGCCACAAAATACATAGGTATAGAGTCGCACGGGCGCAGCAATCAAACGCCGGCTCGACACCCGCGCGACTGCCAACGGGATCGCTAAGCAAAAACCAAAAGCGATGGACACCACTAATAGCCATAGCGTAATGACTAACCCCGTAGCTTGGTAGCCATCCGTGAAAAGATAAGCGCGCCAGTAATCGTGTAGAAGTTCGATCATAGCGCCGCTTTACGGACCCCAACCAAATAACGGCGCTCTAAAGCGATTAGCACAAGATTCGAAAGCGCTGTAAGCACAAGATAGATGAGGGCGGCGATGAGTACAAAGAAAAACATATTGTATGTGCCTTTGCCGGCATCCTGTACCGCTTTGACAAGGTCTGAAAGGCCAATAATTGAGACCAGTGCAGTGGCTTTTAATAGCACTTGCCAGTTATTGCCAATACCGGGTAGCGCAAAGCGCATCATTTGCGCAAAAAGAATGCGTCGAAAGATTTGCCAGCGCGTCATGCCATACGCCGCGCCCGCCTCTAGCTGACCCCGCGGCACGGCTTGAAAAGCGCCGCGAAAAGTCTCGGTGAAATAAGCGCCATAAATAAAACCGAGGGTTAGCACGCCGGCGGAAAACGAATCGATCTCTAGCGGATTAAGACCAATCAAATCCGTTAAGTTATTGAGCCAAATTTGAATGCTGTAAAAAATCAGTAGCATGAGCACCAAATCCGGCACACTGCGAATCAATGTCGTATAAGCGGTGGCGCAGGCTGAGGCAAGCCGGTTTTTTGACAATTTGGCGCTGGCGCCAGCTAACCCGAGCACGAATGAGACCGCCAGCGATAGTACCGCGAGCTGAATCGTTTGCCATGTGCCCTGTGCAATAAGCGGGCCGTATCCCTGTAAAAGCATGAGAGTTTAAAAAATCGACTTAATTGCTATAGTGACTACGGTTGAAATATTTATGGGTTAACTTTTGATATGTACCGTTTTGACGAATCTCAGCAAGTGCTTGATTGAGCTGTTCCTTCAGATCCGTATCTCCTTTACGCAAGCCAATCGCAATGCCCTGTCCCAACGTTTCAGGGTCCTTGATAGATGGCCCGGCAAAGGCAAAACCTTGGCCCCGCGGGGTTTTTAGAAAGCCAACCTCAGCTTGTATTTCATCTTGCAACGAGGCATCAAGTCGCTTGGACAAAAGATCGGCATAGACTTGGTCTTGGTTTGCATAGGAGATAATGGTAACTCCTCTAGGCGCCCATTGCCGTTTTGCATAAGTTTCTGCGGTGGTACCCTGTTGCACGCCAATCCGCTTGTCTCTTAGCACTTTGGCATCTGGCGTTAGTTTAGCATCCGCCAATGCTACCATGCGGGCAGGAGCATCGAATAGTTTATTGGAAAAATCGATTTGCTTTTTGCGTGGCTCGGTAATAGTCATAGAGGACAAAATAGCATCGAATTTGCGTCCCTTTAAGGCCGGAATCATGCTGTCAAAATCTTGCTCAACCCAAATACACTGTGCTTGCAATTGAGCGCAGAGTGCTGCGCCAAGTTCTATATCAAGGCCTTGCACTTTACCATCGGGGCCTTTAGATTCAAGCGGCGGGTAACTTGGGTCGACGCCGAAACGAATGACTTTCCAGTCTTTCGCGTTTACACTAGCAGTGGCAAGTGCGAGCGCTAGATAAATAGCCAGCCTTTTCATGATCGGTATCTCTGATTAAAGCTCGGCATTTTACCGTAGCTAGGAGCGCCTGCGATGACATATGCTGTCGCATAATGCAAACAAATATCGGTAAATTCCGGCGCTATGGGGGGGTGTTCGCTTAGCAAAGAGTTTATTTAATGCTGAAATCGCTGCCCCGTCAATCGAATTGGCGGCGACAGCGGTAGTTTAGAAAATATAATCCATCGTATTTTGCCTAAACGCTTGAAGATTGCCTTTGAATCAATCCAGAGGTAATCGCTAGCTTTAGGCCTTCAGTTATTTATGTTTAACCTATTTTAACGGGTGAGTGCATGAAATTGCCTGTTCTTAAGCTGCCGATGCCTGCTGCTTCGGCATGGCGGTTGCTGCCAAATCGTTGGGATTTCGTGGTTTTCCCATTAATCATTTGCGTCATAGCAATGGCAGCGCTTGGTTTTCAGCAAACCATGGCGCCTCTCGCCACATTAAAAACCCAAGCGATTTCGCTTGATCCGGCCAATTTGCCCGAATATGCGTTGCGCACAACGTTGCGTATGCTAGCGGCGATGGTGGCAGCGCTTATTTTTACCCTGATCTATGGCACGCTCGCAGCTAAAAGTCGCCGCGCGCAGAAAATCCTGATACCCATACTCGATATTTTGCAGTCGGTACCGGTGTTGGGTTATATCTCATTTACCGTGGCTTTTTTCTTGGCGCTTTTTCCGGGGCGTGTGATAGGGGCTGAGTGTGCGGCTATTTTCGCCATATTTACCAGCCAAGCGTGGAATATGACCTTTAGTTTCTATCAATCCCTGAGTACAGTACCGCGGGATTTGGATGAGGTTTCGCGCAGTTTTCATTTGAGTGCGTGGCAACGTTTCTGGAAGCTCGAAGTTCCATTTTCAATGCCTGGCTTAGTGTGGAACATGATGATGTCAATGTCAGGCGGGTGGTTTTTTGTCGTGGCATCGGAAGCGATTACAGTCGGAAATCACACTATCACGTTGCCCGGCGTTGGCGCTTATCTGGCGCAGGCAATTAATCAGCGTGATTTAACCGCGGTCGGCTGGGTAATCTTGACCATGGCGGCGGTGATTTTGGCGTATGACCAACTTCTGTTTCGTCCGTTGGTCGCGTGGGCGGATAAATTCCGACTTGAAACGACGAGTTCGGGGTTGGCGCCTGAATCTTGGTTGCTTGATTTGATTCACCGCACGCGCTTAATTAGTTGCTTGCTCGTGCCGGTCGGCTGGGTTTTGGCGAAGATCGCGCGCTTGCCAATTCGGTTTACGTTTAGAAAGCCGGCATTTGCGCTGACGCCTAAGTTCTTCACCCAATTTGCCCCGCTTAGCTTAAGTACTCGGGCGGTAGACATGATCTGGGGAGGGGCGATACTCTTTATCACCGGCTATCTTGTCTATCGAGTATCAAATTACATCTGCGCAGATGTAGGCTGGAGCGACTTGCTACTCGTATTAAGCCTGGGTTTCGCCACCTTTTTGCGAGTGCTGATTTTAATTGCATTGGCCTCTATTGTTTGGGTGCCAATCGGTGTCTTAATTGGGCTGCGGCCCGCCTTGGCGGAAAAAGTCCAGTCATTGACGCAGTTTTTAGCCGCGTTCCCGGCTAATCTTTTGTTTCCGGTTTTTGTGGTCACGATTGCGCGTTTTCAGCTCAACCCGGATATCTGGCTTTCTCCGCTGATTATCTTAGGCACGCAATGGTATATCCTTTTTAACGTGGTGGCTGGCGCGAGTGCTTATCCCAATGATTTCAAAGAAGTCGCAACTAACTTTCGGATCCGTGGCTGGCAATGGTGGCGGCAAGTGATGCTGCCGGGCATTTTTCCTTATTACGTCACAGGTGCCATCGCCGCTGCGGGTGGCGCATGGAATGCGAGTATCGTGGCTGAGGTGGTTTCATGGGGCGATACGAAGTTTGTTGCACATGGTTTAGGCGCGTATATTGCTGAGGCGACTACCGCGGGTCATTATCCCCGGATTATTTTGGGGATCGCAGTGATGGTGTTATTTGTCACTTTATTCAGCCGGCTGTTATGGCGCCCACTGTATGCCTATGCTGAAAATAAGTTTCGTCTTAACTAGGGACGGCGCAAAATGCGGTTGGTCTGGCGCGATATACTGCTCAACGCGCTAGCGCTAAGCGGCCGCTTCATTTTGCTTCATTTTAGAAAGATTTATATATAGATGCCCATGCACAATTCAGCCCTCAATCAACCTGATGAAATTTTGCGCGTAACCAATGTACGGCGCGGTTTTAAAAAATCGCAGGGAGAGCTACTGGTACTTGATGGTGCAAGCCTAACCTTAAAAAGTGGTGAAATTGTTGGCTTGCTTGGCCGTTCGGGGTCTGGCAAATCGACTTTGCTGCGTCTGATTGCGGGTTTGATCGAACCCAGCGGCGGTGAAATTGAGTATTTAGGCAAACCCTTGACTGGCCCGGCTGAGGGGGTTGCGATGGTGTTTCAGACGTTTGCGCTATTTCCTTGGCTGACCGTGTTGCAAAACGTCGAAGCTGGGTTGGAGGCGCTTGGGGTGAGCGCGCGTGAACGACGCCAACGCGCGCTTGCTGCGATTGATCTAATTGGCCTAGATGGTTTTGAAAGCGCTTATCCGCGTGAGTTATCAGGTGGGATGCGGCAACGCGTAGGGTTTGCGCGGGCGCTCGTGGTTAACCCAACTTTACTGTTAATGGATGAGCCATTTTCAGCGCTTGATGTATTGACGGCCGAGACTTTGCGGACTGATTTATTGGATTTATGGAGTGAAAAAAGCTTACCCATTAAAGCCGTATTGATCGTCACGCACAATGTAGAAGAGGCGGTCTTTATGTGCGACCGTATTTTAGTGCTGTCCTCCAATCCCGGCCGGGTTATGGCTGAAATTCCGGTACCTTTTAAGCATCCACGTAACCGGCTTGACCCGGCTTTTAGGCGCTTGGTTGATGATATTTATGCGCGCATGACGGCTCGCCCGAGTGCCGACGCAATGCGTAAAGGTTTAACCTTGGGGAGTTGGTTGCCAGAAGTCTCCACTAACTTGATGGCGGGTCTGATCGAAACAGTCGCGGCGCCTCCCTACGGAGGTAAAGCAGATTTGCCTGAAATTGCGCGCACTCTTCACCTTGAAGTGGATGATCTATTTCCCGTCGCTGAAATGATGCAATACCTGGGTTTTGCAGATGTCCGCGAAGGCGATATTTTGCTCACGCAGCCCGGCAAGAAATTTGCTGAGTACGGTACTCAGGAACGCAAAAAGCTCTTTGCTGAGCATTTGTTGCGCAATGTACCGCTGGCTGCTTGGATTAAACGTGTCTTGCATGAGAGACCTGGCCGCCGCGCGCCACGTGTGCGATTTGAGCAAGAATTAGAGGATTTTTTATCGGACAGCGCGGCTGAACAGACGCTGGACGCAGTCATCAATTGGGGCCGCTACGCAGAAATTTTTTCTTACGACGATCAATCTGAGGCCTTCAGTTTAGAAGATGATTGAAAAAAATCTAGCTAGCTCTACGCGCGGCTGGCGATTGAAGATGCCGATGAGTGTTTGATCGCATCGGAAACGAGTATGCTATCTCGTATAATCTATAGCTTACTAAAACCCATTACGTTTTACCGTATATCTACCCCTGCCGTTATGAAAGCTGCCGAAATCCGCGAGAAATTTTTACGCTTCTTTGAATCAAAGAAACACACGATTGTCCGCTCCTCGAGTTTGATCCCTGCTAACGATCCAACATTATTGTTTACCAACTCTGGCATGGTGCAATTCAAGGAAGTTTTCCTTGGCACGGATGCGCGTCCTTATGTGCGTGCTACTAGCTCCCAACGTTGTGTGCGCGCCGGCGGCAAACATAATGACCTAGAGAATGTAGGGTATACCGCGCGGCATCACACCTTTTTTGAAATGCTTGGCAATTTTTCATTTGGTGATTATTTCAAGCGCGAGGCGATCCAATCTGCCTGGCAGTTGTTAACTCAAGTTTATCAATTGCCGCCAGAAAAACTGTGGGTTACCGTCTACCAAGAAGACGATGAGGCCTATCAGATTTGGGCGCAAGAAATTGGCGTGCCGGCCGCGCGGATTGTGCGCATCGGTGACAACAAAGGGGCGCGTTATGCGTCTGATAATTTTTGGCAGATGGCCGACACGGGTCCGTGCGGACCTTGCTCCGAAATTTTTTATGATCACGGCCCTGAGGTTGACGGTGGGCCACCCGGTTCCCCGGATGAGGATGGTGATCGCTATATTGAAATCTGGAACTTGGTTTTCATGCAATACAATCGGGATCAGCAAGGCGTTATGACGCCATTGCCTAAACCGTGCGTAGATACGGGCATGGGTCTGGAGCGCATCGCCGCCGTTTTGCAGAACGTGCATAGTAATTATGCAATCGATTTATTTCAGGTATTGATTCGGGCCGCGGCGCGTGAAACCGGAGTTCCTGATATAAAGAATAACTCGCTTAAAGTTATTGCTGACCATATTCGCGCCTGCGCCTTTTTGATTACTGATGGCGTGATTGCCAGTAATGAAGGCCGCGGTTATGTCTTGCGCCGGATTATTCGGCGTGCGATCCGCCATGGTTATAAGTTGGGTTGCGTCCAACCATTTTTTCATAAGCTAGTGCAAGATCTGGTTGCTGAAATGGGGTCGGCGTATCCAGAGCTGAGCGCTGCACAAGAGCGGGTGACCGATGTGCTGCGTCAAGAAGAGGAGCGTTTTTTTGAGACGATCTCGCATGGCATGCAGCTACTTGAAACCGCGCTCAATGAGCTCCAAGCTAACGCGGCGAGCGTTCAAGCCCAGCCGGATTCAATTGCGCTCGCGGGGGAGATCGCCTTCAAGCTCCATGATACCTATGGTTTTCCACTCGACTTGACCGCTGATGTATGTCGTGAGAGAGGGGTGCAAGTCGATGCAGCTGCTTTTGATGCAGCGATGCAGCGTCAGCGTGAACAAGCTCGGGCCGCAGGTAAATTTAATCTGTCAAGCGCGCTTGGGTATAGCGGAACTAAAACCCTTTTCAAGGGATATGAGGCGCTTAACATAGCTGAGGCGAGAATTACGGCACTTTATTTAGATGGAGTTTCTAGCCCACGTTTGCAAGCGGGACAAAGTGGTATTGTGGTGCTTGACGCCACGCCATTTTATGCAGAATCAGGTGGCCAAGCGGGCGACCAAGGCACATTGATGCAAAGCAGCGCAGGGCAGGCTGAGGGCGTGCATTTTGTGGTCACGGATACGGCAAAAATTCAGGCGGAAGTCATCGGTCACCATGGTTTGCTTGAGCAAGGCGAATTAAAGCTGGGTGATGTGGTGCAGGCGGTGGTAAATAGTCAGCGCCGCCTACACATAATGCGTAATCATTCAGCCACCCATTTACTGCATAAAGCGCTACGCGACGTACTTGGGGAGCATGTGCAGCAAAGAGGTTCGCTGGTTGACGCGGATAAGACGCGCTTTGATTTTTCTCATCATGCCCCGCTCAGCCAAGCTGAAATTCAAAGCATCGAGACCATTGTGAATGCAGAAATTCTGCGTAATGCGCCAACCCAGGCGCAGACAATGGCCTATGATGATGCGCTAAAAAGTGGCGCGATGGCGTTATTTGGCGAAAAATATAGTGATCAGGTGCGGGTGCTCGAGATTGGCTTTTCGCGTGAATTATGTGGCGGTACACACGTTGCCCGTACTGGCGATATTGGTTTATTTAAGATTGTTTTTGAAGGCGGTGTGGCAGCTGGCATTAGGCGCATTGAGGCGATTACTGGAGTGCAAGCGCTGCATTTTGTGCAAGCCTTGGATGAGCGCATTTCTAGTGCCGCTGACTTATTAAAAGCACAACCTGCCGAGCTTAATCAGCGCATTGGACAACTCCAAGAATACTCTAAAACGCTTGAAAAAGAGCTGATGCAATTAAAATCAAGATTGGTTGGCCAGCAACTCGATGTATTGGCGGCGCTGGCAGTCAAAGTGGGCGAAGTCAATGTGTTATCTGCCCAACTTGATGGCGCTGATACGCAAATATTACGTGAGTCAGTAGATAAATTAAAAAATAAATTAATCAATGCGGTGATTGTATTAGGGAGTGTGAATAGCGGCAAAGTCAACCTAATTGCTGGTGTAACGCCGCAGGTGAATAGCAAAATTAAAGCCGGCGCGCTGGTTAATTTTGTTGCGCAGCAAGTCGGCGGCAAAGGCGGCGGTCGCGCGGATATGGCGCAGGCCGGTGGCACCCATCCAGCGGCTTTGCCCGCAGCACTGGCTACCGTGAAGGAGTGGGTTGAGCACCAATTATGAAGCAAGCGCTGCATTTTGATAAAGAAGTTGATGCACGTGGGCTAATCTGCCCATTGCCGATTTTGCGCGCCAAAAAAGCGCTCGCTGATATGCAAAGCGGGCAGATTTTAAAAGTGCTCGCAACTGATCCTGGCGCGCCCCGTGATTTTGCTGCGTTTGCGAAGCAAACCGGTAATCAAATAATTGAAGTATCGACGCAGGATAAAGTTTTTACTTTTTTGATGCGTCGACGTTAGGTCCAACGTCGTTGGTTAGCCGCCTTGATTTAGGGCTGACGCTCGTCCTGTAAAAGCGCTCACCCTTATAAATTCGATCAAGTCGAATAAGTTCATGTAACTTAGACGAAAACTCTTAGGCCTTGGCATCCATTTCTGCCAGCATTGGCATACGTGCATGTAAATAGGCCTCAAATTCATCTTTCACTTCTGGATGGCGTAAAGCGAATTCGACGGTTGCTTTTAGGTAGCCCAATTTACTGCCGCAATCAAAGCGCGTGCCTTTATAACGATAGGCAAGAACTTGTTCATCTTGCATTAAAGATTGAATCGCGTCGGTCAGTTGCAATTCACCGCCGGCGCCTGGGCGCAGCGCTCGCAGGTGATCGAAAATGCGCGGCTTTAAAACATAGCGGCCGACTACCCCAAGGCTAGAGGGAGCCTCCTCTGGTGCAGGTTTTTCGACGATGCCGGATAAATTAATGATGTTGTCTTCCCATTCTTTGCCTTCTATCACGCCATATGAGCGTGAATCTTCAGGTGGAATCTCCTCAACTCCAATTAATGAGCTGTGATAGTGGTTAAATTTTTCTATCATTTGCTTCAAAATCGGTTGCGCGCCATCTAATAAATCATCTGCCAGTAAGATGGCAAATGGGCTGTCGCCAACTAATTTTTCCGCGCATAAAATCGCATGGCCCAGGCCCAGCGCTTCAGGTTGGCGCACATAAAAGCAATTAATATGAGCCGGTTTGATACCGCGCACGATTTCAAGCAATTTTTTTTTGCCATGCGCTTCAAGCGCAGCCTCAATTTCATAGGATTTATCAAAATGGTCTTCAATTGCGCGCTTGCCGCGCCCAGTCACGAAGATCATTTCGGTAATCCCAGCCGCGATAGCTTCTTCGACCGCATATTGAATTAACGGTTTGTCGACAATCGGCAGCATCTCTTTGGGGCTGGCCTTAGTTGCAGGCAAAAAGCGCGTGCCAAGACCTGCGACGGGAAATACTGCTTTAGTGACTTTTAACATTACTACGATCCTTTCAGACGATTCAAAATAAGGCTCAGCCGGCGAGCCGGGTTAGCTGAGTATTCAGCTTAGAGAGTATTAACGCGTATTCTGACAGCCTTTTTCTTTCGAGTTCAACTACCTCTGCAGGTGCTTTTGCAACAAAGTGATTATTTTGTAGCTTAGCGTTACATTTTGAGATTTCTAGCTCAATTCGTTGCACTTCCTTGGTGAGGCGCGCGTGTTCAGCGCCGATGTCAATTTCAACTTTTAGGGCGAGTTTCAGCGCCCCAACCAGTGCCACGGGAGCGCCGGCCGTGGCGGCGTCCAGAGTTGCCTCATCCGCGCTGAGAGTGACTTCAGAGAGACGCGCGAGGGCGCGCACATAAGGCGCGAAGGTGGTGAGTAATTGAGTATCGCCGCTGGCGAAAAGCGGTACCCGCTGCGCCGGCCCGAGATTCATTTCACTGCGCAAATTGCGACATGCATCGATCACGGCTTTGAGTTGCGTCGCCCATTGTTCCGCGGCTAAATCGACTTTTTCTTTTAGTGCGCGAGGATACGGCTGGACCATGATAGAAGCTTCTTCCGACGCAGCGGGAGTCGGATAGCGGCCAGCCAGTGGCGCGACTTTTTGCCACAGTGCTTCGGTGATAAAAGGAATAATCGGATGCGCTAGCCGCAAAACGGTTTCAAGTACATATAACAACGTATACCGTGTATTTTGTTGTTGGGCTGGCGTTCCCGTTTGCAGTTGCACCTTAGCGAATTCAAGGTACCAATCGCAGTATTCGTCCCAGACAAATTTGTATAAAGCGTTTGCAATAAGATCGAAGCGTAATTCAGTAAAGCCTTTGTCGATTTCGTCCGTGACTTGTTGCAGTAAAGAGAGAATCCAACGATCTGCTAGCGATGATTCGTTATGCGCTAAATTTATGCTGCTGTCTTGGTCTTCGCAATTCATCAACACAAAGCGCGTCGCGTTCCACAGCTTGTTACAAAAATTACGATACCCTTCGCAGCGGGCGAGCGCAAAATTAATATTGCGCCCCGGGGTTGCCAGTGAGGCGAAAGTAAAGCGCAACGCATCTGTGCCAAAGGACGGAATGCCATGCGGAAATTCGGCGCGGGTTTTTTGTTCAAGCTCAGCCGCCTGCTGGGGATCTTGCGAACTGGCTAAACGTTTGGCAATCAGTGCGTCTAGGTCGATGCCATCGATCAAATCGATTGGATCGAGTATATTGCCTTTTGATTTTGACATTTTCTGGCCATTGGCATCCCGTACAAGGCCGTGTATATAAACGGTATGAAACGGGACTTGGCCAGTAAAATGTTGGGTCAACATCACCATGCGCGCGACCCAGAAAAAAATAATATCAAAGCCGGTGACGAGCACGGAGGAGGGCAGAAAATGCGCTAGCTCTTTAGTCTGATTGGGCCAACCATGGGCTGAAAAAGGCACTAAGGCTGACGAAAACCAGGTATCTAGCACATCCGCATCCCGCGTCAGTGGCCCAGTATAGCCCTGCGCACGGGCTTCTTCACGCGCTTCATCTTCATTGCGTGCAACATAAATTTGTCCCTCTGCACCATACCAAGCGGGAATTTGATGGCCCCACCAAAGTTGCCGAGAGATACACCAGTCTTGAATGTTTTCCAGCCATTGATAGTAAGTATTGGACCAATTCTCCGGAGTAAATTTAATTTTCCCTTGGCGCACGGCTTCAATCGCAGTGGCAGCCATTGACTGACCCGGGTGCAGGCTACCGGCAGGGGCCGGTTTATTCACCGCGACAAACCATTGATCTGTCAGCATAGGTTCAATCACCGCTTGCGTCCGATCGCCGCGTGGCACCATTAATTTATGGGGTTTGACGGCAGCGAGCAGTCCTTGGACTTCAAGCTCGGCGACAATCAAGCGCCGCGCCTCGTGCTGCTCAAGGCCGCGCCAGCGGGCCGGGGCGTTCTCATTAATTTTAGCGTCAAGCGTAAAAATATTGATGAGTGGCAGTTGGTGCCGTTGGCCGACTTGGTAATCGTTAAAATCGTGGGCTGGCGTTACTTTAACTACGCCGCTACCAAAAGTAGGGTCCACATAATCATCCGCAATCACCGGGATCTCGCGCTCACTCAACGGCAGTCGCACCATTTTGCCAATAAAGGCTTGATAGCGCTCGTCTTGTGGGTGCACCATAAGGGCTGCGTCGCCCAGCATGGTCTCTGGACGGGTGGTGGCGACCGTCAAGTAAGTAGAGCTATCGTCAACCAGAGGATAGCGGATATGCCAAAGCGAGCCATCTTCTTCGGTGCTGATCACTTCTAAATCGGAGACGGCAGTGCCTAACTTGGGATCCCAATTAACCAATCTTTTGCCACGATAAATCAATCCCTGCTCATATAAACGGACGAATACTTCGACCACCGCTTGCGACATATGCGGACTCATCGTGAAATACTCACGGCTCCAATCAGTCGAAGCGCCTAGACGTTTGATTTGCTGGGTAATGATCGAGCCAGAAGTTTCTTTCCAAGCCCAAACTCGTTCAACAAACGCCTGTCGGCCAAGTTCATGGCGCGACAGATTATGTTGCTTGAGTTGGCGCTCGACCACAAGCTGAGTGGCAATCCCGGCATGATCGGTGCCGGGTACCCAAAGCGTGTTGGCACCCTGCATTCGATGATAACGCGTCAGGCTATCCATAATCGTTTGATTAAACGCATGCCCCATATGCAGCGTGCCTGTGACGTTGGGGGGCGGCAGTAAAATCGAAAAATCTTCACACCCAGGCGAGAACGTGGGTTTGGCGTAACCTTTTTGTTCCCACTGCGGCCGCCAGTGGGCTTCGATGGCGTGGGGCTCAAAACTTTTGCTTAGCGTGGTGTCAATCTTATTCATTACAATATTCTCAAGCATTTTCGGGGGGCACATAGCCAGAGGCTGTATCTGCACCTTCGCCAAAAAAGAATTTCTCGGTTTGTTTGAGTAAATATTGGCGCGCGCGTGCATCGGCCATATTGAGACGATTTTCGTTAATCAGCATGGTTTGCTGTTTAAGCCAGCTTTGCCAGGCTTCTTTCGATATATTTTGATAAATGCGTTGACCTAATTCTCCCGGCAGAGGTGGGAAATCAAGGCCATCAGCTTGTTTGCCAAGTTTTACGCAATAAACGGTACGAGTCATAAAGTACATCCTATTAAATTAATGTCTAAGGGTAGGGAGCAGGTGCGCTGGACCTGCAATGTATAACCTACCTATATTTTATGCAGGCATTTTCCGCTGGTTAAAGCTGCTTCATCAGCACCAACGATTTACGTTGCCAGTTATAAAGGCGGCGGCGATCTTCAGGCAAGTTATCAATGCTGGCTTTTCTAAACCCCCGTTTTAAAAACCAGTGTTCGGTGCGGGTCGTTAACACGAATATACGCGTAAGTCCCTGCGCCCGCGCCCGTTGCTCAATATGTTTTAGCAGTCGTTCACCGTCGCCGACTCCTTGGGAGTCTGAGGCGACGCTTAAACACGCCATTTCGCCTAATTTTTCTTGCGGGTATGGATACAACGCAGCACAGCCAAAAAGCACGCCATCATGCTCTATGACGGAGAAATAATTAATATCCCGTTCAATTTGAGTACGTCCGCGCCGCACCAGAGTACCATCAGATTCGAGTGGTTCAATCAACTGCAAAATCCCGCCAACATCATCGATTACCGCTTCGCGCAGACTTTCCAAATTTTTATCGGAAATCATCGAACCGACGCCATCATGAGTGAAAAGCTCAAGCAAAATGCTGCCATCCAACGTGAAGGGAATTAAATGCACACGCGTCACACCCCCGCGGCACGCGCGAATTGCATGGGTTAGATAAGTTGCTGTCTCAGTATCTAAGGTGTTTGAAGTTTGGAGCTGCTGAGCTTCGTTAAGCGACAATTCGCGTTGTAAATCGCTATCCTCGACAATCCCTGGCATCGAGGTCAGATAAATAAGCTTGTCTGCATGCAGTGCAACTGCGGCAGACGAAGCAACATCTTCCATCGACAAATTAAATGCTTCCCCGGTGGGCGAGAAACCCAAGGGTGAGAGCAGCACTAATTTACGATGAGAGAGAGAGTGATGAATTGAGTTGGCATCGATTTTACGCACAATGCCCGTGTGCTGAAAATCCACCCCATCTAAAATACCTACTGGCCGCGCCGTGACAAAATTGCCTGAAACCACGCTAATATGCGCATGAGCCATGGGCGTATTGGGTAGTCCTTGACTGATGGCCGCTTCGATATCTAGGCGCACTTCGCCGGCGGCTTCCTTGGCGGATTCAAGGGCATCTGCATCCGTAATGCGCATCCCATTAAAGAACGATGATTCAACTTGATGCAAGCGTAATTGCTCTTCAACCTGTGGGCGTGAGCCATGCACGAGCACAATTTGCATCCCCATGGCATGCAGAAAAGCAATATCTTGAATTAAGGCGTTAAGCGCTCCCCGCTGCACCAGCTCGCCACCAAATGCGACCACAAAAGTTTTATTGTGAAAAGCATGGATATAAGGTGCGACAGAACGTAGCCAATCAACAAAACGAGCTTGTTGATCAGCAATTTCGAGCGCTTTCTCATTTATTTCATCAGACACTTTCTGAGGGGGCATTTTGTCGTTAGTAAAGGAGCTAAAAGAATTCATGCGCAGATTATAATGCTTCATTCAGTGATTGAATCGTGGCTTGAGATTTATGTCTCAAGCAAACTACTCAGGTTTTAGCAAATTGTCGATAGTTGTTCCCCCTTCGTTACAGGAAAAGCCCGCGCTCGCGCAAGAAACTGACATAGGGTTAGCGAGTCGCTTGCCGCCGATTGAGTTTCCTGCTGAATTGCCGGTATCGGGCAAACGCGCCGTGATTGCGGCCGCCATTGCCGCGCATCAGGTCGTGATTGTGTGCGGTGAGACCGGTTCTGGCAAAACCACCCAATTACCCAAAATTTGTCTGACGCTTGGACGTGGTTTAGGCGCAGGCGGCAAGGGGCTGATTGGCCATACTCAGCCACGGCGTCTGGCGGCGAGTGCTACCGCACGGCGCATTGCGCAAGAGCTACAAACGCCAGTGGGAGAGGTCGTCGGCTATAAAGTTCGTTTTACTGACAAGCTCAGTCGCAGCACATCCGTCAAACTGATGACGGATGGTATTTTGTTAGCTGAGACGCAATCGGATCCTCTGCTGCGCGCTTATGACACCTTAATTATTGATGAAGCGCATGAGCGCAGCCTAAATATAGATTTTTTATTGGGCTATCTAAAAGAAATTCTGCCGCGTCGGCCGGATTTAAAGTTAATCATTACCTCCGCTACATTAGATGCTGAGCGTTTTGCAAAACACTTTAGTCACGCGGGGGTTAATGCGCCAGTGATTGAAGTAAGTGGCCGCCTGTACCCCGTTGAAATACGTTATCGCCCGCTGCAACAAGAGGTCCGACGGGGAGCGGATGAGCCAGCGCGTAAGACGCCCGCGACTGAGCCCGATAAACTTGAAAAGGGAGGGGCTGCTGGGCGTGACTTGACCGACGCTATAGTGGATGCGGTTGATGAACTCGCGCGCGCAGGGTCTGGCGATGTACTGGTATTTTTGCCGGGCGAGCGTGAAATTCGTGATACAGCGCAAGCGCTGCGCCAACATCACCCGGCACATACAGAAATTTTGCCTCTATTTGCACGTCTCTCAATGACTGAGCAAGAGCGTGTATTTAAAGCAGGCAATGCGCGTAGGATTGTGCTTGCCACGAACGTAGCTGAAACTTCGTTAACGGTGCCTGGTATCCGTTATGTAATCGATACCGGCTTAGCGCGGGTTAAGCGCTATTCTTATCGCAATAAGGTCGAACAATTACGCATTGAGCCAATTTCGCAAGCTGCCGCACAACAACGCGCGGGTCGTTGCGGGCGAGTGGCGGATGGCATCTGTATTCGTTTATACGATGAAGCGGATTGGCAATTGCGGCCGCGCTTTACTGATCCAGAAATTTTGCGCTCTTCACTGGCGGCCGTCATTTTAAAAATGAAGTCGCTACACTTAGCTGAGGTCGAGAAATTTCCTTTTCTTGAACCACCGCCGGCTAAGGCTATTGCCGATGGCTATCAGTTATTGGCTGAATTAGGCGCGGTGGATAACGCCCATGAGTTGACAGCGGTGGGCCAAGCGCTGGCGAAATTGCCGTTGGACCCGCGCATCGGTCGGATGATTCTTGCGGCGCAAGAACAACACGCTTTGCACGAGATATTGATTATCGCGAGTGCCTTGTCGGTCCAAGACCCACGCGATCGTCCGCTCGAGCAACAGAGCGCGGCGGATGCCGCCCACCGTAAATTTGCTGATCCTAAATCAGAATTTTTATCTTTTCTAAAAATCTGGCAGTGGTTCGACGAAGCGTTGACGCATAAAAAATCAAACCGGCAGTTGCTGGATCTATGTCGCGCCAACTTCCTGTCACATTTACGTTTACGTGAATGGCGTGAGGTGCATAGTCAACTGTTAACCGTTGTGGGGCAGCAAAGCTGGCGGATTAACCAGGCAAACGCAACGTTTGAACAAATCCATCTGTCTTTGTTAAGCGGGTTATTGGGAAATCTTGGACTTAAAGCTGAGAGTGAACCTCATTATTTGGGTGCTCGTAGCATTAAATTTCATCTGTGGCCTGGTTCTCATTTAGCCAAAAAAGCCGGGCGCTGGATGATGGCGGCTGAGTTAGTTGAGACTAGCCGCTTATTTGCGCGCACCATCGCAATCATCGAGCCAACTTGGGTTGAGCGTGCCGGCGCACATTTGCTGCGGCGCTCCATCGGTGAACCACACTGGGAAAAGAAAGCCGCCCAGGTTGTCGCCTTCGAGCGCGCAACATTATATGGCTTAACGGTTTATCATCGCCGCCGCATAAGTTTTGGGAAACAGTCGGCGCAGGCTGCGCAGCAAGCACGGGATATTTTTATCCGTGCCGCCTTGGTTGAAGGCGAATTTGACACTAAATTGCCATTTTTTAAACATAATCGGCAATTGATCGCTGAAATTGAGCAACTTGAACATCGTTCTCGGCGGCAAGATATTTTGATTGACGATGAATTGATTTATGCTTTTTATAACCAGGCTATTCCGGCTGATATTTATACGGGAGCTGATTTTGAGCATTGGTATCGTCAAGCGCTGCGTGGTAAACAAGTTAAAAACGAAAAGCTACTTTTCTTAAGCCGCGATGACCTCATGCGGCATGAAGCCGCGGGCGTGACCACTGAGCTCTTTCCCAAAAAACTGACCCTGGCAGGCATTGAAATGGCGGTGTCATATCACTTTGAGCCAGGCTCGCCACGAGATGGGGTGACTTTGGCGGTGCCCATTTTTGCTTTAAACCAAGTCGATGCACATGGTTGCGAATGGTTAGTTGCGGGGATGCTTAAAGAAAAAGTTCATTTATTACTTAAATCATTGCCGCAAAAATTGCGCCGGCATTGCATTCCTCTGCCAGCTTATGCGGCTAGTTTTGTTGAGCGTGCAACGTTTGGTGTGGGCGATTTAATTGGGGCGCTAAGTGCGGATATTCGCGCGCAAAAACAGCTCACTTTGCATCCTACGGATTTTAAACTTGAGACCTTGCCGGCGCATCTTTTCATGAATTTCAAGGTGATCGATGAATATGGCCGGCAGCTTGCCGCAGGCCGCAATCTTGCACAATTGCGGGCCGAATTAGGGGCTCAAGCGCAGCAGAGTTTCCAGAAAATTGCGGTTAAAACAATAACTGGCGCGACCGCAGAAAAAGTCAACGCAGAAAATCACCAAGAAGTGCAAAAATCGGTGGCGCCGACGGTTCATTACAAAAACTTAACTCACTGGAGTTTTGGCAGCTTGCCAGAAATCATGGAGATTGAGCGCGACGGTGAAACTTTGATGGGCTATCCAGCGCTGGTTGATCGCGGTGAGGTTTGCGACCTGGAGCTTTTTGATTTACCGCAAAAGGCTGTGCGTGTTCATCGGACCGGTTTACGGCGGCTTTTTACACTACAATTGCGTGACGCCATTCGTTTTATCGAGAAAAATCTACCCAACTTTCAGCAAATGGCGATGCAATACATGCCGCTTGGCACCGCAGATGAACTGCGCGCGCAAATTATTACATGTGCGCTTGAGCGCGCGTGCTTGCGCGAGCCATTACCTACCGATGCAACAACTTTTGCAACACGCTGCGATGAAGGGCGCAGCCGCTTTACACTACTTGCTCAAGAAATTAGCCGCTTAGCGGCGCAAATTTTTACGGTTTACACAACCGTAGTAAAAAAACTCGCTTCAGTAAAAAGCTTTACGGCTGCCCATACGGATATGACGCAGCAATTACACGCTTTGATGGGGAAATATTTTTTGACCGACACGCCTTATGAGCAGCTGGTTCATTTCCCTCGCTACTTACAAGCGATAGCGTTACGCAGCGATAAATTAAAAAATGATGCCGTGAGAGATGCACGGCTTTGGACTGAATTTTCTCCATTACAGGTGCGTTATTCACGCACCCAGGCACAGCGGCGTCAAAGCGCCGATGCCGTTGATCCACAATTACAAGCTTTTCGCTGGTTGCTCGAAGAGTTGCGCGTATCGCTTTTCGCACAGGAGCTACGCACTCCTATGCCGGTCTCAATCAAACGGCTGCATACAGTTTGGGAGTCGATCGAGCGCTAAATAACGTCCTGCCACTGCTAATTTTTTATCTAAAATATGTGGCTTGAAAGCGCGCACTCAGGTTGGTGCGTGGTCGTTACTGAGCGTGATCTTCGGCTTCTTTTTGATAGCCGAGCAGGCGTGAAATGCGTGACGCTGTTTCACTAAGCTGGGCGAGCCAAGCATTTTGCATGCGGTCAGCAGGTGCGGAAAGCGATAGCCCAGCAACCAATTGGTTCGTATCATCATGAATGCCTGCTGCAACACAACGCACGCCTAGCTCAAGTTCTTCATTATCACGCGCATAGCCATGTTGGCGTACATGTTCTAGCTCACGGGCGAGCTTAGCTGAATGGGTAATGCTATTTTGCGTGTGGCCGGCTAATCCAGTGCGGGCGATATAAGCCTGTACGTTTTCTGCTTCATCCATGGCAAGAAAAAGTTTGCCCACCGAAGTCAAATGGAGAGGCGCCCGCGCGCCAATAGAGCGTACGACTTGCATCCCTGAACGCTCGCTATAAGCTCGTTCAATATAAACAATTTCATCCCCTTGGCGGACTGACAGGTTAATCGTTTGTCCGGTGAGTTGGCGCAGCTCGTGCATAGGTCCCAGTGCGGTATCGCGTACTGAGAGCCGCGCTTTAACTAAATTACCCAATTCCAATAACCGCATCCCAAGTCGATATATCCCTGGCTCGGAACGATCCACAAAGCGACAGCTCACCATATCGTTCAAAATTCGGTGCGCGGTGGATGGATGCAATTGAGTCTGCTGAGCCAGTTCTTTTAGGCTAACGGGTTTAGCATGTGTGGCAAGTGCGTCTAACAACCACATCATACGTTCAATCACCTGAATCGAAGTTTTGGTTGGCGAATGACTATCGCTCATTGGCTTGTGCAAAAAGAATGAAAAGAGAGCTCTTCTTATACCATAAGAGCATTGTCTTTGCGTTTGATTTATATTGGGGGCGGGAGCTTCATGCTTGAGGCCGGCACACACTATAACCTTTTGGTATATATCAAAATCAAAGCCGAGCATATACAGTAGATTAAATCATCCATTCACTGAGTTCTTAAAAAATTCTAATGGCGAATTTAATCAGTACGCCCCGTTCCCATGCCGATGAAGCCTGGAAGGGCGCATTAGATGTCTACTTTCGAGAGTTCATGCAATTTTTCTACCAGGAAATTGCGGCTCAAATTGCCTGGGACGCCCAGTATCAAACGTTGGATAAGGAGCTGCAAAGCCTGAGCGTAAAAAGCCAAGTGGGCAAAAAGTTCGTAGATAAATTGCTTAGAGTGCGCTTAAAAAGTGGGGCAACCTGCTTCGTGCTATTACATGTCGAGTTTCAGGGCCACTATGAGGTTGACTTTGCGCAGCGGCTTTTTGAATATTTTTACCGCTTATATGATCGTTACCGACAGCCGGTCCTCACGATGGCGGTTTTAACCGATGAGCGCTGTAACTGGCGCCCTAAAAGCTATCCGATGCAAGTCTGCGGTCATAAGGTGAACCATTTTCACTTTCTAACCAGCAAACTCATCGACTATCGAGCGCAACGCGCCACTTTATTAGAACACGCTAACCCATTTGGCACGATCGTGGCCGCGCATCTTGCGGCGTTAGAGACGCGTACTGATCCGAATGCGCGTTACCAGCATAAATTTGCGTTAATGCGGCAGTTATACCAAAAAGGGCTAACGCGAGAAGCGATTTTCAATCTGTGTCATTTTATCGAAGGGGTATTGACATTGCCTAAAGAGTTTGAAATTATCTACAATAGTTAAATTAAACAGCTTGAAGGAGAACGTAACATGCCGTATATGATAAGTTTCGAGCGCATCGGCAGAGAACAGGGCCTTGCAGAAGGTTTACAGCGAGGCCAATCTGAGTTTTTAAAAACTCAATTAGAAAGTAAGTTTGGCGCTTTAACCGAACCTTACCGGCGCTACTTGGATAAGGCAAATATAAAGACTTTGCGCCAGTGGGGCCAACGTATTCTTACCGCTCAAACGCTCGACGAAGTTTTTTGAAGAGCTTCGTTTGATGCGGCGGGGGATAGCGTTTCTGCAAGCGCCTGTGCACATTCCCGTACTAGTGCGGGGCCTTGATAAATCAGCCCTGTATATAATTGTACGAGTGACGCGCCTGCGGTCAGCTTTGCGCGCGCGTCTTCTGCCGAAAAGATTCCGCCAACGCCAATAATAGGAATCGCATCGCCTAAAGCGGCATAAAGCTGACGAATAACCGCATTAGAAGCCTCTAATAACGGTTTGCCGGATAACCCTCCTGCTTCGTCCGCATATTGAAGCTCGCTAACCAATGTGCGCGCTAATGTAGTATTGGTTGCAATGACTCCATCAATCCGGTAGCGTAGCAGCAAATCAGCGATTAATTTGATTTGTTCATCATCAAGATCAGGCGCAATTTTTAACACCAAAGGCACGTATTTTTTATGTTGGTCGGCGAGGCGTTGTTGCTTGTCTTTTAATGTAGACAGTAACGCGTCAAGGGCCGTCTTATCTTGTAATTGACGCAGATTTTTTGTATTGGGCGATGAGATATTAAGCGTTACATAGCTGGCAAATGGATACACTCTTTCTAGGCAGTACAAATAATCATCAACCGCCCGCTCAAGCGGAGTGTCAGCATTTTTGCCAATATTTAGTCCAAGTACGCCTGTAAAGTGCGCCGCCTGAACATTTTTTACAAATTGTTCAACGCCGCCGTTATTAAACCCCATCCGATTGATCAAGGCCCCAGCCTCAGGCAAGCGAAATAAGCGCGGGCGCGGATTGCCAGGTTGCGCCCGCGGCGTTACCGTACCTACCTCAATAAAGCCAAAGCCAAGCGCAGCGAGGCCATCGATACAGCCGCCGTCCTTATCTAATCCTGCCGCTAGACCCACTGCGTTAGCAAAATGGAGGCCCATGACGGTGCGTGGTGCGTGGACGGTACATAAACCCGGGAGTTTAGCGAAGCCAATACGGCCAGCCGTACGCAACATAGAAAGCGTCAAATGATGCGCTGTTTCTGCATCCATACGGAACAGACATGAGCGTGCAAATGGATAAAGTGAACTCAACACAATTGACCATTAAATGATGAAAGTTCGCTATTATGAACGAATTGCTTCAGTCGTCAGTTCTTTATATTAAAGACGCAATTTGCCTGCAAGCAAGAGAAACCGTCAAACTGCAAGCACTTTAACAAACAACCGACCTATTATGAAATTTTGTCCTGCCTGTGGCAATCAGGTGAATTTAGCGATTCCACCTGGCGATAACCGAGAGCGTTTTGTGTGCGCTCAGTGCGGTGAAATTCATTACCAAAACCCACGCAATATAGTTGGCACAGTACCGGTCTGGGACCGTAAAGTTTTACTGTGCCGCCGCGCTATAAATCCACGTTACGGTTTTTGGACTCTGCCGGCCGGCTTTATGGAGCTTGACGAAACGACAACCCAAGCGGCGGCCCGAGAGACGCTTGAGGAAGCGGGAGCCCGAGTTGAAATACAAGAACTTTTTTCATTATTAAATGTACCTCGTGCGCGTCAAGTCCATATTTTCTATCGCGCCCGCTTGTTAGATGTGGACTTTGCTGCGGGCGAAGAAAGTTTAGAGGTGAAACTTTTTGATGAAGCAAGTGTTCCTTGGTCTGAACTCGCTTTTGCAAGCGTTGAACAGACCCTGCGTTTTTTCTTTGCGGATAGCGCTAGTGGAAACTTCGGTCTACATACCGGGGATGTCGTCCATAGTTTGCATGCCGACTAAGATTCAGTCATGCGCCTTCTACTGAGCTGGCGTTCATTACTTTCCTTGCTTAAACTATGTTGCCTTGGCTGCACGATAACGATCCGTTTCCAAGCGTTGAGTGTGCGCTGAGCACCCATAGCGGCGCGTCTGGCCTGCTTGCGGCCAGTGAAAAATTAGATATGCAACGCTTATTTACGGCTTATCAGCAGGGTATTTTTCCCTGGTACGAAGAAGGTCAACCCGTATTATGGTGGAGTCCAGATCCGCGTATGGTTCTGGTTCCGGCAGAGTTTAAAGTATCTACTTCACTTAAAAAAACACTCAAACGCATACTGCATGAGCCCGCTTGGGAAATCCGCGTAGATACCCACTTTATTCATACCATGACAGCCTGTGCTCGCGTCGCGCGGCGCGCGCAAAACGGGACTTGGATTACGGCTGATGTGCTCGCTGCCTATGGAGCGCTACACCAGTTAGGATTTGCGCATAGCATTGAGACTTGGTACGCAGATCAATGCGTGGGCGGCTTATATGGAGTAAGCATTGGCCGCATGTTTTTCGGCGAATCAATGTTTGCATTACGCGCTGACGCATCAAAAATTGCGCTGGCCGCACTGGTGAGCCATTTGCGACGGCATGATGTAAAAATGATCGATTGCCAGCAAAATACAGCGCATTTGGCTTCACTCGGCGGGCGTGAAATTCCCCGTATTCGATTTATCGCCCATCTGCGCCAAGCGGTTGATGAGACACCTATTCCGTGGCGCTTTGATAAAACCCTGCTGCGCGATGTTGTCGCTTAAAACGGAATATCGTCATCCATTTCATCAAACCCGCCGCTAGCCGGAGCGTTATGAGGCGTGCTGCTCGGGCGGTTTGCCGCTGTGTTGGCCGGCGTATAGCTGCTAGCGCGCGGAGCCGCTTGAGGGTCGGGCGCATAACCTCCCTGATCCATGGCTGCTGTGCCAGAGCTTCGTGAGCCCAGCATTTGCATTTGATCGCCCATAATTTCAGTTGAATAGCGATCTTGCCCACTTTGGTCTTGCCATTTCCGCGTGCGAATGCGTCCTTCAATATAAACGGAGGAGCCTTTTTTGAGGTAGTCCCGGACCACTTCCGCGAGCCGGTTGAAAAAAACCACGCGATGCCACTCGGTGATTTCTTTCATCTCACCGCTGCTCTTGTCTTTATAACGTTCTGCGGTCGCCAGCCGGATGTTTGCGACGGGGTCGCCATTCGGCAGAGAACGTATTTCAGGATCGGCGCCAAGATTGCCAACCAGGATGACTTTATTAACAGATGCCATTCATTTCCCCTGTTGATTCAGTGTATGGATTCAGGAAAGCGCGCTGCGCGTGAGTATTGCATATGGGCGGCGATTATAAGCCACAACATAACAAGCCCCGCGCAGCTTATAAATAATGTGTGCTGCCCCGCATTTTTAAGCAACCAGCCGCCCAGCACGCCGCCCATAAAATAGCCAAGCGCTTGCACGGTATTGTAAATACCCATGGCAGCGCCTTTGCGCGCACCAGGCGCCAAAGTTGAAACGAGCGAAGGTTGCACCGCCTCAAGTATGTTAAAGCCGGTAAAGTAGATGAGCAGTATCGTGCCCAGCCACCATAGAGTAGGCGGAAATTCGGCAAATAACAATTGGCTAAATAGGATACACAGAATTGCCGCGAGCATGATGGTTTTCATGCGGCCATATTTTTCCGCCACGATAATTGCGGGGATCATCAGCACAAAAGATAACCCCATGACAGGTAGATAAACCTTCCAATGTGCGGCAACGGGCAGACCCGCGGCCTCTAGCAAGCGTGGCACCACAATAAAAAGCGCGATTTGAGAGAAGTGCAAAACAAATACACCAAAATTGAGGCGCAGCAATTCCGCATTCTGGAGCACTTGTGCAAATGGGGTTCGGCTCGGAGTAGGCGGGGCGGTGGGCGTAGGAACAACCCATAGCGTCACGCCGATCGCGGCCATCGCGAGCAGGCCAATCACAGCAAATAAGCCGCTCATGCCGAGCCAGTTAAATAAGGCTGGCGCAATAACCAGCGCCGCAGTGAACGATAGGCCAATGCTCGCCCCGACCATAGCCATCGCCTTAGTGCGATTTTTTACGCTGGTGAGGTCGGCTAACAACGCGACGAGCACGGATGAAATCGCGCCGGCGCCTTGCAAAGCGCGCCCCAGGATAATCCAACGGAGATCTGTGGCTAGCGCCGCCACTAAGCTACCTAATGCAAAGATGAGTAAACCGGCAATGATCACCGGTTTGCGTCCCAGCCAGTCGGATGCCCAACCATATGGAATATAAAAAACCGCTTGGGCCAGTCCATAAATCCCTAGCGCAAGCCCGACCAGTAGCGCATTATCGCCACCTGGCACGGTTTTCGCATACACTGAGAAGACCGGCAGAATTAAAAAAAGGCCCAGCATACGCAGCGCAAAAATCGCCGCCAACGAGACGGTAGCGCGAATTTCTTGTGCGCTCATAGATAAGGAGGCAATCAAAGGAAGACGAACAAATGCAGTAGATAAATTTTAGAATTGAGCACCATGCTCAGTAAACGATTATAGTAACAGGTTTAAGCTCTCTTTTTGCTACTGGTCATGGAAGAAATCCGCATTCGTGGGGCGCGCACGCACAATTTAAAGAATATCAGCCTTGATTTGCCCCGCCACCGTTTAATTGTGGTTACGGGACTTTCTGGCTCAGGTAAATCGTCGTTGGCTTTTGATACGCTCTATGCTGAAGGCCAGCGGCGCTACGTAGAAAGTTTGTCCGCCTATGCGCGCCAGTTTTTGCAGTTAATGGAAAAACCCGATGTTGATTTGATCGAAGGATTGTCGCCGGCGATTTCAATTGAACAAAAGGCTACATCACATAATCCACGCTCAACGGTAGGTACGGTGACGGAGATTCACGATTATCTGCGCTTACTGTACGCGCGGGTCGGTACGCCTTACTGCCCAGACCACGCCCTTGCGTTGACGGCGCAAAGCGTTGCGCAAATGGTTGATGCGGTGCTAGCTTTGCCATCTGGAACCAAATTGATGATCTTAGCTCCAGTGGTTTCTAACCGTAAAGGCGAGCATGCGGAGCTATTCACGCAAATGCAAGCTCAGGGGTTTGTCCGCTTTCGCATACGTTCGGGCGGAGGGACTGCAAATGAAGGCAAAGCCCATATTTATGAAGTTGATGAGCTGCCAAAGCTGAAAAAAAACGATAAACATACGATTGATGTAGTGGTCGATCGGATCAAAATTCATCCAGATATAAAGCAGCGCTTAGCAGAATCATTTGAAACCGCGTTACGGCTTTCTGCGGGGCGGGTAATTGCGGTTGAAATGGAGGGTGAGCATGAACATTCGTTTAGCTCGAAATTTGCTTGCCCGATTTGTTCTTATTCGCTGCCAGAGCTCGAACCGCGTCTTTTTTCGTTTAATAATCCAATGGGCGCCTGCCCGGAATGTGATGGCCTGGGTCAAATTACATTCTTTGACCCTAAGCGAGTGGTTGCCTATCCCTCGCTGTCGTTAGCTTCAGGGGCAATTAAGGGATGGGAACAGCGTAATCCTTTTTATTTTCAGATGCTACAAAGTCTGGCGGCGCATTTTAAATTTGAACTTGATGTTCCCTTCGAGAATCTGCCAGAAGATACCCAAAAAGTTATCTTATTCGGTTCACAGCGGCAGGTGATCCCTTTCTCCTATCTTAATGAGCGTGGGCGCACCACGATTCGCGAGCATTCGTTCGAGGGCATTATTCCGAATCTGGAACGTCGCTATCATGAAACTGAGTCATCGACAGTACGCGAGGAATTAGCAAAATACCAAAATAATCAGCAATGTACCGCTTGCGCGGGTGCGCGTTTGCGGCGTGAAGCCTGTTATGTAAAACTTGGCGAAGGCGACAACGCGCGCGCAATTTACGAAATCGGCGCTTGGCCGTTGCGAGATACGCTGCATTACTTCCAGAATTTGCATTTAACCGGAGCCAAACAAGGCATCGCGGAGCGCGTGATTAAAGAAATTACCGCGCGCTTAACCTTTTTGAATGATGTTGGCTTGAATTATCTTTCGCTTGAGCGAAGCGCGGATACTTTATCGGGTGGCGAGGCGCAGCGTATTAGACTGGCTTCACAAATTGGCTCCGGTTTAACCGGAGTCATGTATGTGCTTGATGAGCCTTCAATTGGTCTGCATCAACGCGATAACGACCGTTTAATTAAAACCCTAAAGCATCTGCGCGATTTGGGCAATTCGGTGATTGTAGTGGAGCATGACGAAGATATGATTCGTGCTTCTGATTACGTTGTAGATATGGGGCCAGGGGCAGGCGCGCATGGTGGTTATGTAGTTGCGCAAGGCACGCCCGCGCAAATTGAGGCGCAGCATGATTCATTAACTGGTGCCTATCTTGCGGGCCAGCGTCAAATTGCCGTGCCAACTGAGCGTAAACAAATGGGGGCCAATCGCTTAAAAATTATCGGCGCGCAGGGCAATAATCTAAAACAGGTGACGTTTGAGTTGCCAATTGGACTATTAAGCTGTATTACAGGGGTTTCGGGCTCAGGCAAATCGACTTTGATTAATGATACGTTATATCGCGCCGCCGCTCGCCATTTGTATGGTTCAACCACTGAAGCTGCGGCCTACCAAGAAATTGAAGGGCTTGAACATTTTGATAAGGTCATTAACGTTGACCAATCTCCAATAGGCCGCACGCCGCGCTCGAATCCAGCGACTTATACGGGTCTTTTCACACCTATTCGTGAGCTTTTTGCGGGCGTGCCGGCAGCGAAGGAGCGCGGCTATGGCCCGGGCCGTTTTTCCTTTAATGTCAAAGGTGGGCGCTGCGAAACATGTCAAGGCGATGGGGTGCTCAAAGTTGAAATGCATTTTTTGCCAGATGTCTATGTGCCATGCGATGTATGTCATAGCAAGCGCTACAACCGTGAAACGCTTGAGATTCAGTATAAAGGCAAAAATATCAGCGAAATCTTGGAGATGACCGTTGAAGTTGCGCATGAATTCTTTCGGCCGGTGCCGCTAGTTGCGCGTAAACTGAAGACACTACTAGATGTTGGGCTAGGTTATATTCGTTTGGGACAAGCAGCGACTACTTTATCTGGCGGTGAAGCACAGCGGGTGAAGTTGTCGCTAGAGCTTTCTAAACGCGATACTGGCCGGACCCTGTATATTCTCGACGAACCCACAACGGGCCTGCATTTCCATGATATTTCGTTGCTCCTTGAGGTGATTCACCGGCTGCGCGATCAAGGCAATACGGTCGTGATTATTGAGCATAATTTGGATGTCATCAAAACAGCGGATTGGGTGGTAGATTTAGGTCCAGAAGGCGGGGCCGGCGGCGGCCAGATCATTGCCTGCGGTACGCCGGAGCAAATTGCCAAATCAAAAGTCAGTTTTACCGGAAAATATTTAGCTCCACTCTTAAAATTAAACCGGCGCAAAAAACCTAGAGAGGGTGAGCTTGCAGTTGGGTCTAATGTGTAGCGTATGAAGGGGAAAGGAAATTAAGATGGAAGGTAATCGAACTCATCAGCCTAAACGTCATACTCATGCCAGTGCTATGCTGGATGCGCCAGGACGGAAAATAAACCATGCGCCAGCTAAATGGGTGGCGGTAGAGGTGGCCAGCTACATCCTGGCGGGGATTGCACTTTGGTTGGTGCTGGTGTTAAAGCTGCTAGGCGGCCTCCTGGCTGGTTTATTTACCTTTCAGCTGATTCATGCGTTGACCCCCTTATTGGAAAAGCGTTTGTCCAGCCAACGCGCGCGCTGGTTGTCAGTCATGTTGCTTTCTATTTTGGTAACGGGCGCTTTAAGCGCGGCGATTGTTGCTGCTATCTCGTATTTTCAACATAGTGCGCCAAGTGAACAAAAACTGCTTGAGCGAACTTTGCAAATCATCGATGGCGCGCGCGGCCAATTGCCAGTTTGGTTACAAAATTACTTGCCAGATGACATAGAGGATATTCGCGTCGGCGCTCTTGAGTGGTTGAGAGCGCATATTAGCGAATTGCGACAAGGCGGCAAAAATGTAGTGTTAGGTTTCGTGCGGATTGCGCTAGGCATCATTCTGGGTGCAATTGTTGCGGTCAGCGTCACACGCCGCGTTTATCGTTTGCCATTTGCCGCCGCCCTGGTAGCGCGGATTAGCCATTTTAGTGATGCGGTTAAACGGATTGTCTTTGCACAGGTAAAAATCTCGTTGATTAATGCGAGTTTAACCAGCATTTATTTATTACTCGCGTTGCCCCTGTTCCAGATTAACCTGCCGCTGGGCAAAACGCTGGTTCTATTGACTTTTGTGGTAGGGTTGTTGCCGGTAGTGGGCAACTTGATTTCAAACACCGTTATTATCGTGGTTTCATTATCAGCGGCTGGGGCGACGGTGGCGTTTGCTTCGTTGATATTTCTAGTGGTGATTCATAAACTTGAATATTTTTTAAATGCACGTATTATTGGTATTGAAATAGAAGCTCGTACCTGGGAGTTATTGTTAGCAATGCTTGTCATGGAGGCGGGCTTTGGTTTGCCAGGCGTAGTGGCTGCGCCGATTTATTATGCTTATTTGAAATATGAACTCTCTGCGGCGAAGTTGATTTAGCCTGCTTATACGCCGGATTTTTAAAGCGAATATAGATTATTTAAATAAATATGCACGGGTTTCATTAGACCAATTTAACCAAAGGATTTTGGATGAACCGCGAACCAAACCAGACCGAAGTGCTGCTGCGTCAGATGTCAGATATGGATAAACTAGCAGAACGTGTAAGTGAATTATGCGCGCAAGTTGCCGGCTTGACTGAAAATGCAGCGCGTGACCCTAAGGCGCAAGAGCGTTTAGCCAAGCTGCAACAAGAGTGGAGCGATAGCAACAGCAATGTGCCGGAGCAGATTCAGCAGATTCAAGCACATATGCAGCGTGCCATTGCTTGCGGTGAAGAATATACGCAAGCGGTGCGCGCTAAGGCGGATAAGTCTGAAATTGCCGACCAGAATGCAAGTTCAGATAAGACCCCCGGTAAAAAAGCACGGCAATTCGCCTGATGCATGACGCTCTTGATATAACTTTATCGAAAAAGGTATTTAAATGCTGAATAGTATTCCGCTCTCCCCGATTTTTAATGCCGCCACTTCTGTAAGCCAGCATAGGGCTTCGCAGGGAACGGCTGACTGGGGTATTTCTTCTGCCTTTGGAGACAAAGGTCCATTTGGATTAGTGTTGGAAGTATTAAGCCAATTACGCGCCACTCAGCAGCAATTGGTTCAGGAATCGAGAGAAAAGGTTGAGGCATCGAAAAAAAACTTAACGGCAAATGATGTTGTTTCGCAACAAGAGCAGATGAAGCTTTCGCAAGCAGAAAAGGCTCTCTCGGATTACGAGGCTGCATGGAACACAGTCATGCAATTGATTCAACAGTTAAACACTAGAATCCTCGATGCAATCCGATAAAATCGGAATGTAGAGCATGTCCTTCTGCTCGTGCCTGCATAGAGCGCGCAGGCTAAAATTGTTGTTGTAGCAACGGTAATGAGTGAGACCAAGACTCTAAAAAAGTAGTAAAATTAGAATAAGCTTTTTTAATTGGAAAGCTGTCGAGTATAACGTGCGCTGCTGAGGTATGAGAATGTTATGGTGCAGCAATTTAAAGATAATGAAGGGCAAAGCTTATTAATATGACAGCCCGTTTTCTGTGGAAGTTAGTTTTCCAATCGGGGCCCCTGGCTGGGCAAATATTACATCTACCTGCTGGTGAGTTAACCGTGGGCGACCAGCCTGGGTGCGATATAAATTTCCCTCTGCCGAATACCCCGGGGGATCATTGCGTGCTATCCGTTGATGAGCATGGTGTTACGTTACGACCTTTGCGAATACGTTGCAAAATTGATGGCCGCCGCTTAAAAATGGATGAAGTTAAATTGGAGGTGGGGCAAACCATAAATTTGGCCGGCTGCAAATTTAATTTGGCGCGAGTGGCTGAAGATGCAGCAAGTTCAGTTGAAACCTTGCCCGCTGCCCCAGTGCATGCTGCTGCGCGTGTGCGCGGTTTGCGTTTATGGGGCGTTGGCTTGCCCTGCATCATAGCGGCGGGCTTGGTGGCCGGCTTGTTGCAAGCAGGACAAGAATTGCGCGCTTCAGTGTCGCAATATATGCCATTTAATCTAGAGCGTTATCAAGAGGCGCTGCGCTTAAATTCCGGACTTGAGCAAATAAAGGTGGTCCGCGCTGAAAGCGGCGTGTTGACATTATCTGGTTTATGCCAGCATACCTTTGAATTAGCGCCGTTTTTAGTGCGGCTTGACGATGCGCGCATTCCATATAGCAATCAGGTCGTCTGCGCAGACGACCTGCAGCAGGGCGTTGCCTATCTACTGCGAGCTAATGGGTATCGGGATGCGCGGGTAAGCGCAGGTTCGTCGCTAGGCTCGGTCGTAATTACGGGTAACATCTATGCAGGTAAACGTTGGGAAACTGTGAGCCAGCAGCTAAATCAAATGCCGGGTTTGGCATCTTGGATGGTCAGTAACGACGCCGACGCGATTATCACAAATTTAGTGGATACTTTGCGTGAATGCAAGTTGCTGACAAAGCTAAGCGTGGCGCGCCAGGGCTGCGATATTTTGACAGTCACAGGCCAGTTGCCGGTTGCGCGCCAACAGCAACTGCGGCAAGTGTTAGACACATGGCAAAAACAGCATGAAGAACGTATCCGCGTAGTCTATCAGGATATCCCAACCTCAAAGCTTCAGCTCAGCATACTGCCTGCCGCCATAACGGGGTTTAGCGGCAATCATAAAACGGCCTTTCTGCAACTTGCCAATGGCATGAAAGTACAGATCGGCAGTATCTTGCCGAGTGGCTATGTGGTGTCCCAGCTAGACGAAGGCGGGGTTGAGCTGCGCAAAGAAGGGCAGTTGATTCATCTGTCGCTTGACTTATGAGCTGCAATCCAATGGGTAGTCCAGTGACGCAGCTTGAAGAGCGCTTATTCGCCGATCAGGACGGCGTGCATCGGGCTCAACTCGCGGCTCAACTTGAGCGCGAAAAAAATCGTTTGCAGCGGTTTTTGCGCCAATCTTGTCCTCCGGCTCAATATCGTATCTACAAACAGCAGCATGCGGCAGTGGAACATGCGCAAACAGTGATTGATGCAGTTTGGCGTACTTATCATAAACCGCTTGCGCGAAGAGACGCTCAGGTAGGTTCTTCCCTTTCAGTAAGAAAAAAATAGGAATAGCGTGAAACAATGGGTGTTGCTGCTAGCTATGTTGCTAGCTTTCGGGTCAGTGCAGGCGCGTATTCAATGGAAGGGTGAGCCGTACTTTATTACGACGCGTGGCGCAAAAGTAGCCGATGTTTTAAAAGACATTGGCGCAAATTACGGGGTTCCCGTGATTGTAAGCCCTAAAGTAAACGATCATTTTGTCGGCACGATTCGCAATGAAATGCCGGATGCAATTATCGAGCGTTTTACCCAACTATTTAACCTGGCCACCTATTATGACGGCCAAGCTCTCTATGTATATAAGGGGCATGAACTCAAGAGTCAGATTATTACGCCACGTTATTTGTCTACGCAGAAACTTATCCGATACCTTAGTCAAGGTGGTGCAAAAGAGCAAAAGTATTGCTCATTGCGCACCATAAGTAATTTCAATGCGCTTGAAGTGTTTGGCGTGCCCATGTGTGTCGAGCGGGTGAGCGAGCTGGCGAAAAATCTAGACGAAAAAGTATTGGACCAGGCGCAAAACCAAGAAACCGTAAAGGTTTTTCCACTGCGCTTTGCCTCTGCTGATGACAACATTTATAACTATCGCAAGCAAGAAGTTCGGGTGCCAGGTGTCGTGAGCGTCTTGCGCGAAATGATTCAGGGCCGTTCGCCGCTTGGAGAGGGGGTTCCGCTGACCAATGCTAAGGGGAGTTTTCCCCTGGAAACATTACCCGCGTTTTCGGCTGATTCACGACAAAATGCGGTTGTCGTGCGCGATCGGCAGGTTAATATGCCGATCTACGCGAAATTGATTAAGCAGCTTGACACACAGCCAGTCCAAATCGAAATATCGGTGGCGATTATCGATGTGAATGCGGCGAATCTCAGCGCGCTCGGGGTCAACTGGTCAGGTACTGCCAACATAGGCGAATTTGGCGTGAGTTTTAATGCCGGGTTGCCACAAGGTTCAAACGCTACACTTAGTAGCGTATTGAATGATACAACCGGTTTTATGGTGCGGCTCAATGCGCTTGAGCAGCACTCCCAAGCAAAAATTCTCTCGCGGCCATCCGTGGTCACCCTTAACAATGTGCAAGCGGTGTTGGATCGTAGCATCACTTTTTACACCAAATTGGAGGGGGAGAATGTGGCTAAACTAGAATCCGTTTCCGCGGGTTCGCTATTGCGCGTTACCCCGCGTTTAATTAAAAATGGTAGCTATGATCAGATCATGCTCACGCTGAATATTCAAGATGGGCGGCAAGCTGAACCAATTCCTGGCAACCATGAGCAATTGCCGCAGATTACGAATGCTGAAATTGCGACTCAGGCTACCTTATTGCCAGGTCAGAGTTTATTATTGGGGGGCTTTGTGCAAGACCAGCAGATGCAAGGTGAAAGTAAGGTGCCGTTATTAGGTGGAGTGCCGATTTTGGGGAATCTGTTTCGAAATAAAAACGGTACGGCGCATAGTGTAGTACGGCTCTTTCTAATCAAAGCGGAGCCGCAACCCATTGGGCCGCAACCCGCGCTTGCCAAGTTATCGAAAAGTCTTGCAGATGAAGGCTCGGTGGCAACCGAAATTGCGCAATAATTGCGTGCTTAAAAGCTAGAACGAATGTTTGATGTTTGTTGCTACGGCATCAATGCAAAAATTTAATTTTGTAAGGTGGGGTAAATATGAGTATTGCAACTGACCAAATCAGCCAGATTATGGGCCACAAAGCGAAAGATTTAATGACGCAACTGCAAAATACAGTTACTCGCCCTGATGTAGCGGATCCAAGCATCATGGCTCAAGTCCAGTATTTTACGCACCAACTCTATAGTACGATTGGTTTGCAAAGTGCGATTTTAGACGTTTACAAAAAAATCAACCAAGTCATTATTCAACGTATCTAATGACCGAGCTGGCGCGAGATATCAAACGGCTATTGGTCGAAGCCGCTATTGCTGCACCCAATCACGGTTTGGTTGCGCAAGCGCAAGGGCTACTTGAGGTACTGCCAGCACTAGGGCTAGAGGGTGAAACTCAAGCGCTTGCAGCTGCCATGGTGCATTTTGGCTTGCGCCAGCCGCGTACTGCATTAGAGACCATAAAAAATCTTGACGATAGTTGTGCGCAAGATTTACGTCAGATGATCGCAAATTACACGGATGACTTAGCGCGTAAAAACACGCGCTAAGTTAGCGCAGGTTATTTATTTGCCTTGGGTGAACCACTTTTTCTTTTGGAGAACTATTTTTTATGTCCATCGATATCCAATCGATTCCACCTTCGATGTTAGCGCCAGCCGCGCACGGATCCAATGGCATGGTTCAGCCGCAGCCTTCTATCGAGCAAGCGGAAGGATTCGCCAAATTATTGCAATCTAATGCGATACCTAAGCATGAAGAAGGGTTACTTAAGGCCATGCAGATGCAAGGTGAACGTGCTGCCCAGCGCCTAGCGCCAGCAGTGGATAAAGCGGTTGATGATCCTACGGCAATGCTCAAGGTGCAGCACGATTTAGTCAAAACTGTATTGGAACTTGATTTAGCCGCAAGAGTTGCAAAAGCCGGTGCCGATGGAATCAACAAACTCACGTCAATGTCATGAGCAAGAATTTTGTTGCGGGTTGCTTATTGGCGTTTAGCGTATTGTTAGCGGGTTGCCATGTAACGCTGTATTCAGATTTATCTGAATATGAAGCGAATCAAATGCTAGCGCTATTAATGGCGAATCAAATCGATGCCGCTAAGCAAAAAGATAAAGCAGGCGGTTTGACCTTGCAGATCAAAAAATCGCAATTCGTTCAAGCCGTTGAAATTTTGCGCCAAAATGGCTACCCACGTTCTAAATACGCGTCAGTGATGGATGTTTTTCCATCCAATCAGTTAATTACATCGCCGGAGCAAGAACGGGCGAAGATGAATTTTCTGAAAGAGCAACAAATCGAAGCCATGCTGATGAATATTGATGGCGTGATTGTGGCGCGCGTATCAATCGGTAGCGTGCCGCCTGACAATTTGGGCCTCGAGACGATTAAGCCGACAATCTCGGTGTTTGTAAAATATTCTCCGGCCACGAATTTATCGACTTGGCAAGGGCAAATTCGCGACCTTGTGCGTCAAGGCGTGCCTGGAATTCAAGATGACAGCATTAGCGTAGTGATGGTCCCCGCGACCCATCGTTATACGCCATTGCAACCGAAAGCGCTGCCCTCATGGTGGGTGCGTTTATTGCAAAATCCGATATTGTTTGGTGGCATGGTGTTGCTGTTTGTGGCGATGCTAGGTTCTGCCGTTGGTTTCTCTATATGGCAAACGCGTCGAACCTCATAGTGGATCCGCTAGAGGCGCGTTTATACGCATTGCTCTGGCGGCCAGGCGCAGCGATGCACCGGCATTGGTGGCCGGCGCTGGCGCTTGATGCATGGGAGCCCGTATATGAAACCTGTGCACGTAGCCGACGCTGGATTGAACAGGCGATTGCGGCACGCCGCGGCGTGCCCAAGGCTAGCACCGCGCTGCCTAAATTAACCTTGCTCGAGCGGCGCGTACTGGGTTTAGCAGACAAATTACCTGCTCTATTATTGGCGTTGGGCTTATTGCGACTTGGGCAACCGGAATATTGGATGCTTAAACCCTATATCGAAGTACTTAATCCGCATTTAGACGCAGTGGCCTGTTCTCAATTAGCCGTATTTGCAGCAGCCGTGACGCCGCCTGGATTCAAAGTGCAAGTATCATTAGTCGAGCCTGAGCAACTGATTGAGCATGCATGCCCCTATGGAGCGGCAGCGCTAACCGGGGCTTTCGCGGGTAGCGCCGTATTGCGAGCGCTTGAAATTTTGCTAGCGCCAGGTAGCTTTGACGGCGAGCCGCTGCTTGAGCCTGCCGCATCTTATGGGCTGGATACGTTATTCCGTTTGGCCCGTTTTTTATAAATTTGGATCTAGCCGTTACCGTGAATACCGAAGCCAATCCTTTTAACCTTGAAATTAAATTGTTTGCTGAGCCAGAGCCGTCAGAAGCGGTGCTGCCAGCGGCTGCCTTCGACCTCTTAGAGCAAGCGCAAGCGGCGCTTGAGCAGGCGCAAACGCAAGCGGATCTGATGCGGCATGAGGCTGAGCAAGAGGCGGTGCAAATTCGCGCGACGGCGAGTGAACTTGGCGCAGAAGAGAAAGCTGCATTGATTTGCCAAACTCAGGACGAAGCGCGTGATCAAACGGTAACGCAAGGGTTGCGTTGGCTAGCTGATGAGGCGCAATTAGAAGCCAGCATTATCGACCAACTAGAAGCGCGCGTACGCAGCACCATGGCCAGCGTATTGCAAGAATGGTTAGAGGGGCAAGACCAGATTGCGCAGCTTGCGCGCCAGCTAGCGGCGCAAGTACGGGTGCGCGCGCGGCAGCGCCCCTATCAGATCCGCCTGCACCCAACTGAATGCGAGTCGGTGGCGGCGCAGTTAGCGCAGAGTCCAGATTTAGCCGAGGTTCACTGCCTTGCGGATGCTGCGCTGACGGCCGGCCAAGCCATTATAGACATGGAATTTTTGCGTATCGAATTTGATTTAACGCGGCATTGGGCGCAAGTTTTGGCTGCGCTGCGGGGTGAAACTTCAAGCGCATCTGTAGTCACTACACATACTGACGAACCCGTACTTGAGACATTAGCGCCGCAAATTGAGTCGGCGTGGTAAAAGCATTCTTAAATAGACTAAATTTAAAAGATTAATTCATGAACAGGCTGACTCCCGTTATCAACCGGCTGAACTCTATTTTAATCGCTGCTTCCAAACGGCAAGATATTGTTCTAGTCGCGATTGTGGTAACGGCAGTGTTTATGATGATCCTGCCACTGCCAACTGTACTGGTCGATATATTAATCGCAATCAACATCATGTTGTCAGTGACGGCGCTAACGATTGCAATTTATATTCGTAATCCGCTTGAATTTTCAGCCTTCCCAGCACTTTTGCTGATCACCACCTTGTACCGGCTAGCGCTGACGATCACGACCAGCCGTTTGGTTTTGCTGCAGCATGATGCAGGCGAGATTGTCTATGCCTTTGGTAATTTTGTCGTAGCCGGCAATGTTGCGGTCGGAATTATTATTTTTACGATCATCACCGTCGTGCAATTTATTGTCATTACCAAAGGCGCCGAGCGAGTGGCTGAGGTCAGCGCGCGATTCTCTTTAGATGGAATGCCTGGGCGGCAAATGAGTATCGATGGCGATATGCGGGCCGGCGTGTTGAGCGCGGAAGAGGCGAAAAGTGAGCGCGAATTGTTGCAAAAAGAAAGCCGTCTATTTGGGGCAATGGATGGCGCGATGAAATTTGTCAAAGGCGACGCCATTGCCAGCATTATCGTAGTCTTGGTGAATATCATTGGCGGGATTGCGATTGGCGTCATGCAGCATAATATGAGCGCAAGCCAAGCTGTCGGCACCTACGCGATCTTGTCAGTAGGCGACGGTCTAATCGCACAGATTCCAGCATTATTGATTTCAATTACCGCGGGTCTGATCGTGACTCGCATCCCAAATGCGGAGCAGCAAAACCTCGCCACTCAAATGACGAGCCAATTGACGGGACAGCCCTGGGCGTTGCTCATGGCGGGGGGCGTCATGGCTATTTTTGCGCTGATTCCCGGCTTTCCCCCCTTCATCTTTGGTGGACTGGCTGCTCTAGCCATAGGTTTTGGCTTGTATATTCGACGCACCAGGGCTGCGGCGGCACGCGGATCGCAGGAAGTGGATGCGGCCAAGGATGAGCTCAAAACTGCCCCGGCGCCTGCGCTATTGGTGCGGCTTGGACCTAAAGCCGCCCAGCGCGATCGGCTCGCCACCGTGCTGGAGCAATTTCGCCGAGAAAAATTCGACGAGCTTGGCTTGCCGCTCCCGCTGCCGATTATTGTAGAAGCTCCAGAGCTGCCACCGTATCAAGTTGAAATTCAGCTATATTTGGTTCCGGTAGTTACACTAACTATGCCGGAAGCGGTCGATCTAGTCTGGGCAAAAGCGCAAGCTTTGCATATCGATGCGCAAGAATATTCTCTGCCATGGGGCGTAACGCTCTCTTGGCTGCCGCAAGAACATAAAGATATAGTAACCAGTCTCGGCTTAACTACATATAGTCATGAGGAGCGTATCAGCGCACTGCTAGGTGCGGTGGTGGCACGTTATGCGGAAGATTTTGTTGGTTTGCAAGAAACCCGTGCCCTCCTAAACAGCATAGAAAAAAACTACCCTGAACTGTTGCGCGAACTGTTGCGCGCGATGACTTTGCAAAAAATTTCTGAAATTATGCGGCGCCTGGTCTCCGAAGGCGTGCCAATTCGCGACCTGCGCTCAGTATGCGAGGCATTAGCGGATTGGGCAAATAAAGAAAAAGATATTGTTTTATTAACCGAATATGTGCGCATCACTTTGCGCCGGCAGATCTGCCATGTTTTTGGTGGTCCGCAACGCCGTATTTCAGTACTCTTAATTGGCGAACGCATTGAAAATATGATCCGCGATTCAATCCGCGAAACCTCCGCTGGGACTTATGCAGCATTAGATGCGGATAAAACTAGCGCGATTCTTGAACTCTTGCGTCGTCATATTAATAGCTATCAGGCCCGTGCAGAATACCCGGTACTCTTGACGGCAATGGATGTGCGTCGTTATTTACGCAAGATGATCGAACGAGAATTTTTCTCCACCCCAGTATTATCGACGCAGGAATTAATGGAAGATCTTGAGGTGAATGTGCTGGGTAGCCTAGAGTTATTTGATGAGGACCGTCGCCATGCATTGGCCTGAAGTTGAAGTGGTCGCACAGCGCCTGGATGAAAGGCTGCAAGCCAACGTTCCGCTGTCGCTTGCGCGCGTGATTGGTACGGTTCGCCGCGTGGGTTCAACCGTTCTGCACGCTTCTTTGCCGGGCGCCCAATTGGGCGAACTATGCCGTATTGGTACACGCGGTTTGATCGCGGAAGTCGTGGGTTTAAGCGAAGAAACCGCAATTTTGTCGCCGTTTGATGAACCTCTAGGAATCGCTTGTGGAGCTGATGTTGAACGGCTGGGGCGGCAACTTGAAATTGAAGTAGGGGATCACTTAATTGGTGCTGTATTAGATGGGTTTGGTCGGCCGTTAAAAGTGCAAAGAACGCGCGCGCCAGGGACGTTGAGCCAGTCGCGGCCGATTTGCGCGGACCCGCCAAGTGCGTTGTCGCGTCCTTTAGTCGAAGAACCTTTGGCGCTCGGGATCCGCGCAATTGATGGCTTGTTGACCTGTGGCAAAGGACAACGGGTCGGAATTTTTGCGGCGGCAGGCGTTGGCAAAAGCGCCTTGTTAGGCATGATGATGCATGGCAATCTGGCCGATATTGTGGTTCTCGCATTGGTAGGGGAGCGTGGTCGAGAAGTGCGAGAATTTATCGATCGTGTATTTGACGATGAAATGCGGCGGCGCGCCGTGATTGTGATTGCAACTTCTGATCGGCCAGCGCTTGAGCGCTGTAAAGCAGCGTATACCGCAACCACCATCGCTGAATATTTTCGTGATCAAGGCAAAAATGTATTGCTGTTAGTTGACTCTGTCACGCGTTATGCGCGCGCGGCGCGTCAGCTTGGCGTGGCGGCCGGCGAGCCGATGGCGGCTAATGGTTATCCCCCGAGCGTTTTTGCTGCGTTGCCGCGCCTATTAGAGCGCGCGGGGCCAGCCGCGCATGGCGTGATAACGGGTGTCTACACTGTGCTCGTAGAAGGCGACAATATGAACGAGCCAGTGGCCGATGAAACTCGCTCGATTTTGGATGGGCATATTGTTTTGTCGCGGGCCTTGGCCGAGCGTAATCATTATCCCGCGATCGACGTATTGCGTAGCGTCAGCCGAGTGATGAACCAGGTTGCCCCTTCTGAGCTGAAAAAGCACGCTGCCAAATTGCGGCGTTTGCTGGCTCGTTACGATGAGATAGATTTACTGGTACGGGTTGGCGAATATCAGCGTGGCCAAGATGCGGAAGCTGATGAAGCGCTTGAGCGGCGCTCTGCAATCGAGAGTTTTTTGCGCCAAAGCGCAGCGCAAAGGGGAGGGCTGGCTGAAACTGAAATGGCGCTGAGGCAAGCGCTTACCGAGCGTCAGTCTACTAGGTCAGACCAGAATGAGTGGATGCATTAACTCAGAGACCCTATGCCATGTGGTCAAAATTAATCGCAGTTAAGCGCCGCCGAGAAGAACGTTTACGGATTGCAATACACCAGGTTGAAATGCAAATGAGCGAATTAAAAACCGCTCGCGCAAAGCTCGATGAGCAACGCTTGAAAGTCATGCAGCAATGGCAAGCGCTGAGTGCGCAAACTTCAGTGCGCCGGCCGAATGGCATAGAGGAATTATTGCAAGAACTGAGCCACTACAACCTTACTGCTACAAATTTTGAGCAAGAAAGTCGGCAGCTTGACGAGAAAATTGAAGGCTTGCAGCAGCAACTTAAGGAACACAATACATTGCTTCGGCAATGTATTGCGAAGCAGGAAAAATTAAAGCTCATTGAAAAACAGCCAAGATAATGCAAATTTTAAAAACAGATAACCGCCACGATGTAGGCAGTAGGGAATCACAGTCAGACTCGCCGCCACAACCATCACAAGAACAGGCGCAGCAGTTCGCGGATTTGCTTAAAAAAAAGCGGAAACCAAAAGCGCTAGGTGTGCCAGTGCCGTCGTCATTGTTGCTAGAAGCTTTTGGCCAGGCACCAAAAACTTCTGGTTGCTTAAGCTCAGCACAGGCAGCATTACGTACATTGGCCGAAAGCCTCTTGATGCCGGCTTCATTAAAGGTGCAAAACACAGCAAGCGCATTACGCATAACCGTATTATCAGGGGTGCTCACCGGTGCTGAAATGCTGGTTGCCCAGGTCCAAGGTCGGCTCAAGATGACACTGCGCGCAGCCAATGAAAAACAGCGTAAAGCACTTGAATCCATTCAACACAAACTCCAAAACCAAATCTCTTCAATGTATCCAATGGAGAAAATTTTAATTGAACAGCAGCATGACTGAGCAAGCTTTTTTTGAGGCGCCGGAGTGGACAGCCGCAGACGCGCATTTGCAGCAAGTAATTGGGGGCGGGCGGCAAAGTGAAGCCGAGGGGCTTTCGCTACAATTGACCCAACGTGCGCAAACTTCGAACCATCAGCAACGCGTGATGTTGCCGCTTGAATTATCGCTTAACGGCCAATCAGTATGGATTTGGTTCGATGAAGCCGCGTTTCTGGAATGGCTGGAGCCGATTCTACCCACGCCAGATTTTTCAGTGCTCGATGAGGGTTTGCGCGAAGCCGCGGCGGCCTGGGCCTTAGCGCCATGGCTGGATTGGTGTGTGCAGCATGGACTAACGCCCCCGTCGATTAAAGCGCTGGGCGCGTTAGCGCCGCCTCCCGCTCGATCTGACCAGCGAGAATATGCGGCTGATATGGTTTTAACTTTGATTTCCTCTGAAGATCATCGTTGGCTTGATTTGCATCTCGATGCATTCCCATTAACCTGGTTGAGTGCATTGGCAAAATCTATGACCGCCAGTCCGTATGAGCCGACGGAACATCGTGCTGTAATCCCAGGTTGTGCGGCTTTTGCGCATTTATCTGTCGCCCAACTGACTGCATTAAAAGTGGGCGATGTGGTTATGGCTAACTGGCAAGCTCCGCTTAAAGACGCAAGCCTGTTATTAGTATTGGACCGACTGTTCGTGCAAATATGTCGGTTGGATGAAAATCATTTTCAAATTGAGCGCATTATGGAGCCATTAGGCGAAGAAAACCATTTTATGACTGACACTGCCGAAGCTGCGGCTGAAGCCCCTCTCGTTGCAGAGGTTCAGCCATTGGACGAAGAAAATCATTTTATTACGAACCCTGCTGAAGCCACGGCTGAAGTTTCTCCCGCAGAGGAAGTTCAGCCCGCAGCCGAAGACGATCTAACCCTCGAAAAGGTTGCCGCAGGGTTACCGCTGACCCTACTTTTTGAAATTGGACAAATGACAGTGTCGCTTGCAGCGCTTTCTCAACTCAAAGAGGGGGATGTGCTGGAAGCTAATTTTAAAACTACACCGGAAATTGGCATTCGCACCCAGGGCCGTTTAATTGCAACGGCGAGCTTAGTGCGCATTGGCGAGCGCTTAGGCGCTAAAATTACCCGCCTAATGGCGCCGGAAGAAACAAAATGAATTTGCTCGATCACCCGCTGCAACTGATCGTTTTTCTTTTTCTGCTGTCGATTTTGCCTTTGTTGATTGTGCTTGGCACCTCGTTCCTAAAAATTTCGATTGTGCTGGCGCTATTACGCAATGCCTTGGGTATTCAGCATGTGCCGCCGAATATCGCACTTTACGCGATCTCGCTCGTGCTGACAGCCTATGTGATGACGCCTGTTGGTTTACAGGTCAGCGATGCGCTCAAAGCTCATCCCGTGGAGTTTAGCTCGCCTGAATCAGTGAGCCAAATCGATGACAGCGTGCTCGCTCCCTATCGAGCGTTTCTAAAACGCCATACGCCGCCGCGGCAAACGCATTTTTTTGTCGATATTGGACAGCGCACTTGGCCGGAGCAATATAAGGAGCGACTCGATGTCAATTCTTTATTAGTCCTTATGCCAGCGTTTGCAATTGGTCAATTAATTGAAGCGTTTAAAATGGGTTTGCTGATTTTTCTACCCTTTATCGCGATTGATCTAATCGTTTCAATTCTTTTGCTTTCTCTTGGCATGATGATGGTGTCACCGCTCACCATTGCCTTACCTTTCAAGCTCCTGTTATTTGTGCTCATGGGCGGCTGGGAGAAACTCTTGTCACAATTAATGCTTTCTTACTCATGAGTGACTCCATCCTGATCCATATGACGACGCAATTACTGTGGGTCGTCCTACTGCTGGCGTTGCCTGTCGTGGTTGCTGTAGCGATTGTTAGTCTAGCAGTGAGCTTAATGCAAACGTTGACTCAACTACAAGATCAAACCGTGCAATTTATTTTCAAATTGCTAACGGCCGCGCTGACTTTGCTCGTGACATATCGCTGGATTGGCCTCACTTTACTGAATTACAGCGATATGGTGTTTCAACAACTGTCTGATATGAGGCGTTGAATATGACGGCCTGGGCCGCCTGGGCGCCCCTGTTAAAAGTGCTGGCGCTTTGCATGATGCGCCCGCTCGGCGTTATGGCGCTGCTTTCTGTAACCAGCACTCGTATGTTGGGCGGCGCATTCATCAGAAACGCACTCGCGCTGTTAATCGCTTTGCCCGTTATGCCGGCAGCTCTTACCTGGGCAAAAAACACTGCGCCGCCGGAAGGTTTTGCTTTTGCCGGCATGATTCTAAGCGAATTTTCAGTGGGCTTATATATTGGCCTTTTGGCCGCTATCCCATTCTGGGCGGTAGCGGTTGCGGGTGAGTTTATCGACACTGCACGCGGCGCTGGGCTAGCTGAAATTTTAAACCCGGCGCTGGGCGAAGAAGTTTCATTATTCTCACTCCTTTTCCTACAATTATTAGCGGCGCTATTTTTTGTGGGAGGCGGTTTTAATCTACTGCTGGCGGCGATTTACCAATCCTATACTAAATTGCCGCTTGGGCAAGCGCTGTTAATGAATCAAGACACCGCTCTTTTTATGATTCACCAATGGCGTCTCGTGCTTGAGTTAGGCGTTGGCTTCGCGCTCCCGGCCGTGGCCTTGATGCTGCTGGTCGATTTTTCGTTTGGTTTGATTAACCGCACCGCTGGCCAACTCGACGTATTTTTTATTGCGATGCCAATCAAATCAATTTTTGCCTGCTTAGCGTTGATTTTTGGGCTCCGTCTAGGGCTTGACCATTACCTAGATCGATTTGACGAAATTTGGCTAATCGTGCGTCGATTACTGGACCTTAGCATAACCGCAAAGACCGCATAAAATGGCTGAGAAAACCGAGCAGCCCACGCCCAAGAAACTTAGAGACGCGCGTAAAGACGGGCAGGTTGCAAAAAGCGTTGAAATTATCCAAGGGATGCAATTGCTGATAGCCGCGCTCTGGTTTTGGCTAGAAGGACCAAAGTTGATTGCTGCGCTGCAAGATACATTTGGTCAGGCGATTCAATACATGGCATTGCCATTTGAACAAGCGCTGTTAAAAACTTTTCTAGCTTGTGCGCAAGTATTAGTGCGCTTTACCAGCTCATTAGCGGCGGTACTCCTCCTCACCACCATCATAACCGGACTTGCGCAAACAGGTTTTCTCTTTGCCCCGAAAAGACTCAAACCCAAACTGAGTACGATTAGTATTCTGCAAAATGCGAAGAATCTTTTTTCGCTTAAAAAGCTTTACACCTTACTACGCACTGTATTTAAAGTCATCCTGCTGGGTTGTGTTTTCGCTTATATCTTAGGCCGCTACGGTAAATCTTTAATTTATTTGCCAGAATGCGGTGTGCAGTGCGCGATACCAATTGTAGCTAAGTTATGTAGCTGGCTGATTGGCTGTGTGCTGGCTTTCTATATTATATTTGCGATCACTGACTATTTATTTGAGCGCCACCAGCTTATCAAGCAATTGCGCATGTCAAAAGAAGACATTAAACGCGAATTCAAAGATACAGAAGGCAACCCGCACATTAAAGGACACATTCGTCAACTACATGAAGAAATGCAAAACAGCGATATGTCTGGCCGAGTTGAACAAGCTAGTGCCGTAATCAAAAACCCTACGCATCTTGCAATATGTATATACTACAAACAAGGCGAAACGCCATTACCAATCGTCACGGAAAAAGGCGAAGGACGTAAAGCATTGCAAGTGCTTGAATTAGCGCAGATTTATAAAGTGCCGGTCGTGGCGAATGTTGCGCTTGCACGACAATTGATGGCGGAGACTAAGATCGGGGATTATATCCCTGATAAATTATTTGAGCCGGTGGCTGAAGTGTTGAGGATTGCAATGTTGGAGTTGGATGAAGAGGGGTAACTCAACAATTAAGAATAAGTATAGATAGCAATTATTCGTCATGAATAAACTGGTTACGGTTGGAGCATTCATTAATACTAGAAATTGTGCTGAGTACGGCGGAATGGTATTCTGTGCTCTATATTTGAGAGAAAGTTAAACTAAACATTGCCGGTTTTGCTGTGAAGTAAAATCTGGTCAGAAATTAAGATTAACGGGGAAATAAATGAAACGATGTATTTTGGCAGGGGTAATCGTCCTAAGCATGGCTGCATGCGGGGGTGGGGGCGATGGAGATGGTGGCGAATTATTTCAAAGCTCTGCATTGTCAGGTCCTGCTAATACATCTCCACCTAATAGCTCTATAGGAGGGACTGAAGCCGAAGTAAAGACTCTGTCCGAGGAACCTTTGAGGGAAGATGCGAGTGTTGTAGGGGAGGGTTCTGATCCCGAGTTAACTTTAGGACAGGTAGGTGCGGATGTAGCAGATGCTAGTAGTAGTGGATTCAGTGCTTCGTCCAAACAAACTCCTAGTGCTACAGGAGTGGTCATAGCAAGGCTTTTTGATTTTGATCAGTACCTTATTTCCCGAGAAGAGATAAAGTCGAAAGTAGCTGCTGCAATGGCGGGAACGGATAAAATTCTTGCAAAGAAGCGTGAACAGATAAAAAGGAGTTTTTCCCAAGAAAAAAGGGCAAAAGGTTTTTCTTTTTCTGATTCTAATGAAGCTATGCGTTTTGGCACTACGCAGTTTACTGTCCATGAAATTATATATAGACTGAATGAAAATGGAGCGTTGCTTCCTTTGAACACAGAACAGCCTTCGAAGGATTTTCGGACTCTCAAAGAGTTTAACAACGAAGGAGAGAAACAGAAACTTAGATTGGCTAAACGGTTGATAGTTTTATACAAAAAAATTGCCAGCGACGGATCTTATTCTTACATTGTTAAATGCCTGCGCTATAAGGAATACAATGACGAAATTTTTAGCGGCAATGGCAATAGCGAAGAAAATAAAGAAGGATGGTATCAAATTAGCTCCGATAATGGCAGCAGTGATTGGGAGCCTTTAGTTTTAGATGGTGAAAACGTTATTAATGTTGATGAGTGGCTGGAGAGTGATATAGGTGTGCGCAGCTTTATACACTTTGACGCGAATGCACTTAAACAAAGGGTGCTAAAAACATCCGGACTGGATGCTCAATTAACTCAAGAATTAATAGGATTATAGATTAATGAAGAGAAGTGGGAAGGGGCGGCCTCAAGCATTAAGCGCAACCGATTTGCCAATCCTACATTTTCCAATTTCTGAGCTAAACGGTTGGTCTAGCGAGAGCCATCCTAGAATCTGGCGATGTCATTAAGGTAGGTTTGACTGAGGCGGAAAAGGTCGATGCCTTTAGGCAAGAACTGGCGCGGTAAGCCGTTGGGATTTTCGTTACTGCCCCGCTGCCAAGGGGAATGGGGAGTTGGCAAACCAGATATTGATGTTTAAGCGCTGGGCGAGCTTAACATGGCAAGCCATTTCACTGCCCTGATCATAAGTCGAGTTCTCGCGCAAAAAGCCGGGAGTTTTTTCATCTGACGGGTAAAGCTGAGCAGACTACCCGATGCGAGCCTGTCAGATATTTTGTGTGTCCGAAGCCACGGTTAAATTTTACAGCTTCTTATAGTGAAGCTGTAAAACGTTCGCCAAATAAGATAGCAAATTGAATTTTTGCAGTCCGCCATGTGAGATAGGTGGCATTTTCCAATCTTTAGTGATATTTCGCAAAGCCAAATAAATAAGCTTAATGGCAGCTTGGCCATTGGGGAAATGGCCTCGATTCTTAATCACCTTACGCACCTGCATATACAGGCTTTCGATGGCATTGGTTGTATAGTTGTATGAGTTAAGACTTAGTCTGAACTGACGTTAGATTAAGGCACAACGCAATATAGCCCCGATTATGTTGTCCATTTGAGCCTTCGTTAGCAGGCACGGTAACATAGCCGAGGCTAATGATGGTTTAAATACAATTATTGACTGGGCGGAGTTAGTGATTGTTGTGATCCGCTCCATGATCCCCAACTCGACCGTCGACTTCGTGGTAGCGATATTTCTTCTATCATATTATTCAACCATTGTTCGTCTGTTAGTTGGTTATCGCCTGTTTCCTGTAATATTGGAATAGCTTGGTTTCTCTCCCGCTGGGAGTTTAGTATATTTTGCACTAACCTTCCTAGCGTTTTGCATATCTCTTTAAGTTTATCGATTTCTCCACCTGTTGCATTATCGACCTCTGCCGCTGTTATTGAAAATTCTTTCTGATTGTCTTCAAGAGCAGTAAGCTTGCCTCGCAGTTCTGAAATTTCTGTAGTTTGTTGTATAAACTGAGTGGCTTGAGCCTTTTCTAAGTCAGAATTTGGTTTAGGAAGCCTACCTTCAATGCTAGAAATTCTATTTTCAGTCTTAGTAAGGTCATTTTGTACTCCCTTGATTTGTAAAATTACTCCATCAATTCGTCCATTTTGAACAGAAATGTTACCGCGATTAACCTCAGTAAAATTTGATACGGTTTCTATAGATGTGGTGAGCGTTGCATTTTGGGTGCTTTGACTCGTTTTTAGCTCAGAAAGAGTGCTTTGCAAGTTATCGGTTTTTTCGTTTAAACTCTTTTCTAAATTGGCCTTGAGCTCGTCTAGATCTTTTTTAAATTTAGATTCTAAATTCTCTTCAAGGTTTTTTAAATCCCCTTTTGATTTCTGAGCCTGCTTAGCTTGCATCCCATTCATTTTTCTCAATAGAAAAAGATTTGCACTAACCGAGAAGAGGAGAAAAAGTACACATATAGGAAGCACTTTTTCAAGCACTATGGGCTCTAACTTATCAAGTCGCGCAGAAATTCGATTCAAATTTGCTGTCGTCGAACCCATATAATTAAAAATACTGCTCGTCAGTTGCTTTTGTTGAAAAGAATTTTGTTCTAGCTCTCTAATAAAAGGAGAAGGTGGACCCTCACTCACCGTCCTAGCGGGGCAAAACCCTTCATCCTTATAAATATGCAAAACTTGATCTAAAGAAAGACCGCATAAGTCTGGTATTTGTTTATTTTTAGCTTTTGTTTCCGTATCCCAAAGGTTAGGAAGCCACGAAGAAATTAGAGAGGTAAGAGATGACGGAATTTGCATTATTGGCTCCAGCAAAAAGAAGGAAAAGTTATAGCAATATAAGAAACTCTAATAAAGAGGCTGAGCTTCGTGACTAACGGTATTAAATCCTGGTTGGATGAGCTCGAATTGCTTTGACTGCCTGAGGGGTAGAAAACAATTCAATCCTCACTGTCATATGAGAAAACAGCGAACAAACACTAAAACTCGCCGGAAGCGAATAATTGTCAAAATATTTATTTGCAAATTCGGCGGGGTAAATACCGCATATTTCAAATATTAGCAGATTTTCAATTTTTCTCATCATACACTGATTTATTTCTTAGCTCAAAGCTGAGTTTGGTCCTGGTTTGTGTACGTTGATTTGAGAGCTCAAGCTTAACTTGATTAAAAATTGAAAAAATCTTTTTGCAAAAATAAGGTGCAAAATATAGGTTTGAATTTTTAATCTAAATTTATCAGCGCCGATTTTTTATATAAATTATTAATTCTGCCTTGTAAAATTCGAAACTCACTTCATTTCTGTAAAAAATTTTCTGTGTTAATGACTTTCATTTTTTAGTAAGCGCACAGCGAGAAAAGGCAACTGCATATTTCAGCCCATCGTGACCGGTCATTTGTGCGTCCAGCAAAGGCTGGTATGTTTAGCAGGAGTTAAGCCTGCCGGGGCAAGAGTTAGGAGTCCCGTAGCTTGGATAGCAGCGCGTAGGGAAACCAAAGTGTTGAAACCTATTGACAGGCGCTTCGTAGGAAGTGCGCGAGTTGCCGGGCCGTAACAAAAGTGAATGCAAAGTGGCTTCGAAAGGTCAGAGGACCGAGGGCCGAGCATACAAATGGTGGGCGAAGGCAGCATGAATAGTCGAAACCTAACCGACACGGCTATCTCACCTCGGCGGAGTGGAAGCAACGGCACGGTAACAAGGACATACTAGGGCGTGTCCTCAATTAAGCAAAATAGATGCGGAAGCGAGATAAATGCGGAGAGGAAATGTCGAGCAGTTTTGTCATATCGGGTAGCAACAGCGCGGAATTGTTCGAGTTTACAAAAGAAATTCTCGATCAAATAGCGCGCTTTATACAGATGTCGATCATAGGCACTTTTCACACAAAATTCCTGACACCCTCGCGCATGGCTCTATCCGCTTTCGGTCAAGCCTTATTGTCCCGCCGCTCGATTATCGAAACCGTTTTTGATGAACTGAATGAGCATACTCGACATCGGCCTCCTATTAATTTTGCCGTCAACTTACTCGGCGGCATCATCGCTTACTGCCTTATGCCCAATAAGCCTAAACTCCATTTGCAGCATTGCCACAATGCTCTCGCTTAACCCGAACTGACGCTAAATATAATTATTGGCTGGGCGGCGGCGATCCAGTCGGAGATCCTCGGCTGCTTGATGATTGTTGCGATCCGTCCCATGATCCCCAATCCGATTTTTGGCGTAGCGATGACATTCTTTCCACTAGCTCGCTGAGCCACCGCGCGTCCGTTACATTGGACATGTTCTGCACAATTGGGGCAGCTTCGCTCTCCTCCTGCTGGTGCGTTATCAAATTTTGCACTATTCCTCCCATCAATTGGCATAGCTTTTGAAGATCATTGATCTCTTCAGATTGCATCAAAATTTCAGCTTCAGCAGCCCTAATTTTTTCAATTTCGCTGCTACTCTCTCTCAAACCATCTGTTAATTGAGAAATTTCGTCTTTACGTAGAGTCGATTCCCTTTCAAGATTTTCAATTCTTTGAGATTGTGTGGCTTGAGAATTTTGCAAGTTCGCGCTTAATTCACTGATGCCCTTCTCAAGCGCATCAGTCTTACTTTTTGTGTTCATAATAAGTGGTCTGAGGCGCTTAAGGGTAGCGGCGTAGTGATGGGCTACATCTATATTTTCTTTAAGTGCATTATCTAAAATTTCTTTTTCTGTCCTTGTTTCAAGTTCATCTTTCAAAATTTCAATTTGTTGACGTAAATTTTGAGTTAACTCGAAATGCTCTTTTTCTTTAACCTCTAGATTTTTAATTTGCTTAGATTGGTTTTTAAATTGACTCCATATAAAAAGGCTTGCGCTGATGGCGACAGCAAAGTTCAAATAAGCTGTATGTGCAGGAGATATTAGCTGTAAAACTTTAGGTTCTAACTGATTGATCTGTTCGGGAATTCGATTGAATAAAGTTTTAGCCAAGTCTAAAGGGTTAAGGGTATGGCCGTCTATTAGCTTAGATGGCAACATAATTTGTTCCACCTGCTTAAGAAGTCCATCAGGCATCTGTGCAGATTGGTTATCAAATTTCTGTTCCAAAAAGTTAACAGTATAGAGACGATAGAGTGCAGCAAAAGCGCATACAGGAAGAGGGGCTAGGTACAAGAACTTTGGTTCTAGCTGACGGAATTTCGCAGTAATTCGATTGACGCTTTCTGAAATTGAGGCTAGGTGGTTAAAAATGCTACTTTTTGTCTGTTCCACCTGTTGAGTCGCTTGGTCGACCTGTTGGCTGTGATCTATATTTTCTACAGAGTTGACGCGGTGCTGATCCAAAGGCTGAGGCGCATCCTGGGGAATATTTATCGGCTGATTAAATGCACTCTCCTCTGAGGAATTTCTATCGATCTCGTCTGGCCGATTGGGTTGAGAAGGGACTGATTGGACGGTTCGGAGACAGTTTTCAATTTGCATGACACGCTCTGGTGAGAGTTATAGAATCTTTTATTATCAAATAAACTGTTGCGAAAATTAGAAAATTCATGATTGATAGTTTTATCGTTGTTTTAGTTTTAGCAGAATTTCAAAAAATATCAAATTTTTTATTAGACTGGCTAGCATTTTATTTTAAATTTTAATGGGTTTGTCTGAAATATTAAGAACAAGTAAAGTGGTGGTCAAAATGCCAAGGCTAGGAAGTAGAGCCATATATCAGCGCTCGTATTTTTTGTGTTTTGGACAAATTTATTATTTGAGAGCTGCTATGGTTAAATTTTTATTTAACCATACGGAAATGCTGTCGATGAATTAAACAATTTATATTCTGCTAATAACCCTTATTCTTGGGATAAGCGTGCAGCGAGAAAAAGCAACGAAGCTGTTGTGCCTGTACCAATGTCTATGTTTGACTTTAGCTCTCTAAATAGGTTAATTTATTCAATATGACCCTATTTGATTAATAATGAAAAATATGTTTTTAAATTAATCATTGATTGATGGGAAAAGGTGATTGTTTATCAATTATTCAAATGCCATAGGCTGTTTTTTTGGCTAAATGAATAATTCAAAAAATAAAATTAAATAAGTAGAGGCGGGGATTTAGGTTATTAAACAAGGAAGAGTTAAATATGGCAGTGTCGCAGAATATTCAAGATACGAATGCTTTTCAGATCAAGTCAGTCGGTACGTTAGCTGATCGTGTAACCCAAGTACTCGCTCAAAAAATAAAAAGCCAAGAGTTACGTCCTGATTCGCGGCTCACGGAACATATCATGGCGAAACGTTTTGGCGTAAGCCGTACCGTTATCCGAGAGGCTATTTCGCGTTTAAAATCAGACGGCCTGGTGGAGGCGCGCCAAGGGTTGGGGACCGTGGTTTTGCGGCCAGATGCGGCGACTGTGTTTAGGATTGATGTTGGCGCAACAGATTCATTGCAAACTGTATTTCAGGTATTTGAATTGCGGCGTAGCATTGAGGGCGAAGCCGCGGCGCTCGCAGCGCAGCGCTGCACGCCTGAGCAATTGGTGCAAATCAAACAGGCGCTGGCAGCAATTGATGGGGCGGTGAAAAGGGGCTGTGACGCTGTTGATGAAGATTTTGCGTTACATAAAATTATTGCCTTAGCCACGGGCAATGCGCTTTATGCATCCTTGTTAGATTTTCTGAATCACTTTATTTACGCATCGATTAAAGCGAGTCGCGCAAATCAGGTTAGCCGCATGGATTTTTCGTTACACGCGGAGCATCAAGCGATTATAGAGGCGATTGCACGGGCAGATCCAGATGCAGCGCGGCGAGCGGCCATAACGCATATTGATAATGCTACGGCTAGGGTGCGTATGGCAAATCTCGAAGGCAAGAGTCAGTAGGTTGGTTTGCGGGGAGGAGCGGGGCGCGCTAAAGCGGCCCGTTTCTATCTTGCATGGGAATCATCACGCGCTAAGAGTTGCGTTGCGAGTTCGACAAATGCTCGTGTCTTAGCGGGTAAGTGGCGTTGGCTTGAGTAGACTAGCGAAATTTGTTCGTTTGCCTCCGGTACGCTATATTCAGGCAGAATCCTTTTTAGCTTACCTTTTGCTAAATCTTTATCCACCATAGTCTGCGGCAAAATTGCGATGCCAATGCCCGCGAGCGCCGCTTCGCGTAATTTCGCCAAATCATTGACTACGTAAGAGGGTTCAATGGCTATTTGACGGCTTTCGCGTGGACTGACAAAGGTCCAAGTGGAGTTGGAGGTGCGTTGTGTCGGCCCGGCAAAGGTATGCTGCGCGAGTGCGTTGAGAGAATGGGGCGCACCGCCTTGCTGAGCAAGGTAGCTTGGAGCCGCCACAATGGCTGATTCAATTGTTAACAGTGGGTGTTGAGTCATGCTTGCACTAGTGATTGAACCCGTAGCGACGAGACTGGCGTCAAAGCCGTTTTCGATTAAATCTACCGGTCTGTGCCCGAGCGTGAGTTGTAATTTTACCTCTGGGTAGCGTGTGCGGTAGGTGCTAAGCAGGGGGGTTAAATTAGCCAGTGAGAGAGCGGCTGACGCGAAAATTTTTAAAGTTCCGCAAGGCACGCTGGACATTTGGGTTGCGTTGGCTTCGATCGCCTCAATTTGCATTAGGATATGGCGGCATCCATCTGCATAAGCGCGACCCGCTTCAGTTAACGATAGACAGCGAGTTGTCCGCTGTAGTAGCTGAGTATTTAAATGTGCTTCGAGCAGCGCTACATAACGCGTGATGACTGCGTTTGACAATTTAAGTTTGGTGGCCGCTCGCCCGAAGCTGCCGCTTTCGGCAACTTGCAGGAAAACACGCATGGCTTGCAGTTGATTCATACTTTAAAGTGAGTGAGTGTTTTGACGCAAACAGAAAATGAATGCAAGATTGTTTTGTGTCGAACATGATGCAGTGTTTCACTCTCTACTCATATAAGAATGATCTTAAAAAATTAAAAAAAACAGAAAAAATAAGGTATTAATATTGCTTATAAGGGTATTAGATTTTTTATATTTTTTCTCAAGAAATTTTTGTTTGATGCTCGATCATCTGCGTTATGGCGTTTTGCAGTGGCGAAGGTGCAATTTTTTGGCATAAGTCCTGCAAACAAGCTAAGCCAGTCTTTGATAAATGTGCTTCTTTGGCTGCGAGGGTGGGTTTTGTTTGAGGTGATTGCACGCGGATTTTAATCGTGTCTACAGACCAGCCACGTTGTTGTAACGCTTGCAATAAACTCGGCTCTAAATGGCGTAAGCGTGCAGCGAGTGCATTATGTGCGGTGAGCAGAGTAAGTAGGCCATTTTTGATTGGCCCAACGGAAATGTTGGGCGCTAGATAATTTGGTAAAGCGGTGGCTAAATCCTGTTTTAGGGCTGAAATTTGTTCAATGCCGGCGCGTAGTTGGGCGAAAGTTTCATTGCGCTCCAGCAATTTGACGACGGGTGATGCGTTGGCCGGGGGGGGCGCTTTTTTAAAGTTTTGGAAGCTCATAGTTGGCTTGATCTTACATCAACTTAGCTATATTTTGTGTTCGCTAAGTACCTGTATATTTCGCGAGTTTTTACGTGAGGCTTTTCTTTATAAGGGAAGATTTTTATATCTCAGCACCTAATAAACGATGAGAAGCCTATGAAAAACTCTTTTTCCTGTGAAGAAATTCCACTTATCCCAGTTACTACTGTTTCTGACGAGCAGCACGTTCAAGAAAGCAAGACTGAGCCTCAATCGAGATTCTTTTCGTTAGGGAATTTAGTTGGGTTAAAAAATAAAAATGGAAGAGGTCGTCAAAAATCTACAGAGTCTTCTCCGCAAGTTATAAAAAAACCTGACGCTCAAAAAAGGTATGCACTGTCTACGGAAGAGGATTTCACAATCCGGTGTAACGCTAGGGCCCACGCAATAGATCATAAAATTTCAAGGAAAAAATGTTTTTATTTTGATACGCAAATTATGATAGACCAGGATCATGTTCGCACTATAAATAAAAGCGGAACTTTATATAAAAACGAATTCGGCACCTCTATTTCTCCTGAGAGTAAATTGCTACAAAAGGTTAGGTTAACTGACCGTTTGGATATACATGGTCATGGTAATGAAAAATTTTTCTCAGGTATGCCGGCAGAAGAATTAGCATACGCTCTCAAGAACGCTGGATTGAGTGAGGTAGGTATTCTCAAATTACAATCTTGCAATGTTGGAAAGGGAAAAGAAGAAAGTTTTCTGTATAAGTTTAAAGGCGCGCTTAACAGTCAAGGAATTAATTTTGGTTATATTTGTGGCCCTACAGGTTACTTGACAGATTGGAGATTCGCCGTAGAAACAGCGAAATTTAAATGCAATATTCGAGGGCTTCCCTTTGTTTTTAAAAAAACAGTTAACGGTTTCATGCCGGAAATATTTGGCCTACAGGTTGTAAAGGGAAACCTGGATATTGTTTTTCCTGGAACAAGGTACAACCTTCCTATCTAAAGGCTGATGGGCGCAAGCTGTTTGCTTGAAGTTATACGTTAGCGCTATGTTTTCCCTGTATTGCAGGGCAGAGTAGCATGATAAACTCTACTCTTTATTCCATAGCGTTAGCAGTTATAACCTTATAAGCGATGATTGCAGGACTTCTCAAAAAGATTTTTGGCAGCCGTAACCAGCGGTTGCTTAAGCAATACCAAAAAACTGTCGTTGCGATCAATGCGCTTGAGGCGCAGTTCGAGAAACTGACTGACGAACAATTGCAAGCGTGCACAGCACTCTTTAGACAACGAGTCGCAGCTGGCGAATCGCTTGAGCAGCTCTTGCCAGAAGCGTTTGCGGTGTGCCGCGAAGCGAGCCGGCGCGTGCTTAAAATGCGCCACTTTGATACGCAGCTTATCGGCGGCATGGCGTTGCATTATGGCAAGATTGCTGAGATGCGCACCGGCGAAGGTAAAACGCTGGTGGCAACCCTGGCCGCTTATCTCAATGCGTTAGCGGGTCGCGGCGTGCATGTGGTGACGGTGAATGATTACCTGGCGCAGCGTGATGCTGAGTGGATGGGTCGTCTTTACCATTTTCTGGGTTTGTCAGTTGGTGTTAATTTGTCGCAGATGGAGCCTGAGGCTAAACGTGAGGCGTATGCGGCTGATATTACGTATGGCACCAATAATGAATTTGGTTTCGATTATTTGCGCGATAACATGGTGTATGAAGTTGGTGCGCGGGTGCAACGTGAACTTAATTTCGCGATTGTCGATGAAGTCGATTCAATTCTGATTGATGAAGCGCGTACGCCGCTAATTATTTCAGGCCAAGCAGAAGATCATACGGAATTATATTTAAGGATGAATGCGCTGCCGCCACTGCTTGAGCGCCAACTTGGTGAAGAAAAAGCGGACGGGAGCGGGGTTGAAAAGCCAGGCGATTACACCCTTGATGAAAAAGCGCGCCAAGTCTTTTTGACTGAACTCGGTCATGAAAAAGCAGAAAATTTGTTGGCCCAATGGGGGTTGATTGGCGCTGGGGAAAGTTTGTATGCGCCGCAAAACATTACGTTAATGCATCATGTGTATGCCGCGCTGCGGGCGCATACGTTATTTCACCGCGATCAGCATTACGTCGTGCAAAATGCTGAAGTGATGATTGTGGACGAATTCACTGGCCGTTTAATGGCTGGCCGTCGTTGGTCGGATGGTTTGCATCAAGCGGTTGAGGCGAAAGAAGGCGTACATATTCAACACGAAAATCAAACGCTCGCGTCTATCACTTTTCAGAATTATTTTCGGATGTACGCCACGCTGGCTGGGATGACCGGAACGGCGGATACGGAAGCGCACGAATTTCAGCAAATTTATGGGCTTGAAACCGTCATCATCCCGACTAACCGAGTTAGCCAGCGGACTGACTATCAGGATCAAATTTATAAAAGTGCGCGCGAACGCTATGAAGCGGTGATCGCTGATATTCGCGCTTGCTATGAGCGGGGACAGCCAGTATTGGTGGGGACTACATCAATTGAAAACTCAGAGTTGCTAGCGTCATTATTGACGCACGCGAAGTTGCCGCACCAAGTCCTGAATGCTAAGCAGCATGCGCGCGAGGCGGAAATCATCGCGCAAGCAGGCCGTCCTAAAATGGTGACCATTGCCACGAATATGGCTGGCCGGGGGACGGACATTGTATTGGGTGGGAATGTTGAGAAGCAAGCGAGTTTCATTGAGGCGAATGAAACCTTAGCTGCTGATGAAAAAGCGCGCCGGATCCAGCATTTGCATGATGAATGGCAGGCTTTACATGATGCGGTTAAAGTGGCGGGCGGTTTGCATATTATCGGCACTGAGCGGCATGAAGCGCGCCGCATCGATAATCAATTACGCGGTCGAGCTGGACGGCAAGGGGATCCTGGCTCTTCGCGTTTTTATCTCTCGCTCGAAGATCCATTATTGCGCATCTTCGCCGGTGACCGTGTGCGCGCGATTATGGAGCGTCTTAAAATGCCCGATGGCGAGGCGATTGAGGCGAGCATCGTCACGCGCTCCATTGAGTCGGCGCAGCGTCGGGTGGAGGCGCGTAATTTTGATGTGCGTAAGCAACTACTGGAATATGATGATGTCGCCAACGATCAACGCCGCGTGATTTACCAGCAGCGTAATGAATTGCTCGAAGCGACCGATATTTCGGAGACGATCGCGGCTATGAGCGAGAGCGTGTTTACAGTGCTGGTGCATACTTTTGCACCGCCAGGTAGTATTGAAGAGCAGTGGGATCTGCCAAGTTTGGCACAAGTTTTGCACGATGATTGGCAGCTTGTGCTCAATTTTGAGCAGGCTGTTAAGGATGCTGATGTAGTGTCTGATGCAGACATTTTGCAGTATGTGTTGACTGTGGTGCATCAATCCTATCAAAGCAAGGTGGCGCAGATTGGGCGTGAAGCGTTTAACGGATTTGAGCGCTCGATTATGCTGCAAACGCTCGATGCGCGTTGGCGTGAGCATCTGGCGGCATTAGACCATTTGCGGCAAGGCATTCATCTGCGCGGTTATGCGCAGAAAAACCCCAAACAAGAATATAAACGTGAAGCTTTTGAACTTTTTGCGCAGTTACTTGATGCAATCAAGTTAGAGGCAATACGGATTGTTATGAATGTGCGCATTCAGTCGGTTGAACAGATCGAACAAGCGACTGAGCAGTTTGAGGAAAAAGCCGCTCAGCACGATAATATGCATTTTCAACACGCTGAGTTTGCTGGAGCAATCGCTAATCAATCTGGCTCTGAGCTGGAGCACAATGCGCCTGCCAGCCATTCGCCGCTACGTGAAATAGCACCTAAAGTCGGTCGGAATAGTCCATGCCCTTGTGGTAGTGGTAAAAAATATAAGCAATGTCACGGTCAGTTGGCGTGACGCGTTCTCTGTAAACATAAATATCTGTCTGGTGCTTTGGTAAATCGGGTTTTAAATGGCCGTCAATTTTCCTCTAATTTGTCCTGAGCAGCTCTATCCTGTGGCTGGAGTTACGCTGGGTTGGGCTAAAGCAAATATTCGCAAGCCTAATCGTAAAGATTTGCTAGTACTGGCGTTGGATGAAGGCGCAACGGTATCGGCTGTATTTACAACCAATCGTTTCTGCGCGGCCCCAGTGATCGTAAGCCGCGAGCATTTGGCGCATGTGCGTAGTGGTGGGATGGGTGTGCGCGCGCTGGTGGTCAATACAGGTAATGCGAATGCTGGCACGGGTGAAGAGGGCCTGGCTCATGCGCATGAGGTGTGTTCTAGATTGGCGCAACTGGCCGGAGTCACTGCGCAGCAGGTATTGCCCTTTTCAACCGGCGTGATCCTTGAACCGCTTCCGGTCGAGCGTTTGAGTGCAGCGCTACCCGCAGCGTGGGCCACGCGCGCGCCGGCGCAGTGGTTTGATGCTGCCGAAGCGATTATGACAACTGATACTCGCGCCAAGGCGGCTTCGCGGCGTGTCGTAATCGGTACTGAGCAAATCACCCTCACTGGCATCAGCAAGGGTGCTGGCATGATTCGGCCTAATATGGCAACCATGCTTAGTTTTATTGCAACGGATGCCGGGTTCACCCAGCCCGTGCTTGATAGCCTGACTAAACATGCTGCGGATCGTTCATTTAATTGCATTACGGTCGATGGCGACACTTCGACGAATGATTCCTTCGTTATTATTGCAACCGGCCAAGCTGATCTACCGTTGATCACTTCGATGGAGGATCCAGCCTATATTGTGCTGCGCGATGCGATCACCGAATTGGCTCAAACGCTCGCGCAGTTGATTGTGCGCGATGCCGAAGGCGCCACAAAATTTATTACGCTTCAGGTTGAAGGGGGGGCGACGCTCGCGGAATGTCGGCAGATTGCCTATGCGATTGGCCATTCGCCGCTCGTCAAAACGGCTTTTTTTGCCTCTGATCCAAACCTTGGGCGCATTTTATGCGCTATCGGTTATGCGGAGATTGCTAACCTTGAAGTCAACCAAATTGATTTATATCTGGATGATGTTTGGGTGGTGAAAGAAGGCGGCCGTCATCCTAGCTATCTTGAGGAAGAGGGGCAGCGCGTAATGCAAAAACCTGAGATCACGGTACGCGTTGTATTGAAGCGTGGTCACGCCAAAGCGGTAATTTGGACGAGTGATTTGTCGCATGAATATGTGAGTATTAATGCAGATTACCGCTCTTAAACTCTGATGAATACTGCTAGATGAACGGGTTAGTTAGATGGATAAACTAGAGCGTTTCCTAAGCCGTGCTGAGGGCTTGCTCGACCGACTAGAAACATTGCTGCCACAGCCGGCTGCTGCTATCGATTGGGATCTGTCGGTGGCGTTTCGCTGGCGGGTACGCCAAGGTCAGGGATATTTGCAACCTGTGCCGCAAATATCGGCGATCACCCTTGATGATTTACAAAACGTTGACCGACAAAAGCAATTAATCGAAGCCAATACGCGTCAGTTTGTGCAAAAACTGCCCGCTAACAATGTATTGTTAACAGGGGCGCGGGGCACGGGTAAATCCTCCTTAATCAAAGCATGTTTAAATCATTTTGCCGCAGACGGTTTACGGCTGATTGAGGTCGACAAAGATGACTTGCACGAATTAGGCGATATTATTGAATTGGTTGCGCAACGTCCTGAACGTTTTATTGTGTTTTGCGACGATTTATCTTTTGAAGAGGGTGAGCCTGGCTATAAAGCTCTGAAAGTCGCCCTCGATGGCTCAATTGCCGCGCCGTCAGACAATCTACTCATTTATGCGACCTCAAATCGCCGCCATTTATTGCCGGAATACATGAGCGACAATGAAAGCTACCGTCCTACCAGCGAGGGTGAAATTCATCCGGGCGAGGTCGTTGAAGAAAAAATTTCGCTCTCCGAACGCTTTGGCTTATGGGTCAGCTTCTATCCGTTTAAACAAGATGACTATCTTGCGATTATCCGGCACTGGCTCAAACATTTTGGGTGTAGTGATGCGGATTGCGCGCAGGCGCGTAGTGAGGCTTTGACTTGGGCGCTTGAGCGTGGTTCGCGCTCCGGGCGCGTGGCATGGCAATTTGCGCGCGATTGGTCGGGCCGGCAGAGTAATAAACAGGTGGGTTAGTACATAGTTTATGGTGACTCAATCACAGGCCAAGCATGTGCCGCAGGAGCGGCTGGTTACCCAAGTAGCGGTGGGGGTGTTGGTGCGCGCTGATGGCTCTTTTTTGCTTGCGCAGCGCCCTGCTGGCAAACCTTATGCAGGCTACTGGGAATTTCCTGGTGGTAAGTTAGAAGGGAATGAATCGGTAGAGGCCGCATTAGCGCGAGAGCTGCATGAAGAACTTGGCGTGACAATTGAAACCTGCCAGCGTTGGCGGGTGCTGGAGCATGATTATCCTCATGCTTACGTACGTTTATTCTTTTGCAAGGTAACCGCGTGGCGCGGTGAGCCGACTGGACGCGAAGGGCAAGCGCTGGCTTGGCAGAAAATACCGGTCGAGGTCGCCCCTGTGCTCCCAGCAACGGTGCCAGTGCTAGATTGGTTGCAGGCGGATGCGGGATCTTCTACGGTGTTGCTTGATTAAAACAAAAAAGCACTCGACTTTAATCCGAGTCATCCCCGGGATGGGCCTCGGAGGGCGTTTCTTGGGCGCCGCTAATCACATAATTGTCAGCTGCCCAGGTGCCTAGATCAATTTTTTTGCAGCGTTCTGAGCAAAAGGGGCGATATTGGTTTTCTGGCTTCCATTCGACGGTGCTGTCACAGATGGGGCAATTGACGACAATATTCATATAATCAAGTGAGAATCAGGAGCCAACAAAGATAGATTATAAATTACATAATGTGAGTTGGAAGGGAATATCCGCATCCACTGGCCTTGGACGCATATCGCCGTCTTGCGTGGTGAAACGCACCCATAGCATGTATTTATTGGCGCTGGCCTCAGGAATTACATTCAGCTCGGCGGGGACGCGTATTTGCATTAACTGGCAGGTGCGGCCAGATAGCATTTGCTGATAGCGGCCTTGGATGGCGATGACTTTAGTGATCTGACTAGATTCGCGGGCGAATTTTAATACAATAGCCATCGCATCGCGTAGTGGCAGCAATGGGATTGCCCACTGCGCAATATCATGCCGACGTTGCTCGAGCGAACCCTGTTGCCAGGCATAGTAAGATGGCAAATCAAAACGGCAAGTGCCGCCGGGGATGGCTGAGCGGCTGCGGATACTGCTGAGCCATTCATTATCAGCCAGATGCTGCCCGGCTTTGCCGTGCATTTGATTGAGATGCGTTAGAGTTTGTGTGATTTCTACTAATATTGACTCTAGCATGGTTTGATCAATCCCGGGGTTATCCCGGTACGAAATGAGCGTTTGACGCTGTCGCTCGAGTTCTTTGCTAAGATCAGATTTGAGATCTGCACGGCCGGCTACGTCGGCGATTTCAAATAGCGTCATCAACGCGACATGGTGCTCCTCGGCGTTTTCGCGAGACAAAAAGAACGTAAAACGATTAAAAAGATCTTCAAACCGCAGCAGCGTTCGGATACGTTCGTTAAACGGGTACTCGTAAAGGAGGGTCAAACTTAATGCCTATTAAAAGAAGCAAAATGGCGAATAAACACAGTCTATTCTAATCCGCATATTTACGCGCTGCAATCTTGGCCAGAATTAACCGTATGCATCCGTGCGAAATTGCCCGTAACTCAATCAATGGTTCACTTTGCGGAAATAATCGCTTTAGCCAGCGTGCGCTGTATCTATGCTAACTTGAGATAATATTGATGCAATGCATCAACCTTATTATATAGACAAATTAGCGGCGTATCCTCTTGATTAGAAATAACCTCATCCGCATAAGCTAGGCGTGTTGCGCGGGTTGCTTGATGGACGATAATTGTTTGCGCTTGCTCGTATGTCAAGCCGTTGCGCTGCATCACACGTTTGATTTGCGTAGCAGGTGAACAATCAACCACCAGGGTCCGGTCGACGCGGTCTTTCCAACTGCCAGATTCAATTAATAAAGGTACAACAAAGATTAAATATGGACCTGTTGCAACCCGCGCAGCAGCTTCGCATTCAAGCCGGATGAGCGGGTGCAGAATAGCTTCGAGGCGAAGTTTGGCTTGCTTGTCACTAAAAATTTCCGCGCGCATTTTCGCGCGTTGAAGCGAGCCGTCTGAGGCGATAAAGTCTGGGCCGAAATGTTCTGCAATAAGTGGTATAGCTATTCCGCCACTTGCAGTGAGTTTATGTGCGATCTGGTCCGTATCGATAACCGCAACACCGTGCTCGGCAAAGCGGTTTGCAACGGCCGTTTTGCCACACCCGATGCCGCCGGTTAAGCCAACGGAGAATAAATTAAATTTGTTTTGATGCATCGTTTTTGAAAATTACCCCTGCCACTGCCTTGAATCCTTTGTCACCATCTAAGTTTGGCCTAAATGGTGTCAGAGTAATTGAATATGTGCTATTTGCTCGTTCGGTCAACCCGCTTACCAAGCAAGCATGGCAACCTAACTAATATTTTAGCGTTTCTCGCTCTGTTTAGTCTGAATCTCAGACTCTTTTTGTGCGAGGCTAAAACGGGGCAAGCTCAATTGGCAGTTACTGCTGGTTCGTGGTGGTCCATGGCGTAACGGAATGGTGTACGTGGGTTTTGCTTTTTTAGAATGGGGTTAGCCAACAAAAAATGGCGCGCGCCAAAATAGCGTAATCAAGCCGGCTGCAACAAGAAATGGGCCAAATGGCAAAGGTTGTTCTCTTTTTAGATGGCCGCTCATCAGAGCGATCAGGCCAAATAATGCCCCACTCGCGGAAGCCAAGAGCACGATTTGAGGTAGAGCGAGCCATCCAAGCCAGGCGCCAAGTGCCGCCAGTAGCTTGAAATCACCATAGCCCATTCCTTCCTTGCCGCGCAGCAAGCGAAATCCCCAATAGACTAGCCACAACAACAGATAACCGGCGATAGTGCCGATCACTGCGCTGTGCAATGACGTAAAGCTAGCGTTGAGATTCACCAAAAGCCCGGCCCAAATTAGGGGGAGTGTGAGCGTATCAGGAAGCAAATGCGTATCAATATCAATCAAGGCAAGCGCTAATAAAGTAGCGGCAAACCCGAAGGCGGCGAGAGCTTGCCAACTTGCGCCAAAGTGCCATAGCGTGCCGACGGCTAAGCCGGCACTGAATAATTCAAGGGCCGGATAACGTAGGCTAATTGGAGTGTGGCATGCAGAACAGCGGCCGCGGCATAGAAGATAGCCCACTAAGGGTAAATTCTCAAATAGGGTGAGCGTGTGCTTGCAGGATGGGCAATGAGAGCGTGGTAGGCAAAGATTATAGATAGGTTTGCCTAAAGAATTTTTACCTGTCATTGCTTGCGTAGGGGCGGGTTCTTCCATTTTGCTTGAAAGGAGGGAGGGGGGCGTAGCAATTTGGTTTGCGTCAGCAGCAAAGTGATTCCATTCTTCTTGCCAGGCCATTTGCAGCATGCTGGGTAAGCGATGGACAACAACGCTTAGAAAGCTGCCGATAACGAGGCCAAATAGTAGGGCGCAAATATACTGAAAGCCGATTGGCAAAGCAGCAAAATTCGCTATCCAGTTATTGAATATAGCGGAGCTAGGGGGCATAGGGAAAAGGCCGTGAAAGATATTTGGAAAAGCTGCGCAAAATACTAAGCCATGAAGTTTATGTTAGATTGCCTTTAGATAATATTGCCGAGCTGAATAATGGGTAGGTACATGGCGACCACCAGACCGCCAACCAAGAGGCCAAGTACAATCATAATAAGCGGCTCAGCGCTATTTGCTAAGGTGGCAATGCGCATATCGACTTGCTGTTCGTTAAGCGTGGCGAGGTCGTTAAGCATTGTGTCAAGGGAGCCGGATTCTTCGGCAATCGCGATCGGTTGCAAGACAGTTAACGGAAAGCAGCCCGTGGCGCGCATTGCATGGGCCAGGCGCTCGCCGCGTTGCACGCGCTGCAAAATATTGTATGTTGCCTGATCGAATACCGCATTGTTGGTGATTTTCGCCATGCTATTGAAGGCATCGGCCAGGGGCGTTCCAGCTTTTAATAGAGTGCCGAGGGCGCGGTTCCAGCGTGCTATGGCGAGCTGCCGTAGTAGCGGGCCAATCATGGGTAGGTTTAAGAGTAGATGGTCATAGGCGGTGCGCAGCGCCGTTGAGCGGCGTAAGCCGAGAGCAGCTATAAAAATTCCGCTGCCAAGCACTAAAGTGACCGGAGCAATGCCATGCGCAATTACGCTTGAAAGAGATAAAACCATCTGGGTTGGGGCAGGAAGCGGGGCGCCAAAACTCTCGAAGATTTGTTTAAAAGTTGGCACGACCCAAACCATTAAGGCGGTTGTAATCAACAAAGATAATATTAATACACCGCTTGGGTAGCTGAGCGCGCTGCGCAATTTCGCTCGTTGCACAGCGGCTTGCTCGCGGTGCTTGGCAAGCTGCGCAAGCAAGGGGGCGAGGGCGCTTGAGGCTTCGCCAACCGCCACTAATTGACAATACATTGGACCAAATTGTGGGTAGTCAGCCAGCGCGGTTGATAAGTGTTGGCCTTGGGCAACAGCGCGTGCTAGCGCATGTATGACGCGGCTTAATGGGGGTCGTGGATGGCTACTGGCGATTACCTCTAAGGCGGCTAAAAGTGGCAAGCCTGCCTGTAAGAGGCTAGCGAGTTGGCGTGAGAAGGTAGTTACATCTGTTGCGCGCAGCGCAGCAGGTTTAGCGCGTCCCTGGTTAATAATTTTAATTGGGGTAATTCTCTGTTGCTTGAGCGCCGCGCGCGCGGCGCTCATTTCAGTGGCGATTAATACGCCACTCTTAAGACAACCTGTCGAGTTGATCCCTTGCCATTTAAAGCGGAATTCTTGCACCCGATGAGCTGTCGTTGGCGGACCTGATTGGGTCATAAATTTTATTTTAGCCGGTAGCCGCACTGGCGTCGGTTACGGCTAAGATTTCTTCAACGCTGGTGGCGCCAGCGCGGACCTGTTCTAAGCCAGCTTCGCGCAAGGTTTTAACGCCGTCGCACTGAGCTTGTTGGGCAATCGCATCCGCGCTGCCTTGGGCGAGGATAAGCGCGCGGATAGCCGCCGTAACAGGCATAACTTGCTGGATGCCGATGCGGCCATGATAACCTGTGCTATGACATGCCGCGCAGCCAACGGCTTGATACGGTTGCCAAGCTTTTGCCAGGGTTGCCTTATCAAAGCCAGCTTTATGCAGCATCGCATCAGTCGTTGCATTGCGGGGCATGGGGGAACGGCAGGCTAAGCAAAGCTTCCTGATGAGCCTTTGCGCGATAATTAAGCGTATCGCGCACGCCAAGTTGAAAGGCGCGATACCAATATCGAGCAAGCGCGCGAGGGTGGCGGGAGCATTATTCGTATGCAGCGTAGAAAAGACAAGATGGCCAGTTTGTGCAGCTTGTAGCGCAACGCTAGCGGTTTCAGCATCGCGAATTTCTCCAACCATAATGACATCGGGATCTTGTCGTAAAAAGGCGCGCAGCGCGACGGCGAAAGTGAGGCCGGCTTTTTCGCGCACGCTGACCTGATTAATACCGACTAATTGTATTTCTACAGGGTCTTCGACGGAGCAGATATTTAGGGACTCTCGATTTAAGCGTTGTAAAAAACAATAGAGAGTTAAAGTTTTGCCGCTGCCGGTTGGGCCAGTCACCAGCACCATGCCGTGCGGGGCATGAATAGCGGCTTCAAGTTTAGCCTGTTGCTCTGGGTTAAAGCCGAGGTCAGTGAAAGTCAGCGCGGCTGGGAGCTTATCCAGTCGCCGCAAGACGAGTTTTTCGCCCCATAAAGTGGGCAGCGTATTCACGCGGAATTCTTCAAATTTTTCTGCTGTGACGCGTAGTTTGAGGCGCCCGTCTAGAGGGATGCGGCGCTCGGCAATGTCGAGGCGAGCGAGTACTTTCACGCAACAGATAAGCGGATCTCTTAGATAGGGAGGTGGCCGCATGGTTTCATGCAGTACCCCATCGATGCGCAGTCGAATGCGCCAATCATGCTCGTTTGATTCAATATGTATATCAGAGGCGCGACGGGTGGCAGCCTCCCGCAAAATTTCGTGCAATAGGCGTACGGCTGGAGCGTTATTCTCTGTTTCAGATAAGAGCGCGCTTGGCGCCACTGCAGGAGCTGCTTGAATGGATGGGGTCAAGCTCGTTGTAAGAGAAGGCTGAGCGGGCGCTGTAGTTGCTGAATTCCGAGGTGGATGTATATCCGTTGTTCGCAGCGGAATTTGGCCTGGATGAGTGGTCATGACTAAAAAATTTAGCGCTGGGTCGCGGCGTTGTTTTTAATTAAAAAATTCATCGTCGCTCACGCCGCTCAAAGTTGCAATTCAGCCATTTGGTTAATTCTCGCCAGAGTATTATTTTTATGGTTATGCTGCTGGTTAGCGCGCCCCACGGTTTTGTTAGTTTGCCTGAAATGAGTCTCTGATCTTAAAGAATCAGAGACTCATTTCATTTGCGCTATTTTGTGCAGGGCGGAATAATTTGATGGTTTTTACTGTTTGATGATCAATTTGCATGACTTCCATGCGGCAGCCGTTGATTTGCACGCTTACATCTCCATCGGGAATTTCGCGCAGTACTTCAAGGATTAGACCATTTAGCGTTTTAGGTCCTTGTACCGGTAACTGTAGATTAAGTAAGCGGTTTAGCTCGCGCAATGGCATACTGCCGGCGACAATGCATTCGCCTTTAGCATTCCAGTCTGTGCAGGTGCCGCTAGTGCGTGGCATGGTGGTGGTGAATTCGCCAATTAATTCCTCAATAATGTCTTCTGGCGTTACCAATCCTAGCACTTCACCATATTCGTTGACGATGAGGCCCATTCTTTGTTGGTTTTCTTGGAAATATTGGAGTTGCTGAAAGACGGGTGTGCCGCTCGGTACGAAGTAAGGCTCAGTGAGTAATTCGCGCAGGGTGTCGTGTTTGAGGGTGTGGCCATGCCTGGCAGCCAATGCTTTACGTACTTGCAGCACACCAAGAATGTGATCTGTGTCGCCTTGATAAACCGGTAATTTATTATGATAACAAGTATCGAGCTGCTGGAGCATCGTCTCAAGCGGTGCGTCAAGGTCAAGCGCTTCAATGCGTGTACGGGGCACCATCACGTCATCGACTGTAAGGTCTTCGAGATCAAATAAGTTAAGCAATATGCTGCGGTGTTTATGCGGTGCAAAATTAGCCGATTCAAGTACGATCGTGCGCAGTTCGTCCATCGACAGACGATGTTCTTTGGCCTTGCGGGTATCGAGACGCAAGATGCGCAGTAGCGCTGAAACAAATAAATTAACAAACCAGACGAGTGGGCGGGTGATGCGCATTAAGGGGCTAAGCGCCAAGCTCGCGGGCAATGCAATTTTCTCGGGCCAAGCGGCGCCAATGATTTTGGGCGTAATTTCGCTAAATATGATGATGAGAAACGCAACGCCACCTGTGGTAATCGATAAAGCTAAATTGTTGGTGCCAAAAGTGCGTAATGCAATCGCCGTAGTGAGCACCGGAATGATGGTGTTGATCAGGTTATTGCCAATCAGAATCACGCTCAATAATTTTTCTGTATGCGTCAATAATCGATGCGTGGTGCGTGCGCCGAGCGTACCTTTTTTAATAAGATGTTTGAGCCGGTGGCGATTAAGCGCCAGCATAGAAGCTTCGGAGATCGAAAAAAAGCCAGACAGCAGCAACAGGAAAGCAATTAAGCTAAGCTGCGCCCATAAAGGAAATGATTCCACTTGGAATTAGTTTAAATGTGGTTAAAAATTCTACTTAATCTTTGATTGCATTAACTATAGCAGAATCGCCAAGACAAGCGCGAATTTTAGAGAAACCTAGCAAAATAAGGTTAAGCTCGGCGCGCCGTTGAATAGGCGCATAATTCTAGCAAACTGTCTTTATAAATAGAGCTTGGTAACGAGTGTAATGCCTTGGCTGCTGCGTTGGCTTCGCGTTCAGCGCAAGCTAGAGCGTAGTCGAGCGCGCCTGAGGTCTGCATGGCTGCGAGAATCGGTGCGGCGTGATCGGTGCCGCCTTCCTCAATGGCTGCGCGGGCCAAGGCTTTTTGCTCGGCGGTTCCATGTTCGATCAGGTAAATGAGGGGCAGGGTGGGTTTGCCTTCGGATAAATCGCAGCCGGCATTTTTGCCCATTGATCCAACATAGCCGGCATAATCGAGCCAGTCATCCATCAGTTGGAAGGCGGTTCCGATGCGCTGGCCGAATTCAATGATTGCTGCTTCAAGCGGTGCTGGAGCCTGCGCCAAAATTGCGCCAAGCTGCGCCGAAGCTTCAAAAAGTTTTGCGGTTTTATAGCAAATCACTTGCATATAGCGGGTCTCGTCGACTTCGGAGTCATGCATATTCAATAATTGCAGCACTTCTCCTTCTGCGATGACATTTGTTGCATTTGACAAAATCTGCATCACGCGTGCATCGTCAACTTCCACCATCATTTGGAACGCGCGAGAATATAAGAAATCCCCAACCAATACGCTTGCGGCATTGCCAAACAGCGCATTTGCGGTTTTTCTGCCGCGTCGCAAATCAGATTCATCCACCACATCATCGTGTAAAAGGGTCGCGGTATGGATAAATTCAATGATGGCGGCGAGTTTGTGAGAGGATTCACCGTGCGCACCTAGCGCGTTAGCTACAAGCAATAAAAGCGCTGGCCGCAGTCGTTTGCCGCCGGCGTTAATTAAATGTTCGGCAATCTGGTTAATGAGCACTACTTCAGAAGCCAGGTGCTGTCGAATCACATGATTGAGCTGTTGCATATCGCTGGCGATTGGCGCGAGAATGCTTGAGCTATTTAAAGAGGGGGCGGCGGTAGTCAACGCAGGCAAAAAATAAAAATAGATAATGTGCGATTATAAAACGAATGTGAACCGCTACGGATTATAAAGGTCAATCTTAACCTGGGCGGGCTTTTTGCGACAGTCGAGTCCAGTGCCGTAAAGCAAGCAGGCCGCCAATTCCTTCTAAGAATGAGGCGGGCACCCACATAATTAACCCCCCAATACTCTGATCCGTCAAAGCGGGTAAGCCAAAGGCGCGGCCGCACAGATCAAAAATTGGATATAGGTCACGTTGCGTAAAAGCAATAATGGCGCCGGCGAGAATTTGCGGAGTCATGGTCAGAAGCGGCGACAAAACGCGCAAGCCCGCCCCTAAGCGCGCCGGCGGGGCGGGGCGGTGGTCCAATAAAAGCCACCAGTATAGAAGCCCGGTGACGGCGACTGACCAATTCATGAACAAATACAGGCGCCAGTTAATCATCGAGATAAACTGTACAGATGGAATTAACCAGATGAGTACCGAGGCGACAAAAAGTAACGAGATTAGGGTTGGCTGCAAGCAGACCTTGGCAAGCGCGCGCACCATGGAGTGTTTAGCAACAGCGCGTAAGCGGGTGCGCCAGGGTATCGGTAAGCCAGCGCGCAGTGCGCTACCCGGATAAGCTGCCATGACTAATAATGGCGCAAGATGATGTAATACAAGGTGTTGCAGCCGGTGCGCGAAAAATTCATGCTCCGCGTAGTAATCCACGCGCGTATGCAGAGCAACATAAAATAAGACTAACCCGGACCAAAAGGCGCTCTGCCGAACCATACTCACGCGTGCGCGCCGCGCACCGCGCAAGTAAAGCGCGCTGGTGATGACAAAAAACGCAACTAGGAGTGCAGATGGCTCCCAGGGAATCAGGAAATGTAGCAATGACACGGTTATAAATATAAGGGTGAAAACGAGTGTGGCTACAGTATTTTTTAGTATACAGCAGTTGACAATACGAAGGCTCTACTTGATAATGCCCAATTCTCCGTGGAGGGGTGCCCGAGTGGCTAAAGGGGGCAGACTGTAAATCTGTTGGCTTACGCCTACGTTGGTTCGAATCCAACCTCCTCCACCAGGTTAGTTATAGAGTCTGCTGAGTTAGGCGGGTGTAGCTCAATGGTAGAGCAGAAGCCTTCCAAGCTTAAAACGAGGGTTCGATTCCCTTCACCCGCTCCAAGTTAGTTGGGCTAAGCGAGCCCATGTGGCTCAGTGGTAGAGCACTCCCTTGGTAAGGGAGAGGTCGGCAGTTCGATCCTGCCCATGGGCACCAGTCGATTTAGTAATTGTTGTATTGATACGATTTGCGCGCGGCGCAATGAATGGAAATCCTATTTAGGAGTTAAGGAATGGCCAAAAGTAAGTTTGAACGAAGCAAGCCGCACGTGAACGTAGGAACGATCGGTCACGTGGACCATGGCAAGACAACTTTAACAGCGGCAATTACCACTGTGTTGTCAAGAAAATTTGGCGGCGAAGCCAAAGCGTATGATCAAATTGATGCGGCGCCAGAAGAAAAGGCACGCGGGATTACGATCAATACAGCACACGTGGAATATGAGACGGAAGCTCGCCACTACGCGCACGTTGATTGCCCAGGGCATGCTGATTATGTAAAAAACATGATCACTGGCGCAGCCCAAATGGATGGCGCTATTCTAGTATGTTCGGCCGCTGATGGCCCAATGCCACAAACCCGTGAGCACATTTTGCTCGCGCGTCAAGTAGGCGTGCCTTTCATCGTCGTATTTTTAAATAAATGCGATATGGTTGATGACGCTGAGTTGCTCGAATTGGTTGAAATGGAAGTGCGCGAATTGCTCTCCAAGTATGATTTCCCAGGCGACGATGTGCCGATCATTTGTGGTTCGGCCAAGTTGGCGCTCGAGGGCGATGAGGCGAGCGAATATGGTGTGCCAGCAGTACTGAAATTGGCAGCCGCGCTAGATTCGTATATCCCAACCCCTGAGCGGGCGGTTGATGGCGCATTTTTGATGCCAATTGAAGATGTGTTCTCAATCTCCGGGCGCGGTACCGTGGTCACTGGCCGGGTCGAGCGTGGTGTGGTTAAAGTTGGCGAAGAGCTTGAAATTGTTGGTATTAAAGACACCGCAAAAACGATTTGCACGGGCGTTGAAATGTTCCGCAAGTTGTTGGATCAAGGTCAGGCTGGCGATAATGTTGGGATTTTGTTGCGCGGTACCGCACGTGAAGATGTAGAGCGTGGTCAAGTGTTGGCTAAACCAAAGTCGATTACGCCGCATACGGAATTTACGGCTGAAATTTATGTGCTGAGCAAAGATGAAGGCGGCCGTCATACGCCATTCTTCAGCAATTACCGGCCCCAGTTTTACTTCCGTACGACAGACGTAACAGGTTCAATCTCATTGCCAGAAGGTAAAGAGATGGTGATGCCTGGCGACAATGTGACCATCACAGTGAAATTGATTGCCCCAATCGCTATGGAAGAAGGATTGCGGTTTGCTATTCGTGAAGGTGGTCGTACCGTCGGTGCGGGTGTCGTAAGCAAAATTATTGCGTAAAATAGTGATAAACTAAGCGGGCATTTTGCCGCAAGGTTTGCGAGGCTTAGGCTAAGTTGCTTAACTAGCCAAGCCTCGGACTTTCTGTTTAGGGGTATAGCTCAATTGGCAGAGCGTCGGTCTCCAAAACCGAAGGTTGGGGGTTCGATGCCCTCTGCCCCTGCCAATTTGAGAGAAGGCAAAAAAATCAGCAGACTTAAATCGCTGCTTGATTATTTTGTAATGATCTCGTGATTTATTTACTTTTCTGGCTGTGATGGCAAATCCTTCCGTTGATAACGTCAATCCGGCGCAGAGCAAATGGATGCTTGCGTTAGCAGTGTTGTTGGCGGTCGCCGGAGGCGCCGCCTTTTATTTCTACGGCAATCAGCCATGGTATATTCGTGGCGCGTTGCTGTTAAGTGGCCTGGTTATGGGCAGCGTGGTTGCGCTGTTTTCATCGGCTGGCAAAAATTTTATCGGCTTCACAAAAGAAGCCTGGCGTGAAATTAGAAAAGTAGTCTGGCCAACGCGTAAAGAGGCTGGGCAGACTACGCTCATTGTGTTTGTATTTGTATTGCTGATGGCGGTCTATCTGTGGATTGGCGACAAAATAATTGAATGGGCGGTTTTTTCGCTGATTTTGGGCTGGAAATAATATATGAGCGATACCACGGTATCTTCTGCCGGCAGTAAACGTTGGTATGTCGTGCACGCCTATTCTGGAATGGAAAAGAGCGTGCAGCGTGCATTGCAAGAACGTATTGACCGGGCTGGCATGCAAGACAAATTCGGCCAGATTCTGGTTCCGACTGAAGAAGTCATTGAAATTCGCGCTGGCCAGAAAACTGTCACGGAACGGCGTTTCTTTCCGGGATATGTGTTGGTTGAAATGGACATGACCGATGAAACTTGGCATCTCGTCAAAAATACGGCGAAGGTAACAGGTTTTGTGGGAGGTGTGCGTAATCGTCCAAGTCCGATCTCGCAGAAAGAAGTTGACAAAATCATGTCTCAAATGCAAGAAGGCGTTGAAAAGCCTCGGCCCAAAACACTGTTTGAGGCAGGCGAGTTGGTGCGGATCAAAGAAGGTCCGTTCACTGATTTCAATGGCAGCATTGAAGAAGTCAACTACGAGAAATCTCGTCTGCGCGTGTCGGTCACCATTTTTGGTCGTGCCACGCCGGTTGAGCTTGAGTTTGGACAAGTTGAGAAATTGTAGGGGTTTTTGCGTACAGTCTGCATAATGACTGAAGAGGAGCATGAGAGAGGGCGCCAGATTGGCCGTTATCGAAATGCGTTATGACTCACCGAACGCTTTGGCGTTCAGCTCAGAAGTTGCAGGCTTGATGATACGGCAGCGAAGTGTTTGCGCGTGTTGCAGCGATAGCGATTTTTGAGTTTTACTGAGGTGTTAAAATGGCCAAAAAAATCATCGGCTTTATTAAATTACAAATTCCTGCCGGGAAAGCGAATCCATCGCCTCCGGTTGGTCCAGCTTTAGGTCAGCGCGGCTTAAATATCATGGAGTTTTGCAAAGCGTTTAACGCGCAAACGCAAGGCATGGAGCCAGGTTTGCCAGTGCCGGTGGTGATCACCGCTTTTGCTGACAAAAGCTTCACTTTTGTTCTAAAAACGCCGCCCGCGACTGTATTAATCAAAAAAGCCGCTAAAGTGGATAAAGGTTCGCCTAAGCCGCATACAGATAAAGTGGGTCAAATCACATTGGCTCAAGCTGAAGAAATTGCTAAGGCCAAAATGCCTGATCTCACCGCTGCTGATTTAGCAGCTGCAGTAAGAAGCATTGCCGGCAGCGCTCGGTCAATGGGCATAACGGTGGAGGGTCTATAAATGGCAAAGCTTTCAAAACGTCTACGTGCATTAGTCGGCAAAGTCGATCGGTCAAAACTCTATTCCGTCGATGAAGCGCTGAATCTAGTCAAAATCTGCGCTACCGCCAAATTTGATGAATCGATCGATATTGCGGTTCGATTAGGTGTTGATGCGAAGAAATCTGATCAAGTTGTGCGCGGCTCCGTGGTATTGCCAGCTGGTACCGGTAAAGTAACTCGCGTTGCCGTTTTCGCTCAAGGCGAGAAAGCCGAGCAAGCACGTGCTGCTGGGGCTGATATTGTGGGCATGGAAGACCTTGCTGAGCAAATTAAAGCCGGCAACTTGAATTTCGATGTGGTGATTGCATCGCCAGATACGATGCGTGTGGTTGGCGCGCTAGGAACTATACTGGGTCCGCGTGGCCTGATGCCAAACCCGAAAGTTGGTACCGTAACGCCAGATGTTGCAACCGCAGTTAAAAATGCGAAAGCCGGGCAGATTCAATTCCGTGTTGATAAAGCCGGACTGATCCATGCAACGATTGGCCGCGCGTCATTTGAACCGTCAGCTTTGCGCACCAATCTGTTGGCGTTAATTGAAGCCTTGCAAAAAGCTAAGCCAGCCACCAGTAAAGGGATTTATCTGCGTAAGATTGCTTTATCAAGCACGATGGGCGCTGGCGTGCGAGTTGATCAAAATACATTATTAGCTGCTTAAGCGTTAGGGCGAAATTTTCTCAGGTAATGTGCTGCATATGAAATGCTTCAATGCAGAGCATTATCCTGTTTCCAGACTTTGGGCAGCGCGCTACGGCAAGGATTGAGTGTCGCGCTGGTTATCAAAGACCGTTGGTGGGTAAGTTGTAGTCAAACAAATCCTTAATTTTTTAGCCAACGCAGATGGCGAACCCGAAAAAGTTTCTTAACATTGAAACCGGTGGCATTAACGCCTAACCTCGGACGCCGATTTAACGTGATGTGCAATATTTCAGATATTGTGCATTCAATTTGGAGTTTAACCGTGCCACTCAATAGAGAAGATAAGCAAGCAGTCGTAGCTGAGGTCGCAGCGAAAGTTGCGCAAGCTCAGACGATGGTCTTGGCTGAATATCGTGGAATTACGGTAGGTGATCTCACTCGGTTAAGGGCGCAAGCGCGTGAGCAACAGGTGTATCTGCGTGTTTTAAAAAATACGCTGGTGCGCCGTGCTGTTGCAGATACGCCATTTGCCTCGTTAACTGAGCAGATGACAGGTCCGTTAATTTACGGTATTTCTGAGGATGCTATTGCTGCTGCAAAGGTTTTACATACCTTTGCTAAAAGCAACGATAAGCTGGTGATTCGCTCGGGCATTTATGAAGGTAAGGTGATGGATCAGGCGGCAGTGCAAGCGCTAGCCACCATCCCAAGCCGCGAAGAGCTACTCGCTAAGCTGTTAGGGGTTATGCAAGCGCCGATTTCCGGCTTTGCACGCGCCTTGGCTGCATTAAGCGAGAAAAAACAAAGCGAAGCTCAAAGCGAGCCGGCCTAAGTCGGGCTATATAAGTAGCCAAAGCTGATTTCAATTTAGGAGTATTTTAAAATGGCAATAGTAAAAGAAGACATTCTTGAAGCCGTTGGCGCAATGTCTGTTTTAGAGTTAAATGAGCTGGTTAAGGCATTTGAAGAGAAGTTTGGCGTATCTGCTGCAGCCTTGGCGGTTGCTGGCCCAGCAGGCGGTGGCGCGGCTGCTGCTGCAGAAGAGCAAACTGAATTTACGGTAACACTGACTGAAGTTGGCGCGAATAAAGTTTCCGTGATTAAAGCAGTGCGTGAAATCACTGGTTTAGGCTTGAAAGAAGCTAAAGATTTGGTCGATGGAGCACCTAAGCCTGTGAAGGAAAATGTGCCTAAAGCTCAAGCCGAAGAAGCCAAGCAGAAACTTGAAGCAGCTGGCGCTAAAGCTGAAGTTAAGTAATCATCCTCTTTTCAGCTTTTCTGCTTGAGCGGAAAAGATTGTTAAAGAGTGATCTAGAGGCTGGCGGTCGATTCCGCCGGCCTTTTTGTCCGTGGTGAGGATTTTTAAGAAATTAAATTAAAGTAACGTGGTCAGTTTAAACACGGTATTTTTCTTTAATTTTTCAAGCTAAAAAATTGCGTTAAAAATAAGTTTGGTCGGGCAGCGGGTAAATCCGCCGTCGTCAGCTAGCGGTTGGTAGTGGCCAATCACCAAGCGATTATTTCGTCATTTGTTGGCTGTCTTGAGGGCGGATCGTATCGTATGCAATATTCTTTCACGGAAAAAAAGCGCATTCGGAAAAGTTTTGCGAAGCGCTTAAATGTTCACCAAATCCCATTCTTATTAGCGACTCAACTTGAGTCCTTTAGCGATTTTTTGCAAGCGGATAGCGCACCTGGGAAGCGCAAACCTGAGGGGTTGCAAGCGGCATTTATGTCGGTTTTTCCAATCGTCTCGCATAATGGTTTCGCGCGTCTTGAATTCGTCAACTATAGTTTGTCGCCACCTGCTTTTGATGTTAAAGAGTGCCAACAACGTGGCTTGACTTTCTGCTCGGCATTGCGCGCTAAAGTGCGTTTGGTGTTACTTGACAAAGAGTCGCCAAGTAAGCCGGTCATCAAAGAGGTGAAAGAGCAGGAAGTGTACATGGGCGAAATGCCGCTGATGACACCGACCGGCTCTTTTGTCATCAATGGCACAGAACGGGTTATTGTGTCCCAGCTGCATCGCTCGCCCGGGGTTTTCTTCGAGCACGATAAAGGCAAAACACATAGCTCCGGTAAATTACTTTTTTCTGCACGGATTATCCCGTATCGCGGTTCATGGCTAGATTTTGAGTTTGATCCAAAAGATTCTTTATATTTCCGTGTAGACCGTCGTCGCAAAATGCCGGTGACGATTCTTCTCAAAGCGATTGGTTTAAATGCCGAGGAAATCCTCGCGCATTTCTTTATGTTTGACCAATTCAAATTGATGAACGAAGGCGCACAGATTAAATTTGTCCCTGAACGGTTGCGCGGGGAAGTCGCGCGCTTTGACATTCTTGATCAAAATGGCAAAGTCATTGTGCAAAAAGATAAACGGGTTAATGCAAAACATATCCGTGATCTTGAGAGCGCAAAGACTGAAACAATCTCCGTGCCGGAAGATTATTTGCTGGGCCGGGTACTTGCCAAAGCGGTTGTAGATGCGCAAACCGGCGAAGTATTGGCGGAAGCTAACGAAGAAATCACTGATACGCTGCTAGCGAAATTGCGTGAAGCCGAAATCAAAGAAATTCAAACGCTATACACGAATGATTTAGATCAAGGTCCGTATATTTCTCAAACGCTGCGCATTGACGAAACGGCAGACCAAACTGCGGCGCGCATCGCTATTTACCGCATGATGCGTCCGGGCGAACCGCCTACCGAAGAAGCCGTTGAAGCGTTATTTACCCGGCTTTTCTTCAGCGAAGATACTTATGATCTATCGAAAGTAGGTCGTATGAAGTTTAATCGTCGTGTGGGCGGTGAAGAAATCACCGGTGCCATGACACTCGATAACGACGATATCCTCGCCACGATTAAAATTCTTGTTGAATTGCGGAATGGTAAAGGCGAAGTTGACGATATTGATCACCTTGGCAATCGCCGCGTACGTTGTGTTGGCGAACTGGCGGAGAATCAATTCCGCACGGGTTTAGTACGGGTTGAGCGCGCGGTTAAAGAAAGATTGGGGCAGGCCGAAAGTGAAAATCTGATGCCGCATGATTTGATTAACTCGAAGCCTATTTCATCGGCCATTCGCGAGTTTTTTGGATCCTCGCAGCTCTCGCAGTTTATGGATCAAACCAATCCGTTGTCTGAAATCACGCACAAACGCCGTGTCTCCGCGCTGGGGCCTGGCGGTTTGACGCGCGAGCGAGCTGGGTTTGAAGTGCGCGATGTGCATCCTACGCACTATGGCCGTGTCTGCCCGATCGAAACGCCGGAAGGCCCGAATATTGGTCTGATTAATTCGCTTGCGCTGTATGCTCACCTGAATGAATATGGCTTTCTAGAAACGCCTTATCGTAAGGTCGATGCGGGTAAAGTAACGAACACAATCGACTATCTATCGGCGATTGAGGAAGGTCGTTATGTGATCGCGCAAGCAAATGCCGCGGTGTCGGACGATGGCACGCTGACTGATGAGTTGGTGTCTGCGCGTGAAGCGGGCGAGACCTTAATGGTCACCCCAGAGCGTGTGCAATATATGGACGTTGCGCCTTCTCAGATTGTCTCCGTGGCGGCTTCGCTGATTCCATTTCTTGAACACGATGATGCGAATCGCGCGTTAATGGGATCGAATATGCAACGGCAGGCTGTGCCTTGCTTGCGCCCTGAAAAAGCCTTGGTGGGCACGGGGATTGAGCGCACGGTGGCGGTGGATTCTGGCACGACCGTGCAAGCGTTTCGCGGTGGGGTGGTAGATTACGTCGATGCGGGCCGGATTGTCATTCGGGTCAATGATGACGAAGCTGTCTCAGGCGATACCGGGGTGGATATTTATAACCTCATTAAATACACCCGTTCGAACCAAAACACGAATATCAATCAGCGCCCGATTGTAAAAGTTGGAGATCGGATTGTGCGCGGGGATGTGCTGGCTGATGGCGCTTCAACGGATATTGGTGAGCTTGCGCTAGGGCAGAATATGCTGGTTGCGTTTATGCCTTGGAATGGTTACAACTTTGAAGATTCGATTTTGATTTCTGAGAAAGTGGTTGCGGATGATCGCTATACCTCAATTCATATTGAAGAGTTGAATGTAGTGGCGCGTGACACCAAACTAGGTTCAGAAGAAATCACATGCGACATTTCGAACTTAGCTGAAACCCAGTTGGGTCGATTGGACGACTCGGGGATTATTTATATCGGCGCTGAAGTTGAAGCAGGCGATGTATTAGTCGGTAAAGTCACGCCAAAGGGTGAAACTCAGCTCACGCCAGAAGAAAAATTGCTGCGCGCGATTTTTGGCGAGAAAGCCTCTGATGTGAAAGATACGTCGCTGCGCGTACCCTCAGGGATGAACGGTACGGTGATTGATGTACAAGTGTTCACGCGAGAAGGCATTGAACGCGACAAGCGCGCGCAACAAATTATTGACGATGAGCTTAAACGCTATCGCCTTGATTTGAATGACCAACTGCGCATTGTTGAAGGGGATGCGTTTCAGCGTTTAGAAAAAATGCTTGTGGGTCGGGTCGTCAATGGTGGTCCTAAAAAGCTCGCCAAAGGAGCGAAAATCACGGCCGAATATTTAGCCGATCTGGACCACTATCACTGGTTTGATTTGCGTTTAGCGGATGAAGACGCGGCGGCGCAACTTGAGGCGATTAAAGAGTCAATTGCGCAAAAACGCCATCAGTTTGATCTGGCCTTTGAAGAAAAGCGCAAAAAACTAACCCAGGGTGATGAATTGCCGCCAGGCGTTCTGAAAATGGTCAAAGTCTACCTTGCAGTTAAGCGTCGCTTGCAGCCGGGTGACAAAATGGCGGGTCGTCACGGTAACAAAGGTGTGGTTTCAAAAATTGTGCCGGTTGAGGATATGCCGTATATGGCCGATGGTACCCCCGCCGATATCGTATTGAATCCATTAGGCGTGCCATCGCGCATGAACGTTGGGCAGATTCTTGAAACCCATCTTGGCTGGGCTGCGAAAGGGTTAGGGCATCGCATCGGTGATATGTTGCGTGCGCAAACCAAAGTAGCCGAGCTGCGCGAGTTCTTGCATACCATCTACAATGAAAGTGGTCGGCGCGAAGCATTAGAGGACCTAAGCGATAAAGAGGTGTTAGAACTGGCCTCTAATCTGAAAGAAGGCGTGCCGTTTGCTACCTCGGTTTTCGATGGAGCTAGTGAGGACGAAATCGCTCGGGCGCTTGAATTGGCTTGGCCGGACCCGATTGCGCAGCAATTGGGCATGACGAAATCAAAGAATCAAGTCACGTTATATGATGGGCGCACAGGCGATGCGTTTGATCGTCCAGTCACCGTAGGCTATATGCATATGTTGAAATTGCACCATCTGGTCGATGACAAGATGCATGCTCGCTCAACTGGTCCTTACTCACTCGTTACGCAACAGCCGTTGGGCGGTAAAGCCCAGTTTGGTGGTCAGCGTTTTGGTGAGATGGAGGTATGGGCGCTCGAGGCCTACGGCGCAGCCTATGTGTTGCAAGAAATGTTGACAGTGAAATCAGACGATGTAACTGGCCGCACCAAGATTTATGAAAACCTGGTTAAGGGCGAACATGTGATTGATGCAGGTATGCCTGAATCCTTTAACGTGCTAGTGAAAGAAATTCGCTCGCTCGGGATTGACATTGACCTTGATCGGAATTAAGCCGACTTACGGAGAAAAGCCATGAAAGCTTTGCTCGATCTATTCAAGCAAGTTCAGCAAAATGAAGTATTTGATGCAATTAAGATTGGTCTAGCCTCGCCAGACAAAATCCGCTCGTGGTCGTTTGGTGAAGTCAAAAAACCTGAGACGATCAACTATCGCACCTTTAAGCCGGAACGCGATGGTTTGTTCTGCGCTAAGATTTTTGGGCCGATCAAAGATTATGAATGCCTGTGTGGCAAATATAAGCGTCTTAAACACCGCGGTGTGATTTGTGAAAAATGCGGGGTTGAAGTCACGTTGACCAAAGTGCGCCGTGAACGTATGGCGCATATTGAGCTGGCTTCACCGGTGGCGCATATTTGGTTCTTAAAATCGCTGCCATCGCGCTTAGGCATGGTGCTCGATATGACGTTACGTGATATCGAACGCGTGCTTTATTTTGAAGCCTATGTGGTGATTGAAGCTGGCATGACCCCGTTAAAGCGGGGCCAGATCATGACTGAAGAAGATTATTACAGCAAGGTCGAAGAATACGGCGATGAGTTTCGCGCTGAAATGGGCGCGGAAGGCGTGCGCGAATTATTGCGCTCAATCGATATTGATGCTCAAGCTGAAATACTGCGTAGCGAATTAAAAGTCACCGGCTCAGAGGCGAAATTAAAGAAATTTTCTAAGCGCCTTAAAGTATTGGAAGCTTTTCAGCGTTCCGGGATCAAACCTGAATGGATGATCTTCGAAGTATTGCCAGTTTTGCCTCCCGAATTGCGGCCATTAGTGCCGCTCGATGGCGGCCGCTTCGCGACTTCAGATTTGAATGATTTGTACCGCCGGGTGATTAACCGCAACAATCGGTTGAAACGTTTGCTTGAACTCAAAGCGCCTGAAATTATCGTGCGCAATGAAAAGCGCATGTTGCAAGAGGCGGTTGATTCACTGCTTGACAATGGCCGTCGCGGTAAAGCGATGACTGGCGCCAATAAACGTCCTCTGAAATCGGTGGCCGATATGCTCAAGGGTAAAGGCGGACGTTTCCGCCAGAACTTATTGGGTAAGCGCGTCGATTACTCTGGTCGCTCGGTGATTGTGGTGGGGCCTACCCTCAAACTGCATCAATGCGGTTTGCCAAAATTGATGGCGCTCGAGTTATTTAAACCTTTCATCTTCCATAAACTTGAAGTGATGGGGATTGCGACCACCATTAAGGCGGCTAAAAAAGAAGTTGAGAACCAAACGCCGGTGGTCTGGGATATTCTTGAAGAGGTTATCCGTGAACATCCAGTGATGCTAAACCGCGCGCCAACGCTGCATCGTCTTGGAATTCAGGCATTTGAGCCGGTCTTGATTGAAGGTAAAGCAATCCAACTGCATCCGCTGGTGTGTGCGGCATTTAATGCTGACTTCGATGGTGACCAAATGGCGGTGCATGTGCCGCTTTCGCTCGAAGCGCAGCTTGAAGCGCGGACGTTAATGTTGGCTTCAAATAATATTTTATTCCCGGCCAACGGCGAACCATCGATTGTGCCTTCGCAAGATATTGTGCTCGGCCTTTATTATGTGACGCGTGAACGCGTCAATGGCAAAGGCGAAGGCATGATCTTCTCTAATGTCAGCGAAGCGATTCGGGCGTATGAAAACAATCAAGTTGAATTGAGTGCACGGATTCAGGTGCGAATTGCCGAACAATTGTTTAAATCTAATGGGCCAGTTGGCACAAAAGAGTTAGAGTCAAAGTTGACACTCTATAAAACTACGGTGGGTCGGGCTATCTTGTCGGAAATTTTGCCAGCAGGCTTATCTTTTTCGGTCATGAATAAGCCCCTCAAAAAGAAAGAAATCTCCCGTTTGATTAATATGGCATTTTGTCGCTGTGGGTTGCGGGAAACCGTGATTTTCGCCGATCAATTGATGCAGCAGGGTTTCAAACTTGCGACGCGGGCGGGTATTTCGATTTGCGTCGACGATATGTTGGTGCCGCCGCAAAAAGAAAAGATCGTCAACGATTCAGCGCAAAAAGTTAAAGAATATGACCGGCAATATATGTCTGGTTTAGTGACTGCGCAGGAACGTTATAACAATGTTGTGGATATTTGGTCTGCTACTTCAGAAGCCGTAGGCAAGGCGATGATGGAACAGCTTTCCACTGAGAATGTGATCGATCGCGAAGGCAAAACCGTTAAGCAAGAGTCGTTCAATTCGATTTATATGATGGCGGATTCTGGAGCGCGGGGTTCGGCTGTGCAAATTCGTCAGTTGGCAGGAATGCGCGGTTTGATGGCGAAACCAGATGGCTCGATCATTGAGACGCCGATTACGGCGAATTTCCGTGAAGGGCTGAATGTGTTGCAGTACTTCATCTCAACCCACGGCGCGCGTAAAGGTCTGGCTGATACCGCGTTGAAGACAGCGAATTCAGGGTATCTGACGCGCCGTCTGGTCGATGTGACGCAAGATTTGGTGGTGGTTGAAGATGACTGCGGAACGGTCAATGGTGTCGCGATGAAGGCGCTGGTTGAAGGCGGGGAAGTGGTAGAAGCGCTGCGTGACCGGATCCTTGGGCGCGTAACGATTGCCGATGTCGTGAATCCAGAAACCCAAGAAACCGTTTATGAAAACGGCACCTTGCTGGATGAAATGGCGGTTGAAGAAATTGAGCGCTTGGGGGTTGATGAAGTGCGGGTGCGTACGCCGCTTAATTGCGAAACCCGCTATGGTTTATGCGCGCGCTGCTATGGTCGCGACTTGGGTCGTGGCGTCTTGGTAAACGTTGGCGAGGCGGTCGGCGTGATTGCCGCGCAGTCGATTGGTGAGCCAGGCACGCAGCTGACGATGCGGACCTTCCATATTGGGGGTGCGGCATCGCGTGCGGCAGTCGCTTCAAGCATAGAAGCTAAATCGAATGGCACCGTGCGTTTTACCGCAGCAATGCGCTACGTGATGAACGCAAAAGGTGAAGCAGTCGCTATTTCACGTTCAGGCGAAGTGATCATTACGGATGATCATGGTCGTGAGCGTGAGCGCCATAAAGTGCCTTACGGCGCTACATTGTTGCAAACGGATGGAGCGCAAATCAAGGCCGGCGTGCAATTAGCGATGTGGGATCCGCTCACGCGCCCAATCATCGCTGAATATGGCGGTACGGCGAAATTTGAGAACGTTGAAGAGGGTGTGACGGTTGCGCGTCAGATTGATGATGTAACGGGCTTATCGACGCTGGTTGTAATCGATCCAAAGCGGCGCGGTTCACAAGCCGCTAAAAGTGTGCGTCCGCAAGTCAAATTGCTGGATGCAAAGGGCGCCGAAGTCAAAATCCCAGGAACTGACCATGCGGTAATGATTGGTTTCCAGGTGGGCGCTTTGATTACGGTTAAAGACGGGCAAGCGGTGCAAGTGGGTGAGGTGTTGGCACGGATCCCAACCGAATCGCAGAAAACTCGAGATATTACTGGGGGTCTGCCGCGTGTCGCTGAATTGTTTGAAGCGCGCTCGCCAAAAGATGCCGGTGTTTTGGCCGAAGTGACGGGTACGGTTTCCTTCGGTAAGGACACTAAGGGTAAACAGCGTCTAGTGATCACCGACCTTGATGGCAATCAAAACGAATTCCTGATTCCGAAAGACAAACAGGTATTAGTGCATGATGGTCAAGTTGTGAATAAAGGTGAGATGATTGTCGACGGCCCAGCCGATCCTCATGACATCTTGCGTTTACAGGGCGTTGAAGCGCTAGCGGGCTACATCGTTGATGAAGTGCAAGATGTGTATCGTCTACAAGGCGTGAAGATCAACGACAAGCATATTGAAGTAATCGTGCGCCAGATGTTGCGTCGGGTGCAAATTACTGATGCGGGCGAGACACGCTTTATTCCAGGCGAACAGGTTGAGCGTTCCGATATGCTGAACGAAAACGATCAAATGGAAGCCGACGATAAACGCCCTGCGAATTACGATAATATCTTACTGGGTATTACGAAGGCATCGTTGTCGACGGACTCTTTCATCTCGGCTGCGTCGTTCCAAGAAACAACCCGCGTCTTAACCGAAGCGGCAATCATGGGCAAACGCGACGACTTGAGTGGTCTAAAAGAAAACGTGATTATCGGTCGTCTGATCCCGGCCGGTACGGGTCTGGCGTTTCATAAGGCACGCAAAAATAAAGAAGCCTCTGATCGCAAACGATTCGACCAAATAGCTGAAGCTGAATCCGAAACATTTGGGTTTGGGCCACCGGCTGCTTAGTATCTAATACACATTAAAGTGTATATAAACGGCCCCGCAGTATCTATGCGGGGCCGTTTTTTTATGGCGTGTTTACCAGGGGCATGAACTTGAAGTCGAAGTAATGCACAGGCTATAAGTCAGAGAGCAGGGCAAGAGTAGATTGGGCGATTTAAGCGGGTAATTTGGTCGCAAAGAAAGTCAATGCGCCTACCACCAATCCTGTCTGTGCAATCGCCAATCCAATGATCCATTTGAGAAGATCAAATTTTACGTTAGCTAGTCTGATATCCATGTCTTTACGCATATCGCTCATTTCATGGCAGAGCTCTTCTTTGACTAGACGTAGGTCTTCTTTGGTTGATAATTCCTGCGCATAGAGAGTAAAAACTTCAGCTAAGGCTTCTGCCTCAGCCTCGGCATGAGCGTTTGAAACCCCCGCATTTTTTAAGCGCTTAGCAAAGCGTAACGTATCGAATAATGCCATTACCATCCTAGCTTTCTCCAGCTCCTTCCAATCTAACTTAGCTGCCATGTCATTCTCAATGAATGTAGAAATTACCACTATTAATTATCTTAATTGGATTAAATATAAACCAATATTAAAGAGTGCGCAAGTGTTTGTATGCTTAGATTGCTGGATAGGAAGTCGGGCTACAAAAAAGTCTGAATAGCGCCAATTGATAAGCTAACGTTGCTGCTGCTGGTTTTATATTTCAATATAACAAAAGTCATAAAGCGTATTTCAGTCATTGCTTTTATAATCTATGTTTTACCGTCTCCTCTTTGTCCCGTGCGGAATGCTATGTCGCCTTGCCTTGCTATTCTGAATGAAATTTTCGGCTATCCTACCTTTCGCGCCCAGCAAGGAGAGATCGTTGAGCATATCGCGGCCGGCGGAGATTGTTTAGTCTTAATGCCCACGGGTGGCGGCAAATCCTTATGCTATCAAATCCCAGCACTGGTGCGCCGCGGCGCAGGCTTAGGGGTAGGTGTTGTCGTCTCGCCGTTAATCGCGCTTATGCAAGACCAGGTGGCGGCGCTGACGGAATGTGGTGTGCGCGCTGCCTATCTGAATTCCGCACTGTCGGGCAGTGAGGCTGCGGCAACCGAGCGAGCATTACGCAACGGCCAACTCGATCTGCTTTATGTTGCGCCAGAAAGGTTGATGACGCCCCGTTTTCTTGATCTGCTCGAGAGTATTCAAGTCGGTCTGTTTGCCATTGACGAAGCACATTGCGTTTCGCAGTGGGGTCATGATTTTCGCCCGGAATACATCCAGCTAAGCGTTTTACACGAGCGCTTTCCAAGCGTGCCACGGGTGGCGCTCACCGCCACGGCTGATGAGCTCACGCGGGCTGAGATCATTCATCGCCTTGCGCTAGATAGCGCCCGCATCTTTATTTCAAGTTTTGATCGGCCCAATATTCATTACCGGATTGTCGAAAAAGCCAATGCGCGCAACCAGTTGCTTGATTTTATCCGCGCTGAGCATATGGAGTCAGACTCGAGTGGCAAAAGCGGTAGCCAGCGCTGTGACTCTGGGATTATTTATTGCCTATCCCGTCGTAAGGTCGATGAAACGGCGCAGTGGCTGCAAAGCCAGGGCTTGCGAGCGCTGCCCTATCATGCTGGCATGGAGGCTGATATACGGCGTCGGCATCAGCAAATTTTTCAGCAAGAAGAAGGCGTTGTGATGGTCGCTACGATTGCTTTCGGGATGGGCATTGATAAACCAGATGTCCGTTTTGTGGCGCATCTAGATTTACCGAAGAGCGTTGAAGGGTATTATCAGGAAACCGGCCGGGCTGGGCGCGATGGACTTGCCGCGAATGCATGGATGGCCTATGGCTTAGGCGATGTGGTGCAACAACGCAAAATGATTGAAGAATCTGAAGCGGATGATGCCCATAAGCGGATGGTCACAAGCAAATTGGATGCATTACTGGGGTTATGCGAAACGGCGAGCTGCCGGCGCGTACAGTTATTGGCTTACTTTGGCGAAACCAGTCAGCCTTGCGGCAATTGTGATACCTGTCTTGAAGCACCGGCAACTTGGGATGGCACACGCGAAGCGCAAATGGCGCTGTCTTGCGTCTATCGGGTAGAGCGCATGAGCGGTTTTTATTTTGGCGCAGGCCATTTGATCGACATTTTGCGGGGTAATTTGACTGAACGTGTTAAACACCGTGGACACGAGCAGCTTTCAACTTTCGGCATTGGCGCTACGCTCACAGAAGCCCAATGGCGCACAATTTTTCGCCAACTCATCGCCTATGGTTTGTTAACGGTTGACCATAATCTGCATGGCGCGCTGACTCTAACCCCAGCCAGCCGCGCCGTGCTCAAAGGCGAACAAAAAGTGACGCTGCGCCGTGAAGTCAAGTCAGCTCGCACGCTTAATGCACCAGTTAAACAGCGGGCGAACTTAGTCAAAGAATTATCCGCCTCTGCGCGTGAACGCTGGGAGAGGTTACGTACTTGGCGCAGCAAAACGGCCAAAACCGAAGGCGTGCCGGCTTACATTATTTTTCACGATAATACCTTAGCTGAAGTTGCTCAACTTGCGCCCTCAACAATCGGCGAGTTACGTGCAGTATCGGGAGTAGGTGCGCTTAAATTAGAGCGCTTTGGGAGGCAGCTACTGGAAGTGGTTGCGGGGGAGGGTTAAGTAATAGCTAGGATACATCGCTTGGTGAGGCAATTTCCCCGTAATAAGGTTCAATTGAACTGTACGCGACTACCATCATTCGCGTTTTTTTATTTTAAATCGAGCTATCGATGTGTGGGCCTAGATTTGTCTATGTAAGTCTCAGTAAATCAAATTCTATTATATAGAGTTGTCAGCAGCGATACGTCTATACGAGTCCATTGCCGCAAGCGTGGCGATTAGGGGCGGTGTGGTAGTAGCCAAACTCCGCCATCTTCCCTATTGACTATACCTAAGCTTAGGCTTTACTATACGGGGTTCCGGTTTTGGAGGCCATTTGCCTGCTTTGTTCATTGAGCCCGGATCATTTTTTGCAGGATTAAATAATGCCAACTATTAATCAGCTGGTTCGTAAAGGGCGTGTCTCGGCTCAATTGAAGAGCAAGAGTCCGGCTTTAGAGAACAGCCCACAGCGGCGCGGTGTGTGCACTCGTGTGTATACTACAACGCCTAAGAAGCCAAATTCAGCGCTGCGTAAAGTAGCCAAAGTGCGTTTAACTAACGGCTTTGAAGTAATTCCTTATATCGGTGGTGAAGGCCATAATCTGCAGGAGCACTCGGTGGTGCTGATTCGCGGTGGTCGGGTTAAGGATTTGCCTGGTGTGCGCTATCACATTGTGCGTGGTTCACTTGATACGCAAGGCGTGAAAGATCGCAAGCAAGCACGTTCCAAATACGGTGCAAAGCGCGCGAAAAAAGCGTAATTGAAAAACCGCTCCAGTGTTGTTGGAGTGGTTGAAATAGTTTTGAGTGCGGTAGCATCAAATAGCTGGTGACTATCGAGTAAGCGGCCACTCGACGTTATTAAAAAATTATTTTTAATAAGCGTAGTTGGTGGTCGAGGGGATTCACCCCAGCTGAAACAGTAAAGGAAGAGAAATGCCACGTCGTCGCGAAGTTCCCAAGCGGGAAATACTGCCAGATCCTAAATTTGGTAATGTAGAAGTCGCAAAATTCATGAATGTGCTGATGTTGTCTGGCAAGAAGTCTGTTGCTGAGCGTATCGTCTATGGCGCCTTCAAACATGTTCAAGAAAAAAACGGCAAAGAGCCTTTAGAATTATTTAACGGCGCGCTGAATAACGTTAAGCCAGTGGTTGAGGTTAAAGGGCGTCGCGTAGGCGGTGCAAACTACCAAGTACCAGTCGAGGTGCGGCCAGCACGTCGCGCAGCGCTGGCAATGCGTTGGTTGTGCGAAGCGGCGAAAAAGCGCAGCGAAAAATCCATGGCATTGCGTTTGGCTGCTGAGTTACTTGAGGCTTTCGAGGGCCGTGGTGGCGCAATGAAAAAGCGCGATGAAGTGCATCGCATGGCAGAAGCCAATAAAGCATTTTCGCATTTCCGTTTTTAAGTATAGCTAAGCCGCGTAACCGCGGTTTAGTCTAAATATCAATATCACAAGCTGCACGCTTCTCCAGTGGCTCATTAAGACAGAGGTTTAAAGTGGCTCGCAAGACACCTATCGAGCGCTATCGCAATATTGGCATTAGCGCCCACATTGATGCTGGTAAAACAACGACGACTGAGCGCATTCTGTTTTATACGGGCGTCAACCATAAAATCGGTGAAGTGCACGATGGTGCTGCAACGATGGATTGGATGGAGCAAGAGCAAGAGCGCGGCATCACGATTACATCGGCGGCAACCACGGCCTTCTGGAAAGGCATGGCGGGTAATTACCCGGAACACCGTATTAATATCATTGATACGCCAGGACACGTCGACTTCACGATTGAGGTCGAGCGTTCAATGCGCGTGTTAGATGGCGCATGCATGGTGTATTGTGCCGTGGGTGGCGTTCAGCCTCAGTCTGAGACTGTGTGGCGGCAAGCAAATAAATATGGCGTGCCGCGACTTGCGTTCGTCAATAAGATGGACCGTACCGGCGCTAACTTCTTTAAAGTGCATGATCAAATGCGTTCGCGTCTGAAAGCGAACCCGATTCCAATCCAGGTGCCGATTGGGGCGGAAGAAAACTTCAAAGGGGTGATTGATCTCGTCAAAATGAAGGCGGTTGTCTGGGATGAGGCGAGTCAAGGTATTAAATTTGAATATCAAGACATTCCTGCTGAGCTTGCTGACGTTGCTCAAGAATGGCGCGAAAAGATGGTCGAGGCAGCAGCTGAGTCATCTGAAGTATTGATGGATAAATACCTCAATGGCGAGACGCTGAGCGAAAAAGAAATCATGGATGCGCTGCGCGCACGCACGATTGCGGGTGAGATCGTCCCAATGTTGTGCGGTACGGCCTTTAAGAATAAGGGCGTGCAAGCGATGTTGGACGCCGTGATTGATTATTTGCCATCGCCAGTCGATATTCCGCCGGTTGAGGGTGAACTTGAAGACGGTGGGGTAACTGAACGCCGTGCTGCGGATGATGAAAAATTCTCCGCGCTGGCCTTTAAGATCATGACGGATCCGTTTGTCGGCCAATTGATTTTCTTCCGTGTCTATTCTGGGGTGGTGAATTCGGGTGATACCATTTACAACCCTGTAAAAGGCAAGAAAGAGCGCCTTGGTCGTATTCTGCAAATGCATGCAAACCAGCGTGAAGAAATTAAGGAAGTACGTGCTGGCGATATTGCGGCAGCGGTTGGTTTGAAAGAGGCGACAACGGGCGATACATTGTGTGACCCGAGCCAGGTGATTCTGCTTGAGCGCATGGAATTCCCCGAGCCTGTCATTTCTCAGGCGGTGGAGCCTAAAACTAAGGCTGACCAAGAAAAAATGGGGCTTGCACTGAACCGTCTGGCGCAGGAAGATCCATCATTTCGGGTGCAGACCGATGAAGAATCCGGGCAAACAATCATCTCGGGTATGGGCGAGCTGCATTTGGAGATTTTGGTTGATCGGATGCGCCGCGAGTTTGGTGTAGAGGCAACTGTTGGTAAGCCACAAGTGGCTTATCGAGAGACGATTCGCGCTACCTGTAATGAAGTTGAAGGCAAGTTTGTTAAACAGTCTGGTGGTCGTGGTCAGTACGGTCATGTGGTGTTGAAGCTTGAGCCACAAGAGCAGGGCAAAGGCTATGAATTTGTCGATGCAATTAAAGGTGGGGTCGTGCCGCGTGAATATATTCCTGCGGTAGACAAAGGCATTCAAGAAACCCTTAAGGCAGGCGTATTGGCTGGTTATCCAGTCGTAGATATTAAAGTCACGCTGTTTTTTGGCTCCTATCATGATGTGGATTCGAACGAAAATGCCTTCAAGATGGCCGGTTCAATGGGCTTCAAAGAAGGGATGCGGCGTGCTAGCCCAGTTCTACTGGAGCCAATGATGGCGGTTGAAGTTGAAACGCCGGAAGAGTTTATGGGTAATGTGATGGGTGATCTGTCATCACGCCGTGGGATTGTCCAAGGTATGGAAGATATGGTCGGCGGTGGCAAGCAGGTGCGTGCCGAAGTGCCGCTTGCGGAAATGTTTGGTTATTCCACTTCGCTGCGTTCGCTCACGCAAGGTCGTGCGACCTATACGATGGAATTTAAGCACTATTCTGATGCTCCGCGCAATGTTGCGGAAGCTGTGATGAGTGCCAAAGGTAAGTAATTTAATCCGGCGGTGTGAGCCGCCTCGCTCTTTAAAGGAAGATGATGTCAAAAGAACAGAAGATCCGTATTCGCCTAAAGGCGGTTGATAGTCGGCTAATCGACGTGGCATCGGCTGAAATTGTGGATACCGCGAAACAAACGGGCGCGATTGTATGTGGGCCAGTGCCATTGCCGACCTCGATTCAGCGCTTCGATATTCTGCGTTCGCCTCATGTCAATAAAACTTCGCGTGATCAGCTTGAAATTCGGACTCATTTGCGTCTGATTGACATTGTTGATCCGACGGATAAGACAGTTGATGCTTTAATGAGACTTGATCTATCGGCAGGGGTGGATGTCGAGATCAAATTGCAGTAAACAAGACAATCTTTATTGCGGGAAGCAAAAGGCCCGGTTATAATTGAGGGCTTTTCGCACTCTTGCGTAATATTAAGTTCGTTGTGATAGGTTTATCGCGCAGCGAACATCGGTTTAATTATCTAGTGATTTAATCCTGGCCAATCGTAGCTGGGAATGGAGAAAATAATGAGCCTTGGACTTTGGGGTCGCAAGGTTGCGATGATGCGTGTTTTTACACCGGAAGGCGTTTCAATTCCGGTGACAGTTGTAGACGTATCAAGCAATCGTGTGACACAGATCAAGACCGTTGTATCTGACGGTTATACCGCCGTGCAACTTACCTTTGGCGAGCGGCGCGCTACACGCGTGACTAAGCCTTTGCAAGGGCACTTTGCTAAAGCAGGTGTCGAAGCTGGTCAATTCCTTGGGGAATTTCGTACCGATGAAACTCAAGCAGCTGCATTGTCTATTGGCAAGGTGCTGGGTACCGAGTTATTTGAAGTCGGACAAAAAATTGATGTTTGTGGGGACTCGATTGGTCATGGCTACACAGGCACGATCAAACGCCACAATTTTAGCTCGGGTCGGGCTTCGCACGGTAATTCTCGCTCGCATAATGTGCCTGGTTCAATTGGGATGGCGCAAGATCCAGGGCGTGTCTTTCCGGGTAAGCGCATGACGGGACATATGGGCGACAGCAGGGTCACCACGCAGAATTTGAAGATTGTGCGGATTGATGTGGAGCGTCAATTGTTGTTTGTAAATGGCGCAATTCCAGGTCCCAAAGAGGGAATCGTAGCAATCACGCCAGCAGTTAAGACGCCTGCCAAAAAAGGAGCAAAATAATGGAAATTAAGCTCCTAAATGAAACGGGACAGGACGCAACTGGCATCAATGCATCTGATGCAGTATTTGGTCGCGCTTACAACGAGGCTTTGATTCATCAGGTCGTCGTAGCGTATCAAGCGAATGCGCGCAGTGGCAATCGCGCGCAAAAAGATCGTGAGCAAGTTAAGCATTCAACTAGAAAGCCGTGGCGTCAAAAAGGCACCGGCCGGGCGCGTGCAGGGATGACTTCAAGTCCGCTGTGGCGGGGGGGTGGTCGAATTTTCCCTAATTCGCCAGAAGAAAACTTCTCGCATAAAGTCAATAAAAAGATGTTTCGTGCTGGGCTGTGCTCAATTTTTTCTCAGTTGGTCCGCGAAGGTCGGCTTTCATTAGTCGAAGAAATTAAGCTTGAAGCGCCAAAAACAAAATTGCTAGCCCGTAAATTTCAGTCGATGGGCCTTGAGTCAGTATTGGTGATTACAGATAATGTGGATGAAAATCTTTATCTCGCATCGCGTAACTTGCCTAATGTAGCTATTGTTGAGCCGCGTTATGCCGATCCATTATCGCTGATCCATTTCAAGAAAATCTTGGTTACAAAAGCCGGGCTCGCCCAGATTGAGGAGTTGTTGTCATGATCGACGCCCGTAAAAATGACCATCGTTTACTGAAAATTTTGATTGAGCCTTGGGTTTCCGAGAAAGCGACGCAAGTTGCGGACAAGAGCAATCAGAACGTGTTTGCCGTGATGCCGGATTCGACTAAGCAAGAAGTTAAAGCTGCCGTTGAATTGATGTTTAAGGTTGAAGTGACTTCTGTGCAAATTTTGAATCAAAAAGGTAAGGCTAAACGTTCTGGCCGCATCAGCGGACGTCGTAAGAATGTGAAAAAAGCCTATGTATGCTTAAAGTCAGGGCATGAAATTAATTTTGAAGCGGAGGCCAGATAATCATGGCACTCGTTAAAATCAAGCCGACTTCCCCGGGTCGTCGGGGAATGATTAAGGTGGTGAATAAGGATTTGCATAAAGGCAAACCTCATGCGCCACTCTTAGAAAAACAAAGTAATACTGCGGGTCGTAACAATAACGGCCATATCACTACGCGTCATCGCGGCGGTGGTCACAAGCAGCACTATCGGATGGTTGACTTTCGCCGTAATAAAGATGATGTGCCGGCGAAAGTTGAGCGCTTGGAGTACGACCCGAATCGTAGCGCGCACATTGCATTGTTATGCTATGCGGATGGTGAGCGACGCTACATTATTGCGCCAAAAGGTCTGGCAGTAGGTCATCAGCTCCTATCAGGTGCGCAAGCGCCGATTCGCGCAGGCAATACATTGCCAATTCGCAATATTCCGGTCGGGACCACGATTCATTGTATCGAAATGCAGCCTGGCAAAGGTGCGCAGATTGCTCGTTCAGCCGGCGCTTTAGCGATGTTGTTGGCGCGTGAAGGCAGCTACGCGCAGATTCGCTTGCGCTCTGGCGAGATTCGCCGCGTGCATATCGAGTGCCGTGCGACCATCGGTGAAGTGGGCAATGGTGAACATGGTCTGCGTAAACTGGGTAAAGCGGGTGCAGCTCGTTGGCGCAACATTCGTCCGACCGTACGCGGTGTGGCAATGAACCCGGTAGATCACCCGCATGGTGGGGGCGAGGGCAAAACTGCTGCTGGTCGTCATCCAGTCAGTCCAACCGGCGTCCCAGCTAAGGGCGGTCGGACTCGTCGCAAAACTCGCACGGACAAGATGATCGTGCAGCGTCGCAACAAACGTTAAGAGAGTGTAGATAAATGGCACGTTCTATCAAAAAAGGCCCATATTGTGAGGCCCACTTGCGGCGAAAGGTTCAGGCGGCTATCGCTACACGCGACCGCAAGCCAATCAAAACTTGGTCACGCCGGTCGACAATTCTGCCGGAGTGTATTGGTTTGACCATTGCGGTGCATAATGGCCGTCAACATGTCCCGATTTATATTTCGGAAAACATGGTCGGCCATAAACTCGGTGAATTTGCCTTGACTCGCACATTCAAAGGTCATGCAGCCGATAAAAAGGCTAAGAGATAAGGGGCAAGCAGATGGTAGCCAAAGCAATTCACCGTGGCGCCCGGATTTCGGCGCAAAAAACCCGCCTGGTTGCGGATCAGATTCGTGGCCTAGCAGTTGGTAAAGCATTGGATTTATTGACTTTTTCGCCAAAGCAAAAACCTGCTGGCATTATCAAGAAAGTCGTCCAATCGGCAATTGCAAACGCAGAGCATAATGTGGGCGTGGATATTGACGAGTTAAAGGTGACTAGCATTTATGTTGATAAAGCGACTTCGTTAAAACGAATTATTGCACGCGCTAAAGGCCGTAGTAATCCGATCGAAAAGCAATCCTGTCACATCACCGTGACGGTTGGAAATTAAAGGGCCACACACGATGGGACAAAAAATACATCCGACCGGCTTTCGGCTGGCCGTTCGTCGTAATTGGGTTTCGCGTTGGTACGCGAACAATTCCCAATTTGCAAAAATGTTGCAAGAAGACATTAGTGTTCGAGAGTATTTGAAGAAAAAACTCAAGAACGCGTCTGTCGGCAAGGTGGTGATTGAGCGGCCTGCGAAAAACGCGCGCATTACCATTCACAGCTCGCGTCCAGGTATTGTGATCGGTAAAAAGGGCGAGGATATTGAGCTCTTGAAAACCGAATTGCAGCGCCGCATGGGAGTGCCGGTGCATGTCAATATCGAAGAAATTCGGAAGCCAGAAATTGATGCGCAGTTAATCGCAGATTCGATCTCGCAACAGCTTGAGCGCCGGATTATGTTCCGCCGCGCGATGAAGCGCGCGATGCAAAATGCGATGCGCCTTGGCGCGCAAGGCATCAAGATCATGAGTGCGGGCCGGCTCAATGGAATTGAAATTGCGCGTACCGAGTGGTATCGCGAAGGCCGTGTGCCCTTGCATACATTGCGTGCCGATATTGATTACGCAACGTCTGAAGCGCAAACGACTTACGGCATTATCGGTATTAAAGTATGGGTTTATAAGGGCGATATATTAGGTCGTCATGAAGCGCCGGCAGTTGAGGAAGCGCCTGAGGAAAAACGCGCGCGCCGTAATGCGCGTCCTGGAGGCGAGCGTCGTGGTCGCAATGAGGGCGGTGGCGATAAGCCAGGCTCGCGTTGGGGACGTTCACGGCGTGCGGGAGCCGCCAAACCTGATGGCGATGCTAAGACTGGAGAATAGACATGCTGCAACCAAAACGCAGAAAGTACCGTAAAGAGCAAAAGGGTCGCAATACTGGTATTGCGACGCGCGGTAATGCCGTATCGTTTGGTGAGTTTGGCTTAAAAGCGATTGGCCGTGGTCGTTTGACCGCCCGTCAAATTGAGTCTGCGCGCCGTGCGATGACGCGTCATATAAAACGTGGTGGCCGAATTTGGATTCGTATTTTCCCAGATAAACCCATTTCTCAAAAACCAGCCGAAGTTCGGATGGGGAATGGTAAAGGGAATCCTGAGTATTATGTAGCTGAAATTCAGCCAGGTAAAATGCTGTATGAGATGGATGGCGTAGATGAAATGTTGGCGCGTGCCGCATTCCGTCTGGCGGCGGCAAAATTGCCTATGAAAACAGCATTTGTCGCGCGTCAGATTGGCGTTTGATGGAGAGATGAATGAAAGCCTCAGAATTGAGAGTAAAAGACCGGACTGACTTGCATAAAGAATTGTCTGAGCTACTAAAAGCGTCTTTTAGCGTACGCTTACAGCTAGCGACCCAGCAATTGAACAACAGCAGTCTATTAAAGAAAATGCGGCGCGATATTGCGCGCGTGCGTACTATATTGACCGAAAAGGCAAGCCAAAAATGAACGATGTTAAAACTTCGCTCAAGCGAACTCTGATCGGTAGGGTTATTAGCAATAAAATGGATAAAACCGTGACAGTGCTCATCGAGCGCCGTGTCAAGCATCCACTTTATGGTAAGTTTGTTGTGCGTTCTAAGAAATATCATGCGCATGACGATGCTAATACTTACAACGAAGGCGATTTGGTCGAAATTCAAGAGACCCGTCCGCTTTCAAAGACAAAAGCTTGGGCGGTATCGCGCTTAATGGAGGCAGTGCGGGTTATTTAAGTGAATAAAGCTAAAAATGGCGATGAATAGATTGCAATTTTTAGATTTTTTGCTATAATCATCCGTTCTTCTTTTTAACGGACATTTTGTCCTTATTCTTAACCCAAGTGGCCTATGGTCGGCGGGACCAAAACTGACCGGAAGGCGTTACAGTTTTTGTTAACGAATAGCGTAACCGGATTAAGTTGGGAAAGAGAAATTATGATTCAGAACGAAACTCGGCTTCAAAGCGCGGATAATACAGGCGCGCGGGAAGTTTTGTGCATTAAGGTGCTAGGCGGTTCAAAGCGTCGTTATGCAAATATTGGTGACGTCATTAAAGTGACGGTCAAAGAAGCAGTGCCGCGTGGTCGCGTGAAAAAAGGCGAGATTTTTAATGCCGTGGTCGTGCGTACTGCAAAAGGCATGCGTCGTCCAGATGGTTCGTTGATTAAGTTTGACAACAATGCTGTTGTCTTGCTCAACAATAAAAACGAACCAATTGGCACTCGCATTTTTGGGCCGGTTACGCGTGAATTGCGTGAGCGTTTCATGAAGATTGTTTCACTTGCTCCAGAAGTGTTGTAAGGGGTACGCAAAATGCAAAAGATTCGCAAAGGTGATCAAGTGATTGCCATCACTGGTAAAGATAAAGGCAAGCAGGGTGTAGTGCTTGCAGTCGCGGGTGAGAAGATCACGGTTGAAGGGTTAAATTTGGTGACTAAGCATGTTAAGCCCAATCCAATGAAAGGAACGGCTGGCGGCAGAGAAAGCAAAACGATGCCCATCGACAGATCAAATCTGGCTTTGCTTGACGCGAATGGAAAACCATCGCGGGTGGGTATCAGGGTTGAGAATGGCGAGAAAGTTCGCTTTCTGAAAACGACCGGTGCGGTACTTAGCGTTTGACGGAGTGATTAAAGAAATGGCTCGTTTGCAGGAATTTTATAAGCAGAAAGCAGTTCCCGAATTAATGCAAAAATTCGGTTACAAATCTGTGATGGAAGTGCCTCGTTTCACCAAAATTACTCTGAATATGGGTGTGGGTGAAGCGGTGGCTGATAAGAAAGTGATCGAACACGCAGTAGGCGATTTGACAAAAATTGCTGGCCAGAAGCCGGTTATTACTTTGGCGCGTAAGGCAATTGCAGGCTTCAAAATTCGCGAAGGTTATCCAGTCGGTGTGATGGTTACGTTGCGTGGCCGCATGATGTTCGAGTTTTTAGATCGTTTAGTGAATTTAGCGCTACCTCGTGTGCGAGATTTTCGCGGCGTATCGGGTCGTGCGTTTGACGGTCGTGGCAATTACAATCTCGGAGTCAAGGAGCAAATTATGTTTCCTGAAATTGAATACGACAAAATAGATGCATTGCGTGGGTTAAATATTAGTATTAACACCACTGCAAAAAATGATGAAGAAGCAAAAGCGTTGCTTACTTGCTTTAAATTTCCGTTCAAAAACTGAGGTTGCCGTGGCTAAGTTAGCATTAATTGAACGCGAGAAAAAACGGGCGCATTTGGCGCAAAAATACGCTGGTAAGCGGGCGGCTTTAAAAGCGATCATCGATGATGCAAAAAGATCAGATGAAGATCGTTATGAAGCACGTTTGCAGTTGCAGCAATTGCCGCGTAATGCGAATCCAACTCGTAAGCGTAATCGTTGCGCCTTGACGGGACGCCCGCGTGGTACGTTTAGGAAATTTGGTCTTGCCCGTGGCAAGATTCGTGAAATCGCCTTTCGTGGTGAAATTCCAGGTCTGATAAAAGCGAGCTGGTGAGGAGTAATCTAAATGAGCATGAGTGATCCTATCGCCGATATGCTGACTCGCGTTCGCAATGCGCAGATGGTCAACAAATTATGTGTTGCGATGCCGTCTTCAAAAATCAAAGTTGCGATTGCGCAGGTATTGCGGGACGAAGGTTATATTGAAGATTTTGCAGTTAAATCGGAAGGCGGTAAAGCAGAGCTAAATCTTGGGCTAAAGTATTATGCTGGCCGCCCGGTGATTGAGCGTATAGAACGTGTTTCGCGTCCCGGTTGTCCCGTATATAAAGGACGACACGATATTCCAAAAGTCATGAATGGCCTTGGCGTAGCGATTGTTTCCACCACTAAAGGCGTGATGACGGATCGTAAAGCGCGTGCGGCTGGAGTCGGCGGTGAAGTTCTGTGTTACGTCGCATAATTTTTGAGACCGCCGCTAAGGAGAAACAAGGATGTCTCGAGTAGGTAAGAGTCCCGTTGAATTGCCAGCGGGCGTAGATGTGTCGTTAGATGGCGGCATGATCACTAGTAAAGGGCCATTGGGTTCAATCTCGTTAGCTGAGAATCAGTTAGTTAAGGTTCAACATGTTAATGGCCAGATAATTTTTGAGCCGGCTAATGAAAGCCGTGAAGCCAACGCTATGTCAGGTACCATGCGCGCGCTTGTCGCTAATATGGTGCACGGCGTTTCCAAGGGATTTGAGCGTAAGCTTACTTTGGTCGGCGTTGGTTATCGTGCGCAAGCTCAAGGCGATAAATTGAATTTATCAGTGGGTTATTCGCATCCGGTTGTGCACCAAATGCCAGTGGGCATTAAAGTGGAAACGCCAGCCCAGACTGAGATCCTGATTAAAGGGATCGACAAACAAAAAGTCGGGCAGGTTGCTGCCGAGGTGCGTGCTTATCGTCCACCTGAACCTTATAAAGGCAAAGGTGTACGTTATGCCGATGAGGTTGTGATCCTCAAAGAAACCAAGAAAAAATAAGGTTGCTCGTTATGGATAAAAAACAATCTCGTATTCGCCGTGCCTGTCAGACGCGCAGCAAAATCGCTGAATTAAAAGTTCATCGGCTAGCTGTGCATCGCACTAATACGCATATTTACGCACAAGTATTTTCGCCCTGTGGCACCACAGTACTGGCGAGCGCGTCGACGATTGAAGCAGAAGTTCGTCAGCAGCTTGCAGATAAAAGCGGGAAGGGCGCTAATACGGCTGCGGCTACAATTATTGGGCAGCGGATTGCGCAAAAAGCGAAGGTGGCTGGTATTGAAACCGTTGCCTTTGATCGTTCGGGTTTTCGCTACCACGGCCGTGTTAAAGCGCTTGCCGAAGCGGCGCGCGAAGCTGGTCTTAAGTTTTAAGGGAAAAATTCGTCATGGCAAAAATGCAAGCGAAAGCTCAGCTTGAAGAACGAGACGATGGCCTTCGCGAAAAGATGGTCTCTGTCAAACGCGTCACTAAAGTTGTTAAAGGCGGTCGTATTTTAGGCTTTGCTGTTCTAACCGTGGTTGGTGACGGTGATGGGCGCATTGGCATGGGCAAGGGCAAGGCCAAAGAAGTGCCGGTCGCGGTCCAAAAAGCCATGGAGCAAGCTCGTCGCAATATGTTTAAAGTTCAGTTGCATAACGGAACGTTGCAGCATGAGGTGCCTGGTAAACATGGCGCCACTACCGTTTTGATGGCCCCTGCTAAAGAAGGTAAGGGAATTAAGAGCGGTGGTCCGATGCGCGCAGTGTTTCATGTGATTGGCGTGCGCAATGTGATGGCAAAAATTTACGGTTCAACCAATTCGTACAATGTTGTGCGAGCAGCACTCGATGGTTTGCGCAAGCAGTCTACGCCGGCGGATATTGCCGCCAAGCGTGGTAAAACGATTGAGCAAATTTTGAATTAAGAGACCTGCAGAGATCGTACCAAAATGTCAAATCAAACTGTCAAAATTCAGCTTATCAAGAGCCTAATCGGTACCCGCGAGTCACATCGCGCAACAATTCGCGGGTTAGGTCTGAGGCGTGTTAACTCGATCAGTGAGTTACAAGATACCCCCGCGGTACGCGGCATGATTAACAAGGTGTCTTACCTTGTTAAAGTCATGAACTAAGCGAAGGTCCAAGGAGTTCTAATGGAATTGAATCAACTTAAACCTGCCGCTGGCGCTAAGCATGCGAAGCGGCGAGTGGGCCGCGGCATGGGTTCCGGCTTAGGCAAAACTGCCGGCCGGGGTCATAAAGGGCAAAAATCACGTTCAGGCGGCTTTCACAAAGTTGGCTTTGAAGGTGGCCAAATGCCATTGCAGCGGCGTTTGCCAAAGCGTGGTTTTAAGTCGCTGACAAAAAAACTGTGTGCTCAAATTACGCTTTCTGAATTGCAGAAACTGCCAGTCGATGAAATTGATCCATTGGTCTTGAAACAGGCCGGCTTGATCGGTGAGTTGGTGTCTCGCGTTAAGGTCATAGCGTCAGGTGAATTGACGCGTAAGGTGACTTTGCAAGGGATCGCCGCAACTGCCGGCGCGCGGCGCGCAATCGAAGCAGCAGATGGTTCGGTGGTTTAAATAGACCCTCATTGATGAATCAATTCGTAGCATCGGAGAAGTTTTTTGGCTAAGCGCCCAAATCTTGCGAAAAACAGTAAACCAACGGCGAAATATGGCGACTTATTTAAGCGCGCCCTATTTTTGCTGTTAGCATTGGTGGTTTATCGGATTGGCGCGCATATCCCTGTGCCTGGCATAGATCCTGATCAGTTGGCTAAGCTCTTTCAGAGCCAACAGGGCGGGATTTTGGGCATGTTTAATATGTTCTCAGGCGGCGCGTTATCGCGTTTTACGATATTTGCGCTAGGGATTATGCCGTATATTTCGGCGTCGATTATCATGCAGTTGCTGGCAATTATCTCGCCGCAATTAGAAGCGCTTAAAAAAGAAGGGCAGGCTGGTCAGCGTAAAATTACGCAGTACACACGGTACTTTACGGTCTTCCTTGCTACTTTTCAGGCATTTAGCATCGCGCTTGCGCTAGAAAGTCAGGTGGGTCTGGTGCTTGATCCAAGCTTTATGTTCCGCTTGACCACGGTCGTGACCTTAGTCACGGGAACGCTGTTTTTGATGTGGCTGGGGGAGCAAATTACCGAGCGTGGGTTGGGTAATGGGATTTCAATTATCATTTTCGCCGGGATTGCTGCGGGCTTGCCGAATGCAATTGGTGGCCTCTTTGAATTGGTCCGCACGAATGCAATGAGCATTATTTCGGCTTTGATCGTGATTGCACTGATTGCTGCGGTAACGTATTTCGTGGTATTTGTTGAGCGAGGCCAGCGCAAAATTTTGGTCAATTACGCTAAACGCCAGGTCGGGAATAAGCTGTATGGTGGACAAGCTTCGCACTTGCCTCTCAAGCTGAATATGGCTGGCGTGATTCCGCCGATCTTTGCGTCGTCGATCATTTTATTCCCAGCCACTATTGCAAGTTGGTTTAGTTCTGGCGCGGATTCAAAGTTGCGTTGGCTACACGACGTGGCTGCTATGTTAGCGCCAGGACAACCGGTGTATGTAACACTTTATGCATTGGCAATTATGTTCTTTTGCTTCTTTTATACTGCGTTGGTATTTAATAGCAAAGAAACGGCTGATAACTTAAAGAAAAGCGGTGCTTTCGTGCCAGGTATCCGACCAGGAGATCAAACCGCGCGTTATATCGATAAAATTCTGACGCGTCTGACCTTGGCTGGTGCTGTTTATATTGTATTCGTGTGCTTACTACCTGAATTTTTAGTATTGCGCTGGAATGTGCCGTTTTATTTTGGCGGAACGTCATTACTTATTATCGTTGTAGTGACAATGGATTTTATGGAGCAAGTCCGATCGTATTTGATGTCGCAACAATACGAGTCGTTGCTTCGTAAGGCCAATTTTAAGGGCGGCAATCTCCCGATCCGTTAGAATAAGGGTCTAAAAGAGATTTCTGAATTAGGGGTTTATGGCCAAAGATGATGTAATTCAAATGCAAGGGGAAGTGCTTGAGAACCTTCCTAATGCCACTTTCCGGGTTAAATTGGAAAATGGTCATATTGTATTGGGACATATTTCTGGAAAAATGCGGATGCATTATATTCGGATTTTACCAGGTGACAAAGTGACGGTGGAATTAACCCCTTATGACTTGTCTCGTGCGCGGATTATATTCCGAGCGAAATGATTAAAGAGGACTTATATGAAAGTCATGGCATCAGTTAAATGTATTTGTCGTAATTGTAAAATTATCAGACGCAAAGGCGTTGTGCGTGTGATTTGCAGCTCCGATCAGCGCCATAAGCAACGTCAAGGTTGATAAGGAATAACAATGGCTCGTATTGCTGGGGTAAATATCCCGAATCATAAGCACATCGTAATTGGACTGACTGCTATCTACGGTATTGGCCGTACGCGTGCACTGACGATTTGTCAGGAGTCTGGTGTACCAATTACGAAAAAAGTTAAAGATCTTGACGATAAAGATCTTGAGAAATTGCGCGAGCAAGTTGGTAAATACGACGTTGAAGGCGATTTGCGTCGTGAAGTTTCAATGAGCATTAAGCGTCTGATGGATCTTGGTTGTTACCGCGGAATGCGGCATCGTAAGGGATTGCCAGTCAGAGGCCAGCGTACTCGGACAAATGCGCGTACTCGCAAAGGTCCACGGCGCGCTGCGGCTTCTCTCAAGAAATAAGCTTAGATAGTTAAGTACAGGACAGGAAATGGCTAAGGCTTCAAATAACGCTGCGACGCAACGCGCTCGCAAAAAAGTTAAAAGAAATATTACTGAAGGCGTGGTGCATGTTCATGCATCATTCAATAACACGATTATTGTCTTCACCGATCGTCAAGGCAATGCTTTTGTCTGGGCGACTTCAGGCGGTCAGGGGTTTAAAGGTTCACGTAAATCAACCCCCTATGCGGCTCAGATTGCGGCTGAATCGGCAGGCCGGACAGCACTTGAATATGGCTTGAAAACGGTCGAAGTTAGAATTAAAGGTCCTGGCCCAGGTCGTGAATCAGCTGTGCGAGCATTGCATGGTCTTGGCATTAAAGTCACCGAAATTTCTGATGTCACGCCGATTCCACATAATGGTTGCCGTCCGCCAAAGCGCCGGCGCATTTAAAAATCGAAATTTTTATTCATCGCCATAAGCCCACCGTCTAGCCATTAGGCAAGACTAGCGCGAACTCTGTTCGTGTGATTTATTTAAAAAGGAATGAAAAGTGGCACGCTATATAGGCCCTAAAGCTAAATTATCCCGCCGGGAAGGAACTGATCTTTTCCTAAAAAGCACGCGTCGCGCACTTGCAGATAAATGCAAGCTCGACAGCAAACCTGGTCAACATGGCCGGTCATCTTCTGGCAATAATCGTGCTTCTGATTATGGTAATCAGTTGCGTGAAAAGCAAAAAGTCAAACGTGTTTACGGTGTGCTTGAGCGTCAGTTCCGCCGCTACTTCACCGAGGCAGACCGTCGCAAAGGTAATACCGGCGAACTGCTTTTGCAATTACTTGAATCTAGACTGGATAACGTAGTTTATCGTATGGGCTATGGCTCAACTCGCGCTGAGGCGCGGCAGTTGGTGAGCCACTGTGCAATTACGGTCAATGGTCAAGTGGCTAATATTCCGTCTTTGCAGGTGAAAGCTGGTGATCTGATCGCTGTGCGTGAAAAAGCGAAACAGCAAACTCGCATTCAAGAAGCTGTAGGATTGGCTGGGCAAATTGGCTTTCCAGCTTGGGTTACAGTCGATGCTAAAAAATTAGAAGGGACTTTCAAGCAAGCGCCTGAACGTAATGAGATTGCGGGCGATATTAATGAAAGTTTGATTGTTGAATTGTATTCACGGTAATTGAATCAAAGCCGGTGCGCTTTGATGATGGAGCGCTGCGGCTGAGTTTTTCAGGTTATCACCTGTCAGCCCTACAGACATAATGAGCTGCGGGCATTAAAAGGAAAACCTATGCAGAACAATCTGTTGAAGCCCAGGATAATTGCAGTTGAGATGATGGGCGGCAACCATGCAAAAGTGGTCATGGAACCTTTTGAGCGTGGCTATGGCCATACTTTAGGCAACGCACTAAGGCGCGTGTTGTTGTCTTCAATGACTGGCTATGCCCCCACTGAGGTCGCTATTGGCGGGGTCGTGCACGAATATTCAACTATGGATGGCGTGCAGGAAGATGTGATTAATTTGTTGTTGAATTTAAAAGGGGTTGTCTTTCTCTTGCATAATCGCGATGAAGTCACCGTTTCATTGCGTAAAGAAGGCGAAGGCATTGTTACCGCTGGCGATATTGAACTGCCGCATGATTGCGAGGTTATTAACCCAGAGTATGTAATCGCGCATCTGTCCAAAGGGGGCAAGCTTGACCTTCAGATTAAAGTCGAAAAAGGTCGTGGCTATGTACCAGGCAATGTTCGCCAATATGGCGAAGAAGCGACTCGCTCGATCGGTCGGATTGTACTAGACGCTTCATTTTCCCCCGTGAGGCGAGTAAGTTATACGGTCGAAAGCGCACGGGTTGAGCAGCGTACTGATCTCGATAAGTTAGTCATGAACATTGAGACAAATGGCGCGCTGTCACCGGAAGAGGCGATTCGTCAGGCAGCCGGAATTTTAGTTGATCAATTATCGGTATTCGCTGCGTTAGAAGGCTCGGAAGTCAGTGCCGAACTTCCTTCACGCGCGCCGCAAATTGACCCGATTCTGCTGCGTTCGGTGGAAGATCTGGAGTTGACAGTGCGCTCCTTGAACTGCTTGAAAGCTGAAAATATTTACTACATTGGCGATTTGATTCAGCGTACTGAAAATGAGTTGCTGAAAACGCCGAACCTCGGTAGAAAATCGCTTAATGAGATCAAAGAAGTGCTTGCCACGCGTGGCCTTGCGCTGGGTGTGAAACTTGAAAATTGGCCACCAGTCAATCTTGATAGATAAACACGCTCACGCCGTAAAGGATTTTAGTCTTTGCGGCGTGCTCTGAGTAAGTTTTAGTTGTAGGATTTAAGCTCTAATTACCGGCCCGTTATCCATTTGGATTTCAAAAAGAGCTGGAATAAAACTTTTAATGTAAGGATTTAAATATGCGTCATCGTCATGGTTTGCGCAAACTGAACCGCACTAGCAGCCATCGCTTGGCTATGCTGAAAAATATGTCGGTCTCGTTGATTGAGCATGAAATTATTAAAACCACTGTGCCTAAAGCGAAAGCACTGAGCAGAGTGGTCCAAAAGTTGATCACAATCGGTAAAAAACCAACCCTCGCCAACCATCGGTTGGTATTTAATCGTCTACGTGATCGCGCTGTGGTGACCAAATTATTTGAGGTGTTGGGTCCCCGTTATGCTAATCGACCAGGTGGTTATTTGCGTATTCTAAAGTGCGGTTTCCGTAATGGTGATAACGCCCCTATGGCATTTGTCGAATTGGTTGACCGTCCTGTAAACGACGAAGCTACGCTGGATAGCGTGGTTGCAGAGCAGGAATAAAATACGTAAAGAAAAACACTTAAAAGTGCAAGATGCGAAAGATGAAAACCAGGCCAAGTGCCTGGTTTTCTATTTGCGGTGCAGCTAAAGCAGAAAAAGATTCGTTATGTTGAGTGATTCTATCCAGCGTTCGCAGTTCATCGGGAAGAGCATTTTGCTGATGTGGGCGCTGTTTTATAGCGCACTGGCATTAGCCAACGGGCCCTTTCTTGATGCCAAAGCAGCTTTCAAAATGCGCGCACTAGAGCGGCCTGGTGGCATTGAAGTCCATTTTTCGATTGCGCATGGCTATGCTATGTATCGTGAGCATTTTGGGTTTAGTGTTGGGCGCGGGGTGGCGACGCTAGGTGAGCCGGTGTTGCCGCCAGGCCAAATTAAATTCGATACTGCGCTGCAGAAGAATTTTGAAACCTACCGCAACGAAGTCGACATTTATCTTCCTGTGACGCATGTGGAGGGTCCCTTTGAGCTGACTGTCCGCACTCAGGGCTGTGCCGATCAAGGTCTATGCTATCCACCCATGATGCATTTTATATCTATCAAGGGTGCTGGGTTACAGAAGTTAAAGGCAGAGACTAGGCCGGAAGGTGTAAATACGGGGCCACCTACGCTGGGGGAGCGTTTAGGTATGCGCTACCTGACTGACTCTCTGGCTCATCTTTATAGTTTTCAATATGCGGAAGCGGTGCTTGAAGGACATGATTTCATCACCACGTTGATGATTTTCTTTGTATTGGGCGTCGCATTAAGCTTATTCCCGTGCTCCTTGCCAATGATCCCGATTTTATCGGCGTTGATCGTGGGGGAAGGAACGCAGCTCACGCGCTGGCGCAGTTTAATGCTATCTGTGATCTATGTGCTCGGGATGGCGCTAGTCTATACGGTGTTTGGCATGGTGGCCGCTTCAGCGGGCTATAGTCTCGGCCCAGACCTACAAAACCCATGGGTGCGTGGTGTTTTTGCGCTGTTGTTATTTGCCTTTGCCCTTTCCTTATTCGGTTGCTACGAGTTGCAGTTGCCACAATCTTGGCAAAACCGCATTAATTCGGTGTTATTAGGGCGTCAATTAAAGGGTGGTAAATGGCTTGCTGTATTTACGATGGGGGCTTTATCGGCATTGATTATTGGTGCGTGCATGACGGCGCCGCTATTTGGTGTGCTGACGTTTATTGCCCATACAGGTAATCTAATATTAGGCGGTAGTGCGCTTTTCTTGATGGCGCTAGGTATGGGAGCGCCACTGCTGCTGGTCGGTATTGGCGCGGGTAATATATTGCCTCGCGCCGGCGTTTGGATGAACGGAATTAAGCGGGTATTTGGACTACTGCTTGCCGCCGTTGCGCTCTGGCTAGTTTTTCCGTTGCTAGCGGCAGCGCTGAATTGGCAAAATGTAGGCATGACTTGGCGTGCAACCCGTATGCCAACCGCTACTGAATCCGCAGCCGTAGCACCCAAACAACTACAGCCTGGGTCAGCAGGCTTTACATTGATTCAGTCAAAGAGTGAACTCCAGCATCAAATTAGAGCGAATGGGCGGCCAAGTATGCTCGAGTTTTACGCCGACTGGTGCGCCAATTGTCGAGAAATGGAAAAAATCACTTTTACCGATAGTCGAGTGCAGGCACAATTAAAGCACTTTAATTTATTGCGCGCTGATGTGACGAAGAATAACCTCGAGCACCGCGCATTGCTTAAGCAGTTCAGTTTATACGGACCTCCTGCACTCCTTTTTTTTGATGAAAATGGTCATGAAATCAGTGCGTTACGGATGATTGGGTATCAATCGCCTAGCCTTTTTCTGAAAAAAATCGAATCCATTTATACGGCTCCATAAAGCGTTTCAGAGAGGCTTGTGTTTAGGCAATGGAGCGCAGACATTTTGCCGCATCTAAGGCAAAATAAGTTAATACACCATCCGCTCCTGCTCGTTTAAAAGCTAATAACGACTCCAGCATGACTTGATCATGCTGAAGCCAACCATTCTGAGCGGCTGCTTTGAGCATCGCATATTCACCGCTTACTTGGTAAGCATAAGTTGGGAAGTGAAACTCATCTTTTACGCGCCGCACAATATCAAGGTAAGGCATGCCTGGTTTAACCATCACCATATCAGCGCCTTCTGCTATATCCATAGCGACTTCACGCAATGCTTCATCACTATTGGCTGGATCCATTTGATAAGTCATTTTATTGCTTTGACCGAGCTGAAGCGCTGACCCTACAGCTTCCCGGAAAGGGCCATAAAAGGCGGAAGCATATTTGGCAGCATACGCCATAATTTTTGTGTGGCGGTATCGATGGCTCTCGAGCATCGTGCGAATCGCGCCAATTCGGCCATCCATCATATCCGATGGCGCAATGATGTCAGCGCCTGCTTCAGCGTGCGCAGCGGCTTGTTTGACTAAAATTTCAATGGTTTCATCGTTGAGAATAACGCCGGTTTCATCGATCGTGCCATCCTGCCCATGGCTGGTGTAAGTATCCAGTGCAACATCGGTCATCACGCCTAATTCCGGAAAATTGCGTTTCAACTCACGCACGGCTCGCGGAATCAAGCCATCGGCCCGCGTTGCAGCTAAGCCATCAGGCGTTTTCAAAGACGGTTCAATCATTGGAAAAAGCGCCAGCACGGGTATGCGCAACTCGACGCATTGCTGCGCAACGGGTAGCAATAAATCAAGCGATAGCCGTTCAACCCCTGGCATTGACGGTACAGGTTGTCGCACTTGATGACCATCAACAATAAAAACCGGATAAATTAGATCATTAGTGGTCAAAACATGCTCCCGCAATAAGCGGCGAGAAAATTCGTCAGCACGCATCCGGCGTGAGCGATAAACAGGGTAAGTACTCATAAGATAAATTGGAAGATAAACTCTGAATTTTTTGGGGAAGTTGGTATATTATCGGAACCGAGCTTTATACTTTAATGCATAAGCTCCCCGCTTCTCCTCCCTGAGCGGGAGCCTGTAGTGTAAAAGCCAGGCTTTTCACCGCCGCTTCGACGGCGGATTTTTTTTGCCATTTTTTATTCATCTATTCGCAGGATCCGCTTAACCAGCGAATTTCATCGCAAAGAAATTTAATGCGCCAATGACTAACCCCAGCTGGGCAATAGCCAGGCCAATCATCCATTTAATAAGAGCGAATTTGTGGGTGTCCATTTTCTGTTGGACTGAAAAAGTTGAGCGTTCAATTTTAAAGTCGACTTCTTTACGCAGGGCGTCTATATCTTTGCGCAAGATTTCATACTTAGCGTCTGTATCCTTACGCAAATCGCCGATTGCATGGTTCAAATCTTCTTTAGTCGCTAATTCTTGCAAGTTAGATGCAAAAATTTCTGACAAAAATTCGGCCTCAGCTTCAGCCTGAGCGCTAGGCATGCTTGCTGCTTGCATGCGCTTAACAAATTTTAAAGTATCAAATAAAGCCATGGCCATTGCAAATCTCTGAAATGTATTCAAATGTGGTGCATTTATCATTCCACTCCCCACTAAACATCCGTATTGGTTTGAATATAAACAAATATGGATAAATTATGCAAGTGATTCGCAAGATTATTTCTTTATGGATGAGCGTTAGGCTTTAACCATGCTTCAATCGCGCGATGCGCATCGTCAAGGCCGGTGCGCTTTAAAGCGGAGAAGAGCTGCACGGTGCATTGATTGGGCGCGCCTAATCTTTCTGTATCTTGAGCGAGCTTCTGTTGCACAGCGCGTAGCGTATTGAGGCTGGCTTGTCGGGTCAATTTATCCGCCTTAGTGAGTAACACATGAATCGGCTTGCCAGTTGACGTAAACCATTCGATCATCTGACAATCAAGCTCGGTGCACGGGCGGCGCGCATCCATCATTAAAATTAAACCACATAACTGGGCGCGGGTTTGGAGGTAGCCTCCTAATAATTGCTCCCAATGCACTTGTACGCTAAACGGGACTTCAGCGTAGCCATAGCCGGGTAAATCGATCAAATGGCCAGCAGGTTGCTGGGCTGGGCCGACCGAAAAATAATTAATATGTTGTGTGCGTCCGGGTGTTTTGCTAGCAAAAGCCAGGCGCTTTTGATTGCAAAGTACGTTAATTGCAGTTGATTTGCCGGCATTAGAACGGCCGGCAAAAGCGACTTCGGGTAATGGCGAGGCCGGCAAATCACGTAAATGATTGACTGTAGTAAGAAAGCGCGCTTGGTGAAGCAAAAAGGACATAAACGTATCTCGGAGGCAATCGCAAAGTTGACATTCGCTGTCGCATAAAGGTCTAATTAAACCTACATAAACTTATTGCGGTGGTCCATGAACCTTGGGGAAAAAGCACTATTGTATAATACAAAAATTAAGTAAAAAGGCCGTTGGATAGGCTTTGAGAGACAACAACAAGACGAGACAAGGGGTTCTATGAGCCGAGCATCTAAATTCTGGCGACTGATTGGGGTGAGTTTAGCCGTATATTCTACTGCGGTCTGGTCACAAAGTATTTCAGTAAAGCTAGATCTTGCTCGTGGCAAAGCCATTGCAACCCAAGTTTGTATCTCTTGCCACGGCGCAGAGGGTAGCGGGGCTACGGGTCTCGCGCCTAACCTTGCTGGCCAGCACATTGGCTATCTATATAAACAGTTGATCGATTACAAAGCCAAACCTGGTGCTAAAGCGCCCACACGCAATAATCCGATTATGGCAAGTTTTGCCTCGGTGTTATCTGAGCAAGACATGTGGGATGTTTCCGCTTATTTTGCCGCTTTGCCAGAAAGGCTGGCGGTTGCGCACAATAAAGAAATGGCTGAGCTGGGTCAAAAGATCTGGCGCGGTGGAGTTGCAGAAAAAGGCGTGCCAGCATGCGCTGCATGCCATGGCCCAGCGGGTGCCGGAATGCCCGTACAGTATCCTCGTTTAGCGGGCCAATGGCAAGATTACACAATTGCGCAGTTGCAGGCCTTTCAGCAGGGAGAGCGTGCGAATAATGCCCCTATGCAGGCCATCGCAGAACGTTTGTCAGATAAAGAAATTAAAGCTTTAGCGGATTACATCGCCGGTCTACGCTAAGCGTTCGCATGCGCGGTTTTGAAAACTTCCTTATAGGTTATTTCAAAGCTAGAAATTTCAGCATCTGTTAAGTAGGAAAAATACTTATCACGCTTAACTTTTGACAATTTACCGCCATTTTGGTGGACAAAAATAATAAATTTATCCAGCGCCGTTCCAGGCCAATCAAATTCTTCATTAAGTTGTTCGTAGAGCGCATCGCGGTTAAGTAAAAATTGCAGTTCCTGCGCAAGATCTTTCTCGATAACTTGTTTTAAACATAACAATAAAAATTCAACTTGTGGGGTTGCATCGAAATACCGATACAATAGTGCGTCATTTCCTTGTGCCGGGATATTAGGCGTGATTGGATAATATTCCGTTAAGCGTTTCAATGGTTTTGAGAATGCTTCTAATGCATGGATATATTCATCAAGCCGTGCTTTCATCACGGCTGATACCGGTAAAATAAAACCACGTGGAGTAAAGCCACGGCGCGTTAATACCTCATGTACCAAGAAGCGGTGAATGCGGCCATTGCCATCCATAAATGGATGCAGAAAAACAAAAGCGAAAGCGGCTAATGCAGCGGCAATAGGTGCTGATACTCTATCCTCTTCGGCTAAATGATTGCTCCAATCGATCCAGTCCTGCATTAGAGAATGAATATCTTCAGGGCGCGGCGGCAGAAAGTCGACACGATGTAGCTCGTTATTGAGCTCCCGTCCGACGTAGTTTTGGTGGTTACGATAACCGACCTCTCGAAAACGCGCATCAACTACGATATTTTGCAATAAACACAAACGTTCCTGTGTCACTGGTTGAGGATCGCTTGCTTCACGCAATGCTTGCATGAAACGTTCGGTCTTGTTGCCGCTTGGTTTTTCGCGCTCGATGTCAAATGAGTATTGGGTTTCTTTCAAATAGAGCCAAGCGGCGGCTCGCTCAAGTCTATGCGGGTTGTAGCGCACTAATGCACGGTTGATAGCCCCAGCTAAATCTTGCTCTAGAAATGCTTGGATAGTAGGTGTGCGTCGCACAACAGGACAAAACTTAAAAGTGCTTATCAGGTTGTTCTCAATCCGGAATCGCTCGCTGCGGGTAGATTGGCTATGAGTCACATAAAATTTGTCATCGGCAAGTTTAATATAGGTACTTTTTTTGTCTATATCCGGCACGCTCAGTTGTACCCCGATCAGCCCTTCATATAAGAAACCGAGTCGTCTTAGAATACGCGATTTAGGTGAATTTTGTAGAGCGGCTTCTAGTTGTGCTTTGCCGTCTTGGGTAAAAAGGCGGCTTAAGATCTCAAGATTGATCCCTTCATATCGCAAAGCAAACTCAAGATGGCCTAAAATAGTGTTCTGTGGCGCGTAATCTTTACGAAAATTTTGCTGTATATGACTGGTATATTGTGCGGTTTCGCGTGACTTAATATTCCTTTTAATGAAAGACTGGCACCAATGGGGGCGAGTTTCCAGTCGATATGTTTCGACTAGCCAGGTATAGCCTGCTGGCTGCTGGGTTGATTTATCGTAATGGTTCATCGAGTTTTCATCGGAAATGAGCGCGAAATCTCAAAAACGGGCGCGTTTCATGTTTTCTGCCGCAAAAGCGGGCGCAAAATCACGGAAATGGGCGCGCTTTTGCTTATCCTCATTAATTGAAAGTCATATTTATTGATGACTCAGGTCATAAAAACGAATTGTATTGTGATGCACAAAAGTCAAATTAAATTAAGCGAAGTTCTTTATTCAGCGCAGTGGCAAGTAAAAGCTTTATGCGTAGCAAATGAGGTCGGTCTGTGAAGTTGGGGTCAAATAAAACAAGTAAAAAGCGCTCCTCATCGCGCAGCGCAGTTGAATTACTGAGTTCAATGCGTTTTGCGATTGCCTTGTTGGTCGTACTCGCGCTGGCAAGTGTGATCGGTACGGTACTTAAACAACAAGAGCCTTACTCCAACTATGTTGCGCAGTTTGGTCCGTTTTGGGCTGAAATTTTTCATGCGCTAGGCATTTACAGTGTCTATAGTTCTTGGTGGTTTATTGCAATTCTTTTATTTCTCGTCGTTTCGCTTTCGTTGTGCTTATGGCGCAACGGCCCGTCTATGATTGCTGAGATGCGTAACTGGAAAGATCGCGTACATGAAAATAACTTACGCGCATTTGGACATCGAGCTGATTTTAAAACGGCTTATACGCGTACTGAAACCGCTGAACGGCTGCAAGCGTTGCTTAAAGCGCAAGGCTATCGCTATAAAATAAACTCCAAAGACGCTGGGCTGTTGATTGCCGCCAAGCGGGGCACCTTGAGCAAATTGGGCTATATTTTTGCCCATCTGGCGATTGTGGTAATTTGCCTGGGTGGATTACTCGATAGTAATGTGCCGGTGCGTTTACAAATGTGGCTATTTGACAAAACCCCACTGCAAGGCAATGCAGTGCTTGCTGAGATTGCGCCTAAGCATAGGCTAAGCGCGTCGAATCCAACTTTTCGTGGTCAAACGTGGGTAGCCGAAGGTCAGCATGTGTCTACTACGATTCTGAATCAAGGAGATGGTGTACTGATTCAAGATTTACCCTTCACCATCCAACTAAATCAATTTAGTGTTGAATACTATTCAACTGGGATGCCTAAGCGCTTTGTCAGCGATATTGTCGTGCTGGACCATCTGAGCCAGCAGCGTATTAAGACCCAGGTTGAAGTAAACAAACCCTTTATTCATCGCGGTATTGCCGTTTATCAATCTAGTTTTGAAGATGGCGGGTCGCGCATGCAGTTCACAGCCTATCCAATGACGGGTTCAGCCGCGCGGTCTTTTCCATTAAAAGGGCAAATTAATCAGTCTCTGCCATTAGCTAGCGGGGATGCAACCATTGAGTGGACTGATTTTCGCGCGATTAATGTTGAAAATATCTCCGATGCTAATGGGAAAACAGACGTACGTGGCGTTACACGCCGCCCATTAAAAGAAGTTTTTGCTGAGCGGCTCGGCTCAGGCGCAAAAACTTCTAAGCCGCAAACACTGCGTAATATAGGCCCTTCAGTGCACTATAAAATAAGGGATGCAGCAGGCCAAGCATGTGAATTCAGTCATTACATGCTGCCCGTTGAAATTGATGGCGAGTGGATGTTTTTAGCTGGGATGCGTGAGAGTCCACAACAGCCTTTTCGCTATCTGCGCGTTCCAGCCGACGCGGAGCATACCGTAAAAACTTGGATACAATTGCGCGCAGCATTACAAAATCCATTGTTGCGCACAGCCGCCGCTAAGCGTTTTGCACTACGTTTAGCGAAGCCGGGCACGCCGCTACAAGCGCAACTGGAGCAAAGTGCAACGCATGTACTGGAGCTTTTTGCTGGGAATCATACTCCCGTTCAGGTTGCGCCAAATGGTGCTCCAGATTCGTTAGGAGGGTTTGCGGCATTAGCAAACTTTATTGAATTCTCTGTGCCTAAAGCCGAGCAAGCTAAAGCCGTAGAGTTGTTATTGCGTACATTGGAAGGGGTGGTTTGGGACCTTTGGCAAATCGTGCGCGAGCGGTCTGGGCTAGCCCCTAATGTAGAGAGTGAGGTTAACGGTCGTTTTGTGCAATCATCTATCAATGCTCTATCGGATAGTTTTTTGTATCACGCTCCTCTGCTTTTGCAACTTGATTCATTTGATGAAGTGAAGGCTTCAGTGTTTCAGGTGACGCGCGCGCCGGGTAAAAAAATTGTTTACTTCGGCAGTTTGTTACTCGTGTTAGGTGTATTCGCGATGTTCTATTTGCGTGAACGGCGGGTATGGTTTTGGCTAAAAGAAAGTGAAAACAGCGCCGCTACAGATGTATTAATGGCCATGTCCGCCGCTCGTAGAACGCTGGATTTTGAAAACGAATTCGTTCAACTGCGTTATCAAGTTGGCATTACTCTGAATCATATAACGGATACTCTTTAACGTTAAATTATGGAACATTTATCTTCCACTAAACCGTCTCTCGAAACGGGTCTGATTAGGCCGGCGGATCCTTTACCTGTTCAAACACGACTAAATCGGCTTACATTGGTTGATTGGCTGTATCTGGGAGCTTTATTTGCCGGCGCGATTTTTGCGCTCATGCATTATCGTCAGCATATGGACTACTACGAGCAAGCTATTCTGCTTGGGGCTGTGCCAGTGATTGGGGTATTAGGTTGGTATTGGAAGCCTGTGCGTGCGTTGGTTGCGCTGCTGGCACTTTTATCCTGCGCTGCTATTTTTCTCTATCACGGTGAGCTTGCACGAGCCGAGCAAGTTTTTTTCTTAAAATACTTCTTATCCAGCCAATCCGCGATTTTGTGGATGAGCACGCTTTTTTTACTGGCGACGGTATTTTATTGGGGAGGCTTGCTGGCGCGCTCAACCGTTGCCGCTAGGCTGGGTTCATGGTTGTGTTGGGCCGCGGTATTATTAGGCTTCGTCGGCATGATGGTGCGTTGGTATGAATCTTATTTGATCGGCGCAGATATTGGGCATATCCCAATTTCAAACCTCTACGAAGTTTTTGTATTGTTTTGCCTATTGACCGCACTTTTTTACTTGTACTATGAAATGCATTACCAAACGCGCGCACTAGGCGCTTTTGTGCTGCTTGTGATCAGTTCGGCAGTGGGCTTTTTAATGTGGTACGCCGTTGCGCGCGAGGCGCAACAAATTCAGCCTCTGGTTGCTCCATTACAGAGCTGGTGGATGAAAATTCATGTGCCAGCGAATTTCATCGGTTATGCCGGTTTTTCTTTAGCCGCAATGGTTGCTGTTGCGGCGTTGCTTAAACGCTATGGAATCTGGGCTGATCGCTTACCAGCTTTAGTGGTGCTAGATGACCTGATGTATAAATCCATTGCGGTGGGGTTTGCATTTTTTACCCTTGCAACCATCCTTGGCGCACTATGGGCGGCTGATGCATGGGGGGGGTATTGGAGTTGGGATCCTAAAGAAACCTGGGCATTGATTGTTTGGTTAAATTATGCGGCCTGGCTGCATATGCGGCTGATTAAAGGTTTGCGCGGTGTTTTGGCGGCCTGGTGGGCACTGATTGGTTTACTGGTGACGCTGTTTGCTTTTTTGGGGGTGAATATGTTTTTGTCGGGTTTGCATAGTTATGGGCAGTTGTGATCTGTAGTAGTTGCGATAGCGGCTAGGTTATCCATGGACATTTGCGCGGCGCTTTACGTTAGAGAACCATACAAACTGTAACATTCCAAAAAGCGCTTCTGAAGCTAGCTACTCAAGGGTAAATTTAACTCCTTGAGCTTGAGGCCTTCGTTACTGAGGGAGTATGGGTGGCTGTTTCTTGTGGGAGTGTTGATGAGGCTGGCGCCTCTTCTATTAACTGCTCAATGCCAGGATCAGCGCTACGATCAGCGATATAGAGTGGGATCCCATTCTCTGTTCTACCTTCGCCTTCTTCATATTCTGGAGAGGGATCGAAAGCCAGATAGCTCGAGCTTCCAATCAACGCCTCAATCATCTCTTGATTTCCGCTAGCGTTTACTAAAGTTGCCGCTGTTTGGTTCCTCAGGTTAGGGCGCAGCACATTCGTTCTAGGGTGATTTGCCACTATACTTAGAAGCGCTGGATCTCCGCTCGTAGCGGCAAGATGTAAAGCGCCATTCCCATGTGCGCGGCTCAGGAGGTTTGGATTTGCGCCATTAGCTAGCAACCTTGTCACGCTTTCGGCATCACGCTGCCTTACCGCCGCGCGCAAGGCTCGACCTTTTTGTATTTCTTCACTAGGCTGGAAGAATTTTTTGATACCTGCCTTGAGATCCTTGAGACCCGTCAGTAAGCTATTTGACGATCTAGTCGTGTTTTCTGAACGAGGGAGCTGGTGGGATGCATTACCCTCGTTTGCCGGAGCCTCTCCTGCAGTTGCGGGCCTGGACGTGGAAGGCGGAGTGCGGCGTAGCATGAAATTACTCCTAGCGCGTTAATCGTGATTCGGCGGCTGCACTACATAATTTATATTAGACGTTTCCAATATATTAAACACCGATCATAATTTTTCTTATGATGCGAAAGATGCAATAGTTAGGCGAATACATATGGGCGGCTACTGAGTAGGGTACGTTAATCCGGCAGTTTCATTTCAGCCGCGAATAATTGCTCAACTGTTTCGCGCGCACGCACTAAATGGGCTTGTTTTCCTTCTACCATCACTTCCGCTGCGCGTGGCCGCGTATTGTAATTAGAACTCATCGTAAAACTGTAAGCACCGGCTGAGTGTGCGGCGAGTAAATCTCCAGGCTTGAGCGCCAAAGTTCTATCGCGGCCCAGCCAATCGCCACTCTCGCAAACCGGACCAACCACATCGTAGAGTGCAGCGGGGGGGGGATTACGGTGTTTTAGAACCGGCGCTAAGTCATGATAGGCTTGATACATTGCGGGCCGGGCGAGATCATTCATGCCGGCATCGACAATCGCAAAATTCTTGTCTGCGCCAGGTTTCAAATATTCGACTTTTGTTAGCAATATGCCGGCGTTGCCCACTAATGAACGGCCTGGCTCAAATAAAATTTCACGACTGCCATGGCCTCGCTCAGCGAGATGAGTGAGCAGAGTATGCACAAAAGTGCTGATGGCAGGCGGGGTTTCGGCGTCATAGCGAATGCCGAGTCCTCCTCCCATATCGAGATGAGAAATTTGGATGCCATCAGCTTCAAGTGCTTCAATCAGCTCAAGTATTTTATCCAACGCGTCGAGATAAGGCGCGATTTCTGTAATTTGCGAGCCGATATGGCAGTCAATTCCGACGATTTCAAGATGTTTCATGGCGGCTGCTGTGCGGTACGCTGCTCGCGCCTCATCAAAAGCAATGCCAAATTTATTCGATTTAAGTCCGGTCGAAATATAAGGATGCGTTTTTGCATCTACATCCGGGTTGACGCGCAATGACACTCGCGCTGTTTGGTTGGCATGGGCTGCAATATCATGCAAACGGTGTAATTCAGCCAGCGATTCGATATTGAAACATTTGACGCCAGCATTCAATGCTGCTTGCATTTCCGCTGCGCTTTTGCCAACGCCGGAAAAAACAATTTTATCGGCGCGCGCGCCAATCTTGAGTACGCGCGCTAACTCACCGCCTGATACGATGTCAAAGCCCGCGCCTAAGCGCGCGAAGACATCGAGCACAGCAAGGTTGCTGTTTGCTTTAACGGCATAATAAATCTTTGCCTGGTACCCCGCGCATGCGTGCGCGTAGGCTTGATATGCACTAGTAAGCGCTGCGCGTGAGTAAACGTAAAGCGGCGTGCCAAACTGTTCGGCAAGCGTTGTCAGCGGCACATCCTCTACGTGCAATGTGTCGTTAATATATTGAAAAGGGGTATCAAACATTTAATGGCCACTGGAGGACGCGGGCGTGGTTTTGACTGGCGCTGGGCTTGGCCGATTTTCTGGAGGGCTAGGCTGTGGCCTGGCGGCAGACTCGGGTAAGGGTGGCACAGTTGGCAAGTAGAGCGAGCCACGTTGCCCACAAGCAGCTAATGCAGCGAGAAGCGTTACAATGGCACCGGCTTTGCAAATAATCTGCATGGTTAAACTCGGAAAATTGAAGCGGGGAAGTGTAGCATGACCAATCAAAAAGAGTATCTTGCGCTTGCTGAAGCAACGCTAGATGCAATCGAATCCGCGCTCGATGCAAATAGCGCTGAAATTGAATATGAACGCAATGACAATGTATTAACCCTAGAGTTTGCCGACGGCAGCAAGATCATTGTTAATTTGCAAACGGCTATGCAAGAGATCTGGATGGCCGCAAAAGCCGGCGGTTTTCATTACCGATATCGGGATGGAGCCTGGCGCGATACGCGCGATGGCGCTGAATTATTCGCAGCCTTATCGCGCTGTGCAACTGAGCAAGCGGGCAGTGCGATTGAATTGTCTAAAACTGTCTAAGGATTGAGAAATGGGCGGTTGCCGCCCCAAGCTCAGACTTTATTGTCCTTTAAACAAATCTAAAATATCCCGTTTTTCCGTTTCGCTCACGCCAATGTTTGCGCCAGAGATTGCCCCCCCGGCACCGCTGAGGAGAGTTTGGTCAGTATCGATTTGGGCGACAAAACCATGCCTAGGCAAAAAATCATCATAAAAAAACTCGCCATCGATTTGAGTTAGACCGCTACTGGGTTGGGGCCATGCATATACGGCAAGGCGGGGCAAGGCGCGGCTCATATAGTCGATCCAAATGGGCAGAGCTAAACCGCCGCCAGTTTCTCGGTCACCTAGGCTCTTAGGGTGATCATAGCCTAGCCAAGAAATGGCGACCAGTTCATGTTGGAAACCGCCAAACCAAGCGTCGTGGGAGTCGTTCGTTGTCCCCGTCTTGCCCGCCAGGTCAGGGCGCCGCAGCACATTGCTACGCGCACCGGTGCCCCGTTGCACAGTAGAATGTAATAAATTGGTCATTAAGTAAGCATTGCGAGCGCTGATGGTGCGTGGCGCGTTGACTTCAGCCACCAATGGCTGCGCTTGCGAAATAACGATCCCGCGTTGATCGGTGACGGTGGCGATCAAATACGGATTAATGCGGTAGCCGCCATTCGCAAATACGGCATAGCCGGTCGCCATCTGCAGCGGTGTGACGAGTCCAGCGCCTAGCGCCATGGGTAAGTAAGCGGGATGTTTGTCAGCCTCAAAGCCAAAGCGCGTAATGTACTCTTGCGCATATCTAGGGCCAATGTAGTCTAGGATGCGAATTGAGACCAGGTTTTTTGACTTTTCTAAAGCGGTGCGTAAGGTAATCGGGCCATCATAACGGCCGCCGTAATTTTTAGGCTCCCAAGGCTGGCCGCCGGTTTGCTGTGCCGCAAAATAAAGTGGCGCATCATTAATCAGTGTCGCAGGTCCTAAGCCTTTATCCAGTGCCGCGGAATAAATAAAAGGTTTAAAGCTAGAGCCGGGCTGGCGCCAAGCTTGCGTGACATGGTTAAATTTATTTTTATTAAAATCAAACCCTCCGACTAAGGCGCGGAGTGCGCCATTTTGCGGTGTAAGCGCTACCAAAGCGCCTTCTAATTGGGGAAGCTGCGTAATTGACCAAGCACCCTGTGCCGCTTGAGTCACCCGAATCACCGCCCCAGGCTTGATACGCTTAGCATTTGACGCTTGCGCAGTCAGTGCCGAAGCGGCAAATGCCAAACCATCGCCCTTAATGGTGATGGTGTCTCCGCTTAATAATTCGGCTTGGACTTCCTTGGCGTTGGCGGCGATCACCACGGCGGCTCGGAGTTCTCCATTATCCGGTTCATTGAGTAAGGTGTTGGCAATGACTTGATCGCGTGCTTCGGACTCAGCCGGTAAATTAATATATGTTTCTGGCCCGCGATAGCCGTGCCGCCGTTCATAAGCTAGCACGCCTTTGCGGACAGCCCGGTACGCGGCATCTTGCTCGGCTGAATCAATCGTGGTCACGACGTTCAGCCCGCGCGTATATATTTCATCCTGGTATTGCGCGTACATCATTTGACGCACCATTTCTGCGACATATTCCGCATGAACGCTAAATTCTTTGCCGGAACCTTTAACGCGCAAGGTTTCTGCTAGCGCGGCTTTATATTGCGCAGCATCGATATAATGTAAATCATGCATGCGTTTTAAAATATAAGTTTGCCGGATTTTTGCGCGTTTCGGATTAACAATCGGGTTATAAGCGGAAGGAGCTTTGGGCAGACCCGCCAACATGGCCGCCTCGGCCAGGGTGATATTTTTAAGATCTTTGCCGAAATAAATGCGTGCGGCGGCGGCAAATCCGTAAGCACGTTGTCCCAGAAAAATCTGATTCATATACACTTCAAGGATCTGATCTTTCGTCAGGGTTGCCTCAATCCGATAGGCAAGCAGCATCTCGTAGAGTTTACGCGTATAAGTTTTTTCGCTGGATAAGAAGAAATTACGGGCAACTTGCATCGTAATCGTACTCGCGCCTTGGGCGGCGCTGCCATGCATAATATCGGCGAGACCGGCGCGTAAAATACTGATGTAATCTACCCCGCTATGGTCGTAAAAGCGAAAATCTTCAATCGCTAATACGGCTTTTTTCATGACCTCAGGAATTTCTTCGAAGCGTACTGGATGGCGCCGCTCGGCGCCGAATTCACCAATCAGAACATGATCGGCAGTATAGACGCGCAACGGCACCTTAGGTTGATAATCCGTAAGCGCTTCAAGTGAAGGGAGCTTAGGCAGCATCACAATTAGCATATAGGCAATCAGCAGAGTGCCGATGGCAGCTATCGCAGCCGCTGCTCCGCTTAGCCAAAGTAGCAGAACGAGCCAAGGCGAACGGGGAGGGGTGGCGCGTGAGCGCGGGGTGGGAGGAGAGTTTGCAGCCATAAAAATGTTAAGAGATGGACAGTGAATTATAGCTACCCGCCATCATGTTGCGTGTACTTTTCAAATGATCTTAACCTGGTTAATACCATGATTCCGTCACTTTATTCTCAAATTTATTCCCAGTCAGGCGTCGGACCTGTGGCTGGCGTGCATCAAGCAGTCGCTAAATTAGCCATTTAGCTGAGTGTTTTTCTGGTTTATTGATTGACAAAATACAGCCAATCAATAAAGAGCAGATTTTTATTTGCAAACTTAAGGATGCTTGATGCGCATTTCTATGGCTAATGTTACGCGCCGTTTTGCTCTGGGCATTGATGTGAATTCTAATCAATTGCGGGCCATTGTACTCAGCCGTCGGTTCATTGCGTCAGCCGCAATCCGAATCGAGCATATGGGGGTTTGTGCGTTACCTGTGGGCGCGGTGGTGGGCGCGGATTTTATCGATCCAGAGGCGATTGCCGCAGCACTGAGCAAAGCCCTGCTAGCGTGTCGCTGTAAAAAAGCCTTAGCCGCCTCTCGTGCCGCCATGGCTGTGCCTGCTTCGGCAACCTTGGAGCAACAAGTATCAATCGCGCAGCTCGCGCCGCAGCATGGGGCGATGATGCAATCTGATACGGCGCTGGATGTGCTTGAGTCAGCCGTGTTGGCGCAGGCAGAGCATTTGGCGGGGATAGAAGCCACTGCGTTAGCCGTGGATTGGTTCCGCCTCGATCCAACTGGAGCGCCAGATCAATTGACGATTATCGCCACCCCGCGGCGCTATGTAGAAGCGCGGCTTGAAGCGGCTGCTCAAGCGGGGATTATGCTACATGCAATAGATGGCGCAGACGCTGCCGCTTTGCGCTCCTGCCGTTTTGCCGTAATGCAAGCGGGTCAGGCGGATCGGCGTTACGGCGCACTTTGGTTAAGCGCGGAGAGTGGACGTATCTGGTTGATATACGGGCATTCAGTTGAACGGGAACTCAAATTTTCACGTGCTGATTTGGCCACGCCGACCTTGATGGCTAGGCTGCATGAATTAGTCAGTTCAGCTCAGCCGGTATCTGTATTTTTCGCCGGGGAGGTAGATAAGTTGCCGCTGGCGGGTCGCACGGTGGATGAGCTGAGCTCGGTGTTACGCTGTCCAGTGATTGAATTTGATCCGCTAGCGTGTTGCAGCGGAAACCCTCGCAAGTGCAGTAGTGTGCAGGGAGAGTTGGAGAAACGAAACCAGGCTAGCTTGGCATGCGGAGTTGCAATGTCTTTTGCGGTTGCCTTTGGCCTAGCGTTGCGCTGGATGGTATGAAATTATTGAGCCATATGAGCTGGCTAGAGGCCTGTCGTTGGTTGAAGTGCCGCATCGCAGATCAGAATTTTGCGATAGGTGGTTTTAATTTATTGCCCTATCGATATATGCGCGCCCGTGGTTTACGTCAATACCGTAAGTACGGCCTGTTGTCGGCAGCGTTAGCGATTTTTATCTTAAGTGATGTAATACAAACCCGACCGGAATTGCATATTGCTCCTGCTTTATTAAACTCACTGGCGCAGGAATCCATGTTTGTTGCACGGCCAACTGAAGCCGCTACAAATCAGCCACGCAATCCGCTCATTTTAACGCAACGCCAACCGCCGCCAGCCAATGTGGCATTGCAGTTGATCGGTTTATTTGAACGCGGGCAGACGCGGGCGGCGCTTGTGCGCTCGCCGGCGGGCTCGGTTTTGCTGCGCATTGGCGATGAATTAAATGGTGAGGTGGTGACGCGGATTGACGTTGCTTCATTATTATTGTCAAACGGAACCGGTTTGGCGCGCACTCTTTCGCTACGCGAGGCTCACTAATGATTCTGATGCAGCGCGCGCTGCGCTGGACACTACCTCTGCTATGGCTGCTGGTGGGATTAAGCGCTAAGTGCCATGCACAAACTGATGTCAAGCAAGAGCAAAGTGACGCGAGTGCGCCGCTCACAATCGAATTTCAGCAGGCTGAATTATCCGCCGTGTTAAAAGCCTTTGCGGACTTCACCGGTTTGAATATTATTGCGAGCGAGCAGGTGCGGGGCACGGTATCCTTGCGACTTGACGGAGTGCCCTGGTGTGGTGCATTTGATATGCTAATGGAGATGCATGGGTTAGTCGCGCAAAAGCGTGGCAACATTATTTGGGTCGCTACGGCAGCAGAGTGGGCCGACCGAGAGCGGCAGCGTGTTGACGCTCATGCGCGCGCCACTGAGCTTGAGCCATTAATCAGCCATACCTTTGAATTGCATTATCAGCGGGCTGATGAGATCGGTAAACTTCTACATGGAGCAGGTGCGCAACGCGTTTTATCAAAACGCGGAACCGCCATAGCGGACGCCAAAACCAATCAACTGTTGGTGACGGATCTGGCAGAATCTATCGAGCAAATTCAGGCATTGCTAAAAGCGATTGACCGGCCCTTACGCCAAGTTGCGATTGAGGTGCGTATTGTCGAAGCCGAAGAAGGTTTTTCACGCGAACTAGGGGCACGGTTAGCGCGCTTAGGAGAGACTGTGCGCGGCACTGAGCCAAAAGAATTATCCGCCGCTAAAAATGGCCCGATTTATGAATTGCCAGCCGGCCCTCTGGCTGGGTTTGACGCGATGAGTGCAGGCTTCACCCTGTTTAAAGCCGGAGCTAACCGGCTGCTTGCTCTAGAATTAAGCGCGCTTGAAGCGGATGGGTATGGCAAAATTTTATCCAGCCCGCGGGTGGTGACGGCGGATCGCGTGCGTGCTCTAATTGAACAAGGCACGGAGCTGCCTTATCAGGCTAAAGTAGGCAAGGGAATTTCCGGTGTACAGTTTCGCCGAGCGAGCCTTAAACTTGAGGTGACGCCCCATATCACGCCGGATGGTCATGTCGTACTGGATGTCGATGTTTCTAAAGATAGCGTTGGGATGCAGACCCAATCGGGCCCAGCCGTGAATACGAAACATCTACGCACACAGGTGCAAGTTGAAAACGGTGGTACGGTAGCCATGGGGGGTATTTTTATTCAGGATGAGCGCACTGATGTGGCGCGCGTTCCCTGGCTAGGCGAGATTCCGCTATTAGGCGTATTGTTTCGTCATAGCACGCAGAATAAACGCAAGAGCGAATTACTGGTTTTTATTACGCCGAATGTGGTGCCGCAGCCACCTGTGCCAAACTATGAAGGAATTTAACTAAGATGAGAGATGACTTTGCAAGACCCCAAAGCCCACGGTAACCTTTTTTTTATTGGCCTGATGGGTGCAGGCAAGACTACGATTGGGCGAGCGGTAGCAAAGCAACTGCATCAACCTTTTTTTGATTCTGATCACGAGCTTGAAGCGCGCACGGGCGTTCGCATCCCGGTCATTTTTGAACACGAAGGTGAAATAGGTTTCAGACAAAGAGAAGCGCAAATTATCAGTGAGCTCACGCAGCAGACCGGGATCGTATTGGCAACGGGCGGCGGCGCGGTATTAAATGCTCAAAGTCGGCAGTGCTTACGAGAGCGGGGCACCGTGATCTATTTACATGCACACCCGCATGATTTATGGTTACGCACGCGCGGCAGCAAAAATCGGCCATTATTGCAAACGGATAATCCGCGCGCGCAACTGGAAAATTTATATGCAATGCGTGACCCCTTATACCGTGAATGCGCGCACTTTGTGATTGAGACGGGCCGTCCGGCGGCTAGTCGGCTAGTGCATACGGTACTGGCTCAGCTCGAACTGCTTTAACTCTGCTTTATCTTTAATCATGCTGACAGTTAACGTCAATTTTGTTTCACACGCTTATCCCATTCACATCGGCGCTGGTTTGCTTGATCGCACAGAGCTGTTTGCGCCGTACCTCAAGGGTTCATCGGTTGCGCTGATTACAAATGCGACGCTTGAACCGCTTTATGCGGCGCGGCTTAAAGCCGCTCTCGCGCCGCTTGGCAAGGAGCTGATCCAGATCGTATTGCCGGACGGCGAGGCGTATAAAAATTGGGAAACCCTGAATTTTATTTTTACTAAACTGTTAGAGGCTCATGCTGATCGCAAAACCACGCTGATTGCACTGGGCGGTGGTGTAGTCGGCGATATAACGGGTTTTGCTGCGGCTTGTTATATGCGTGGCGTACCCTTTATCCAAGTACCCACTACATTGCTGGCGCAAGTTGATTCATCGGTGGGTGGAAAAACCGGCATTAATCATCCGCTGGGCAAAAATATGATTGGCGCTTTTCATCAACCGCAGGTGGTGATTGCCGATACAGCATTATTGCGTACGTTGCCGTTGCGCGAGCTGGCTGCGGGGTTAGCAGAGATCATTAAAGCGGGGGCGATTGCCGACGCCGGATTTTTTGACTGGATTGAAACGAACATAGATGCACTGAACCGTGGCGATGAAGCTGCAACCGCGGAAGCCGTGCACCGCGCTTGCGGAATTAAAGCACAGGTGGTCGCCGCTGACGAGCGTGAGCAAGGCGTGCGCGCACTTCTTAATTTTGGTCATACCTTTGGCCATGCGATTGAGGCTGGGTTAGGTTATGGCGCATGGCTGCATGGCGAGGCGGTAGGGTGCGGCATGGTGATGGCGGCGACGTTATCGCAACAGCTTGGCTTGATCGATAGCGTAACGCAAGCACGCCTTAAGCAACTTATTGCGGCCGCGCATTTGCCTACGCAAGCGCCTCCATTAGGCAATGAACGTTATCTAGATTTAATGCGCGTTGATAAAAAAGCTGAGGCTGGGCAGATCAACTGTATTTTATTAAAGCGTTTGGGGGCAGCGCTGGTTGAACGCGTGGCAGACCATAATTTATGCGCGGCGTTAACCGCTTCAGTCCAGCCTGATGCCGTGGTAAAACCTAACGCATAATCGGAGTGAGGCTCAAGCGGAGGTCCGCTCGGCTTTTATGCAATGGCTTTTTGATGAATCTGGAGCGCCATGAATTTGATTGATTTAACGGCACTTGAAGCTCACCTTGCACCTTATGCTGCGCGTGCGTCTGCTTCGCGTGGTCGCCGTTACGTGGAGCCTGCGCCTGAGGCTCGCACGGCGTTTCAACGTGATCGTGACCGCATTATCCATTCTGCCGCGTTTCGGCGGCTTGAATATAAAACCCAAGTCTTTGTGAATCATGAGGGAGACCTCTTTCGCACGCGCTTAACGCATAGCTTAGAAGTCGCCCAAATTGGGCGCTCGATTGCACGTAATTTGCGGGTGAATGAAGATCTGGTTGAGGCGATCTCGCTGGCGCATGATCTGGGTCATACTCCCTTTGGCCATGCAGGACAAGACGCACTTAACGAATGCATGCGCGCTTATGGCGGATTTGAACACAATCTGCAAAGTCTTGCGGTAGTCGATGAGTTAGAAGAATGTTATGCGGGATTTAATGGCCTCAATCTCACGTTTGAAACACGTGAAGGCATACTTAAGCATTGCTCTCGCGAAAATGCGCAGCGCTTGGGAGAGGTCGGCGAGCGCTTTCTGCGCGCTGAACAGCCAACGCTAGAAGCGCAAATTGCGAATTTTGCCGATGAAATCGCTTATAACAATCACGATATTGATGATGGCGTGCGTTCCGGTTTGCTGGCGGTGGAGCAATTAGATGAACTTGAGCTGTGGCGGATACATCACCGTCAAGTCCTAGCGCATTGGCCGAATTTAAGTGGACGTCGTTTGGTGCACGAGACAATCCGGCGCATCATTAACGCCCTGATTGTTGATTTGATCGCAGCCACCACCCTCCAATTACAAGATCATGCGCTAGCGTCGCCCGATGCTGTGCGGCGTGCGCCTGCACTAGTTGGACACAGCGCAAACATGGCCGCGCAAGCGCGCCAGCTCAAACAGTTTTTATTTAAAAATTTATACCGTCATTATCAAGTCATGCGAATGACGAACAAAGCGCAGCGCGTTATTACGGGGCTTTTTGATGCATTCAAACATGATCATCGATTGTTGCCGCCTCAATACCAGAGTCAACAGCCTGAGCTTCAGCCTCGATTAATTGCGCATTATATTGCGGGGATGACGGATCGGTACGCGCTTAAAGAGTATCGCCGTCTTTTTGTTGTGGATGAAGGTTGAAGAGAGATTGTCAAAAATTCCGCTCTAAAATTATTGAGGACATACACAGTAAAACGCCGCCAAACTTTATAGTACGGCGGCGTGAATTAAATCAATTAAAGAGCGGAATGACTAAAAGCGATAGCCAATATTAAGATAAGTAATGATTGGGTTTATTCTGATCTTTGCTTCATTTGTTACTCTTATAGGTCCTTCGGGCGTTTTGACGGTCGAATTTATCTTGGCGGTTGTGCGCAAAGGTAAATACGAGACGGATAAGCCAGCGTACCAGCGCTCAGTTAACTGATAAGAAAAACCGGCATTGAACACAGGTGACCAGCGGTTCTCGGCTGAAACCTCCGCTGAATTGCTAAGTAGTTTTTCGCGCGTAAAGCGGTCATTAGTGAGTTTTGCATCAGTAAACCAGACCCGGCTAATACCAAGTCCAGCATAAGGGCGAAATTTTGTTTGTGCATTGCAGAAATAATACTTTAGCAGAAGCGCAGGGCTCCATTGCCGTACCGAGCCGAGTTCTCCATATTGTGCATATTCACCTTCACCATTCAAACTGAAACGAGGTGGAATGCCTACTACGAATTCACCCGCGATGTTATCGGTAAAGAAATAGTTGCCAGACAGGCCGAGTGTATTCGCGTTATTGACCGAAGAGCCAGTATTGTTATGAATCTGGTATTTCGGTGAAGTCATCCGCATCGGGTCGCTGCTGTCGTGCGTATTCAAATGCAGCCAGCCCGTGCCAAGTATAAAGCTACCGGCCGTTTGAGCATGAGCGGCGGCCGCGCCCAATAAAGCGGCACAGGCCGCAAAAATACGAATCAATTTCATTTTCCCTCCTTGGTCAATAATTTTTCGATACCTGCCCCTGCTTGATAAGCAGTGGCAGGAGTGTAACCAATTCGTCTTTATATATCAAATTGACCAGGATAATGATTTTTTACTACTGCCGATATGTCGTATCTTTTTATCTTTGGCTTAGCTATAGAGGCATTTTGAGGGTGCTTAACGCTATTAATTTTGGGTTAGATTGGCCATGCTATTACTTGCCGTAAAATATGCTGAGTTGGAATCTGGGATGGAAACAAACGAATTGCATGGGCTGGATTGGATTGTGGTATCTGGTTCGGCTCCGTTTTCAGGTACGCTTTTCAAAAAGCTATTTAAGAGATATGGGCTACTTCGGCTGAATGGTGTAGGTGAAGGAGGATTTTCTTTAAAAGGGAATGGCTGTTTGAGTCGAGCCCAATTTTCTATACTTCTTTGAGTAAAAGCCTCATATTTTTCTTCGAATTTGTATGCTTCTTCTGGGTCTGCATTGAATTCGTCAATTGATCTAAAGTGCAAAGTATCCACATCCCAATTTCGACGGTCGTTGTTAAATCTCCGTTCGAAAAGCACTTTCGGACGCGGTTTAGACTGCTCGTGGGTACCAAAAGATTGCGGATGTGCTATGTCCCGTGAGGAATTTGATGGGCTGTCGGATAAACGTCTGGAAAAAGCGGTGAGCGTCTGGCTGGATGAGGTTCTGCTAGATTGAGAGGAGACAAGCGTTTCTCCAGATAAATCTTTACTGGGTGAAGGTGAGCTAGCGGTAGCAGAAGTTAGAGGGGAACTTACAGAGTAACGCGAAAACATAAATATCCTAAAGAATGTTCCTATAGAGAAGGGACTCTAAATATATCAACTGCGCTTTTGTCAAGCCTTTTCAATGCGCGAAATAAAGAATTTACAAACGAAGGGTAAGAACAAATCACCTTCCTTTATAATCTACGGTTCTTTAATCTGGACTTAAAATTCGGGCGATTCTGTGTCTCATATCCACTCAGATAATTTGCTTGAGCTGCGCGGCGTCGATTTTGGTTATGGCGAGCGGCTTGTGCTTAAAAATTTAAACATGTGTTTTAAGCGTGGCCAAGTCGTGGCTGTGATGGGCGGCTCGGGTTGCGGTAAAACAACCATTTTGCGCCTAATTGGCGGGTTGGAGCGCGCGCGACGTGGGCAAGTGCTGTTTGAGGATACGGATATTGGCCCGCTTAATTCAACCGAGCTTTATGCCGTGCGCCGTAAAATGGGGATGCTTTTTCAATTCGGCGCGCTTTTTACCGATATGTCGGTATTTGATAATGTCGCTTTCGCTTTGCGCGAACATACGCAATTGTCAGAAAGTATGCTGCAAGATCTAGTATTGATGAAATTAAATGCAGTCGGTTTGCGCGGCGCGCGTGATTTGATGCCGGCTGAGATTTCCGGTGGTATGGCGCGGCGGGTCGCGTTGGCCCGCACTATTGCGCTTGACCCCACACTCATTATGTACGATGAGCCGTTTGCAGGTCTTGATCCGATTTCACTCGGTATTACGGCGAATCTGATCCGCACTTTAAATCAAGCACTCGGCGCAACCTCCATTTTAGTAACGCATGATGTTCCCGAATCATTTGCGATTGCCGATTATGTCTATTTTATTGTGAATGGCGCTCTGCATGCTGAAGGTAGTCCGCAGCAGTTGCAGGCTTCAACTGATCCGACGGTGCGTCAGTTTCTGGATGGGGAGACTGAGGGGCCGTTCAGTTTTCATTATCCGGGTGCGCCGCTGGCCGCTGATTTTGGACTGATGGCGGACACTGCGGGAGCACGCTTATGATTCGCGCACTTGGGCGTGCTGTACTAAATGGACTAAACCGCACGGGCTATGGCACGCGGATGTGGCTGCGGCTGGTAGGCGAGGGTTGGCGTTTATTGCGGCGGCCACGCTTGGTTACGCAGCAGATTCATTTTGTTGGCAATTATTCGCTGGTTATTATTGCAATTTCAGGTCTTTTCGTCGGGTTTGTGCTGGGTTTGCAAGGCTATTACACGTTAAGCCGCTATGGTTCGGCAGAGGCATTGGGCCTACTGGTGGCGTTGTCGCTGGTGCGTGAGCTGGGGCCAGTGGTGACGGCATTGTTATTCGCCGGGCGAGCGGGAACCGCATTGACTGCTGAAATTGGTTTAATGAAAGCGGGTGAGCAATTAACTGCAATGCAAATGATGGCGGTCGATCCATTCTCGTTTGTGGTTGCGCCGCGCTTCTGGGCCGGGGTCATCGCCATGCCGATTTTGGCGGCGATTTTTAGCGCAGTCGGCATTCTGGGTGGTTATTGCGTTGGTGTCTTAATGATTGGTGTCGATAGCGGAGCCTTTTGGTCACAGATGCAAAGCGGCGTCGATGTGTGGCGTGATATTGGTAATGGCGTGGTGAAAAGCTTCGTCTTCGGTTTGGCGGTGACCTTTATTGCCTTATATCAGGGCTATGAAGCTAAGCCCACGCCTGAAGGTGTAGCGCGGGCTACCACGCGCACCGTAGTGTTTGCGTCGCTGGCTGTGCTAGGACTTGACTTCTTGTTAACGGCATTGATGTTTAGCAATTAAAACGGATCAAAATGATGAAAAAAAACACGCTTGATTATTGGGTTGGCTTATTCGTTGTGCTCGGCGCTTTGGCGTTACTTTTTTTGGCTCTCAAAGCGGGCAATATGAGCGCGTTCTCCTTTCAAGAGACCTATCCTATTAAATCGACCTTCGATAATATCGGTGGTTTGAAGCCGCGCGCCGCAGTTAAAAGCGCTGGCGTAATCGTCGGCCGCGTGGCCCAGATTGATTTTGATAGCACGACTTACCAGGCCGTGGTTACGCTTGATCTGCAAAGACAATACCAATTTCCCAAGGACAGCTCAGCGCAAATTTTGACGGCTGGGTTGTTAGGTGAGCAATACATTGGCCTTGAGCCAGGTGGTGATGAACAGGTGCTGCAAGCGGGCGATACGATTACGATGACGCAATCGGCGGTCGTGCTGGAAAAGCTCATCGGTCAATTTATTTATGGTAAAGCTGCGGACGCGGGTGCAAGTAAACCTAGTCCGGTTGCTGCGCCGGATGCGGCTGGCGCAACGCCTGAAGGCCAATAATGAAAGCACTGTCAAAGGTTACTATGTCCGTCGGTTTGTCGTTACGCCGGATCGCGCTATGCTCGTTAGTCTTAGGGCTTGCTGCTTGTGCTAGCGTGCAGGCGCCGACAAAATCTGATCCGTTTGAAAGCATGAATCGCACGATCTTTGAGTTTAATGATGCGGTCGATCGTTTTGCGCTTAAACCGGTGGCGAAAGCCTATAACCGGACGCTCCCTAAAGGCGTGCGTACGAGCGTGGCTAATTTCTTCTCCAACCTGGGTGATGTTTCGGTCATGGCGAATAACCTGCTGCAGGGCAAAATTACTGCGGGCACAGAAGATTTGATGCGCATTTCGATCAATACCCTGTTTGGCATTGGTGGTTTATTTGATGTCGCAAGCGCCGCTGGGTTGCCTAAACACCAAGCCGATTTGGGGCTGACGTTAGGCCATTACGGTGTCGCGTCCGGCCCATATCTAGTCTTGCCGATCTTTGGTCCAAGCACGCTCCGGGATATGACGGGCTTATTGGTGGGGCGGGAGGTGGATCCTATGACCTATATTGATCCAGTGGCGCTGCGCAATCAGGCATACGGTTTGCGTGTGGTTAATGTGCGCGCGTCTTTATTAGATGCGAATGATTTACTCGAAGATGCGGCGCTCGATAAATATTCATTTGTGCGCCAGGCTTATCTTCAACGTCGTCAATATCTAATCTATGATGGCAATCCGCCACCGCCAGAATATGAGGATGCTGACGACGATGTCCCTGGATATGATACTGAAGCAGAATCGGCGGTGCCGCATACGGCTCAGCCGGAAGTAGCGGAAAAAGAGGAACTGGCACCGCAAGGGGCGAGGGTTGAGCTGCTTGATGAAAAAGAAACGCCAGCAGAAGCAAACAAATCCATACCTGCTTCACAAGGTTTGCCACCTCTGAGGACTTTTCCAAGTCTGCGTTTGCCGTAGGAGATTGATCAGGCCAAACAACGACCGGATGGTATGGTTAAAGCAAGCAATGAATTGAATAAATTTAGATGATCGTCTTTTTAAGGGTAGGGCATATGAAAGAAAAAAATTTACGGCCAATTTTCTCACTCGTATACGCGGTGTTGTGCTTATTTTGTGGGAGTGGTATCGCGCAAGTTGCCGAGGCCAGCGTCACCGCGAGTACGCCTGACGGCTTGGTTAAAACCATCACCTCTGAAGTGCTAGATACCATCAAGAAAAATCCTGATAATTTTCAAAAGGGCGACATCAGCAAAATTTCTCAGTTGGTGGATCAAAAAATTCTACCGCATGCAGATATTGAGCGTACCACGCGTTTAGTGATGGGACGCCACTGGCGGACAGCCACGCCACAGCAACAAGCAGAATTAGTCATCCAATTTAAAGATTTATTGTTTTATACCTATTCAGGTGCCGTATCGCAAATTCGTGATCAGAAGATTGAGTACTTACCTTTCCGCATGGTGCCGGATGCATCTGATGTCGTGGTGCGCACCAAGGTCATTAACCAAGGGCAGATTATCGGACTTGATTATCGCCTAGAGAAAAAAGGGGATGAATGGAAAGTCTACGATCTCAACGTAGGCGGCGCTTGGTTGGTGCAAACCTACCAGCAGCAATTCAGTGAGCTTATTTCGCAACGTGGAGTGAGTGGTTTGCTTGAATTTTTAAAGCAGCGCAACCAGAAACTCGCTAATGGGCCGCATTAATGGCAGTGTTTTCGACAGGGGTAACACTTACACATGTAAGCGCAATGACTGAGCTTGAGGCGGGTTTAGACTATATCGCCAAGAGTTCAGCCGAAGTGGTGCGGATTGACTGTGCCTCGTTGGCGCAGTTCGATTCGTCTGCGCTGGCGATTTTGCTGGCTTGGTTGCGTGCTGCGCATGCTCAAGGCAAGGCGCTTGAAGTGCTACATGCGCCAACCAAACTCGCTCATTTAGCGCGTGCTTATGGCGTAGATGAGTTATTGAAGCTGTAAAAGTAGTCTGTTGCGTTGCGAGCGGTTGCTTGAGATGAATTAGACATAGCTGAGTTTTTATGCGCCGCGCTCGAGCCATCACTGCGGGTTGACGCGCATTTCGCCTATAATCAAGGATTCAGTAACTGAACCGTCCAATTTCGAGATTGTCGACTTTTCTTATATTCCAATGCCAGCCATAGAAATCCGTAACATCAAAAAACGCTACAAAACGCTCCAAGCTCTCAAAGGCATCGATTTGTCGATTGAAGAGGGTGAGTTTTTTGGCTTGCTTGGCCCTAATGGAGCTGGCAAAACCACTTTAATTAGCATTCTTGCCGGTCTGGCGCGCGCGGATGAAGGTGAAGCGTTCGTGCTTGGACATAACGTAGTGACGGACTTTCGTGCGGCGCGCCAAGTATTAGGCGTGGTGCCGCAAGAGTTGGTGTTCGATCCTTTTTTTACGGTACGCGAAACGTTGCAAATTCAATCAGGTTATTACGGGCTGAAACGTAATGATGATTGGATTGATGAGGTGATGGCTAACCTTGATTTAACCGAGAAGGCGAATGTGAATACCCGCGCTCTGTCCGGCGGCATGAAACGCCGTTTGCTGGTGGCGCAGGCATTAGTGCATCGGCCGCCCGTAATTGTATTAGACGAGCCAACTGCGGGGGTGGATGTTGAGTTGCGCCAGGGTCTATGGAAATTTATTGCGCGCTTAAATCGGGAAGGGCATACCGTTGTCTTAACGACGCATTATCTCGAAGAGGCGGAGCAATTGTGTGACCGTATCGCAATGCTTAGAAGAGGCGAAGTGGTTGCGCTTGATAATAAGCACGCCATGCTGCAACGGTTTTCTAGCGCTCAGCTATTGCTGCGTTTGGCACAAGGTGGATTACCCGCCAGCTTGCAAGGGCTTGCCATAGAGCAGCAGATCGATGTTAATCAATATGCGCTACGGCTTAACTCTTATGCTGAAGTCGAGTCGATTCTTGCGCAATGCCGTGCGGCGGGGTGTGAGATTGAAGAAATTGAAATTCGTAAAGCGGATCTTGAAGATGTGTTTATCCAGGTCATGAAGGGCTCATCAGCGGCTGAAAAAATTAAGAGGAACGCATGATGATTGGTTTTTATACCCTGTTTTATAAAGAAGTTCTGCGTTTTTGGAAAGTCAGCTTGCAGACGATTACCGCGCCGGTTATTACGGCTTTTCTGTATCTGGTGATTTTTGGTCAAGCCTTGCAAAATCATGTCCAGGTATATCCAGGAGTGGAATATAAGAGTTTTTTGATCCCCGGTTTGGTGATGATGAGCATACTGCAAAACGCTTTCGCCAATAGTTCATCCTCGTTGATCCAATCGAGGGTGACGGGCAACCTGGTGTTTATGCTGTTGTCGCCATTAGGCCCGCGTGAAATATTTAGCGCGTATGTGCTGGCTTCGATTGTGCGTGGAGTCTGCGTAGGGGTGGGCGTATGGTTGGCGACGGTTTGGTTTGTTCCCGTTAGTTTCGCAGTGCCATTCTATATCTTCGCATTTGCGGTATTGGGGGCAGCTATTCTGGGCACAATGGGGTTAGTGGCAGGTATTTACTCAGAAAAGTTTGACCAATTGGCAGCTTTTCAAAGTTTTTTAATTGTTCCTTTGACTTTCTTAGCGGGTGTGTTTTATTCGACAGAAGCCCTGCCGGGGTTCTGGAAGCTCGTCTCTAGACTGAATCCGTTTTTTTATATGATTGATGGTTTTCGCTATGGCTTTTTTGGGGTGTCGGATATTGCCCCGCTTAAGAGTCTGATGATCACCTTGGGATTTTTTATTGTACTTGCTGGCTTGGCGATGCGCCTGTTAGTGAGCGGTTATAAATTGCGCCATTGAAGCGCTAGGCGAAAAATTATGGATAAATTGCTGATTCAAGGTGGCCAGCGTTTAGTCGGTGAAGTTAATGTTGCGGGTGCTAAAAATGCGGCTTTGCCGATTTTGTGCGCCAGTTTATTGAGTGCCGGGCAGCTTGATTTAGGAAATGTGCCTAATCTACAGGATGTGCGCACCATGCTTGCATTGCTCGCGCAAATGGGGGTGCGCGCCGAAGTTTCTGGTCATGCAATCAGCCTGGATGGCCGTTGGGTCGATAAGCCGCTAGCTCCTTATGAGTTAGTCAAGACAATGCGCGCTTCAATTTTAGTCTTGGGGCCGCTGCTCGCGCGCTTGGGCGAAGCGCGGGTCTCGCTGCCAGGCGGCTGCACCATTGGCGCGCGGCCGGTTGATCAGCATATTAAAGGCCTACAGGCGATGGGCGCGCAGATCGAACTGGAGCATGGATATATTAATGCGCGCATCAAGCAAGGTATGCGGCTCAAAGGCAGTCGTATCATGTTTGACATGATCACTGTGACGGGCACAGAAAACCTGCTTATGGCGGCGACCCTGGCCGAAGGTGAAACTGTACTGGAGAATGCAGCGCGTGAGCCGGAAGTGGCTGATTTGGCGCATCTCCTGGTAGCGATGGGGGCAAAAATTGACGGCATTGGCACGGATCAGCTTACGATTCAAGGGGTAGAGCAGCTCCATGGTGCGCGCCACCAAGTGATTCCTGATCGGATTGAAGCCGGCACTTTTCTGTGCGCGGTCGCCGCAGTGGGCGGCGAGGTTACGTTGCGGCAGATAGAGCCTCATTTGTTGGATGCGGTTTTAAAGAAACTCAGCGCAGCAGGTGTTCGGATTGAGTCAGGGTCTAATTGGATTCGCGCTTCGATGCATCAGCGTCCGACGGCAGTGAGTTTCCGTACTTCAGAATATCCGGCCTTTCCGACAGATATGCAGGCGCAATTTATGGCGCTGAATTGCATTGCGGTGGGGGCGGCTCAGATTGTCGAAACGATTTTTGAAAATCGTTTTATGCATGTGCAAGAGCTTAACCGGTTAGGCGCGAATGTGATGGTGGATGGCAGTACTGCATTTGTGACTGGGGTTGCGCATCTCTCTGGCGCGACGGTGATGGCGACCGATCTGCGCGCTTCAGCTTGTCTTGCCATTGCAGGGCTGGCCGCGGAGGGTGAAACGCTGATTGAGCGGATTTATCACCTTGATCGTGGCTATGACCAGATGGAAAAGAAATTGTCCGCCTTGGGGGCACAGGTCAGCCGTATTACAGAAACTGCGGCGGTGGCGCAGTCCACGTAATGAAGACTCAAACCGTAGCGCAACCCTCGCAGATAATCTCTGCGCCTCTCACTCTAGCCTTATCTAAAGGTCGTATCTTTGATGAAACGAAGCCTTTTTTGGCGGAAGTGGGGATTGCCGTTGACGGTGACCCAGAAACCTCACGGCGCTTGATTTTGCCGACTACGCAACCGAATTTGCGAGTGATTGTAGTGCGTGCCACCGATGTACCGACCTACGTGCAGTATGGTGCGGCTGATTTTGGGGTAGCGGGTGCGGATGTATTGCTTGAGCATGGTGGCGAAGGCTTGTATCAACCGATCGATCTCAAAATTGCAAATTGCCGTATATCCGTGGCTGCGCCAGAGGACTTTGATTATGCGAATGCAGTGCGCCAAGGCGCGCGCTTGCGCGTTGCCACCAAATATCTGCAGACGGCGCGTGAACATTTTGCAGCCAAAGGCGTGCACGTTGATTTAATCAAATTATATGGTTCGATGGAGCTTGCGCCTTTGGTGGGCCTAGCGGATGCGATTGTAGATTTAGTCAGCTCAGGCAGTACCTTGCGCGCCAATCGTTTAGTTGAAGTAGAGCAGATCAAGTCAATCTCATCACGTTTAATTGTCAATCAGGCAGCGCTCAAATTAAAACGCGCAGCGTTGCAACCGTTATTAGATGCATTTGAACGCGTAGCAAATTAATTTTTTAGATAGGTGAGGGAAAATGTCTTTAAAGCTGCGTCGGCTGGATACCCACGCGAGTGATTTTAAAGTCGCGCTGCGTGCATTGCTGGCTTTTCAGGCAGACGAAGATGAGGCGATTGAGCGGGCGGTGGCGGATATTTTGGCTGATGTTAAACACCGTGGCGACGCCGCAGTGTTGGACTACACCAAGCGCTTCGATCGGCTTGAAGCGGCGCATCTCAGTGCACTTGAAATTGACGCAACGCAGCTTGAACATTTTTTGCTCGGGCTTGAACCAAAACCACGCGCTGCGCTTGAAGCGGCGGCGCGACGTATTCGCGCTTATCATGAAAAACAAAAAATTGAATCAGGCAGCCACAGTTGGCAGTACGTCGAAGCGGATGGCACGGTATTAGGTCAACAAGTATTGCCGCTTGAGCGAGTGGGTATTTATGTGCCGGGCGGCAAGGCGGCGTATCCTTCGTCGGTGTTAATGAATGCGCTGGCCGCCCAAGTGGCGGGGGTGCGTGAGATTATGATGGTCGTACCTACCCCGGATGGGGTCCAAAATCCTCTGGTGATGGCGGCAGCGCATTTAAGTGGAGTCTCGCGCATCTGGACCATAGGCGGGGCGCAAGCGATTGCGGCGCTGGCTTATGGGACTGAAACGGTGCCTGCCGTAGATAAAATTGTTGGGCCGGGCAATGCGTATGTAGCCGCAGCTAAGCGCCGTGTGTTTGGCACAGTAGGGATTGATATGATTGCTGGACCATCGGAAATTCTTATTCTTTGCGATGGTACGACAGATCCTAATTGGGTGGCGCTTGATCTGTTTTCTCAAGCTGAGCATGATGAGCTGGCGCAAGCTATTTTGTTATGCCCGCAAGCAGAATTTATTGAACAGGTAGCGCAGGCGATGAATCGTTTATTGGCTGGGCTGCCGCGCCAAGCCGTGATTAAACAATCGCTTGAAAAGCGTGGCGCTTTGATCAAAGTGCGCGATATGGCTGAGGCATGTTCGCTGGCTAACGAGATCGCACCTGAGCATTTGGAAATCTCCGCGCTTGAACCACGCCGTTGGCTGCCGCAGATTCGTCATGCAGGGGCGATTTTTCTGGGGCCTTATAGTAGCGAAAGTTTAGGTGACTATTGCGCTGGACCTAATCATGTGTTGCCTACTGCGCGTACTGCACGCTTTTCCTCGCCGTTAGGCGTATATGATTTTATTAAGCGCTCGAGCCTGATTGAAGTGAGTGAACAAGGCGCTCAAACGCTTGGCAGGATTGCTGCTGAACTGGCTGAAGGCGAAGGGTTGCAAGCTCATGCGCAAAGTGCGCGTGGGCGGATAAGGTGATGCGTCTAGATTCCGTTTATCCTATGCTGGCGCTAAAAAATATCTGCTTTAGGGGGTGTGTTACGCCCTATACCCTATGCTCAACCCTGAGAATTTGATTCGCCCTGAGGTACTCGCGATGACGCGTTACGCCGTTACGGATGCGGACGGCCTAATTAAGCTTGATGCGATGGAAAATCCGTTTCCGCTACCTGAGCCGCTGGCTCATGAGCTGGGTCAACGGCTGAGTCAACTCGCCTTAAATCGCTATCCTGCGCCGCATCCAAGCGCCTTAATTGAAAAACTCAAACGCATGATGGACGTGCCGTCCGGCTGTGATGTGCTGCTCGGCAATGGTTCTGATGAAATTATCAGCATGCTGGCAGTTGCCTGTGCTCGACCTGGGGCGAAGGTCTTAACGCCGGTGCCTAGTTTTGTCATGTATGAGCAAACGGCGCGCTTGGCCCAACTTGAATTTATTGGTGTGCCGCTAAAAGACGATTTTACGCTGGATACACAAGCGATGTCATTAGCGCTAGAGCGTCATCAGCCAGCGCTGGTTTATTTGGCGTATCCCAATAACCCAACTGGCAATTTATTCGACACGGACGCGCTTGAGCAAATCATTGGTGCGGCGCATGCGAGTTTGGTGGTGATCGATGAAGCGTATCAGCCATTTGCTGAGCATTCTTGGATGAAGCGCCTTACCGAATTTAAAAATGTGCTGGTGATGCGCACCTTTTCTAAGCTGGGGCTGGCCGGAATTCGCCTAGGATATTTAGTGGGCGCCCCGGCTTGGTTGGCGCAGATTGACAAAGTGCGCCCACCTTACAACACAAATGTTTTGACGCAAGCGGCGGCTGAATTTTTGTTGGACCATTTGACATTATTCGACAAGCAAGCAGCGCTGTTGCGCGCTGAGCGTGCGCGGCTCGCCACGCTACTGGCGCAGTTGCCTGAGTTAACGGTCTACCCGAGCGCCGGCAATTTTTTATTGGTGCGTACGCCAGATGCGCAGCGCGTGTTCGATCACCTATTGGCGCAGCGAATATTAGTCAAAAACCTGAGTAAAATGCATCCGCTCCTCTTGCATTGCTTACGTTTAACCGTTGGCACGCCGTTCGAGAATGAACAACTTTTGGCCGCCCTGAAGACGGCACTGGTTGAAGCTTAAGGATGTGCTGGAATTGAGATTGACTCACATCTGAATTTGATTCTATAGAGACTAAAGAAAGCAAAATGCGTCACGCAGAAATTATTCGTCATACTAGCGAAACACATATTTGTGTGAAACTTAATTTGGATGGCACGGGTCGGCAGAAATTGAATACTGGCGTGCCGTTTCTTGACCATATGCTAGATCAAATTGCTCGTCACGGCTTACTTGATCTAGAGGTTGAAGCGCAGGGCGATGTGCATATCGATGATCATCACACGGTGGAAGATATTGGCATTGCATTGGGCCAAGCCGTGGCGCGCGCAGTTGGCGATAAAGCCGGGATTCGTCGCTATGGACACGCCTATGTGCCGCTCGATGAGGCTTTATCACGCGTCGCAATAGATTTTTCTGGACGCCCCGGACTTGAGTTTCATGTGCCATTTACACGTGCGCGCGTAGGAAATTTTGATGTGGATTTAACCATTGAATTTTTCCGTGGCTTCGTTAATCATGCCGCCGTAACGCTGCATATCGATAATTTGCGAGGCATCAACGCGCATCATCAGATTGAAACTGTATTTAAAGCGTTCGGCCGCGCGCTGAGAATGGCGACTGAGCTTGATCACCGCGCGGCTGGGCAAATTCCCTCTACCAAAGGTAGCCTGACTGAAACGGTGGCCAAAATTTGAGTTATTTTTTACACGCCGTGTGTGTTTTGTCATGAAAACTTCCGTCGCCATTATTGATTATGGTATGGGCAATTTGCGCTCAGTGTCGCAAGCGTTAAAGCAAGCCGCGCCGGAAGCTCAAGTCGAGATCGTGACGCGGCCAGAAGCCGTGCGCGCAGCGGATCGGATTGTGCTACCAGGCCAAGGCGCCATGCCTGATTGTATGCACGCCCTGCATGCGGCGGGCTTGACTGAGGCCGTGTTAGAAGCTGCTGGCTCTAAACCGCTGCTGGGTATTTGCGTCGGCGAGCAGATGTTGTTCGATTGGAGCGCGGAAGGCAATGCGCGTGGCCTTGGCTTATTTCCCGGTCAGGTCGTACGCTTTGCGCTTGACGGCGATTTACAAGATGATGGTTCGCGCTTTAAAGTACCCCATATGGGCTGGAACCGAGTGCGCCAGACCTTGCCCCATCCGCTATGGAATGGCATTGCAGATCATAGTTTTTTTTATTTTGTTCATAGCTATTATGTTGCGCCCGCTGAACCAATGTGCACCATCGGTGAAACGATTTACGGCGCGCCTTTTACCTCTGCAGTTGCGCGTGATAATATTTTTGCTACCCAATTTCACCCAGAAAAAAGTGCTGCTGCAGGGCTACAGCTATACTACAATTTTCTTCATTGGAACCCATAAACCCTTATCTGCTTAAGATTGCTATGTTATTGATCCCCGCCATCGACCTGCAAGACGGACAGTGTGTGCGCCTAAAACAAGGCGATATGAAACAAACCACGGTGTTTTCTACCGAGCCGGCAAAAATGGCCCGCCATTGGGTCGATCAAGGTGCGCGCCGTCTGCATTTGGTTGATTTAAATGGTGCTTTCGCGGGCAAGCCAAAGAATGAAGCGGCGATTCGGGCCATTATCCGTGAAGTGGGTAAAGAGATCCCACTTCAGCTAGGGGGCGGAATTCGCGACCTTGGGACTATCGAGCGCTATCTGGATGACGGGTTATCGTATGTGATTATTGGCACCGCGGCAGTTAAAAACCCTGGTTTTTTACGCGAAGCATGCAGCGCATTTAATGGTCACATCATTGCTGGTCTGGATGCAAAAGCCGGCAAAGTGGCCACCGATGGGTGGAGTAAACTCAGTGGTCACGAAGCCCTTGATCTGGCGCGCAAATTTGAGGATTATGGCTGCGAGGCTTTGATCTATACAGACATTGGTCGGGATGGTATGTTGCAAGGGATCAATCTCGAGGCCACGGTGCAAATTGCGCAGAAGGTCAAGATCCCAGTGATCGCCAGTGGCGGGTTAGCGAGCTTAGCGGATATTGAAGCTCTGTGCACAGTTGCAGATCAAGGTATTGAAGGCGTCATTTGCGGCCGCGCAATCTATACCGGTGAGCTAGATTTCGCGGCAGCACAAAGTCGGGCGGATAAACTAACAGGCTGAATTTTCTACTATGGCTTTACCTAAGCGTATTATTCCATGCCTTGATGTAAACGCGGGCCGTGTAGTTAAAGGGGTTAATTTTGCGGCCTTGCGCGATGCCGGCGATCCGATTGAAATTGCCCGTCGCTATGACGCTGCGGGCGCAGATGAGTTGACTTTTTTAGACATTACCGCAAGCTCAGATGAGCGCGACCTAATTTTGCCTGTGATTGAAGCGGTGGCCGAGCAGATTTTTATTCCGTTAACCGTGGGTGGCGGCGTGCGTACGGTGGCCGATATACGTCGCTTATTAAATGCCGGAGCGGATAAAGTCAGCATTAATTCGGCCGCCATTGCGAATCCTCAACTGGTTGCGCAAGCGAGCGCAAAATATGGTGCGCAGTGTATTGTGGTGGCGATCGATGCGAAACGCGTATCAGATGATAATGCACCGCCCCGGTGGGAGGTCTTTACGCATGGTGGTCGTCGCGCAACGGGATTCGAGGCGTTAGCTTGGGCATGTAAAATGGCCGAGCTGGGTGCGGGTGAAATTTTATTAACCAGCATGGATCGTGATGGTACCCAAGCTGGGTTTGATCTTGAACTTACGCGCGCTATTTCCGATGCGGTGTCAGTGCCGGTGATTGCTTCAGGTGGCGTAGGGAGTTTGCAACATCTGGTGGATGGCATCGCGCAGGGTCATGCGGACGCAGTGCTGGCTGCCAGTATTTTTCATTATGGTCAAGCCACCGTTGGCGCCGCCAAGCGCTTTATGGCTGACCAAGGTATTTCGGTAAGAATCTAAGCATTAAATAAATCATGAGCGCCAACTTGAAGTTGCGAGCTTGGCTGACTGCGAATAACCCCCTTAAGGCGATGAATGGAAGCGGCTTGGCTTGAAGCAGTGAAATGGGACGCGCGTGGTTTAGCGCCGGTCATTGTGCAGGAAATTGGCAGTAATGACATTCTGATGTTTGCCTGGATGAACCGTACGGCATTGCTGCAAACTGCTGAAACCGGCCGTGCTGTCTATTGGTCGCGCTCACGCGGGCAGCTCTGGCTGAAAGGAGAGGAGTCGGGCCATATACAATATGTACGCGAATTACGGCTCGATTGCGATCAAGATGCGCTGTTGCTTAAGGTTGAACAAGTCGCAGGCATTGCCTGCCATACAGGCCGCCACTCGTGCTTCTTTCAAAAATTAGAGGCGACGCAAAATGACTATGTTTGGTCGATGGTTGAGCCTGTGCTAAAGACCCCGGAGAAAAGTTTAAATGTCTGAAAACGACGCGATCAAATCCAATGATGTTTTGCCGCGTTTAGCGGCCCTGATCAATACACGCAAAACCAGCTCTGCAGAACACTCTTATATCGCCCGTCTGTTTCAGCAAGGCGACGATGCGATCCTAAAAAAAATTGGCGAAGAAGCCACGGAAGTCGTAATGGCGGCAAAAGATCAGCGGCACGGCGCTGCGCCGGCAAAATTGATCGGTGAAGTGGCTGATTTATGGTTCCATTGTTTGGTCATGCTCGCCCATTTTGGCTTGAGCCCAGCGGCGGTGCTAGCTGAATTAGAGCGTCGTGAAGGAATCTCTGGGCTTGACGAAAAAGCGTTGCGTAAAGCGCTTGCACGGGCTAGCGATAACGCATAAATTTCTATACTGAGTAACGGTTAATGTTGAATTGTTGGCTTTCGTAGCGGAAATTTACAAACTTTGGAAAACTGAACCATGAGTCAAGATCAATTTGGAAATGAGCTAGCGTTTACGGGAAGTGGCGTGCTCTCGCAGGAGCAGGAACGCCGTTTACGGACTTTGACGCATGTCCTGTATGGGCTGTATGCGTTTTCCTTGGTAATCGGCGTGACGGGTGCGATTGCTGTGATTATTAATTACATTAAGCGTAGCGATACAAACGGTACTTTCTACGCCAGTCATTTTAGTTGGCAAATTCGCACTTTTTGGTGGTCTTTGGGTTTGTTGATACTGAGCCTGTTATTTAATGGCATATTCATTGGCAAATTAATTCTGTGGGGTAGTATGCTGTGGGTGGTGTACCGGCTTATTAAAGGCTGGCTCCGTTTAAATGATCGTAAGCCTGTCTAAAATTCAGTCCGATAAGACCATCCTGTATTCACACACGTATGATTTACTCTAGGAAGCTATGAGTCACGACGATTGTCTTTTTTGCAAAATTGCCGCCGGTAAAATACCCAGTCATAAAGTGTATGAAGATAATGAGTTTTATGCTTTCCATGATATCCGGCCGGCCGCGCCGGTGCATGTGTTGGTGATTCCGCGTCAGCATATTGAAACGTTGTCTGCTTGCGGTCCGCAAGAAGCGCCGCTGCTCGGTAGAATGATGACATTATTGCCGCAGCTCGCGGCGCAGCTCGGAGTTGGCTATACTGGAGATGATACCGGTTTTCGTACGGTGATTAATACCGGTCCAGGCGGGGGACAAGAGGTATATCATCTGCATGCACACATTCTTGGTGGGCCTGGGCCATGGTCGCGTATGGGTTAAATCCGCAGATTGTGCGCAGCATACCGACGTAAGAGGAAAATGATTATGTTTACAGGTTTAGGTAGTCCTTTGCATTGGTTTATTGTCCTTTTGATTATTGTGCTGGTTTTTGGTACTAAAAAGTTACGCAATATCGGCCATGATCTGGGGAGCGCAATTAAGGGTTTCAAAGAGGGTATGCGTAACGGCGAACAGGCTTCGGCTAAGAGCCAACAACAAAATTTACCTGGTCTTGACAGCCCTCCATCTGACGCAAAAAGTAAGCCTCTAGAACGCGATTTATATTGATAAGTAAAGCGGCTCTTTATTTTATATGTTCGATCTTGGTCTGGCAAAGTTAGCCCTCATCGGCGTGGTTGCGCTGATTGTGCTTGGGCCGCAACGTCTGCCGCGGGTTGCGCGCACAGTGGGGACTTTGCTTGGGCGTGCTCAGCGCTATATGAGCGATGTAAAGGCCGAAGTGAGTCGAGAGCTTGAAGTCGAAGAACTGCGCAAAATGCACGCTGATTTGGCGCATAGCGTGCATCAGGAGGAGCAGGCTATCTATGATGCAGTGACGTCATCTCCCGCGCAAAACCCGATTGAAGAAAATATTTCGCCCTCTACCTCTAGTTGGCGGCCAGCAACCTCGCCTAAACGGAGTAACTGGCGCATTAAACAAGCGGTTTTGCCAGTTTGGTACAAGCGCGCGGCCCGTAAACGAGCACATCTGCAATCGGCTGCGGCGCGTATGGTGCGTTACAAACCCAAAAATTTATCTCGCTCTTTCTAACGCCCCCCTTTTGGTTGACACTTGCGTGAACGCTCCTGAACCGACGCCAGCAGGCGAAGATACATTTATTTCTCATCTGGTCGAATTGCGCAGTCGGGTGATGCGGGCTGGGGCCGCGGTATTCATTGTATTTATTGGGCTGGTTTACTGGGCGCCGGATATTTTCCGACTGTTGGTGCGCCCGTTACTGGTTAACCTGCCTGAAGACGGCAAAATGATTGTGCTAGATGTGACCGGTTCATTTTTTGTGCCGATTAAAGTGACGTTGTTGGTTGCGTTGCTTATCGCATTGCCGTTTGTGCTTTACCAATTATGGGCGTTTATCGCGCCTGGGCTATATCAGCACGAGAAAAGGCTGGTTATGCCGCTGGTAGGGAGTAGTTACGCCTTATTTTTAAGCGGGATGGCGTTAGCGTATTTCTTTGTATTCCCAGCCATTTTTCGGCTCATGGCGCATTATAACGAGCCGCTTGGGGTGCAAATGGCAACTGATATTGACCATTACCTAAGTTTTGCGCTTAACCTGTTTTTAGCGTTTGGCATCGCGTTTGAAGTACCCATCGTAGTGGTGCTGCTGGTGCGCATGGGCGTGCTGACTTTAAGCAAGCTTAAGCAAATTAGGCCTTATATTATTGTTGGCGCTTTTATTATTGCGGCTATTGTGACCCCGCCAGATGTGCTTTCGCAATTTCTATTGGCGGTGCCACTCATTGTCCTTTACGAAATAGGCTTGCTCGCCGCGCGCTTCTTGGTCGTTGCAAAAAAGCCCGCGGCTGAGCTCCTCTGATTATTGCGTGGCGTGTTCGTTTTTAGGTGGCAGAGGCCGCTTGCCAATTTCTACCGTAATATCTAATGGCTTGTTTTTACGCACAATATGCAGTTTTGCCTCAGTGCCGGGTTTAATCTGCGCAATGACATCTAGCAATTGAGTCGTGTCCTCTATCGGCGTGTTATTTACGCTCACCAGAATATCACCTGGGCGGATATTAGCTTTATGGGCTGGGCCGCCTTGCAGCACACCCGCGACAATGGCACCGGATTTACGCTCTAAATCAAATGATTCAGCAATTTCTGGCGTAATATCTTGGGGTTCGATGCCGATCCAGCCGCGCGTCACGGAGCCTGTGGCAATAATGCTTTCAAGCACACTGCGCGCGGTCGAGACGGGAATTGCAAAACCAATGCCCAAAGAACCACCGCTACGCGAGGCTGAGTAAATCGCAGTATTAATGCCAATTAAATAACCATTGGCATCGACTAATGCGCCGCCAGAATTGCCCGGATTAATTGGCGCATCGGTTTGAATGAAATTTTCAAAAGTATTAATGCCCAGGTGGTTGCGCCCGAGCGCGCTAATAATTCCCATCGTGACAGTTTGTCCGACTGCGAAGGGGTTGCCAATGGCGAGTACCACATCGCCCACTCGTGCTTCTTCCATCCGGCCCAGCGTGATTGCTGGAAGATTCGCTAAATTAACTTTTAAGACGGCAAGGTCGGTTTCTGGATCCGTGCCAATCACTTTGGCTGGAGCATTACGGCCATCCGCCAGCGCAATTTCGATTTCATCTGCGCCATCGACCACATGATCATTGGTTAGAATATACCCTTCTGAGCTGACAATAACGCCTGAGCCTAAAGTCGAGGCGGGTTGTTCTTGGGGCCGCCGGCCGCCATTATCGCCGAAAAAATAACGAAACAGCGGATCTTCCATGCGTGGGTCTTTAGTGGGAGACGTGTCTGCGCTTGAAAAGATATTCACCACGGCTGGCATGGCTTTTTGTGCAGCATCCGCATAAGACCACTCCGATTTGTCACGGGGACGACCGGTGGGCGCAGTTTCACGCAAGGCGACAATCGACGAGGCTGGCGTTGGGCTAAATGCCCCTTGCCTTTGTAGCCATTCTGGCTTTAAGGTGGCGACAATAAACAACAGCGCCAAAAGCAGAGTCACTGCTTGCGCAAAGAGAAGCCAGAAACGTTTAAGCATGGGCAGAAATTAGGGCTAATATGGATAGAATTGAACTTGAATTGTACTTGAAGCGGCTATTGGCGGTCGATGGTTTTCAAGATTACTGCCCGAATGGGTTGCAGATTGAAGGCCGCCAACAGATTAACAAGCTGGCTACCGGCGTTACGGCCTCGTTGGCTTTACTTGAGGCCGCACTGGCTTGGGGCGCGGATGCAGTTTTGGTGCATCATGGGTTTTTCTGGAAAAATGAAGCATTGCCGATCACGGGTTGGAAATACCGGCGCTTGCGTTTGCTATTGGCCCATGACATTAATCTATTGGCTTATCATCTACCGCTTGATGCCCATCGTGAGCTAGGCAACAATGCTCAGTTAGGGGCTCGCTTAGGTTGGGTGGCAGATGGGCATTTTGGGGCCAATGAGTTAGGCTGGCTGGCGACTTTGCCAACCCCCCTTACTTTGGCGGAGATTACGGCGCAGGTCGACCATCAGCTCGGCCGCCCACCACTGGCGTTGGGCGAGGCCCAGCAGAAGGTAAGCCGCGTGGCGTGGTGCACGGGAGCGGCGCAGGGTTTGTTTAACGATGCGATTGAGGCTGGCGCCGATCTATATTTGAGTGGCGAAGTCTCTGAGTCCACCACGCATTTAGCACGCGAAAGCGGCGTTGCCTATTTAGCGGCGGGCCATCACGCGACAGAACGTTATGGCGTGCAAGCACTGGGCACGCATTTGGCGAGCGTTTTTAAGCTTGAACATTTTTTCATAGATATTGATAATCCAGTTTAAGCACAGCCATATTCGGCATGTTCTTGCTTAAGCTGATTGGTATAATAAAAGAAGAAGCAGAATCCGGCCTAAAAAACGGGGGTACATCATGCGAGACAAACAACAAAAGACGGTGGATAGCAGTCGCCGACATTGGCTGATTGCGACTTCAGTCGTAGGCGGCATAGGGGGAATAACGGCGGTGGCGCCTTTGGTGGGGTCCTTGGCGCCCTCTGAGCGGGCTAAAGCGGCTGGAGCGCCGGTCGAGGCGGATATTAGTCACTTGCAAACGGGTGAAGTGATGACGGTCGCTTGGCGTGGCAAACCGGTATGGATTATCAATCGTAGCGATGAGATGTTGGCGGATGTGGATAAAGCTGACGCGATGATTGCCGACCCTGACACGCACAACCCTTTCTCAATACCCCTGCCCGATTACTGCAAAAATAAATATAGAGCGCGAGTTGAGCATCCTAATATCCTGGTTTTAATTGGTATCTGCACGCACTTGGGATGCTCTCCGGTGCCGCGTTTTCAAACCGGGCCGCAGCCCAGCCTGCCTCACGACTGGCCCGGTGGCTGGTTCTGTCCTTGCCATGGCTCCACTTTTGATCTTGCGGGCCGCGTGTTTAAAAACAAACCCGCTCCGCAAAACCTGGATGTGCCTCCTTATATGTTTCTCTCAGAGTCTCGCATTGTGATTGGGAAAGACGAAAAAGGAGAAGCCTAAATGACCAAGCATGATTCCAAGCAAGCAGTCCAATCCACTTCTGAAACTTCAGGCGAAGGCAGTGGCCTCTTAGGTTGGATCGACCGTCGTTTTCCGTTGACAGCTCTTTGGAAAAATCACTTATCGGAATACTACGCGCCAAAGAATTTTAACTTTTGGTATTTCTTTGGCTCGCTCGCGTTGCTGGTGTTGGTGATCCAGATCGTGACCGGCATCTTTTTGACGATGAATTACAAGCCGGCCGCCGAGCTTGCATTTACTTCAGTTGAATACATTATGCGCGAAGTGCCATGGGGTTGGTTGATTCGCTATATGCACTCGACGGGTGCATCGATGTTTTTTGTTGTACTTTATTTGCATATGTTTCGCGGGCTTTTATATGGCTCATACCGTAAGCCGCGCGAATTAGTTTGGATTTTGGGTTGTCTGATCTTTTTATGTTTGATGGCTGAAGCGTTTTTTGGCTATCTTTTGCCGTGGGGACAGATGTCGTATTGGGGGGCACAGGTTATTGTGAACCTTTTTTCGGCGATTCCATGGATCGGCCCCGATCTGGCGCTGTGGATTCGCGGCGATTATGTGGTGAGTGATGCAACGTTGAATCGCTTCTTCGCTTTTCATGTGATCGCGATTCCACTCGTGCTGTTGCTGCTGGTTGCTTTGCATTTGGTGGCGTTGCACCAAGTGGGTTCGAATAACCCAGACGGCATTGAAATCAAAGACAAGAAAGATGAGCATGGCGTGCCGCTGGATGGAGTGCCGTTTCATCCATACTACACAGTCCATGATTTAATGGGCGTGTCGATCTTTTTGATGATTTTTAGCGCGATTGTTTTCTTCGCGCCGGAAATGGGCGGCTATTTTCTTGAAGCCAATAATTTTATACCGGCTGATTCATTAAAAACGCCGACTGAAATCGCCCCAGTTTGGTATTTCACCGCATTTTATTCAATGCTGCGCGCTACCACAGACGATTTCAAATTAATCTTAATGATCGTGCTTGGCCTAATTGGGGTATGCGGCGTGTTGCGGGCTCGTACACTCAAATATAGAGCAATATCAGCAGTTGCCTCAGCGCTGGTGATTGCCGCCATGAGGATAACGGAAGCGAAGTTTTGGGGGGTGGTCATCATGGGTGGAGCAGTGATTACCCTGTTCTTTTTGCCCTGGCTAGACCGTAGTCCGGCAAGGTCGATCCGCTATCGGCCGTTTTTCCATAAAATTTTGTATACGCTATTTGTCTTTGTATTTTTAATCTTGGCAGTGCTTGGCACTAAGCCGCCGTCGCCAGTGGCCAACGTGACTTCGCAAATCTGTACGCTGCTGTATTTTGCCTTTTTCTTCAGCATGCCTTATTGGAGCCAGCGTGGTGTATTTAAACCTGTGCCAGAGCGTGTCACTTTTTCACGTAAAGCGTGAGTAAGTCGTTAAAAAAGGCAAATTTAAATGAAAACATTGGTCTCAATATTGGTATTGGCTGTGATTGCCGTGACTTCAGTTATGGCAAATGAGCAAACCATCCCGCTTGATCGAGCCCCAGATCGCACCCGGGACCTAGCGGCTTTACAGCGTGGCGCTCGGCTTTTTGTCAACTACTGCTTAAATTGCCATAGTGCGAACCAAATGCGCTATAGTCGGTTGCGGGATATTGGTATTTCCGCACCAGAGGTTGAAAGCAATTTACTCTTCACCACGGATAAAGTGGGCAATATGATGCATATCGCCATGCGTGTAGACGATGCTAAAGCGTGGTTTGGCACGGATGCGCCGGACTTATCCTTGATCGCTCGTGCGCGTGGGCGTGATTGGCTATATACCTATTTAAGAAATTTTTACCGGGATGATAGTCGGCCTACGGGCTGGAACAATCGGCTCTTTGAGAACGTTGCGATGCCGCATGTATTGTGGCGGCTACAAGGCCAGCGCGTACTGCAAAGCCAAGAGGAAAGTAGCGTACCTGATACTATCTTAGAGTTTTCTGGTTATCGGCAACTCACCTCGGGCACTTTATCTGCCATCGATTATGATTCAGCCGTGGCTGATTTGGTCGCCTATTTAAGTTGGATGGCGGAGCCTGTGCAACAGCAGCGTAGGCGGCTTGGCGTATGGGTTATATTGTTTTTGAGCGTGCTCAGCCTTTTCGCTTGGCGCTTGAATGTAAACTATTGGAAAGACGTTAAATAGCCATTGCGTGATCAACTTACGCTGGCTCAAAGTGAATTTATCATGACTTAAAATAGTCATAATCAAGTTGTATGGTTTAAACTTTTCGCAGGGGCGAAAAGTGACGTAAATGGGTAGCAGTGCCGCCCTTTGGTTTTTTAAGGAAAGTAAAAAATGATGATTTTATATTCCGGCGCGACGTGTCCGTTTTCCCAGCGTTGCCGGGTGGTTTTATTTGAAAAAGGAATGGATTTTGAAATCCGTGATGTTGATCTTTTCAATAAACCGGAAGATATTGCAGTAATGAATCCATACGGCCAAGTTCCAATTTTAGTGGAACGTGACCTGATTTTATATGAATCAAATATCATCAATGAATATATTGATGAGCGGTTCCCGCACCCGCAGCTTATGCCATCGGATCCAGCACAGCGCGCGCGCGCTCGTCTTTTTCTATTCAACTTTGAAAAAGAATTGTTCGTGCATGTGATCACGCTTGAGACCGCTAAAGGCCGCTCAACCGAAAAAATTCATGAAAAAGCACGTCATGCCATTCGTGATCGGTTGACCCAATTAGCGCCGATTTTTGTTAAAAACAAATACATGCTAGGCGAAGAGTTTTCAATGTTGGACGTAGCAATTGCGCCATTGCTATGGCGGCTTGATTATTTTGGCATTGAGCTCTCAAAGAATACAGCGCCACTAATGAAGTACGCTGAGCGGATTTTTAGTCGCCCCGCCTTTATTGAAGCCTTGACCCCTTCTGAAAAGGTAATGCGTCGTTAATCCAGCGATAGTATTACAGCGTATGTATATAGTCCCAGTGCGTTTTGCTAGAGCAGACGCACTGACGATTTCAAGGATGTTAAATGCAGCAAGCTATATCAACGAAACCTTATCTACTGCGTGCCCTGTATGAGTGGTGCACCGACAATAGTTACACGCCGCATGTCGTGGTGAGCGTGGATAATCACGTTCAGGTTCCGCGTGAATTTGTCCGTGACGGTAAAATTGTGCTCAATATCAGTTTTAGCGCAACAGAAGGCTTGCTCATGCGCAATGATTGGATTGAGTTCAACGCTCGCTTCTCCGGCCGTGCGCATAAGATAGAAATACCCGTTGATAATGTGCTGGCGATTTACGCATTGGAAAATGGCCAGGGCATGGCTTTCCCGCTAGAGGCGTCCTCAGCGGAGCAGACAGCCGGTGCGCCTAGTACGGGAAGTGCTGATTTATCCGTTGTGTCGAACGAACTACCACCCGGTGCAAGTTTAGTTCAGGAAAAACCAAGGGAGAGCAGTGGCAAGAAGAAAAGCGGGCGGCCACACCTTAAGCTTGTTAAGTAAGGCGCATTTGTCCGTCGTGCACATCAATTGAAAATGATAGGCTGTTTTTTGCTGCCGAATAATCACCAAATTATGAGCTTCTAAGGCTTATAAAACGCGCTAAGCATGGATTTTCCTAAGCAAATTTTGAGTAATTGTGCGGACTCAACTTTGGCGGTATGATGTTGAGGCTCTAAGGCGCAGTAAAGTAAGAATGTTGATAAGTAAAATCTGTTTCTAAAAGGTCTTTAGAGGCAAGTTAAATGTACTTTTATAATTAATTAACAAAGATAAGGAAATTTATACTATGTATCCTACATCAAGAGTAGCCACCGCAACGACTCAAAGCCAGGTCAGCACGATCTTGGATCCTATCGCGAATGGCAGGCAGGCCTTCAATATTGCGCAGAATTGCCTAAAAAGCGGAGATTATGAAAATGCGCTGCGTTCATTGGATGTGATGAAAAAAAGTTTTGGCGATGCGCTTACTCAGAATAAAGTACGTCCTTCCGCCGAAGAACATCAGATTAAAGCTCAACTTGCTCAAGCATATTTAGTGAGTGGCGATATTTTATGCAATCTGCGTAGAGTTGATGAGGCGCGCACTAATTATGAAGCCGCTTTGCAATATGGAGCGCTTGAGGCGGAGCAAAAATTATCATCCTTGCAAAATGTGGGCGTAGAGCGAGATGAAGTAGTGATCCAAGTTGCAGCTGGCTTGGCTGGCCAAACAGTAGATGGTTCGGGGCATGAAACCCATCTGCATTTCAACCCAACAGAAAGGGATCATCAGTTGTTAGCGGAGACTATAAAACAACAGCCCACTTTGGAGATGATAATGGCAGCGCTGCCTAAGGTACGTGCTGGGAAAGGAGGCAGAACGGTGGTCCAATTTTCAACTGGCGCCGCGAATATTACAACATCTGGCGAAAATAATAAGACTACGACGATATGGGGTCGGAGTAATGTTTCTGACACAACTCCCGGCGCGAATCCTACTAATTTAGGGTAGTGAGGGACTGAGGGCACTGCTGCCCGTCCCAAAGAAGTGACAAAGGGATATTAAATAATTTAAGTATAGGGGTAATAAAATGATTGGTTGGGGGAAGGTTGAGTCTACGGTTGCTTTGCAAAGAGGCGAACATTATCTAAAAGCCGCTCGTGAGCATCGGGAGAAGCAAGAGTTTGATCTCGCGCTTAATCAGTTCAATTTAGCCAAAAGTGAATTGAAGAAAGCAGCCCCAACTAATCAAGCAATTGAAGCCGCGATTGCGACCGTTTACCTGGAGCGAGGAGATCTTCATCAAGAGCGTGGTCGGCTCTCTATGAGAGAAGATCTTGCATGCGCCCACACTTTATTCAAGCGAGCCCATGCAAGTTATAAAAAAGCGACTCTCGAGCCTTACAATGCACGTGAGAATGAAGCGCGGGAGAAAATAGCCGAGTTAAAGTTGCCGGAGACACCAAGTCCTTGGCGCGCAGCCGTAAGAGTCAATGAAGCGATCAAACAACGGTTTTCATCCCAGCCGCAATCCATTACGAGCTTTTTTAAGCCAGTTCAGAACTCATCTAAGCCTGCACCTGGCCAAGTTTATCCTCCTATTACCGAAGTCGCTCAGCTGATCGATACCCGACACTTAGCCTGGTGTTTACAAGAAGGCTATCTTTCTGAGGCGCAAGAAAAACAGTTTAAACAGCTCGCCCGCGATATATTAGAAGCATTTTCCCGGACCAATGCAAAAGGTTACTTTGACTTAATCCGAGAAATCGTCCCGCTTGCCGCGATTGCTGATCCAGAGCTATACCAGCAGTTACTCAGCCAAATGGTGAACGCGCTTTCTGCAAATCAAGCGATTTTACTGGATGTATCGGTTGCCCAAGGACTGGCGGTAATTATTCGGGACCGCCCAACAGCCTTATTCAATCACGTCCGATCGGGTGATTTGGTGGACGTGCTCAAATTGCTTCACGCACGTTTGGATAAAGTTCATAAAGAAAATAATCTGCTCCAATGTCAAACCTTGCTGTGTGGGGTTTCGCAACTACTTGATGCAATGACATACTTAGGTGTGAGTGGAATTGATAGGGAAGGAGTTCAGGCGCCGCTTTATGCCACGCTGGATGGATTAATCGGTCATTCTGATCCGGAGCTGGCTTGGCAAGCGCGCTATGCGCGCCAGGCGTTAGTCCATATTCCAAACAATGAGGCGATATGGGAATGCATACTGCGCCACACCTTTAATGTAGGAAGGGGAGTTCTAAATATCGCGTCTGCAGTTAAGAGTCTGGACGTTGAAAAATTGGAAAGCTCATTTAGCCGGTTTGAAGAAGCCTTTATTGGCGTGCGCGAGGCTGCGCTGTCACTGGCCCAACTCGGCGATGCAGCTAAAATCACCGTTGAAGCCTTGCAGAAGGAATATGAATCAGTCAGTTCAGGATTGCAACAACTCAATCGTCCGCACGGCTGGTATGCGGCACTGCGCTTTGCAGATTTATTGCTGGAGGAAAATCAATTTGTGGCACTGGAGAAGCTGGCACATCTGCCTCGCTACAGTCACAATGAAAAATTCTTACAAGGTTTATGCCAACGGTTAGAACGGGTCGCGCGCACGAGCGAGGGCGAAGTGCAAAAAGAGGCTAAACAATTTTTAGAAAGTCTCACACAAGATCCGCAGTGGGGCAAGCACGAGCGCGTTATGCAGATGGCGCAGTTGAGTTTGCAGCACTTAGACCAAGCTCAGTCAATCGGCGGGCAAGATTACATACCGGCTTGGTTGCCACTCTGGCGGGAACCGCTCGGGACGCAATTGTTAGATGAAGTACGAGAGAACGCTCGTCAGAAACAGGTGCCCGTTAAGTTAGAAGGGATTAGCCAGATGTTAGAGTATCTGCCTGGTCTAGAGCAGAAAATGCAAGATATATTAGAAAAGCAGATGCAGCAAACGCAAAGCGTGTTGGAGCGGAAAATGCAGCAAATACTAAGCATTTTAGAGCAGCAACAGGCACAAGAACCGTTACCTGACCTTGCATCATTAACCACTTTGCCGACGGATCTGAAAGAGCAGAAAGAGCAGTATCTAAAGAGTCTAGAAGAAACCGGGGAAATAAAGGGCGCGCTTGCGATGTATAAAGCAATGCACGGGCAAGCGGCATCGGTTGGGAACAAGTATTTTGGTTTAGATGATATAGCGACGGTATTTTTTGTCTCTAATGAGAGGGTTCGGCAAATTTCTGAGCAGCTTGCAGAGATGAAGCACAGCATCTTGCCACAGCTGTTTGAGCTTGAAATGAGGCAGCGCACGCAATTACCGCCAGAGGAAAATGAGGGAACGCTGATGCAAATAGCAGGCGGCGTGGCCAATGCACTGGTAGGAGGCTCAGATAATACGAGCGTCGTGCATCTCAACCCTGAAATCTTAGATCCGCAATTATTTGCAGCAAGCCAACAGCAGACCTCTCAGGATCTAGCTGCTGCTTTGTCTGCAATTGGCCCGCTCTCTCAAAGAGGGGGGAAATTTGTGTTTCAGTTTTCGGGGGGGGCTGCCAATAGTGTGATAACGGGTAATAATAACAAAAGCACGACTGTCTTTGGTTCGAGTTCCTTTTTAAGGCCGGTATCTGACTCAGCAACCCAAGAAATTGAAAAGAAATAATTCGAAGGTTTGTAATCGGTCGGACTGATGCAAACCAAGACGCATCATTTAGCTTAGCTTGAGAATGGGCAACGCTAAATGATGTGGTGCGTCTGCACATAAAAATTCGGATAGGCTCATGACGCAAAGATATGTTCGGCACCGTAAAGGTAAGCTAGTGACGCCTACGAGGTAGAGCAGAATTGCGGAACAAATTAATCTCCCAAATTGTCTGCGATGCGTTATACTACGGGCCTTGCCGGCTTAGCTCATCTGGTAGAGCAGTTGATTTGTAATCTGTCGGTAAATCTATAAATATCAGCTACTTATTCAAAAATCTGTTCCGCAATCAAGAGAAAAATATAATCTGCAAACCCTTATTTCGCCTTGATGTCATCTGGGTTTGCGGAACAGAAAATAATGGCTAGTCTTCTTCATTTCAGGTGGATTAGTAGTTTTTTGGCCACAGTCACGTGGGCTGGATAGTCGCTCAGCATACCTCTTCACTAAGATAAAAACAATTTAAAAATCAACTGAAATTTTATGCGGCAAATAGTTTTGTTGGGCAAATCTGATTTGTCCAAGTTGGACTCATTAATGAGATTCAATCGAAAAGCAAGCCACCATTATTTTCAGGTCGATTATCGGTAGGCTATGCATGGGCCGAGTTTCTGTTCAACGGATTAAAAGCCCTGATAAATTTCTTTAAATATTATTAAGTTAAGCTATATCGTGTTTTACAAATACAAAAAAACCAAGTATATATTACAAATATTCAGGGAGTTTTTTGGAAGTTTTGTAGAACAAAAACCGCTAGGCTACTCTTCGCCACGATGGGGCGTTGGTAGTTGTAGATGCCAATACGGTAACTTTTTAACCCAGACCCAAGACGATTGGAATCACAATCCAAGACGCTTAATCCGGCGACAGGCTTCCCGAGCTTGACCGAAGACCCACCGGCATTTCGATTGCTGAACTGGCCGAAGTCAATGTCTATAACGCCAGTGTCTGCTGGCAATGGCGTGAACAGGCGCTTGGATTGAAAGATTTTTATAGGCAGCTACAGCATTCATACAAAGAAATGCCATAGAGCTGTAACACCCTGCAACTGAAAACGTGTCAACCTGCAATTTTATGCATGGTGAAAAAAAAGCTAGCCCGCCTCAGCGGGTGGGCGTTTCACTACACTGCACTCAAGATGACACTTAGCGCAAAAAGACTTTTGCTACACTCCCGCCTAAGAAAAATAAGCTAAGGAAAAGAAATGGAACACATAGGACGTGCGCTCGGGAACACATTTAGGAGTACCACAGCGACCCGAAAAGTGGCCGATGATTATCATCAGCAAGCGCTAGCGTATCAAAAGCAAGGGAATGAGACTAAAGCGGAAGAGCAATTCCGGCAAGCGCTGGCGATGGGCCAAGAAGCACAGCGGATCAACCCTAAAAAATCAAAAGTATATCGAACCTTGGCGGTTATTACTCTTGATTATGCTGACTTGCTGGAAAGGCAGCATCGCACCACTGAGGCTAAAGATGCCTATCAGCAAGCCCAAGAATACGCGGATGAAGCCCATAAGTTAGAGCCGAAGCATCCCAAAGCGCAAGATTTGTTGAGGACTGTTAATTCTCAGCGCAGCCAATTTTTACGTGCTGAGGGACAAACGGCTCAAGCGGATAATCTCGAAGGAAAGATTGTCGTACAAAACTGCCAAGGTACGATTAATGCTCCAGTCCATGGCAAGAATAACACGGTCAACGTGCATTATTACTCACCGGATAAAGAGCTTCTGCCTCAAATCCAAGAAATGCATACCGCTGTTGGCGAATTAAAAACCGCCTATCTAGATCGTTTTAAAGAGCAGCAAGCGCTAGAGCTACGCTGGAAGAAAGAACCGTTGGCCATCTTAGGCCGCAATATCGAAGAAGAATATTTCACCGCATGGGAAGAACCTGGAGAAATTCAGGACGGGCTGGCGATGTATGTCGCGCCACAGGCGACGACCCTCACAGATAAAGACACCCTTTTCGATTTAGACGAAGCGGTAACGGCCTTTTTAACGCAAGGTAATGATTCTGGACAGAAAACTCAGGTGCTGTTGTTGTGCGGTGAAGCGGGGTCAGGTAAATCGACTTTTAATCGCCATTTAGCACGCCGCTTATGGCAAGACTATAGTAAAGCTTCAGGCGAGCGACCGATCCCACTGTATATCTCTTTGCCGACTATAGATAGGCCCAACAAGAACTTGATCGGCCAGTATTTATCGGATAAATGCGGTTTTTCGCCAGAGCAGATCGACGCGTTGCGGGCAAGTCAAAGCTTTATTTTAATCTTAGATGGCTATGATGAAATTCCTGCGGAACAACGAAATTTATACGCGGATGAAAAACTAGATCAATGGCAAGCAAAAATCTTACTGAGTTGTCGGCCTGAGTATTTAACGGACGGCTATAAAAACCATCTGCAACCGCGAGGTCGTTCCCGTGTGCTGCTGGAGTATCAGCTCGCACCGTTTTCAGAACAGTCGGTCGAAACCTATATTCATCAATATGTTAAGCATACGCAAGCTCAATGGAGCGCTGAAGACTATCAAGACAGATTGGCGCAGATTCCAAATGTGAAAGAATTATTGGGCACGCCCTTTTTACTCAAAATGGCCTTAAGCGTGTTGCCTACATTAGAAAAACCTCGGCCCGCTCAAAGGGCTTTAACCCGAATCAAACTCTATGAGCAGTTTGTGCAAACGTGGTTTGAGCGTTCGTTAGCGCGTTTAGATGCGATTCAGTCTAAATTGATGGAGACGGAGCAGAAGGCTTTCCGCGGTTTAAAAGATGAAGGCTTTATTGAGCATAGCCAAACATTTAATACTCAGTTTGCGCTGGAGATGTCAAAGGCCCAAACCACGGTAGCGGAATATTCCCCGATTGCTAGCCTAGGGAAGCTGCAGGATAAACGATATAAGACATTTCTGAGCAATAAGGATGAGGCAAAGAATTTACTGCGTTTTAGCGCTTTGTTGACTCGCCAGCAACAGCAATATCGCTTTATTCATAAATCAATCCAGGATTATTTAGTGGCGCGTGCGATATGGGAAGAGCTAGAAAACTTCCCGGGATCGGAGTCATCGAATCGTTCTACGCCATTAAACTGGGTAGAACAGGTGCGGGTGTTATGGGAAGGGCTCAGCCCTTCTGTTCAAGTGGATGCTACGGCCTTATTGAATACCTTCAATGTTGTGGAGGATTTAGCAATCCAGCGGTTTTTGGTCGAGCGAGTGCAACAAAATGGAGGGTTGCTGAAACCGCTGCTGGCGTGGATCAAAGCGTCAACGCGCCAGAATAGCGTGAGTATGGCTGCGGCGAATGCAATCACGATCCTGATTAAAGCTGGAGTGCAGTTCCATGAAGCGGATTTAAAAGGCGTCCAGATACCCGGGGCAGATCTGAGCTTTGGGGTATTCGATTCAGCGCAGTTGCAAGGGGCGGATTTAAGGCAGGTCAATTTTAGGAATAGTTGGCTTCGCGATGCGGATTTAAGCGCAGCCAAGATGGCTGGGGTGCAGTTTGGCGAATGGGCTTATCTCCAGGAAGAGAGCGAAGCGATTTCCTGCGCGTATTCTCCGGATGGGAACAACTGTGCGGTAGGGCTTTATAACGGCACAATCAGCATCTATTTGACCTCGAATTGGGAAAAAATCTACACCTTAGAAGGGCATATAGACTCTGTCAGGAGCGTAATGTATTCGCCGAACGGCTCGCAGATCGCCTCGGGAAGTGATGACAAGACGGTGCGACTGTGGAATGCGCAAAGTGGGGTAGTTGCGTACACCTTAGAGGGACATACCTTAGGTGTTACTAGTGTTGTGTATTCGCTGAGCGGTTCGCAGATCGCCTCGGGGAGTGCGGACAAAACGGTGCGCCTGTGGGACACGGAAAGCGGCGCGGCAGTGCATACCTTAAAAGGACATACCGACTGGGTTACTAGCGTGATGTATTCGCCAAATGGCTTGCAGGTCGCCTCGAGCAGTAGGGACAAAACGGTGCGTCTGTGGGGTACGCCAAGCGGCGCAGCTGGTCATACCTTAGAGGGGCATACCGACTGGGTTACGAGCGTGGTGTATTCGCCGAGCGGCTTGCAGCTTGCCTCGGGGAGTTGGGACAAGACGGTGCGTCTGTGGGACACGGAAAGCAGCGCGTCTGTCCACACCTTAGGCGGACATACCGCCCCTGTTACGAGCGTGGTGTATTCGCCGAGCGGCTCGCAGATCGCTTCAGGGAGTGAGGACACTACAGTGCGTCTATGGAGCGCGGAAAGCGGAGTGGCAGCGCACACCTTAGAAGGACATACCAAGGGCGTTACTAGTGTGGCGTATTCGCCGGGCGGCTCGCAGATCGCATCGGCGAGTAATGACAAGATGGTGCGTCTGTGGGATACGGAAAGCGGATTAGCTGGTCACACCTTAGAAGGACATACCAAGGGCGTTACTAGTGTGGCGTATTCGCCGAGCGGTTCGCAGATCGCCTCGGGGAGTTTTGACAATACAGTGCGTCTGTGGAGCGCGGAAAGCGGAATGGCAGTGCACACCTTAGAAGGACATATCGCTTCTGTTACTAGCGTGGTGTATTCGCCGGGCGGCTCGCAGCTTGCCTCGGGGGGATGGGATAGTACGGTACGTCTGTGGGACGTGGAAAGCGGAGTGTCTGGCCACATTTTAGAAGGACATACTCACTTTGTTACTAGCGTGGTGTATTCGCCGAGCGGTTTACAGATCGCTTCGGGAAGTTGGGACGATACGGTGCGTCTGTGGGAGGTTGCTTCAGGTGATTGTCTAAGGGTGATTCAAGAGTTTAGAGGGACTGTCTATAGCGTAGCCTGGAAAGCGATGCCGGAGGGTTCCTATCTGTTGACTGGCAGTGGCGATAAGATAGTTCGTCAGTGGTCAATAAGAGAGGGGGATGAAGAGTGGGTTCGTCTGATCTGGATGTCACCGCATGCTGGGTTAACAGTGGAGGGTGCATTAATAGAAGGCGTGGAAGGCTTAAGTGAGGTAAATCGAGCGCTGTTGACGCAGAGGGGCGCCAATGATGGAGTTGTATTGTCAGATTTAGCTTGAGATAGACTGAATTAACGTAGGGTGTTAACAGGGCGTAGTGAAAGGCCCGTGAGAGCCTTTCACTACAGTGTGAATGTTGGATTTAACTAAAATCATTCCGAGATTTTTATCTAATGTAAGTTATATTTATCTTGATATGATCCCTGTTTATTTGATTCGGGCCAACTTATATAGATAGTTTTATAGAAAGAAAGACAAGTAAAATTTTGTCAACGGCAACTCGCAAATCCTTATAAATACTAGATGGGTTTCTGCCAAACTGTTGACAATTATTTTCTCTAATCTATTGATTTATAAGGAAAAAATACATTTTCCGTCTCGGATTGTGATTCCAGTTGTCGCGGGTTCAAGTCCCGTCGGTCACCCCACCACATAAGGGTTTGCGGGATTTTGAATCCAAACTTTACAACGGATTTTGAAATTTTACAATTTTGTACCTTAGCCTTAATCCTCATAAAGATAAAAATAACTTAAAAATTAACTCCAATTTTAGGCAGAAAATATCTTTGTTGAGCAATCTGATTTGTCTAATTTGGACTCATGAATGAGATTCAATCGAAAAGCAAGCCACCATTACATTATTTTCAGGTTGATTATCGGTAGGCTGTGCATGGGCTGAGTTTCTGCTCAACGGATTAAAAGCCCTGATAAATTTCTTTAAATATCATTAAGTTAAGCTATATTGTGTTCTACAAATACAAAAAAACTAAGTATATATTACAAGTATTCAGGGAGTTTTTTGGAAGTTTTGTAGAACAAAAACCGCTAGGCTACTCTTCGCTACGATGGGGCGTTGGTAGTTGTAGATACCAATACGGTAACTTTTTAACCCAGACCCAAGACGATTGAAATCACAATCCGAGACGGAAAATGCATTTTTTCCTTATAAATCAAAGAACTATAGAAAATAATTGTCAACAGTTTGGTAGAAACCTACCTAGTATTTATAAGACTTTGCGAGATGCCATTGACAAAAATTTGCTCAGTTACCTCCCCCACTCCTTAATTTAACATATTAGCTCTTCCAGCAACTTTCCGTAAAACTGCGTCATCAATTCTTCAACAATGTATCGCTGATGGTCTGCCAGTACGCCGGTCTTGTTTGCGAGCAAAAACGTTTCCAGTGAGAGTAGATAAGTAACTTGCTCCATTTTTGCACTTTCTCGATATTTAAGCATACGTCAAGAATTGAATTGCAACACAAAACTATTCACATCGCAGTGAGCGGCATAAATTTAGTCTATCTCCTGGAGAGCCTCACTGAAGAAATCCTATAGCAGACCGAAAAATACCCGTATAAGCTACATAAGTATATTGTTGATTCAAGGTGCAAGGGCACTAATATTTAAGGAGATGGGCTCACGAAGCAAACCGAAAGGTGCCCACATAAAAGTATGTTACCTCCTATTTGCTCCATTCATTCTCCGTCAGTACCCCTTTCCTCGACATTGCAGTCGCAAGGGCATGCGTCCGCATCAAGAGAGGTTAACGCTGCTTGGCAGGCTTTAGAAGATGCCGATAGGTGCCAGAGGAGCCAGATCGATGAGGTGTGGATAAGCTATACAGCGGCGATAAACGCTTTTAACAGCGCTTCTGAGGCTGGTGCAAAAGATATCCAAGCTGGATTAGCTAGAGCTTATTTGAAGCGTGGGGAAATTGTATCAACGTTTGATCCATCCAAGCTAGAAAATATCCAATCTCAATTAATTCAAGCCTATTTTAAGCTTGGAGAGAACATTCCAAATGAGAGAAATTTATCGTATTTAAGATGTCTAGCGCGTAAAGACTTTGAAAAGGCCGAGCAATACGGATCAGACGAGGCCACTGCTATATTGAAAGATATCCAGTTCCGTCAGGCGGAAGTCATTACTTCACGTTACTTTACAAATGAACTGCCACTCACCTCCGTTGAGGATGCTGTCGTAAAGCAGCAGCACGAAATCAAAAATACTCGCCATTTAGCTTATTGTTGGCATTCACACACTTCTGACGAGCAAAAAGAAACTTTATGTGCGTTAGCGTTGAAGATACTCACGGCGGCCAATAATCTAACTGGCAGCGACAATTTGGGACACTCGCAAGAAATAGCGCCGTTAGCAGCGATTCCTGATAAAAAAATTTATGATAGGTGGACAAACATCATGATTACAGCTTTGTCTGGGAAAGGCATGCTGAATCAACCGGCGCTGCGAGGCCTAGAAGTTATATTACGCAACCTTCCGTTATCGTGGCTTAACGCTCAGCAGGTCGAAATGAGTCTGGTAAGGCTATTAGAAACTCTAAACGGAATTTTCAAGAGCAACCCCTGGGGAAGTACTGAATCACTTCAAGTATTGTTGCAAACTACCTCGCAGCTGTTGGATACGATCTTCCGGGTCGGCATCAAATTCGGTATCAGTCGCAAGGGATTACGAGATTCTCTGAATAAGAGCTTGGCTGATTTACGCGGAAAATACTCGACAGACCCGGAGCTGACTTTCCAAGTCGATTATGCGCGCCAAGCCTTGGAGCGCATTCCTAATGATGAAAGCGCTTTGAAGGAAGCGGCAACTCGCGCCTATGACGCATTAATAACAGCCTTAAGTATTAAAGCCATTATCGCAAGCGTCGCCAAAAATGGCGTTGCATTTCATTATGCCGTTGAGAATGCTTCAAAGGCTGGTGACATTCCCAATGCAGTCGCGGCGCTCACGTCTTTCAATGCCGCCGACGCGAAAACCGCTTTGCCAATTTTGAAAGAAATCGGTACGAACATGCGTCAGGCGCTGAGAAATCGAACCGTAGCGCGACCCTGGTATACCGCTCTGCAATTTATCGATGTGTGCTTTTTGGAACAAGGCTGGCTCTTCGAGTTCGAGAGCTTTTTTCATGAGTATCTGAATGTCGATGATGAGAATTTTCTACAGGGTCTGTGTCAACGCTTAGAGTACATCGTTGGGCGCCAATACAGTGAAGCACAACGTTTAGAAAAGCGGGCACAATTTTTAGAGAATCGCACTCAACTCTTGGCACCTCTGGCATCAGAGGCTCGTGACCGGGCTCAGCAGGTAAAGAAAGTCGCGCAGCAAGCTACTAAATTTTTAAGCGATTTCATGTTGCCCAAGAATAATCGCGTCGTGCAGCAAGCGACTTTAAATACCTTAAAGCGCTTAAAAGCTGAACTTCCTGAGCTGCTAGAAGAGCTCCCAGAGATTTTAAAGCAAGTACGCACTGCTGATGACGGCGCATCAGTCCAAAAGGCTGAAGTTACGCCGGCCTGGCATGCCGACTGGTATACACCTCCTACCGAACTCTTAAAGAAACAATTGGGCGAAAGCGCTGAACTCACTTTAGGGCCCAAACTCCAAGAGTTGAGAAAAGCGTTTTTACAGACCACGGAAGATATTATCATAGCCAAAGATAATACTATTGTAGCCAAAGATGAGCTTTATGAAAAACCGGACTGTACTCTCATCAATCAAAATCAGCGCCTTGCTTTAGAAAGCAAAGATGACAAAATAGGCGAAATCAACAGCTTCCTCACTTCACCGGAAGCGCGAGTCTTATTACTGTTAGGTGGGACAGGCTCTGGCAAAACTCAGTTTGGCCGGCACCTCGCTCGTCGCTTATGGGACGAATATAGTGCTGCGATTGAACAGGATGATTATTCTCGCCCTATACCCTTATTTATTGACCTACCAAAGCTGAACCCAAACTCAAGCGTTTCACCGGGGAATTTTATCTCCACATATCTAACAAATCAGGGATTGGAAGCACAGTTTAAAGACCTGCGGAAAGATGAGAGGCGTTTTGTTTTTATTCTGGATGGCTATGACGAGTTCGCCAGTTTCTCGCCCACATTCTATGCTGATAATGAACTGGGGCAGTGGACGCATGCAAAAATCATCATTAGTAGCCGACGAGAATATTTGGGTACTGATAACTATCGGGACTCTTTCCTGCCACCATCAACTTACGAATCTCAACGACCGTCCGACCAATTTTTGAAAGAATTTCATCTAGCGCCATTTTCAGATGAAATGATTGAGCGTTATATCGAAAATTATGTAACTAAGTCAAAGCAAGACGCCTCACTAATCGAGCAGTACAAAGAAAAATTACTGAATGGCTCGCCAGAATTAAAAAAGCTTATAAGCAATCCCTTGTTACTCAACATGGCCTTGACTGTCTTCAAGACACCCGAGTCCATCGACAATACTATAACCCGGATTGGCTTATACGATAAGTTTATGGAGTATTGGTTTGACCGCGAATGCAAAAGCTTAGGAAATAATCCAAATTTAAAAGAACGGGATTTCTTTATAAAGAATTTATTCAAAAATTTCAGTAAGCGTGTCAAGACCTCTGCTCAAGATTTTGCAATAGGTATATATAAAGAGAAAAAAGAGACACAGGGGGTGGTCAAATATTCGACAGTGAAAGAGCCACCATCTTGGTGCAAGAATTTTTTAAACCCAGATGACGTAAAAAATTCGCTATTGCGCCGTAGTATTCCACTAAATCATCAAATAATTCAGGAGGAAGGCCTTCTCGAAACTTATCAATATGAACAGTATCAGTTTAAACATAAATCTTTTCTAGATTATTTTGTGGCCGAAGCTTTGTGGGAAAGTTGCGTTTTACAAGCAACGGAAATGGAGCCACTATTCAACCAGCTGAACCTTGTCAAAGATCCAGGAGTACTTGACTTTTTAGCTGAGCGAGTTCAACAGAAGCCAGCATTGATAGATCTGTTAGTCGATTTGATTAATCTCTCGAAGTCGGATGATAAGTCGGGTGACGAATTTCATATCGCGGCGGCTAATGCACTAACTATTTTAGTCAGAGCGGAAGTGCAGTTGAGCGGAAGAGATTTCAATGCGATTCATGCACGTGGAGCAGATTTAAGTTATGGAGTATTTGACCATACCAAATTCGAAAGGGCAGATTTAAGTGAAGTGCAATTACGAGGCGCGTGGTTGCGAAAGGTTAATCTTGCGGGAGCGGACCTTGCCGGTGTTAACTTTGGAGAAAAGCCGAGATTACAACCCGGCGTCATAGTTAAAGCGTGCTGTTATTCGCCTGATGGGGCCTGGTTGGCTATTGCCACAAACAACAGAGTTCAGCTGTATTGTACGGAGACTTTAGAGCTTCAGCCCATTGTTAGGGAGCATCGTGGTGATACGGTGGTGACGAGTGTGGCGTTTTCGCGAAACGGACAGTGGCTAGCCTCGGGTGGTACGGATTGTGCCGTTAGGCTTTGGTCGGTGAAACCTGACGCTAAAGGTTCCAGTTCCGCGTTTAAGTTTATCGGGCATGAGGATTGGGTGTTAAGCGTGGCGTTTTCGCCAAACAACAAGTGGCTGGCCTCGGGTAGTGCCGATCATACGGTCAAGCTGTGGTCGGTGGAACCTGACGCTGAAGGCTTCAGGTTAGGGTTTACGTTTAAAGGGCATACTCATTCGGTGAAAAGCGTGGCATTTTCTTCTCCAAAGGGTAAGTGGCTGGCTTCGGGCAGTTATGATAAGTCGATCAAACTGTGGTCGGTGAAACCTGATGGGGTGGAGAGTGAGGCGTTTCTGCCAGGCGATCAGCGGTCAGCCTCAAGCAGTGAGGACAAGCCGATCAAGTTGAAGGGAATTGGTGAGGACACGTTTGAAGGGTATCATAATGAAGAGAATGAGAGGTATCGTTATCCCACTCGCCGGAAGTTCCAGTATATGTCTAAAGGGCATGTGTTTGGGGTGAGTAGTGTGATGTTTTCGCCAGCAGAAGACAACGAGTCAGAAAGCAAATGGCTGGCCTCGGGCAGTGATGACAAGACGGTCAAGCTGTGGTTGGTGCAAGATAACACGCTCAAGTTCCAGTGCACGCTCGGGGAGCATGGAGGGTGGGTGAATAGTGTGGCGTTTTCGCCAAATAGCGTGTGGCTGGCCTCGGGCGGTGAGGACAAGATGATCAAGCTGTGGTCGGTGGAGCTTGACGCTGACGGGCGCAGGCTCCAGCGAACGTTTGAAGGGCATACTCATGCGGTGACGAGTGTGTCGTTTTCGCGGGACAGCCAGTGGTTGGCCTCGAGCAGTGAGGACTGGACGGTCAGGCAATCGGCGGTGGGAGATATCGAGCGTGAGCTCCAGCACACGTTTGAAAGACATGCTAATACAGTGAATAGTGTAGCTTTTTCGCCAAACAGCATATGGCTGGCCTCGGGCAGTAATGACAAGACGATCAAGCTGTGGTCGGTGGGGCCTGACGCTGACGGGTGCAAGCTCCAGCGAACGCTTGAAGGGCATACTGATTCAGTGACGAGTGTGACGTTCTCGCCGAAGACGGAGAGCGTGTGGCTGGCCTCGGGCAGTAGTGACCGTTCGATTAGGCTATGGTCGGTGAGAACCGGTTCGTCCGTGTCCCCGGACAAATCTAACTGGCATACTCATGCGGTGACGAGTGTGACATTTTCGCGAAGCGGCGAGTGGCTGGCCTCGGGTAGTGATGACAAGACTATCAAGCTATGGTCGGTGCAAGGTAACGAGCTCGAGTTAAAGCATACGTTTACGGGTCACGAGAATCCGGTGACAAGTGTGACGTTTTCGCCAAAGAACGAGGAATTGCTGGCCTCGGGCAGTTATGATTATACGGTCAGATTGTGGTCGACTAAAACGGACTTGTTCGCGTTGCCAGATACATCTGGAACGCATCGTACCCCTCTGACGAGTGTGACGTTTTCGCCAAATGGCGAGTTACTGCTCTCTGCCAGTTATGATGGGGCGGTCAAGCTATGGTCAGTGGAAGATAACAGGCTTGAGTGCCAATGCGTGTTTGCAGAGTCTCCTGCCTGGGTAAGTAGTATAGCATTTTCGCCCGATGGCGAGTGGCTGGCGATGGCGAATGCTATCCGGTTAGTATATGTGATTTCATTCGCCTCAAAAGTATGTTTTTCAGAGATAGGAGGCTTTGCTGGTTATGTTTACTCCTCGGCCTGGCGAGATTTGCTTGATGGCAATGCGCGACTACTAGCAACAGGAGGGGGGGATGGCGTAGTTCGCCTGTGGCGGGTGATAATGGAAGAAAGGAAAGGCAGTATCATCATCCGTGAGGTTCGGTTGAGTTGGGCCTCACATCAAACGGTATTGACCGCGGTGGATGCTTCTATTGACAACGCGGAGTATTTAGGATCGAATAATACCGCCTTGCTAATTGAGCGTGGCGCCAAAGGCACTCCTAAAAATTAAACATGAGAATAGCCCGTTTGTCGATAGGTAGCAGTTAAAAAGCAACTAAGTGATCATGCTGCTGGGTTTGCTGCAACTGCCGATAGAACGCTCTTAATCCAAGCGCTTGCTCGCGCCATTGCCAACAGACATTGGCGTTGAAAGCGTTGACTTCGGCAATTTCAGCAATCGAAACGCTGGCGGGTTCTCGGTCAAACCCGGCGGGAGCTCCGGCAGGCCCGCCGGCAAATGATGCGTTGTAGTGGCGCACGAAGCCAACGTTAACGCCGAAATTAGCGGCATCTTTTCAAAGTTTCTGGCACTGTCCCATGTTGTCGTGACTTGGGGCAAATAAGTTTTATTCAAAAAAGGCTGAGTTTTTATCCGATGGTGAATCATCCAGATATAGGTTAAATACGAATTATTAAAAATGGGTAGCCAGCATGTCACCGATTAATCCAAGCCAAAATACTCAACCTTCGTTAGCTTCATATTTTCCTCAAATAGATTCATCTTTTTCGAATAAACGAGCACGACCTGATTCAATGCATGAGGCTTATGATGCAGAGATGCAATCTGTCACACAAACTAGCATAGGCTTAGTAAGTATCCCAGTGAGTGGTTCGAATCACCAGGTTGAAGTGCATTACCATGGAACAGGTTTAGATCTCACGCTTCTAGAAACTCTAATACGTCAGCAAAACTTCGCCTTGCAACCTAATACTGTCCCCCTAGCTAATTTGGGTGAGAGCATTGAAACGATGCGACAGAATTATTTATCGGTTCTACAGGTTGACGAAACGATAAGAGATGCACTGAGTCTTTATGTTGGACCTGAAGGTAAGGCGGTGGGCAGCGTAGAATCGGGTGAGCGTTTTGATTTAAGACACAAGCTCAATGCGTTTTTAGAATCAGATAAGAAAGTCTTTTTACTGCTAGGAGAGGCTGGTTCAGGAAAATCGACGTTTAATCGCTATTTAGCACGCCAGCTATGGGCAAACTATGAACTGGCTGATAAAAAAGAGGATGAGCGTATTCCAGTATTCATCCAGCTCACGACACTAAAAGATCCGAATGAAAACCTGCTCACTGAATATTTTACTGAGGAAGGTTTTTCAAAAGAGCAAATCCAACAGCTACGGCAAAGCCGGCGGTTTATCTTTATTCTGGATGGCTATGACGAGATTAAGCATCGTCAACGGGTTTTTTATACGGATAACAAGCTCGATAAGTGGGATGCTAAAGTGATAATCAGTAGCCGCCCAGAATATTTAGGGCCAAGTTATCAAAGCAAGTTTTATCCGTCCGGTCAAGCGAGAGTATTTGAAGAATGTGAGCTAGCCCAATTTTCTAAGGCTGCAATTAGAGGCTATATAGAAAGCCATGTCAGACATGCAAAATCCAAATGGAATGTGGAGCAGTATCAAAGCGCTTTATCGCATCCAGACTTACAGGCGCTGATAGGCAATCCATTTTTACTTAAGGTTGTGCTAGAGGTGTTGCCTTCGTTGGGCTCAAAAGAAGGCTCTTCTAATCGGAATTCCTATACTCGAGGCGCACTCTATGAGCAGTTTGCGAAAAACTGGTTTGGACGCTCGCAGAGTCGGTTACAAGGGATTCAGTTAACTAGAGAAGAGCAAAAAACCTTTAACCGTTTAGCCGAAGAAGATTTTGTTGAGCATGGGATTCATTTTAGCCAAGAGTTTGCGCTTGCGTTGTATAAAAAACAGGTTTTGGTTGCGACGTATTCGACAGGGCAAGCCAGCGAAGGGCAAGAGTGGGGCCATTTTTTAAGCAATGATGACGAAAAGACACGGCTCTTACGCTTTAATGCGCCTTTATCGAGGAAAGGAAACCAATACCGGTTTATCCATAAATCCCTGCGAGATTATTTTGTGGCGAGAGCGTTGTGGGAAGAGCTGGGAAGTGGTGCTAAGAGTCATGAAGTAGAGCTATCTAAGAAACTGGGTGTGATAAGAAATGTACGTCCAGTATGGGAAAGTCTAGGCGAAGGATTTGAGTTTGAGTCATCTGTGCAATTCAACGCACTGAATGTAGTAGAAGACCCAGCAGTGCAGAGTTTTTTAGTAGAGCGAGTGCAAGAGGATAGAGTTTTACTGAAGGCTCTTTTAGCGTGGGTGAAAGTGTCTAAGAGCCGAGAGGATGTTAAAAGAGGCGCGTCGAATGCACTGACGGTCTTAGTGAAAGCGGGAGTTCAGTTTAATGGATGTGATTTAAGAGGAATCCAGGTACCTGGATCTGATCTGAGTAATGGAGTATTTGATTCAGCGCAGTTGCAAGGGTCGGATTTGAGTGGAGCAAATCTTCGTGCGATCTGGCTGCGTGAGGCGAATTTAAACGGCTCGCAGATGTCAGGAGTGCAGTTTGGAGAATGGCCTTATCTGAAAGAAGAGGGCGTGGTGAATTCGTGCGCGTATTCGCCCGATGGGAAAATATGCGCGATGGGTCTTGGTAACGGTACGATCCGTGTGTATGCGACGTCGAATTGGGAAAAAATCCACACCTTACGTGGACATACTTTCTCTGTTAGGGGCGTGGTGTATTCGCCGAGCTTGCGCGGGCATACGAATAGTGTTCTGAGCGTAGCGTATTCGCCGAGCGGTTTGCAGCTCGCCTCGGGCAGTTATGACTGTACGGTACGTCTGTGGGACGCGGAAAGCGGCGCCCTTAGTCACACCTTAGCAGGACATACCTCCAATGTTACTAGCGTGGCGTATTCGCCGAGCGGTTTGCAGCTCGCCTCGGGCAGTTATGACTGTACGGTACGTCTGTGGGACGCGGAAAGCGGCGCCCTTAGTCACACCTTAGAAGGACATACCAACCGGGTTAATAGCGTGGCGTATTCACCGAGCGGAATGCAGGTCGCCTCGGGGAGTCATGACCAGACGGTACGTCTGTGGGACGTGGAAAGTGGCGCCCTTGCTCACACCTTAGCAGGACATACCTCCAATGTTATTAGCGTGGCGTATTCGCCGAGCGGTTTGCAGCTCGCCTCGGGGAGTTATGACAAGACGGTACGTCTGTGGGACGCGGAAAGCGGCGCCCTTAGTCACACCTTAGAAGGACATACAAACTGGGTTAATAGCGTGGCGTATTCACCGAGCGGAACGCAGGTCGCCTCGGGGAGTCATGACCGGACGGTACGTCTGTGGGACGCGGAAAGTGGCGCCCTTGCTCACACCTTAGCAGGACATACCTCCCATGTTTATAGCGTGGCGTATTCGCCGAGCGGTTCTCAGATCGCCTCGGGCAGTTGGGGCGGTACGATGCATCTGTGGGAGGCGCAAATCGGTGCCCTTGGTCACACCTTACGTGGACATACAGAAGCTGTTAGTAGCGTGACGTATTCGCCGAGCGGAATGCAGCTCGCCTCGGGGAGTTATGATAAGACGGTACGTCTGTGGGAGGCGCAAAGCGGAGCCCTTGTGCACACCTTACGCGGACATACCTCCTATGTTAATAGCGTGGTGTATTCGCCGAGCGGAACGCAGGTCGCCTCGGGGAGTGATGACAATACGGTTCATCTGTGGGACGCTCAAAGCGGCGCCCTTGGTCACACCTTACGTGGACATACAGAAGCTGTTAGTAGCGTGACGTATTCGCCGAGCGGAATGCAGCTCGCCTCTGGCAGTGGTGACAAGATGGTACGTCTGTGGGAGGCGCAAAGCGGAACCCTTGTGCACACCTTACGCGGACATACCTCCTATGTTAATAGCGTGGTGTATTCGCCGAGCGGAACGCAGGTCGCCTCGGGCAGTTATGACTGTACGGTACGTCTGTGGGAGGCGCAAAGCGGAATCCTTGTGCACACCTTACGCGGACATACCCTCGGTGTTATTAGTGTGGTGTATTCGCCGAGCGGAATGCAGTTCGCCTCGGGCAGTGCTGACAATACAGTGCGTCTGTGGGAGGTGCAAAGCGGAACCCTTGTGCACACCTTAAAAGGACATACCGACTTTGTTAGTAGCGTGGTGTATTCGCCGAGAGGATCTGAGCTTGCCTCGGGGAGTTCTGACAAGACCATACGTGTGTGGGAAGTGTATTCGGGTGCTTGTCTAAAGGTGATTCAAGAGTTTACAGGGGAGGTCAATAGCGTAGCGTGGAAATGGAGGCATAACGAGGCCTATTTATTGAGTGGGAGTGCTGATAATTCATTGCGTGCGTGGGAGTTGAAAAAGGATGGAGGAGAGTATAAGGCGATGCTGTGCTGGAGTACGTGGCATGGAGTACTGATGGTGAGGGACACATTATTGGAAGGAGTAGTAGGGTTAAGCGAAATGAATAAGAAACTGTTAAAACAGAGAGGAGCTGCGTTAGCGTAAAGTCTATAAGTGCGCAGTTATATGCGTATGTATTTGCATCTTTACGGTATGTGTACAGTTGTAAATTTCACTTAATTGCGAGAGGGGCTATGGCATAGCGTTGTATGTATGCTGTAGTTGCTTATAAAACGCTTGAGCGTGTCAGAAACTAATGAGATGGTCCCCCCACTGTCTAAACTGTTTAAGTTAGTGGGGAATTTTACGGAGGCCATCAATGGATAAGGTAACGCTAATAGGAATCGATTTAGGTAAGACATCCTTTCATCTTCATGGACAAGACAAAGCAGGAAGGATGATGTTTCGCAAGAAAGTGACGCGCAAGCAATTGCTGACGTTTTTCAGCAACTTTCATTAAATCACAGTGGTCATGGAAGCGTGCGCTGGAGCCCACCATATGGCTCGCAAGCTGAAGGAATTCGGGCATCAGGTTAAACTCATTTCTCCGCAATTTGTGCGCCCATTCGTCAAGAGCAACAAGAATGACTTTGCAGATGCCGAAGCGATTTGTGAAGCGGCCTCAAGGCCTTCAATGAGATTTGTGACGCCAAAGACAGAATCGCAACTCGCATTATCTGCTCTGCACCGAGTACGCGAAGCGTTGATTAAGGATAGAACTAGCACAATCAATCAGATTCATGGTTTTCTGCTCGAATTTGGTGTGAGTTTGCCGGTTGGACACGCGGTTATTAAGCGTTTGCCTGCCCTATTAGCTGAACACCCACTGCCACCCCGGTTAGTGGCCATGCTAGAACGGTTGCACGCGCACTATAAGTATCTCGCTGAACAAGTAAGCGATATCGAGAAGGAATTGCACACGCAATTGGCCGATGACGAGATTGCCCAGCGGCTCATGACCATTCCAGGTATTGGCCCGATTACAGCGAGCGTGCTTGCGGCAGATATGGGCGATGGGAAACAATATGGTTGTAGCCGAGATTTTGCCGCATCTATCGGGCTTGTGCCGCGCCAATATAGTACGGGCGGTAGAGCCAACTTGCTGGGGATTAGTAAACGTGGCGATAAAAATATCCGCCGGCTCCTTGTGCAATGTGCTCGTTCCATTATGAAAAACGCTGATAAACGTGTCGATCAGCTTAGCCTCTGGATACAAATCATGCTGACACGACGACACTCGAATGTCGTCGCCTGTGCACTCGCCAATAAGCTGGCAAGAATCGCATGGGCAGTTGTTGCTCGCCATAAAGTGTTTGAAGAAAAGGCTTTTGTCATGCCTGCTTAAGCATGTTTTTTTAACAATTTATTAACACCCACCCACTGGTTTTGCGAACGCTGAAATTTGATGACGTAAACGGCACAGAGGCCCGGTGAAGAACCTGTTCACACAATAAGTCACTAAGACTGAGAAATTTTTTAGGATCACTGGGCGCGGCTCTCATCGTGGAGCAGGGAGATTTCTCCCTACAATGACTCCGAATAGATTTAGGCAAGCCACCACAGCATCAAAAATCAGTCTTGCAAAAAACGGGGGGACCATAGATTTGTGTGCAGAGGAATTCATCTGATAATAGAAGTAATAAAAAAGGAATCCTATGACAAAGTTAGACGAAGGACTATTAGATAAAATCTTAGAAGGAGTAGATCCGTCGAATCCGCAATCGCTATTTACAGAGGCCGGGTTATTTGGTCAGCTAAAAAAAGCATTAGCAGAGAGAATGCTGCAAGCGGAATTAGACCATCATCTTGCTCAAGAGCGGAATGCGGGAGAAATAAAAAGTAACTATAAGAATGGGAGTAGCAAGAAGACAGTATTAGCGTCTCAGGACAAGATAGAGTTGAATATACCTCGAGATCGGGAGGGGAATTTTGATCCACAATTGATAGCGAAGCACCAAAGACGCTTACCTGGGTTCGATGATAAGGTGATTTCCCTGTACGCAAGGGGTTTACCGGTAAGAGAGATCCAAGGGCATCTGACGGAACTTTATGGTCTAGAAGTCTCGCCAGACCTAATCTCAAAGGTGACCTCAAGCGTAATGGATGAGGTGACTGAATGGCAGAATCGTCCGTTGGAGTCCGTGTATCCGTTGGTATTTTTTGATGCACTGCGAGTGAAGATACGGGATGAAGGCAGCGTAAAGAATAAAGCGGTTTACCTGGCGCTAGGTGTAAGACCCGATGGCCTGAAAGAAATTTTAGGCATCTGGGTAGAGCAGACTGAAGGGGCAAAATTCTGGCTTAGGGTGATGACAGAACTCAAAAATCGGGGCGTGACGGATATCTTGATTGCTGTAATAGATGGGCTCAAGGGGTTTCCAGAAGCGATCACAGCCGCTTTCCCGCAAACGCAAATTCAGACCTGTATTGTCCATTTAATACGGAATAGCTTGGAGTTTGTGAGCTGGAAAGACCGCAAAGCGGTGGCGGCAGAATTGAAAACGATTTATCGAGCCACGACCGAAGAGGAAGCGGCTCAAGCGCTTGAAGCCTTTGCCAATGGCCCATGGGGCCTCAAATATCCGCCCATTGCTTCAATTTGGCAACGTCATTGGCAAGAAGTTATTACGTTTTTTGCCTACCCCCTGGAGGTTCGTAAAATCATCTATACAACGAATGCCATTGAAAGTCTGCATATGCGCGTGCGTAAGGTGATTAAAAATCGAGGCCATTTCCCTAACGACCAAGCCGCTATTAAATTAATTTATTTAGCCTTGCGCAATATCTCTAAGGAGTGGAAAATGCCTCCGATTATATGGCGAGCAGCTAAAATTCAATTTGCCATCTTATTTGGCGACCGATTTACTGTTTCTTTAGCATGAGACTGTAATTTCTTGGTGAGGCTTCATCGCACACAAAAATAATGACAGGCTCAAACGCTTTTAATCCAAGAGCCTGTTGTCAACAGCGATTTAAAACTGATACACCCCACTGTACTGACTACGCTTTTTACATCTGCTCCCGGATGACAGGATGAATTAACCCAGCCTGGCGTTGATGCTTGAGCCTGTAGCTTTCACCCGCGATTGGCACAACATGCGCGTGATGTAGCAACCGATCCAGCAATGCTGCTGTGAGCGTTGTATCCTGTGCAAATGTCGTATCCCATTGGCCAAAGGGTAAATTGCTTGTCACGATGACACTACTTTTCTCGTACAACGTGGCAATCACCTGGAAGAACAGGTTGGCTTGCTCCCGGTTCATTGGCACATAGCCCACCTCATCAATAATCATTAAACGGTAAGCTTTGATTGCCCGATGCAAAGTCGCCTTCATATTATTTTGGCGATAGGCGGTTGTCAGCAGTAGCATGAGATCTGCAGCCGTCGTAAAACGGGTTTTAATACCGGCTTGTGCAGCTCGATAGCCCAATGCAATGGCCAAATGGGTCTTGCCAACGCCACTGGGGCCCACCAACACGATGTTCTCAGTGCGCGGCACAAATCCTAATCCTGCCAATTCTTCTATCTGGGCCTTTTTGACTCCCTTGGCAAAGTTGTAATTAAAATCCTCAAGCGTCTTAATGGCTGGGAAGCCTGCCATCTTAGTCAGCGTGTTTTGTTGCCTAACTTTACGTCCAGCCATTTCCGTCTTAAGCAGCTCCTCCAAGAAATCGCTGTAGGCAACTTCCTGCTTGGCGGCGTTTTGTACCGCAGCGCCATAGCCCTGGGCCACGAATGGCAGATTCAACGCACCACATAGGTTGGTAATCCTTTCATACTGTAAATTCATGCAGCAACTCCCTGCTCAACCTGTTGTAGTAAGCGCTCATACACGCTCAACGCATGCTGCTCAGGCACATTCTGAGCGAGCTGCTCTATCACCGCTGCGGGTCGCTTAACACTTTGCGGGATAACTTTTTTACCTTGTGGCCGGGCTGCCGCGATCTCTCCTCGCCATGGTGTGGGGAGCGCTTGCAAGTATGGACGTTCTTCTTCAAGACGTTCTCTAGGTTTGACTTGGGTTGTACCGTGAATACGTTCATGCGCAACCTCTTCAAGCCAGTGCCTGACTTCAATATTGGCCGTTAGCACATCCAACTTCAATCCCGCCTGGCTGAGTTGGCTGACCAATGGGATATAAAACGAGCGCCGTAAATAACCATTGAAGCGTTCTACCTTGCCCTTGGTTTTTGCACGGTATGGCCGACATAGCCTGATGACAAATCCGCTATGCTTGGCGTAATCTAAAAATGCAGCATGGTAGCGATGTTCGCCCTCACCATAAGTGTATTAGTTCCGACTTGATCGTACAGTAAGGCCTTGCCAAATGGTGGGGTTATCCGGTTTGATAGAGGTGCGAATCTTTATTAAACCAGCGCGTAAGCGCGTAGGAATAACCCCATGTATAGTGTTCATCAAAATATCATTAAACACAAGGTCGGCTTGCTCAATTTGGCAACAGAACTTGGTAACGTGTCTCGCGCCTGTAAGGTGATGGGATTTTCCCGCGATACATTTTATCGGTATCAAACGGCGGTAGAAACAGGCGGAGTGGATGCTCTGATCGATGCCAATCGTAGAAAGCCCAACCTTAGAAATTGTGTTGAAGAAGCCACCGAAATAGCGGTAGCTGACTTTGCTTTGGAACAACCTGCTTTTGGCCAAGTCCGAGTCTCCAACGAACTACGTAAGCGGGGTATTTTTGTTTCCCCATCGGGAGTACGGTCAGTTTGGCTACGGCGCGATTTAGAGTCATTTAAAAAGCGCCTTTCAGCGCTGGAGAAACACATTGCTGCAACAGGTGCGTATTTCAGCCTATCGTGACCGTCCATTTCAGAAGCGTGACCGGTCATTTCAGATTTATCGTGACCGCTGATTTCAGAATTTTCGTGACCGATTTTAGGTAAGATTTTTGAAATCGGAAAGCTAGAAATGATCGGCGATTTGATAAGCCTATAGGCAGGCGAAGGTAATTTGAACAACCCGGTATCGTGTGCGCTTTTTAGGTATGCGATGCCAAGTCGACGAATTACCATGCGCAAAGTTAAAGAAGTATTAAGGCTGCGGTATGAATGCCGCTTGTCGCTAGAGGCGATAGCCCGGGTCCTATCGCTCTCTAAAGGTGTTGTCGCCAAGTACATTAAGCTTGCTAGCCAAGCGGGTTTGGCCTGGGAAGAGGCGCAAGCGCTAGACGAAACAGCGCTGTCATCCAGACTGAAGCCCCCATCTGAGGCCTCTGTGGTGCGTGCGTCTCAGTTCATGCCGCCGGATTATGCTTGGATTCATCAAGAACTCAAACGCAAAGGCGTCACGCTGCAACTGCTGTGGGAGGAGTATTGCGCGCAATGTCCGGGTCGGCCCTACAGCTATACAAGCTTGTGCGTACATTACCGCGCTTGGGCCAAGACACTCAAGCGCTCGATGCGTCAGGTTCATCGAGCTGGCGAGAAGCTATTTGTCGATTACGCAGGCCAGACGATTGCAGTGTCTAACCCGCATACTGGTGAAATCCGTCAAGCCCAACTGTTTGTAGCAGTACTTGGCGCCTCTAACTATACATTTGCCATAGCCACGGGGACTCAAACTGCAGCGGACTGGATTAACGCACACATCCAAGCACTCATCTATATCGGAGGCTGCCCTGAGCTGATCGTTTGTGACAATGCCCGAGCCTTGATTGCTCACCCTGATCGGTATGAGCCTCAGGTGGGGCGCCTGTATGCTGAGTTTGCTGCCCATTATGGTTGCGCCGTACTTCCTGCACGACCTTATAAGCCGCAGGACAAAGGCAAAGTAGAGGTCGGCGTGCAAATCGCTGAACGCTGGATTCTCGCACGCTTGCGTAACCGGCGTTTCTTCAGTTTGCCCGAATTAAACCATGCAATCGCGACTTTGCTGATCGATCTCAACGCCCGGCCATTTAAGAAGTTGCCTGGCAATCGTATCCAAGCGTTCGAGGCAATCGACCGTCCGGTACTGCGGCCGCTGCCGTTACAGCCATTTGAACTCGCGCACTGGAAAAAAGCGAGAGTGTCAATTGATTACCATATTGAAGTTGATCGTCATTATTACAGCGTGCCTCACCAATGGGTGGGCCATGAGGTCGAAGTGCGTATCACGGCGGGCATCATTGAATGCTTCCATCAAGGCAAGAGGGTGGCCTCTCACCCTAACGTAGCCAGTCACCTGATACCCAGCGTGAACAATCATCACACGACCTTGGCCGAGCACATGCCTAAATCACACCAAGCTCACCGGCAATGGTCGCCCGGACGATTGTTGAATTGGGGCGAATCGATCGGAGAGGCCACCCATCAGATCGTGCAACATCTCTTGGACTCTAAGCCTCATCCTGAAATGGGCTATCGCTCCTGCCTAGGCTTAATGCAGTTGTCGCGCACCTACGGAAAAGAACGCTTAGAAGCAGCGTGCGCCCGCGCCGCCGCCTTACGTGCCATGACCTATAAAAGCGTCTCCAACATCCTTAAATCCGGCTTGGACCGTATCGAGTCATCGCCACCGGTTACACCCGCCGCCCAAACCGAACCTCGCTTCACCACGCATGACAACGTGCGTGGACCGCGCTACTACCACTAATACCCTCACTCACCTCAAAGGAAATTCATGTTAAATCAGCACACCCTCAACCAACTGAAGGCTCTCAAGCTCGATGGCATGGCCATCGCATTGAGCGAGCAATTTGCTTTGCGCGCGACCGATGATTTATCGTTTGAAGAGCGTTTCGGTATGTTGGTGGACCGCGAATGCTCGCATCGTGACAACCGTCGCATCGCGCGCTTACTCAAGCAAGCACGCCTAAAAGTGTCCTCGGCTTGCTTGGAAGATATCGACTACCGTACTGGGCGAGGCTTGGAAAGGCGGCAAATCGCCAGCTTCGCATCTTGTGATTGGATCCGGCGCGCACAAAGCATCTTACTCACCGGTCCCACTGGCGTCGGCAAAACCTGGCTGGCTTGTGCATTGGGGCAACAGGCGTGTCGCTGTGGCTTCTCGGTGCTGTATGTGCGTATACCCCGGCTATTTGAAGAGCTGCGTATTGCCCATGGTGACGGCAGTTTTACTCGCAAATTGCAGGCTATCGCTAAAACCGATTTGCTCATATTGGACGATTGGGGCCTACACCCACTCAACCAGGACCAACGCGCTGATCTATTAGAAATCATTGATGACCGGGTCTCCTCGCGCTCAACCCTGATTACCAGTCAATTACCGATTGAGCATTGGCATGAATATTTGAACGATCCGACTCTCGCTGATGCCATCCTCGATCGCATTGTGCATCAGAGCCACAAGCTTAAGCTCAAAGGCGAATCGTTGCGCAAACAGGAAGTTCGTTCCGAGTACGCGGCACCGTCACAACGATCAGACCTACAGCCTTCACTTTAGCCATGGCGCTTATCGCATCCTCTTTAGGGCAAACGTTTCTGTGTGCCTAAATTTACTCTTATGGCTACTGCGTAACCTACTAGGATCAAAAAATGACAGTCAATAACACGGCTCAACGTCAACGAACATATCGAGATCGCCACCTCCGTGAGGGTCTAGCCAAGCGGCTCAACATCATTATTGAGCCCGATTCAAAATGGACGCTCGAGCTATTGGCTAAATGTTACGGTGTCACGCAACGAACCATCATTGAGAAACTACTGCTTCAGACTGAGATAGAGGTGATCAGAAGAATCAGGCGAGAGCAGGCAGACGACGGTATCGTAAAAAGTCGTGTGAGTGACTATTATGGCGGACGACTGCGCCTCAAATCAGAGCTTTTTACACTCTCGCTCAATTCGGAATCTCAACCTATTTCCGTTACTGCGTAACGCATTCTTGATACTAAAAAGCAAAGTATGAGGTCTGTGATTGAGCAAAAAAATAGAGAGTGTTCATTCGAATTTGATACTCATCGTGACCGATTTATGTACAATCTAAACTCCTTCGCTTGCCCGAATTTATCGGTCACGATAATTCTGAAAGGACCGGTCACGATCGCTGAAATACGCACAACAGGTCGTGTTCTGACTGAAGCACAGGTTGTTGCGCTCGAAAAAAAGCAGGAAGACGACGTAGCGCACGGTGAGATCGAAACAGCTCATCCTGGTTATCTTGGCAGCCAGGATACATTTTATGTTGGCACGATCAAGGGTGTAGGCCGAATCTACCAGCAAACCTTCGTGGATACCTACTCGAAGTGGGCGGCAGCTAAGCTTTACACAACCAAAACGCCCATTACTGCAGCAGATCTTTTGAACGATCGAGTGTTACCGTTCTTAGAAGAGCAGGAAATGGGGCTGGTCCGCATACTGACCGACCGGGGTACTGAGTATTGTGGCAGGCCGGAAACCCATGATTACCAGCTCTATTTGGCCCTCAATGACATTGAGCACACTAAGACCAAGGTTCGACATCCGAAGACGAATGGAATTTGCGAGCGATTTCATAAAACTATCCTGCAAGAGTTTTATCAGGTCACATTCCGCCGTAAAATCTATTCTTCAATCGAACAACTGCAAAATGATCTCGAAGATTGGCTGGCGTATTACAACAACGATCGTACACATCAAGGAAAAATGTGCTGCGGTCGAACACCGATTCAAACATTAATTGACGGAAAGGAGGCTTGGCGAGATAAAATCTCAATACTGAACAACTGAATTTGACCTGACAACTGCTCTCGTCAAACCGGGTAACTGTCAGATCAGATCGCGACTAATACACCATAAGCATCCCGCTCGATCACTACAGTCTTCATGTTGTCGTACAGGACCTGCTTCACCACTCCACCCAATGCTTCAAATGCATTCTGGTGGCATCTAATCAGCGTCTCGATCTTCATATCGCTTACAAACTCGACATAACTCGCTCGGCTGTATCCCAGTGTTGCGCAAAAAGCATAGAGCGGATCCTTCACTTTACGAAACTCGACCCAGTCCACCTGCATTTGATCTCCAGCCATCGTCTCATATCTAATCACGGGCTCCTCTGTTTGACTCGGCTTTAAGCTCCGGAGAAATCCTCTGAGTTGGCTCATCCCTCCCATATAGCCTCTTGCTTTTATCTCCCGATACAATACCGTTGCGGGTATCCATAACGGCTTGGCCGACTCCTGCCGCAATCGAAGGTAGCTCTCATACACCGCTAGCTTGCGCTCTCGCTTCACCTGACGCTCATATCTCGGCTTCTCCGAAACCTCTAAATGGCGCCGCACTGTATTCACCGAACAGCCCACTTCCTTAGCGATCTCACGCAAACTCTTGCCATGCCTTCTTAACACCTTTATTTCCACATACGCCTCTTGGCTTATCAACGCAGCACCAATAAATGCCACTAGCTTCTCAAATCGGCGTATCAATTTTCAAGCGCTGATGTGTATCAGTTTATATCCGCTGCTGACATCAAGCAGCACCTTAGCTTTAAGGCACATTTGCATGCTTGGATAGAAGCCTCTAAAGATCCTGATGCCGCTGTGACGGTGGGTGCTGCGAATGCGGTCACGATATTGGTCAGAGCAGGTGCGCAGTTTAATAGAGCGGATTTGAGGGGAATTCGGATACCTGGAGCAGACTTGAGTTGTGGAGTATTTGATTCAGCGCAATTGCAAGGGTCGGATTTAAGCGGTGTGAAGTTTCGCACAAGCTGGCTACGCCAGGCGAATTTAAGTGGCGCGCAGATGTCGGGGGTGCAGTTTGGTGAATGGGCGTATCTGGAAGAGGAGAGTGGAGTGTACTCGTGTGCCTATTCTCCGGATGGGAAAACCTGTGCGATGGGCCTTGAGAGTGGCGAGATTCGCGTATATGACACGTCAAGCTGGACAAAAATCCACACCTTGAAGGGCCATACCGACCCTGTTAAGAGCGTGGTGTATTCGCCGAGCGGAGAGCAGATTGCCTCGGGCAGTTGGGATAGTACGGTACGACTGTGGGATGTGAAAAGCGGGTCGCCCGGCGTCACCTTGAAGGGCCATACCGACTTTGTTAGGAGCGTGGTGTATTCGCCGAGCGGCTTGCAGATCGCATCGGGTAGTTATGACAATACGGTCCGTCTGTGGGATGTGAAAAGCGGGTCGCCCGGCGCCACCTTGAAGGGTCATACTGGGCCAGTTAATAGTGTGGTGTATTCGCCGAGCAAAGAGCAGATTGCCTTGGGCAGTTGGGATGGTACGATACGACTGGGGGAGGTTATCTCGGGTGCGTGTCTCAGAGAGATTCAGATGTTGAGTGGTTCAGTTTATAGTGTAGCTTGGACAGTGTTGGATGGAGAGCAGTATTTGGTGACAGGTAGCGTTGATCATTCGGTGCGGCAATGGGAGATTCTCAAAGAGCCAGAAGTTTATGATTTGAAACTGAGCTGGAGTTCGGGGCATGAAAGGTTAAATGTAAAAGATATGTTGCTTAAAGGAGTAGAGGGTTTAAGCGAGATAAATCAAAAGCTATTAACTCAGAGAGGCGCTTTGTTGGCGTAGGGTGTATAGGCGCGTAAGCGCTTGTTTGTAATGAGTGGAGCTATCTGTTGACAGAGTTTTAATATCTCCGTCCGAAGCGTTTTGAGGCTCGTTGGTAGAGTTTAAATTGCCGATAGAAAAATAGGTCGGAGCGGGTTCTCGGTTGAATTCGGGAGGCTCGGTAATAGCGAGATCGTTTTCAGAGTTTATGATACTGCCCATGGCCTATGCTGTCGTAACTTTAGGCAAGGGGGTTTTATTCAATGAAAGTTGAATTTTTATCCGATATTGGATAATTCAGATATATGTTAAATACGAATTATTAAAAAGGGGTAGTAGCTAGTATGTCGTCGATTAATCCAGGTCAACGCACTCTCCCTTCTCTGGCTTCATATTTCCCTCAGATCACTTCGGCTTTCTCTAATACGCAAGAAAAAACCGATGACTCAAGTGAAAGTAAAGTGCAAATCGGTAATGGTTTCATAAATAATTTAACCATTGGCAATAACAATACAGCGAATAACCATATACATTTAGCGGCGGCAGATTCGAAGTTGATAGAAACCCTGATGTTGCAACATATTTTTGCCTTGCAACCTAATATTAAGCCGTTGGTCAACTTAAATTCGGCTATTGAGGCGTTGCAGAAAAGGTATTTAAAAGGACTACAGGAAGACAACGAAGTTAAAGATGCATTGTCGAACTACGTGGAGCCGGAAGGGATGGAGCTTCACGATTCAACCCGCTTCGATTTAAAAAGCAAGGTTCAAGATTTTTTGAACTCCAACAAAAAAGTCTTACTCCTACTAGGTGAAGCGGGTTCAGGTAAGTCGACTTTTAACCGAGATCTCGCGGTGAGCTTGTGGGAAGCCTATATCCAAGGCGGTAAGTCAGGTAATATGCCAATTCCGGTATTTATAGGATTATCGAGCTTGTCGGGGCCAGACCGGAATCTAGTGAGTGCTTTTTTTGAGAAGCAAGGGTTTTCGAAAGAGCAGATCAAAGAGTTACAAAGTAAACATCGATTTGTATTAATTTTAGATGGATTTGACGAGATCGAGCATCGTCAGCAGGTATTTTATAAAGATAATGAGTTAGATGACTGGAAAGGCTCGAAAATTATAATCAGTAGTCGCCCAGAATATTTAGGACCAAACTATCAATACAAATTTCATCCGTCAGGCGAGCGTATCGCGTTACAGGAATATCGGTTAGCGCCGTTTTCGGATGAAACGATAAAGCGGTATATTGATCGGTATAGTGAAAAGCATCCACATGCTTTGTGGAGTACCGAGAAATATAAAAAAGAGTTGGAAGAGCCGAGCTTAAAAGAGTTGGTGAGTAATCCATTTTTGCTAAAAATAACCTTAAGCGTGTTGCCTGAATTGAGCCAGAAACGCCAAGCAGAGAATCATCGCTTTACACGAATTACAATTTATGATCAGTTTGTAAAAAGCTGGTTTGACCGTTCGCAACAGAGGTTAGATCAGATACTTGAGCTTAATTCAAAAGAAAGAGATGAGTTTAAAAAAATCGAGCGAGGAGGCTTTGCTAATTTCGGAGTGGAATTTAGCCAAGAGCTAGCCTTGGAAATGTACCAAGCTGGAGAAGTGATAACGCATTATAAGGCTAGTATTTATGCGAAATGGAAAAAAAATAATGTGGTTACAGGGGGAGATTGGCGCAGACGCTTATTAAGCGATGAGGAAACTAGCACAGTGCTGATGCGCTTAAATTCGCCATTAATCTGCCAGGACCGATCAAATGATTTGGGCAAAGAGTATCGGTTTATCCATAAGTCCTTGCGAGATTATTTTGTGGCGCGAGCGGTGTGGGAAGAGTTGAGAGGGGGCGTTAAGAGTGATGGTGTAGAACTACCCAAGAAACTAGGTGTGATAAGAAATGTACGTCCGTTATGGGAAGGCTTAGGAGATGGATTTGAATTTGAGCCATCGGCGCGATTCAACGAATTGAATGTAGTAGAAGATCCGGCGGTACAGAGTTTTTTAGTAGAGCGCGTGCAAGAGGATAGAGAATTTCTGAATGTACTTTTATCGTGGGTGAAAGCGTCGAAGAGCCGAGGGGACGTAAAAAGAGGTGCGTCGAATGCATTGACGGTATTGGTGAAAGCGGGATTGCAGTTTAATGGATGTGATTTAAGAGGGATTCAGGTACCTGGATCGGATTTGAGTTATGGAGTATTTGATTCAGTGCAGTTGCAAGGGTCGGATTTGAGTAATGCCAATCTTAGAGCGAGTTGGCTGCGTCAGGCGAATTTAAGCGGAGCACGGATGGCAGGAGTGCAGTTTGGCGAATGGGCTTATCTCAAGGCAGAGCGCCTGGTGAAATTTTGCGCGTATTCGCCCGATGGAGAAAGCTGCGCGTTGGGTCTTAGTAACGGTAAGATCAGTGTGTATGGGACTTCGGATTGGGAAAAAAGCCACACCTTGAATGGCCATGCCGACTTTCTTACTAGCGTGGTGTATTCGCCGAGCGGCAAGCAGATCGCCTCGGGGAGTTCGGACAGGACGGTGCGGCTGTGGGACGCGGAAAGTGGCGCCTGTGGACACGTCTTAAAAGGACATACCGCCTCTGTTACTAGCGTGGTGTATTCGCCGAGCGGCTCGCAGATTGCCTCGATTGGTGAGGCAATATTTGATGAGCATATGGTGCGGCTGTGGGACGCGCAGAGCGGCGCGGCGGTGCACACCTTACGCGGACATAAAAACTCTGTTTTTAGCGTGGTGTATTCGCCGAGCGGCGCGCAGATCGCCTCGGGCAGTTGTGACCGTACGGTACGTCTGTGGGACGCGGAAAGCGGCGCGGCGGTGCGCACCTTAGCGGGCCATACCGGCTATGTTATGAGTCTGGTGTATTCGCCGAGCGGAGGGCAGCTCGCATCGTGTAGTAATGACAAGACGGTACGACTATGGGACGCGGAAAGCGGCGCGGCGGTGCGCACCTTAGAAGGCCATACCGACCCTGTTACTGGCGTGGTGTATTCGCCGAGCGGGTTGCAGATCGCCTCGGTCGGTTTGGACTGGACGGTGCGGCTATGGGACACGCAAAGCGGCGCGGCGGTGCATACCTTAGAAGGCCATACCGCCTCTATTACTAGCGTGGTGTATTCGCCGAGCGGAGAGCAGATCGTCTCGGGCAGTAATGACTGGACGGTGCGGCTGTGGGACACGCAAAGCGGCGCGGCGGTGCGCACCTTAGAAGGCCATACCGACTCTGTTACTAGCGTGGTGTATTCGCCGAGCGGAGAGCAGATCGTCTCGGGCAGTAATGACTGGACGGTGCGGCTGTGGGACGCGCACAGCGTTGCGGCGGGGCACATCTTAGACGGCCATACTCGAGATGTTACTAGCGTGGTGTATTCGCCGAGCGGAGAGCAGATCGTCTCGGGCAGTAAGGACTTGATGGTGCGGCTGTGGGATGCGGAAAGCGGCGCGGCAGTGCACACCTTAGGTGGCCATACCCGCGCTATTAGGAGCGTGGTGTATTCGCCGAGCGTAGCGCAGATCGCTTCGGGCAGTGAGGACTGGACAGTTCGTCTGTGGGACGCGAAAAGCGGCGCGGCGGTGCGCACCTTAGAAGGCCATACCGACTCTGTTACTAGCGTGGTGTATTCGCTGAGCAGGCCGCAGCTTGCTTCGGGCAGTTGGGACAAGACGGTGCGGCTGTGGGACGCGGAAAGTGGCGCCCGTGGACACGTCTTAAAAGGACATACCGAGTATGTTAGTAGCGTGGCGTATTCGCCGAGTGGAGCGCAGATTGCTTCGGGCAGTAAGGACAATATGATACGGTTGTGGGACGCGGAAAGTGGCGCCCGTGGACACGTCTTAAAAGGACATACCGACGGTGTTTTGAGCGTGGTGTATTCGCCGAATGGAGAGCAGATCGCTTCGGGCAGTTGGGACAAGACGGTGCGACTGTGGGACGCGCAAAGCGGCACCCGCGTGCATACCTTAGAAGGACATACCCGGACAGTTAATAGCGTGGTGTATTCGCCGAATGGAGAGCAGATCGCCTCGGGCAGTCATGACAATACGGTGCGGCTGTGGGAAGTCGCCTCGGGTAAGTGTCTAAGAGTGATTGAAGGTTTTAGCGGAGGTGTCAATAGTGTAGCCTGGAAAAAGACGTGCGATGGTGCCTATCTGTTGACTGGCAGTGGAGATAATTTAGTTCGGCAGTGGCAGGTTGTAGCAGAGGGAGCTGGATATAATGAGCACCTGAGCTGGATGTCACCGCATGGAGAGCTGAAAGTGAAAGATAGCGTGGTTGATGGAGTGAAAGGGTTAAGTGAAAGGAATATAAAGCTGTTAAAGCAGCGCGGAGCGATAGTTAAATAATTTGGTTGAATAATCTATTATGGAAGAGTCTAGCTCACTCTACCTGTTGGCCGGTAAGGTAGAGTGCTTCTTAATAGAATGATGAAATTTTGGTTTAAGAACAGATAATGAAAAGCAATAGCCAACTGTTATCAGCGAATGAGATGCAGAGAGATGATAAAATTTCATCAAGAGGGTCGGTTGATTTTTTTAATTTAAAAAGCCCCCTGAAATTTATTGGTGCATGTGCTGTAGCTGCCGATAAAATGCTTTTAATCCAAGCGTTTGCTCACGCCATTGCCAGCAGACGCCGGCATTAAATGCATTGACTTTGGCAATTTCAGCAAGCGAAATGCTGGCGGATCTTCGGTCAGGCTCGGTGGCAAGTCCGGTAGGCTCGCCGGCAAAAGCTGCGTTGTAGTGGCGCACGAAGCCAACGTTAACGCCAAAGTGGTTAGTATCAGCTTGATTAACATAGATAGGAACCTCCTTAATGATCGTATCGCCTTTTTCTTTGACGATTTTGATGCGATCACGGTATTGAATTTCAGTTTGTATGACAACTTTGTCAAACAGCGCCCAAAATTTGCCAGTAAACAGCGCCGAAAAATTTCCAGTTAAGGGACTCAATTTGAAGGGATGTTTCGGTGTTTGAAACGGTAAGATTGATTGCCCGTTTCAAGGATGTGGCAATGGTGAGTAATGCGGTCTAAGAGAGCGGTGGTCATTTTTGCGTCGCCGAAGACCTGTACCCATTCGCTAAATGAGAGATTGGTAGTGATGATTAAAGAAGTTTTCTCATAAAGCTGTCCGATAAGCTGGAATAGCAGTGCGCCACTGGAAGCCGGGAAAGGCAAATAGCCAAGTTCGTCAATGATGAGGGCATCAATCTGTATAAGACGTTTGGCTAGGCTGCCTGTTTTACCGAATTGCTTTTCGTGTTCGAGCGCGTTGACCAATTCGACACCGTTGAAGAAACGGACCCGTTTTCCGGCATGAATGGTGGCCACGCCCAGCGCCGTGGCAAGATGAGTTTTGCCCGTTCCACACCCGCCGACTAGGATCAAGTTATGTGCGGCATCGGTGAAGTCGGCCGTGGCGAGTTGCTCGATGACGGCTTGTGACAGAGACGTTTCTTGCCAATTAAAGCTGAGTAAATCTCGATGGATAGGAAAGCGTGCAGCTTTAAGCTGATAGCGTAAACGGCGTAATGCTCGATCTGTTTGCTCAGCGGCGATCAGGTGTTCTATCCAAATTTCAGGGCGATGAATGAGTTTTGGCTTTTCGGCTTGTAACTCGCTCCAGGCCGTGGCCATGCCATGTAGTTGCAATGCGGTGAGAGTGGCGTGAATGTCAGTGGGCATGGGTTTCTCCGAGCAGGTGGTCATAGCGCTGGCAATCTGCTAGGGGTTCTAGCGTTAAAACAATACCATCGGGCCATTCAAGCGAAGTGGGCGGACCCGGGTCGGTCAGTCTGCGCATTTCGTTCATAATGATGGGGGCCGTCACTGTACCGGCTTCTAAAGCACATTCACACGCCACGGTTAAAGCCTCCAGGCCGACTTTCTCAGCCAACAGGAGCAGTTCGACAAAGGCACGATCCCCTTTAGGGCGCTTCAGAAGGTATTTCCGTACCGCTTGAATGGGAAGCGGTAAATCCCACTCAACAAAAGGCACACCATTGCGTAAGGCACCGGGTTTCCTCTCTAGCACAGGCAGATAATGCCAAGGATCGCAGATGAGTTGGTCACGCCCAAAGACTCGCTGGTGAGTCGCAACGACCTGAGCCTGGGCCACCACCTGGATTTGGTTGGCGCTTATATGTACAGACACGGCTTGTCTGGCAAAGCGAACCGGAACGCTATAACGATTTCTTATATGGTCACTCCCCATTTTGCAAGGAGATAATTCAGTGAAGGTTTAGAAAGGGTTGCAGTCTTAATATCCGGCCTTGAGAAGCAGGCTAAAGCCTGCGGGCCCTGATGGAATACGCCAAGAGCTTCCTCATCTATCCATCGCGCTGTGAGCGCTAAAAGTTATTCAGGCTTAAGCTCTTGAGGTTTAACCTGTCTTGCCATCACTTCATGTCTACCTAAGCAACCTACAAGTAAGTTTTGATCCTATTCAAAGAGAGTCAATCAATCTATGCAGGCTTAATGCTCACATAGCCCCGCTTATAAACCCGATCATGAGCAAGTAGCGCCCATGCCGTGCGCGCCATCTTGTTGGCCAGCGCCACCGCAGTCACATTAGTTGGACGGCGTTGACGAAGGGCTTCAATCCATGGACCTTTCTCCCGCGCCTTGAATAAGACCGCTCTAGCCCCATGAATCAACAACGTGCGTAGATAACAATCTCCCCGCTTGCTGATACCCAATAACCAAACTTTCCCGCCGGTACCCTTTTGCCGCGGCACCAGACCAAGAAACGATGCGAACTCTCGTCCAGACATAAAAGTTTTTGGATTGCCCATCGTCGCAACTAAGGCGGTTGCTGTCAGTCTACCAATACCTGGGATTTGAGTTAACACTTGGCACGCCACTTCTTGTTTTTGCCACTGACCTATGCGCTGCTCTAAAGCTTCGATTTCATCGTTGATCCCATCAATACGCTTGAGCTGATCTTGAATCGGTGTCAGCAGCATACCTGGGGTGATTTGCTCCAACTCGGCCATGCGTTCCCGAATTTCCGCCAAGCCTGCTTGACGACCTGTTTTGAAGGTCGCGCCAAATTCATAGAGTAAACCTCGCACCTGATTGACTTGCATCGTGCGAAACTTTACTAGGAGCTGTCGCATCCGGTGCAGTCCTAGCATCGCCTGCTGCTCCTCTGTTTTCGCCGCTACGGTTCGTATCCCAGGCTGCTGCACGGCTGTCCAAATGGCTCGCGCATCGGACGCATCTGTTTTGTTATTCTGGACAAAGGGGCGGATAAATTTTGCATGTAGCAATACCACTTCATGACCTAGACTCGTCAACTTACGGGCCCACCAATGACTACTTCCACAGGCTTCTAGCGCTATGCGACCTGCCGGCCGCTGGGCTAAAAATTCGATCAATTCGTCTCGGCCAAACCGTCGGTTTATTATTTCTCCCGTTTCCACTTCAACCCAGTACAACTGAAACACACGCTTGGCTATATCTAAGCCATAAATTGGTATAGCATTCATTTGGGGACCTCCTGTCTTACAGTGGTAGAAATACTTTTCCACTTTGGCACATAGATGCCGTCCGGATCTGGAGGCTCCCCTCTAAACTGGGTAAACGATGGCGGGATTAGAGTCTTTTTTAAAAACAGAAAATACTGCAAATTAGATAGAAGGCGGTGAAGCTTGTGGGCGAAGGACGACGCGGTGGGCAACCTGTTAGCGTTGTCCACCGCGCCGGCCGGTGCGCGGTGCGCATCGTTCACAAATCCACCACCTTGCATACGCATCATCTTTCCTTAGTGGGTTAGTGTATCCAGTCATTTCTACGAAGTGAGGGGAGCGACCATTCCATCTATCCACGTGCACCAAGCTGGTGTTTGAGACGCGCATCATCTGTTCAACGTAACCCTCAAACGGGGCGATGATTGGACGTAACAAGCGTTGTTCTTCTTGGAAACATTCGTTAATAGTGCGTCCACTATGGCAGGTGATGTTGACCACTTTTCACGGACACCCTTAAACTATCAAAAAGGAGTCTGTAATGCGTAAAAGCAAAGCGCCATATCCATCGGCCTTTCGTCAACAAATCGTAGAGCTTGTGCAAGCAGGTAAGAGCGCTAAAGAGCTATCTAAAGAGTTCGGATGCTGCACTAAAACAATCTTGAGTTGGGTCGCCCAAGCCTCAATAGCTCAAGCCCCTAAATCATCGATCAAGGTGGGCCTAACTACGGCAGAGGGAGAAGAGCTCAGTCGCTTACGGCGTCAAGTACGACAGCTTCAAATGGAGCGCGATATCTTGGCAAAGGCTACGGCCTGGTTTGCCGCAAAAGGCGAGAAGATATCTACCCCCTCTTCGAGCTCATGATGGCGAATCAGGCCGAATTCCCCGTGCAGGTGCTGTGCCGAGTGTTAAAAGTTTCGCGTAGTGCGTATTACGCTTGGAGTCAGCGTAAACCGAGTGCTCGTCAACAAGAAAATACGCAGCTGATAGAAGAGATTCGCATCATTCATGCTGAGTCAGATGCGACGTATGGAATGCCCCGTATTCGAGCTGAGCTGATGGAGCAAGGCTGGGCCGTTAGCCGTCGCCGAGTAGCAAGGCTGATGCGCCTTCAGGGCCTACGTGGCGTGTGCCGTCGTCGCTATCAAGTGACCACTCGGCGTGACTTACGGCAGCCGCCCGCACCTGATCTGGTGAAGCGTCAATTTGTTGCTGATGAGCCGAATCAGCTATGGGTGGCGGATGCTACGTTTGTGCCGACTGGAGCTGGCTTTATCTATCTGGCCATTGTCTTGGATGTGTGGAGTCGACGTGTCGTGGGCTGGGCCATTGGCGAGTCTCTCGTTACAGAGCTGATGCTCGACGCTTTGAATATGGCACTTGAACAACGTCAGCCTGAGAATGTGATTCATCATAGCGACCAGGGCTGTCAATACACCAGTTTTGCCTTTAGCAATCGCTGCAAGGCAGCGGGCGTGAAACTGTCTATGGGCAGCGTTGGTGATGCCTACGACAATGCGATGGCAGAGAGCTTCTTTGCCAGTCTTGAGTGCGAATTGCTGGATCGGCGTAGCTTTAAAAGTAAGTCTGACGCTCGCTTAGCTGTATTTACGTGGATTGAGGCTTGGTATAACCCTAAACGTAGGCATTCCTCTCTTGATTACGTTTCACCGATTCATTTTGAAAGGAAACATTTGCAAAAAAACGACATTCAGCCTGATGACTCTCTATACGAGTCAGGGGGTCTGATACTGGGCACAATGGATTCTGTTTTACCTAGTATTCATGCCGACTTACAAAACAATTTCATCTCTGTTTCCAATTGATTTATGGAAACCCTTTACTGTCCGTGAGAAGGGGGCAACATCAAGGGGGGTTTGCGTTGAGCGAGTTCTCGGCAGCGTATAGCCAGCCAGTCATTGAGTTCGACCAGATTAGAAAAGCGCGCAAGCGGCGTGAATAACCATTCCCGTACATTGCCCACCTGATTCTCAATTTGCCCTTTCTCCCAGCCTGTGGCTGGTGTACAGGCGACTGGCTCGAATCAGTAATGATTGGCTAGAGTCAGAAAACGCCGATTAAATTGACGCTCCTTACCGACTAAAATGGTATCCACCACCGTCTTGAGATTATCGTAGATGATTCGGTTGGGCACGCCACCCAGAAAAGCAAAAGCCTGTCTATGTGCATCGAATACCCTCTCTTGGGTTTCGCGCAGATAGGCTATAACAAAGAGCTGACGGCTATACGCCAGCCGAAAATGGGCCACCTTAACTGTTTGTCCCACGCCCCCTAATTCGACATGCTCATGGCTCCAATCAAATTGGCAAGCATCAGCAGTCTCAAAGACGAGGGGTACAAAAACTTGTGTGACTCGCGGTCCTTGAGCCTTTAGTTTCCAATCCTTAACAAAGCGTTGCACGCTGTCATAAGCGCCCGGGTATCCTATTTCTTGTAACCCTTCAAACAGTCGACGAGCAGTACGACGGCGGCCACGGGGAAACTTGGCTTCCTGTTCTAACCACTGCTCTAGTTGTCCTTCATAAGCACCCAATTGGGGCCGTATCGGTTGTGTTCGATCGTACTTGGGTTCCTTTACCGTCTCAATATGTTTGCGCACTGTCGGACGCGATAGACCCATCTCTCGTGCTATCGCGCTGATGCTCTGCTTTTGTACTTTGTATCGACGTCTTATCTCGTAAATCATTTCCATGTAAAACACTCCAATTTCCCCGGCAAATTCGCCGGATCTTTGCATAAATAGGATGGAAACTTTTGGACGCTGTTTCCTCTAATAAACTGGTAAGTTTTGCACGCTGTTTTACAGTGCAAGGTGATTTAGCTGGGGTAATTGATCGTATTCGTGTGCGCAGAAGAGGATATAAAGTGATTAGTCCGTTTTTAATCTTAAATGAAAATGGCGAGCGTTTGACTGCTGATGCTTTAAGGTTCCGATTCGATGCTGCACGAGAGGCGGCTGGTGTGTCTAAGCAAGATTTTCAATTTCGAGATTTGCGGGCTAAGGCGGGTACTGATAAAGAGGAAAGATATGGTATGGCGGCAGCTAAAGATCAACTGGGACATTCTGACGAAAAGATGACGCAAAGATACGTCCGACACCGTAAAGGGAAACTAGTGACGCCTACGAGGTAGAGCAGAATTGCGGAACAAACGCAATTTTGCGGAACAAATTAATCTCCAAAATTGTTTGCGATGCGTTATACTACGGGCCTTGCCGGCTTAGCTCATCTGGTAGAGCAGTTGATTTGTAATCATCAGGTGGCGGGTTCGAGTCCTGCAGCCGGCACCATAAAATTCTTATAAATCAGGGGATTACGTTTTTAGAAAAAGCGTGTTTTACCCTTGATTTCAAATCAGAATGACAGCATTCCGCCAGCATTGGCTTTGCGTACCTGAACTTATCCCCACAAAAACCATATCTGTCCAATCAACTGTTATGGGTTCACTTGTGCGCAAACCTCTCCAAAACGCGAATTGAATCAAGTTGCGTGTTTGATCGGGCAGCTTTGCTAAAAACGCTTTTTGTTCTTCAATAGTTAAGGGATCAATATTCTCATCACGGAATGCATCTCTTTGGCGATAAATTCCATTTAAATAAAAGGTTTGCTCCGACACTAGACGGTGATATTAGCCGGCACTTAGCTCAGTCGTTAAAACTTTTTTAGGTTAGGCGACATCACACTAAGCATTGGGGTGACCTAGCCTCCACTCGTTAAAACGTTCAAAAATCGTATCTTGATGCGTAAGCCAGTATGAAGCATCAATTAGTAAGCCTCGCTTGAGGTTATCGGGATGGGTTTGTAGCAGAGTGATCTGCTTTTGTTCAATGTATTTAAACGCATCAAGGTGGGTTGGGCCAATCCAGCTCTATTTTTTCTTAAGTTCGACGATTTCTCCGACCTCAATATTTTCTTCGCTGTTTTTGCCAAAATTACGCCCCAGGTGTACAAATTCTATACAAAAAGACGCATTTATTATCTGATTGCTTCGTTTTTTTATAGGGAATTTCTTATTTTTGATTGGGTCCGAGCTAAATAATATTTAACTTGTTATTTTTTTAGGAAGGAGAATTTAATGCTCGGTGTACAAAATAGCCAATTTCGAAGTCCTCCCCAGTATTCAAGCACAGATAGTTTAGCTCAACCCAATAATAGGCAAAATAACCACGAAATGCACCGTACGTTTTCGTCTGTAGGTCCTGGCTCACAGGCTCAGAATTATCCTAACGTAAATCGAAGACAAGCACATAATATAGCTGGGAATAACGCCAGTCAATTTCCAGGATATGGTTTTAATGTATCTCCTGTTATCAATCCTGAGGCTGCTTTTTTAAGTAACTTTGGGGCTGAGTCTTTGCATGAATCTGAAACTATTTTTTTGAGTAAGCTGGTTAATTCTCTATCTCAAGGCGTCGAATTAAAATCACTTAATTCAATTTTGGACTATAGACTTAATTTTCTTGTGGAGCGTGGTAGGCCAAACCAAGAGGTGCTTTCCCTAATATATGCTATCGATGTACTAATAAATAAACCTCGGGTAGGAAGAGATGGTTTTGTTAATAACGATACATTTCCTGAGTTGAAAAATAGATTCAATTCTCTTAACTCTGAAAATAAATCCAGAAAAAATGATCTAAAAAAAGCTCTGCGGAGAAACGTTGATTCCGTAATATTTAGGCTTAATATTTCTGCCTTAAATGAGAAATCTGATGTCCCTCGTGATACATTGGTTAAACGTGTAAATAAGACACTGAATGATAAAAAAGCCCATCGTTATCGTTCATGGATGAAGAAATTAAAAGCATCTCAAGTTCAGGGTGAAGAAAGTGTAAAAAACGGATGTAAAACAAAATTTAAGAGACTTTTTCGTTCTCTGAGTTCGTTTTTTTGTGAATCAGATAAGTGCTATGAGACGCGTCAGAAGGTAGCAGCTAAGCTTCAACAAGATCACGAAGATTGGAGACTTCCACTGCATATCCTGAGCAAGCAGGAAAACGTACGGCCTGAAGAAATGAAAAATTTCTTAAAAAGCTCGCAGAAAGCACAGGATTGGTATGAGCAATCATGCAGCGAAACGCGCAATAGCGCATCTCGCGCTATTGGAAATATTAATCTTGCGTATAGTGATGTAATTAATCGATTAAATAATTTATCCAATAATTTATCAGCAGAGCCTAGAAATTATAAGGAGTTTGACAAATTTAAGTCCGAGCTTGGTCGGAGTATAAAATCTTTAAAAAATAAGGATTTTTTGGGTAAGAAGAGCGAAAGTCACGCAATAAATGAGCTATCGGAACTTCACTCTTCATTAGAGAATATGAGGCGCCCTATTTCATCAGAGGAGATTAATAAACTTGTTCAACTTTGTGCTAATAGGTATTCTGCTTATAATGTATTGAGCGAAAAATTACAATCCAAGGAGAATTACTGGGATCTTATGTTGAATGCAGAGGATACATTCTATAAATTAGGGAGGTCTCAGCCGGAAGATATTTATTCTCGTGCTTATCAAAATTGGCGTGTCTTGACAGATTTGATGAATGGGTTATCAAAGAAATTTTAGAGAAAAAGATTTTCTAAATTTTTTATCTAATTAACTTAGTAATGGAATTATATAGTGCGACTGCATTTAAACTAGTATTTAGCAATACCTTCTGAATGTAGTCGCACCTTTCGACAATATAAATGCGTAAACTATTTATACATTAAACAAAAAATTCATCACATCCCCATCCTGCACCTTGTAATCTTTCCCCTCAGCCCGCATTTTGCCCGCTTCTTTTGCACCTTGCTCCCCCTTATACGCAATGAAATCATCAAGCGAGATCGTTTGCGCACGAATAAAGCCACGCTCAAAATCAGTGTGAATCACTCCGGCTGCTTGAGGTGCGGTATCCCCTATACGGATGGTCCAAGCACGGACTTCTTTAACGCCTGCGGTAAAATAGGTTTGTAATCCAAGTAGTTTGAAGCCGGCGCGAATCACCCGGTTGAGTCCTGGTTCATCCATCCCCATATCAGCTAAGAAGAGGGCTTTATCTTCGTCAGGCAGCTCAGAAATTTCTGCTTCAATTGCTGCACATACTGCAACGACTGGTGCTTTCTCTGATTCCGCATGCTGTTTGACCATGTCAAACAAGGGATTGTTAGCAAAGCCATCCTCTTTCACATTGGCGATATACATCGTTGGCTTAGCTGTGATTAGGCATAAGGTTTTGAGTAAGACGTGTTCATCGTCCGATAAATCAAGTGCGCGCACAGGTTTTACAGCGTCCAGCTGTTTTTGCACTTTCTCGAGCAAAATGACATACTTTGCGGCTTCCTTATCGCTACCTGATTTTGCGGCTTTTGCATAACGTGACAGCGCTTTTTCAACTGTGCCTAAATCCGCTAGCGCAAGCTCAGTATTAATCACTTCAATATCTGCTAGTGGATTAATTTGACCGGCCACATGCACCACATTCGGGTCCTCAAAGCAGCGCACAACATGGGCGATAGCGTCAGTTTCACGAATATTGGCGAGAAATTTATTGCCGAGTCCTTCGCCTTTTGAGGCGCCTGCAACTAAGCCTGCAATATCCACAAATTCAACAATCGCCGGTACTGTACGCTCTGGTTTGACAATATCGGCGAGGGCCACCAGCCGTTCATCGGGTACTTCGACTACTCCCACGTTGGCTTCGATAGTGCAAAATGGGTAGTTTTCGGCGGCAATGCCGGCTTTGGTCAGGGCGTTAAAAAGGGTTGATTTGCCGACGTTAGGCAAACCAACGATGCCGCATTTGAGACTCATGACATCCTTTCAGAGATAGGGCCGGTTTTACCGGCCAGCAACAAGAATAAATAAAATGGATGGCTATAATAGCAGGATGATCGAATCTCAAAATTTTCAGATAGCTGTAGTGGGGGGAGGGCTGGTGGGTAAAACCGCAGCTCTTGCATGTGCGCAATTGGGGTTGCGGGTCGCTTTGCTGGCTCCGGCAGTGAGTGCGCAGGCGGCTTTTAATTCCCGTGTGTATGCGCTTTCTGCAAGTGCTCAAGTTTTATTTGAGCAATTACGGATCTGGCAGGCCCTTGATCCTGCGCGCTTGACCCCCGTCTATGATATGCGCATCTATGGCGATGCGTTGGCGGAATTGCATTTTTCCGCTTTTCAGGCGCATGTGCCGCAGTTGGCCTGGATTATTGACGCCTCGTTGCTTGAGTCCGCATTGGATGTGGCGCTACGGTTTCAGCCGAATTTGGTTTGGTTAGATAGGCGCGCACATCATTTGTCAGTTTTACCTGAGCGAGCTTTGCTTGAATTAGATGATGGTCAAGTGCTGAAGACCCAACTTGTGGTTGGCGCGGATGGCGCTCAGTCGTGGGTGCGTACTCAAATGGGGGTGAAACTTGAGCGGCGCGCTTATCAGCAAATAGGCATTGTTGCTAACCTCAAGACTGAAAAGCCACACCGTGAAACGGCTTACCAATGGTTTCATAAGGGTGAAATTATGGCTTTATTGCCATTGCCGGAGAATCATGTATCGCTGGTCTGGTCAGCGCAGGAACAGCATGCTCAAGCCTTACTTGCACTCGATGAAATAGCTTTTTCGGCTGAGCTTGAAGCGGTCGTAGGAAACCGGCTTGGCGCGCTTAACTGTGTGTCTCAGAGGCAAGGTTTTCCTCTCAGTTTGCAAAAAGTTGAGCGCCTGATTGCGCCACGCGTTGCGTTAGTCGGGGACGCCGCGCATTTGATTCATCCTCTGGCGGGCCAAGGGATGAACCTTGGTTTACGCGATGTGGCGGAATTAGCTCGGGTTCTCTCGGGCAAAGAGCCCTTTCGGGATTTGGGAGACATGATGCTATTACGCCGTTATGAGCGTTCTCGGCGCGAGGATATTCGTAAATTGTCGCTTGCAACGGATAGCTTGCATCGGCTTTTCTCATGGCCGGGCGGGTTTGTGCGCGGAATACGCAACGCCGGCCTGACGTTACTCAACCAGCAATCTTTTATCAAGCGCAAATTGGTTGCCTCTGCACTGGGTTTATGAAGCCAATCCACTATACGATTATTCCTAAACATCCCACCGCGCATCTTTTTGAGGTGACGCTCACGGTGTTTGACCCTGACCCGGCAGGGCAGCGTTTTATGCTGCCCGTGTGGATTCCAGGCAGTTATAAGGTGCGTGAATTCGCGCGACATATCGTAAGATTAAAGGCGCACTCGGTAGCCACCGGGCGCCAGGTTCCGCTGCAGAAAATTGATAAGCATAACTGGCAAGCAGCGCCGCTCAAAGGGGCGTTGATACTGACGTATGAGGTGTATGCATGGGAGATGTCGGTACGTGCTGCCCATCTTGACGACACAATTGGTTTTTTTAACGGCACCAGTGTTTTTTTAGCGGTGCTTGGCCAGCAAGCCGCGCCTTGTCAGGTTGAAATAAAACCGCCGATTGGAGCTATATATCAAAACTGGCGGGTGGCGACTACGTTGGCTGAAGCAGCAGTTACCCGCCGCCATGGTTTTGGTGAATATCGCGCAGCTAATTACGATGAATTGATTGATCATCCAGTCATGTTGGGTGAGTTCGCGCTAGCGCGTTTTAACGCGCATCAGGTAGCGCATGAAGTCGTCATTGGTGGAAAGGTTCCAGCGCTTGATTTGGCGCGTTTAACCCAGGATTTGAAGCGTATCTGCGAAACCCAGATCGCGTTTTTTGAGCCACAAACAAAATGTGCGCCATTTAAGCGTTATATGTTTATGACCATGGCGCTGACGGACGGGTTCGGTGGCCTTGAACATCGGGCCTCATCAGCTTTGATTTGTAAGCGTAGTGACTTGCCAGCTATCGGGTGGGCGCCAGGCAAGCTGACAGATGGGTATCGCACTTACCTTAGTTTGTGTAGTCACGAATATTTTCATAGCTGGAATGTTAAACGGATCAAGCCAGCTACATTTGCGCCCTATGATCTTGCCCACGAAAATTACACGACATTACTCTGGTTATTTGAAGGATTCACTTCTTATTATGATGATTTAATGTTGGTACGCAGTGGGCTTATGACCATGAAGGATTATTTCGCTCTGCTCGGTAAGACCCTGGCAAGGGTGTTGCGTGGGAGTGGCAGGTTTAAGCAAAGCGTTGCTGAGAGCTCATTCGACGCTTGGACTAAATATTATATGCAAGATGAAAATGCATCTAATGCGATTGTAAGTTACTACCAAAAAGGAGCGTTGATTGCGCTGGCTTTTGATCTTGCCATCCGAGCTCAGACTGAATCGACTCAATCGCTGGACGACGTGATGCGGTTGCTATGGCAGCGCTATGGTCGGGATTTTTATCAGCACAAACCGGTGGGCATTGCTGACGATGAAATACAGGCTCTATTACATGAAGCCACGGGTGTTGATCTCTCAGAGTTGTATCAGGAAGCGGTGTATGGGACAAATGATTTGCCCCTAGCAGAGCTATTGGCGCCATTCGAGGTGACGCTTGAGGCTGATATGGCGAATAACTTGCCTTCGCTTGGTATGCGCGTGCGCGAAGGTGTGTGGGTTGAGGTTGCATATGAGGGTGGTGCGGCGCAACGAGCTGGCTTGTCAGCAGGAGATAGGTTAGTCGCGCTTGATGGCTTGCGCGTGAGCGGCAGTAATCTCGATGCGCTGCTGGCGCGCTACCAAGTAGCGGATCAGTTTGACGTGCATATTTTCCGGCGTGATGAATTGCGTTGCGTGCAGCTCACACTGGACCCGCCAGAGGTTGCAAGTTACCGGTTACATTCCTCGGAGTCGTGCAGTGAGGCGCGTAAATGGCGTGATGCATGGTTATATGAATGAGCGTACTTAAATTGACTTGCATACCCCTTAAATTTGGTTAATAATTAAACCAATTGGATTATCCTGTGAGAGGGAAAAATGGCGCATGCGCTCAATTTGAAAGAACTAAGGAACTTGGTGATGGCAATGGCAATATTTGATACTTTAAAATTTTCTAAACGCTTAAAAGAAGCGGGCGTTCCAAGTGCTCAAGCAGAGGCTGAAGCAGAGGTTTTGTCGGAGATATTTGCCGTCAATTTGCAAGAGTTGCCAACCAAAAAAGATTTGCATGCAGTTAAAGAGGAGCTGCGGCATGAGATTAGTGATTTACGTAAAGATATGGACCTCAAGTTTGAGCAAACAACATCTGCTCTTCGAGGTGAAATATCTGGTCTGCGTGATGGCCTTCGAGGCGAAATATCTAGCCTGCGAGAGGAAGCATCTAATAATAAGTTTGAGCTTCTAAAATGGTTTGTGGGAATCTCTATTGCGCAGGTTGGTTTGATTATCGGTATATTGAAATTTTTGCCGGGTAATATTTAGTCTGGCGCCGCAGTTTAGGGCAATTCAGACTAATAGGACGAATCTGCAGTTGCGGGCAGCTGCCAATTGATTGCGGGCCGCTGAGTATTGACTAAAAATTCGTTGGCGAGCTTAAAATGCTGGCAGCCGAGAAAACCTCGATGCGCAGAGAGTGGCGACGGATGAGCGGCTTCGAGGATTTTATGTTTGCTTGGATCTAGCAGTGCACGTTTGGCTTGCGCGTGTGCGCCCCAAAGTAGGAAAATCAAGCTCTCATGCTGAGCAGCAAGCTGTTGGATTAGGATATTTGTACAGGACTCCCATCCCTGTTTTGCATGACTGCCCGCGCGGCCACGTTCTACGGTTAAAACGGTATTTAATAAGAGTACGCCCTGACGTGCCCAACTCTCTAGGCAACCATGCGATGGTATTGGGTGGCCAAATTCAGCTTTGATTTCTTTGAAAATATTGCGTAATGATGGAGGAGGGCGGACGCCAGGCGGCACTGAAAATGCTAAGCCATGCGCCTGAGGAATGCTGTTTTCTTCGCCATGATATGGATCTTGGCCGATGATAACTACTTTTACCTCGTTGGGCGCGGTCAAAGTTAGTGCATGAAACACATCGTTTGGATAAATCGTCTTGCCTTGTGCGCGTTCGCCATCCACAAAACGACATAGTGCCGGATAGCTTGGGCTGACGATAAATGGCGCCAGACAAGTGCGCCAGGCAGGGGGCAGTGCGGAAAATTGGGCCGCTAATCCGGTTTCAAGTTTGACGTTCATAGAAGAAAGTTTAGAAGTCAACCCGCCTTAAAAAAATAACTGTTTAAGGGCGAGTCCGGGATTGGGTGCGCGCATTAATGCTTCACCTGTAAGGAAGGTTTGTACATTGGCGGCGCGCAGGCGAGTTACGTCAGTAGTGGATGTAATGCCCGACTCAGCGACCACTATTTTATCGGCTGGAATATGCGTTAGCAGATTGAGCGTAGTATCGAGCGTTACTTCAAAAGTGCGCAAATTACGGTTGTTAACCCCAATTAAAGGCGTGTTGAGCGTAAGCGCGTTGGCGAGCTCTTCAGGATTATGCACTTCGACCAGTACGGCAAGCCCTAACTCACCGGCTAACGCCTCAAGATCTTGCATTTGATGGGTCTCAAGTATAGCGGCGATCAGCAAAACACAGTCTGCGCCCAATGCGCGTGTTTCATATAGCTGATAAGGATCAATCATGAAATCTTTGCGTAAAACCGGCAAAGCGCAGGTATTGCGTGCGGCTTGCAGATCAGCTGTGCTACCTTGGAAAAATAATTTATCGGTGAGTACGGAGAGGCAGGCGGCGCCGTGCTGGGCATAAAGAGACGCAATATCAGCCGGGTCAAATGGCTCGCGCAAGACGCCTTTGGAAGGGCTTGCGCGCTTAATTTCGGCAATGACTGCCGCTTCACCGGCGGTATGCCGCACCTGCAACGCCTTGATAAAGTCGCGCGGCGCATCTGTGATTTGTGCTTTAGCATGTAGGCTTGCAATTGGAGTTTGGCTCTTTGCTAGGGCGACTTCTTTACGTTTGGCGGCAACGATTTGCTGCAGGATGTCATTCATTACTTTTAAGATTTAAATTGCTGTGTGTAGCGGACCAGTTCGGTAATCTTTGCCTGCGCCGCGCCGCTGACCAGCGTTTCGCGCGCAAGGTCAATGCCTGCGCCAATTGAGGGAGCTATATTCGCGGTATAAAGCGCCGCGCCAGCATTTAAGATCACGATGTTGCGAGCAGCGCCTGGCTGATTGTCGAGTGCTGCAAGCAACATGGCCTTTGAGGATTCAATATCGGTCACCTTGAGAGCTTGGCTTGATGCTAGCTGTAAACCGAAGTCCTCTGGCTGGATTTCGTACTCGCGGATAGACCCGTTGTGTAACTCGCCTACTAAAGTGGGCGCGCATAATGAGATTTCATCCATATTGTCGCGCCCGCAAACCACCAATACATGTTGTGCGCCAAGGCGTTGCATGACTCTAACTTGGATCCCTACTAAATCAGGATGAAAGACGCCCATTAACTGATTGGGGGCGTGGGCCGGATTGGTGAGCGGGCCTAGAATATTGAAGATTGTGCGCACCTTCATTTCACGGCGTAGTTGCGCCACTTTGCTCATGGCGGGATGGTGGTTGGGCGCGTACATAAAGCCAATGCCGGTTTCGGCAATACAAGCAGAGACTTGGTCTGGCTTAAGCGCGAGATTGACGCCGAGCGCTTCGAGTACATCGGCGCTACCGGATTTACTTGAAACGCCGCGATTGCCGTGTTTGGCGACTTTCGCGCCAGCAGCGGCGACCACGAACATGGCAGCGGTAGAAATATTAAAGGTGTGTAAGCCGTCGCCGCCAGTGCCTACAATATCAACAAAATGGGTAGAGTCAGCGATCTCGACATGGGCGGCGAATTCTCGCATGACCATTGCGGCGGCGGTGATTTCGCCTATGGTTTCTTTTTTGGTGCGCAGGCCGGCCAAGATGGCGGCAGTCATCAAAGGTGAAACTTCGCCACGCATAATCAAGCGCATTAGATGCAACATCTCGTCGTGGAAGATTTCGCGGTGTTCAATCGTGCGTTGCAGGGCTTCTTGTGGGGTAATACACATGATCAATTAGTGCGTTGCAGCGCTTTCCAAAAAATTTTTTAATAGGGCGTGTCCATGTTCCGTCAAAATTGATTCGGGATGAAACTGTACGCCTTCTAGGGGCAGTGTTTTATGCCTAATACCCATAATTTCTCCATCCGCTGTGGTCGCTGTGATTTCTAAGCAAGCGGGCAAGGTTGCCCGTTCCAAGGCAAGCGAATGGTAGCGCGTCACCTTAAAAGATCTGGGTAAATGCGTAAAGACGCCTTTGCCATCGGTTTCAATCTCGCTGGTTTTGCCATGCATGATGGTTTGGGCGCGGATCACCTGGCCGCCGAAGGCCGCGCCAATCGCTTGATGTCCGAGGCAAACGCCAAGAATCGGCAGCTTCCCGGTAAATTCGCGCAGTGCGGCGAGCGTGATTCCTGCGTGTTGCGGATCGCTTGGGCCGGGCGACAAACAAAGATAATTAGGCTGCAAAGCAGCGATTTCGGCAAGCGTGATTTCATCGTTGCGCACGGTGAGAACCTCTGCGCCTAACTCACTAAAATATTGCACGAGGTTGTATGTAAAGGAATCATAATTGTCGATCATCAGCAACATATTAAAATCCTAGGTCTAGTCCATCTTGCACTTGTTCAGCTGCGCGCAATACTGCGCGCGCTTTGTTTTCGGTTTCTTGCCATTCGGCTTCTGGCGCTGAATCGGCAACAATCCCGGCGGCGGCTTGGACATATAAATTTCCATTATGGATTAAGCCTGTTCGAATCGCGATAGCGAGATCCATTTCGCCGGAAAATGACATATAGCCGACCGCACCGCCATATAGGCCGCGCTTCACCGGCTCGAGCTCATCGATGAGCTCGAGCGCACGGACTTTGGGGGCTCCTGATAAGGTGCCGGCAGGAAAACTGGCGCGCAGAATATCGAAATTATCCAGCTCTGGTTTTAAATCGCCTTCGACTGAACTGACAATATGTTGCACATGTGAGTATTTTTCGATGGTCATTTGTTCGGTCACTCTGACTGAGCCGGTTTGCGCGATGCGCCCAAGATCATTGCGCGCAAGATCGATGAGCATGACATGTTCTGCAATTTCCTTGGGATCATTGAGTAATTCAGCCGCAAGCTGAGCGTCTTGCTCTGGCGTGCTGCCGCGAGGTCGTGTGCCAGCAAGCGGACGAATCGTGACTTTGTGTGCGTTACCTTGTTGTTCGCGCCGCACTAAAATTTCGGGCGAAGCGCCGACCACTTGAAACGCCCCGAAATTATAAAAATACATATAAGGCGACGGATTCAGCGAGCGCAACGCGCGATAGAGCGATAGTGGGCTATCGCGATAGGGTTTGACCAGACGTTGGCTAATTTGCACTTGCATTAGCTCACCCGCCGCGATGCATTCCTTGGCGGTACGCACGGCCTGAAGATACTCTTCTTTTTTAAACTGGCGGTAGATCTCGGTGCGCACACTGGACGATGTAATGGGCAATTGGACGGCTGTGTTGAGGCGTGTGCGTAATTCGCGCAAGCGTTGTTTGGCTTGGGTATACGCTTCTGGCATAGCTGGATTTGCGTAGACGATTAAATAAAGTTTGCCGGCCAGGTTGTCGATAACCGCGAGTTCTTCGGTCAATAGTAGTTGAATATCAGGTAAGCCAAGTTCGTCTGGCGGCGCAGTATGTTTGAGCTTTTTCTCAATATAGCGTACCGCGTCATAACCAAAATAACCGGCTAGCCCACCACAAAAGCGCGGTAGCCCAGCCCGTTGAGCTACTTTAAAGCGTTTTTGAAAAGCCGCAATAAAAGCCAGTGGATCACCTTCATGACTTTCTCTGACCACGCCGTCTTGCACAATTTCGCAACGCTCACCGAAAGCGCGCACCAGTGTATGGGCAGGCAAACCAATAAACGAATAACGGCCAAACCGTTCACCCCCGACTACCGATTCAAGTAAAAAAGAGTGCGTGCCACAGCGCTCGGTGTGCGCCAGCTTTAAATAAAGAGAAAGCGGCGTTTCCAGGTCGGCGAGTGCCTCGGCAATTAACGGAATCCGGTTGTAGCCTTGCGCGGCAAGAGATTGAAATTCAATTTCGGTCATTTTAATAACTGATTACGCATCGCGTTGATCGTGGCTCGATAATCGGGTTGCCCGAAAATCGCCGAGCCAGCGACAAAGGTATCTGCTCCTGCTGCGGCAATCGCCGCCAGGTTATCAAGCTTCACCCCACCATCTACTTGGAGTCGAATTTCGCGTCCAGTTTGAGCCGTATAGGCGTCAATCCGAGCCCGCGCGGCCTTTAATTTATTGATGGCTTCGGGAATAAAAGATTGTCCGCCAAAACCGGGGTTGACTGACATAATCAAAATCAAATCGAGTCGATCCATCAAGTGATCCAGATAATGCAGCGGGGTTGCCGGATTAAAGGCAAGCCCAGCTTGGCAGCCATGGTCTCGGATCAGGGTGAGGGTGCGATCAATATGTTCCGAAGCTTCCGGATGAAAGCTAATAATATTAGCGCCTGCTTTAGCAAAATCAGACGCCATCCGATCCGTTGGACGCACCATTAAATGAACGTCAATCGGTACCTCAGTATGGGGCCGGATGGCTGCACATACCATAGGGCCGACGGTTAAATTAGGCACATAGCGGTTATCCATGACATCGAAATGAATCCAATCAGCGCCAGCGTCCACGACTTGGCGTACCTCTTCGCCAAGGCGGGCAAAGTCGGCAGATAAGATGCTTGGGGCAATTCGGTAGTGCTTCATACAATATGAGTGTGGGTCAAAGATGGGTCAGCCAGAAAAACAACACTCAGTATTCTACCTGCCTTGGCCGATAACAATTCTAAAAGAGCGCAGATAACCTTGAGAATCAGGGTTGAGGGATGTCTACGACGCTCCTTACCTCACTCCCTCTTGAAGTTTCATCTAGAAACTTGCCGGGTTTAGCAAAGGTTGCAGCTAAACTCCGCTTCAAGCACAATTAAAATTTTCCTTGCGTCCACAATCTGAGCAAAACCGATGAGTCAATATGAATTCAGTATTTCAGTGCAGGCTAATTATTTACCAGAACAATCAGAGCCTGAGCAGCAGCAGTTCGCTTTTGCTTACACAATCACCATTCTTAATGCGGGGCAAGTGGCAGCACAGTTGATTGCGCGTCATTGGTTAATTGTCGATAGTGAAAATCATACGCAAGAAATTAAGGGCCTAGGCGTGGTGGGGCATCAGCCGCTTCTGCAACCCGGTGAGCAATTTCAGTATACGAGTTGGGCCATCATTGCAACGCCAGTCGGTACGATGCGGGGCGCATATTTTTGTGTGGCGGAAGATGGAACTCGTTTTGATGCGCCTATTCCAGAATTCGTTTTGCATATGCCGCGCACGTTACATTGAGTATTAGGCGTTGCGTCTCTTTTTATCCTCTTTTTATATGGTTTCTATGTGTTTATTAAGGTTTGCCAGATTCGCGACGCTTGCCCTAATTGTTGGGGGCGTTGTCTCTTGCGCGTCTGCCCCACCGGCAACTGCTCCAGATAAACAGCTATCTGCGGAGCTCTTATCTGCGCCTCGCATTCTCGTACCCAAGCGGCTGAATCAAGTAGTTTGGGAAGAGGTGGATGGCTGGCAAGAAGATTCGCTCATCGGCGCAACAACTGCACTGCGAGAAAATTGCCTACGCGTCAAACGGCTCTCAGATTGGACGAGAGTGTGCGCCGCGGCGGAACAGCTTGATGAACTTGACCCTGAAAAGGCGCGGGCGTTTTTTGAACGATATTTCACGCCGTTTCAATTAGCGAATAAAGATGGCAGTGTTGAGGGTCTGATCACGGGTTACTATGAACCCTTACTGCGTGGTTCGCGCGTACGCCGCGATCCTTATAACTACCCACTTTACCGCTGGCCGAAGGGCGTGCCGAAGAATGCCTTATTATCTGAGCGCGCACAGTTGTTAAAAAGCGAGGTATTAAAAGGTGCGGAACTGGTCTACGTGGATGACCCGATTGAAGCCTTTTTTCTGCAAGTACAGGGTTCGGGCCGCATCGTGATGGAGAATGGCCAAGTCGTGCGGGTCGGCTATAGCGGTAGTAATGGCAAACCTTATCATTCAATTGGGCGTTGGTTAATCGACCGCGGTGAGCTAACTCCTGCTCAGGCGACGATGCAGGGTATCAAAGCCTGGGCGCGGGCGAATCCGGCACGTCTGGAGGAGGTGCTTGGGGTTAATCCGCGTTTTGTTTTTTTCAAAGAAATGCCGGCGCGGGCGGATGAGGGGGCGGCGCGTAACCGCGCAGATGGACCTATCGGCGCTTTAGGCGTACGTTTAACCCCTGGGCGTTCAATCGCGGTGGACCCCAGTTGGGTTGCGTTGGGGATGCCGGTTTTCTTATCCACGCGTTGGCCAAAGGGCGGACCTCTTAAGCGTTTGGTTTTTGCACAAGATGTAGGTGCAGCGGTTAAAGGAGCGGTAAGGGCAGACTACTTCTGGGGCTCGGGAGAGAAGGCTGGAATGTTGGCCGGAACCATGAAAGCTCCAGGAAGAATGTGGATTTTGTTGCCTAATAAAGTAGAGGACTAACTATCTATCTGGCCGTTTTTGCTAAATAAAATAAATTTAGGTGAAAAGGGGTTGACAGGTTGTGTGAAGGATTGCATAATCTCGTTCCTCTGCTGCTGCGGCAGTGAGACACGAACCGGAAGGGAAGTTACCGAAAGGGGAGTGTAAATGATCTTTAAAAATGAACAGTCGATAAGAGTGGGCACTTGATGAAAGCGGCCCTACTTGGATGAAAATCTGGGTAGGGCAAACGAAGAAATCAAGTCTCACTCAGAATTAGATAGGAAGTAAAGAAATTTGCGACCTGTCACACCTTTGAGCGAGCAAACAGGAATTAAACAGAAGAGTTTGATCCTGGCTCAGATTGAACGCTGGCGGCATGCTTTACACATGCAAGTCGAACGGCAGCGCGGGTTTCGGCCTGGCGGCGAGTGGCGAACGGGTGAGTAATGCATCGGAACGTGTCCTGTAGAGGGGGATAGCCCGGCGAAAGCCGGATTAATACCGCATACGATCTACGGATGAAAGCGGGGGACCTTCGGGCCTCGCGCTATAGGGGCGGCCGATGTCGGATTAGCTAGTTGGTGGGGTAAAGGCCTACCAAGGCGACGATCCGTAGCTGGTCTGAGAGGACGACCAGCCACACTGGGACTGAGACACGGCCCAGACTCCTACGGGAGGCAGCAGTGGGGAATTTTGGACAATGGGGGCAACCCTGATCCAGCAATGCCGCGTGTGTGAAGAAGGCCTTCGGGTTGTAAAGCACTTTTGTTCGGGAAGAAAGCGTTAGGGTAAATAATCTTAATGTATGACGGTACCGAAAGAATAAGCACCGGCTAACTACGTGCCAGCAGCCGCGGTAATACGTAGGGTGCAAGCGTTAATCGGAATTATTGGGCGTAAAGGGTGCGTAGGCGGTTTGTTAAGACGGATGTGAAATCCCTGGGCTCAACCTGGGAACTGCATACGTGACTGGCAGACTAGAGTATGGCAGAGGGAGGTGGAATTCCACGTGTAGCAGTGAAATGCGTAGATATGTGGAGGAACACCGATGGCGAAGGCAGCCTCCTGGGCCAATACTGACGCTGAGGCACGAAAGCGTGGGGAGCAAACAGGATTAGATACCCTGGTAGTCCACGCCCTAAACGATGTCAACTGGTTGTTGGGGATAGCTATCCTTAGTAACGAAGCTAACGCGTGAAGTTGACCGCCTGGGGAGTACGATCGCAAGATTAAAACTCAAAGGAATTGACGGGGACCCGCACAAGCGGTGGATGATGTGGATTAATTCGATGCAACGCGAAAAACCTTACCTACCCTTGACATGTACATAATCTGGCTGAGAGGTCAGAGTGCTCGAAAGAGAGATGTAACACAGGTGCTGCATGGCTGTCGTCAGCTCGTGTCGTGAGATGTTGGGTTAAGTCCCGCAACGAGCGCAACCCTTATCCTTAGTTGCTACGCAAGGGCACTCTAAGGAGACTGCCGGTGACAAACCGGAGGAAGGTGGGGATGATGTCAAGTCCTCATGGCCCTTATGGGTAGGGCTTCACACGTCATACAATGGTCGGTACAGAGGGCTGCAAACCCGCGAGGGGGAGCCAATCTCAGAAAGCCGATCGTAGTCCGGATTGCAGTCTGCAACTCGACTGCATGAAGTTGGAATCGCTAGTAATCGCGGATCAGCATGCCGCGGTGAATACGTTCCCGGGTCTTGTACACACCGCCCGTCACACCATGGGAGTGGGTTTTACCAGAAGTGGCTAGTCTAACCGTAAGGAGGGCGGTCACCACGGTAGGATTCATGACTGGGGTGAAGTCGTAACAAGGTAGCCGTATCGGAAGGTGCGGCTGGATCACCTCCTTTCAAGAGTAAGCTGGATTCAAGTGTCCACACTTATCGACTGTTAATCGGGTCTGTAGCTCAGGTGGTTAGAGCACACGCTTGATAAGCGTGGGGTCGTAGGTTCAAGTCCTACCAGACCCACCAAAAGCGCAGACCTGGAGTAGAAGGAAGAATCAGGGGGCATAGCTCAGCTGGGAGAGCACCTGCTTTGCAAGCAGGGGGTCGTCGGTTCGATCCCGTCTGCCTCCACCAATCGTTATCCGGTAGAGTTTCTGTTGAGGAATTTTACCGGATAAAGATTGTCGCAAGATGATCACGTTCTTTAACAAATTGGAAGAAGAAGTACATAGAAGCGTTCTTGAGATGGAACGTGGAAGTGTACATGGGTAATAGATTGTATCGACTTATCGAGACGGAAGTCAGCCGTTGAGATAAGGCAACCAGTACTTAGAGACACCCTAGTTATAGGGTCAAGTGAATTAAGTGCATGTGGTGGATGCCTTGGCGATCACAGGCGAAGAAGGACGTGGTAGCCTGCGAAAAGCTTCGGGGAGCTGGCAAACAAGCTTTGATCCGAAGATATCCGAATGGGGAAACCCGGCCCGAATGGGTCATCCTTGACTGAATACATAGGTCAAGAGAAGCGAACGCGGTGAACTGAAACATCTAAGTAGCCGCAGGAAAAGAAATCAACCGAGATTCCCAGAGTAGTGGCGAGCGAAATGGGAAGAGCCTGTATTTTTTAGCAAATGAGTTAGCAAAGCGGAATGGAAAGTCCGGCCATAGAAGGTGATAGCCCTGTATGCGAAAACTCGTGTGTGGAACTAAGGATACGAAAAGTAGGGCGGGACACGTGAAATCCTGTTTGAAGATGGGGGGACCATCCTCCAAGGCTAAATACTCGTGATCGACCGATAGTGAACCAGTACCGTGAGGGAAAGGCGAAAAGAACCCCGGAAGGGGAGTGAAATAGATCCTGAAACCGCATGCATACAAACAGTAGGAGCCTCGAAAGGGGTGACTGCGTACCTTTTGTATAATGGGTCAGCGACTTACATTCAGTAGCGAGCTTAACCGATTAGGGCAGGCGTAGCGAAAGCGAGTTCGAATAGAGCGATAGTTGCTGGGTGTAGACCCGAAACCGGATGATCTATCCATGGCCAGGATGAAGGTGCGGTAACACGTACTGGAGGTCCGAACCCACTAATGTTGAAAAATTAGGGGATGAGCTGTGGATAGGGGTGAAAGGCTAAACAAATCCGGAAATAGCTGGTTCTCTCCGAAAACTATTTAGGTAGTGCCTCGTGTATCACCTTCGGGGGTAGAGCACTGTCATGGTAGAGGGGTCCATCGCGGATTACCTCGCCATAGCAAACTCCGAATACCGAAGAGTGCAATCACGGGAGACAGACGCCGGGTGCTAACGTCCGACGTCAAGAGGGAAACAACCCAGACCGCCAGCTAAGGTCCCCAAGATTGGCTAAGTGGGAAACGAAGTGGGAAGGCTAAAACAGTCAGGAGGTTGGCTTAGAAGCAGCCATCCTTTAAAGAAAGCGTAATAGCTCACTGATCGAGTCGTCCTGCGCGGAAGATGTAACGGGGCTCAAGCCAGTCACCGAAGCTGCGGATGCATAGTAATATGCATGGTAGGAGAGCGTTCTGTAAGCCTGTGAAGGTGTATCGAAAGGTATGCTGGAGGTATCAGAAGTGCGAATGCTGACATGAGTAGCGATAAAGGGGGTGAAAAGCCCCCTCGCCGAAAGCCCAAGGTTTCCTACGCAACGTTCATCGACGTAGGGTGAGTCGGCCCCTAAGGCGAGGCAGAGATGCGTAGCTGATGGGAAGCAGGTTAATATTCCTGCACCGTCGTTAGATGCGATGGGGGGACGGATCGCTAAAGGTTGTCCGGGTGTTGGATGTCCCGGTCCCTGCACTATAGAAGGCGCTTAGGCAAATCCGGGCGCGGAATTCAAGGGTGTGGGGCGAGCAAACGTAAGTTTGCGAAGCAATTGGAAGTGGTTCCAAGAAAAGCCTCTAAGCTTCAGTCTAACGAGACCGTACCGCAAACCGACACAGGTGGGCGAGATGAGTATTCTAAGGCGCTTGAGAGAACTCGGGAGAAGGAACTCGGCAAATTGGTACCGTAACTTCGGGATAAGGTACGCCCTAGTATCTTGACTGGCCTGCGCCAGAAGGGAGAAAGGGTTGCAAAAAATTGGTGGCTGCGACTGTTTAATAAAAACACAGCACTCTGCAAACACGAAAGTGGACGTATAGAGTGTGACGCCTGCCCGGTGCCGGAAGATTAAATGATGGGGTGCAAGCTCTTGATTGAAGTCCCGGTAAACGGCGGCCGTAACTATAACGGTCCTAAGGTAGCGAAATTCCTTGTCGGGTAAGTTCCGACCTGCACGAATGGCGTAACGATGGCCACACTGTCTCCTCCCGAGACTCAGCGAAGTTGAAATGGTTGTGATGATGCAATCTACCCGCGGCTAGACGGAAAGACCCCATGAACCTTTACTGTAGCTTTGTATTGAACTGTGAACCGGTCTGTGTAGGATAGGTGGGAGGCTTTGAAGCGTGAACGCTAGTTCGCGTGGAGCCAACCTTGAAATACCACCCTGGTTTGTTTGCGGTTCTAACCTTGGCCCGTAATCCGGGTCGGGAACAGTGCATGGTGGGCAGTTTGACTGGGGCGGTCTCCTCCCAAAGCGTAACGGAGGAGTACGAAGGTACGCTAGGTACGGTCGGAAATCGTATCGATAGTGCAATGGCATAAGCGTGCTTAACTGTGAGACTGACACGTCGAACAGGTGCGAAAGCAGGTCATAGTGATCCGGTGGTTCTGTATGGAAGGGCCATCGCTCAACGGATAAAAGGTACTCTGGGGATAACAGGCTGATACCGCCCAAGAGTTCATATCGACGGCGGTGTTTGGCACCTCGATGTCGGCTCATCTCATCCTGGGGCTGTAGCCGGTCCCAAGGGTATGGCTGTTCGCCATTTAAAGAGGTACGTGAGCTGGGTTTAAAACGTCGTGAGACAGTTTGGTCCCTATCTGCCGTGGGCGCTGGAAGTTTGAGAGGACCTGCTCCTAGTACGAGAGGACCGGAGTGGACGAACCTCTGGTGTACCGGTTGTCACGCCAGTGGCATCGCCGGGTAGCTATGTTCGGAAGAGATAACCGCTGAAAGCATCTAAGCGGGAAACTCGCCTCAAGATGAGACTTCCCGGGAACTTGATTCCCCTAAAGGGTCGTTCGAGACCAGGACGTCGATAGGCTGGGTGTGTACGCGCAGTAATGCGTTTAGCTAACCAGTACTAATCGCCCGTGTGGCTTGACCCTATAACTTGTGTGTCTTACTCTATTACCCCATTCTTCTTCCAACCCCTTTTGAAAAATTGACTTAAACTCAATTTCTCTACCCCTTACGCCTGATGACCATAGCGTGTTGGTACCACCCCTTCCCATCTCGAACAGGACCGTGAAACAACACCGCGCCGATGATAGTGCGGATTCCCGTGTGAAAGTAGGGCATCGTCAGGCTTCTCTCTTGAGCAAAAAGCCCCCAATATGGGGGCTTTTTTGTTTTACTGTCCTCATCCCATCTATCACACCTGCACCCCCCTCACTCTTGCACCTACCAATACAAAACAATCTCTGCTTTAACAGGTTGGGCCTAGCGCTCGAATAACACCTTGCCGCAAGCCTTCGATTTTCAAAACTTAAACAAAATATCGATTTAATGAATGAAGTTTATCTAGGTGCTTTAAAATTAAACAGAGGTTTGCCATCGTTAACTTCATGAGTATCTCCTAGCCATGGGCTACAATACTGCCTCAGAGTGCGTTCTAAGGTTTGTTATATCGCTTTTTTCTTTATGTCTATCGTTGCACATTCTGCCGCTACTGCCATTAATTACTTGCTAAGCCATCAGGCATGGGCGCGTGCGCGCCTAATTCCTTATGCTGGCCGTAAAGCTTGTGTGGCTATGCCGCCGCTGTTAATGGTTATGACGGTGCAAGAAGAGGGCGGAATTATCGTAGATGAAATCAACCCGCAAATAGCCCTCACTGCGCCCCCCTGCGATGTTTCTATTACTGTGCCGTCTGCTGCGCTTTTTGCGGCTTTGTTTGGAGGGCGCGCTACCGTGATGAAACAAGTGATAATCAAGGGCGACGCGGAATTTGCTGCGCTCTTGGCAGAGCTTGCCCAGCATCTGCGTTGGGAACCAGAAGAAACCTTAGCGCAACTGATTGGCGATGCTCCTGCATATCGCCTGATGCGAACGACACGGATGTTTCATCAACAGTTACGGAATAGCGGGCGCAATTTATTTGAAACGGCAACTGAATATCTGCTTGATGAAGACCCCACGCTGGTGCGTACTACACTGCTCAGTAATTTAGCCATGGATATGGTTAACTTGAATGACGCTGTGGCTCATCTTGAAAAACGTGTAATCCAAATTGAGCAAAAAATGAAAGTACGAAGGCTAATCGATAGGTCACCTCATATGGTTTCTAGCTAATGCAACTGTTGCGTTCTTGGAAAATTATTTTCACTTGCTTGCGCTTTGGCTTAGACCAAGTTGCGTTGTCGCATTTTAAATATCGGTGGGTCAAGCTTACGCTGCGGGTTCTGACTTTAGGACGTAAATTTGATCTGCCGCGTGGCGTGCGCTTGCGACTTACGCTTGAGGCTCTGGGCCCAATTTTTGTTAAATTTGGACAAATTTTATCGACGCGGCGCGATTTACTCGCACCCGACATTGCTTTTGAACTGGCTAAATTGCAAGACCAGGTGCCGCCCTTTGATTCACAGCTTGCAATCGAGCTTATCGAGAAAGCGCTCGGCCAATCCATCGAGGTTGTATTTGATCAATTTGAGCATGTGCCAGTGGCGAGCGCATCTATTGCTCAAGTCCATTTTGCCAAGCTGAAAACCGGTAAATATGCGGGCCAGGAAGTTGCTGTAAAGGTGCTACGGCCCGGTATGTTAACGGTTATAGAAAGCGACCTTGCATTGTTAAATAAACTGGCTCGCTGGATCGAGCGTTTATGGACTGATGGCAAACGACTTAAGCCGCGCGAAGTGGTTGCAGAACTCGATAAAAACTTGCACGATGAGTTTGACTTGATGCGAGAAGCCGCCAATGCAAGCCAGTTACGGCGCAATTTTGCAGGCAGTGGCTTATTGCTGGTGCCAGAAATGTATTGGGATTTTTGCCGCTCAAATGTGCTGGTGATGGAGCGAATGACCGGGGTGCCAATTAGTCAGGTTGAGAAATTGCGTGCTGCGGGGGTCGATATTCCGAAGCTGGCGCGGGAGGGCGTTGAGATTTTCTTTACTCAAGTTTTTCGTGACGGGTTTTTTCACGCAGATATGCATCCGGGCAATATTCAGGTTAGCCTCGATCCAGCGGATTTCGGACGCTATATTGCGCTAGACTTCGGTATCGTGGGCGCGTTGTCTGATTTTGACAAAAATTACTTTGCGCAAAATTTGCTGGCATTTTTTAAGCGTGATTATCATCGGGTAGCCATGCTTCATCTAGAATCCGGTTGGGTCCCGCCAGCAACGCGCGTAGAGGAACTCGAAGGGGCGATTCGCGCAGTATGTGAACCTTATTTTGATCGGCCGTTAAAAGATCTCTCGCTAGGGCAAGTTTTGTTGCGCCTGTTTCAGACCTCGCGGCGCTTTCATGTAGAAATACAGCCGCAACTGGTATTGTTGCAAAAAACCTTATTAAACGTCGAAGGACTTGGGCGCGAGCTCGATCCAGAGCTTGATTTATGGCAGACCGCTAAACCCTATCTAGAGCGTTGGATGAAGGAGCAAATCGGCTGGCAGGGTTGGCTTGAGCGGCTTAAATATGAAATGCCGCAATGGAGTAAAACCTTGCCACAGGTTCCGCGTCTGGTGCATCAAGCCTTAACCTCAGCCGCTAAGGCGCCGCAAGATACGCAGCAACATGTGCTTATGCGGCGACTGCTGATTGAACAAAAGCGCACGAATCGCTTGTTATGGATGGTGCTGCTGACAGGAGTAGTGGGCCTGGCTGCATGCTTTTGGCTATAATCTCTCATTCAAATCTGGAATTTATATTATGCCTATTTACGCTTACCTTTGTGAGTCGTGTCATCAGCCGCACGAAGCCTTGCAAAAACTGACTGATTTACCCTTAACTGAATGTCCTGCTTGTGGGCAAGCTACATTACGTAAACAGTTAACTGCGGCTGGTTTTCAATTAAAAGGGTCGGGCTGGTATGCGACGGATTTTCGCAATAGCAATAAAACTTCTGAAGCCAAGCCCAGCAGCGGATCGAATGAAGTCGTTAAGGCCGCGGGCGACGCGGCCGAAAGCGCAGCCAAACCAGCCGCTGAAAGCGCTACAATTGCAGGCCAAACAACTCAGCGCGCTCCTGCAGCTGCAGATCCATCATGACGCTTAAAAAAACTGCTCTGAAAACTTATTTTTTAACCGGGTTACTGGTTTTAGTTCCGCTCGCCATTACTTTATGGCTGCTGGGTTTAGTAATTGGCACCTTAGATCAGACGCTGACTTTACTGCCTGAAGCCTGGCGGCCTGAGCGTTTGCTGGGGTTTTATCTGCCTGGGATAGGAGCGGTTTTGACGCTCGGCTTTATTTTGCTTGTGGGCGTATTCACGCAAAATTTTATTGGTCAGACTTTAGTTCTCTGGTGGGAAGGGTTGCTGCGCCATATCCCGGTGGTGGGGCCGCTCTATGCGAGTGTTAAGCAGGTCTCTGATACGCTTCTGTCCAGCAATGGCAACGCATTTCGTAAAACGTTGTTGATCGAATATCCGCGTAAAGGGATGTTTACCATCGCTTTTCTGACGGGCGTCCCAGGCGGTGATATTGTTAATCATCTTAAGGGTGAATACGCAAGTGTATATGTGCCGACTACGCCTAATCCGACTTCTGGCTTTTTTCTTATAGTACCGCGCGCGGATGTGATTGAACTTGATATGACGGTTGACGCAGCATTGAAATACATCGTCTCAATGGGCGTCGTGGCACCCTCGGCGCCGCCACTGCGCCCGCAGATTAAGCCAACGCTATAGAGCCGATCGTCTTTGAGTGTACGCTAAGCATTTCAAAGATTGATATAAATCTAAATCTTTTCGAGGCGGCAGAGAGGGGTTAGATGATTTGGTCTAACCGATTTTTTGTTTACGTTTTTTTATTTTTAATATTTCCTGTTGATGAGAACTGAATATTGCGGTTTGATAACCGAGGCTTGGTTGGGTAAAACCGTTTCACTTTGTGGCTGGGTGCAGCGTCGGCGCGATCATGGTGGGGTGATTTTTATCGATTTACGTGATCGGGAAGGTCTCGTGCAAGTGGTTTGCGATCCCGATCGTCAGGCGATGTTTGAAATCGCTGAGAGCATTCGGAACGAATACTGTGTGCAGGTGCATGGCGTAGTGCGGGCACGGCCCGAAGGAGCCGAAAATGAGGCCCTTATCAGTGGCAAAATCGAAGTGGTTTGTGAGCAATTGACGGTGCTCAATGCTTCGGTCACACCGCCTTTTCAGCTCGATGACGATACGCTCTCGGAAACCACTCGTCTGACCCATCGCGTGCTAGATTTGCGACGCCCGCAGATGCAACATAACTTAAAGTTGCGCTATCGCGTCGCCATGGAAGTGCGCCGCTACCTTGATGAGCAGGGCTTTATCGATATTGAAACGCCAATGTTGACTAAAAGTACGCCTGAAGGGGCGCGGGATTACTTAGTTCCATCGCGGGTGCATCCTAGCCATTTTTTCGCGCTACCTCAATCGCCCCAACTTTTTAAGCAGTTGCTTATGGTGGCCGGCTTTGATCGTTACTATCAGATTGTTAAATGCTTTCGCGATGAAGATTTAAGAGCCGATCGTCAACCCGAATTCACCCAAATTGATTGCGAAACCTCGTTTCTCAGCGAGCAGGAAATTCGTGATTTATTTGAAGCGATGATCCGCAAGGTGTTTCAAAATGCAATTGGGGTTGACCTGGCTCAGCCCTTCCCCGTGATGAGCTACGCTGAAGCCATGCGGCGCTTCGGCTCGGATAAACCTGATTTGCGGGTTAAACTTGAATTTACTGAGTTGACGGATGTAATGCAAGACGTTGACTTTAAAGTTTTCAGTGCCCCTGCCAATGCGCAAGGTGGCCGCGTGGCCGCTCTCTGCGTGCCGCAAGGCGGACAATTATCGCGCGGCGAAATTGATGGTTATACTGAATTTGTGCGCATTTATGGCGCCAAAGGGCTCGCTTGGATTAAAGTCAATGAAGCCGCTAAAGGTCGTGAAGGCTTGCAAAGCCCGATTGTAAAAAATCTCCATGATGCGGCGTTGGCGGAAATTCTCAAACGCACCGGCGCGCAAGACGGCGATTTAATTTTCTTTGGCGCTGATCGTGAAAAAATTGTCAATGATAGTTTGGGCGCGCTGCGCTTAAAAATCGGTCACGCACCGTTTGGCGCCGAGCAAGGTTTCTTTGAGCCTGGCTGGCAACCCTTGTGGGTGGTTGATTTTCCGATGTTCGACTATGACGAAGAGGCCGCGCGCTGGGTGGCTTGCCATCATCCCTTCACGAGTCCCAAAGACGAGCACCTGGATTTATTGGTGACGGATCCTGGTCGTTGTCTTGCGAAAGCTTACGATATGGTGCTGAATGGCTGGGAGCTCGGTGGCGGCTCAGTGCGGATTCATCGCGAAGAAGTTCAGCGCAAAGTTTTTGAGGCCTTGGCAATCGACGCGCATGAGGCGCAACAAAAATTCGGTTTCTTGCTTGAGGCATTGCAATATGGCGCGCCGCCACATGGTGGCATTGCCTTTGGCTTGGACCGGATTGTAACCATGCTGACTGGCTCCGATTCAATTCGAGATGTGATCGCTTTTCCCAAAACGCAACGCGCTCAATGTCTGCTGACACAAGCGCCAAGTGAAGTGGATGAACGTCAATTACGCGAGCTGCATATCCGCTTGCGGGCAACGGAGGCGCTCAAAGCCTAAAGCGAAAAGCGCACGTTCAGGATGGATGCCTATAAGCTACCGGAATCTGCACTGGTGGTTATTCATACCGCTGAGCTTGAAGTACTCCTGATTGAGCGCGTGGATCATCCGGGTTTCTGGCAATCAGTGACGGGCTCTAAAGATGACCCATCCGAAGCCCTGGAGGAAACGGCTCGGCGCGAGGTGCAGGAAGAAACCGGGATTGTGATTGGGAGTGCGCAAGTGCCGCGTGCGGCGCTCAGTGATTGGGATTGGCAGGTGGCCTATGAAATTTACCCGATTTGGCGCCATCGTTATGCGCTAGGAGTGACGCGTAACACCGAGCATTGGTTTGGACTTCTAGTGCCGCGCGAGATTGAAATCACGCTCGCGCCGCGCGAGCATACCGCTTATATTTGGCTGCCGTACGTTGAGGCGGCAGCGCGCTGTTTTTCGCCGTCGAATCGGGCGGCTATTTTGCAGCTACCGGCACGTATGACGCCAAGAATTTCCAGATAACGCTTAAATAACTCAGTACTTCATACAGGAGAAAAAAATGGGACAGTACACCGCACCGTTGCGTGATATGCAGTTTGTTTTACACGAGTTGCTTGATGTGCAAACTGAACTGGCGCATTTGCCGGTACATGCTGGGCTGGATACTGAGACCATCGACCAGGTGCTGGCTGAGGCTGGAAAATTTTGTGAGGAAGTGTTATTTCCGTTAAACCAGAGTGGCGATCAACAAGGATGTAGCTATAGCAATGGCGTTGTCACTACGCCAGTGGGTTTTAAAGCAGCTTACCAAGATTACATCAAAGCGGGTTGGCCGGCGCTGGCTTGTGACCCAGAACAGGGTGGGCAAGGTTTGCCTGTGTTTGTGAATAATGCGCTTTACGAAATGTTGAACTCGGCTAATCAAGCCTGGACAATGTATCCGGGGCTCTCGCATGGCGCTTACGAGTGTTTACATGCGCATGGTACGCCAGAGCACAAAAAAATCTACCTACCTAAACTCGTTGCCGGCGTATGGACCGGTACGATGTGTCTGACGGAGCCGCACTGCGGCACAGATCTTGGCCTGCTACGCACCAAAGCAGAAGTTCAAGACGATGGCTCCTATCGGATCAACGGGACGAAAATTTTTATTTCCAGCGGTGAGCACGATCTTGCTGAAAACATTATTCATTTGGTGTTAGCGCGCTTACCCGGTGCGCCAGCCGGCACTAAAGGCATTTCTCTATTTGTCGTCCCCAAATTTGTGCCGAACGCCGAGGGTGAAATCGGCGAACGTAATGGCGTGAGTTGCGCTTCAATTGAGCATAAAATGGGGATTCATGCGAATGCAACCTGTGTCATCAATCTTGATAACGCGCATGGCTGGTTGGTTGGAGAGCCGCACAAAGGGCTTAATGCGATGTTTGTAATGATGAATGCCGCACGACTTGGCGTGGGTATGCAGGGCCTTGGCTTAACTGAAGTAGCTTATCAAAATTCACTGGCTTATGCGCGGCAGCGTTTGCAAATGCGGGCGTTAAATGGCGCTAAAGCGCCGGATAAAGCGGCTGATCCGATTATCGTTCACCCTGATGTACGTCGTATGCTACTGACGCAAAAAGCCTATGCTGAAGGGGGGCGTGCTTTTGCATATTGGATTGCGCTTTTAATCGATAAAGAGCGTTCGCATCAAGATGAAAAAGTGCGGGCCGAGTGTGCGGAATGGGTGGCATTGCTGACGCCAATCGTTAAGGCGTTTTTAACCGATAATGCTTGCGAAGCGACTAATTTAGGGATGCAGGTATTAGGTGGGCATGGCTACATCAGCGAATGGGGCGTCGAGCAATATGTGCGCGATGCACGGATTGGCACAATTTATGAAGGCACCAATACGATTCAATCGCTTGATTTGTTGGGCCGAAAAGTATTAGGGGATATGGGCGCAAAGCTCAAGAAATTCGGTGCGTTGGTGCGGGATTTTATTGAGCAAGAAGGGGTTAAGCCTGAAATGCAAGAGTTCGTCAATCCATTGGCGGAGCTCGGCGATAAGGTGCAAAAGCTCACGATGGAAATTGGCATGAAGGCAATGGGTGATCGCGATGAAGTAGGTGCTGCCGCCACCCCTTATCTACGTGTCGTAGGCCATTTGATTTTTGCCTACTTTTGGGCGCGTAGTGCGCGGGTTGCGCTGGATAAGCAAGCGACTGGCGATCCGTTCTATCAGGCTAAACTTGTTACGGCGCGTTTTTATTTTGCCAAACTACTGCCAGAAACAGCTTGGCAAATTCGTTCGGCGCGCGCAGGGGCAAAGTCGTTGATGGAGTTAGACGAAGCATTGTTTTAATCTATCTGACTTTTGCCACGGGTACATCCGATAGAGCTGCAAAGCCTTATCGGAGTATTCTGGTATGGGCCGTTTAGTTTGTTAGCGCGTGGATTGCTTGTCGCGAATTGAGGCTAGCGCGCTTTGTTGCGTGCAATCGCCTCAAAAGACCTCATCAGGCGTTTTAGCCATAAAAATACGTTCGCCCCACTGACGTAAAGTATCTACATCCGCTGCGTCTAATTGCTGCTGATATTTTTCAGCTAAAACGCCAAATTTACCTTTTAGAAGGCTTTCCAATAGAGCAAGCAATGCTTGTCGGCCTTTTTCAAGTCCTTCTTTAACCCCTTCTTTAAGTCCTTGCTCCATACCGATACGCTCAGCACTCGTAATATATTCATATTCCATTTCAGACTCCTTCTCAAATTGTTTAATTGAACTATTATAGATAATTTCAAACTCTTTGGGCAAGGTTAAGACGGCATCAATAAACCGATAAAGGTTGAGTATGCTTTCGCGCGCCATGCCTTTTTCGTAAAGAAAGCGCGTTAACCGATATTTATGCCGGTAACGCGCGTTCGGGTCAGTCCGCGTTTGCAACGCAGCAAGGTGCGCTGCAACCATCATGCCAAAAGTTATAGCCTGATGCCAGGCTAGATGAGTAAAGAGCTATAAGTAGGGATGCGGTTGGCGGCAGGTGAGCGCCTCGCCATCGATTTAGGTTAAAGTCTCGAATGCTAAAAGCTGCGAATGCGCAAGTGAAGCGGTAAAATCTGGCCTTCTCAAGGTCATCCATAGGCTAATGAGTCATTTGTTTGACGGGCGCAGCATAAGCTAGCGTAAAAAAGAAAGGACTCGAGGTTGAGTTAAACTGGCTAGCGGAGCCATTTTTTGACTGATGAATAAAGAGTTGCAAAAACTATATAACCCTTTCGGAGGAAGAACGTGAGTCATTTAAGCATTCGAAAAGTCGCTGTGCTTGGCGCGGGCGTAATGGGCGCCCAGATTGCCGCCCACTTAATCAATGCAAAAGTACCGGTAATGCTTTTTGACTTACCTGCTCAACCCGGGCCTAAAAATGCGATTGCCCTAAAGGCGCTCGACCATTTGCGCAAACTGAATCCAGCCCCTCTTGGCGTGAGCGATGCTGCTGTTTATATTGAGCCGGCTAACTACGAGGACGATCTTGATCGGCTCAACGAATGTGATTTAATCATCGAAGCGATTGCTGAGCGCATTGATTGGAAGCATGATTTATACAAAAAAATCGCGCCGGCAATTCGTTCTGATGCAATTTTTGCCTCGAATACTTCGGGGCTATCGATTAACACGCTCGCTGAAAAATTGGATGCTGAACTGAAATCCCGGTTTTGCGGCGTACATTTTTTTAATCCCCCTCGTTATATGCATTTGGTTGAGCTGATCCCAGCTCAGCATACGCGCGCTGAGATTCTCGATGGACTGGAAAGCTTTCTAACCAGTACTTTAGGCAAGGGCGTTGTGCGGGCAAAAGATACGCCTAATTTCATCGCTAATCGAGTCGGGGTTTTTTCTGTGCTCGCGACGATTAAAGAAGCGGAAAAATTCGAGTTAGGTTTTGATTTGGTCGATGATCTGACCGGTCGCCGGCTTGGCCGCGCCAAGTCAGCGACTTTTCGCACGGCCGACGTAGTGGGTCTCGATACACTGACGCATGTGATTAAAACCATGCGAGACAATCTAGCGGATGATCCATTTTTTCCAATTTATAGCGAACCACCAGTGCTTAGCGCATTGCTAGCGCAAGGCGCGCTTGGGCAAAAAAGCGGGGTTGGATTTTATAAAAAAGAAGGTAAAACAATTAAAGTGCTGGACCCTCAGCGGGGCGCATATATTGACAGTGGCGCACGGGCGGATGCTTTGGTTGAGCGTATCTTAAAGCGCCCTCCGGCCGAGCGTTTTAAACTATTGCGTGAATCCACGCATCCTCAAGCACGCTTTCTGTGGGCGATTTTCCGCGATGTGTTTCATTATAGTGCGTTGCATCTAGAGCACATTGCGGATAATGCGCGTGAGCTGGATTTTGCCGTGCGTTGGGGTTTTGGTTGGAGTGAGGGGCCGTTTGAGATTTGGCAGGCAGCCGGCTGGCGCCAATTGGCGGAATGGGTGCAGGCGGATATTGACGCAGGAGAGGCGTTATCGAAAGCGCCACTGCCAGCCTGGGTATTCGATGGGCCGGTGGCCGCACAGGGCGGTGTGCATACGGCGGCTGGTTCATGGTCGCCCAAGACGCGCACTTTTGTGCCGCGGAGCACACTTGCAGCATATGACAAACAGATCTTTCGTGCGTCCCTAAATGGAGAGGGTAAAGCAGATCCGCGCACAGAGGGTAAAACGCTAAGCGAAAATGAAGCGGTGCGCATCTGGGTTGATGCGCGCGCTGGTCAAGACGATATTGTGATTGTTTCATTTAAAACCAAAATGAATACGATCAGCCCGGCGGTGCTAGATGGCTTAGTGCAAGCCGTCGAGCTCGCTGAACAAAACCATCGCGGTCTAGTAGTTTGGCAGCCTTCTTCGTTGCAAGCGGGGCCATTCTCAGCCGGGGCAAATTTGGAGGGCGTAATGCCCGCCTTGATGGCCGGCGGCGCAAAAAAAGTTGAGCCTTTCGTGGCCCAGTTCCAGCAAACCATGCAACGTATGAAATATGCAGCTGTGCCAGTTGTGCCTGCCGTGGCAGGCATTGCGCTGGGAGGGGGCTGTGAACTCGCTATGCACGGCGCAAAGCGGGTTGCTCATCTTGAAAGTTATATGGGTCTAGTTGAAGCGGGGGTTGGCTTGCTACCGGCCGGTGGTGGCTTAAAAGAAACTGCATTGCGCGCTGCCGCGACTGCACAGCGCTTAGGCCAGAGAAATTTAGTGGAATTTCTGGCTAAACCCTTTGAAAAAATTGCGCTGGCAAAGGTCTCTAGCTCAGCGCATGAAGCTATTGAGTTTGGCTATCTGTTGCCGTCAGATACGATTGTATTTAATATGCATGAACTGTTGGCGACGGCTCTTAGCGAGGCGCGTGGGTTGGCTGCGCTTGGCTGGCGCGCGCCTTTGCCGTCCCGCGCCATTGCTGTGGCGGGGCGTGCTGGAATTGCCACAATTAAAGCGCAACTGGTCAATATGCGAGATGGAGGTTTCATTTCAGAGCATGACTTTTTAATTGGCAGCCGGATCGCTGAAGTATTATGTGGCGGAGCTGTTGAAATGGGGAGTTTGGTTGATGAAGCGTGGCTACTTAAACTTGAGCGTGCCGCCTTTGTCGAATTACTAGACATGAAGAAAACCCAAGAACGGATTATCGGCATGTTGCAAACGGGTAAGCCTGTGCGTAATTAATGGAGCGAAAAAAGATGAGCAAACAAGTGCAAGACGCCTATATCGTTGCCGCTAACCGCGCGCCAATTGGCAAAGCGCCACGTGGGGCATTTAAAAATACCCGCCCAGAAGAATTATTGATGCACGTCATTCAAGCGACGCTGGCGCGCGTACCAGGACTTGATCCGCAGGCCATTGAAGATGTGATCATTGGCTGTGCGTTTCCAGAGGCGGAACAAGGACTCAATATTGCGCGTGTGAGCGCATTATTAGCCGGGTTGCCCGTCACGGTCGGCGGCGTGACAGTAAACCGTTACTGTGCTTCTGGCGTGACGGCTTTGGCGATGGCGGCAGATCGCATCCGCGTGGGCGAGGCGGATGTCATACTGGCTGGCGGTGTGGAATCGATGAGTATGGTGCCGATGATGGGCAATACCCCATCCGTTTCTCCGCATATCTTTGAGCAAGATGAACATCTTGGTCTTGCGTACGGCATGGGGTTAACCGCAGAAAAAGTTGCGCAGCGTTGGTCGGTCAAGCGGGAAGCGCAGGATCTTTTTTCCTTTGAATCTCACCAAAAAGCCTTGAAGGCGCAAGCTACAGGCGAATTCAATGATGAAATTGCGCCGTTTGACGTGACCACGCGTTCGCCAGACCTTCAGCGAGGCCAGATTGACGTAAGTCAGCAGCTCACCGCGCAGGATGAAGGGCCTCGCGCTGACACCTCGCTGGCGGCGTTAAGCAAGCTCAAACCGGTATTTGCACAGGGCGGTTCGGTCACGGCTGGCAATAGCTCGCAGATGTCTGATGGTGCAGCGGCGCTGTTAGTGGTTTCGGAAAAAGCGCTGAAACAATTTAATCTCACCCCGTTGGCGCGGTTTGTCAGTTTTGCGGTGCGCGGAGTGCCGCCCGAGATTATGGGGATAGGCCCGAAAGAGGCTATTCCCGCGGCCTTAAAAGCGGCCGGGTTGAAGCAAGACCAGCTCGATTGGATTGAGTTGAATGAGGCTTTCGCTGCGCAATCGTTGGCGGTGATAGAGGAGCTTAAACTTGATCCCAAAAAAGTGAACCCACTGGGCGGCGCGATTGCCCTAGGCCACCCACTCGGCGCCACCGGCGCGATTCGCGCTGCTACGGTAGTTCATGCGCTGCGCCGCCATGCATTGAAGTACGGCATGGTCACCATGTGCGTCGGCGCAGGCATGGGAGCTGCGGGCATCATTGAGCGGGTTTAACTAGAGTGCAAATTGGCTCGACTTATTCTGTGATGCCCTCAACCTTCTGCGGGCAATGCGCGCGGGCGGCGATCGTTGTCTGTGGCGACATAGGTCAGCGTCGCCTCTGCTACTTTGAAAATTTGCTCCGCAAAATTGAGTCGCTGCGCGTACACTTCAACCGAGACGGCAACCGAGGTGTTGCCAACTTTGGCGATGTCTGCATAAAAGCTAAGCAAATCGCCAACAAACACGGGCTGCTTAAAGACCAAGGAGTTAACGGCCACTGTCACGACTCGGCCATGCGCTCGACGCGTGGCTGGAATAGAACCGGCGATATCCACTTGCGCCATAATCCAGCCGCCGAATACGTCGCCATGCATATTTGCATTGGAGGGCTGAGGCACTGCGCGTAAAGCCAGAGTTTTGTCATGCGGGAGATGAGAGAGTGAATGCATAGATTATTCCGTTGTTATTTACACTAATGTTTCAGTTTTCGGGCTTAGTTTTCGCGTACTTCGGAAAAATAGTCAACCATTCTGAGACAATATTGAAACTTTGAGCGTAAATTGCAGTTAAAGCGTAAGGTTTATAACTGTTTTTTTAACCATAGCGCAACTTTTTTCCGGGGATTGAGGGAATTTATGTCGCAACATCATGTAATACCGTCGTACCTTCGGCCAGATGAACTGGGTCCGTGGGGTACTTATCTACAACAAATTGACCGCGTAACACCCTATCTAGGTTCGTTATCACGTTGGATCGAAACCCTTAAGCGCCCTAAACGCGCGTTAATTGTTGATGTGCCGATTGAGCTGGATAATGGCACTGTCGCTCACTTTGAAGGGTATCGAGTGCAGCACAATACTTCGCGCGGTCCTGGCAAGGGCGGTTTACGTTACCATCAAGATGTGACGTTATCGGAAGTGATGGCGCTGTCGGCTTGGATGTCGATCAAAAATGCTGCGGTGAATGTACCTTATGGTGGCGCAAAAGGGGGTATCCGCGTTGATCCACGCAAGCTGTCACGCGGGGAATTAGAACGCATGACGCGCCGCTACACCAGTGAAATCAATTTTATCATCGGCCCTAACACGGATATCCCGGCGCCCGATGTCAACACCAACGAGCAGGTGATGGCATGGATGATGGATACGTATTCGATGAATCAGGGACGTACCGCAACCGGAGTAGTAACCGGCAAACCGATTGCGCTAGGCGGTAGTCTTGGGCGTAAGGAAGCCACCGCCCGCGGCGCATTTGTGGTCGCTTGCGAAGGTGCGCGCCAAATCGGTTTAGAGATTGCTGGAGCACGCATTGCCATCCAAGGTTTTGGCAATGTGGGTGGGATTGCCGCCCGCCTTTTTTCTGAAGCGGGCGCAAAGATCATAGCCATACAAGATCATACCGGCACCCTTTACCGGCCGGCCGGTATTGATGCGCATAAATTGCTTGAGCATGTCGCCCAAACTGGGGGGATTGCCGGTTTCACCGGCGCTGAGTCGCTGGCGAACGATGAATTTTGGGGGATTGAATCCGATATTCTGATTCCGGCTGCGCTAGAGGGACAAATCACTGAAAAAAATGCGCCACGGATTCGGACTAAGATTGTCGTTGAGGGTGCGAATGGCCCAACTACGCCATCGGCTGACGATATTTTGAACGAACATGGCATTCTTGTGATTCCTGATGTGATCGCCAATGCGGGTGGTGTGACCGTTTCATACTTCGAATGGGTGCAGGATTTTTCCAGTTTCTTCTGGAGTGAAGATGAAATTAATCACCGTCTTGAGCGAGTTATGCGCGAAGCATTCGCATCTGTATGGCAAGTTGCGCTTGAACACAAGGTCTCGGTGCGCACAGCCGCTTATATTGTTGCATGTACACGAATTTTAATGGCAAGGGAGATGCGCGGGTTGTATCCATGATGTATATTAACCTATAGTTGATAAATTAACTATTTGGGGTATATAATTCACTTTTTAATGAGGAGAACTTCGAATGAAACTAAAAAAGATAGTGGTGGCATTGATGGCAGCGGGTACGCTAACCTTCTCTTACGCGCAGGCGCAGCAGGCGGGTACTAGCACTTTGCAAAAAATCAAAGATACCGGCACGATTTCACTAGGACATCGAGAGTCGTCGATCCCCTTTTCTTATTATGCTGACAATCAACAGGTGGTAGGTTATTCGCATGAATATGCGATGCAAATTGTTAAGGCGATTGAGAAAGAGCTCAACAAACCGCAGCTAGAGGTGAAACTTACACCGATCACGTCCCAAAACCGGATTCCATTGATTCAAAACGGTACGATTGATCTTGAATGCGGTTCCACCACAAACAATCTTGAGCGGCAGCAGCAAGTTGCATTTTCCAACACGATTTTTGTCGTAAGCACACGCTTGCTCACGCGGGTTGATTCAGGCGTCAAGGATTTTGCTGATTTGAAGGGCAAGACCGTAGCGACCACAGCGGGGACTACATCTGAGCGGATTTTGCGCGCGATGAATCAAGACAAGAAGCTCGGCATGAATATCATTAGCGCGAAAGATCATAGCGAAGCGTTCTTGATGCTAGAAACCGGGCGTTCAGTAGCGTTTATGATGGATGATGCGTTACTTGCCGGAGAGCGTGCTAAAGCAAAAGACCCTAGCAAATTTGTCATCGTGGGTACGCCGCAATCACAAGAAGCCTATGGTTGTATGTTGCGCAAAAATGACCCAGCATTCAAAAAATTGGTTGATGACACCATTGCTAAGCTTCAAACCTCAGGCGAAGGTAGCAAGATCTATCAAAAATGGTTTCAAAAACCCATCCCTCCTCGCAATCTAAATTTGAACTTCCCGCCAAGCGAAGAACTCAAAGCATTGTTTAAGAGTCCGAATGATCAGGCAAAAGGTTAAGCCAGTTTATTCGTGTAGGGGCTGGCAACCATAACTGCCCTACCCGTTATAAGCTTTACCAGCAATGGTGACGCTGCGTTCGAGAGGGCCTCGGACGCAGCTGGGAAAGTGATGCCTGAGATTAAAACAGGAAAAGAACTGTGCGTAAGGCACTGGCTTAATATTAATAGCAATTTAGGGTTATGAGTTATCAATGGAATTGGGGCATTTTGCTAAGTGCGGTGTCCACCGGCGAACCAACGACGTACCTGGGTTGGTTCATGGATGGCCTGAAGGCCACTGTTACGCTTTCATTAGCGGCTTGGATCATCGCGCTTATCGCCGGTTCCTTATTTGGCATATTGCGTACGCTGCCGAATAAATGGTTGTCCGGTCTCGGTGCAGTTTACGTCGCGGTGTTTCGCAATATCCCGTTGATTGTGCAATTTTTTATCTGGTATTTTGTGCTGCCGGAGCTCGTGCCCCCGTCATTGGGTGCATGGTTTAAAGGATTGCCGCCACTGATTCAATTTTTTTCTTCAGCCGTGGTTTGCCTAGGCTTATTTACCGGCGCGCGGATTTGTGAACAGGTGAGGACCGGCATTCTTGCGTTGCCGCCAGGTCAAAAAAATGCTGCGCTCGCGCTTGGATTTACGTTGCCGCAAACCTACCGTTACGTTTTACTGCCTAATGCGTATCGCATTATTGTGCCGCCTTTAACCTCTGAGTTCTTGAATATTTTTAAGAACTCAGCCGTAGCCTCCACCATTGGTTTACTTGAGCTTTCTGCTCAAGCGCGCCAACTCAGCGACTATACAGCGCATACCTACGAGTCTTTCATTATAGTAACCGCCTGTTATGCGTTGATTAATGCGGTGGTGATGCTTTTCATGCGCTGGGTTGAGCGAACCTCCAGGTTACCCGGTCAAATCGGAGGGAAATAATGTATCAGTTTAATTGGAGCGGCATTACATCTTCTTTGCCCACCTTAGCGCAGGGTATGCTCATTACCGTGCAAATTACGGCTGCCGCGGTCATTGTTGGCATTATTTGGGGAACCATTCTAGCGCTATTGAGGCTGTCGCCGATCAAGCCGCTGGCTTGGTTTGCCAAATGCTACGTGACGATTTTTCGTTCGATTCCGCTGGTCATGGTGCTTTTGTGGTTTTTCTTATTGGTGCCGCAGCTGCTCAAATCTTTGCTTGATCTACCGCCTGATATAGACATCCGCTTCGTTTCAGCAATCATTGCATTTTCTTTGTTTGAGGCCGCTTACTATTCGGAAATTATTCGCGCGGGGATTCAGAGTGTGCCGCGTGGACAGGTCTATGCTGCCAATGCGCTTGGCATGACGTATATGCAATCGATGCGTTTAGTGGTTTTGCCGCAAGCTTTTCGCGCCATGGTGCCGTTATTGTTGACGCAGGGCATTGTGCTCTTTCAGGATACGGCCTTAGTCTATGTGATTGGTCTGGCAGACTTCTTTCGCACGGCGACCAATATTGGCGAACGCGACGGGCAGCTAGTTGAAATGGTGCTTTTTGCCGGGGCATGCTACTTTGTTATCTGCTTGTTTGCCTCCACTCTCGTCAGACGCTTTCAAAAAAGGTATTCAAGATGATTTCTCTTAAAGACGTTTCTAAATGGTATGGTCCATTTCAGGTCCTTGCTGATTGTAGTACTGAAGTGAATAAAGGCGAGGTCGTGGTGGTATGTGGGCCATCTGGCTCGGGTAAATCGACGTTGATTAAAACCGTCAATGGACTTGAGCCGTTCCAGCAAGGCGAGATCCTGCTTGATGGCCAGTCAGTCGGAGCCAAAGGCACCGATTTGTCTAAACTGCGGGCTAAAGTCGGCATGGTTTTTCAGCATTTTGAGTTATTTCCTCATTTGTCGATCACCGAGAACCTAACCTTAGCGCAAGTTAAAGTACTTGGCCGCAGTGCAGAAGAGGCGCGGGCGAAAGGCATGAAATTGCTGCAACGCGTTGGCTTGCGTACCCATGCAGATAAATATCCTGGACAGTTATCAGGCGGTCAGCAACAGCGTGTAGCGATTGCTCGCGCACTGTCAATGGACCCGATCGCAATGTTATTTGATGAACCGACTTCCGCCCTTGATCCAGAGATGATTAATGAGGTGCTGGATGTGATGGTCGAGCTTGCGCGTGAAGGAATGACCATGATGTGCGTGACGCACGAGATGGGGTTCGCGAAAAAAGTCGCGCATCGCGTGATCTTTATGGATAAGGGCGCAATTATTGAAGATGTGCCTAAAGATGAATTTTTTGAAAATCCAAAGTCAGAGCGCGCTAAGGAATTCTTAGCGAAGATTCTGCACTAAGCTTGAGTCTGTAGGTTGCGTAAATGTGGACCTCATTTGGCGAGGCGCCCAAAGGCCACATTTACAATCATTGCGCCGGTCTTCTATGCTTAAAGTTTAGTAGATCGGCGTAATAACGCTCAAGAATCAGGTTTCAAGCAAGCTTATCCAGTACCTTGCGTAGCATTGCCAGCATCAAGTCAATTTCATCTTCACTAACATTCAGCGCTGGCATAAAGCGTAGCAGGTTAGGCCGCGCTGCATTGAGCAACAGACCTTCTGGGTTCAATTCACGCGCTGTTTCAACGATTTCATGGCCGATTTCTTTACTGAGCAATAAAGCGCGCAGTAGACCTGCGCCACGCTCGCCGGCTAGGCCATAGTCATTAGATACTTTGAGTAAGACATGACTAAAATAAGTGGCGCGTTCACGCACGCTAGCGAGAAACTCTGCTTTAGAGATATGTTCCAAAACAGCGACGCCTACGGCGCACATAAGCGGGTTGCCATTATAAGTGCCACCTTGTTCACCCGCTTCAAAGCAAGCAACTTCATCACGCGCGAGCAATGCGGCAAGCGGCACGCCGCCGCCAATGCCTTTGCCTAATGTCATGATATCGGGTTCAATCTCTGACCATTGATAGGCAAACAGTTGGCCGGTGCGGCCACAGCCGGTCTGTACCTCATCCACTATCAAGAGCAGATTGTGTTTTTGGGTGAGCGCGCGCAATTGCTGCATAAACTCTCGCGTTGCACCGAGTACGCCGGCTTCGCCCTGTATGGGTTCTAGCATTACTGCGACGGTCTTGCTATGAATGCAACGTTCAACCGATGCAATATCATTGAGTTCAGCTTTGGGGAAGCCTGCTACTTGAGGCGCATACATCGTATCCCAGCCCGCTTTCCCACTGGCCGACATGGTAGCCAGCGTGCGCCCATGAAAGCTATGATTAAAGGTAATAATTTCATGTGCGCCGTTTTTGAATTTACGGCCCCATTTGCGCGCCAGTTTGATCGCGCCTTCATTTGCCTCGGCGCCACTATTTGCAAAAAATACTTTCTGGAAGCAGCTCAAGCGCGTAAGTAGACTGGCAAGCTCGGCCATGGGGGCGTTATAAAATGCGGGACCTGGGTTGATTAAGCGCTGAGCTTGAGTCGTCAACGCGTTAATCATGGTTGCATGGCAATGGCCTAAGCAGTTAACCGCCCAACCCTGGATGAAATCAAGATAACGCTTATTCTCGCTATCATATAACCAAGCACCTTGGCCGCGCGTAAAGACAAGTTCAGGCCGCTTGGCGATGGTCATCAGCGCTGGGATTGGATAGTCACTAAAATGCATTTTCAAATTCCGTCAAAGACTAAGTTACGTGAGCGAATTGGCTAAATCGACTTCACTAGTAAACGCATCCGCATAAAAATTCTCGGGTGGCAAATTATGCTGTCCGGTGAAATCACGCAAAGCGGCCTCGACCATGACGGGCGCGCCGCACGCATAGACTTCATAGGCAGATAAATCAGGCAGATCCGCCACTACAACTTGGTGCACAAAGCCAGTGCGCCCCTGCCAATTATCTTCTGGCGCTGGCTCGGACAGCACCGGCACAAAAGAAAAATGCGGTAGCGCCTGAGCCCACTGTTGCGCTAGTTCCGCCATATACAGATCTTTGCCACGGCGCGCGCCCCAATACAGTGAAATAGGGCGCTCAATCTGCTTAAATATCATATGCTCAACGATGGCTTTAAGCGGTGCAAAGCCTGTCCCTGAGGCTAATAATACGATGGGGCGCGTGCTCTCTTCACGTAAAAAGAAAGTCCCTAGCGGTCCCTCAAAGCGGAGCATATCGCGCTCTTTCATGGCGCTGAAGACATGATCGGTAAATACTCCACCGGGCATATGGCGAATATGTAATTCAAGCGGTCCGTCATGATGTGGGGGGGTTGCGATTGAGTAGCTGCGGCGTTTGCCATCTTTTAAAATAAACTCGATATACTGGCCAGCAAAATACTGTAATTTTTGATGGGCTGGTAATTGCAAACGCATGACCATCACATCATCTGCTACGCGTTCAAGCGCATGGATGCGGCAGGGGAGTTTTCTAGCCGGCATATCGGTTGCGCCCGCCACTTCACGCACTTTAAGTTCAAGGTCAGAGGTGGGCGTAGCGCAGCAAAAAAGCGCCATCCCCTGTAATTTTTCATCATTAGATAAAGCCGAAGCTGAATGCGCAGCTTGTTCGATGGCACCAGACAGCACGGCGCCTTTACACGAACCGCAGGCGCCGTTTTTACAACCATACGGCAAGCCAATGCCTTGCCGTAGAGCTGCCGCCAGCACAGATTCATTAGTTTCTACTTGAAATTGCCGGCCGCTGGGCCGAAGAGTAATATTAAATGTCATAAAAAACCGAATACGACCAAGGCCGCCAAAACCTGAAGATATAATGATGCCACAATGATTCCAACCCGCAAACTTAGACGTAAGCGAATTCTGATTGTCGGCTGTGGCGATATTGGTTTGCGTTGCGCGAAATTACTTCTGCCACGCTATCGTGTGTTGGCGCTTACCCGTCAAGCTGAGCGTTGCGTGAGTCTGCGGACGCTCGGTGTTGTGCCTGTAGTGGGCGACCTGGATCGACGCTCGAGTCTAAAGCGCCTGGTTGGCCTGGCCGATACCGTGTTGCATTTAGCGCCGCCGGCGGCGCACGGCAGTGAGGATCAACGTACGCGCTTTTTGCTTGCGGCGTTAAGTCGTTCCAAAGCGTCACCGATGTGGATTTATGCCAGCACGACCGGCGTTTATGGTGATTGCGCCGGAGCGTTGGTGGACGAAACCCGCCTAGTGCGACCGGCAAATGAGCGTTCGCTCAGGCGTCTTTCGGCCGAGAGTCAATTGCGCGCTGCTGGCGCGCGCGCTCTATTATCCCTACGGATTGTCCGCATTCCTGGCATCTATGCCTCTAACCGGCTACCACTGGCCCGCTTGCAAGCAGGCATGTTTGCCTTGAACCCCGCCGAGGATATATATACGAATCACATTCAGGCGGATGATCTTGCGCTGATTTTGTTGCGTATAAAGCGGCTAGGTTGCCCCCAGCGTATCGTGCATGCAGTGGATGATACGCAAATGAAATTGGCGGATTACTTTGATCTAATTGCAGACGCGTATGGCTTGCCGCGGCCTAAGCGCATCACGCGTACCCAAGCGCTGGATTTACTGAACCCAACGCTGCTATCCTTTACGCGTGAGTCACGCAGGTTAATGAATACCCGGCTTAAAACAGAATTGGCTTATCAACTGCGTTACCCGACGGTGCAAGATTTTCTGCGCGAGCATGGCAACCTTTCTCTGGCGGGTGGCCACCCCGATCCATGCTGATCTGTGCAGAATCGGCTATCATACGCGTTTACTAGACTTATCTATCAGTACCTCAAGTTATGGACACTCAGCAACACATCAAACAACTGGTTACCGAACATCCGGTGGTTCTTTTTATGAAGGGCAGCGCACAATTTCCAATGTGTGGTTTCTCTGGCCGCGCAGTGCAGATACTTAAAGCATGTGGCGTCAATGGTTTACATACGGTCGATGTTTTGCGCGATGAAGCTATTCGGCAAGGCATTAAAGAATATTCTGATTGGCCAACCATTCCGCAACTTTATATCAAGGGTGAATTTATTGGCGGTTCAGATATTCTGGTGGAGATGTATCAATCGGGCGAATTGCAGCAATTAATAGCTGCTGCATAAGGCTAGATAGTTGCATGGCGGCGCGCAAAATTGACCAGCAGGCTTATGAATACCCTCCCGGCGAATCCAGCCTCTAATACTATGCCGCGTCGCCTAATCGTTGCCATTACAGGGGCTACCGGTGCGCTCTATGGCGTGCGTGTTTTGCAAACATTGCGTCGTATCGGCGGCATACAAACGCATTTGATTGTCTCAAGCGCAGGTTGGCTAAGTATTCAGCATGAATTGGAACTGACCAAACATGAAGTAAACGCGCTGGCCGATGTTATCCATAATATACGTGATGTAGGAGCCAGTATCGCCAGCGGATCATTTGCGGCAGAAGGGATGCTGGTTGCGCCATGCTCAATGAAAACCTTAGCCAGCATTGCTCATGGATTTTCTGATAATTTAATTACGCGCGCAGCGGATGTTACGCTGAAAGAGCGCCGTCGCCTTTTATTGCTGGTGCGCGAAACACCATTCAATTTGGCGCACCTGCGTAATATGACGGCAGTAACTGAGATGGGCGGGGTGATTTTTCCGCCGCTGCCGGCGTTTTACAATAAACCCGCCACGCTGGATGAAATGGTGGATCACACGATTGGGCGGGTATTAAATTTGTTGGGCATTGAGCTAACGCTAGCGCCAAGCTGGCCTGGTCTACGTAACGTATAAGCTCTCAAACGCTTCAATAAAACTCCAGCTCCTGACGTTCCTATAGCAGAGCCTTAGCGCAGTATTTTGCGGCAGCTTTTAAAAAAGCTGCCGCGCATTATATCGCCTTAATTTTAATCCGCTGTGTTAGGCTCATTTTCCAGGCTACGGCGCAGTACGCTATGGCGGATGCCATAACCAAAATAAATCATGAGCCCTAACGCCATCCAAATAAAGAGCCGCATCCAAGTATCGCCTGGCAAACCGGACATTAAAAATAGCGCTGATAATGCCCCGCCTGGTGCGACTAGATAAACGGCTGGCGTTTTAAATACACGTTTAAGCTGCGGTTGGGTAATACGCAAGACGAGCACGCCGACGCAGACGATTAAAAAAGCAAATAGTGTGCCAATGCTGACTAATTCGCTGACCAGGTTAATCGGCATCACACCCGCTAACGTCATAACTGCTGCGCCCGTAATAAGCGTCGTGATATAAGGCGTATGAAAGCGCGGATGGATTTTCTTAGCAAAGCCTGGCAATAAGCCATCTTTCGCTATCGTCTGAAAAATGCGCGGCTGGCTCATAAGGAGGACCAAGAGCACTGAAGTTAAACCAAAAATCGCTCCAAGTTTAACCAGGGGCGATAACCATGGCATACCCAATGCATCAATCCCTACGGCGATTGGATCCGGTACACTTAATTGGTCATAGCGAACCACTCCCGTCAAGACGTACGCGACGAGTACATAGAGCGTCGTGCAGATGACGAGCGAGGTTAACAATCCAAGCGGCAGATTACGGCGTGGATTTTTGGTTTCCTGCGCTACGCAGGACACTGAATCAAAACCAATGTAAGCAAAAAATACAACGGCTGCGCCACGTATCATGCCACTCCAACCGAACTCTCCGGCTTGGCCACTATTCGGTGGTATGAAGTCGCCATTAGGGTTAGCGGACGTTATCCAGTTTGTGGTATCGACCAGAGAAAACCCTGCCACGATAAAAGCCAAGATAATGGCGACCTTCACTACCACCATTAAACTATTGATGCGCGCCGACTCTCGAATGCCAAAAATAAGCAAAAGCGTGATCAGCGCGACGATGAGAACTGCAGGTAAATTAATCAGTGCGCCCGTGCGTGTCCAGCCGGTCGCAGCATCGAAAGCCAGTGGCGCTCTTGCTAACACATCAGGAATATGCACGCCTAATGAATGCAAAAAGCCCACCACATATCCTGACCAGCCAATGGCGACAGTCGTTGCGCCTAAGCAATATTCAAGAATTAGATCCCAACCGATAAGCCAGGCAATAAATTCGCCCATGGTTGCATAGGCATAGGTATAAGCACTGCCCGCCACGGGTACAGTGGAAGCCATTTCTGCATAACATAAACCAGAAAAAGCGCAAACGACCGCCCCTAAAATAAAAGACAGCATCACCGCCGGCCCAGCATGCACTGCCGCGGCATGACCCGTCAGTACAAAAATGCCCGCACCAATAATGCAGCCAATTCCGAGCATGGTTAAATCGAATCCAGACAAGGCCCGCTTGGGGGAATGCGTACCACTCTTTTTCCCATCGTCGCTTAGGGCTGCTTCAGCCTCTAACATCGCGATCGATTTTTTATTCCATAATGTTGTCATTAAATTTGTTGGCTAAAAATCGCTTTATGGCGATAAAAAATTCTGGCTTGAAAGCTTTATATTATAGCTTATTCGTTTTTCGAGAATCGAGCGCAAGCGTGTCACTCACTTTGATTATGCCCACGTAGTGTCGCGTTGCGGCCTTGTGTTCAGTGCCTCCCTCAAACTACAAATCTTTTAAGCTACCCAAGCAATTTTAGCAAAGGCATGCGTAGTCATGATCTATATTGGCTTAAGCGCTGGTGCGTCGCTTAAAAGGGCTAAGCGTGAAGCATAACGGTACACGCCAAACGGGTCCCCAAGGTGTTTCCCTCCAACCATAACCTTGCCAATAATTCCACGCTTTCCAGCCTAATTTAAGCATACCTAAGCGCCCATGATAATAGACGTTAAAACCGTTGCCAATAGCAATAAACAACACCAAAGTAGGTGTTTCGATGTAGCGGATAACGCGCCACTCGGCAGCCTCGAAGGGCAAACCAAACAACCAATAATCAAAGCCATAGGCAGGATTGCGATAGAGCCAATACACCCGCGCTAGATATCGCTTAAATGGCGTGGCGCCCCAGGAAGGGTCGAGATATCCGCCTTTCCAACCTTCATCGAGCGAAGAATCGAAAGGCTGGAACCACTTTAACCAGCGAGGTAGGTTTGCCTGGTCGTCCGCCAATAAAGGAGCCCACCAGTTAACAGCTAATAGCGCAAACACTGTGATGATTAGCGAGAGCAACGCCATCATTGGGTAAAACAGGGTGTAGATAATTAATTGCATGATTTTTAATTTGTGTGCGTTACATACATCGTAATTGTTTGAGATATCCTCTTTCATTCGGGTGTCATGCTGCTCAAAAAATAGACTTCACAGCGTTTTGTAACCGAGCAATACTCGCATAAAACTAAATATAAGCTACAAACATAGAAAATGCTAAAGAGGGGGAGGCAGTGGCGCGGGTTTTGTTTTTCTACGACCCGTGGATATTAACTCTCTTGCTTTCACGAGGTTTAAGATATGGACAGTACAACGGGAGCCTCCGATTCGACTTGAGCGGTTGCATTCGCGGCGGCGGGGATGGCGTTAGGTGTTGTCAATACCCTCCATAGATAGCACAGAAGTTATGAAAGGTATGAGCGATAAAATGGATAATTTTGTCACTCAAGATCAGCTTGCATCAACCATGGAACAAGCCATAGAGAGATCTGCGGTAAAAATAGTAGAAAAACTTGGCCCTAGAGACTCGGTTGACTCTGCTGTTAGTGCACTATCCAGAACAGGGAGCGTAGATAATTTAAATAATCGCCGAAATCAAGCTTCGGCGAGTCCAGTTATTTCTGAAAATATGCCGGCTGGGTAGTCGTTACGTACTCACTCTACTAGCCTGAAGTGAACTGCATCCTAAAAGTTGGACGCCGCTCCAAATTTGAGGGTGCAGTTCATTCCGCAATTACCCCTTAAACATGATCTTTAGTCCTTAATGGGCTTGAATAGCCTCTTTTTTGCGGAACAAGCAAAGTTAGTTTAGTACAGGCTATTTTGCCAATTTTCCGTGGAACTACAACACTACTTCTTCGACGAGGTAATATTTGTGTTCAGAGCTTACCATTCATGTTAACCCAGAGATTTTGGTGGGTCATCGTGGTGCAAGCGCAATAACCTCTTTGTGTATCGCAAGCATCTGCTCACAGCCAGCAATAAAAATAAGAAAAACCTTGTTTTCCAGCAGCAGTATTACTAGCATTTTAATATGTGTTACGTTTGTTTGCGCCCTGCCTAATAGTATTAGGGCAGCATCCGATTATAACTTTACATAGACTTTATCGACGATGGCCGCTGGGGAAACGTGATACAGGTTGCGCTCGCACAGCTTCGATTTGATTATAGGCGTGGGGAAAAATCATGGATCTAGTCTTACCGGCAGCTACTACATTTAATCTCGTAAATTTTTATTTGAACGAGGCTCGTACACAAAAGCACAAAAAAGATTACGAGTTGGCGAAGACTTTATGTGACCATGCAGAAAAAGCCTGTGAAAGGATCAAAGATACTGAGCAATTGGAGAAAAAACAAGAAGTAACATTCTACCGTGGCACAATTTCTTTAAAGCGTGGGAGGATATTGGATTTATCAAATAATGATCCGAAGGGAGCAGAGCGCGACTATATGAGAGCAATAGAGTATGGGAGTACTAACGTTCAGCATGAAGCTCATAAACAGTTAAAGGCCTTAAGGGATCGGGTACCATCACTACAGGGGGATCTTACCAACTCTTCAAGCTCGGCTATTTCTCTCTCTCTTACTCCAAGTACCGAGATTCACACTAAAACGGATGAACGGAGGGTCAATTTTTCCTTTTTTATTCAGGATCGACAGGGAGTGCCTGCTGGCCCGAGTGAGGAGAATTGGGATGGAAAGGGAAAATTTAATGACACCCGCCATCTCGTCGCAGTGTGGCAGGAACTCCTCGAACACTCCGACAAAGAGGAGACACAGCGCAAAAAGGAATTACTACTCCTGCGCGCGCGGGGAGTTATCAATGAATTTGCTATAAGGGGGGATAGAAGCTCCAATATCGTTCGTGAAGTGGTCGCTTTAGCGGAGTTGTCAGACGCCGATATTTTTCGAGCTTTGTTGGGGCACTTCATTAATGCCATTGACAAGGAAACCCTATTGCAGGTCCAGTTACTCGACGGGCTTGCTCAAATTTTGCAGCAAGCTAAGCCAGGTACATTAAATGCTGACGATGGCGTTCAAATCTTAGGCGTCTTGGACGCTTGGCGAAAAAAACTTTTCCACAAAGAAAAAGATGAAGAAAAAGACAAAAATTCTGTCGCCAAGTCTTTGAAAAAAATCCTTCCTGCTTGTTGGAGGAAGGATTACCTCAAATCTGCAGAGAAAGCTGCAGAGAAAGCAATTCCCGTGCTGGAGTTAGAAGAAGCTGACCACATTGATAATTTGCTGCGTGCTTTGGCCGCCTTGTTAGATGCGATGGCCGATGCTAACGTCAAAGGCTTAAACCGTGAACAGCTGCATACACCTTTATATCAATATTTGAACGATTTGAGTAAGGATTCAAATATCCGGCGAGCTTACCAGGCAACCTATGCTTGTCAAGCTCTGCTGCATGTGCCGGATGATGAAAAGCTTTGGCAAAGTGTTTGGCGGCGCAGTATGGCGATTACAGGTGGGGCTTTGGCGTTAGCTAAAGCAGTGCACACTTGTAATCCCGGAGATGTGGTTAATGCATGTGAGCAATTTAGCATTGCATTTTCTGGCTTGGGGCAACTCATTAAAACAACCCAAGAAGTTGTTGAAACCGTCAAGACCTTGAGTGAGGCAGGCAAAAGCGCGGCTGAAGGCTTCCGAGAAGGGTTTGATTTTAGATTTAAGAAACCATGGTATACCGCGCTCCGGCACACTGCATTTCTCATTCAAACTCAAAAATTCCAGAGTTTGAATGCTTTTGTTCAACAGGCTTCGGTAGGTACTCGTCAAAATCCGAATTTTTTGTTTGGACTAAGTTTGCAGTTGGAGCAGGTAGCATGCACCGTGCCCGATGAGGGTGCAAAGCAGGATGAGAAGGATTTGTACGAAGATGCTCGGAAGGGGGCGTTTGCCTGGTTAGAAGATATCTATCTCAACGATGAGCGTTGGGGGTCAAGCGAGCGTGTTAAACAAGGAGTCTTAAGCAGTATAGCGCGTCTGGCCGGTGATACTCAACCTAGAGTGAGCGAAGCCGCTCGTACGTGCTGGGTCCATTTAGCCCAGGATAAAGACCCTACTAAGAAGAGCATTTATGAAGCCTATATGCTCTCATCGTTGGGCGAACCTGCATTGCCTAGGTCTGAAGTTGTTGAGAAGGATTTTCCAAAAGATCTCTTAAATGCCGTCCAAGACAAACCCATCGAAGACTTAGAAAAGAGCATTAATGAGCAATTTAACAAGTTAAACGCCGAACTTGTTGACTTAGCTAAAAAGCTCACACGAACGGGATTGGGTGGCTTAGACGCGAAAGAAAGCTTAGAGTTGTGGCGCAATAAACAGCTCGAGGATAAAGAGCTCAAGCAGATGCTTTCCTACTACGTGCCCCCAGAAGGCAAATATAAGCAACAAGATATTCATCCCTTTGGCGACCTAAGAAAGGAGGTCGAAAATTTTTTACAACCGAACTCGAATAAAAAAGTGTTATTGCTCCTAGGAGATTCCGGTGCAGGAAAATCAACTTTTAACCGTTATTTAGCGCGCGGGTTTTGGGAGAAACATAAGGAAGCGAGTGAGGCAAATTTACCACTTATGGCTTTGTTTATTTCACTGCCGCTGATTAAAGACCCAGTGTATAACTTGGTTCACGAATATCTAAGCAGGCAGGGGTTTTCAAGAGATCAGATTAAAGCTCTTAAGGAAAATGAACAGCAAAATTTCGTATTTATTTTAGATGGCTACGATGAAATCTCACAGCGACAAAATCTCTATGTCATGAATAAATTTTTAGAAGAGTGGCCACGAGCCAAAGTCATTATTAGCTGTCGTACTGAGTCTTTAGGACAGGACTATCAAGCTACATTTCAACCTCGTGGGCAGGATGAGAAACCAGATCCTGAGGGATTTCAAGAGTTGGTCGTTGCTCCATTTTCGAAAGACCAAATTGACCAGTACATTGAGAGGTATGTCGAGGTTGACCATCCTTTTGGGTGGTCAATTGAGCGTTATGGCGAGACAATTAAGTCAATACCCAAGTTTAATGAATTAGTGAACAACCCTTTTATTTTAAGGTTAGCTTTGGAGATCATGCCGCTCTGGGAGAAGGAAGATGTTAATCGTCTGAAGCAGGGTGCTGGTATTACTCGGTTGGATTTATACGATTTGTTTATACAAGAATGGTTTGCCCGTGCCAAAGCGCGCTTGGAAGACCGAAGGCATTTAACTGAGAGTGAGCAACTTATTTTTCAAGAGTTGGGGGAAAATTTCGAAGGGTACGGAATTGAATTTAGCCAGTGCCTTGCCGTAGAGTTGTATGAAAACCCTCTGCATCAAGGGGTGATGGATCATACAACTTTCGAGAGTAAACGAGCTTGGGAAACATTTTTCAAAACAAAGGGCTTTCGGCATAAGGAAGTGCGGCTGCTGCTTGAATACTGTCCTTTACGCCGCAGCGGCCAACAGTATAGGTTTTTGCATCAATCGATTCTAGAATATTTTGTCGCGCGCGCGGTGTTTGGGCCGCAGAGCGCAGCGAATCGCCAGGGGGCGACGCTTATTCCGCAAGTTCAGTCTTCCTATGACAGCCTCGATGTTTTCTTGAATTTTGAAAGCCAAACTGACGCAATTAAAGCGTGTTCAACATTACCAATAATACCCTTGCCTGACTCCTCATTAACTCGAAAGAGGTTAATCGAAGACCACTCGATTATCCGGTTTTTAGTCGAGAGAGTGGAGAAAGAGCCAAAGTTTGAAGAGCAGTTACAAGCTTTCATTGAGCGTTCGAAAACGGAAGAAAATTATTGGAAAGCTGCTGCTAATGCAATGACAGTATTAGTCAAAGCGGGTGTGCAGTTTAAGGAAGAAAATTTGAATGGTATCAAAGTACCAGGGGCTGATTTAAGCTACGGGATTTTTGATAATGCCCAACTGCAAGGAGCTGATTTGCGTAAAGTTAATTTACGAGGAACATGGCTGCGTGGGGCTAATTTCGAAAGAGCGAAGCTGAATGGAGTTAACTTTGGTGAGCTGCCTAGTTTAGAGGTGGGTAAATGGGTTACTGACTGTTGTTATTCCGGAGATGGGCGTTGGTTGGCTATTGGTACGAGGGATGAAGTTGACAAGCAGGGTGGTGAGATCCGATTGTATAAAACTGACACGTTGGAGCCGGGGCCTTTGTTTAAAGCTAACTGTGAATGGGTAAATAGCGTGAAATTTTCGCCCAACAGCCAGTTCTTGGCGTCGGGGAGTAATGATACGACAGTAAAGCGGTGGAACGTAGAAAGAAAACAAATGGAGTATGAGCGTGGGGAGCTCGGCGATCGAGGGCATAAAGGAATAGTGAGTAGTGTGAGTTTCTCGCTAAAGAACGAGACCCTGGCATCGGGAAGCTGGGATGGGAAGATAAAGCTGTGGAGCGTAAGCGGAGAATGTTTGAGTACGCTTGACGGGCATACTGATGCAGTAAAGAGTGTGAGTTTTTCGCCAGACGGCAATTTGCTGGCATCGGGAAGTGATGACCAAACGGTGAGGCTGTGGGACACGGAACGTGGACAAGAGCTAACGTTGTGTCGGCAATTGCATGGGGGGAAGGTGAGTAGTGTGACTTTTTCGTCCAAGGGCAACCTCCTGGCGTCGGGGAGTGAGGATATGACGGTGAGGCTGTGGAGTGTGGAGGAAAGCGGAGAAGAGTTACCCACAAGACAGTTACATAGTATACATGAGCTGGAGGGGCATACTAGTGCAGTAATGAGTGTGAGTTTTTCGCCAGACGGCAATTTGCTGGCATCGGGGAGTAATGATCGAACGGTGAGGCTGTGGAGTGTGAAAAGCGGAGAAACATTGTATACCTTTGAAGGGCATGGCAGTCTTGTGGATAGTGTGGCTTTTTCACTGCCAGATGGCCAGTTCCTGGCGTCAGGGAGTGCTGATAGGACAGTAAGGCTGTGGAGAGTGGAAAGTAGGCAAGAATCGCCTGCGCTTGGAGGGCATCATGGTCAGGTGGATAATGTGGCTTTTTCGCCTAACGGCAATTTCCTAGCATCGGGGAGTTATGATAAGACAATAAAGCTGTGGAATGTAGAAAACGGAAAAATGTTGGATACGCTTAAAGGGCATAAGGGTCATGTGAATTGTGTGACTTTTTCGTCCGACAGTGAGATCCTGGCGTCGGGAGGTGATGATAATACAGTACGGCTGTGGAGCGTAAAAGGTTTGTCGCCTACACAGGGTTTGCCGCCTACACAGTCGGTTGGGTTTTACGGGCATACAAAGCCGGTGTGGTGTGTGAGTTTTTCTCCAACAGACAACAATTTGCTGGCATCAGGGGGGAATGATAATACGGTGAGGCTATGGCGCGTGCAAGACAAAACACAGTTGTATGAGTTTAGTCATGATAAATGGGTGTCGAGCGTGAGTTTTTCAGCAGATGGCAATTTGCTGGCATCGGGGAGCGAAGATGGGATGGTAAAGTTATGGGAACTGGAAGACAGAAAAACATTGCAATTGCAGAATACTCCGGTTAAGAAAGAGCCTAAAACTACGCTTAAACATGGCAAATGGGTGACGAGTGTGAGTTTTTCTCCAACAGACAAAAATTTGCTGGCATCGGGGGACAATAACAATACAGTGAAGCTATGGAACATAGAAAGCCCAGAAATGTTGTATACGCTTGAAGGGCATATTAAGAAAGGGCATACTAAGGCAATAAAGAGTATAACTTTTTCGCCAGACGGTAAGCTCTTGGCGTTGGGAAATCGTAATGGGGCAGTAAAAATATGGTCAATAAACACAGACCAGCGTGAGGAAATGCCTGAGTTAACGCCTGCAGGTTGTTTTTCAGATTGTGGTGGGAAGATCGCTTCAATAGCTTGGCAAGAGCTTTCAGAAGCGCGTATTAAAATGAAAATGGCTGGTAGCAAGGGCAGCACGGTTCATATTTTGCAAATAGAACGCGAAAAAGATAATGATTGGACAGTCAGGTTAGATTGGATCTCCTCTCAAAACAAGCTGATCGTAAGTGATATGTCTATTAAAGGCGCGCAGAACTTAAGCCCAATGAATGCACGTTTGCTCAAGCAAAAGGGTGCGCTTGGGGAGCCTGCTGCGCCAGTGTGAGAAGGATACAGATACAGGTCGGTACCTGTGCCTAGCTTACCGGGCCATTTGATTGCCTGACATGGAATATCAATTCTTCGCTGTAATGGACTGTCGAGTCTGCTGTAACTGCCGATAAAAGGCTCGAAGTCCCAGCGCCTGCTCGCGCCATTGCCAGAAAACGCTGGCGTTATGGGCGTTGATTTCGGCAATCTCAGCAAGCGAAATTTCGGCGAGTTTTCGGTCAAATTCGGGGATCCAGATAGAAGTAAAAACAGCGGGATCATTTTTAGAGTTTCTGATATTGCCCATGTTGTCGTAATTTGGGGGCGATAGATTTTATTCAGTGAAAGCTGAATTCTTATCCGATGGTGAATCACTCAGACATAGGTTAAATACAAATTATTAAAAAGGGGTAGCCAGCATGTTGCCGATTAATCCAAGCCAAAATACTCAACCTTCTTTATCTTCGTATTTTTCCAAATTAGCTTCGTATTTTTCTAGTACGCAAGCACGAAACTATGACTCGAGTGAGAGCATGGTGCAAATCGGTAATGGCTTAATGAATAACTTAGTTATTGGCACAAATAATACAGCGAATAACCATATATATTTAGCCGCCTCAGATTCCAAGTTGTTAGAAACGCTAATGCTGCAGCATATTTTTGCCTTGCAGCCTAGTATTAAGCCGTTGGTCAACCTGGATTCGGCTATTGAAAAGTTACAGAAAAGGTATTTGGAAGGCCTACAGGAAGATAACGAAATCAAAGATGCGTTGTCGAACTATGTGGCGCCGGAAGGGATGGAGCTTCACGATCCAACTCGTTTTGATTTAAAAAGAAAGGTTCAAGATTTTTTGAGCTCGGACAAAAAAGTTTTACTTTTGCTAGGCGAAGCGGGTTCAGGTAAATCGACATTTAACCGTGATCTTGCGGTTAGCTTGTGGGAGGCCTATCTCCAGGGCGGTAAGTCAAAAAATATGCCAATTCCAGTATTTATAGGGTTATCTAGCTTGTCAGGGCCTGTTCGGAATCTAGTGAGCGCTTTTTTTGAGAAGCAAGGGTTCTCGAAAGAGCAGATCAAAGAATTACAAAGTAAACATAGATTTGTATTAATACTGGATGGTTTTGACGAGATTGAGCATCGACAGCAGATATTTTATAAAGATAATGAGTTAGATGACTGGAAAGGCTCAAAAATCATTATCAGCAGTCGTCCAGAATACTTAGGGCCAAACCATCAATACAAATTTCATTCACCAGGTGAGCGTACCACGTTACAGGAATATCGGTTAGCACCATTTTCGGAAGAAACTATAAAGCGGTATATTGATCGATACAGCAAAACTAATTCCAACGCGGTGTGGAGCGCAGAGCGATACAAAGAAGCCTTAGAAGAGCCAAGCTTAAAAGAGTTAGTCAGTAATCCATTTTTGCTGAAAATAACCTTGAACGTGTTGCCTGAATTGAGTCAAAGAGGCCAGACAGAGAATCAGCGCTTAACTCGAATTGCAATTTATGATCAATTTGTAAAAAGCTGGTTTGACCGTTCGCAACAGAGGCTAGATCAGATACTTGAGCTTAATTCAAAAGAAAGGGCAGAGTTTAAAAAATTGGAGCGGGAAGGATTTGCTGATTTCGGGGTGGAATATAGCCAAGAGCTTGCATTAGAAATGTACCAAGCTGGGGAAGTGGTAACGCATTATCAGGCTGTAACCCATGCGAGATGGAAAAAAAATGATACCTCTACAGAGGCGGATTGGCACAAGCGATTACTGAGCAATGAAGATGCAACGACAATGTTGATGCGCTTAAATGCGCCGTTAATATGCCAAAACAAGGCAGATGATTCAGGTAAAGAATATCGGTTTATCCATAAATCCTTACGGGATTATTTTGTAGCGCGGGCGCTGTGGGAAGAGCTAGGCATAGATGTTGAGCTTAAACAGTCAGCTTGGTTCAACCAAATAAATATAGTGAAAGATCCTGCTGTATTGCAATACTTAGCGGAGCAGGTGCAACTGGAAACGGAGTTAAAAGAGCGGCTTTTAAAGGTAGTGGAGCGCTCTAAGGAAGAACCTGAACTTGAGGTGGGAGCGGCTAATGCGCTGACGATATTGGTGAAAAGTGGCGTGTATCTGAGTGGCAAAGATTTCAACGGGATACGCGCACGGGGTGCGGATTTAAGTTATGGGATCTTCGACCTTACGCAATTTAAAGGTGCGGATTTAAAAGAGACAAATTGGTACCGTGCCTGGCTACGAGGGGTGAATTTGAATGGGGCGAATTTGGCTGGGATCGAATTGGGTGAAAAGCCGACTTTAAAAATAGAAAAGGAGGTTTATGCTTGTTGTTATTCGCCGGATGGTCGTTGGCTTGCCGTAGCGAATGCCGATGGTATTGGCCTTTATGGGACCGAGACTTTGGAACTAGTGCACACGTATGGTGATCGGAGGGTGATGAGTGTTGCATTTTCTTGTGATGGCCAGTGGCTCGCGTCTGGCAGTAAGGATAGTACTGTGGCGCTGTGGGGCGTATCTGACACACGAGCTCTCGCGCATATCTATCGTGGACATGAGGGCGGAGTCAAGGGCGTTGCATTTTCACACGATAGCCAGTGGGTCGCCTCCGGTAGCGATGATAAGACAGTGAAGCTATGGGGTGTGTCCGGCGCACGGACTCTCGAGCACACCTATGCTGGGCATAAGAATTGGGTGAGTAGTATCGCGTTTTCACACGATAGCCAGTGGCTCGCCTCTGGTAGTTGGGATAAGACGGTGAAGCTGTGGAGTGTAGGCGGCACAAAGGATCTTGTGCATACCTATACTGGGCATAAGAATAGAGTGAAGAGTATCGCATTTTCGCCCGATGGCCAGTGGGTCGCCTCTGGTAGTGACGATGAGGCAGTGAAGCTATGGAGCGTATTCGACGCCCGGGCTCTAGCGCACACCTATGCTGGGCATAAGCGGGGAGTGAATAGTGTCGCATTTTCGCCCGATGGTCAGTGGGTCGTCTCTGGTAGTGACGATGAGGCAGTGAAGCTATGGAGCGTAGGCGGCACAAAAGATCTCGTGCATACCTATATTGGACATAAAAATAGAGTGAAGAGTATCGCATTTTCACACGATAGCCAGTGGATCGCTTCTGGTAGTGATGATAAGACAGTGAAGCTATGGGGCTTATCCGGCTCTCGAGCCATCGTGCATACGTATCACAGGCATAAAGATTGGATAAATAGTGTTGCGTTTTCGTCTGACGGCCAATTTGATAGCGGAGATAATATGGTGAAGCTGTGGAGCATATCCAACGCACGGACTCTCGCGCACGTATATGTCGGGCATGAGGGGAGGAGTAGAGTCGCGGTTTCGCCTAATGGCCAATGGGTCGCGTCTAGTAGTGATGATAAGACAGTGAAACTATGGAGCACATCCGGCGCGTGCTCTCTCGCGCACATCTATGCCAACACCTACACGGGCGAGTTTATTTGGAGTTTTGTGACTGATATCGCGTTTTCGAGCGACAGCCAATGGATCGCCCTTGGCACAATCGATAATACGGTTTTGCTGTGGGGCGTATCCGGCGCTCGAGCTCTCGCGCATACGTATGGCGGGCATCAACATGGGGTAATGAGTGTCACGTTTTCGAGCGATGGGCTGTGGTTAGCGTCTGGAAGTTATGATACTACGGTGAAGCTGTGGCATGTCTCAGGCGATAGATCTTTGGCGCATACGTATGCCGGCCATACAGGTGCGGTGAACAGTGTCGCGTTTTCGAGCGATGGCCAGTGGTTAGCGTCTGGGAGTTATGATACTACGGTGAAATCGTGGCCTGTTTCGGGCGATCGATCTGTAGCGCACACATATACTGGGCATACGGAATCGGTGAATAGTGTCGCGTTTTCAGCCGATGGGCAGTGGTTAGCATCTGGAAGTTTGGATAATACAGTAAGGCTCTGGTCTGTTCGCACAAGCGATTGCCAAGCAATACTGCAAGACTTTGGATCTATCTATGTAGTTGCGTGGCAAATTTCGCCAGATGGCACAGCCATGCTTGCTACGGGAGGTCAGGCGGTTCGTCTTTGGCGGGTCTTTTATAACTCAGGCCAAATTGGCAAAATCACGTTAGATTGGACTTCAAGGCAAGACACGCTGACTGTAACAGATGCATTGATCGAAAATGCACGCAATTTAAGCCCTTTAAACGCTGCATTGCTAAGAGAGCGCGGCGCAGGGCAGGCGCAAATCAGTGAATAGCACCCGTAATATTTGACGTGATCTGCGAATAGCGCTGCGCTTGTTGTAGCTGTCTATAAAAAGTCTTTAATCCAAGTGCTTGCTCACGCCATTGTGGTGTTGACTACCTTTGACGGACACTTTTACACTATTTAAAATCAGTCTGATGCACTTCGTGTGCAGAATGCCTTGCGCAAACGATTGGAGAAATTTGGTCTGGCGCTCGAACCGACCAAGACCAAGCTCGTTGCCTTTGGTCGTTTTGCCCAACGGTACGCAAGCCATCACGGGAAGCGGCGTCCGGAGACGATTTACTTTCTGGGCTTCACCCTGTACTGCACGCGTAACCTGAAAGGCAATTTCAAGATAGAGATGCGCACAGAAAAGTTTCGCTCCGTCGTAGTCTGGTTAGTTTGCAAGACCTGATGCGTCAAGTGAGGCATTTATCGATTCGGGAACAAGCTGAAAAGCTCAATCGGGTATTACGCGGCCACTATGGCTACTATGGTATTACCGGGAACTTCCGGGCGTTAAAAGGTACATAGAGCGGTGGAGCGGTACTGGCGTAAGCTGCTAAGCAGCCGGAGCCGTGCAGGCGGCATTACCTGGGAAGTATTCCAGGAAATCAAGAAGCGATTTCTATTAATGCGACCAAAGCTGCATCTTCCCTATCGGGCGCTGCAAGCTATCGCGGTGCTGTGAATCAACTGCTAAAGAGCGTAGTGCGGGAAATCCGCACGCTACGTTCTGTGGGAACCGGGGGCGAGTGACTGCCTCCGGTCAACCCGGTCTGATGGTGAAATTCCATCGGTCTACTCACCAACTTCGAATAAAAGTCGAATACTTTGGAAAGTTTTGGCGTTGTTTATGTGCCAGCTTTGAGCAGGAAGTTTTATTCAGCGAAAGTTGGATTCTTAGTGGGTAGTGAGGTATTCAGCAGATCAACAAATTATTAGAGAGGAGCGACCAACATGTTTCCTATTTCAGAGGCACGATCAGTAACGCAAAACAGCTATGGCTTGATTAATATCTCAGTCTATGGTGCGCATAATGAATCTACAGTGAATTTCGACGCGAGGGCATTAGATCCTAAGGTAGTAGAAGCTTTAATGCAAAGCTTTGAAAAGAGCCAAGAAAATCAGAGGAAGGCGCTCCAACCTATACTCGAACCTCTTGCCAAACTCGGCGTCGATGCCGATAGATTCAAGCAAACGTATAAAAGCCATTTAGAGCGTAGCGGCGAAGTGGATGTGCTGTCGATGTATGTTCCGGTACAGGGTATAAAGAAAGGCCAACAAGGAGAAGAGACGGTAGAGCTTGAAGCAGAATTAGAACGATTCTTTGCTTCAGAGGCGACGGTATTTTTATTGCAGGGCGTAGCGGGCACAGGGAAATCGACCTTTAATCGACATTTAGCCCTCAAAAAGCTAGAGGATTATCAACGTCTGTCCCAAACCCAAAACGATCCGCCTCTAGTCTTTTTTATCGAACTGAGAAGCATTGAGAATCCGAATAAGCAGGTTATTGAACAATTTTTGCAGGGCCAAGGTTTTGCATCGGAGCAAATTGAATTATTACGGACTCACCTACACCAACGCTGTATTTTTATTTTTGATGGCTATGATGAGATCAAGGAAAGGAACCGTAATTTTTATGATTTGAATGAATTATGGCAGTGGGAAAAGGCCAAGTTTGTGATTACCAGCCGACCTGAGTATCTGGATACGAATTATCAAGCGTATTTCCGCCCTAAAAAAGCAGCGCCTGATGCACTTTGGGAAGCCAGGATGGCTCCATTCTCTGCCCAGCAAAGGTCGAATTACATTGAGAATTATGTCAACAAAAGCAATCCTCCGTGGACTGTAGAACAGTATGAGCAGGCATTTAACGAGTTGACCACTTTAAGCAAGGAACTAGAACGTCCTGTTGTGTTGCGGATGCTCTTGCAAATCCTGCCTGAACTGGGGGAAATGAACCCAAACCAGAAAGCCTTAACGCTCGGTGCGATTTATGAACACTACTTTCAGAAATGGTGGGGAAACTGGCAGACTCGCTTGGGGGCTATCGCATTAACACCGAATGAAGAAGAAGCCAAACAAGAGCTTTCTGAATGCGAAGGCGGGTTTATACAGCAAGGCTTTACTTATATAGAAAGTTGCGCCGTGGAGCTGACTAAAGCGGGGCTGACCTCGGCTCAGGATCACCCCAATTTTAAAAAACGAAACCGAGAAGTGCACGAAGTTTTTTTTACGGGAGGGGCGAGGACTCGACTACTGCGTTTTAACGCGCCATTCCAAATGAAGCAGAAGCAGCACTATGAATTTTCGCATAAGTCGATGCAGGAATATTTAGTGGCTCGAGCTATTTGCGCGCCTGATTTTGAAGCGATAGAACCTCATCCAGAAGATGTACTAAATCAGCTTTCGTTGGTTAAAGAGCCGGTTATTTTGGATTTTCTGGTTGAGCGGGTTAAAGGAAAACCGCAGTTTAAGGCGTACCTCCATGCATGGATAGAAGCCTCTAAAGATTCTAATGCGGTGAATTTAGGAGCAGCGAATGCGATGACGGTTCTGGTCAGAGCATGGGTACAGTTTTGGAAGATGAATTTAAATGGAATCCGGATACCTGGGGCAGATTTGAGTCATGGTGTATTTGATTCAGCACAGTTGCAAAGGGCGGATTTAAAAGGGGTTAGGGCATACAGTGCTTGGTTTCGCGGAGCCGATATGTCCGACGCAAACTTGGCTGGTATCGAATTTGGAGAAAAACCAGCCTTAGAAATGGATAGTGCTGTTTGGGCTTGTTGCTACTCGCTAGATAATTGCTGGCTGGCGGTCGGTACAAGAGGAGGTGACATTTATTTATATGATACGCAAGCGCTAGAACCCAGCTATACCCTAAAGAGGCCGCTTACTGGTTCTCGCCGTTGGATAAACGGCATCGCGTTTTCGCCAAATAGTCAATGGATGGTATCGGGTAGCGGTGACGGACTTGTAAAACTATGGTCAGTTAGCACGGGTCAGTTGGAACGCAAGTTTAACGGACATAGCGATGAAGTTTTAAGTGTTGAGTTTTCGCCGGATGGTCAGTTACTTGCCTCGGGCAGTGTTGATAAAAGTGTGAAATTATGGTCAATCAATACGGGCACACTTCAATACACATTTGAAGGGCACAACGCTATGGTGCAGAGTATTGTATTTTCGCCGGATGGCCAACGGCTTGTCTCAGGTAGCAAAGATCAAACTATCAAATTATGGGCGGTCCGAATGCCCAAACTTGAGTGTACGCTTGAGTTTGGCGAGATAGTATTGGGTGTATCACTCTCGTCAGACGGCAAATGGCTAGCATCTGGAGGAGTGGATAGTACAGTAAAGTTATGGACACTATCCAGCACAGGAGCACAGCTGCATCAAACTCTTAAACATGACGGTATAGTGAAGTGTGTATTAATTTCATCAGAGAGTAAATGGTTGGTGACCGGTGCCTTCGATAATAAGGTGAGGCTATGGAAGCTGGTCAGTACAGGTGCGCTATTGCATCAGACCTTTGAATGGCATAGCGATAAAGTGATGTGTATCTCAATGTCATCAGATCGTCGATGGATAGTATCTGGGAGTGATGACAAGACAGTTAAATTTTGGAGAGTAACCGGTACGGAATGGAGGGGGCATAGTCCGCGTGATGGGCATAGTGATCTGGTGTCGAGTATGTCGATCTCTTCAGATAGCAAATGGTTAGCGACCGGTAGCTGGGATAAAACAGTGAAGCTGTGGGCATTATCTAGTACAGGTGCACAGTTGCATCAAACGTTTAATGATCATGGTGATTCGGTACGAAGTGTTTTGATTTCACCAGACGGCAAGTGGTTAGCATCTGGGAGCGAAGATAAAACAGTTAAGCTATGGGAGCTAATAAGCACAGGCACGCGTTTGCATCAGACACTTGATGCGCATAGTGATGGAGTGTCAAGTATATCGATTTCTCCAGATAATAAATGGCTAGCGACTGGTGGTTGGGATGGAATAATAAAATTATGGACATTATCCAGTGCAGGTGCGCAGTTGCATCAAACGCTTAATGAGCATAGGGACTTGGTGCGAAGTATGTCTTTCTCACCAGATGGCAGGTGGTTAGCGTCTGGGAGTAAAGATAAAACAGCGAAGCTGTGGATGTTAAGTAAAACAGGTCTGCGTTTGTATCAAACTCTTGTTGGACACAGTGGGCCAGTGTGGAGCTTGTCAATCTCCTCAGATAGCAAGTGGTTAGCGACCGGTAGTTGGGATGGAACAGTGAAACTGTGGGGATTAGACAAAATAGGCGCGCAGTTATGTCAAACATTTGGTGGGCGGCATAGGGAAGCGCTAGAAGATGGGGTAGCGCGTAGGAACGGAGTATTAAGTGTATCAATCTCGCCAGATAACAAATGGTTAGCATATGGAGGGTGGAATAAAAAAGTGGAACTGCAGTCATTAGATACAGCAGAATATCAAGTGATAACTCGAGGTTTTGTTGGATCTATTTTTTCAATCATTTGGCAAAAGACAGACGGAGGCTTGACCAGAATCTTGATCGGTGGCGAGAGTGTTCTTCGCATTTTTCAACTAGAACGTAAAGTAAATTACTGGGCAGCCAGCTTAGTCTGGACCTCTCATCAAAACCAACTATCTGTAACCGATCTATTGCTTCGAGGTGTACAGGGGTTAAGTTCAGAGAATATTCACTTGTTAATTCAAAAGGGAGCAACACAAGTCAGTGAGCCTACGTCCGCACCTAAAGCCTGATCGGACTCTATAACGACTTGGTGGAAGCATTGATTGCGAAGCTTGCTGCAATTGCTGATAAAACGTTCTCAGTCCAAACACCCGCTCGCGCCAATGCCAGTAGACGCTGGTGTTATAGGCGTTGACTTTGGCAATTTCAGCAAGCGCAATTCCGGTGGGCTCTCGGTCAAATTCGGGAATCTAAATAGAAGTCAAAATAGCGAGATCGCTTTCAGAGTTTTTGATATTGCTAACCCTGTCGTAGTTTGTGGCGGATGGGCTTTATCCAGTGAAAGTGGGACTTTAATCAATAGTAAGTAATGTGCTCACAGATAGGAATGTGAGCTATAGAGGAAAATAACTAGCATGTTGCCGATTAATCCAAACCAAACTCAACCTTCTTTATCTTCATATTTTTCTCAAATCTCTTCGGCTTTTGCGGATGCGGCACGGACCGATTCAACGGATAGGTTGTATGAGCCAGCGGGATCCGTCATGCAAGTTAACTATGGCTTGATTAATATTCCAACCGTTGGTTCGCATAACGAAATTACAGTGCATTACCACTCAACGGGCTCAGATGCTGAATTATTACGAGAAATCCTGAGGCCACTGCAATGTATGGCGATGCAACCGAATAATGCACCACTAGCTAGTTTAGGTATTGAGGGGTTGCAGAAAAAATATTTAGAAAGCCTGCAAAAAGACAGAGAAATCAAAGATGCGTTGGCAATGTACATTGCGCCAGAATGCACCTCAATTACGAATATAAGAGAGCGCTTTAGCCTGGAAGAGAGGGTGAGAGATTTCTTAGTTTCAAAAGAAAAGAAAGTACTGCTTTTGTTGGGTGTGGCTGGCTCTGGTAAATCAACGTTTAACCGGTATTTGGCGCGAAGCTTATGGGAGGCCTATAACAAGGAAGCTAATAAATCTGGCCAGACACCGATCCCATTATTTATTTCGCTATCGAGCTTAAAGGAGCCGAATGCCAATCTTGTTTCAGAGTACCTAAAAAAAGAGGGGTTTACAGAGGGCCAGATAATGGATTTAAAAGCGAACTATCGCTTTATATTTATTCTAGATGGCTACGATGAGATTAAAGAGCGAACCCGTCTTTTCTATGCTGAAAATGAACTGGATGAATGGCAAGCCAAAGTAATTGTTACTAGTAGGCCAGAATATTTGGGCGACCGATATGAACGCCAGTTTCACCCAAAAGGTCAGGCGTATCTGCTTCAAACTTATCAACTCGCCCCATTCTCTGATTTATCGATTGAAGAATATGTAAACAAATATAAGAGCACATACCCAGAATTGGGAAAGAGAGTCTCAGGGTATGAAGAAATTTTAGAGCGATCTGAAGTCAAAGAGCTGATACGCAATCCTTTTTTACTCAAGTTGTCCTTGAGCGAATTGCCAGCTTTGGCCGAGAAATACAAGGATAGCAATCAACATATTACTCGGCTTGCATTATATGATCAATTTATGGAGAGCTGGTTTGAGCGTTCGCAAGATCGTTTGAGCGGCATTCGCTTAACTGACGCAGAACAGAAGGCATTTCATTTTCTAAATAAAGCTTTTATTAAGCATGGCACAAAATTCAGCAAAGATTTGGCGATAGAGATGTATCAGGCTGGATTGGTGCACGTGACGTATTCGGAACTGCTTTCTTATGACGAATCTAATGCGGTGACACAAGATTGGCGAGATAAATTTTTAAGTGACAATAACGAAAAAATTAAATTATTACGCTTTAATGCACCGCTGATTTGCCGAGATGATCAATATGAGTTTATCCATAAATCGGTCCAGGATTATTTGGTGGCGCGAGTGCTATGGGAGGAACTGGGCACTAGCGGCCGAATGGATCCCATTGCTTGGCTAAATAGATTAAATATCGTGAACGATCCCGCAGTATTGCAGTTTTTAACAGAACGTGTATGGCAAGAGGCGCAATTAAAAAGCCGGCTTTTAAGCGTAGTTGAACAATCTAAAGGGGAGGAAGATACTCAATTTGAGAGAGGGGCGGCGAATGCAATCACGGTCCTGGTTAAGGCAGGGGTGTCGTTTAAGGGAATGGACTTAAAGGGGATTCGGATCGCTGGTGCAGATCTAAGCTATGGCATGTTTGATTCAGCGCAGTTGGAAAAGGCGGATTTAAGTGAGGTCAAACTTCGCAAAAGTTGGTTGCGAGAAGCGAATTTAAGCGGAGCGCAGATGGCTGGGGTGCAGTTTGGTGAATGGCCATATTTGCAAGAGGAGAGCCCAGTGCGTTCCTGCGCTTATGCGCCGGATGGTCAAACCTATGCTGTAGGGCTTGGGAGCGGTCAGGTCAACGTATATAAGACCTCGAACTGGGAAAAAATTTATACCTTGGAAGGGCACACAGATGCAGTTTGGAGCGTAGCGTATTCGCCTCGAGGAAATCAGCTAGCTTCGGGGGGCGAGGACGAGACAGTGCGGTTGTGGGATGTAATGAGCGGAGCGCCGTTGCAGAGGTTAGAAGGAGAAGCTCGTGCATATGGAGTCCTGAGCGTAGTGTATTCGCCACGAGGAGATCAGTTAGCGTCGGGGAATGCTGACAAGACGGTGCGGTTGTGGGATGTAGAAAGCGGAGCGCTGCTGCAAAAGTTAGAAGGGCATACAGATTTTGTTTTGAGCGTAGCGTATTCGCCGCGAGGAGATCAACTAGCATCGGGGGGGCGTGATAGGATGGTGCGGCTGTGGGATGTAGAAAGCGGAGTGCCGCAGCAGAAGTTAGAAGGGCATACGGCTGCGGTTTATAGCGTAGCGTATTCTCCGAGAGGAGATCAGCTAGTGTCGGGGAGTAATGACTGGACGGTGCGGCTGTGGGATGTAGAAAGCGGAGCGCTGCTGCGGAAATTAGAAGGGCATGTCTCTGGAGTTTCTAGCGTAGCGTATTCCCCACGAGGAGATCAACTAGCGTCGGGGAGTGATGACAAAACGGTGTGTCTGTGGGATGTAGAAAGTGGAGCGCTACAACAGAAGCTAGAGGGGCATACGAATGCAGTTGATAGTGTAGTGTATTCTCCGCGAGGAGATCAGCTAAGTTCGGGGGGGTGGGACAAGACGGTACGCCTTTGGGATGTGGGAAGCGGAGTGCCGGTACAAAAGTTAAAAGGGCATACCGCTGGAGTTTTTGGCGTAACGTATTCGCCACGAAGAGATCAGCTAGCGTCGGGAAGTTTAGATAAGACGGTGCGTTTGTGGGATGTAAAAAGCGGAACGCAGCTGCAAAAGTTAGAAGGGCATACAGATTTTGTTTTGCGCGTAGTATATTCGCCGCAAGGAGATCAGCTAGCGTCGGGGAGTGCTGACAAGACGGTGCGGCTGTGGGATGTGGAAAGCGGTGCGCCACTGCAGAAGTTAGAGGGGCATACGGCTATGGTTTATAGCGTAGCGTATTCGCCGCGGGGAGATCAGCTAGCGTCAGGAAGTCTAGATAAGACAGTCCGCCTGTGGGATGCGGAAAGCGGAGCGCCGCTGCAGAAGTTAGAGGGACATACGGCTGGAGTTAACAGCGTAGTGTATCCGCCGCGAGGAGATCACCTAGCATCGGGGAGCGCTGACAAGACGGTACGGCTGTGGGACGCAAAGAGCGGAGCGTTGCTGCAAAAGTTAGAAGGGCATACAAGTGAAGTCGTAAGCATAGCGTATTCGCCGCGAGGAGATCAGCTAGCGTCGGGGAGTTGGGACAAGACGGTGCGGCTATGGGATGTAGAAAGCGGAGCGCCGCTACAGAAGTTAGAAGGGCATACCGCTTCAGTTTATAGCGTAATATATTTGCCGCGAGGAGATCAGCTAGTGTCGGGGAGTATAGACGGTACGGTAAGGCTATGGAAGACGCAAACAGGTGAATGTCATATCCTCATTCAGGATAGTGGGCCGGTGACAATCCTTGCCTGGAAAGAGGTTTTGCATGGTCAGGGCTATTTAGGCATAGGTAGTCAGGATAGGTCAGTTCGGCAGTGGGAATTAAAAGAAGAGAAAGGGAAATATAGCGCATATTTTAACTGGAGTACGGGGCATAGCTTTTTGACAGTGAGAGGGGCGTTAATAGAAGGAATAGAAGGGATAAGTGAAGTAAATCAGAAGCTGTTAAAGCAAAGGGGAGCCGTAGACAGTAAGGAATTGTTAGTGAATTAAATGAGTGTCTATCAGAGGGGATCTAATTAGATGTATTAGTCATTACTTAATCTGAGATTTCAATTATATTTCAGGCAACTGAGAGAAAGAAAAATCAGATGAATTATGTGTATTATTTTCGGCTGACTTTAAGCCGATGCGTGATCTTTTGGTGTGGCAATTGGGCGGCGATGTGCTCAAAGTCAGTGCTCATGTGTTTGGTTATCTGATCATTGCTAAAGCCTCGCTGCGTTTTTATGTGTTAGTAGAAATTATCCAGTTCAGCTTACTGGTGCTATTTTGTGTATATGTATTTTTTCTACACAAAAGGGGAAGATAAATGGCTGTAGTGTAAGTTTTTGGGGAGGGCAAAATAGGGCCATTTCTGCACTGAATGTTCTTTGACGAAAGATAGTGGCAAAGGTGTCAGTTGGAACCTAGAAAAACATGAATTTCGGAGCAAATAAAAAAGGCCTACATCGCTGTAGACCTTTTAAAATCTGGCTCCCCGACCAGGGCTCGAACCTGGGACCTGCGGATTAACAGTCCTAGAAAATTTCTTTAAATATCAACAAATTAACGAAGAATTTAGTAACTTCTCAATAACCCGGGGCAACTGCCATGCAAAGTTGCCTGGTTTAGTCAGTACACTTTGTCAAAATCAGTGAAGCAGCTTGCTCTGAGAGCGCAACGAATTTTGCTTGTAAAAGCTAGATGGCAATGTTAAGTTTTTTCGCATCGCTCTCATTTTCTACGTATTTATGTTCTCCCCCACCCAGTTCAAGCTACCCGACATCCCACGAGAAGGACTCATGCCGAAAGAGCAAGGAGTACTCGCGTGGGCTGAACGGCTGGCAGAAATAGCGAATGGCTTGGAGTAGAAAAATGAGCAACTGAGGCAAAAAGCCGCACGACTCAAAAAAGCCAGGAGCCCATAACTTGACGAGTGCTGTGTTGAAGGAACTTGTGGTGCCGTATGTCGCCGAAGTTGACCGAACGCCGACGATGTTGAAAGTGCTTGCATGGAGTGAGAGGTTGGTCGAAATCATCCATCACTTGCTAGAGAAAGAGGCGCACTTGAAAGATGAAGTCGCGGTACTCTAGGGGGAAAAGAAGCGCCCGAGGTTCAAGCCTAGTGTTAGAGCGCCCTGAGGTTCCACTCCACACCAACGACAGTGAACGCGACATTCGCGATCATGTGAAAAAGCAAAAGATCAGCGGCGGTACCCGAAGCGAACTCGGTCGGCAATGTCGCGATACCTTTTTTAGTTTGAAGAAGACCTGCCGCAAGCTGGGCATCTCGTTCTGGGATTACCTGACCGACCGTATTTCATGCAGCGATCAAATTCCTTTTCTGCCTCATCTCGTCGAACAACGCATCACGGCTTCTGCTTAAGCAGTTTGCCGACGTTCGCCCCGGGTTATTGAGAAGTTACAAAATCCGTTCCGCAATTGTCTCATAAACATGATCTTTAAGCCCTTAAGGGGCCTAAGTTTAATTTTTTTGCGGAATAAAAAAGATAGTTTAGTACAGGCTGTTCGGCTAATTTTCCGTAAAGCTTCTCTACTAATTCCTCGACGAAGTACTGCTGATGCTGAGAGCTGGTATCCACAACGACTCGGAAATACCACAACAGTTTGCCGTTTTCTAGGAATTTCGATGAATTACCATGGCGCAGGAGCAACCGTCCCTCTGCGTATCGCAAACATCCACCGGTAAGTCCCCCACAGCCAGCAATAAAAATGAAAAAGGATCTGCTTGCTTTCTGGCAAGCAGTCCACTAACGTTTAAATGAGTTTGTTTGTGTCTGGCCTGATGTATTAGGGCAGAATCTGATTCAATATTTGCATAGTCGTCATTGTCGATGGCTGGTGGCAAAACGCGATACTAATCGTGCTTATGCAGGTCTGATCTGATTTATATGTAGGGGAAAATAATGAGCCCGTCCTTACCAGAATCTGTTGCATCTAAACTCGGAGAGTTCTATCTAATTCAGGCTCGTGATCAAAGGAGGAGGAAGAATTTTGAAGTGGCGCTGGATTTATACACGCGGGCGAAAGAAGTACTAACAGAAATGGCCCGCGAGCGCAGTCTAACAACACTATCGTGCGCGAAATCTGCTTTCAGAAGGGCTCGAGCCCCAGAGAGTCAGGCGGATATAACATTACGGACCCGAATTGCTGACGTCTATTTAGAACGAGGGGATGCATTCAAAGATTCGAATTTACCTGACAAGGCGTCGGCCAGTTATCATAAAGCGGAGGACTGGGGGCATCCTGATGCGCAGAAGCGCATGGACATTTTGAAAGATTTTTTCCCACGTGAAACGAAGTCTTGGTTGGGCCGCCGCGTAGGACACCTTAGGCAATCCGAGCCTTCCGCTGCTCATATTACTGCTAGTACCAGTACCAGTGCGGAAATAAATACCCTTCCCTTACAATTTTTTCTCAAAAATTCACCCGTACTTGCGCCGGCAGTGAGGGCGCCACTCCCTGAAGTAGATGGCCGCGTTCTCAACATGCAGCACCTAGCGTATTGCCTGGCCGTGTTACCGTGCAATACGTCGGAACAGTTAGCCGAAGAGCCACAAGAGTTTGACCTCAACGCAGACGAGCGGATCTGGTCAGATGGCACCGTAAATACAGAGGAGGCAGATCGGTTATACAGACTTGCTATCGATGCTGTCGACGCGTTTTATGGCGATAGACTTAAAGACGCAGCGACCGTAGCCGAAATCGTAATGTTAGCCCCTGTCCTGAAAAAAGGTATCTTTAGAAAATTGCTCGGTGAGCTCATTGATGGAGTTAGGGAGGGCACGCTGTTAGAGATCGACTTACTTGACGGTATAGCTCAGATGATCCGCAGTGCAGCACCAAATTTCTTAGAAAATGGCGATTTAGTCAGCATCCTAGTAGCCTTAAGTGATCGCCTGAATAAAACGTTTGGTAAAAGTACCGAGGACCTTTATCGCTTGACCTATGTGGTATCTCTCGTGTTAGACGCCATGGCCGATAATAATTTAAAAGGCTTAGACCGCGAGACTCTTCGTGAGCCCCTAATGGCTTATTTAAAAGGTTTAAAAGGTGACGTTGACCCACATTTGATTTATCAAGCCACCTACGCGTGTGAAGCCCTAAAGTATGTCGAGGATAATGAAACCCCGTGTCAATCTGTGATACGCCGCGGGAGGGTGCTCGTCAAAGGAGTCTCAGGCCTGGTAAGCGCAGTCAAAGGCTTTGATTTGGACAAATTCTTAACAAGCTGTGGGGATATTTTAGAAATAGCTGGAGACATTGGTGAAGTATTTGATGCATTTGAGAATGTTTATGGACAGTTTAGAGAATTATATGATAGCAGTCTGGAGTTTGCGGATTGCCTTAAAGAGGGCTTAAAATTTACGCGCAAACGCGCCTGGTATAAAGTGCTGCGTGGAGCGGATGAAATGCTGAAACAGCAGCGATTGACTGAGTTTGAGCAACTGGTGCGGCGGGCGCCTTGTTCCAAGGATAGAGCCTTTCAATGGGGCCTGAGTGAACGATTAGGTCAATTGGCGGCTGATCCCCGTTTGAAAGATGAAACCCGGCAAGGAGCTTTACATTTTCTGAGCGATCTTTATGAAAACGATAAGAAATGGGGAAAGTCGGCGAGTGTTAAGAAACGGATTATTGAGATCATCAGAAAATTGTCTGCTGCTGCTTCCCCAGTGGACAAGGCTGCAAAAGAGCTGTTAGGTCAGTTAGAAAATTCAGATGACGAGGACAGACAAGCTTTCTTTCAAGCGTGTAAAAATGCGCCCCTAAGCCCTTATCCGCTTTTTACCGAGCCATTGCCACCTGTTTTTCCAACTCTGCTTGATCGTGTTCAGCATAAGCCCGAAGTTGAACCTAGTTTACGCATATTGAAAAAAAGGCGCTTGGAAGCGTGGCCGCCGGAGGATAAAGCGCTGTATGTCTCACCCAAAGGCAAGGCCAGTCTTTACGCGACCGATACTTTCGAATTAAAGCCTAAGGTTGACGAATTTCTGGGAAGCAAAAAACAAGTGTTATTGTTGTTAGGTGATTCGGGAGGGGGTAAATCAATCTTTACCCGCTTCCTTGAAACACAGTTATGGGAAAAAGGCGGCGATTGTATTCCTCTATTGATTACATTGCCTGATATTGATAACCCAGTGCATCAGCTGGTCGATAAACATTTGCGTAGAGAAGGTTTCAGCGAGCTGCAGGTTCAAGAATTAAAAGCATATCGCAAATTTGTCTTTATTCTAGATAGCTACGATGAAGGCCAGCAGACTCAAAATCTATATAAGGGCAACAAATTCAATCAGGCGGGACAATGGCAAGGCAAAGTAATCATTAGCTGCCGCACGGGGTATTGGGGAGCCGATGACCGAGCTCGCTTTGAACCGGATGATCCAAAATTGTTAGAGGAAGTGGTGATTGCGCCATTTGCAGAAAAAGAGATTACAGCGTATCGAGAGGCCTATGTGAAAGCCAATCCACTAGGTTGGTCAGTCGCGCACTACAAATACATGCTAGATAATATTCCCAGCTTAAAAGAATTAGTGAGCAATCCTTTTCTGCTGCAGATTGCACTAAAAGTATTGCCGCGTTTAGTGAATCTGGAAAAAGATTTGTCTGATGTCCGCTTAACACGGGTAGCTCTCTATGACCAGTTCGTTGAACAATGGTTTGAGCGTGCGAAACAACGCTTCTTAGATGAAAAAAAATTCTCGGAGCAAGAAAAGAAAGCTTTTGAAGAGTTGCTTGACGAAGGGTTTACTCGGAATGGCATTGCATTTGTAAAGGGGCTAGCTGTTCAGCTTTATGAAAGGCAGGGGGTTAACCCGATCGTTAGGTATGTCCGTTTTGAAGACAAAGGAACGTGGAAAGAAGAGTTTTTCGGCTTAGAAGATGAAAAGCGGCTGCTGCGTGATGCCTGGCCATTAAACCGTAGTGGAGAGCGGCATCAGTTTCTCCATACATCGTTGCTGGAATATTTTGTGGCTCGTGCTGTGTTTGAACCGCAAAATATTGTGGGTCGTTCAGAGATGGTGCCTACACCAAAACCACCCCAGCTTCGCCGAGTCAGCTCTCAGCTTAGCATTGACACTCAAGCGGAGTCAGAAGAGGATTTAGCAGTTGAAACCCCTCTGCATGACTCCCTTTTAACTCGCAAGAATCTGATCAAATACCCATCGATCCTGTATTTTTTAGTCGAGCGAGCGCAGACAGAGCCAAAGTTCCGAGAACAACTCCGCGCTTTGATTGAGCACTCGAAAACTGATTCAGATTTTTGGAAAGGCGCGGTCGAGTCAGGTCAGGAAGCTGCAACCAAAGCAATTAAAAAAGCTGCAGCTAATGCAATCACGATCTTGGTTAAAGCTGGAGTGCAATTTAATGGTGTTGATTTAAAAAAGATTCAAGTGCCGAGAGCGGATCTCGGTTTCGGGGTCTTTGATCGTGCGCAGTTGCAGGGCGCTGATCTTAGGAAAGTTAACTTCCAAGGTGCGTGGTTGCGTGGGGCAAATTTGAGAGGGGCGATTCTGAGAGGGGTTAACTTTGGTGAGCGGCCTAGTTTAGAGGTGCTTAGCGAGGTTAATGACTGTTGTTATTCACGTCATCGGCACAAGTTGGCTATTGGCACGTTCGGTGGTGAGGTTAAGCTCTATCAAACAGATACTTTGGAGCAAATACATACGCCTATGCAGCATGGCCGTACAGTGACGAGTGTAGATTTTTCGCCGCCAGAAGGCCAGTTCCTGGCGTCGGGAAGCCTAGATGGGACGGTGAAGCTGTGGAGCGTGGAACTCGGAATTGGGTTACATACGCTTAGAGGGCACAGTGATGGGGTGTTGAGTGTGAGATTTTCGCCAAACGGTGAGTTTCTAGCGTCGGGGAGTCGTGATAAAACAGTGAGGCTGTCGAGCGTGGAATGCAAAGAAGAGCCGCGCATATTTAACGGACATATTAGTTGGGTGACGAGTGTAGATTTTTCGCCGCCAGAAGGCCAATTCCTGGCGTCGGGGAGTCTGGATAGGACGGTGAAGCTGTGGAAGTATAGAGATGAAGGTGAAACAGCGTGGCGTACGCTTGTAGGGCACAGTGATGGGGTGTTGAGTGTGAAATTTTCGCCAAACGGTGAGTTTCTAGCATCGGGGAGCCGTGATAAAACAGTGAGGCTGTGGAGTGTGGAACGCGAAGAAGAGCCGCGTACGTTTAAGGGGCATGGTAGATGGGTGAATAGTGTGAACTTTTCGCCAAAGGGCGGGCTTTTGGCATCGGGGAGCGGGGATGGGACCGTGAAGCTATGGAGCGTGGAAAGTGGAGAAGTGTTGCATACGCTTGAAGGGCATAGTGGTTGGGTGAAGAGCGTAGATTTTTCGACAGACGGCGAGTTCCTAGCGTCAGGGAGTGATGATAAGACGGTGAGGCTGTGGAGCGTGTACGGTGGAGAAGCGTTGCATACGCTTGAAGGGCATAGTGGTCGGGTGAAGAGTGTGAATTTCTGGGCTCCAAACGGCGAGCTCCTGGCGTCGGGGAGTACAGATGAGACCGTGAAGCTATGGAGGGTGGAAAACAGGGAAGTATTGCATACGCTCAAAGGGCATAGTAATGAGGTACTTAGTGTAAATTTTTCGGCAGACGGTGAATTTCTAGTGTCGGGGTGTCGTGACAAAACACTGGAGCTGTGGAAAGTGAAAAGCGGAGAAAGGTTACGTAAGATTGACGACGGGCATAGTGACAAAGTGAGTAGCGTGAATTTCTCACTGCCAGAGGGCAACAATACCCTGGCGTCAGGGAGCAGAGATGGGACAGTGAAGCTGTGGAACGTGGGAAGTCAAAATGAGTTGCGTACGCTTAAAGGACATAGTTGGGCGGTAACCAGTGTGAGTTTTTCACCGCCAAATGGCGAGCTCCTGGCGGCGGGGGGATGGGATGGGAGCGTGAAGCTGTGGGACGTGGAAACCGGAGAGGTGTTGCCATATATGTTTGAAGGGCATAGTGATGAGGTGACTAGTGTAGATTTTTCGCCGCCCGAAGGTCAGTTCCTGGCGTCGGGGAGCATGGATGGGACGGTGAAGCTGTGGAGCGTGGAACACGGAATTGGGTTACGTACGCTTAGAGGGCATCGTGATGGGGTGTTGAGCGTGAGATTTTCACCAGACGGTGGACTTATAGCGTCAGGGAGCCGTGATAAGACAGTGAGGCTTTGGAGAGTAGAAAGCGGAGAAGCGTTGCGTACGTTTAAAGGTTTTGTTGGGAGGATCGATTCAATAGTTTGGCAAGAATCTCATGATAGAGGCATTAAAATGCTGGTGGCGGGCGGAAGAGGTCGCGCGGTCCATATTTGGAAAATAAAGCCCATAATAAGCATAGACAATGATCGGGAGGTTAGCTTACATTGGGTCTCATCTCAAAACGAACTGACCTTAACCGATATGTTTATTCAAGGCGCCCAGAGTTTAAGTCTAATGAATAAAAGCCTACTTAGGGAAAGGGGCGCGCGTGGTAATCCTGCCGAAACATCGGGGGAGCGCGGGTCCGGTACTAGTGACTGGTGAGTAGCTTTTTTTGGGGGGACTAATATACCTAAAAACAATTCGTCCAATCAAACTAAAGGACTATACGAGCCGCAAGCTTGTCTAGCATTTGTTAACTTTGAACAGGATGTGGGTTCGCGATAGGGTGTTCAAGCAAGTAGCGATGAGGTGGCAGAAGGTCAGTCAGAAGGTTAAGCTAAATCGCAGGTATATCAGTTTGAAGTTTAAGAAGTGGCTTGGCAAACTAGAAGCAACTCATATGTACCATTATGCTACCAGTGTCTGGAGTTGGGAGTTCTACTAAGACGCACGGTTTTGTCGACAATCAGAATGACTACACGCAAAGGGGTAAAGAGTATCTAGAAGGGGCTCGTCGGAAGCTGCAAGATGAAAAATTTCTTAGCGCTCAAGAATTATTTATCAAAGCAGAATACGCTTTTAAAAAAATTGATCCCTCTAAAAGGAATATTGAGGTTGACGGATATCTAGCCCAAGCCTATCTGGAGCGTGGTGATCTGTTACGAAGGATGGGGCTATTCGAAAAAGCGCGTGCTTGTTATGAAGCGGCCAGAGAGTTCGGTCCAGATGCAGCATCCCAAAAACTGCAGGCATTGAATGTTCCTAAGGCGCAAAGTTCTCTTCAAAAATCCACATCCCAAAGCGTCGTCGCATCGTTAAGCAGCCTAGGAATACCCATATCCTCCCAGTTCGACGTACTTCATTTTAAACATAACCCGCCACCGGCTGATACTGAGCATTATGAGGTTGTCACGGATCCGAACGACATCAAAAATACTCACCATCTGGCGCAATGCTTGCAAACTCTCAAGCCATCTGCAGCGCAAGAATTAAACAAATTAGCATTTAATATATTAGAAGTCTTTGGGAAAAGAGAGCCTAAAAATTTAGATGTATGGCGTGAAGTTATTCCGTTAGCGGCAACGCCGGATCCAGAGAAATTCCGCTATTTGCTCGGCGAAGTCTATAAAGTACTGTCTGAAAATCCCTTGGATTTATCGGCACTCCAAAGTCTGGCCGTAATAATTCATAACCTGCCGCCTGAACCGCTATCTAAGCGCAGTGCAAGAGATTTAGTTAAACTGTTGCAAGCTTTGACAGAGCGTTTACGTAGCCAACATCGGGAAGGCAACATACAGCAATTTCAGCCACTACTGCAAATTACTTCACAGATCTTAGATGCTATGGCCAAAGTTGGGGCCACCAGCATTAACCGTACACAAGTGCAAGAGCCGCTGGATAAAATCTTATCGGAGTTAATGAAAACCCCAGCGTTGCGCTTTCAAGCCTATTATGCGCGTCAAGCGCTAGCGCATATTCCCAATGAGGGGAGTGACACCAGCCGCTGGCAAGAAGTGTGGGATCGGAGCGTAAGAGTGGTTTTAGGGGCAGCTACCTTAGCCAGTGCGGTGCGGACTTTAGACCAGAATGAATTGCTAGAAGCTTTTGACCATTTTAGCGAGGTATTTTCTGGTGCAGAGCAGGCTGTGAAGCGTTTAGCCGAGCTAGCTGATGAAATGAAAGACTTTGGCTCAGGTGTGCAAGAAGCGGGCACAGCCATCCGTGAGAGGCTAACAAAAAGCAGGCCAGATCGCTGGTATGCAGCACTGCAATTTCTGGATACTTGCTTAGAAGAAGGGCAGTTTATCCAATTTGAGCAGTTTGCGCGGCAAAGCCCATTTAGGAGTAACGAAGCTTTCTTATTGGGCCTGTGCCAACGCTTAGAACAAATAGTTCGCACTCAAAAAGAGGAAGCGATTCAAGGAGCGGCAATTCAATTCTTAGGTGAATTTCTGCAAAATGAGAATCAACTGTGGGGGCAATATGAGCGCATGCGGCAAGCAGTACGTCATGTCTTAGGTCGGCTAGAAAATGTCAAGGGTTTGCCTGATCAGATACGAAAGCAAGCCAAAGTGATATTGGAGCAGTTGCCACCCAGTGCACAGCAGGCCGGTATGGAAAGTGAAGTGGACTGCTATGTTGTACCTGTGTGGGACCCTGCCTGGCAGCAAGTCAGCACCCAGTCGCTATATAAGGCACGGAATGATGACCGCCGTCTAACTCAAAATGTCGCCTTGCAAGAACATCGAGTTGATATGCTACCAAATATCTCAAGCCAAAGCCCTCAACCTTCCGTAACTTCGTATTTGCCTCAATTGGCTTCGGCTTTCTTTGATACGGCGGCGCGAATCCATTCAGCTAATAGGGTTTATGACACAGCAAGCTCTGTTATGCTGCAAATCAGCTCTGGGGTGGCTAGTATCCCAATCCATGGCTCCTCGCATGACATCACCGTGAATTACCACTCAACGCCTGAAGATGCCAACTTGTTAGCAGAAATCCTGAGGCCACTGCAAAGCACGGCCTGGCAACCGAATACCGCCCCGTTAGCCAGTCTGGATATTAAGACGTTGCAAAAAAAGTATTTAGAGGGCCTGCAGAAAGATAACGAAATTAAAGATGCGTTGGCGATCTATGTTGCGCCGGAGTGCACTTCAATTACGAATACAAAAGAGCGCTTTAGCCTGGAAGAGAAGGTGAGAGACTTCTTAGCTTCAAAAGAAAAGAAAGTGCTACTTTTGTTGGGCGTAGCGGGTTCTGGCAAATCAACGTTTAATCGGCACCTTGCTTGCCGCCTATGGGATGACTATAACAAAGCAGAGTCATCGCAGGAGTGTCCTATTCCCTTATTCATTCCGCTATCCACCTTGAAAAATTCGGGTGAAAATCTGATTGCGGAATATCTGAAAGAGCAAGGCTTGTCGGCAGCCCAGATAGAGGTTTTGCGTATGTCACGGCACTTTATCTTTATTCTAGACAGTTATGATGAGATTGTGCCGCGCTCGCGTGCCTTCTACTCGGATAATGGGTTAGATCGGTGGCAAGCGCACGTGATTATTAGCAGCCGGCCAGAATATTTAGGATCTAATTATCAATACATGTTCCATCCGCCCGGCGAGCGCACTGCCCTCCAGGAATATCAATTGGCCCCATTTTCGGGCGAAACGATAAAACAATATGTCGATCAATATAAAAAAGCCCATCCAGAAGGGTCGTGGAGTGCTGAACAGTATAAAGAAGCATTAAAGCATGGAGACTTAAAAGAGCTGGTTGGCAATCCATTTTTGCTCAAAATAACGTTGAGCGTTTTGCCTGAATTGAGTAAGGCGCTTAAAGAGAAAGATCAGCATTTTACTCGGCTTGCCCTTTATGACCAGTTTGTGAAGAGCTGGTTTGAGCGCTCTGAAGATCGCTTAAGGCGGATTCAATTAAAGGAAGACGAGCGCAAAGCATTTAATCGCTTAAGTGAAGAGGGCTTTGGCGAGCATAGCGTTGCTTTTAGTAAGCGCTTCGCAGTAGCGATGTACCAGGCTCAGGCAGTGGCGGTGACCTATTTGGCGGCAAACCGCTCTGAGAGTCAGAATTGGGAACCTTTTTTGGGCAGTGATAATGAAGAGACGCGATTGCTCCGTTTTAATGCGCCTTTAAGCCGCCAAGGTAATCAGTATCGGTTTATCCATAAAACCTTACAAGACTATTTTGTGGCCCGTGCGCTGTGGGAGGAGATGAGAGAGCAGTTAGATTTGTCCAATGAACTGAGCGTAGTGAGAAATCTGCGTCCGCTATGGGAAGGGCTCGGAGATCTTGTTAAGTTGGAGCCATCGGCTTTGTTCAACCAACTGAACGTAGTGGAAGATCCCGCGGTGCTGAGCTTTTTAGCAGAGCGGGTGCGGCAGGAGGGCGGGTTGATAAAGCCGCTCTTAGGTTGGGTGAAGGCGTCGAAGGCGCAAGATGGCATTGAAAAAGCCGCAGCGAACGCGCTGACAATCCTAGTTAAAGCCGGTGGACAGTTTAATGGATTGGACTTAAGAAAAATCAAAGTGCCAGGAGCAGATTTACGTTATGGGATATTTGATTCTGCACAGTTGCAAGGTGCAGATTTAAGCCAAGTGAAATTCCGAGGCGCGTGGTTGCGTAAGGCAAATCTCGAAGGAGCAAATCTAAAAGAGGTTAAATTTGGAGAGCTGCCTAGTTTAGAGGTGGGTAGATGGGTTAATGACTGTTGTTATTCCTCCGATGGGCGCTGGTTGGCTGTTGGTACGGGCACGGGGAAGGATGGTGATGGCGCGATTCGACTGTATCAAATTGAGAAATTAGAGCTGGTACAGGTGAATACGTTTGAAGAACCTAAGAGTTGGGTGAATAGTGTGACTTTTTCGCCGAAAAAAGGCGAAGGTGAGGTTCTAGCGTCGGGGAGTGGTGACGGGATGGTGAGGCTATGGAACGTGGGCAGCGGAGTAAACTTGAAGGAGCTTAATCATGGTGGGAGTGTGAATAGTGTGAGTTTTTCGCGCAACGGCGAGATGCTAGCGTCGGGAAGTACTGATGGGACGGTGAAGTTGTGGAGCATGAAAAGCGGAAAAGAGTTCGGAAACGCGTTGCATACAATACTTGAAAGTCATTACAAGGGGGTGAATAGTGTGACTTTTTCGCTCGAAGGCAAGAAGATCCTAGCCTCGGGGGGTACTGATGGGACGGTAAAACTGTGGAGCATGGAAGATGGAGAAGAGTTTGGAAAAGCGTTGGCTTTAAAAGTGCATCATGGGATAGTGAATAGTGTGAGTTTTTCGCCCGACGGTACGATCCTAGCGTCGGGGGGTGCTGACAAAACAGTGAAGCTGTGGAAAATAGAAGTGTTGCCTAGGCTAGAAAAAGAGCCAGAAGAGCCGCGTACGCTTCGGGGGCATAATAATGAGGTAAGGAGTGTGACTTTTTCGCCCGACGGCAAGATCCTGGCGTCAGGGGGAGCTGATTGGATGGTGAATCTGTGGAACGTGGAAAGCGGAGAAGTATTGTATACATTTGAAGGGCATACCAGTTTGGTGAATAGTGTGAATTTTTCACCCAACAGCGATTTCCTGGCGTCGGGGGGACCAGATAAGATGGTAAGACTGTGGCGAGTGGAAGGCAGTGAAGAATTGCATGCGCTTGAAGGGCATCGTGGTCCGGTGCATAGTGTGGACCTTTCGCCCAATGGCGAGATCCTAGCGTCGGGGGGTAGTGATAAGACAGTGAAGCTATGGAGCGTAGAAAGCGGAGAAATGTTACAGACGCTTGAAGGGCATAGTGATCAGGTCACTAGTGTGAGTTTTTCCCCAGATGACAGATTTCTAGCGTCGGGGAGTTGGGATGGGGCGGTGAAGATGTGGCAACGGAGCGTGGAAAGCGGAGGAGCATGGGCTATATTGGATAGGCCGCTGCTTGTAGGGCATGAGGCTTCGGTGTGGAGTGTGAGATTTTCGTCAAATGGCAAGTTCGTGGCGTCGGGGAGTAATGATAAGATGGTGAGGCTATGGAACGTGCAAAGCGGACAAGAATTGCGTAAGTTTGTAGGACATAGTGAATGGGTGTCGAGTGTGATTTTTTCACCAGACAGTCAGTTCCTAGCGTCAGGGAGTTGGGATAAGACGGTGAAGCTGTGGAGCATAGAAAGCGGAGAAATTTTATATACGCTTGAAGGGCATAGTGATTGGGTGACGACTGTAAATTTTTCACCCGACAGTCAGTTCCTAGCGTCGGGGAGTGGTGATAAGACAGTGAAGCTGTGGAGGATGAGAAGCGGAGAAGGGTTATGTATATTGTATTATACGCTTCAAGGGCATTGTGATCAGGTCACTAGTGTAAATTTTTCACCAGACGGTGGGGTCCTAGCATCGGGAAGTAAGGATAATACAGTGAAGCTGTGGAGCGTAGAAAGCGGAGAAATGTTATATACGCTTGCAGGTTTTGTTGGGAAGATCAAGTCAATAGATTGGCAAAATCCTTCAGAAAGGCGTGTTAAAATGAAAATGGCCGGCAATATGGGCAGCGCGGTTCATATTTGGCAAATAGAACGCGAAGATAAGGACTGGACAGTCGAGTTAGGTTGGACCTCCTCTCAAAACGAGCGGGTGGTAGCTGGTATGTCTATTCACGGCGCACAGAATTTAAGTTTAATGGATATCCGTCTACTCAAGCAAAGGGGTGCGCTTGGGGAGCCTGAGGCGAACCCCCTCCGACTTATAAGCCGGTAGCAATGGCTAGTCCGGGTAGTTTAATTGCCCAAAATGGAACGCCGTTCCTTCGCTATGATGGGATTGCTGTGCTTGCTGTGCTTGCTGTGCTTGCTGTAGTTGCCGATAAAACGTTTTTAATCCAAGCGCCTGCTCGCGCCATTGCCAGCAAACGCTGGCGTTAAATGTATTGGTTTCGGCAATCTCAGCAATCGAAACGCTGGCGGGTCTTCGGTCAAAGCCGGCGGTAGGTCCGGCAGGCTCGCCGGAAAATGCCGCGTTGTAGTGGCGCACGAAGCCAACGTTAACGCCAAAATGATTATTATCAGCTTGAGTAACATAGATAGGCACCTCTTTAATAATCGTATCGCCTTTTTCCTTGACGATTTTAATGCGTTCACGGTATTGAATTTCAGTTTGTATGACAACTTTGGCTTGCGCTTTAATCAATTGTGCATGGGCTATGGCGAGCTGAGCTTTATAGTGCACCAGCGCTGAGCGTTCTTTCTGAATACGCGGTTTGTAATAGAAAGAACCCGCGCACCCTACGCCAAGGCTGAATGCGGTTGCTGCAATGCACAATAAGCGCAATGGAGTGGCAAGCCAACTATTCAGCATGATTGTGTTTACCCAACCAGCGCTGCACAGCCCATTCCAAATAAGACTGGCCGAGAATGCCGAGTGCTGCGCCGAGACCCGTAATAGCAATCGCAGGCAATTCAGGCAAGAGCGTAAGCGCAGAACTGGCGGCGACGCTTAAGCCCGCACCGACAATCATGCGCCCGATAATCAACCGAGCGGTGATTTTCTCGCCGCCAGAGAGCAACTGCCCAATCCCAATCGCAGCGCCCATCGCAGCTAATATCGCAAGTAGCGTTCGATCATGTTCGTGAAGATTCATTTTTAATGTTGAGCGTTAAATTATTCCGGTGCGCATCATATTGGCGAGGCGCAGTGCTCGTTGGCCGACCTGAGTTGTAAAACAGCGTGCAAAACTTACCAGTTTATTAGAGGAAACAGCGTCCAAAAGTTTCCATCCTATTTATGCAAAGATCCGGCGAATTTGCCGGGGAAACTGGAGTGTTTTACATGGAAATGATTTACGAGATAAGACGTCGATACAAAGTACAAAAGCAGAGCATCAGCGCGATAGCACGAGAGATGGGTTTATCGCGTCCGACAGTGCGCAAACATATTGAGACGGTAAAGGAACCCAAGTACGATCGAACACAACCGATACGGCCCCAATTGGGTGCTTATGAAGGACAACTAAAGCAGTGGTTAGAACAGGAAGCAAAGTTTCCCCGCGGCCGCCGTCGTACTGCTCGTCGACTGTTTGAAGGGTTACAAGAAATAGGATACCCGGGCGCTTATGACAGCGTGCAACGCTTTGTTAAGGATTGGAAACTAAAGGCTCAAGGACCGCGAGTCACACAAGTTTTTGTACCCCTCGTCTTTGAGCCTGCTGATGCTTGCCAATTTGATTGGAGCCATGAGCATGTCGAATTAGGGGGCGTGGGACAAACAGTTAAGGTGGCCCATTTTCGGCTGGCGTATAGCCGTCAGCTCTTTGTTATAGCCTATCTGCGCGAAACCCAAGAGAGGGTATTCGATGCACATAGACAGGCTTTCACTTTTCTGGGGGGCGTGCCCAACCGAATCATCTACGATAATCTTAAGACAGTGGTGGACACCATCTTAGTCGGTAAGGAGCGTCAATTTAATCGGCGTTTTCTGACTCTAGCCAATCATTACTGATTCGAGCCAGTCGCCTGTACACCAGCCGCAGGCTGGGAGAAAGGGCAAATTGAGAATCAGGTGGGCAATGTACGGGAATGGCTATTCACGCCGCTTGCGCGCTTTTCTAATCTGGTCGAACTCAATGACTGGCTGGCTATACGCTGCCGAGAACTCGCTCAACGCAAACGAGCCTGTCATTATTTTTGTGTGCGAGGAAGCCTCACCAAGAAATTACAGTCTCATGCTAAAGAAACAGTAAATCGGTCGCCAAATAAGATGGCAAATTGAATTTTAGCTGCTCGCCATATAATCGGAGGCATTTTCCACTCCTTAGAGATATTGCGCAAGGCTAAATAAATTAATTTAATAGCGGCTTGGTCGTTAGGGAAATGGCCTCGATTTTTAATCACCTTACGCACGCGCATATGCAGACTTTCAATGGCATTCGTTGTATAGATGATTTTACGAACCTCCAGGGGGTAGGCAAAAAACGGAATAACTTCTTGCCAATGGCGTTGCCAAATTGAAGCAATGGGCGGATATTTGAGGCCCCATGGGCCATTGGCAAAGGCTTCAAGCGCTTGAGCCGCTTCCTCTTCGGTCGTGGCTCGATAAATCGTTTTCAATTCTGCCGCCACCGCTTTGCGGTCTTTCCAGCTCACAAACTCTAAGCTATTCCGTATTAAATGGACAATACAGGTCTGAATTTGCGTTTGCGGGAAAGCGGCTGTGATCGCTTCTGGAAACCCCTTGAGCCCATCTATTACAGCAATCAAGATATCCGTCACGCCCCGATTTTTGAGTTCTGTCATCACCCTAAGCCAGAATTTTGCCCCTTCAGTCTGCTCTACCCAGATGCCTAAAATTTCTTTCAGGCCATCGGGTCTTACACCTAGCGCCAGGTAAACCGCTTTATTCTTTACGCTGCCTTCATCCCGTATCTTCACTCGCAGTGCATCAAAAAATACCAACGGATACACGGACTCCAACGGACGATTCTGCCATTCAGTCACCTCATCCATTACGCTTGAGGTCACCTTTGAGATTAGGTCTGGCGAGACTTCTAGACCATAAAGTTCCGTCAGATGCCCTTGGATCTCTCTTACCGGTAAACCCCTTGCGTACAGGGAAATCACCTTATCATCGAACCCAGGTAAGCGTCTTTGGTGCTTCGCTATCAATTGTGGATCAAAATTCCCCTCCCGATCTCGAGGTATATTCAACTCTATCTTGTCCTGAGACGCTAATACTGTCTTCTTGCTACTCCCATTCTTATAGTTACTTTTTATTTCTCCCGCATTCCGCTCTTGAGCAAGATGATGGTCTAATTCCGCTTGCAGCATTCTCTCTGCTAATGCTTTTTTTAGCTGACCAAATAACCCGGCCTCTGTAAATAGCGATTGCGGATTCGACGGATCTACTCCTTCTAAGATTTTATCTAATAGTCCTTCGTCTAACTTTGTCATAGGATTCCTTTTTTATTACTTCTATTATCAGATGAATTCCTCTGCACACAAAGTTTCTGACACGCTCACGCAAACACCCCTGCCATAGTGGACGCACTATCAACGAATGTTTCCAAGAAGAACAACGCTTGTTACGTCCAATCATCGCCCCGTTTGAGGGTTACGTTGAACAGATGATGCGAGTCTCAAACACCAGCTTGGTGCACGTGGATAGAAATCGTTATAGCGTTCCGGTTCGCTTTGCCAGACAAGCCGTGTCTGTACATATAAGCGCCAACCAAATCCAAGTGGTAGCCCAGGCTCAGGTCGTTGCGACTCACCAGCGAGTCTTTGGGCGGGACCAACTCATCTGCGATCCTTGGCATTATCTGCCTGTGCTAGAGAAGAAACCCGGTGCCCTACGCAATGGTGTGCCTTTCGTTGAGTGGAATTTACCCCTTCCCATTCAAGCGGTACGGAAATGCCTTCTGAAGCGCCCTAAGGGGGATCGTGCCTTTGTCGAACTGCTCCTGTTGGCTCAGAAAGTCGGCCTGGAGGCTTTAACCGTGGCGTGTGAATGTGCTTTAGAAGCCGGTACAGTGACGGCCCCCATCATTATGAACGAAATGCGCAGACTGACCGACCCGGGTCCGCCCACTTCGCTTGAATGGCCCGATGGTATTGTTTTAACGCTAGAACCCCGAGCAGATTGCCAGCGCTATGACCACCTGCTCGGAGAAACCCATGCCCACTGACATCCACGCCACTCTCACCGCATTGCAACTGCATGGCATGGCCACGGCCTGGAGCGAGTTACAAGCCGAAAAGCCAAAACTCATTCATCGCCCTGAAATTTGGATAGAACGCCTGATCGCCGCTGAGCAAACAGATCGAGCATTACGCCGTTTACGCTATCAGCTTAAAGCTGCACGCTTTCCTATCCATCGAGATTTACTCAGCTTTAATTGGCAAGAAACGCCTCTGTCACAAGCCGTCATCGAGCAACTCGCCACGGCCGACTTCACCGATGCCGCACATAACTTGATCCTAGTCGGCGGGTGTGGAACGGGCAAAACTCATCTTGCCACGGCGCTGGGCGTGGCCACCATTCATGCCGGAAAACGGGTCCGTTTCTTCAACGGCGTCGAATTGGTCAACGCGCTCGAACACGAAAAGCAATTCGGTAAAACAGGTAACCTAGCCAAACGCCTTACACAGATTGATGCTCTCATCATTGACGAGCTTGGCTATTTGCCTTTCCCCGCTTCCAGTGGCGCACTGCTATTCCAGCTCATCGGACAGCTTTATGAGAAAACTTCTTTAATCATCACCACTAATCTCTCATTTAGCGAATGGGTACAGGTCTTCGGCGACGCAAAAATGACCACCGCTCTCTTAGATCGTATTACTCACCATTGCCATATCCTGGAAACTGGCAATCAATCTTACCGTTTCAAACATCGAAATATCCCTTCAAATTGAGTCCCTTAACTGGAAACTTTTCGGCGCTGTTTACTGGCAAATTTTGGACGCTGTTTGACAGCTCAACGCTCTAGCCCATGCTGAGGAGTGGAAATGAGTGAGGTATTTTTGACCGAAGCGCAAGTGGATGAGCTGACAGGGATCAGGCGAGGGCATACCCTTCGTCTTCGCACAAAGCCTGAAAAGCTTAGCAAATACCAACGTCAGGTTGAGTTTCTACGTGGAGAAGGGTTTGCATTTTTTACCAATGCGCGTGGTCGGCCTATCGTGACTCGAGCCGCAATTGAGGGGAGTCAAAAAACTGCTGAAAAGCCAGTTCGCAGGTGGTTACCTGAGGTATTGAGAGCCATATGAGATGGGCCGCAAACCAAGCCGTAATTTGAATTTGCCGCAAGGCTTGCGTGCTCGACACAGAAAATCGGGTACCTATTATTACCTTGACACAGGCACAGCGCCTCGCCGTGAGATTGCACTAGGCACAGATTATGCAGTGGCGGTCAAAAAGTGGGCGGAACTGACGATGAGTGATCAGGTTTACCATAAAGAGCATATTACGTTTAGGTATGTGGCTGAGGGTTATCAGCGTGAAGTACTGCCTAAAAAGGCCTTGCGGACGCAGAAAGATAATTTGAAAGAATTGGCGAAGCTTTATGAATTTTTTGATGCATCACCGGTAGCGTTAGACAATATTGAGCCGATCCATATTCGCCAATACCTAGATTGGCGTGTAAAAGATACGATCAGGCGGCGACAAGCGAAGGGAAAGGCGGTAAAAGGCGATGAAGGGCAAGTACGGGCAAATAGGGAAAAAGCTCTGCTTTCCCATATTTGGAATTTCGCACGCGAGCGAGGTTTAACGGAGAAGCCTAATCCATGTGCTGGAATACGTGGATTTAAGGAAATAGGCCGTGACACTTATGTAGACGATGTGACCTATAAAGCTGTGCTGACAGAGGCGGATGCCCCTACTCGGGATGCGATGGAGTTGGCTTATTTGACTGGTCAGCGCCCGGCAGATGTGCTTAAACTGGCACGGACTGATATTTGTGATGGAGCAATTGGGTTTCAACAAAATAAAACTAATAAGCGGCTACGTATCGCGATTGAAGGGCAGCTAGCTGAGCTGATCGAACGTCTGACGAAGCCAGCGGCAAAACCGGGTAAGGTGCGTTCACTCACATTGATATGTAGCGAAAGAGGCGAAGCGTTGACAGCTTTGGCGCTGCGCTTCCGGTTTGAAAAAGCACGTGAAAAAGCTGCGAAAGTTGCAAAAGAGGGAGGGCAGCATGATTTAGTTTCTGCTATTGAGGCTTTTCAATTCCGTGATTTACGAGCCAAAGCAGGCACGGATAAGGAAGAAAAAGAGGGTATGGCGGCGGCTAAAGATCAACTCGGTCATGCTGATGAAAAGATGACTCAACGGTATGTCCGACACCGCAAAGGTAAGCTGGTTACTCCGACCAGATAATCAGGAATTGCGGAACAACCCCATAATTGCGGAACAAAATAAAAAGGCCTACATTGCTGTAAGCCTTTTAGAATCTGGCTCCCCGACCAGGGCTCGAACCTGGGACCTGCGGATTAACAGACCTAGTAAATTTCTTTAAATATCAATAACTTAGCGCATAATGTATTCTACAAAACGCAGAAAATTTGGTACTTATTACAAGTGTTCCCGGGAATTTCTGAAAGGTTTGTAGAACAAAAATTATGCTAAATAATCTCTATTTTGTTCATGCCTGCTAATACGCTAAGTGCTCAATTTACTGCGGTAATACGACAGCTGATCTAACTCATAAGCTTAAAATCGATCGTCAACGATGCCTGAGTGTTTCGATAAAAGAGCATTCTTTGAAATACCCCCGTTTCTCTCGTCCAGCATCTTCGACGACTAGAGTCATGATCTAAGTTGAGAAGCGCATTTTCCCCTTATAAATCAATGGATAACTAAAAATAGTTGTCAATAATTTGTTAAAAGTTCACCTAGTATTTACAAGGCTTTACGAGATGCCGTTGACAAAAATCTGCTTGCATTTTTTCTATTCATAAAACTATAGTTAACTTCGAAATGTGCCCTTAATGCTCGTGCAGTAGAATGACTTTCGGGGTAACAGTAAAATACGGTAAGATCAATTTTGAAAGTTTTAGTACTTTTTAGCCTATCTTATTCTTACCAAGGTTAGATTCTTCAGAAAAAGCTCGCTTGTCCTGTCTTACAACTAGTTCAAGATAAAAGGGGTAAAAACTATGTTTTCAAGAGTCGCAGCAAGAGTCGTTGAGTCATGGCAACCGAGAACCACTGCTATGGAACGCGGACAAGCTTCTTTAAAACAAGCTGATGAGTTCATAGAGAAAAAGGAATTTGACCAAGCTCAGAATGAGCTTAATAGAGCGAAGGCTGCTTTTAAACACACTCTTCCAAATGTAAAAGAAGCAAAACCTTTTCTTGGAGAAATTTATCTAAGATGTGCAGACCTCCAATTAAAAAGAAATATTAATACTGAGAATGTGCGTAAAAACTACGCAAAAGCAATAGCCCACTTATCAGATGAAAATAAGCAGGCGGAAGTGGTAAAACGTTTAAATAACTTAGGATATTTATCCCCAGCTAAGCCACCAATTCAGAGAAAACCTACGCTTTCTCCATCGGCCGTAATCCCGCTACCTCCCGTAGGATCAACTGGATTACCTGCACAATTTTTTCTTCAGTCTTCGTCTTTTTCCATGTCTACCCACTCTCCCGCTTTATATACGCTTGTGGGTCCTGATGAAATTAAAGATACTCGACATTTGGCCTGGTGCTTACAGCAAGCCCCTCTAGGCGAAGAACATCTTAATTTACAAAGGCAACTCTATTTGCTTGCGCGCGAAGTAATAGAACGTTTTGGTAAGAGGGCTGGTAAAGATTGGGAATGTATACGCGAAGCCATTGCCTTATCGGTAGTTCCTCACGTAGATTCTTATAAATCATTAATCTTTCACGCAGTTGGAGGATTGAGTGCCGAAAAGCAGCTGCCTTTGAATATGCCTTTAGCACAGGGTCTTGCTTTAATGGTACGTCAATGTCCCCCATCACTTTTAAAAAAAGAAGGAGGGATAAGTTCGGATACTTGGACAAGCATATTAAACGTCTTGCTGGAGCGCTTAAAAATTGTACATAAAGGTGACACTCAGCATGTACATCAATTGCTTCAGACCATTTCACAGTTACTTGATGCAATGGTGCAAGCAGGGGTGGCAGGTATCAATCGCACGCGTTTACAAAAGCCTCTCTACGATTTATTACGAGATGAAGAGATTTTAAACCCAAATAAGGATCTCGAGCTTACTTGGCAAATTCGCTATGCGCGCGAAGCCCTGGCGCATATTCCTAACGATGAAAGCAGGAAAGATGCAGTGCTGCGTTGCCTCTTCTCTGGGAGCATGGGTGTTTTGGGATTGGCCAGTGCAATTAAGAGTTGCGATGTAGATAAATTATTAGAAAGTTTTAATCGTTTTGAGGAAGCGTTTAGTGGAGCACGTGAAGTAGCTAACGTGGTAGGTGCAATAGGTGGATTAAAAGAAGTGCTGAAGAATGCTACAGAGGCAAAAGAGTCGTTTGAAGAAATGCGAACAAGCCTTCAAGACAGAGATAAAAGCGAGAACTGCCAAAAAGAAAAAGGCTGGTATATGGCGCTGCAATTGATAGATCAATTAATTGAAGCCAACCAATTAGTGGAATTTGAACAATTTGTACGTGGTAACGAGAAAATTATCCATCTCCAAAACCCGTATCGTCAAAACCCAATTTTCTTACAGGGAGTGTGCCAGCGGTTGGAATGGATTGTTTGTACGCAAGAAGACGAGCTAATACAAGAGCAGGCAATTCAGTTTTTAAAAAGCTTAGCTGAGGATACCGCCTATTGGATGGGACCTAAAGCAAAAACTGAAGTAGTGAAATGGAAAGCTAAATCAACCTTAGATCGGCTAGAAAGGCGCTCAGCTCAAATACTTGCGCCTGATGACAATTATGCTCCCCCTCCTTGGGATCCTGTGTGGAAAAATGAATTAAGCACTCAGTTGTTGTTGAAGGCACGATCGGAGTCAACCTCCATGCGCCGACTGATCATGCCCCAGCAAGACTTATTGTCATTGCAAAATTCAGCTCCGTTGGCCGATTTAGATATTCAAAAATTGCAAGACACTTATTTAGATACCCTAGAGAAAGATACGGAAATCAAAGATGCGTTGGCCATGTATATAGCGCCAGAATGCACTTTGCTCAAAAATACAAGTGAACGCTTTGATTTGGGGGAGAAAGTGAAAGAATTCCTTGCTTCAGAGGAAAAGCAAGTGCTGCTTTTGCTGGGTGAGGCCGGATCGGGGAAATCAACATTTAACCGATACCTTGCCAGAAGCTTATGGGAAGAATATAGCAAAAATGCTGGCACAAGCCCAAGTCGAATTCCGTTATTTATTCCACTATGGAGTCTAAATAACCCAGGTGCTAATCTGATTGTTGAATACTTGAAAAAAGAAGGGTTTTCAGAAAAAGAAATTTCGGAGTTGAAAAAAAATCATCAATTCATTTTTATTTTAGATGGTTACGATGAAATCGAAGACCGAGCACAGATGTTTTATGCAAAGAATGAATTGGATAAATGGAAAGCTAAAGTGATTATTGCCAGCCGATCAGAATATCTAGGGGAAAATTATAGAAGTATATTTCATCCACTTAATAGACCTCAAGTACTCCAAGAATATAGATTGACACCGTTATCAGAGAAATCGATTGAGGGGTATATCAATAAATATGTGGTTTCAAAGTTGTCTGAAGTTGATCAGATTCAATTGAAGTCACAGTTAGTGACTTACATAGAAGAAGATTCAAAAAGAACAAAAGAACATGAAGAAATTTTAGAAAAAGCAATAAAAAATCATCAAGAAGCAAAGAGAAAAAATGAAGAAATACAAGAAATTTCAGAGGAAAATTTAGAGGAAAGGCAAAAACTTGAAGAAGAAGTACAAAGGTATCAACAAGAAGTAGATGATATGATAAAAATGGTAAAAAAGAGGATAGACAAAGAAAAAAGGTTTAAAGCGGAAATTCTAAAATTATCTAAAGGCCCGAATTCTATATATGACTATGTGGAGATATATTTAGCCGAAGAGTCGTCCGGGTGGAATGCTATTAAGTACAAAAGTGCACTTAAGCAATTTAACTTAACAGCGTTGGTAGATAATCCTTTCCTATTAAGAATTGCGCTGGAAATCTTACCCACTTTAGATAAAGAGGATCAAAGTGCTACTAGCAAGCAACGTTCCACTCGGGTTACTTTATATGACCAGTTTGTGCAAAACTGGTTTGAGCGCTCTGATGATCGCTTAAAGTTGATTCAATTAACGAAAGACGAGCGAAAAGCATTTAATCGCTTAAGTGAAGAAGGTTTTACTGCTCACGGTATTCGTTTTAGTCAGAACTTAGCTTTAGCAATGTATGAGAGTCAAAAAGTAGTAGTAACTTATTCGGAGGCATCTCCTCCTTGGAGCCAAGATAGGGAGCCTTTTTTGAATAATGATAGTGAAAAAATGAGGTTGTTACGTTTTAGCACACCCTTAAGTCGCCAAGGCAATCAATATCGGTTTATTCATAAAACGTTACGGGATTATTTTGTGGCGCGCGCGCTATGGGAAGAACTAGGTGCTCATGACAAGGTTAAACCATCCTCTTGGTTCAACAGATTAAATTTACTGAGCGATCCAGCGATACTGCAATTCATGGTGGAGCGGGTACAACAAAACGCCGAGTTGAAGGGGGAACTTTTACGAGTGGTTAAGCGCTCCGAAAAAGAATCTAAGTTAGAGAAAGGAGCAGTCAATGCTATGACTCTCTTGGTTAGAGCAGGAGTGCAGTTTAATGGAGCGGATTTAAAAGGAATTCGGATTCCAGGAGCTGATCTAAGTAATGGCGTATTTGATGCTGCACAATTACAAAGGGCAGATTTAACGAACGTTAATCTTTGCAATAGCTGGCTGCGTGGGGCTAATTTAGATGGCGCTCAAATGGAAGGAGTACAGTTTGGTGAATGGCCGTTTCTTCAAGAAGAAAGCGAAGTTTTTTGCTGTGCGTATTCACCTGATGGGGAAACCTTTGCTTTGGGACTTAAAAACCACGGTATCAACGTGTATACGACTTCAAATTGGAAAAACCTTTGGACATTACAAGCCCATAACGAAGCTGTTACGAAGGTTGTGTACTCGCCGAAAAAGGGACAACTTGCCTCTAGCAGTTGGGACAAGACCGTGCGGCTATGGGATATAACAACCGGGTCTGCGCTCCAAATCTTAAGCGGCCATAAAGTCGCTGTTTATAGCATCGCGTATTCTCCGAACGGTAACCAGATCGCGTCTGGCAGTGGAGATGCAACAGTTCGGATATGGGATGTTGAAACAGGTGCTCTTCTTTGCGCTTTAAGTGGCCACGGTAATTTGGTTTCGAGCGTCGCGTATTCACCAAAAAAAGAGAAGCAGCTTGCCTCGAGCAGCCATGACAAGACTGTACGAATATGGGATGGGGAAACTGGGGTTATGCTCCAGAATTTAAGGGGTCATAGCAAAGAAGTTAGTAGAATCTCGTACTCGCCAACGGGCGTTCAGCTTGCTTCATGCAGTGATGATGGCACCGTACGACTATGGGATGTGGAAACAGGCACTTGCCAATACACTTTCAATTTAAGCAACCATGGTGATCCGATTTGGAGTATCGCATATTCACCGTGCGGTACTGAGCTTGCTTCAGGTAGTGGAACTGGCATTGTGTATTTGCTAGACGTAGAAACCAGTTTTTGTCGCCAAATTTTAAAAGGGCATCTTGGAGGCATTTACAGTGTCATGTATTCGCCAAACGGCGCTCAGCTAGCCTCAGTCGGTCCTGATAAAACCGTGCGGTTATGGGACGTTAAAATCGGCTCTTTCTGCGCCCCTTCAAGTTATAGTCATAATAATTTTGTCCATAGCGTTGAGTATTCATTAGACGGCAATCAAATTGCTTCGGGCAGTTTAGATCAAACTATTCGGCTATGGGACATGGCGACCGGCACTTGCCGTCATACCTTCATTGGCCATACAGGTGAGGTCAGGAGCTTGGCGTATTCACCAAAAAGTGATCAACTCGCCTCGGGCAGTGTTGATAAAACGGTGAGGCTATGGGATATAGAAACCGGGGCTATTCGCCACACTTTAACTGGTCATACAGGCTGGATTAGAAGCATAGCGTATTCACCAACAGGAGATCAGATAGCTTCGGGCGGCCAAGATACAACCGTACGGCTTTGGGACGTGAAAAGTGGGTTTATTTCCCGCATCTTGAGAGGTCATAAAGATTCAATTACGAGTATTACGTATTCGCCGGATGGCGCTCAGCTTGCCTCGAGCAATGAAGACGAGACAATACGGCTGTGGGATGCAAGAAGTGGGATTTTTATCCACGATTTAATCGGCCATACAGGTCCAGTAAACAGTGTAATGTATTCACTAAGCGGTACACAGCTCGCTTCAGGCGGTGATGACCATACTATACGGCTTTGGGACCTTAAAACTGCCGCTTGTTCTCGCATATTAAATGGCCATTGCGATGAGGTCTGGGTTGTAAAATATTCTCCGGAGGGGACCCAGCTTGTTTCGGGCAGTAGGGACCATACTGTGCGGCTGTGGGACGTGAAAACCGGCCTGTGCCAGATGGTACTTCAAGGCTTTAACGGACCAGTGGCGAGTGTTGCTTGGAAAATGATCTCCAACAGCCTCTATTTGGCGACCGGCAGTCATGACCACTCTGTACGGCAGTGGCAAATCATTCGAGAGGAGGTTCGCTATAAGGCGCTTCTTTGCTGGAGTTCAGAAAATAATATGCTTACGGCATTCGATACATCTATCCAAAGCGTACAAGGCCTAAGCCAATTAAACCAGAGGCTATTAGAGCAGCGAGGAGCGGTAAGCAGTGACTGCGAGAAGAGCGAATAAATTATTTACGTAGAGTTATTTTAAGAGGATACAAAGGCAGAAATACCTCCGAGCCAAATGATGAAATTTTACGATAGTGGGTTATTATCAGGCATATTTCATCACGTAAAGGGGTTGACTGACTTTGTTTTTGAATTCTGCAGCTGCTGATAAAACTCTCTTAGTCCAAGTGCTTGCTCGCGCCATTGCCAACAAACGCTGGCATTAAAGGCGTCGGCTTCGGCAACTTCAGCAAGCGAAATGCTGGTGGGTTCTCGGTCAAACTCGGGAATCCAGATAGAAGCCAAAATGGCGGGATCATTTTCAGAGTCTCTGATATTGCCCATGCTGTCGTAATTTTGGGTAGATAGGTTTTATTCAATGAAGGCTGAATTTTTATCCGATAGTAAATCATTCAGATATAGGTTAAATACTAAATATTAGAAAGGGGTAGCCAGCATGTTGCCAATTAATCCAAGCCAAAATACTCAACCTTCCTTAGCTTCGTATTTTCCTCGATTAGCTTCGTCTTTTTCTGATGCGGGGGTCCAAGTCCATTCAACTGCTGAGATTTATGATGCGGTAAGGTCTGTCATGCAGATCAACTATGGTTTGATTAATATCCCAACCGTTGGTTCGCATAACGAAATTACAGTGCATTACCACTCAACGGGCTCAGATGCTCAATTGTTACGAGAAATACTGAGACCGCTGCAAAGCATGGCTATGCAGCCAAATAATGCACCGCTCGCTAGTTTAGGTATCGAGGGGTTGCAGAAAAAATATTTAGAAAGCCTGCAAAAAGACAGAGAAATCAAAGATGCGTTGGCAATGTACGTCGCGCCGGAGTGTACTTTAATAACGAATACAAAAGAGCGCTTTAGTCTGGAAGAGAAGGTGAGAGATTTCTTAGCTTCAAAAGAAAAGAAAGTGCTACTTTTGTTGGGTGTGGCGGGTTCTGGCAAATCAACCTTTAATCGTTATTTGGCGCGCAGCCTATGGGAGGCTTATGACAAAGAGGCCAATAAGTCCGGCCAAACTCCTATACCGTTATTTATTCGGTTATCAAGCTTGGAAAAGCCGAATACCAATCTTATTTCGGAGTATCTAAAAGAGGAGAAATTTACAGAAGAGCAAATAGCTGATTTAAAAGAAAATTATCGCTTTATCTTTATTTTAGATGGTTACGATGAAATTAAAGACCGAACTCGTCTTTTTTATATTGAGAATGAACTAGATGAATGGCAAGCCAAAGTGATTGTTACGAGTCGTCCTGAGTATTTAGGAGATCGATATGAGCGCCAGTTCCATCCGAAAGAGCAACCGCATTTGCTTCAAACGTATCAACTCGCTCCATTCTCTGATTTAACGATTGAAGAATATGTAAACAAATATAAAAGCTCCTACCCAGAATTAGAAAAGAGTGTCGCGGAACATGGGGGAATTCTTGATAGACCTGAAGTCAAGGACCTGATACGTAATCCTTTCTTACTCAAGTTGTCCTTGAGCGAATTGCCCGCTTTGGCTGAGAAATATAAAGATAGCAACCAACGTATTACTCGGCTTGCCTTATATGATCAATTTGTAGAGAGCTGGTTTGAGCGTTCGCAAGATCGTTTAAGCGGTATCCGCTTAACTGGTACAGAACAGAAAGCATTTCACTTTTTGAATAAAGCTTTTACTAAACACGGCACAAAATTTAGCAAAGATTTGGCAATAGAGATGTATCAGGCTGGATTGGTGCGTGTGGCATATTCGGAGCAGCTTTCCTATGACGGATCTAGTGCAGAAATACAAGATTGGCGAGATAAATTTTTAAGTGAGAGCAACGAAAATATTAAATTGTTAAGGTTTAATGCACCGCTGGTCTGTCGAGATGATCAATATGAGTTCGCTCATAAATCAATTCAAGATTATTTTGTAGCGCGAGCGCTGTGGGAAGAATTTACTACTATTAAGGAATCAGCCTGGATTAATAAATTAAATATAGTGAGCGACCCAGCTATTCTTGATTTTCTTGTTGAACGTGTGCAACAAGAAAGGTTTTTAATAGAGATGCTAATCAAGTGGGTCAATGCCTCGAAGAATAATAAAGGTTTTGGAATTGCGGCAGCGAATGCGCTTACTATTTTGGTCAGAGCAAAAGTTGATTTGAGAGAAAAAGATTTCAACGGAATTCATGCATACAGTGCAGATTTGAAATATGGTAGCTTCTACAAGACTCAATTCAAGGGGGCTGATTTAACAGGGTGCAATTTTCAAAATGCATCGTTGCGCCAAGCAATTTTTCGCAATGCGAAATTGGATAGGGCCTGGTTTGGGGTATGCAGAGCTTCAGATATTGAAGTGTATCCTATGCTTAAAGCGGCACCAGTAGCCGAGATGCACACTTTGTATAGTCTAGAAACAGTAATCCAAGAATTTTTAAATAATTCAAGAAAAATTTTCCTGCTATGCGGCGAAGTGGATTCAGGTAAATCAGTATTTAGCCGAAATCTTGCGGAAAGCCTATTTAAAAAATATATTACAGCTGATGTTCCGGGGTCAATGCCAATACCTCTTTATATTCCTTTGTGGCTAACATCGGGCTACCCAGGAAATTTAATAGAAAACTATTTCCAGCAATTCTGTCATTTCTCGCCGGAAGAGATCGAGATTTTGCGCGAAAACCATCGCTTTGTTTTTATTTTAGATGGCTATGATGAGCTTAAGAATCGTAATCAAATGTTTTATGTGAAAAACCGGCTAGCTCGGTGGAAGGCTAAAGCTATCATCACCAGCCGGCCGGAATATCTAGGTTCTAACTATCAAATCGCATTTCAGCCGCTAGGGGAACAGACAGTCCTCGAAGAATATAGACTTGCTCCATTTTTTGATCCAACAGCTGAAGTGTATATTGAAAAATGCAGAGAAATATACTTACAGTTGGTGAAAAACACCTTAAACCATAGAAAAATGCTAGGGCAGTTTGAATTTAATAAGCTGTTAGTGGAAGCTCCTTTTTTATTTCAGATGCTCTGGAGAGAGCTGCCTATGCTTAGTCAGACACTCAGGACGAGTGGGCAGAGTTTCACGAGAATTTGGTTATATGACCAGTTTGTGAAAAATTGGTTTGATCGTGCGAAATATCGCTTGACTTTAATTAACCTTTCAAACGAGGAAAAATTTGCATTCAGTAGATTAAACGAAGAGGGATTTGTTGAGCATGGGATAAACTTTAGTAAAAAATTTGCTCTGGAGATGTATCAAGCAGGGCATGTAGTTGCCACCTATTCGGCAGAAATGAATTGGTCTTGGAAAAGGCGTAGTGCTGAATTGAGTCAAGATTGGCGCGAGCTACTTTTAGGTGATGGCAATGAAATGACTAGGTTAATTCGCCTAAACGCGCCGCTGATCCAACGAGGAAATCAACATCGATTTATTTATAAATCGTTACAGGATTATTTTGTGGCGAGAACGCTGTGGGAAGAATTCGATGTATATGACAAAATTGAGGTCTCTTCATGGTTTAATAGATTAAATATCATGAAAGATTCTGCGTTATTGAAATTTTTAGCGGAGCGGGTGCAGCAGAAACCGATATTAAAAGAGCGACTTTTAAGCGTAGTTGAGTGCTCTAAAAAAGAGGCTAAATTTGAGACTGGCGCGGCGAATGCACTGGCGATAATGGCGACTGAAACAGAGTGCGATTTAAATCTTCGAAATACGGTTTTTCTAAGAGGGCAAGATGCGGAGTCGATTAAAATCAATAATAATTCTGTATTAGCTTTCGAAGACAACTCTGATAAAAATGAGGTGAGTCAAAAGGACATGATTAGAGAGCTAATTTTAGAGCCGCTTATTCCTAATGAGCCAATAATTATCAATGATAAAATTTTAGATCTGCTGAGGACTCATCTTAAAGAAACGCCAGATCATTGCTCCGAATTTGCCTGAAATAAGTCGAGAAGAAGCTACGGCACTTTTTTATAAATGTTGTTAGCTGCCTAAAAACGCTCTTAGTCCGAGTGTCTGTTCGCGCCACTGCCAGCAGGTGTTGGCGTTAAAGGGAACGTCTGCTGTAATTGCTGATAAAACGCTCGAAGACCTAGTGCTTGTTCACGCCACTGCCAGCAGACGTTGGCATTAAATGCGTTGACTTCGGCAATTTCAGCAATCGAAATGCCGGAGGGTTGTCGATCAAACTCGGTGGCAAATCCGGCAGACTCGTTGGCAAATGCTGCGTTGTAGTGGCGCACGAAGCCAACGTTAATGCCAAAGTGCTCAGTATCAACTTGAGTAACATAGATAGGAACCTCCTTAATGATCGTATCGCTTTTTTCCTTGACGATTTTGATGCGGTCGCGGTATTGAATCTCAGTTTGTACGACAACTTTGGCTTGGGCTTCAATCAATTGAGCGTGGGCCATGGTGAGTTGTGCTTTGTAAAGCACTAACGCTGAGCGCTCTTTCTGAATACGCGGGCCGTAGTAAAAATGACCTGCGCACCCTACGCCAAAGCTGAACGCGGTTGCTGCGATGCACAATAGGCGCAACGGAGCGGCAATCCAATTAGTCAGCATGATTGCGTTTACCCAACCAGCGTTGTACAGCCATTTCCAAATAGGACTGGCCGAGAATTCCGAGTGCTGCACCGAGACCCGTAATGGCGATCGGAGAGAGCTCGGGCAGAAGCATGAGGATGGAACTCGCGGCGACGCTTAAGCCAGCGCCGACGATCATGCGCCCGATAATCAACCGAGCGGTGATTTTCTCGCCGCCAGCAAGCAACTGCCCAATCCCAATCGCAGCGCCCATCGCAGCTAATATCGCAAGCAGCGTTCGATCATGTTCGTGAAGATTCATTTTTTAATATTGAGAGTTAAATTATTCCGGTGCGCATCATATTGGCTAGGCGCAGTGCTCGTTGGCCGACCTGAGTAGCCCATTTAGAGGCGAGCATTTCGTTAGCCGCGGCTGCGTAATCATTGCGTTGCATGGCGGAGAGCGTATTGCGGAAGGTCAGAAGATTGCCGCCCAGATTAAAGGCCATATGGATAAGCACGCGTTGCCTTACTGCATCCAGGGTCCGCCACCACGGTAAACTCCGATCCAGCCACGCGAGCGTATTTTCAATATCGTTGTTCAAAAGGATCTCGCATTCGCTCTGAGAGATGCCCCCATCGGTGAGATTGCGTCCGACGCCGATGGTGATTTTGCCAACGGTATCGAAGTAGGGTTTAAAGCGCTCGCCTTCATCGCGTTTGAGTTCGGCTAGGAGGGCGGCCCTGTCAAAGGGTTCGGTCATGTTGAGAGGGGTGTAGACGAAAAAAAAGACCGCATGAAGGCGGTTCTTAGTGCTACGGATAAGTGGCCCACGAAGTGGCCTCGGGGGCTTTTGGCCAATCGATTTTAGTCGGAAAGCCGGACTGCTGCTCGATGCGGCTGAGTTTAATGCGATAGAGTTTCCACGCTTTGAGGCGCTGTTTTTCTTCGTCTGTCGCCCTCTCCAGGTCTACTGCATCTTGTAAAGGCGTTGACTTGACCAGGCTTTCAATAATCAAAGCGCGGCGTTGGCGCAAATGAATTTCAGTCCACTGTTCTGGGGTAATAGGAGGGCGGTCAATGGCAATCGGGTATCCTCTGTGATCGGATTGAAGCATTTTGCCTTTCGCTAACTCTTTGTACAGAGCATGATATTCTTCGTCGGTAATGGAGACGGCATCTTTAGGAATGGTGTCTCCGTGCATTTCACGAGTGTAAAAACCAGGTTGCGATTTTGAATAATAAAAAGTCATAGGGGTATTCCAGAATAAAAAAGCGTGAAGGGGGAGACTGAACTCACTTCGCGGCTACCGTCCAATGGCAAACCATTGAGTGGGCCATGCAGCGGTGCGCCCATCAGTATCAAATGTGCGCAGGACGATGCCGGTGTTTGACCGGGTTCCACTCACTTCAATCACAATGACAGGTCCCGCACCGATATGGATGCCGTAAACGCCAAAACATGCGCGCGAGAAAGGGGTTGGGAAGATAATATGGATATTGCCCGCCGTATCCGCACCGAGTTGCCCCCATTGCAGGATGAAGCCGCCCGGCAGTTTCTGATACCCTTCTATTCTTTCTAGTTTTTGCTGGTTATGCCCCGTAAAGGCAGCCGAGATCGCATTCTGTGTAAAAGCGGTGGAGGCGAGTTGGTTCGAGTGGTTGCGCGGGTCATGGTGAGTGGGCGCGGTGGGCGAGCCGACAAACGCTGGGCTTTTGATCGGTGCTGCATCAGTGATGCCATATCCGCTAACGGTAGAAGGCGTATTGGATATTTTTTGCCAATGTAATTGAAGCTTGGAGAACTGGCTTTGCACATCTTGAGCCGTAGCCGCATCGGTAATACCGTAACCGTCTAATGTGGTGGGCGTTTCGGTGATTTTGGGCCAGGCTAGTTCGCCCTCTTTGGGATGAAAGTGTGCATCGAGCGCTTTACGCGTCAGGCCCCATTCTTCCCATTCGGCTAAGTGAGCTGAGGGCGTTTTACCCTTATTGTCTATTTTAGCTCGATAGGTTTTACCAGAATATTGAATATAACTGCCTTCAGGATAGTCTTCTGTCTCAGACCATTCGGGCAAGCCGCGTTGCATCAGATAGCGAATGGCTTCATCAGCGCGTTTGCCAATAAAATTAAACCATTCCATCGGTGGGATGCCGCCGGTCTGGTCAAAGGCGACGCCCCACCCTCTGGAAAGATCGGGAAAGGGCTGAACTTCGCCGGGGCGAGCGCCCTCCGCAAAGACATGTTCATCAGGACGTTGATAAAGGGTCATAAATACCTCGCAAATTTTCCTTGGTTAAAAGCGAATGCGCCAGGCGAGCCGGCGAATCCGAAAGCGGTGATGTTGGCTAAGACGACATATTTGACGTTGACGCCTGCTGGGCGCGGCAAAATATCTAAAGCCTGAATCGCATAGCGTTTAAAGGCGGTGATTTGATCGCTACGAATGGTGACGGTGAAACTCATGTCGTACTGGTCATAAACAGTGGCGTGCCCGCCAAAGATAAAATCCAGCGCCTGCGTAATATCAGGGACGGTGCCCGTCATATGGTTTTTGGCGATGCGGCATTTGATGAGAAACCTAAAATCATCGTCATCGAGCACGACGGAATCGGTAATGACATCGCCCTTGCGATACCATTTGCCACCGCCTAAACCGGTTCGACTCAAGCCTTGAGCGCCTGGTGCGCGTTCAAAGCCGAATAAGTGGCGTGGAGCCAGCCCTTTTAAAATGCGAGATTGGCCGACATGTTGACCGACTAAATCGAGATTTTTGCCCGAAGCGGTTTCAATATGGAGGGCATTGGGCAAATCGGCGAGACCCTGCCATGTGTCGCTAAAATAGTGATCGATCAGTTGTGCGGTGGCACGTGCTTTGGGCTTGCCCTTATACTGCCAAATAAGCAGTGATTCATAAGACATGGTGTGTGATTTTTAGAGCACGACGACTTCAATATCCGTAGGGGCAAAGCGGGCCATCTCGCGCACGCCGATCTCAATATTGCTGGCAGCGAGCGTTTGGCCGTGTCGGCCAATGTTGAGTGTTTCCACCCAAAACCCCTGTACGGTATTGATGGGGCTGTATAAGCGCGAGAGCAGCACGGTTTCGCCAATTCTGAACGCGGTTTTTGTTAGCGTGGCTTTGATCGCCTCAACGTCGACTGCCGTAAAATGGGCGTTGCGGCGCACTTCGAGATACGCGGCGCAAGCGACGACTGCGGGCCGATCAAAGCGGATTGAGCGCGCCATGCCTGTGTTGTCGAGAATTTGGGTTTGCACTGCGCCGCGTAGCCCTGTGCCAGCGGTTTTATTCTCAAAGATCACCTGAGCAATCTCGGTATCCGAGCCGCCCTCTATAATCATATTGAGGCTATGCGCGGGTACTTCATTCGCATCGGTTAGATTGCTGTCATTTTCTAAACAGACGGCTTGCCGGACATCGGCGAGCTGTAAGAGCTTAACGATCATCCCGTCGACCGAGTTTTGAGCCGCTTTTGCACGGCTAATAAAGAAACGGCGTCGCAGCTCGGCATCGGTTTCTTCCTCTTCTCCGACTTCTGCGGCTTGATTGCTTTGAGCGGAGCGCCAGCCTAAAAAGAGAGTTTCAATCGATAGAGTGGTCTCTGCGGGCAGGGGAAATGCACCAAGTGCTTCGCTTCTTAAATCAGCGTGTGCCGAGCCATTTTCATTCAGCGTCGTATCGGCAACTAATAACCAACGTCGATGATGGGGATCGGTCAGTGCTGCGCCGGCTGGAATCAAAGTGTGGGGCGTGCCGGTTAAGATCGTATTGCGCAGATAGCTATAGCTAGCTTGTCTGCGCGTTAAACCGGCATAGGCAACGCGCTGTTCAAGCCAAACCCCACTGGCGGCTTCAGGATCGAGTGCTTTATAAATGGATTCAGCAAGCTCTTCTAAATCAGTTTTAATTTGGGCGATGAGGCCAATGAGCTGCCCATCAGGACTATCAGGATCGGTATTAATATCCGCGCCATAAATCGCCTTAAAACCGGTATCAAGCTGGGCCAGATTGGCATCTAGTCGCTCAATGATGAGTCCTTGTTCGGTAAGGTGTGCCATGTTTTTAAGATAGGCATATCGTTTTAACGATGTCGAGTACGCAACACAGGGTCATGCCGGTAAATATGATCGTGGCGGTGTGCCATAGCACTTTAAGAAATTCAGCGGTTTTAATATTCACAGTTTCCATTGCTACTCCTGGTATTTTTAAAGTCAATCGTTTATCATTCTTCATATGTTTTGTTTCGTTTGAAAAGCGGGAACAAAAAAGCCCCGACTGCTGGTTACAGTTCGGGGCTTTTGCTTTTTGGGGGTGACTCTAATTCGTGATGTTAATCAATTGATCGTCATGATCTTTAAGTTGGGCGGTTATTGTTAGATGGCGCGTGCTGGGGTCCCATTCCAACTCTAAAGCTAGAAGCTCGCGCACCCCGTGCGTGTGTAAAATCGTGCGTTTCACAAGGTGTTCAATCTGCCGCAAATCTGCAGGCCGCTCAAAGGTGGGCAGCCAAGGTAAGCCATGCTCTAGATTCAAAAACCAATCACCCTGAAAAGACAATAAGCGAGATTTGACGCGTTGGGCGACCGATTCAGCGAGGGTTGCATAATTGGCGCGTCCCTGCCCAAAGGTCCAGTCATGGTTCGCATCGAGCCGCCGTACTTTCATTGCGGACCGCCTGAAGTATCGCCGCCGGCTTTGACGCCGTCATGCCGGTGAGCGTGCAGCGTCACACCATTGGAAATGAGTTCACCGCCGCTATGCGAGATCGTGCCGCTAATGGTGGTGCCTGCGGCGCTGCCGGTACCGCTTAAGCCGGCTTGGTAGGTCAACAGTTGTTCAACGACGACGGGGCATTGGATCGTCAATTGGGTGCCTTTGATCGTCATATGCCCCGCTTGATCTAATTTAAAGTAAGCGCTGCCATCAAGCGTGCGCAGCATGACCGCATCCATTGCATACTCTGGAATGGCGCGAGGCAAAGAAGAAAACCCAACTAACGCAAAGCCATCGGATAGATCGTGCAAGCGATAGTCCAGCGGAATGCTGGATTGCCCACTGGCAAACCAGCCATCAATACAGCGTTCAGCAAAGAGTATTAAGCATTCGTCGCCTGGCGCGACCGGAAAGGTGAGTACAAAGGCCCCGCCGCGTGGAAAGTGCACTGGCACATCGGTGAGCATCGGCAAAGGTGTGGCTTGATCATTCTGTAGAATCTGCTCGATCAAGGGCTGCACGGACGCGGTTTGCGTGCTGGGATCAAAACTCACAATTCGACCCGGCAAGGCGACATGCAGCTTTTTGAGTGCGGCAGTGATACTGGCTTCAATCGCGGCATCGAGGGAAGGGGTATGCCATTTCATGATGGATCCTTAATAGGCGTAAAGGCCCCGCCTACAGCCGTTATTGTGGTGAGCCATTCATCGCCATACGTATCGCCGCAATGCGAGACGCTGACGACTTTATAATCGCCATTGAAGGATTCGGTGATGGAGTGCACGCGCACTAAGCCACCGATGCGGATGGCGGGATTCAGTAAAGCAGTGACGATAAGCCCGTCTTCGCTGGCTTCAGGCGCGCCGATCATGCCGGTGTCTTGTGAAACCAAAGTAGCTTCATCCGCTAACACCTGCTGGGCAGGCAGCAGCAGCAACTCACCATCTTGAATCGACCAGTCGGCCTGATTGGCCTGAGCGATTTGACTCAATGCATCGCGGGTATTGCCGCAAAAGACACGGCCGCGGGGTAAGCTATTCAGCCGCCCTTGGGCCACCGTACCGAGTTGGGTTTGATCCAAAGATTGTGCAAGCTGCTGGATCGCCTGTTGATCGGATGTACCGGCTTTTAAAGTGAGTGAGACTCGAGCATGCCGATAATCGGTGTCACCATCGGCGCACTCCAGTACCAGGATAGAATCGAGTCCATCGCGTTGCAGGGTGGCTTTGAGGATGTCGCCGGTATAGAGCAAGCGCAACTCCGTATACCCGACCGATAAGGCCACGCGTTTAAAGGTGCCGCTTAAGAGTTGATTGAGATGCGTGCGATTCAGATTCCAAATGCAGATTTGAGCCGGATTGGGCTTAGCGTCAATGGTTTTACAGAGGTCAAACGAGACGCGCAGCGCATCAATGAATAACCCATCGTGTGGATTGCCCAGCGCAAGCTGGTAACGGCGGCCGAATTGCTTCATAAAAAATACCTTGACCAATCGTATCTAATTAGATACATTAAGTTTATGTACACTATTTTGCGTTCTGAAGAATTCGATGTCTGGCTTCATACTCTGCGGGATTTGCGTGGTAAGGCCAGAATTTTGGGCCGGATCAAATCCGCTGAAAATGGAAATTTTGGGAACTCGGAACCTGTTGGCGAAGGCGTTTCGGAGATGAAAATCGACTTCGGGCCAGGTTATAGGGTGTACTACACACGGCATGAGTTAGTGGTTTATGTTTTGCTTCTAGGCGGAGATAAATCGACCCAAAAGCGGGATATTAAGCATGCTAGGCGGATGGCCTTGGACCTTAAGAGGAGCAAAGAATGACTCAATATGCAAAATTCGACGCATCGGATTATCTCGATAATGAAGAGACGATTGCAGAATATTTAAGTGCTGCATTAGAAGACCCCAATCCGGATGTTTTCCTTGCTGCATTGAGCGATGTCGCCAAAGCACGTGGCATAACGTATATAGCGAAGAAAGCCGGTCTTGGGCGAGAAAGTCTCTACAAAACGCTAACGCCTGGCTCAAAGCCTCGCTACGACACGATCCGTAAATTGATTGATGCCCTCGATATTAAGCTCTCTATTTCAGCCACGATGAATGATGGGTATCGGTTATCAAACTAATGCGGTTATTTGAGCTTTATCTGCAATGTAAAGCAAACAACGCTGGCCTAAATCTTCTCCGCCGACTGGATCAAGGCCGATACCGTTTTCATCGGTAAGGATGAAGCAATAATCAATAGGCCTGCGCCATAAAATTGGAGTGCCGACGATCAGCGGCTGCCCTTGAGCGGTATAGCGCTCACGCTTTAAATCGAAGACATCCAGCGCCCAATAGTCGGCGAGGCTGTTGTAGCGTAGCGTGAGGCGTAACGCATGTGCTTTAAACGCAATTGTCATTTCTTGATACGGGGCGGAATCAACGGGGATCAAATGCATGGCTTAGCCCAATAGATGCTTCAGCAAAGACTTCTTTTTATCGGCGGGCTGGAGTTGCACTTTGCCTTTTTGCGTTTTAGCGGCGGCTTGCTTGCGGGCGCGGCCAGATTGGCGCTGAATGCCGGCGATCGATTGTGTCGATACGATTAAAATCTCCCGACAGGTGATCGTGAATTCAGCGATGCCATCTTGCATCTGATTCAGGCTGATGGACTGGAGGAGCATATTGGAATACAGCTTAGCGCCCGTTAGAATCTCGATCGGCTCAATGGACCGTTGTAATTCCAGTAGGGCATCATAGACCTGCTGCACGCGCTCTTGCGTTGTGCTGGAATCGATTCCGCTCCAGGCCGGTAGCCAGGGAACGAGAGGGTGCGCCTGCTCTAGATTGCTAGCGATTGACTGCTGAAGGGTTGGTGCAGAACCGAGTTCGCGCTGCATCCGCGAGGCGGCCTGCATCGTGACCGCTTTGACTTCGGTCGGCAAAGGGAGCTGATTTAAAAAATCCGGACTTTTGCGCAAAAATGCGCGATTCATTCCTGTAGGGTAGGTGATCGGTGGCTGGTAATCGGTGACAATGCCTGTGATCGTAATTTGTTTTGGCTCCAGCGCCGCATGATCGGCAATCAGCGCACCGGATTCAATCGGGTTTTCAGAAATGCGTAAAACCGACTGATGTTGCTCAGCGAGCGTTGCATCGAGCGTGACGGTGCCGATGCGGCGGTGCAGCACCGAGATCGTCATAGCTTGGCGGCACTGTGGCTGTTATGCGTGGCGATGCGCTGTTGACGCAGAGCATCCATGGTGGCGCGGCCTGCTGCGACGGGATCGGAAGAGGCGATATGAATTTTAATGTCTTGGTTGACTGTCTGTTGCTGAGTGCGCTGCGCATGATGTGTCGTATGGTGGTTCACAGTGTTACTTTGATGTGCAGCTGGATGAGCGGAAGCTGAAGCCAGGTTGACGGCTTGAGCAATATCGATCCCCTGGGTCAGATTCAGTTTTTCGCCGATCCAACGAAAACCGGAGTGCAGTTTGTCCCAGCCTTTCGAGATCCATCCGAAGACGCTATCCCAGGCGCGCTGTACGCGATTGAACGCGGTTTCAAAAGCGTATGCAATCCCATCCGTGATATTCGTCCATAGCGTGCGAGCGGATTCCAAGAGCGAGAGAAAGAGCGTTTTAAGGCGGGCAACAAGTGCGGTACTTTTGGCTAAAAGGCTTTTCCAAGTTTGACGAATCAATTGAACGAGCTGTGCCCAGGTTGAATTGATAAGAGCTTTAATTTTGCTGGCTACCTGCGCCAGCGTCTTTTGAAACCGAGTTAAATAGTTGCAGCATTGAGCAAGAGCTTGTTTGGCATAGTTGATCCCGTTTCCAAGCCAATCCCAAAATCTGGCCAAAGAGGCTTCACCGCCTCGGAGATGGGTCATCAAGTCATCGATCAAGACAATTAGCCCTGCGATAGCCACAGCGAGCCACGCAACGGGATTGACGACAAATGCGGCTATCGTCGCACGTTTAACCCAAGCTGAGACACCGACCAAAGCCCATAGAGCCGCTTTCCAGCCGATCGTATGACGGATCATGCGATCCATCGCAGACCCTGTATGAACCAGCGCTTGTACCGTAGCAAAGAGGATGTCAATAAACCGGCGCAGCCCATCCCGAATGAGCTCTTTATTGCGTAACAAAAAGGCTTTAAAGCGATCCGCGAGTAGAAGTAACTGAGGCGCTAAGCCCAACGCAATTTGTGTCCGTAAAGATTTAAATATCCAGTCCATGCGGGTCATTGCATCGCCCCAGGCAGAAGCCCTATCGGCTTGCTCTTGTGTCGCAATGCCTAAATCCTGTGCCTCTTGCATCAACTCGTGCAGCTCAGCTTTGGATAAGCGCAGCGTTTGCAGCATCGCCGCATCGATGCCCATCTTTTGTAAGAAGGCGCTGCGCTGAGGATCAGAGAGGCGCTGCATTTTGTCCTGCAATTCCCCCATCATCTGCGTGACGGATTTAATCGAGCCGTTGGCGTTTTTAGCTGAGAGTCCGTAATGCTCAAAGGCGCGTGCGCCACGTCCTATGCCATCGGCCGCCTCGCCGATGACTTTAGAGAGCCCGCGTACTGAAGCGGTGGTGGCTTCAAGAGAAGCACCATTTTGCGCCGCAGCAAAGCCGAGTTGCTGTAAATATTCAGCGCTGACACCGGTTTCGCGTGCCGCTTGATTCAGCGTATTCAGGCCATTGAGCGCCTTCGCAAAGAAGGAGGTGAGGCCGCCTGCCAATACGCCCACGGCGGTTGTGGCGATTGAAGCGGTGCGGGCGACATCGGAGAGCGTTTGGCGAAAGTGCTGGGCTTGCTTAATATCCGCGACGACGCCGAGCTTAAAGAGAAATTCATCAACGACCATGGGTGCTTTGAGTCAGTTTGGTTTGGATCGTGTCCCACTGTGCGATCGTCTGATGAAACTCGACTAAGTCAGACAGCGTATAAACAGAACGCAGTTCATTCAGGGTGCAGTGTTTGCGCATAATGGGCAGCCAGATAAACCAATCAACTAGGTCTGAACCGGCGTAGGCATGAGGGCGCTTAGACTGTTCCAAGCGCCCCCTTTGAAAAAATCGGCGAATTGCACCTTACAGCCTTCCAGCAAAATGCGAATGAGGTGCGAGCGGTGTTGATTAAAATGCGTCTCAAGCTGATGCGCTAGCCGAAAGGGTTTATCTTGATTCGCTTGAACGGTCGTATGTTCGTAAATTAGCTGTTCGATTTCAGCCACTTGCGGGCTGCCTAAATGAGCTAAAAGCGTGCCGATTTCAAGATGGCTATCTTGAGAAACCTTAATCCCCTCAAGTAATTTACCGGCTTGCTTTAAAGCGGCCCAACCGGCCATCGCATTCGCAGGCGTCATGCGATAGGTGATGCTATCCAGTTCAAATTGATGCGGGTTCATGAGTGAGCCAATCCTTTTTCTAAAGTAATCGTGAGCTGTTCAAACACCAGCGTCCAGATCACGGCGTTATGGCCCATGCCTCGCGTATAGTCAGGGGACGTCGTGAAATAGCCGTTTAAGCCGCTGACTTTGTCATCATTCAATAAATCGACAATCGAAAGGGTTAAGGGAATAAATGTCTTGATGGCTGAGCGCTGTTGCTTAAATAAACGATCTAAATAATGGTTATCGGGGCTATGCTGTTTAATTTTAAGGGTCAGCGTGCCGGACTGGTCGGGATTCGCAATAAAAACACCAGTGCCATTGGCGCCCATCGTGTAGCTACCGGCATCAGCATTCAATTTAGCTTGAATTACATCGTTGCCGTCGCTCCAATCGGAGATTTTCACGCCATTAAGTAGAACCGAGACGTCGCGGGGACTAAAAGTAGTGCTCATAGGAATTAACGATCAAAATTAACAAGAATGTCAGCGGCATGAATCGCGCCGGCGAGTTTCAGCGCCACTTGAATCGGGGGCGCTTTACGGGCTTCGCGGTCGCTGCTGGAGAGGCGATCAACGGTATCGACCCAGACATAAAAGCCTTCTTCAAGCCGCTCGCCGGTGTGACAATGCCCAAACGGATCACCGCGCCACACCCCTGCGGCAAACGCGCCATTGCGCACGCCTTCGCGGCAGACGCTTTCAACGGCCGCTAAGAGCTGATGCGTGCCTGCATCCGTCAGCGGAATCTTGGTGGGACTCCGATGTAAGGTGGCGACGACTTCTTTTTGCACGGCATCGACGAACCAATCGAGGCTGTGCACCTCATCAAAGAAGCGCCCGCCTAATACCGTCCCTTCGGCGACCATCGCAGTTTCATCAAAGTAGGTGTAGTAATTGATCCCTAAGGCTTTGCATTGATTGGCTTCAGTGAGCGTTAACGGATGCGGGGTGACGCCAGGCAGTTGCTTGAACTTCATCGTGATCGTCGTGTTATTCCCAGCGAAGTTCACCGATAAAGCACGCGCGAGCCAGCTTAAGACCTCATGGGGATTATCTTTGTCATACAAAGCGACGACGCGTTCATTCTTCTGATCGGCCAACTGCTTAAATACATTTAAAAAACTGGGTTCTAGGTGCTGAGGGTTAGAAGTCGTCAACCCCAAAATCTTTTTATCGGCAGCGAGCACCCAATTGGCGACCTCTTTGATTTGGACATCAGTTAAGGGGTGAAGAATGTTAAGGGCATACCAGTGATTAAAGCGGGCCTCAAGCTGTGAGAGCGCTTCGGTGAGAGATTGTGCTTCAAGGGTGACGGCATCGGTGCCGGCGACTGAATAGGCATCCGCGCTATCCAATTTGAGTAGAGTGCCCAAATAAGAGGGCGAGCTACTTACCGTCAGCGGTTGCCCATCGCTGTTCATTAAACTTAATGTGCGACTTGCGCCGGCTTGATCCGCTTCGACGATGAAGCGCTGGCCCGTACTATCCCAACGCACGGTGAGTTTATCGGTGGAGGTTTTAGCGGTGATAAGAGTTGCAATCTCTTCATAAGAGCTGGCTGTAGAGAGATTGATTTTGGAGTAGTTTTTAAGGGAGGAACCGACCTTAATCGAGAAATAGCCGACAGAGACCGCTTTGAGCTGCTCTAACGTCGCGGTCATCGGTCCGCCATAGAGTTTAGAGTGAGTGGCCGCTAACGTGCGCTTAATACGGACCCAGCGGGAAACCACCAAGCGTTTCGGGCGTGGAGTTTGGGCAAAGAATAGGCGGGCAGCCTGAGCGGTGACACTATGGCTGCCAAACGCTTGTTCAACGCTGTTGGCATTCGCATATTCAGCATAGAGCGTATGGGCATCATTAAACACCTGACCGGCTTCGGGGGTCATCAGATTCAACACACCAAAATCCCGTCGGCTGGGGGCGAGGGGTTGGACGTTGAGTTGAACATTCACAATTTCGCTGAGGGGCAGCGAGGTGGGCATATTAATTCTCCAAAAATTTAAGCAAGAGGGGCTGAGGCTATTTCGTGTGTTTCGGTATGCGTGGTGAATCGCGCGTGCTCAATGCGGTTTAAATCGATTTCAACGCAATCAGAATGTGAAAAAGTGGCATCAAACTGAGCGCGTTCTTCGGTTCCTGCGCCAACGATGGTTGTTAAATCGCGTAACGGCGAAAGAGTGACTAAACCGGCGTTGAGGCGATTGCGCATCATGGCTTGCGTCGAGCTGGCCTGTAACAGCGTCATGAGCGTTTGCATGAGTGCATAAGCGTTGTTGCCAAAGGCTTCAACCGATACGATGGTAAGCCGTGCGGTGCTTAAACGCTCTATTTCACGTGCGCCATCAAACTCTTGTCGGGTGGTGCCGATTTCAACGGAAGTCAGCACAGAAACGATCACACAGGGTTCAGCGCCAGTCGGTCCAGCCTGATAGCTTGGTCGTACAGCGCCACTAGGTAACGACAAAACCTCGCGTAGTAGGCTGCGCAGTGCCTTCATGTCGAACTGCTGTTGCGTCGTAGTAGCCATAGTGAGCAAAATTAGAGAGCTGAGTTAAGCGCCAGCGATGATTTTGATGCAGCGCAATATCACCTTCTACTAAAGGGTCTTGGCTCAAAATCCGAATGGCGGGCAAATAGCGCTCGCCTTCAGGAAGCTTTAAAAGATCGTCCTGACCGGCGGGATAGACAATCGCGGTGACCTCGAGCATGTAATAGCGTTCTAACCACTCGCCATGATCGGGATGATGCTGACCATGGCGGCGGGAAAGGGTAATGCGTTGCGTCAACTCGCTTTCATCAAAGAGTGCCTTAAGATTCATTGATATCTCGCACGATAGAAGTGATTGACTGGTGCAGTTGACCAATATCAATGAGCGGCTGGCTGGATTTTTTACGCTGAATCGTCGTAGTCTTTAAAGGTGTATGCGCGCCATGGCGGATTTCATGCTGGACATCGCTTGCTGCCTTAAGGCCAACCGCCTGATAGGCCTGTTCAGCCGATTGCCGCTGCTTCACCGACTTGCGCATCTGTGTGGCGAGTGCCTCGGTATAGACCTGCTTATTTCGAATCAACGTCGATCTTAAAAAGGGCCGTGCGGGAATGCCTTTGTTGGGTGCGCCAAATTCATGCACGGCAGCGATTTGCGCGTTACTGAAACGGGCCTTTTGATCCTTGCGTGACGCGGTTTTAGCAATGACGCCGACACAGATTTCTTTCTGACCCAACGCTTTGATTCGATTGAGCAGCCCATCGAGTTTAGAAAAGTTCATCTTCACACCACCAGAGCGCCAAAGCTCACCTGCTTGCGCAAGCTAAGGTACTGTTGGCCGTAGCTGGTGCTTGCCAGCCACGCATCTTGCGCATCGAGTGCAGTAGGTGGGGCATAGCTAAGCTGAACCTCGCCCGCTTTACGAGACGTCACGGCATGAATCGGAGCCGTTTCGCCTTTATCGAACTTCTGCTGCAGGGTCCAAAAGTGCGCGACCAATAGACAGGCCCCCCGCGGATAAAACGCGCCCCAGCGATCGATATTAAAGAAGGGGCGCGTATCGTTAATCAACAGTTGAAGCTGCGCCTCCTCCACGGCATCGAGCACAGGAAAGCGCGCTTTAACGTCAGCAGGGGTGATCACGATTAAATCCCATCGATATACAAAGCCGATTTCGGATAACGGAATTCAACACCGGAGTATTTGTATTCGCCGTTGATAAGTAATTCCAATCCGCGTTGCTCAGGCGTATGGAACATCAGAGGCATCGGGATATGAAAGGCGAGATTGACTTTATCTTTCTCGTAAACCATCATCCGAGTGCCTTGATTTTGGCCCGCCCGATCTAGATCAAGACCGCCTCTAAAATCGATGTCGATATTCCTTTCGGCTTTGGCGATATTATTCTCGCGCACGTACTGCAAAATGGTTTTATCCGATCCTTTGCTGCGCGGCGTGCTGGCAAGAAGAGAATAGTGAGAGCCAGGCAAAATGATTGTATTGGCGGTGCTATTGCGTCGGGTCTGAATCCAAACCTGGGAAATAGCATCGTTAATATCTTTTAAAATTTGCTCAGGCGTGGCGGCAGACCAACCCCCGGTACCGGCTTGCGCTTGTGGGACAACAGGCGAATTGAATAAGCCCGTGAGTTCTTCCTCACCAAACAGGCCGATTTGGTTTAAGTGGGCGCGATACGCATAGAAAGCGGTTTCTGCCCGATCTTGATCCAGGGCAAGATTCAATTTGGCGGCTTTGCGGAGTTCGTCAAAGGTATAGGAATAGCCAATCGCTGCGGAGATGACGGGGATGGTTTTTTCGCTATACCAGACATCGACGCGAGGAATATCACCGCCTTTACCGCTATGACGTTTGCCTTGACCGGCAAAATCTTTCATGCGATAGGTAATGGAAGTGGCCCATTGGCCGGCAGAGGTTGAGATCGGTAGCAGCGCTTCATAATCCAGAGGGGCGCGCTTTTTTTGGTAAATCTGTGTTTCAACGGATTCCAATTGTCCGGTTAAGAAAGCCAGCGCTTGAGTCGAATCGTGGATAAAACTGGAATCTTGGAAAAGAGAGGTGCGGCCAAGGGCATAGGCCAAGTGTGTATTGGTATTAGACATGGTGTTGTAAAAAGAAAGTGAATGGAAGGCTTATTCCGCCTGGGTGGACACGCTGGAGGTGGCGGGCCTAGAGGGGAGGAGGTTAATCCGCACGCGCGCAATCGCTCCGGCCGCGGCTTGCGTTTCCCATAGAGCGCTAGGCACTGGAATCGTGCCGCCCGTAGAGAGTGCGCCAGTCGCATCGGTCGTCACCGCGTCACCTGGACTGACAGGATCTTTGGGGATCGCCCATAGCCGTCCAATTTCCATGACGGGTATGGTGGCTTTGGGCGCATAGCTGACGTTACCGCTTTTATCCGCTTGCATCGTAGCGTGGCGCACGCTTAAACCGATGATGTGACAACCCGTAGAAGGCAACACCGCTGTATCTACGTCAGCACCTGCGGCGACTGCTAAACCAAAGTCAATTTCAGCAGTGCCCGCATTACGGCGGTTCACAATACTGTTGGGGCCATTATCGGCTTCAAGTCCAGGGATACCCCGCTCGAGCTGTGCATCGCCATAGTCGGCGAGTTGAATCGACATAAAAAAACTCCTGATTGAATAAAAAAGTTAAGCGGTGTGGGTGGTTTCTAGCCCTTGGATGTATTTTGTGCGGGCGGCCTTTGAATCTAACGGTGTGCTATCGGTGTTCATTTGCGTGTTCAGCGCATCCAGCACAGGATCACGGCGTGGGGTGCTTTGAGGCAGAGCGCTTAACACCTTAAAAGCCCGTTGAATCATGGCCTCGTCGGCACTATCGAGCGTATGCTCTGCTAACAGCGCATCGACCACAGGTTTGTGCTTCGGATAAAGCTGCTTAACCACTTCGTGCCGGATTGCATGACAACTTTTATCGGTCGTCGTGATAGACGGCATCAACTGCTTAGCATCGGTCACGGTTTCAGCCCAATCGGCAATCCAGGCATCGCGCACGGCAGGCGTGGTTTCTTTCTGGCGTAGGGTATGGTTTTCGGTTTCGAGCTTTTGGATGGTTTGGGTCAGTGCATCCATTTGATTTTGTATCTTGCCGCAGTCATGGCAGGGCGTCGGGGCTGTTTCAACAGTAGCTGCTGCGTCAGTGCTTTGCGTCGTGGTTTGATCGGGTGTGTCAGACATAAGGGGTTCTCCATGAGAGTTAGAATCTTCAATGCGGCAGGTGGGCCCGCAACGAGGGGTGCGCGTGAGTGCGATATGGTTGACGCGAATACTTTTCTGGATGCCGTCATAGGGCTGCCCATCTGGGGTCACGCCAGAGATCATCTCTTTGTTGGATTGATAACCGGCGGAAAGGCCCACCTTGCCGCTTTCAATGAGGGCAATGGTGCTTTTGTCCTGCACCACTAAATCACCGACCACGTAGCCCTCTTGTTGCCGGATATTGCGCACAAAGCCCAGCGCGAGATGCCGCCAGTTATCGGCTGTGACAAAGAAAGAGGGTGGATGGTCGTTGGTGAGCGGCGCGCCTTCATAAGAAGCCAGAGAGTCGGGCGCAAAGACTTCTTCAGGCGGGCGATAAATATTGAGAATGCGCATCGGATCGCCCGATTTTTCAGCGTATTCGACGGCGCGATAGGGCTGAATCCCACAACGTGCGAGCTTGGCGGGCGCAATTAAAAAACCCTCTGGCGTGTATCTTCGCTCAGAGGGCAAGCTATCTAAAATTTCGGTCATGTTAAGTCGATAATGGGTAAGGCGACACAGCGGCAAGCAATATCGTGACCTGGGTGGCCGGACTCGGGTGGGGTCTCCCACTTAAACCGTTTGCCATCGTTATCCGCGTGACTGTCTCGTACGCGTTCATCGCCACTGGTTTGCCATTCGTATTCGGTAATGCCCAATGCGGTTTGACGGGCTTGGGCAATCGCCGCATGGGTTTTAGCGGTTTGATCACGGGCAATCAGGCGCGCACGCTTTTCGGTGGCACCGGTCAATTTCTTAATGTCTTTAGCGAGTTCGGTATAGCGCCGTCCTTCCAAGACTCCGGTTAAAACGGAAGTGCGCAGTTGCTCAAAATAGCGCTGTGAAATCGACCGGATCAAGTGCACATTCGTTGCCATAGCTAACTGCAAGGGTGCATTGAGCGTTGGAACATTCAGTAATGGGGCGATATCGATGCCAAAGGCATAGCGAATACTGCCAATCAGCGCCGTGCGGTTGTCTTCATCGACCTGCTTGACCATGCGTTGCGCCCAACGGTGTGCGTGGGCAATCAACGCTAGAAAGGCTCGAGACACACGCTCTAACGCGGCTTGAATCCGTTGAACCAGCGATTCTGATAACGCATCCTGCGTATAGCCGTCCTCTGGTTCTTTCAAGATCGGCAAAATCTCTTCTTTAACGCGCTGATGCATCTGTTTCACCAGGCTCAACAACTGATTGCGGTAAGCGACTTCGGCTCGACGGTTGAGTTTTGCTGATCGTAGTACGCGAGGGCGCTTAGACTGGCGTTTTGTCGTGTGTTTGAGGTGTGCCTTGATCAGGGCGGGTAGCGTCAGGTTCATCCGGTGTGTCTAATTCTTGCGCGAGTGCTTGCGCTTCGTCTAAATCTTCATCGGTAATCGCATAGGTATCATTGGCTTTGAGGCGTTTGAGGCTATGCGCTTCGTGAATCACCCCTTGCATCAGATAAATTTGATCGGTCTCGGCGCGGATTTTTTCAGCGTTGGCGCGTTCCGCTTCACACAATTGCCAGAGCGGATTAAATTCGATCACGAGGTCTTTGAGGGGGTGACCCAGCTCAGACATCGCCATAACATCGTAAATCTTTTCGACTTGAGGACGTAAGATGTTTTCTTGCTTGGCTTTGAGCGCATCGTAGTAGTTGCGAATATCGCTTTCCCCCGTGGCGCTCAGGCCGGTAGGAGATTGCCCAAGCAAACGGGTTGCCGGAATGTCTGCCGCACCTGAAATACGTTGTAAAAACATCGTGGCGACTTCGCTGACTCCGCCAAAGTTGATAGTTTTTTGCTGATAGTCATCGGCGCTATCGAGCAGCATCATCCGGTTAAAAGATTTGGCCGTATTGGTGACCTCAAAGCGCTTTTGGACTTCGCGTGTGCCTTCATCGCTATTCAGCTTGTTCGTGAGTCCATCAATTTTTAAGATATCGACGCACATTTCAAAGAACATGCTGGCGGTGCCGCTGGCGACCGTATCGCCGCGTTGTAGCTCGTCGTAAAGAGCTTGCAGTACGCTATCGTGCCAAAAGCCTTGCTGCTTTAAATCACTGACCGGTACCAGCGCGCCATCGGAGAAGATGAGGCGGCTGGCATGAATGATTTGCTGTGTCTCGGCAACGCGATAATACTCAGGTCGCCAATATTCGGGGCGGTTTAAGTCAACCAGGCAAGGTTGCTTATCTACTGTGAGTTGGTGTTGATCCAGAACGAGAAAGCCCTGTAGCGCCCCACGGCGGATACGTTTAATTTCTAACGGCGTCTCGGGGTCCTCACCCGCTAAGCTCATGTAGAGCGCCGAGCCGCCAAAGAGTCGGCCCCATTTCAAATTATTCGTGAGCAGCGTCACCAGCTTAAAGCGCTTTTCGGCGGCTTCTAGTTTGTCTTTACTGTTTTCATCTTTGGTCTCGAGGCTTAGCCATTCACGCGTCATATCCTCAGCCGGCGCATCGATGATTTTGCGCGCCAGCCAATTTGAGCGATACATCGTGGCGAGTTCGCTGCGGCTAATCGTTTTGCGAAACGCATAATGGTTATACGCCATCTTGTCGCGGCTATTCATCAGGCCTGCGACGAGATTGGTGAGGCTATCTTGGGTGATGTCCGTTGGCTGGACTGCCAAGGTGGGTATTGCTTGCACCCCTTTATTTTTATGTTTTTTTGACAAAATTTAACCTAAATAGTGAATTCGGGTAAAATAAGAATCGGGCGTTTGGTACTCCCTTCATTGGATTGATCTCCAGTGGCCCGCTAGGGATACTGAGCGCCCACCTTCCTAAACTTCCCTCTAAGTCCATCCCGACCAATCCGAGCTTTTCGCTAAACAATCGGTAATTGCATCAATCATCGGATCAATCTGGTCATCGTGTGCGTGCGTATTATTGGCCGTGAAGGCCTCGCATTCGGCAATAAAGTCTTTCACCCAAGGCGCTGTTTTGGGGAGCGCAATACGTCCTGACTCAATGTAAGCCAGCACGCCCATGATGCGGGTGAGCTTATCGGTACCGCGAGGAATGCCTTTAACGGGGATATGGCCGTCTTCCTGAATGTCTTGAATCAGGCCTGTGCCTGAGGATTTATCCTCGACGAGCAGTTGCGCTAAGGGTGCGCTGGTCTTATGGTCATAGGCCTTGTGCCTATTCCAAAAGGCAATCGCACGACGCTTGAGTTCAGGCGCAGGCCATTTGCCGCGGATGAGATCCAGCAGATAGAGTCGGTTATCTTCTCCCAAGCCCCACAGCTGAAACACGCTGTAATCGTTGTGCTCCGCGGTCTTTTGTGCGGTATCGGCATACATTTTGCGTAGGCGAATGCGGGGCGGTATTTCGTAATACGAAAACCATTCACTTTTGATTAAATCACCGCCGAGTGCGCGGGGTTGCTGCTGGTACTGGCTCGTGAACACGTAGCGATCCGCTTGCTCGAGCGCGCATAAATCGTTAAGCGGCTCTTTATAGGGCCAGTAGCTAAACCGCCCATGTTCGTCTCGTAGCGAGGTATCTATCCTGTCTCGATAGCCAGAGGGTAAAGCGGCCACATACGTATCATCCAACAACGCCGGAATCGAAACGAAGGTCCAGTCGCCAGGCACTTTGCCCATTTGGATAAAGCCAGTTGGGTCTTCTTGGGCTAAACGCTGCATGATGACAACAATCGGTGTATCCGGCTGCGCCTTACGGCTTTTAACGGTAGATACGAGCTTACGATTTGCTTTGTCACGGGCGGCTTTGCTATACGCATCCTCGACTTTAAGCGGATCATCAATGATGAGCGCGCCTTGCCAGCCTGGAGCCATATGACCCGCTCTAAAACCGGTAATCTGACCACCTAATGAGACCGCATAGACGCCCCCAGCTTTCTTACCATCGAGCAGCACATTCCAGCGCTTTTTACTCTTTGCATCCTGAGCAATCGCGAGCGGCCACAGCGCTTGATATTCCTCGCTACGGATAATTTCTCGCGCCATTTCAGAATTGAGTAAGGCCAGATCGTCAGAATACGAAATATGCAAAAAGCGCGCTCTGGGATTCAGCGCTAAGCCCCGTGCGATCAAGTTAATCGCCACCAGCTCAGTCTTGGAAGAGCCTGGCGGCACATTAATCACAACATTCTTCAACTCGCCATCGATGACTTTCTGCACCGTATCGGCAATCAACGCATGGTGCCAGTTCAGATGAAACGGAATGCCCTGGCGGTGTTTAAAGAAATACCGCGTAAAAAATAGGTGACTTTGCTCACATTTGGCCTTAGCGACCGCCCGAAGCACCTCGGGATCAATAGCTTTCCTCAAGGTGGGCGACGGTGGCTTTGACTTGGGCTTCATCGACGATAGTGATTTTTTGTTCAATCGGGCCATCGTTTGCGCCGCTGATATTTTGCTGGATGCGGTCGCCATATTTCTTGGGCGCTAATTGACCGGCAAGCCATTTACGGGCATCGACGCGGAGCTTGGAGCGTTGCACGGCTTCGTGGCGCACGCGTTCATTGCCTTGCTCGTCGACTTGCATATCCTGAGTAGAGTCATCGGCAATATCCAGAACCTCATCGGCGAGCGTGTCGGCTTGAACTTCGCGTGCGCGCGTGTATTGGTCTCGAAATGACTCAGATTGCGTGAGCCATCGATACACAGTCGCTTGATAGGGCATCTCCTTTTGCGCGCATATGGAGCGCAAACTTTGACCGACCATCAAGCGTTCACAGATTTTTGTTGCTAGAGCAATCGTGTATTTGCTGGGTCGAGCCATCGTCAGAGGTAAAAGCAAACAGGCATAAAAAAAGCAGCTTTTAGGCTGCCTGAGGCTGAAAATCATTGGGAAAAACACCTGCAAAAACCCACTCAAAAAAGCGGCTGAATTTTTAGGACGGTTTTTCCCACCGCCATTGTCGTGGTTTTTGTCGCGGTTTGCAAAAGTTCATGTCGTGGTTTTCCATCGATAAAGCGTATAGCCTCCGTTGCCTGCCCGCGAAGGTATTTTAAATATTCTTCCCATCTCGGTGAGCGTATCTAAAACGCGTAATACCCCTCGATGGGTAGCACAGCGCTCTTTCTTACTTTTTGGATTCGGATTAGCGTGCCGCACGATTTCAATCATTTTAAAATTCCGTTCAGGATAAGCACTCATCAGTTCCATAATCTCCCGCGCATATTTCATCCAAAAGCCCTTTCGATGCGAAAGCATCCGCTCCGTAAAATCGTCTCATAATTGGCTAGCGACATTTTTAATTGGCGCGCCGCCCCCGTTCTGCCATAGCGAGCACGACCGGACTCCCAAGGGTGAATATATTCTGCTTTCATGACGTGTTGCTCCTGTTTCAGCATCGCAACATAAGCCCGCTGCACAATCTCGGCATTCGGGACGTAGGGTGGAGGCAGAGATGTTTCGGCCTCGCCTAGATCACTTGGCGCACGATAGTAACGCTCAGCCGAAGCGCACTGCGTCGGTGGCAGAGGATGCGGCCAGGGGCCAGACCAGCACCAGCGAACCCAATTTTGTATTTCGTGCTCGACCCATTCAGGCACTTCTTTCCATGAAGCTTTTTGTTTAATCCGCATTTTTAGCTTAAATCTACTGTACGATGTTTGTGGGATTGTTTTGGCTTGGCGTTCTGTATCACGCAGCCTCCTGATGACATGCGATTTGCAGCTCTTTTGGATGCAGTTGGGTAAATCCAATCAAAGGTTTATGGGTGCCAAGTTGCATGACGCGCTGCGCCATGGCAGCACTGCCGACTAACAACGGTGGTGCAACTTTAAATCCAAGTTGTTGATTCGTCATTTCTGCGATGCCAATCAACACGGGCGGATAGTCTGGCACTTCGCTGCGCATCCGGTATCCGCGGTAACGATTCACAAACTCATTGCGTACAAACGGCCAGTTCTCCTCATGCTTCGTGCTGAGTTGAACCCAGCCGCCCATTTCGGAAAGCACGCGATGAATAAGCGGGTCGTCGAAAACAATACTTGGGTACGGACCTTTTTCACGCATGGTCCGATCCACTTTGCTCCAAGCAGTCAACGCAGCATCTTGCGTAGAGCCTTGCAGCATCTTGTGAATATCGGCGATTTTGGGCATGAACTGGCCCGTATCGGGATTGTTCACATGCCGGTTGAGCGCTTCGCGTACAGCGGCGAGGTCATACGCTTGCAAGCCTTGCCAGTACAGCGCCACCAGAGCGGGGGACAAATCCCGTCCGTACATCGCCATAATCGCTTGCAGCATCTGGCCGAAAGCCGCAAAATCACAGGATTGCATCAGCGCTCTCCCCAAAAATCAGCGCCTTGGCCTCAAGGCAGGCTTGGGCATTACGCGCTTCCAACATCGCCTGCCGGTTGAACCCGTGCGCTTCATGGCGCTTGAGGTCAAACAGCCCTTTCCAGCCGTTCACGATGCTCTGGTTGAGCACGGCGCTTGGGTCATGGCCGTTGTCTCGAAGTCGCGAAAGCTCGGCTATCGCTCGCACTTGGGCCACTTCGCTCATCGGTGCTTTCAGCCGCTTTCGATGCTCGGTAAAGGCCAACCAGTCCTCTTTCGCCAGCCAGTCTGGCAACGTCACCGCCGGCTTTTCGCGTGTCCGAGGGGTTGAAGGGGATTTATCCCCTTCTTTCTTCGAAGAAGAAGGTGAATATGAATGTGATTGTGAAGGGCATTCATCAAGCATTGCACTGGCATTGCTGCAAGCATTGCTTGTAGCATCTTCAAAGGATTGCTTGGACCATCGTTTAGTCGCTGCTTTGCGAGCGCGCTCCGTATGCTTGACTGAATTTCTAGCGACTCGCTCCAATTCGGTATCAATGCGCTTGTGACGCCATTCGTCGTGACCAACTTGGAATAGTCTGGACAACGCGCCACGCTGTTTTTTCCAATGCGATAGAGAAAGGCGTGTGATATTTGCAAGCGCAGCATCATCATCCGGCAGTGCACCATTGCGCCAGTAATCCATGATTAGCAGCAGGTAAGCCCCGTGCTGTTCAGTGGTTAGCCGCGTTGTGTCCGCCAGATAATCGGCAATATAAAGCGGCATCCAGATATTGGGTTTTTGGCTCATTCGCAAGCTTTATGTGCAGATGCGCATGCCACCACTGAGCGATCTTGCAAAGCAGGGTCTTTGCGCCAGTCGGCGGGGTAGAATTGGAAGGATGGACGTTTCATTTTTAAGAAACTTCCTAAGCGGTTTTACAAAATCTTGAGTGCAGCATTACCAGCTTTGCGATAAGCGCAAACATGAAAATATCTTTATCGTCTGCTTTTTGATATGCTTCATTAATAAGAGAAACGGATTGTGAGGATGATTTCCTCAGTAGCGATTCTAGTACTTCATCGTAAGTCACTACTTCATTTATATACATGTCAAATATCATCTATGATTGTCCCCATTGCGGAACTCAAAAGGTTTATTTCAAAGTTTTTTACTCAAAGCAGCACTTAAAAAAAACGGACATTTATAATGCGCTTGCTGAATGCGGCTCTTGCTACGAACCAATTGCATTGGTTATAAATTGGGTTGTTCCATACCCTAAAAAAGACCTCCCGCATGAATACTTTGATGCCATATGCACTGCCAATAATTTTTTCGGATTGAAAGTCTTTCCAGCTCCTCCAGCGACAAATGCTCCTGACCACGTTCCCGATGATGTCAAACGCTGTTTCGAACAAGCGGCAAAGAGTCGAAATGCAGGTCTTTTTGATGCGGCAGGCATGATGTATAGAAAAACACTTGAAATAGCGTTGAAGGGCTTCGCTCCCGAAATAGTCGCTTGGCGCCTTGACACTCGTATCGATAAACTGGCGAAAGAAGGGCAGATTACGCCAGCTCTGAGAGATTGGGCTCACGAGATTCGGACGTTGGGTAATGATGTGGTGCATAACGCTATCGAGGTGACGCAAGCAGAAGCAAATCAGTTGCATATGTTTTGTACAATGTTATTAATGTATTTGTTCACGGTGCCAGAAGAAATTGCACTTAATAGAAAAAAGTCAGAAAGTAATTAAGCATTTCATGTCAACCCAGCTTGTTTTATAAGTTGATGAAACTGACCAAACATGGTCGTTAGTTGAGCTAAAGCGGCACTTTGTTTTGCTGATTTGTCGGATAAGAACTTTTCAGCTAAGTAATAAATTGGAGTTAGATCCTTTGTTGTTTCGATATAGCGTTCAAGCCTATCAATAGAAAAATGTCGTGATGAGTCCTCACTGAGCTGTACTGAAAGGTTGCTGGGGGCGAGATCAAGATCAATAGCGATACGAGTCAGTCCACGCTGATAAACGCCAGTCGCAACGCACTCGCGCAAAGACCTATACCGCTCCACCAACCCAGCCTCAAAATCTAGCGTAAGCTGGCTTGAATTGTGTTTGATAACGGTTGATATCATGTTTTATCACTCGTTATCAAAGGCAGCGAAGACAATTCTCCGAAAGGGCATTGATTCGCTTGGCACCATCTGTGCCAGCCTTTCAGGCCATACACGGATGACATTGGTGCACTTTTCATGTTTTCCATTCACTATTTCCTCAACTCATCATAAAAATACATATGATTGAAAATGAAATTAAGCTTGGCTCATTAGTATTAGAGCCGCAAAATAATAGAGTCCTTGCCAAGGCAGCTTTTGAACGTATGAATTCTGGAGTTCGAGAAAGAATCTCGGCCGAAGTCTTGCTCCCCGTTCACGGTAAAACTTTGGAAGCCATTCAAGAGCAGTTTTTTCGGCATACATCCAAATTGCTCGAAGAGTTTTGGTTTGCGAATGATCCTCAGAAGTTTTGGAGGCCGGCTTGATCTTCTTTTTCTGAACACTGCAGAAGTCGCATGCCCATTCGGTAATAGTTTTTTCGATATGCATTTAAGTCGTTTCTAGGCTGGATTCGAAAAGACAGGTTGTAGTTTGTTTGACGATGACTGATAGATTCTCATCCGTAAAAACATCTGGTCGTGCGAGGCGCAAAAATTGCAGGCGTGATTTTGGAATACCGTGTTTGCGCCACTCGGATACGGCGGGTGCGCTCACCTCGCAAATGCGAGCGGCCTCAGATGTACCGCCCAGGCGATTAATTACAAGGTTCGGATCTAAATGCATGTCAGTTCGTTTAATGATCTGAAATATATTTAAGCATACTTAACTCAATATTGCAAGCATGCTGAAGTGCACTCGTATTAAGCTTTCTTAATGAACTGGAATCAAAGAATCGCTAAAGTCCGCGAAGAAGTGGGCATGACGAAAGCGCAGTTAGCTCGCGCTGTCGGGGTCAGGCCCGCATCTGTCACTCAGTGGGAAAATGGAGACACTAAGAATCTGGATGCAGGTAACTGCATTCTCATTTGTGAAAGTCTTGGCATTAGACCTAAGTGGCTAGTATTTGGACACGGACCCAAATATCAAACAACAGAAAAAAATATACGTAGTGCTATCACCTTGCTTGAATCATTGCCGGATTTGGAAGTAGAACGGGCAATTAATGTGCTTCGATCCGTATTTAATGAGTTACCTATTAGGGAGGTCCCATCCTCGCTTTCTCCAAAATCTGTAGAGGCAAAATACTTTCCTTCTATCGACAATGAACAGGAGAAGGGACAAAAAAATGGGCGCAATTTTAAATCTGGTACCTCTTGATAAAAAGAAGGCAAAAGAAGTCGAAGAAGCGTTGCGAGATCTTTTAAATTTGGTTCAGCAGGGCGCAATAAACGGCCTAATATTTCAGTTTCGAACACACAACGGCGAGCATTTTCATGGCCTCGCTGGTCACTATCGCAAAAATCTTGTTGAAGCTATTGGCTCTTTAGGCTGCTTGAAAATGCGCCTCATCCAAGTCGCAGAGAGCACTATTAAACGGTCATAGCATCAGTTTTTCAGTGGCATGTAGTAAGCATGCTGCACATTTTTCTTGACTTTGAAATTAAGTATGCTTAATATTGATTTAAGCATACTTAAATAAAGGAGTGGCGATGAGTCGATTGCCTCTATATCAAATTAGAGATTATGGCCTGGAGAAAAAGAGAATTTTTGCTCAATCCGGTGAAAAGACGAACAGGCAACTACCGATAAGTAGAGCGAGAGTAGATGTCATGAGGCCAAAGGCAGAGCTTTTACGGAGGTATGCCCCTGTCAAGAAAGCCCCCATTGTCATCATTACAGCGCCAATTGCAGCGGGTGTACTCATGCGTCAAGCTATAGCATCAGATATTCAGAAGAGTATTCAGGGAATAGTTTGTCAAAACAATGATGGTGAAAGTCAGAAAAATGTTTTGACAAGAAGCCCGAAGATACCGGTAGCAATTAAACCTAACATCCATTTCACAGAAGACATTTCAGCGCCTATGACGATGAATTTGGCATCCATGTCTTTTCGTAAGTCACTTATCTCATGGCGCACATTACTTATTTCATGGCGCAAGCCCGTTTCGAGTTTTTCTAAATCATTTCTTACGGAAGATTCATATTCCCGCAGATCCGCTTTGGTTGCTAACTCTGCTGCTTCATGTGAGTTTCTTACGGCCATAGAAAAAGCTTTCGCTTGCGCCTCTGGCACGCCAGCATCTTTAAGCGTCTCAACAAACTGCAATGTATCGAATGCAACTGCACCCATAGCTAGTACCTCCTGTCTCCAAATTCTAGCACAAGATTTTCTTTGTGATGGTTATACCAGAAAAGCTGCAAACGAGGGCGAATACGGCCCATGGAGCGTGGCATGAACGTGAACGAACTGATGCATAAGGTCGAAGCCCACTACGACCGATTACAGGCACGCTCAGAAGCTGCCGACAAGGATTACTGCGCGCTGGCTAACGCAGTTGAAGAAAAAATGATTTTAGAAGATCTACTAGAAGCCATAGTGGATCTACCCGATGAGGTTAAAAAGCAAGCGCTATGCGATGCGGCTCAGGGGCGGACCACCCTCTTGCTTGCTGAAACCTACGATCGCCTTTTGCAAGCGCAGACAGATGAGGCGCTGCAAAGAGCGACAGAGTACGCACGATATTTGCCTTTGTACGAAAGCTAAAGCGATCCAAAAACGCCATCGATTCTAACCTTCGTAAAGGAGAACGTTATGTCAGGAACATTTATAGAGCCAAAGAAATATGAGTTAGTCCTTGATGATTTTATCGAGGAGTCAGGCCATAGACTCTTCCGAATCCGAGCCTTGATTAATTTTGGAAAGGTCAAGGCAGGCGATCTTGGGGGGTATATCGAGCAAGAAGAAAATTTATGTCACTTAGGTTCTTGCTGGGTATACGAGAGTGCGCGAGTTTTAGAGAATGCCCAAGTATTTGGTCACGCCTGGGTATTGGGCAACGCCTGTGTATTAGGAGAAGGGCGGGTATCGGGCCATGCTCAGATAGCAGGCGACGCACAAATATCGGGTAACGCCCGAGTATTAGGCAACGCACACGTATTAGGCCAATCCTGGGTATTAGAGAATGCCCAAGTATTGGGCAATGCCTGGATATCGGGCAACGCCTGTGTATCAGGCCACGCACATGTAATGGACCAATCGTGGATATCAGAGAATGCCCAAGTATCGGGCAATGCGTGGATATCAGGTAACGCCTGTGTATCAGGTAACACCCAAGTATTGGGCAGCGCCTATGTATTGGAAAATGCTTGTGTATCAGGCGACGTGCAAGTCTCGGGCCGTGCCCAGATAGCTGGCAGTGCGCATATATCGGGCCGCGCCTGTGTATCGGGCAACGCAGAAGTATGGGGTAAGGTAGAGGTATCAGGCTGTGCCCATTTATCAAGCAATGCAAGAGTATGTAGCAATAAGGATTTTTTTAATTTTTTCGATTTTTATGACATTGCTTTGACCGCCTATCGCACGCAAAGCGGCGGGATTGAGCTGACGCATCATTCTTTTAGCGGCACGCCCGAAATTTTCCTTAAAAGAGTTGCTCACCAGTATGGCGATGAGGATGTTACTCAGGAATATCAACGGTTGATCGAACGCGCGCAACGGCGCTTGCAGGCTAATAACTCTTTACAAGAGGCCGCCGCATGAAACGCCCTGACAACGCGTTGCTACGCGCGGCGATACGGGCAAACCGCATCGAAGTTCTCATCAAAGCCAGCGTAGGGACGTTCTTACTCGCTCTATGCCTGGGTGCAGCCATTTTACTGGAGATCAAATGAACCCATCCATGCGTAAAGCATTCCTGGCTGCCCGTCGGACCGGCATTGGCGGTTCTGACATCGGGGCCATCCTGGGCATTAGCCCTTTCAGCACAGCGGTTGATGTGTATTTGGCTAAGACGGAGCCGCCCCCCGCGGATGAGCCGACTGAATACCTTTACTGGGGACATGCGGTGGAGCCGATCATCATCCAGCGCTTTTCAGAGGAGCACGGCATTGAGATTATTCAGCCGGACACGATTGCGCGCCACCCTGAGCACGAATGGATGGTTGCGAACCTAGATGGAATGATCCCCGGCGAGCGCCCCGGCGTGCTGGAAATCAAGAACGTCAATACATTTAGCGCTAAAGCATGGGGTTTAGAAGGGAGTGACGACGTGCCGCTGACATACGTCGCGCAAGTCGCATGGTACATGGCAGTGAAAAATTATGACTATGCAGTGATTGCGGCGCTGTTTGGCGGCAATGAGTATCGGGAATTTCGTATTGAGCGAGATCACGAGTTAGAAGCGATCCTAATTGATGCGGGTCGGGAATTTTGGTTCAAGCACGTCCTACCCCAAATTGCGCCGGAGGCGAAGACATTAAGCGATGTAGCGAGTTTATTCAAGCGTGACGATGGGCGCGTGCTTGAAGCCGATGATGCGTTGTTGGATTTATACACGCAGTTAAAAAGCGCCAAAGCTCAGGCTAAGCATGTTGTAGGGAACATCGAACTTCTCGAAACCAAGATTAAGGCTCGCATGGGCGAATCCGCAACGCTGCGCTACCAAGGCCAGCCTCTGGCGACGTGGAAAACCCAGGCTTCGCAGCGTGTGGATATCAAAGCCTTCGAGCAAGCTCATCCTGAGCTTTGCCAACAATTTCGCAAAACCAGCGAATCTCGCACATTTTGCCTGAAGTAACCCACTGTATTGAGGAGAAAAAACATGAGTGTTCAAGCGTTAAAAGCGGCCGCCACTGGCGAACCGGCATTGACCAAGGTGATGAAACCTAGGGAAAGGATTGCCCATTTGCTGAAATCTAGGCAAGGAGAGATCGCCAAGATGCTGCCCAAGCATCTAAACGCAGAGCGCCTACTGAAGGTGGCGCAGATCGCGGCGATCACCACTCCGGCGTTGTCTGAATGTGACATTCCGAGCCTGGTGAGCGCGATCGGTCAGTGCGCGCAGATGGGACTGGAGCCGAATACCGTGCTCGGTCACGCTTATCTGGTGCCGTTCAACGTTAAGCGAAGGGGGAGTTGGGTGAAGTCCGTGCAAGTGATGATCGGCTACAAAGGCCTGATCGATCTTGCGCGCCGTTCCGGTCAGATTGTAAGTATTGCGGCGCATGAGGTCTGCGAGAAGGACCAGTTCGAGCTGGTGTATGGCTTGGATGAGAAATTGAATCATACGCCCGCCTTGGGTGAGCGCGGCGAAATCATCGGCTTTTATGCGGTAGCGAAGTTGAAGGATGGCGGCCACTGCTTTGAGTTCATGAGTCGAATGCAGGTCGAGGCGATCCAGGCTGCTGCGGACAAGAAAAACAAGTACCCGTCGAAGGTCTGGCTCGAGCACTTCACTGAGATGGGGCGCAAGACGGTGATTCGACGTTTAGCGAAGTATTTGCCGCTATCGATCGAGTTTCAAACGGCGGCGGCCTTGGATGGTATGGCTGAGGCAGGCAAGGACCAACACTTAGACACGATCGACGGCGAATTTACGGTATTTGCCGAGGATGCCCCTTACGGTGAGGATGAAAACGGTGTGGCGGAAAGCGGCGAAACTTCAGAGGCTCCAGAACGGGGTGAAAACACTGTCCCCGATGCTCACTGGATACCCAATGCGGAAGAAGAAGCAAAAATCCGTGCGCACGAGATGGAAGAAGCCTATGGAGAGGCTGCGCCTCGTAAAAGTTATGAACGGGTGATGAGCGGCATTGAATAACCCACCCTACGTTGAAGAGTTTTAATCCTGAACAGGAGATTGTATGAAGTTATCACGCTTGAGCATCAAGAATTTTCTGGGCGTGCGCGAGGCCGATAAGCCGCTCACGCATCCCGTCACATTGTTTGCGGGAAAGAATGGGGCGGGTAAATCGAGCCTGCAAGAAGCGGTACGTATGGCGCTCACCGGTGAAACCGTGCGTGTGGGTCTTAAAAAAGAGTGCGGCCAACTGGTGACCGAAGGCGCTGAAGTGGGTTTTGTTGAAGTTGAGATTGACCATAAAATTCGCGCCGCACTCCGCTTACCGGCGGGTAAAACCACGCTAACAGAGAACTATGTCTTGCCCAGAGCGCTGCCGCATGTGCTGGATGCGCAACATTTTACGCGACTTGGATGCAATGAGCGTCGCACCTTTTTATTTAGTTTGATGGGTCTGAATGCGGGTCGTGCTGAGGTGCAAAGACGGCTGTTGGAAAAAGGGTGTGATGCGCAAAAAGTGGAAGTGCTGATGCCGCTATTCCGTTCAGGCTTTGATGCAGCGCACGAATGGGCGAAGGACAAGGCACGCGATGAAAAAGCAGTGTGGCGCACGCTCACAGGGGAAGCCTACGGCGACAATAAAGCGGCCACGTGGCAGGCCAAAAAGCCAGAGTTTGAGCGTACAGCATCGGCTGATTTGCCCCACCGGTTATCTGCCCTCGATGCTGAACTGGCCGAAACCCATCAACATCTGGGTGGATTGCAGGCGGATCACAAGCGGTATGCCGACTCTGCGCAGCGGCTCGCTGAATGGCGTGAGAAAGGTAGCCGTCATACGTATATTGCCGACACACTCGCCCGCGATCAAGCAGAACTGAAAGAGTGGGAAACAAAAGTGGCGACGCTCAAAGCGTTGAATTTTGCGAAAAATGCACTGCCTTGCCCAAACTGCGACACGCTGTTGGCGCTGAAGGATGGGGGGCTGCATGCGGTGCCGTTTGCAGAGGGCGTAGAGGAGAACCTTGGCCGATTGCCAGAATACGAAGCGGCGGTGTACCGGTTAAAGCAAGCGGTTGCTAACGAGGCGCGAGCGTTAGCGGATGCTGAGGCAGCCATGAAAGCGATGGCTGAATTAGAGCTAGCCCTTGGCGAGAAGCCAGACGAAACAGTCATTCATGCTGTGCGCGAGCAACTCGAAAAACTCAAAAACGACCGCAGCACCCTAGCAGAAAAAAGGGCGGCTTATCAAGAGGCCGAGCGTCAGGTGACGCAAGCAGATGAGCGTACTGCCAAGGCTCTGTCTGCGCACGAATCGGTGCGGGCGTGGAGTGCGATTGCCGATGCGTTGGCCCCTAAGGGTATCCCAGGGGAAATGCTTGCCGAAGCTTTGACGCCGCTCAATGAGCGTTTGGAAGACTCGGCTGCGATCACAGAATGGACGCAGGTTGTGGTGACAAAGGATATGCACGTGCAAGCGGGTGGCCGTTCGTATGCGCTGTTGTCTGAATCGGAGAAGTGGCGAGCGGATGCAATGTTGGCGGAAGCAATCTCTTATCTGTCCAAAATCAAACTAGTGGTGTTGGACCGGTTTGACGTATTGGATTTGAAAGGCCGTGAAGAGTTATTGACTTGGCTAGATAGTCTGGCCCAAGGCGGAGAGATCGATACCGCGCTGATTTTTGGCACGCTTAAAGCGTTGCCTCAGAGTTTTTCTCAAAACATAGCGACGCACTGGCTGGAAAAAGGGGTGATTGTCGAATTCAAAGAAGCGGCTTGAGTCAAGTCCACACAAATAAGGAAAGGTATGTATCAGTTAAATATAGAAGCCGCGAGGCTAGCGGAACAGCGCAGCAGTCGTATCACAGTGCCAGGGGAGTATGTGGGTCAGTTTATGCAAGCGGTAGAGGTGACGAGTCCGCATAAAACTCGGGGTATCGAGTTGGTGTTTGAAACGGAGAACAAGGCGAGGGCATATTTTACGTTGTGGACGTTGGATATAGATAAAAAAGAGCTGTATGCCTATCGGTATCTGAATGCGCTGATGGTGTGTTTGGGGCTTGAAAAGTTGGAATCGGGGCCAGGGGCGATCAGGAAGTGGGATGAGGAAGCGAGTGGAATGGTGACTAAGTCTGTCCAGGTTTTTAAAGCGCTATTGGATAAAGAAATTGGGGTGCTGTTGGACACCGAAGAATATGAAAAGCGGGATGGCGGAATTGGAATCAGGGTAGCGCCGGTGGGATTTTTCTGCACAAGCACGAAGCGAATGGCCTCAGAGATCTTGGACCAAACAAGAGAAGCGGAGCAACTGAAGGAATTATCGAAAATGCTCAAGCATCGCCCGCTTAAAAAAAGCAACATTCCATTCAGTCGTGAGTCATGTGCGACGGCCCCGAGTCCGTTGAGCGATATAGACGACGATATTTTATTTTAAAGCTGTCACACAGGCTCGATGAGCACTTGGAGGCTGAATCATGCAAACCCTATTTCATTATGCCAAACGTTTAAGAAACTGGCTCAGTTCAATACCCACCCGAATTGGGATGGTTCCGTTACCGGTGTTTGGACTGATGTGGTTATGTTTACTGAGCTTTATCGCGTTGGGTGAGATGCCAGGAGAACTCTCGGTGATGTTGGCGGTGGTGGCGGTATTGGGATTTAGCTGCGCCGAGATCGGTAAACAGATACCGGTTCTGCGGTACTTGGGCGGCCCCGTGATGGTGACCGTGCTCTTGCCGTCGTACTGCGTGTATAGCGAGCTCATGCCGATGGAGCTGGAAAGCTCGATACGGGAATTTTGGGAGAACACGAATATCCTGTATCTGTTTACGGCTGCGGTGGTGGTGGGCGGTATTTTGAGTATGGAACGGAGTCTTTTGATTAAAGGTTTCGTGAAGCTCTTTGTGCCACTTGTTGCGGGTTCTATCGCTGCGGCAATCGTGGGTACCCTGACGGGGATGGCGCTAGGCCTAAGCGCACACCACACCTTCTTCTTTATCGTGATTCCGATCATGGCGGGTGGCCTGGGTGAGGGGGCGATTCCGTTGACCCTAGGCTATGCGGCGATTTTACAGACGTCCCAGCCAGAGTTGTTTGCCCAAGTGATGCCGCCAATCGTGCTGGGCAATTTGATGGCCGTGGCGTGTGCAGGGGTACTGCATCGACTGGGGCAGCTTAACTCTGACCTGAGTCAACGGGGTCAAAAGCTGTCCGTCGGACACTTAAAAAACCGACCCACCGACTCAACGCCCACCGCTTTGATGGAGTCGCTGGCCTCAGTGGGAATGTTGGCTCTAAGCCTGTATATGGTAGGGGTTTTGGTGCATCAGTTAACTGGCTGGCCCGCGCCGTTGGTGATGCTGGGCTTGGCGGTCCTGATCAAACTCACGATGACGCTTTCACCCCGACTGGAAGAAGGGGCGTATCTGATGTACCACTTTTTTTCTCAAGCGGCGGCGTATCCGATTCTGTTTGGAATGGGGTTAACCCTGACGCCATGGCAAGCCCTGGTTAGCGTTTTAACGCCGGTTTATTTAATCCCGATCTTTGTGACGGTGCTGACCCTCGCTCTGGCAGGTTTAATTGTCGGGCGCTGGATGGGTTTGAATCCAATTGAAAGCGCAATCATCAATGTTTGCCATAGCGGGATGGGCAGCGTGGGGGATATGGCGATTCTGACCTCAGCCCATCGGATGCATCTGATGCCGTTTGCTCAGTTGGCAACGCGTATGGGTGGAGCGCTCACGATAGTGATTGCGCTGATGATGTTTAGCTTTTACCAAAACTTATGAAAGGAAAGTGATCATGAAGAGTGAAAAAAATGTAAAGCTCTACAGCTATGCGGTGTTGGACTACGACGAACAATTTGAAGATGGATATTTTTTTGAATCGATGCTGGATGAAGGCGCGGTTGAAGGCTTAGTCCAAGCCGCAGCGGAGCATCTTGATTCGGAGTGTATTTGGGGGGCGGCTAGCGGAGAGGGAGAAATTCTCATGGAAGTGTTTAAAGCAGATGGGGTAAGCCTAGGCGTCTTTGAGGTTCATAAAAGACTGACTGCTAGTTTCAATATTTACCCAAAAAATAAAAGCGTAGATTCAACGAGCCAGGCTGGGAGTTCACATGGGTGATATGGGTGAAATATTCAATGCGATAAGGGATCATAAGAAGGCGCTGAGGGCGAAGTATGGGGTTCCTTGTCTGCGCTGCGCAGAGGTACGTCCCCGTGCACCCGCATCGATTTTGCTGCCCCAACATCGCTGCCGTGTGGATGGTTATGTTGATCCACGCCCAAGCCTGACGGACGAACAATGGAATGACGTATGAAACCTGGCTTCATGCAAATGCCAACCGCTGGCAATGAAGCACCATGAATGAATGGAGAAAAGAGATGACGACGTATAAATATATTGTGGATGAACGTTGGGGATTTGAAGATGCGGATTGTTTCGAGTCAAATTGGGGTGAAGAGGATGCCGAGTATGTAGCCAGAGAGGTGGCAGGGAATTATTACTCAGAAAGTGAGGGAACTTGGGAATGGAATGAATCTATTTCAATTCAAATCTTCAAAGAGGATGGGACAAGCCTCGGAGTATTTGAGGTGGGATACGATTTGGAACCTCAATTTTGGGTTTTTGAAGAAAAGCCGGCTCAACGCTCTAGCCCATGCTGAGGAGTGGAAATGAGTGAGGTATTTTTGACCGAAGAGCAAGTAGATGAATTCACAGGGATTAAGCGAGGGCATACTCGTCGTCTTTGCAAAAAGCCTACAAAACTCACCAAATACCAACGCCAGGCAGAGTTTTTAAGTGAAAAAGGAATCGCATTTTTTCTCAATGCGCGTGATCGACCTATTGTAACCCGCGCTTTTATAGAAGGGCGTCCCGAGCCTATTAAACCTGCTGCAATTTGGCGGCCTAGCGTCCTTATCTAAAAGACGAAATATGGGACGTAGGCCGACTAAGAATCTTAATTTGCCACCGCACATGCGTATTAAACGTACTAGTAGTGGCAAAGTGTATTACTACTATGATATGGGCGGTACGCCGCGCCGCTGGAAACCACTCGGCCATAATTTTATCGAAGCGTTGCGCCTATATACAGAACACGAACCATCCTGTACTGCCGCAGCAAAAGTAACCTTGCATTTTCGAGATGTTGCGCAACGCTACAGCCAAGAAATTATCCCAGCTAAAGCGCCGCGTACACAAAAAGATAATTTCCAAGAACTCGCTTCGTTGTATCGATTTTTTGATAACCCTCCAGCAGAGTTAGATGAGATTCGTCCTTTGCATATCCGTCAGTATTTAGATTGGCGAAAAGATGCTAAAACACGAGCTAATCGGGAAGTCGCGCTTTTAAGTCATATTTTTAATAAGGCGAGAGAGTGGGGACTAACGGACCAACCCAATCCATGTGTTGGCATCAAAAAGCATACAGAAAAAGGTCGCGATAACTATATAAGCGATAAAGCTTATCGTGCAGTATGGTTTGCAGCAGATCAACCATTGCGTGATGCAATGGACCTGGCATATCTAACAGGGCAACGCCCCGCGGATGTGCTGAAATTAGAGGAGCGAGATATACAAGAGGGCGTACTTGTTATTAAGCAAAATAAAACTGGAGCGCAAGTTCGCATTGAAATTATCGGAGAGCTTGCCACTACGTTAGCGCGAATTAGGCGTCGCAAACAAAGCTTACGGATTGTACCCATGCAACTTTTAATTAACGAGAACGGTCAACCATTGAGCTACGATACCTTACGCTTCAGATTTAATCGAGCGCGTGAGGCTGCTGGGATCGATAAAGCAAGTTTTCAATTCAGAGATTTGCGCGCTAAAGCAGGGACAGATATAGAAGTGGGAAGCGGTGGAAATATTCGGGAGGCACAGGCCCTATTAGGCCATAGTAACGCATCGATGACAGAGCATTATGTACGCAAACGGGGGAGAACTGTTAAACCTACAAAATAGATTTTTGTAGAACAAGCCGTATTTTGTAGAACAAATAAAAAAGGCCTACATCGCTGTAGACCTTTTAGAATCTGGCTCCCCGACCAGGGCTCGAACCTGGGACCTGCGGATTAACAGTCCGTCGCTCTACCGACTGAGCTATCGGGGAATAAAGAACCCGCTATTCTATTGATGGGTTCAGAAATTGTCAACTAAAATCGTGTGCGTTAAATGTCGTAAGCGTAACTATAGCCTGATGCTTCGCAATACGCTTGCATACTTTAGCGCTCAAGCAACGGTAACTTATCAGGTTTATCTTTCCAATCATCCGCATCGGACAGTGGTGCTTTGGTTTTGGTGATGCTGGGCCAATGCTTGGCGAGTTCTGCGTTCAGCGCAATGAATTGCTGTTGTTCGCTAGGAACATCTTCTTCCGCGTAAATCGCATTGGCTGGGCATTCCGCAACGCATACGGCACAATCAATGCATTCTTCAGGATCAATCGTAAGAAAATTAGGGCCTTCGCGGAAGCAATCGACAGGGCACACATCTACGCAATCGGTATAACGGCATTTGATACAATTTTCGGTTACTACATGAGTCATGCAGCTGATCTCCTTACAAAGAGCATAATAGTTTTAAAGCTATTCAATCAATATAATAGCCAAACCTTGTTACGGTGCACTAAATCTTAGCAGATTGGCGAAGCATGCCAGTGTACTTTGTTTTCACTTGATTAAACTAGGCGCAAGTTTTTCTTAGGAAAATAGGATGGATATTTCATCGGCTGTTCCAGTCTTGTCCGCTAAATGGGGCATACCGTTTGCGGGTATGTTGCTGTCGATTGCATTGTTGCCGCTCTTGACGGCTGCTTTTTGGCACAAGCATTTCGGTAAGGTTTCTGGGTTTTGGGCGTTAGCATTTATTGTGCCGTATGCAGCTTTATTTGGCATCGGTGAGGTGAGCCAAATCGTCGTGCATGCATTTGTTGCTGAATATATGCCTTTTATTATCCTGCTCGCTGCTCTTTATACTGTGGCCGGCGGTATTTGCGTGCGGGGTAACTTACATGGTTCGCCACGCGTCAATACCGCCCTGCTCGCCCTAGGCGCGGCACTGGCTAGTGTTATGGGAACTACTGGGGCGGCCATGTTGTTGATTCGTCCTTTGCTGCGCGCTAACGATAACCGTAGGCATGTCGCGCATGTGGTTATATTTTTTATATTTTTGGTGGCTAATATTGGGGGGGCGCTCACGCCGCTTGGCGATCCGCCGCTGTTCTTGGGTTTTCTGAATGGCGTGGGTTTTTTCTGGACGACGGCGCATTTATTTAAACCCATGTTGTTTGTCACTGTTTCGTTGTTAGGATTGTTCTACTTGCTTGAGCGGTATTATTTTTACCACCGCGAAGAAGAGCGCACGCCTTTTCTCGATCCTACGCCTGACTCAGCTCGATTCACGATCGAGGGCAAAATAAATTTTATATTGCTTGCATGCGTGCTTGGATTGGTTTTAATGAGCGGTGTTTGGAAGCCGGGGATTTCTTTTGATATATTGGGCACGCCGCTGGCATTGCAAAACCTGCTGCGTGACGTCTTTTTGCTGGTGGTGATTTTTGTTTCTTTGCGCTGGACCTCAAAATCAGCTCGCGCGGGCAATGCGTTCGCGTGGGAACCGATTACGGAAGTCGCAAAACTCTTTGCCAGCATATTCGTGACGATTGCGCCGGTGATTGCGATCTTGCGCGCAGGTCAGGCTGGGGCTTTGGGCTTTGTCACGCGGCTCGTTAATGATGAGTATGGGCAGCCAATCAATGCAATGTACTTTTGGGTCACGGGGTTGCTTTCCTCGTTTCTCGACAATGCTCCGACCTATTTAGTGCTATTTAATACGGCTGGCGGCAATGCTGCTCACCTTATGCATGAAGGGGCGGCAACCTTGGCGGCGATTTCCGCTGGCGCAGTTTTTATGGGGGCGATGACCTATATTGGCAATGCGCCTAACTTTATGGTTAAGTCAATTGCTCAATCTAATGGAGTGCGGATGCCGAGCTTTTTAGGCTATATGGTTTGGTCGGGGGCCGTATTGATCCCAATTTTTGCTCTAACAACGTTACTTTTTTTCTGTTGAAACGATAAACGTTTTTTTATGTAGGTAGATATTTTTCGATGCCAATATTCTTGTTTTCTATTGTCGGTATCGGGTGCGCGTTCGTGCTAACGATTGGATTAATCCTTTTTCTGCGAGCGCACCTAAGCACCCAACTTACAGTGCTGCGTACCCGCCTGGATGAGGTACATAACGCTCAAACTCATGCCTCTGAATGTCTTGAGCGCGAATTGCGCAGCGCTGTGACTGAAACTGCACGCATGACGCGTGTAGAGTTAACCACGGGATTCGTTCAGTTCCAGCAAAGTTTGTCTGCCCAACTCACCAGTATCGCTACTTTACAAAACAACCAAATTGATGCTTTTGCACAACAGCTTGCAAAATTGACGGCTGGTAATACAACGCAGCTTGAAGCGATGCGGCACAGCGTGCAGCAACAGGCGCAGCAGGCGCGCGAAGAACAAGGTATGGCGCTTAAACGCTTTAGCGATACGCTGCATCAGCAGCTCTCGCAATTGTCTGAAGAAAATAGCCGGCGCATGGCTGAAATGCGCGCTACGCTTGAGCAAAAATTAAAAGATATAGAAACCAACAATGCGCTAAAACTGGATGAAATGCGTCATGTGGTTGATGAAAAATTGCACGCTACGCTTGAGCAGCGGTTAGGAGAATCGTTCAAACTGGTTGGTGAGCAACTGGAACAGGTGCACCGGGGACTGGGGGAAATGCAAACGCTTGCCATCGGCGTTGGCGATTTGAAAAAAGTTTTAACGAATGTTAAAACGCGCGGGACCTGGGGGGAAGTACAGCTTGGCGCATTGCTTGAGCAGATATTAACCGCAGAGCAATATGCGCGGAATGTGGTGACGGTACCTGGCAGTAATGAGCATGTCGAATTTGCGCTGCGCCTGCCTGGCCGTTCCGATGCCATGGATGCAGATGGTCTCGCCGCGCCAGTTTGGTTACCGATTGACGCTAAGTTTCCGCGTGCCGATTATGAACGTTTACTGGAGGCTCAAGAACGCGCCGATCCCGTTGCAGTGGAAGACGCATGGCGCGCATTGGAGGCGTGTGTGCGACAAGCTGCGCGCACGATTGCGCAGAAGTATCTTGCGCCACCGCATACAACAGATTTTGGCTTACTTTTTCTGCCGACTGAAGGGCTCTATGCAGAAGTGCTGCGCCGTCCTGGGCTAAGCGATGCGGTACAGCGTGATTACCGTATTACGATAGCGGGGCCGACGACCTTAACTGCATTATTAAATAGCTTGCAAATGGGGTTTCGTACATTAGCCATAGAAAAACGTTCAAGCGAGGTATGGCGGTTGTTAGGAACCGTAAAAACTGAGTTTATGAAGTTTGGCGAGGTCTTGGCGAAGACCAAGGCGCAATTAGAAACGGTGACGCGTTCAATTGTGGCCGCTGAAACGCGCACGCGCGTTATGCATAAACAGTTGCGCAATGTTGAGGCATTGCCAAGCGAACCCGCGCCTAATTTGCTGACGGAAGAGGAGTCGATTTAGTCCGCCAAGCTGCCGTGCCTTGGGGCGTTAGGAGTCTTGGCTTATCTCATCCAGCGTGATTTCAATGCCACCCACATATGACGCAACCCAGTTATAAATTTGGCAGGCTAACCATAAGAGCGCAAAACCAACCGCAGCATTAATTAAAAGGGCGCTTAGCAAGGCGCTGATGGCAAAGACCTGATAGCGCACATAAGCCATGATGGCTCCTAACAGCACAATCGGTACCGAGAAGGTCAAGTAAATTAGGATCAGGGCTTTTGCCGCTTGACCAGGAGCGATATAGGAGATTTGCTTTTTCATGGTTCATTTCACCCAAGAGGATTTTGGCATTATGACAGCGCTTCAGGCGACGTTAGTGCACAAACACGCATCGTATTATCTAAGTTAATTTGAAGGGTAACGTGATGGATTGAGTATTCATGAGCAAGGGTTTGCGTCACCGCAGTCAGAAAATCATCACCAGGGTGTCCGGCGGGCATGCTCAAGTGGGCGGTTAATGCGTTTTCAGTGGTCGAGAGCGCCCATACATGCAAATCGCATACGTTGACAACGCCGGGAAGTCCAGCAAGGTAATGCTCAATCTGTAATAGATTCACGTTAGCGGGTACCGCGCCAAGCGCCAGTTGCAATGACGCGCGTAATAGTCCCCAGGTGCTGTAGACGATAAGTAGCACGACGCCGATTGACAGCGCTGGGTCAACCCAGTGCCAGCCTGTCCACAAAATGATCAGCCCACTTATGGCAACTGCAAGCGATATGGCGGCATCTCCAACCATATGTAAAAACGCGCTGCGGATATTCAGGTCATGCCGGCTCCCCGACATGAGTAACCAGGCAGAAAAACCATTGATCACGGCGCCTACTGTGGCGACAATAAATACAGTTGCGCCTGCAACCGGGGCGGGATGCATAAAGCGAGGCACAGCTTCCCAAACAATCCAACCCGAGGCGCCAAGCAAAAGCACTGCATTGGCTAGCGCGGCCAGAATGGAGGCGCCCCGCAGCCCGAAAGTATAACGTGGGTTGGGTTGTTTTTTTGCGAGCCAGATGGCGCCCCAGGCTAAGATCAGCCCCAATACATCGGAGAAATTGTGGCCTGCATCCGCGATCAGCGCGGTCGAGTTCGCTAACCAACCGTAAATCAGCTGGCTTAAGACAATCGCCAGATTGAGTCCGATGGAGAGCGCGAAAGCTCGCCCATAACTGGCGGCTGGCCTATGATGCTCATGATGAGCGTGTGAGTGGCCGACCATGAGTTCCCTTTTAGCTAAAGATTTTCTAATATATTACCGAAATTTTTAGGACTTGAGGCCCCCGCTCACCCGCTCGATGTGCGCTAGATCGCGTTCTGAGCGCACCTGGCTAAAGCCATGCGCAATAAGTTGCGCGCGGGTTGCTGCGGCTTGATTATAGCCATGCTCTAGCCATAACGCGCCGTTATCTAGCAGCCAGGTATTGGCCTGGGCAATAATGGTATGGAGGGCGCTCAGGCCGTCGGCTTGATCCGTGAGAGCCTGGCGTGGCTCAAAGCGTAGATCACCTTGGGTCAGGTGTGGGTCGTGCGCGGCGATATACGGTGGATTGCTGACAATCAGGTGAAAGCGCTTAGGGTCGGTCAGTGCCTGATACCAGTCACCCATTGCAAAATTGAGGGAACCACCGGGCCGGTCAACCGGCAATAGATGGCGCGCATTCCATGCGGCAAGCGCGAGCGCGGCAGGGGCTTGATCCGTTGCCGTGATCTGAGCGTCAGGCCGTTGGTGCGCAATCGCAATCGCAATCGCGCCACTTCCGGTACCTAAATCAAGCACCCTTGGTGCATCGATGGAGGCAATCGCGGCCAAGGCTAATTCGACCAGTAGTTCTGTCTCTGGGCGCGGAATCAGTACGGCTGGTGTGATGCGAAAAGTGAGTCCGAAGAATTCGCGTTGTTCAATAATTTGAGCGATAGGTTCGCCCGCGAGGCGGCGTTTTTCAAGCGCATGAAAAGCGGCGATTTGGCTTGCCGGCAGCATTTCATCTGCCCGGGTGATCAATTCAGTACGTGGCCAGCCGAGCACATGCGCTAACAGGATACGAGCCTCCATCGCTTCAAGCGGTGCCGCACGCAGCAGTTGCGCTGCAGTGGCTGTCGTCCCCAGTCGAGCAGGATTAATGGGTTTCTCCCAGCGCAGCTAACAACTCAGCCTGATGCTCGCTCACCAACGTGTTGATTAAATCATCCAGATCCCCATCCATCAACGCTTCAAGTTTATAAAGCGTTAAGTTAATCCGGTGATCGGTCATTCTGCCTTGTGGAAAATTATACGTACGGATGCGTTCTGAGCGATCTCCTGAGCCAATCAAGCTTTTGCGGGTTGCGGCTTCTTTGGCTTGCTGCTCATGGTAGCGTTGGTCTTGAATGCGCGCAGCGAGGACTTTTAAAGCACGTTCCTTATTTTTATGTTGAGAACGATCATCCTGGCATTCAACCACAATACCGCTTGGCAAATGCGTGATACGCACGGCCGAATCGGTTTTATTAATATGCTGGCCACCTGCGCCTGAGGCGCGGAAAGTATCAATGCGCAAGTCGGCAGGATTGATTTCAACGGCGCCTAATTCGTCCGCTTCTGGCATGACAGCCACGGTGCACGCAGAGGTGTGAATTCTTCCCTGGGTTTCGGTTTCCGGTACGCGTTGCACTCGATGCCCGCCGGATTCAAATTTTAAACGTGAATAAGCGCCTTGGCCGATGATGCGAATAATCACTTCTTTATACCCCCCCAGTTCAGAGAGGTTTTCGGACATAATTTCGACTTGCCAGCGTTTACGTTCGGCATAGCGCAGATACATACGGAACAGCGCACCAGCAAAAAGCGCGCTTTCATCGCCGCCGGTTCCAGCGCGAAGCTCTAGAAAAATATTGCGCTCGTCGTTGGGATCTTTCGGCAGCAGCATGGTTTGCAGTTCTGTCTCAAGCTGTGCCATGCGTGCGCGAGCGCTGTGCAGCTCGTCTTCAGCAAATGCGCGCATCGTCGCGTCGGTGAGCATTTCTTGCGCGGTTTGTTCATCGGTTTTTGAATTTATCCATTCATTATAATTTTCAACCAATGGCGCCAATTCAGCATGCTCGCGTGTCAGCTTGCGGTATTGATCAAGGTCCGCCGTAACGTCCTCTTTACTGAGTAATTGATTTAATTCCTTGAGCCGCTGCGAGAGCTGATCAAGTTTGTGCTGCATGCTTTGTTTCATAAAATTAGTTAAGGGCAAGCAAGTTATTTTTCTCGTTGCTTATATCTGCTTGCACGTTTGAATAGAAGGGTTAAAGAATTTCCGATGCATAGTCGGCTAGACGGGATCGCTCGCCGCGCGCCAGCGTAACATGGCCGCCATGCTGCCAGCCTTTGAAACGATCTACGACATATGTTATGCCAGAGCTGCCTTCGGTGAGATAAGGCGTATCAATTTGTGCGATATTGCCTAGGCAAACAATCTTAGTGCCAGGCCCGGCACGCGTAATCAGGGTTTTCATCTGCTTCGGAGTTAAATTTTGCGCCTCGTCAATAATCAGATACTTGCTCACAAAAGTACGCCCTCGCATAAAACTCATGCTTTTAAATTTAAGCCTGGAACGGATCAAATCTTGAGTTGCCGCACGACCCCATTCGCCCGCGCTGCTATCCGTTTTTTGTAAAACTTCAAGGTTATCGTCAAAGGCTCCCATCCATGGTTGCATTTTTTCTTCTTCAGTGCCTGGCAAAAAACCAATATCCTCTCCGACTGACACCGTAGCCCGGGTGACGATAATTTCATTGTAACGTTTATCATCTAGCACCTGCACTAAACCTGCCGCCAGCGCGATTAAAGTTTTACCTGTCCCAGCTTGACCCAGCAATGTAACAAAATCGACGTCTGGGTCCATCAGCAAATTTAACGCAAAGTTTTGCTCGCGGTTGCGCGCGGTGATGCCCCACACATTATTTTTATAATGGCCATAGTCGCGCAAGGTTTGTAAAAGCGCAGTTTTGCCATTAATTTCACGGACCTGGGCATGTAACGGAGGCTCACCGTTATTGGGCTCAAAATAAACAAATTGGTTAATTAAGAAAGATGCGCATTGTGGACCGGTGATGCGGTAAAGCGTGGTGCCGGTCTTGGTATCTTGCCAGCTTTCCATATTTTGGCCATGCGTACCCCAAAAGTCAGGCATTAACGCTAACATGCCGGAATACAGCAAGTCTTTGTCTTCGAGCACCTGGTCATTGAAATAATCTTCCGCAGGCAAACCAAGCGCATGAGCTTTAATGCGCATATTGATGTCTTTCGACACCAAGATAACTTGTTGCTCAGGGTGTTTGCTTTGCAGCGCATGGACTACGCTGAGGATTTGATTATCCGCCTTGCCCGCTGGTAAGCCAGCGATGGGAGCAAACGGTTGGAGCTGGGTTTGAAAGAACAGATGGCCGGTCGCTTCACGATGCCCAAGACGTGACAAGGGGATGCCGGCGGCAAGCAAGTCACTCGCATTGGCCACCAATGCATCGAGCGTGCGGCTCACTTGGCGCGCATTGCGCGCGACCTCTGACATGCCTTTTTTATGGTTATCAAGCTCCTCGAGCGTCATCATGGGTAGATAAACGTCATGTTCCTCGAAGCGAAAGAGGCTTGATGGATCGTGCATTAAGACATTGGTATCCAGCACAAAAAATTTACGCACCGCAGCCACTAAGGTGGGTTGTCGAGCTGGCTGAGGATTGCGGGTGCGGCGTGTTGGCGGAGTAGCTGGAACAGGAGCTGGTGCGCTACTGGTAGTAGGCAACGAAGCGGAACCAGGTTGGGGTGAGGGCGCCTCTTTTGCTTTTTTTTCCCGCTTTGCAGGGCGAGCCTTAGCTTGATAAGCATCAAGCGGCAATTGGCTACCCAGTTTGTTCGGCATGGTTGGCAAAGGCATGGTCTTCCTTAATATTTAGATACGTAAATTTTACGCTTTTGCTAGCGCGTGCACAGCATCTAACACCTCTGTAACGTGCCCTGGTACTTTGACGCCACGCCATATTTGGCGTAGGACGCCCTGTGCATCCAGTAAGAAAGTTGAGCGCTCGATGCCACGCACTTCCTTGCCATACATGTTTTTAAGTTTAATTACATCAAACAGAGAGCAAAGTTCTTCTTGCTGATCTGAAATTAAGCTGAATGGCAAATTGTGTTGCGCCTGAAAACCTTGATGAGATTTTAAGCTATCACGAGAAATGCCGATAATCTCCGTGTTGGCTTGCTTAAATTGCGCATACGCATCACGAAAATCTTGGCTCTCAGTGGTGCAGCCTGGGGTGTTGTCTTTAGGGTAAAAATACAGCACTACATTTTTGCCACGTAAGCTGCTAAGCGAGATTTTCTCCTCGTTTCCCGTCAAAGTAGCGCCACTAGCGGTTGCGCTGAATTCTGGCACGGCTTGATTAAGAGCAATGGACATCAAAATTCTCCTGTTTTTCGATTGCGTTAAGACAACGGCTTGAGCTAGGGTTGTAGGATCAATTCGCCCGCGCGTCCAGGGATTTCGCCCCAGCTTATAGGATATAAAGGTAAATCATCAAGCTTAAGCGTTGCATAATAATCCGCCAACGCGACTAAGGCATGGCCTTGCGCACGCCAGCCTGCGAGGAGCTCGGCAAAGAAAGGCGCAAGCTTTTGTCCTTCTAGTTCTGCATGTAAGGTGAAGACATGTGCGGTAGCGTGATTGGTTTGATCCGGCTCAGTCAGCGCTAGCAATTGGCGCACTACCTCAGACGCATCGGCGCCATTCACACCCAATCTTTCATCGAAAGTGGGCAAGGTGGTTGGAAGTTGGACCTGGGCGAGTGGCTGGCCGTCGAGCGTTGGCCGGTATGGGCCATGGCCGCGACCATCAGACGCATAAGCCATCTGCCAAGCGTCAAGTTGCGCAAAAGCGTAGTCATTCATTTGCCAGCCGGCTGCCCCGTGTGTCGTCGGCGCTGCGCCAAAAATTTCAAGAAAACGCGTGTAGCTTTTTTGCATCTGGGCTAGCGTCCAATCCCGTCCGCGCTGGCGTACGTTATCTTGCCAGCGGACATGGTCCCACGTATGAATGCCGCATTCAAAGCCCGCATCGCGCACAGCGCGCATTTCAGTGGCGGCCCGACAGCCGATATCTGGCCCGGGCAGTAACACGCCATATAACAGGGTTTTCAAACCATAGTGTTCGAGCACCGAAGTGCGCGCGACTTTTTTTAAAAAGCCAGGGCGGAGTGCTCTACGTAAAGCCCAGCCAGTATGGTCTGGACCTAAGCTAAACAAGAAAGTTGCGCGCGCCTTGGCATTTTCTAATAAACGCACCAGCGTTGGCACGCCTTCACGTGTGCCGCGCAACGTATCAACATCGATTTTAAGAGCGATCTGAGCCACGCGTGAATCGCCGACTAAGCAGCAGCTAGAGCGCGTGCTTCGGCAACCTGGTTGCGATAAGCATTAAAAACCTTGCGCAGTGCTTGCTCCATGCCAATGGTTGGCTTCCAGTTGAGCTCAGCGCTTATATTATCAATGCTTGGCACACGATTTTGCATATCTTGATAACCCGCGCCATAGTATGCGCCTGACGAAGTTTCAACCAATTTGACCTGCTGTGCGTTAGTGGCGTATTCGGGAAATTCAGCGGCGAGTTTAAGCATCATCTGCGCTAGTTCTTGCACCGAGAAATTATTGCTTGGATTACCAATGTTGTAGATTTTGCCAAGCGCTACATCGGCTGGGTTTTCGATGATGCGCATGAGGGCGCCAATGCCGTCATCAATGTCGGTAAACGCGCGTTTTTGTAGGCCACCATCCACTAGACTTATATTTTCCCCCCGCACGATATGGCCGAGGAACTGAGTCACCACCCGCGAGCTGCCTTCTTTTTGTGTATGAATTGAATCGAGTCCCGGGCCCATCCAGTTAAAAGGCCGAAACAAAGTAAAGCGCAACCCTTCTTGCATGCCATAAGCCCAAATCACGCGGTCCATCAATTGCTTGGAGCAGGCGTAGATCCAGCGTGGTTTATTAATTGGACCATAGACGAGGGATGAGCTTTGCGGATCGAATGCGCTATCCTCGCACATGCCATAGACTTCAGAGGTTGACGGAAAAACCAGATGTTTGCCGTACTTAACGGCTGAGCGCACGATCGGTAAATTCGCTTCAAAATCGAGCTCAAATACACGCAGCGGCTGTTTTACATAAGTGGCCGGAGTCGCAATCGCAACCAATGGCAGAATCACATCGCATTTGCGGATATGGTATTCAACCCATTCTTTATTGATGGTGATATCACCCTCGAAAAAATGCATTCTTTCATGTTGCAGCAGATCCCCTAGGCGATCTGTTTGCATATCCATACCAAACACTTCCCAATCGGTGGTGTCGAGAATACGCTTAGATAAATGATGGCCAATAAAGCCATTAACACCCAAAATGAGAACTTTTTTCATGAGATCGAAAACAAAGAAATAGGGCGCAGCATTTGAAGAGAGCCTGGGCTAAGTATGTGTCAGCTGTGCAAACTCAGCGAGGCTAATCAGGCGTCCTTCGTGCTGCAATTCGTGAATAGCGATAGCGCGGCCATCGCCGCATAGGCCAAATAGCGTATTATCCACTATCTGCAAGCCCAGCGGCAAATTTGCACCGCTTAACGGCTCGCTTGGGGCCAGCCGGGCGCGCGCAATCACTAAGCGTTTACCCTCTATTTCAGTAAAAGCGCCAGGGTATGGCGGAGCTACTGCGCGGATCAAGTTATAGATAGTTTGAGCGGGCTGGCGCCAGTTGATGCGCCCGTCTTCCGGTTTGCGGCCGCCAAAATAACTACCATTGGCAAGGATATTGGGCAGCCGTGGGGCCTTCCCCGACAGTAACGCAGGTAAACTATTCCAAAGAGTTTGCTCGGCGGCAACTGTGACCTTGTCAAAGACTTGGGTTGCCGTGTCATCCGGTAAAATCGGCACCGCCGTTTGCGCGACGATAGCGCCAGCATCCGGTTTGGCGGTCATTTCATGGAGCGTTGCGCCGGTTTCCGTTTCACCGTGCAAGATAGCCCAATTCACCGGCACGCGCCCGCGATATTTTGGTAAGAGTGAGCCATGCATATTAAATGCCCCGTGGCGCGCCAAAGCGAGCAATTCGGGACTGAGCATATGCCGGTAATAAAAAGAAAAAATAAAATCAGGATTGGCGGCGCGCACGGCAGCGCTTAACTCGCTAGAGTTTGCCTCAGTGGGCATTATAGTGGGCAGCCGATGCTCGGCGGCAAGCGCAGCAACACTGTCAAACCAGATATTTTCCGCCGGATTATCGTGGTGAGTGACAACCAAGGCGACTTCAACGCCGCGCGCAAGTAAGACCTGTAAGCAACGCACCCCAACTTGATGATAGGCAAAGACAACCGCGCGAAAAGTCATGATGGGCGAGAGGTGGAAGGCGGGTTAGCGCTAGTTTCAAGCACGGTTTGGATTAAATAACGCGGCCGCGCGCGCACTTGCTGATAGATGCGGCCGACATATTCGCCCAGCAGACCCAGAGCCAGGATAATTACCCCAAATAAGAAAAACGTAATCGCAAATAGCGTGAAGACCCCTTGTACTTCAGCGCCGACGATAAAGCGGCGCACGATAAGCAAGATAAAGAGTCCGGCGGAACCCAATGACAGCAAGAGGCCAATGAATGATAACCATTGCAACGGCGCCACCGAGAAACCTGTAACTAAATCAAAATTAAGCCGCATTAGGCTATAAAATGAATATTTTGAGGTGCCGGCAAAGCGCTCTTCATGGGCTACTTCGATCTCTACTGGGCGCTGGGCAAAAGTATAAGCTAGCGCCGGGATAAACGTATTTAACTCGCCACAGCGATTGATCGTATCGATAATGTGGCGACTATAGGCGCGCATCATGCAGCCTTGATCGGTCATGCGGATATGCGTAATACGCTCGCGCAGTTGGTTCATGGCGCGTGAGGCTTTACGACGCCATAGGCTATCTTGTCGTTGGCGGCGGATAGTGCCAACGTAATCGTGGCCTTCGTGCATTTTTTGCACGAGTTTGCCTATTTCTTCGGGTGGATTTTGTAAGTCGGCATCAAGCGTCACAATAATTTCGCCGCGCGCGGCCTCAAAGCCGGCAAGAATCGCCATATGTTGACCATAATTGCCGTTGAGTAAAATCACGCGGGTGTTCTCGGGCCGTATGCGAAATTGATTGGCCAGCAGGGTTGCGGATTGGTCTTGGCTACCATCGTTTACAAAAATCACTTCATAGGGCAGCGCTAGCGCATCTAGCGCCGTGTATAAACGAGCAAATAATGCATTAAGCCCTGCTTCTTCGTTATAAACTGGGATGACAACGGATAATTCAGGTGTTTTCATTTTTCTAATGAGTGAGTGAGGAGTGTTCGCAGATTTCATTTACGGCAGTCACGACTCGTTTAACATCAGCTAGCTGCATAGCTGGAAACAGCGGTAAAGTCACGGTGCTAGCGCCGATACGTTCGGCATGCGGAAACCTATGCACGGTGAAGCCGCGTTCTCGATATAATTTGAAAAGATGAATCGCCGGATAGTGTACGCCACTGCCGATGCCGCGGGCATGCAACTCAGCCATAAAACCGGCGCGGTCAAGTTTAAGCGCTGGCAGCGGCAGCACAATCTGAAACATATGCCAATTGGTATGCTCAAAATCCTCCGGCGGCAGCTCTACACCAAGCGTCACCGCTGCGCCGTTAGCGAAACATTCAAAATAATAGCGAGCGAGCTCCCGCCGCTGCTCGTTAAAATGCGCCAAATGCGGCATTTGCCCAAGCCCGACACGGGCGGCAACATCGGATAGATTGAATTTACCGCCCAGTACGTCGACCTCCATGCCATCAAAGCCGCTACGGGTTACGCCCTGTAAACGGTATTTCTGCGCTAAACGGGCTTCGGCCTCATTATTCAACACTAACGCGCCGCCCTCGATCGACGTAAGGTTTTTATTCGCATGAAAACTAAACGAGACTAAATCGCCTATGGCGCCAATTCGTTGGCCGCGCCAGTTTGAGCCGAGCGCTTGAGCGGCGTCTTCAATCACCCGCAGCCCATGTTGGCGTGCAATCGCGTAGAGGCGATCCATATCAACTGGCAGACCAGCAAGGTAGACTGGCATCAGCGCTTTAGTGCGAGGCGTAATCGCCTGCTCTAGCAAATTCAGATCAAGGTTGCGTGTGTACGGATCAATATCCACAAAAACCGGGGTCGCGCCAACTTCGAGAATTGTATTACTGGTTGCAACCCAAGAGAGGGGTGAGGTGATGACCTCGTCGCCTGGGCCAACGCCCGCAATGCGCAAACCGATTTCAAGGGTGGCGGTGCCAGAATTAAAAGTACGGACCGGACGACCGCCAACATACTCGGATAAAGCCGCCTCAAAGGCGAGATTCTGGGCACCCGTTGTAATCCAGCCACTACGCAAAACATCAGCCACGCCGGCGATGGTTTCCTCATTAATTGTCGGGCGGGTAAAAGGCAGAAACTCTTGATCCATCAAGAAATCCTTCAAATTAAATAGGGGAGCTAGTCAGCGACGAGCGTCACCGCGGTAAGGATTAACCTCGAGCTAACACGTAAACGCCAAGTAAAATGATGCCTGTGCCTATTAAGCGTTGTAGCGAAAGCGTCTCGCCAAAAAAATAAGCGGCGAGCAGCGCGTTTAACACATAACCTAGCGATAACATTGGGTAAGCGATTGACACATCCACTCGTGATAAGCCAATGATCCAGACGACCAGGCTGAAAGCATAACAGATGAGGCCGCCAATAATCGGCCATTGCGCCATCAACTGTAGCCCAATAGGCACAATATTTGCGCGGCTGAATTCAAATGGGCTAACGGCATTGACGCCTGCTTTGAGGAGGAGTTGGGCGCTGGTGTTGAGGAGGACGCCGCTTAAGATGCAGGAGAGAGCAATGGGGTTCATGCGAAAATATTAGAGAAAATGATTAAGCTCAAATTCTAATCCTTTTCTAGGATGATACTAGACAGTACTTTAATGGGGTTGCTAATGGACTTGCGCTACTCCCCATTTTTCTGCCGCTTTCTTGAACGCTTCAATGGTGGCTTTATTGATTTGAGTTTTCCTAGAACGGAAGTCCAATCTTGGAGTCTGATGGAGGAAAGAGGCAAAAATCCTTAAAATTTGACTTCTATTTACACCATATCGTGCAGATAGCCTAGCATTAAAATCACATAAAAATTTATAAGTGTCATTTCGAAATGCCTGCTGCTCTACAAAGAGATCGTTGCTGATATTCTGTAATTCGGAAAAATCTATAGTAGGTGGATAAAAATACTCTTCGATAAAATCTTCGCCGTATGGATCGCTGTTAGTAATAGAGTCTTTGAATAACTCGGGAAGATTTTTAGTAGAATTTTTTATGCTTAAAATATCTTCTGAAGTAAAGCATAAAATATTTGCTGTGGGAGAAATTTGCGCCGCATAATTTAACCAATTTTTATGATCTTCTGAAATGCATTCTGGACCTTCTCCCAGGCTATCTAATAACCACCATTTATTCTCAGCATCGCGGCGTAGCACTGCAATAGACCCATATATATCAACAATGATGCGCTCAGCCTTTTCAAAGTTAGCATTTGATACTATATCAAATCTATTTGGAAGGTTTAGGTTGTAAAGTCCATTAATCGTGCGAATGACATTTTCAATGTGTTTTTGTTGATCAAAGACGCCTGTTTGACGGAGATACTCTGTGTATGAAATAGAGTTACCGTTAGGCGTTGGATTCCAGCCTGCAGCCAAATCTTCTTGTGTGCAAACCTCGCCAGTTATTTTGCCGCCATCATAGTATTTGCGCATGAGCCTACGTTGTCGACCGGAAACCTGAGGATTGTTTTTGATAGCAATCAAATTCATGTAGCGCTCATACTCATCTGGAGTAATAAGACGTTGCTCCCCTAAAGTCTCTGGAGTAATAAGATGTTCCCCTAAAGCCATATGCACAATACCAAGAGCAATATCCTGGGGGGCCTCTTGATCATATTTTTCAAAATATACGGTTTTGTTAAGAGAGCCCTGGCTTAGTGTCAATGAAGAGGGTGGAGATGCCAACTCTAGTAAAGAATTAGATGGTACTTGTTCGTTAGAAGGAACTCCGCTTATCACCGACGAAGAAATGGCGGAGTGTAAGGCAAATTCGGGCCTTAAAAAACTGGAAAAACGTTTGTCAATAACGCTCGGTGGTGTTCTAATTAATGCTTTCTTTGCCTCTTCGAGTTGTGCTGAAGTAAATTGAATCGTACGAACATTATGATGATTCAATCTAAATTCTTCTAACCAATCAATCAGATTATTGTTTGAAATAATTTCTGGACCCTGATAAAGGCTATTCAAGCGATACCAAAAATTTTGATATTTGCGCAATGCAAAAAAATGTCCATCTCCACTAGAAGGGGCATCCTTAGGGACGTCTTCAGAAGTATAATAAACAACTAAGCTGCTAATATTCTCTAAATTGTGCAATAAATTATTTTTATTATCTTCATTAAAATTATCTAAGCTATCTGGTAAATTTAGATAGTAGATTCCATTAATTGCAACAATAACTTCTTCGACTGTTTTCATTCCCCCTAGTATTCCTGTGTAATTTAAATATGTTGAAAAATCGATGGCACCGGGAGCAGCTAATTTAATTTCATTAAACTGACGTTTTAGATTTTCAATTCTAATATGAAGATCTTCGGATTCATTTTCTGTTCGGTGGAAATTAACTAACGCTTGGTATTGATTCAGTGAAATAAGTCTCTCTTCGAAAAATCCTGTAGTGGCAACTTCTCTAGCTCCAATCAGCATTGTATATTTGTCGTAATATTTAGGTGAGATGAAATGGTCGCCTAAAGCCATGTTGGTAGCATGAATAGCGCAATTTTCGTCTGTTTGTTTTTCAAAGTACGGTAATGATAATGCCTCAGAGAATAGTGACTTAGAGTCTTGCGATTTTATTTCTTCTGCTTTTTTTTCATCGCCTCCACCACCACAAGCGACATTAATTGTTATTAATGAGGTGGTAGCAATAAATTTTATTGTTTTCATCCGAACTCTATGGGTACAGTGCAAATGTATCATTAGTGAGTAACCTTATTTTAATGATGTGTCTGATTTAGAGTATTGGGTGAATGGTGGGGGTATTCTCTGAAAATTTGGTCTATTTTTAATGCAATTTGTGCGCCTTCAGCTTATTGTGAAATAAAATAAATAGCATAAAATTTCCTCTGAATTATCTGATTAGTTTATTGGTTTTTCAATGTTGTAAATATAGTTTAAAGAGTTATTTATTATTCTTTTTACCTCATACAGCATTATCGTTTTTGTATATCCCATGAAAATATCCAGATGGTATAAGTGGTTAGGCTCTTAATATCGGTAAATAGTGTATAGGGGTTATGGTTTTCATGTCACTCAGGAAAATAATGAGCAGATCACGTTATCTGTCGGGAGAGATTCATATTTACGCTCGCTACTACTCTAAGCTGTGGCAAGTTAAGTGTGGTGCTGGGCCAGTGTAAGAAGGCGGAGGGCTGGCTGTAGAGATTAAGCAGGAACATAAATCAAGAGGTCGAGGCTATATCTAATGCATTTTGAAGATACTCTACAATGCGCGGAGGAAAGTAAAGAATGCGGGAGTCTAAAATTAAATCAGGCGAATCAAGCGTTAACTCTGCTTTTAGCTGTGTAATATAATCAATATGATTAGTAGAAAGTTGATCACCATTTTTTTTGTGCCAAATATTATTTTCATCTTTGTAAAATCCATCAAAATGGCTATTTGTGAGAATGATTAAGCCTTTGGCATCTATAAAATCTTCTTTGGCAAGGGCGTCATCAAATTTTTCCAAAATAGTTGGAAATTCTAATCCGAACTTAAATTTGATTACATCTATAACATGTTCAATCGCTTTGTTATGACCCAAAAGGCCGCGCTCTGTCATAAGGGTCTTGAATGTTGGATCAAAGGAGGCTGAAGAAGAAATTTTGGCTTTATCGAAGGCCTCTTCTAAGTTTTTTAGAGCAATAGAGCTATATTTTTTTGTTTCGTCCTTAAAATGCGCGCGAAGCAGACATCGTTGTTCTTCAGAAAAACGTGGATCGTCCATGCTCTGATTTTCCATATATTCATAGTACTCTTTGGGAGAAATAAAACGCCTATTTCCTAAGGCCCAATTGACAGCACGAATAGCGCAATTTCCAGTTGTCTCTATATCAAAATAAGGTTTTTCTATTATCTGAGGCTGTGCTATAGTTTTTTTGTTACTATTTTTTTCGCCTCCCCCGCCGCACGCTGAAACAAAAAACAGCTGTAGTATAATTATTCCAAAAAGCTTAGAAGGTTGCATGATAAGTGCCTAATTAAACTTGAACTTTTATTATAATAATAAATACTTAATTTTAAAGGCGAAATCTGTTGTTTTTTTGGAAAATTAAGGTTCTCTATTTGAAATTACTTTGCGGATTAGTATGAATAAAGTCAGCGCTGAATTCGGAACTCAAGTATTGACAGCGATTTTTCAGCCGATTGCTCAATGCTAAAACTTAGGTCATCTTGGTACTGAACCATGATCATCGTATGCCGCAGATAAAACGGCATCGTATTGGCCACAACATCATAACCCAATAAAATGGCGCATAAGCTGGCAGTTTTGCCAGCTTATGCGCCGCGTTTGCCAGGGGGGGGGGGCGTCCGAATGTAACTTTGGCAGATCTCTCACGCATATGTAATGAGATGGCTTTAATGAGGCTGCTGATTGGTTTGTTCAAGGCCCCATTTTGCTGCCGCTTCTCTAAACGCTTTAATGGTGTCTGGATTGATTTCTTCTTTGTATTTTCTCTCAGAAGTAGAGGTAGAACTAGAAGTGGAATTAGATACTGGGATCTGCTCGATGAAAGCGTTAAAAGTCTCTAAGATTTTACTTCTGTCTCCTCCACCTTGTCTAAACAGCTTGAGGATAAATTCATGTAAGAATTTATAAGTGTTATCTTGAAATGCGGGCTGCTCTGAAAAAAGTTCTTCGCTAATATACTGCAATTCTAATGGACTTAGTGAGGGTAGGTAAAAAAATTCTTCGACAAAATCCCTGCCGAATGGATCGCTTTTGGTCATAGAGTCTGCGAAGGGGGTGGGAAGATTTTTAGTCGGGCTTTCTAGCTTGAGAATGTCATCTACGGTAAAACATAACAGCTTTATATTGGGAAAAAATTGAGCGGTCTTCTGCAACCAATTTTTAGGGCCCTCTGAAAGTAATTTTGGATTCTGCGCCAGAATATCTAATAACCACCATTTATCATTAAGATCGCGGCGCAGCACTACAAAAGATCCATCTAAATCAACAATCATCCGCTCAGCGTTCGCCACATTAGCGTTTGCTTCTATATTGAATTCGTTTGGAATTTTTAGATCATAAAGATCATTAATCGTATTAATGACGTTATAAATATTTTTGTCTTGGTCAAAAACACCTGTTTGGTGGAGATACTCTTTGTATAAAAGAGCGTCATTGTAAGCTGCTAGATCCCAGGCTTCTTCCAACATTTCTCGTGTATAGAATTCGCCTGTTGATTCTCCCGCATCATAATATTTGCGCATAAGCCTACGTTGTCGGCCTGAAACATGAGGATTGTTTTTGATCGCAATTAAATTCAGGTAACGCTCATAATCATCTGGAGTAATAAGCTCTGTCCCTAAAGCCATATGCACAACCTCGTTTGCGATATTTTTATAATCTGCTTTGTCATAGTGTGGGAAATACCAGATTTCTTGTTCGTTAAAAGTAGCTTCGCTTGGCTCAGGCGAGAGCATTGGGGGAAGTGAGTCGAACACAGATTTTGGAAGGTGAAACGGAATTTCGTTAGAAAGATGCGGTGATTTTGTATGGAGAGCATTTTTTGCTGCTTCAATTTGTGCTGAAGTAAAGTAAATAATATGAGTCTCATCATGATTTAAGGTAAATTCATCTAGCCAATTGATAGGATTGTCGTTTAGAAGAATTTGGGGACCTTGAAGGAGACTGTCCAATTGATACCAATTATTTTCATATTTGCGTAGCACGAAAAAATGATCATCCGTATAAACCACTATACTTGCAACGTTTTCAAAATCCCAAGCTAAGCGAGCTAAATTATCGTCGTTAAATTTGTTTAAATTAATCGGGAGATTAAGGTTATAAATTTTGTTAATCACAATGATAACGTTTTCGATGGCCTTTTTTCTTCCTAAAACGCCTGTTTGATTTAAGTAGTCTTCTAATTCTATTTTGTTGGGTAGGTTGGAGGCGGCGCTATTAAAGTTAAGCTCTAATTGCTTGATCTTTTCGTTAAAATCTTCCAGGTTATTTTCTGGATTTAAAAAATGAACTAGCGCGTGGTATTGATTTTCTGTTATATACCCTTCATTTGGATTTTCTTTATTAATCAGAGACTTAGCTCCAATAAACATTGTGTATTTATCGTAGTATTCGGTTGAGATAAAGCGCTCACCTAGAGCCATATTAATAGCGTGGATAGCGCAATTTGCATCTGTTTGGCTTTCGAAGTATGGCAAGGCTGGTATAGCAGAGCGCTGGGAATTTATTTCTTCTTGATGTTGGATTATCTCTTCTATGGCCCTTATCTCTGCTTCTGCGCTGCCTACAGCGCCACAAGTGGCAATGGCTATCGTTAAAGACGTAGTATTAATAAATTTGAGTGATCTCATTTTGGCACCACGAAATATTTAAATAAGTGTTACTAGATAATAGACAATTTTTTGAATATGGGTTTATTTTGGGTTATGGTGGCGCAGAAATACGGGTAGGTCCTTCTTATATAACCTGACACAGTCACGCTTTTAATAGTAATAAAAATATAGAATCAATTGCTCTGAGGTGGGGCGGAATAGGCGTGACGCTAGGCAAGTGGATGGCAAAGGGGGGGGCTGCCGGTCGAAATGTAATGTTTGCGGCGGTGGAGAATCGCGTTGATTAAGATATTTAAGGCTGACGGAGAGGGGGGTATATGACTAAGCCTAACGGTTCTGCCGGTACGGCTGCATAAACCCATCAATTTGCCACGGAGACTCGGCTAAAGCCTGTGGCAACATCGGTTTACTACCCTCACAGGTAACGGGGCGGGGGGAGCGCTTGATGAAGACAATGCAGCGCGTTTACATTGCCTTCATGCCAGAGTCGCGCTCTGTAACCGTGACAAACAACTGGCCTATTGCAGTTGGGTCTGGCAATGCTCTACGCTCTTACCGCACATTGCAATACCGATCACTGCGTGAGTTCAGTATCAGATAAATTTATTCCCCCAGTGTGCTCTAGCGACTGGTTATATGGGAACAAATTTAATTTTAATTTAAAATTTATTGTTTAAGCTCATATGGGCTATGCTGGTTTAGCAATAATTACGCGATGCGGATCGTGCGCGATCACTCGCATTGGCACACCACGCGCAACCAGTGTTTCGTAAAGCCTCACTGGCACTAGTGCCAGCGCGTACTGATCCTGTTGCCAGCGTTGCATCCAGAGTTCCAGCGTCGGTACCCATTTTTCGGGCTCTTGCTCAATGCCAAAACGCAATTCATCTTGGTGCTGAACCATGATCATGGTACGTCGCAGATAAAACGGCATCGTATGGTCAAGCGCCATCACTGAATAAAATGGCGTATGTGCTGGCAGTTTAGCCAGCTCGGCTTGCACCGCGCTGACTAAAGGTGCGCCCGAGCGTATTTTTCCGAATATTTCATGAGCGTTGCCGGCAATCATAATAGCGATAAACCAGCCACCGGCGTAAACGCATAATGCTCGTAGGGTTGCCGCTGGATGCTTACGTTGGTTAATCCAAGCGGATAGCGCAATGCCTATCAATGCGGTTGTGAGCGCAAGATAAACCCAGCTTTGATAACTGCGATAGAGGGTATTTTCAGCGGGCGTATCGCCCATATAGGCCAAAACTAATGCGCCGACGTAGCCAGCGCTGACCACTATCGTTTGGCCGAGCAGATGTCGGCGCCATTGCGTTGGTCCAATTAAGGGTAAATAATGGCCAAGCAACAGCGCTAGTGCGGGCGCAATGGGTAAAATATATGAAATGAGTTTTGAATGCGAAACGCTAAAAAAAACAAAAATAAACACCGACCAAACCAGCAGTAATTTCACTGGCGAAAAACCATTCGACTGGGGTGGAGTTTTAAGAGCGTGCCTGAGACTTTGCCAAAGTATAGATAACCAGGGCAAAAAACCAAGTATCAGCACTGGTGCGAAATAATAAAATGGCCCAGGGCGGTTTTGCTCAGGTGTTAAATAGCGGCGAAATTGCTGCACAATAAAGAAAAATTCGAAAAATGCGGGATTTTTTTGTTGAACCAGGACGAACCAGGGTACTGTCAGCGCCGCGAATATGACGCTGCCAGTAAGCAAATGAAGCCGTTTCCAAAGCGCCCAATCGCGGGTAATCAGCGTATATAAAACCAGTACCGCAGCGGGTAAGATGGCGCCTACTAAACCCTTACTCAATACGGCAAGCGCGATTGCCGCCCAGCACAGCCACATCCAATAGCGCGTTGCCGTAGCAGCAAGGCCGGGGCGCTGCGCTAGTAATAATGCACATAAAGCAGCTTGCATCCAAAATGCGAGTCCCATATCAAGTACATTGAAATGGCCAAGCAAGTTCCAATAAGGCGCAGAGGCGAGCGCAAGTGCGGCAAAAAACCCTGCGCGTGCGCCAAAAACGCGTGCGCCAGTCAAGCCAGCGAGCAGCACGCCAGCAAAACCACACAAGGCAGTATACAAACGCGCCTGCCAATCTCCAATCCCGAACCAAGCAAAGGTCGCGGCATTAAACCAAGTTTGTAGCGGCGGTTTCTCAAAATAAAGGTAACCGTTGTAGCGTGGCGTAATCCAATCGCCGCTCATGAGCATTTCCCGCGCGATTTCAGCGTAACGACCTTCATCCGACGGAATCAAATGGCGGAGATTCAATTGCATAAACCAGATCAGGGCGAAGAGGGCGCCCAACACAAGCAGCGTAGTGCGAGAAAAGAGCTTGGATGAAGAAGCGTCATGCATAAGAGGTATCAGCGTAGGTAGGTTAGGAGTTGGCGGTTTGAATCCGTTGGCTTTTATTGGGTGTCAACCTGGGATTCAGTGGTTTCAATCAGCAGCGCAGCAACGACACGGCGGCCTTCGGCCACTAAAATGTTGTAAGTGCGGCAAGCGGCGTAAAGATCCATGGTGTCCACTCCAATTGCGCGTGTAGTCAGCGCGCTAATGAACGCAGCAGGAGGAAAGCGTAGCTGTGCGCCACTGCCAAAAATGACGACCTCAATTGCTTCAGTTGACGCAGCACTCGCGAGCAGGTTGAAATGTTCGCCGCTTAAAGCATTAAACGATGATACTGGCCAGGTTTGCACAGGCGATGTCGGCCGTACCAGAACGCTATGAGCATAGCGAGTTTGATTAATTTCAACATATCCGGCGCCGTAAGCGGTGATAATGTTGTGCGTTGATGAAGGGTCCGGGTGTAGTTTCAAAATGCTATTTCCGCAAGATCTGAAAAAATAAATACAAGCTACAATTTGTCCAAATTATATCTGTAGAGGTGAGCTGTGAAGCCGATTCATAAATCTAACAAATTACTCAACGTTTGCTACGATATTCGTGGGCCTGTGCTGGAAGAAGCACGGCGTCTTGAAGAGGAGGGCCAGCGGATTATCAAGTTGAATATCGGTAATTTAGCGCCGTTTGGTTTTGCTGCGCCTGACGAGATTGTACGGGATATGATGCGTAACCTGGACGCTTCAGCAGGGTATTCTGACGCCAAAGGCGTATTTGCCGCGCGCAAAGCGGTGATGCATTATGCGCAGCAAAAGGGTATTGCTGGCGTAGAGCTTGATGATATTTATTTGGGTAACGGTGTCTCCGAATTGATTGTCATGTCGATGCAAGCGCTCCTTAATAATCACGATGAAGTTTTGCTGCCAGCGCCCGATTATCCATTATGGACTGCGGCGGTGAGCTTAGCGGGCGGGACGCCAGTGCATTATTTATGCGATGAGCAAAATGGTTGGTTGCCCGATATTGATGATATGCGCGCTAAGATCACTGCAAATACCCGTGCCTTGGTTATCATTAATCCCAATAACCCAACCGGCGCGCTGTACCCGGAAGATTTTCTTAAAGCGGTGGTTGAGCTGGCGCGCCAACATGGTTTAATTGTTTTGGCGGATGAAATTTATGACAAGGTCATTTATGATGAACTGTCACATACATCAATCGCGGCGCTTTCTGAAGACGTATTCACCATCACTTTCAATGGCCTGTCAAAAAGCTACCGCGCCTGCGGCTACCGTGCTGGCTGGATGATTCTATCGGGGCTAGCAGAGCCATTGCGACGCCAGCGCGCGCGTGATTACATCGAGGGCTTAAATATTTTGGCATCGATGCGTTTATGTCCGAATGTGCCAGGTCAATACGCGATTCAGACCGCATTAGGCGGTCACCAGAGTATTCAAGCGTTGACTGCACCCGGTGGCCGGCTTTTTAAGCAGCGCGCCTTAGCTTATGAGATGCTGAGCGCAATTCCAGGGGTTTCATGCGTTAAACCCAAAGCTGCGCTTTATCTTTTCCCGCGGCTGGATCCTGTGCTGTATCCGATTCAGGATGATCAGCGTTTTATTTCTGAGTTGCTCCGAGAGACGCGCGTGCTGGTCGTGCAGGGCACTGGGTTTAATTGGCCAACCCCGGATCACTTCCGTGTCGTATTTTTGCCCAACCTTGACGATTTGCGTGAAGCCATCGAGCGTATAGCGCAGTTTCTGGATAAATACCGTAGGCAATATAAACGTTGATTGCGGTGCCGCAGATGGCCTAGTTAAGTGGACTGGGTCGACGATAGAGATTGATTGCATCACGGGTTTCCCGCGCCGCTTGGCTCGCTGCTGCGGCAAAATCACTGCCATTACTGGCGTATAAAATGGCGCGCGAGGAATTGATTAACATGCCCAAACCTTGCTCGGTACGCCCTGCTTTGACGGTGGCGGCAATATCGCCCCCTTGCGCGCCAATGCCTGGAATGAGTAATGGCATGTCGCCCACCATCTTGCGTACCGTGCTGATTTCATGGGGAAACGTAGCGCCTACGACGAGGCCAATCTGACCATTTGTATTCCATTTCTGGCTTGCATATTCGGCGACAATTTGATAGAGCGGGCGTCCGTTGCTGTTAAGAAACTGTAACTCAGAGCCGCCTGGATTAGAGGTGCGGCACAGCACAATCACCCCTTTATCTTGATGGGCGAGATAGGGTTCAATTGAGTCAAAGCCCATATAAGGATTGACGGTTACCGCATCTGCCTGGTAGCGTGTAAAAGCCTCGTGGGCATATTGCTGAGCCGTACTCCCAATATCACCGCGTTTTGCGTCAAGGATGACGGGCAATCCAGGATATTCGGTATGAATATAGGCAATCAGCTGTTCGAGCTGAGCTTCTGCCCGGTGCGCGGCAAAATAAGCGATTTGCGGCTTAAAAGCGCAAGCATAAGTCGCGCTTGCGTCGACAATGGCGCGGCAGAATTCAAAAATTTTATCGGAATTTCCCTTAAATGAGGCTGGAAAACGAGCGGGATCAGGGTCAAGACCAATACAGAGTAATGAGTCATTACGCTGCCAGGCGTTCGTTAGGCTTTGAATAAAAGACATAGTAAAAAGGTGAGTGGCTAAGTTGGCGAAAGAGGGTTGGCCCTGTGCTTAAATTAGGTTAACTGGCAGCATGATATCTTCTGTCTGGTGTTTGAGCCAGTATGCAGCACTGAGGAGTATTTAAGCGAATGGCATAAGCTTTTGCGTTTACCCAGCTTGGTCAGGGGTAGCTTGGCCGGATTATGCAAAAATGCTGAGGTGATAATTGATCACCTCAGCACCACTCCAATAAAGTATGCATGAGTTTGGAATTTCGCTATAGCCCAGCGTTGCTTGGGGAGATAAGTGTTAGGTTAAATTTCCTAACAATAAGAGAGCAATGGTGATGGTAAGCGCACCACCCAGACGGGTCGCCATTTGGGCAAATGGCATAAGTTGCAAGCGATTAGAGGAAGTGAGAATCGCCACATCGCCAATGCCGCCCATACCGCTATGGCAAGCATTAATAATCGCCCCTTCAATGGGATACAAACCGACCCAACGCCCGACAAAAAAGCCCACTGAGGTTAGAGTCAGCACGGTAGCAACAATGGTAATAATATTGGCTAAATTGAAAGCGGCTACCAAATCATTCCAAGGGGTGATAGTGATGCCAATTGCAAAGAGCAAGGGATAGGTCACCGCGGTTGAGAAAAAACGATAAACGGTGCGTGCGCCATCTTCTAATTTAGGTGAAACTGCGTAAGTAAGCTTGGCGAGCACCGCGAGAAAGAGCATCGTGACTGGGGCGGGTAGGCCGGTTAACTTATGCGTAAGAATGCCTAAAATATAGAGCATAATCGCGATCAGGCCAGCCGCGGCAATATTTTCCACTGGAGCCACGCCGGTGTTGTGGTTTTTTAATAATTCGCCATCGTCTTCAGTATGTAAGCGCCCATTGCCGGTGAAATGAGTGTAGCGTTTACCAAGTTGGTTCAATAAACCCGCGCAGATAATCGCGGTTAAATTGCCGAGCATAACGGCCGGTAAAACTTGGGCGAATAGCTGCTTTTGCGGCAGGTTCATAATATCGGCATAACCGAGCGTGAGAGGAATGGCACCCTCACCGATACCGCCGGCCATGATAGGAATCACGATATAAAAGAACGTATGATGTGCGCCCAAGCCCAAGGCCATGCCCGTGAGAGTACCCACAATAGCCGCGGCGACGGAGCCAACCGCGAGAGGAATAAAGATTTTAGCGAAGCCTCTTAAAATCGTCAGGCGGTGCATGCCGAGGATGCTGCCCACCACCACGGAAGCGATGAATAGGTAAAGTATATTAGTCGTTTGCCAGAAATCATTAATTGAGCTGACTAATTGGTTGGGCAGAAGTTGGTAATAGACCAGGCAGGAGGGCAGAAAGGTGGTGACAATCACGGGGCCGCCGATTTGGCGTAGTACCGGAATGCGAGCGCCTAGTTCGGCACACGTAAAGCCGAACACGGTGAGTATCGCAATCATGACCGAAATATCGTTAGGAATTTTTTGTAAAGCAAACAAAACACCCAAGCAAACAACAATGATGCAATATACTGGCAATGGGATAATGCCGACGCGTTGATCCATGCGCTTGTGCCAATAGCTTGACCAAGATTTTTTGCTAGGCCGCAGTAATTCAGTGCTGGCTAAGGAAGTTTGTTGCATCGTAAGTATCCCCGTAATGCTACTTATTTTTGTGTTCACGCACGATTCTAAAAATTACGAATTGGTTTAATCTCGATTCTGATACTTTAGTTACATAAGCGCTATCAATCTAATCATTTTTTCTTTAGGATTGATTCCATTTGGTTATTAAGATTTTGAGAGTGATATATGCATACTGCGTTGTGTACTTTTCAGGCGCTTAGCAGGCAACTCAAGTTTCGCCACTTAGTATTACTCGACGCACTGGCGCAAACGAAAAATATGCGGTTAGCTGCCGAGCGAATAAATGTAACACAGCCCGCTGCCACTAAGACGTTACACGATCTCGAAGAATTACTGGGTATTTCTTTATTTGATAGATTGCCACGCGAAATGCGTCCCACTGAATTGGGCATTTTAGTGATTCGTTATGCGCAGCGTGCGTTGAATGATTTAGAACGATTCGTTGGTGAAATTAATGTTAAGAAAGATGGCGGGTATGGCTACCTTTCGATTGGCGCTATCTCGGCTTCTCTGGGTAATGTGGTTACCACTGCCATTAGAATCATCAAGCAGCGCCGCCCATTATTAACTGTTAGGCTTTTCGAACAGAGTAGCGATCAATTATTGGTTGGACTTGAGCAGAAAAAATTTAATTTTATTGTGGGTCGCTTCACGGAAATTCATCAAAAAAATATCTTTAATTTCGAGGCCTTGATCGACGAAACGCTGTGGGTAGTGGTCGATAGCCGGCATCCTCTGCTTAAGAGAAAGAAGATAAACATACATGAATTAAGAGATTGGCCGTGGATTTTGCAGCCTCCTGCTAGTCCATCGCGTCAGCTTCTCGAAGAAAGTTTCTCTCAAGCGGGAATCCCCATGCCAGCGAATTTGACCGAGATGCCTTCGGTTTTTCCGGCGCTGCAACTTTTGCAGTCGAGCAATATGATTGCTTTACAGTCGCGCTCCGCCGTGAGTGAATACGTCCGACGAGGGGTGCTGGGACGTTTGCCGATCGAATTCGGTCATAAGATGAGTCCATATGGGATTTTAGCTCGTAAAGATGAGATTTTGTCTGAAAGTGCGCAAGAATTCGCTGCTACTTTGCGCGAAGCAGTGCGGGAAATATGCGTGGAGTAGATGGCTTGGCAGATCATTTATTCAAGCGACATGCAAATCGCCCAATTATCAAAGCGAGCTCCTATCAATTGAGTTAAAATTTCTACTAAAAAGTAAACATTTCGTGTAAGTTTGTGGGGTGCTGGGCGCATAATGCTCTTTTAAAATCAACTAAAAATGGCGATCTTCTGCAATTGGCCAAAAAATGTTACGTTCTTTTTGAGCTGCTATGCTCGCGCATGGCTTTTAAGTGCATCATCCTTGTACATAAAAAATAAGCAAAATCTGGATAAAAGGTTATATGGATATTAAGGCGCTACGCTACTTCTTAGCGATTGTTGACTATGGCAGCTTAACCAAAGCCGCTGAAGTTGTGGGGGTGGCGCAACCTGCGCTCAGTCAGCAACTTACAGCTCTTGAAGCGGAATTCGACGTGCAGTTGCTACATCGTAGTTCTAAAGGCATTGCGTTAACGAATGCAGGTAGGGTGCTTTATCGGCATGCTTGTACGATTTTGCGGCAATTGTCTTTGGCCAGTGACGATGTCAAATCAATCGGAGCAAAAATTTCTGGCAAGGTGTCAATCGGATTGCCGCCTACGGTTGCTGCTCGGCTTGTCATGCCATTGATTAAAGCGGTGCGAGAACGTTTCCCGGAAGTGCGCTTACAGATATTTGAAGGGTTGAATGAATATATGCTGGAGCGCTTTTTTAATCAGCGCTTGGATTTTATTTTTCTGTTTCGCAGTACCGGTAGCCAAACCATTGAAGCGTTGCCACTTGCACAGGAAGCCTTGTCTCTAATTGGTTATCCAGAGCAACGTTTACTACGCGTCGATCAACCTGACACAGCGCCTATTATACCTATAGAAAACTTGGGTAGTTTGCCGTTGGTGTTGCCGGGTAATTCGCAAGAAGGACTGCGCCATCAGATAGAGGAGGTATTTGCGCAGAGAAGTATTGACGTTAATGTAGTTGTCGAGTTGGATTCGCTGAAACATTTACTGGAGTGTGCGCGGGAAGGCTTAGCTTGTACGATTTTGCCCACATCGGTTTTGGTCGGAGAAAATGCCAATCTTCCACACTATCAGATACAGCCAGAGATTAGAAGGTCCTTGTCTTTGTGTTGGTTAAGGAGTGCGCAATTGATACCCGCGGCTCATGCAGTCAAGGAGGTTGTGCAGGAAATTACAGGCCAGCTTGTGAATACAGGGGAACTGATGAGTATATAGCGATTATTTTGGGACGCACATGCCTCGCAGATTTCGCCTTGCCTTAAAGCCTCACACACGGCAGGTCACCGGCTATATATGTCTGAGCCTCGGGCGAATAAAACAACTGATTCTATAAGCTATACTCGTATCGGGCACAAATTCAGGTGATTTTAGATTATATTTCTTTCAAGCCTGGCTCTTTATATGGCTTTAAAATTAAATAGGAATGGGGACCAATATGTCTAATAGAAACATTGCTATGCCTACAGCGCCCAGTAATTTAGAAGCGCAAGCATATAAGAAAGTTACGATGCGGCTGGTGCCGTTCCTGGTGCTGAGCTATTTAATTGCTTGGTTAGATCGCGTAAATGTGGGTTTTGCTAAGCTGCAAATGTCGGCTGACCTGGGTTTTAGTGAAGCCGTTTACGGCCTTGGCGCGGGGTTGTTTTTTATTTCTTATTTTCTAGTTGAAATACCTAGCAACGTGTTGCTGCACCGGCTTGGAGCTCGCCTTTGGATGGCGCGCATCATGATCTCCTGGGGCATTATCTCGGCAGCCATGATGTTTGCCAAGACTCCATTTACTTTTTATGTGCTTCGTCTTCTGTTGGGTATTGCCGAGGCAGGGTTCTATCCTGGCGTTATTTTATACCTTACTTATTGGTATCCATCCTATCGACGCGGCAAAATTCTAACAATTTTCGCCTTAGGCGCGCCGCTTTCAGGATTGATTGGCGCTCCAATATCGGGCTGGATTATGCAGAACTTTAATGGCGTACATAACCTGGCAGGTTGGCAATGGCTTTTTCTGCTTGAAGGTATTCCATCCATCTTTATCGGTTGCGCTGCGTTTTTCATATTAACGGATCGAATTAGTCATGCAAAATGGCTCTCTACTCAGGAAAAAGATCTGCTTACTCAGCGTATTCAAGAAGATAGCGCACACAAACTGCCGTTTTCGTTTCGCGCCGCGCTCACGAATGGTCGGGTTTGGTTTCTCACGTTGATTTATTTTTGCCTGATTATGGGTTTTTACACCGTTGGTTTCTGGTTGCCCACCATTATTCAATCTACCGGAATTAAAGATCCGCTGCATATTGGGCTGCTCACGGCCATTCCTTATCTAGCCGCAATGATTGCCTTACCATTGTTTGGGTACAGCGCGGATAAACATCGTGAAAGACGCTGGCATCTTGTCGCGGCTTGTATGATGGGTGGTTTGGGACTCATAACCAGCGTGGTTTGGAGTCATAGTCCAGTGATTACGATCTGTGGTATGACGATTGCCGCTATGGGCGTGATGAGCTCGCTGCCGCTTTTCTGGAGTTTGCCCACGTCTTTTTTGGGTGGCATTGCAGCCGCAGCAGGGATTGGGCTTATCAATTCATGCGGTAACCTGGGTGGCTTTGTCAGTCCGTATGTCATTGGCTTCATTAAAGACCTAACACACAGCATGGATATTGGTCTGTGTGTCATGGCTTCAATGCTTTTCATTGCAGCTTTGCTCACCCTGATGGTGCCAGCGAAACTGGTCAATCGTTAAGCAATTTAAGCTTAAGAAAAGGGCTAGCGGTACAATCTCGGTTTTCTTGGAACAACTGCCGCTATGCCACTTTTTTCTATCACCGGTGCCCAACTTGCGTTTGGGCACGTGGCGCTGCTGGACCGCGCCGATTTCTCAATCGAAACTAATGAGCGCGTTGGCCTGATTGGCCGCAATGGAGCCGGCAAATCGTCGCTGCTGAAAATCGTTGCGCAACGAATTGCGCCGGATGATGGGGTGAGCGCACGCCAGCAAGGTTTAGTCACGGCGTATGTGCCGCAAGAATCGGTCTTCGCGGATAGCGAAACGGTATTTGAGGCAGTGGCCTCAGGCCTTGCCGCCGGCCGCGCGTTGCTTGACGAATTTGATGCGGTGACTGCGCAGCTGGCCGAAACCAATGAAGCGGACCAGCATGATGCACTGCTGACGCAAATGACCAACCTACAAGCCCAACTGGATGCCGCCGATATATGGCAGTGGTCGGCTCGGGTTGAGACTCTTTTGACGCAGTTGGAGCTGGATGGCAAGGCGCTGGTGCAGACACTTTCGGGAGGCGGGCAAAAACGTGTCGCGCTGGGTGCAGCGCTGGTGGCGCGCCCGGATTTATTATTGCTTGACGAGCCCACCAATCATCTTGATTTTGATGGCATGCGCTGGCTTGAAGAGTTATTAATTGCACAACGCGCCAGCGTCTTGTTCATTACCCATGATCGATCTTTTCTGGATCGGGTGGCGACGCGCATTGTTGAGTTGGATCGCGGCCGCTTACTCTCTTTTCCAGGTAATTTTGGCGCTTATCAGGTCCAAAAAGCCCAGCAGTTAGAAGTTGAGCGGATCGAGAACGCAAAATTCGACAAACTACTCGCGCAGGAAGAAATTTGGATTCGCAAAGGGGTTGAGGCGCGCCGTACGCGTAGCGTAGGCCGGATTGGGCGCTTAGTTGAAATGCGCGCAGCCCGCGCCCAGCGGCGCTCAGTGCAAGGTAATCTCAAACTGAATGCCAGCCAAGCAGAAAAATCCGGCAAGTTGGTAGCGGAACTCGATGGCGTGTCAAAGTGTTATGGCGCGCGTATGCTGATTAAAGATTTTTCAGTGACGGTAACACGCGGCGACAGAATCGGTTTAATCGGTCCGAATGGAGCCGGTAAAACCACGCTATTGAAGCTTATCTTAGGCACGGTGCCCCCCGATCAGGGCCGGGCGCGTACCGGCACCCAGTTACATATTGCGTACTTTGATCAAATGAGAGCGCAACTCGATCCTGAGAGAAGCTTGCTTGAGACGATTAGCCCAGGCAGTGATTGGGTTGAGATCAATGGGAAAAAAAAGCATGTGATGAGTTACCTAGGGGATTTTCTATTTGCGCCTGAACGCGCGCGCTCACCGGTAAAATCTCTATCAGGCGGCGAACGCAACCGGCTATTGCTGGCGCAACTTTTTGCCCGTCCATCGAATATATTGGTATTAGATGAACCCACCAATGATCTGGATATTCCGGCACTCGAGCTGCTTGAGGACTTACTTGGCGACTATGACGGCACCGTCTTATTAGTGAGCCACGATCGCACCTTTTTAGACAATGTGGTGACCTCAGTCATTGTGGCCGAAGGCGATGGAATGTGGCGTGAATATGTAGGCGGCTTTGCCGATTGGCAAATGCAACATGCCCGCGCCACGCCAAGCACGTCAGCCAGAACCGCTAAAAGTGTCAGCGCTAGCGCATCTAAAGATCGCGCGGCAGACCATCCGACCCGGCGCGCACTTAAATTATCGTATAAGCAGCAACAAGAGTTAAATGCTTTGCCAGATAAAATTGCCGCTCTTGAAGCTGAACAAAAAGCCATCGACCAACAACTTGTAGATGGCTCGATTTTTGCGCAAGATGCACAACAAGGCGCGCGCTTGGCCGAGCGTCATGCTGAGATAGAAGATGAATTGCTCGCAGCCCTTGAACGTTGGCAGGCGCTGGAAGCCAAATAGAAAAGCCAAAATCTCACTTAAATTCTAAGCCAAGCGTTATTTAATGAATGACAAACTCCCGCGCATCCAACGATACAGTTTGCTTAAACATTTGTAAAAACACGCTACATTCTTATCCTATTTCCTCATGGCTATTAAAAGAAATCTCCCTGCATATAGTGAAGCGTCGATTAAAGTATTGAAGGGCTTGGAGCCGGTCAAGCAGCGGCCAGGCATGTATACCCGTACTGAAAACCCCTTGCACATTGTGCAAGAGGCGATCGATAACGCCTCCGATGAAGCGCTGGGTGGTTATGGCCGGCAAATTATTGTCACTTTGCATATTGATGGTGCGGTGAGCGTTGAGGATGATGGGCGGGGCATTCCATTTGGCTTGCATCCTGAAGAAGGCGTGCCTGTAGTTGAACTCGTTTTTACACGGCTTCATGCGGGTGGGAAGTTCGATAAAGCGGCAGGCGGCGCTTACACTTTCTCGGGGGGCTTGCATGGTGTCGGCGTATCAGTGACCAATGCATTATCGACGCGGCTAGACGTCACAGTATGGCGAGAAGGTAAAGTGGCGCAAATAGGTTTTGCGCATGGCGAGCTCGCTCAGCCGTTAGCTGTGCGCTCAGCTAGCCGCAGTGAAAAAAAATCCGGCACGCGAGTCACCGCATGGCCGGATCCAAAATACTTTGATGCAGCGCATTTGCCAGTAGGAGAGTTGCAACGGTTACTCCGTTCAAAAGCCGTTTTATTACCGGGCGTTGAGGTTTGCCTTGTCATTGAAAAAACCGGCGAGCGACAACGCTGGCAATATGAAGATGGATTCCGTAGTTATTTACAAGAGGGGCTAGCGGGCGCTGAACTACTCATTCCCCTTTTTGAAGATGAGCGTTTTGTTGGCGCAAACCGTAATGGTGACGAGAATTTCGCCGAAGGCGAGGGCGCTGCCTGGGTCGTCGCTTGGAGCGAGGAAGGCCCGCTGGTACGTGAATCCTATGTCAATCTGATTCCGACTTCTGCCGGCGGCACTCATGAATCTGGCTTGCGTGAGGGACTGTTTCAGGCGATTAAGGGTTTTATCGAGCTACATAGTTTGCTGCCCAAGGGGATTAAAGTCCTGCCGGAAGATGTGTTTTCGCGGGTATCATTTTTGCTCTCAGCCAAAGTCCTTGATCCACAATTTCAGGGCCAGATTAAAGAGCGCTTAAATAGCCGTGATGCAGTGCGTTTGGTTTCGTCTTTTGTGCGTCCCGCGCTTGAATTATGGCTCCATCAACACGTTGAGTACGGCCGTAAACTGGCCGAATTAGTCATTCGACAGGCACAGGCACGTACGCGTGCTAGCCAGAAAGTAGAAAAACGTAAAAGTTCTGGGGTAGCAGTATTGCCCGGCAAGCTCACGGATTGCGAATCGACCGAGATCACGCGCAACGAATTGTTTCTGGTCGAGGGGGATTCTGCTGGCGGCTCCGCTAAAATGGGGCGCGATAAAGAATTCCAAGCGATTTTGCCCTTGCGTGGCAAAGTGCTGAATACTTGGGAAATGGAGCGCGAACGGCTCTTTGCGAATAATGAGGTGCACGATATTGCGGTAGCTATTGGAGTCGACCCACATGGTCCAGGGGACACGCCGGATTTATCAGGCTTGCGCTATGGCAAGATCTGTATTCTCTCCGATGCAGATGTGGATGGCTCTCATATCCAAGTATTACTGATCACACTTTTCTTTAAACATTTTCCACAGCTTATCGCGCGCGGTCATTTATGTATTGCGCAGTCGCCCTTATTTCGGGTTGATGTGCCTGCGCGTGGCAAAAAGCCAGCGCAAAAACTGTACGCTTTGGATGACGGTGAACTTGCCTCTATTCTCGATAAACTGAGTAAAGATGGCGTGCGTGAGCAGCAATGGAGCATCAGCCGCTTTAAAGGGCTAGGCGAAATGAGTGCTGAGCAGTTATGGGATACGACGATGAACCCTGATACTCGGCGTTTGTTGCCAATTGCTTTGGGTGCGCTGGGGTTTGAGGCAACGGTAGGCATGATGACGATGTTGATGGGGAAGGGTGAAGCGGCTGCGCGGCGTGGCTGGCTTGAAGAGAAGGGGAATGAAGTTGAAGCGGACGTGTAAGGTTATGGCGGAATAGCGACCGCCAGACACTTATTTAGTCACTAATGCGTCTATCCACCCTATACCAAATATTGATCCCATCAATAACCCGCGTCGTTACGCTTATTGGCATCTTTTCTGTCGCTTATTCGAACAATTTTATCAGCATCTTCTTTCCGATCCTTGATTTTTCTCATTAGGATAACTCAAATACTCTGAAAGGGCTGGCTATTAGGTGGCTGCGCCCAAAGCCAAAAAATCTAGGCTTTGAACGAGCTACTCGCCAACGTGGTGATGCTTACAATTTTGCTTTTTGGGTAACTTGAGATTTTTTGCCCCCAAATTGGGGGGCAAAAAATTTTGTTAAACGTATTGCGGAAATTCAATAACTTAAAAGCTATGTTTAGTTAAGCAAACGAGCCTTTCTTTCTTCACTGTCTTCATTATAAAGAATGACATTCGGAATCTTTGCATAAGCATGCTCACGAGAAGACCCTACAGTTTGCATGGTTAATAAAGCTTTTTCTTTAACTTCAGTTGATTGCAGCCACAGTTTATGTAAAGCATGATCTTTTGGAATCATTTGATGGAGGATATCACGCGTAATTTTCCAGCCAGCTCCATCACGCACGCCCCCTTTCTCGTCTGCATCAACCCGAAACAGTCCCAGCGACTTGATAACCGTATGTAAATGACTTTGAATCATCGTGTGGAAGGCCGTACCGTAGACGACATCAATTATATTTGTGCTGCTCGTTCCAAAAGGCAGCTTGCTCCCTAATGAGTTTTCGCAAAAGCAGCCTGCACGGTCTTATCTGACATAGGCCATAAAACACCCCTCGTACGCATCTCTATTTAAATCCATCCTCATCCTGCGCGTAATTTAGAATTATGAAATTCAGCAGCGAGCCTCAGCCCAAGCAGTTCACCTTGATGGTTAATCACTGCTCAGATTGGAATAATAATAAAAAGTATTTTTTATAAATTATGCAATTAATAATGATCATATTTGTATTTTCGAATATGTTGACTTGATTAAAATATTTTTCTGGTTTATCTTAAGTTGAGTTTTTTTAAAGGGCTTAATATTTGTGGAAACGAAAAAGTCTTTTTTTAAATTTTTAATTGAGATGAAAATGTTAAAGAAACTAGCTTTGGTAGGTGTGGTAAGTATGTCGCTTGTTGGTTGTGGAGGTGGTGATAGTAGTAATCATACTGAGGCAACTAAAGAATTTCTGAATAATAAATTTTCAGGGAAGAATCAGGGGTTTAAATATAGCGGATCTAAAGATAAACGTGCCGCCTTTAATTTAATTAAACATGGGCCACTAAACGTAGATAATAAACTTAGTGGTGAACTTAAAATCAGAGATAGATCTGAAATTCAACTTGAAACACTACCAGATCAATTAAAGAATGCTGCTTTTCTGTATAAAATCGAAGCGGAAGGCGATGCGTTTTCTCAGTTTGATGTAGTTGAATTAAATGTTAAAGTAGAATTGTATAATGAGCCACCTGGCCCATTGACAATTAGTCAATTGGATATCCAGGATGGAGTTGCTATTTGTAAATTAATTAATGGGGCACAGGTCTTAGAGTGTAAAAAAGAGGTAAAAAATGATGTGGAGTATTTCACTGTAGAATTAAGCGCTCCAGTATCAGAGCAAGGCTACTACCTTGTACACTATCTACAGTTAGTGGATACTGACCGCACTAAAGAACAGTCTATGGAAAATTCTGAGGCACAGAATTCTTCCGAATAGGATTAATTTTATATGGGTTAAGCTTGACACCCATTCGAGCTTAGCCCAATATAAACTGTAAATGGAACAACAAAATATCAACTTCACGGCCCCGAGTGGGGCAGACACTGAATTCCTAACCCTTGGTGACTACGCAGAGCGCGCCTATCTTGACTAGGCTGACTGCGTAGTCAAGATAGGCGCGCGTTGCCCGAAGTAGGCGATGGGCAAAAACCCGTACAACGCCGCATTTTGTTAGCCATGAGCGAGATGGGGCTTGCCGCCGACGCTAAACCCGTAAAATCGGCGCGCGTGGTGGGCGATGTGCTGGGTAAATACCATCCGCATGGCGGTTAATCTGCTTATAATGCTTTAGTCCGGCTCGCACAAGATTTTTCATTGCGTTATCATTAATTGACGGCCAAGGTAATTTTGGCTCGCGTCTCGTTTTTCCTCATTTAGGATAACTTAAACATCCTGAAAGGGCTGGCTATTAGGGGGCTGTGCCCAAAGCCCAAAAATTTAGGTTTTGGACCGGCTACTCGCCAACGTGGAGATGCTTACAGATCTGGTCTGGTCAGTAAAATCATACCTTACGGGCTATATTTAGAGTTTTGTGTAAGGATACGGCTTTAGTGATAGATGTCTATTATTCTCTACAGAACTCAATATGGTCTTGATTAAAATATTTTCCTGATTTATCTTGATTTAAGCTTTTTTAAAAAGCTGGATATTTTTTATTAGTAAAAAAATATTTTAAAAATTTCAATTGGAGTAAAAATGTTAAGGAAATTGGCTTGGGTAAGTGTTTTGACAGTAAGCGTTTCACTTGTGGGTTGTGGGGGCGGCAGTAACGATACTGAAGCAACCAGAGAGTCGGCGGCAGATGTGAGTCATGCTCCGGCAGAGGGCACAACATCGATAGCAAAATCTCAAAATGGCCGAATAGTTTTACGGATTGATGGTAAGGGAGCAGAAACTAACTCTAAGGTTAAGATTTTGGAGATTTCTCAAATCAGCAAACTTGATTCTAAGTGGGGGGAAAAATTAGCAAGTTTTTTCCTTTCGAACAAGACGCCAGTTCTATTTAAAATTGAGGCAGACGCTGAATACTATGCTACGCTCCCTAATCCAGGCTTAAATATCAATTTAGATTTGAAAGAAGAAGTATCAAAAGAAAATTTGCAGATTAAACGGGTAAATGTAGATGCTGATGGGGATTTTTCTTTCGAACAGATTGAGGGGTGGGACGTCTCTGAATTTATGAAATGCGGGAAAGGAAGGGACACGTATGTTAGCGTAGTAGCAGCAGCCCCAGCATTGAAGCCAGGCTACTATATTGTTGAGGTAAGTTCTGATATTTTTGCTCCCAGGGGTCGTTGGTTTGATCCCACTCCTGCTTCAACGGTAGCTGATGATATTTCAGCTACTACGGGTTTCGATTCTACCCAGAAAACTGAAATAAATCTTTCGGAAAATGGCGTAGCATCTTCTCCGGAAGTGAAAGCGGAAGAGGAAGAGGAAGACCAACCTTTGAAATGCAATCGGAAGAAGCATTATTCCTCTTCTGAAAAAGAATAATTTTAGGTAGGCTGTCCGGTGGGGTCGTTTGAAAAATTCAGACGAGCCTTGATTATTTGGGCTAAGCTAGAAGCTTATCCTAGCTTAGCCCAATATAAACTTTGAATGGAACAGCAAACTATCAACTTCACTGCCCCCAACGGAGCAGACACTGAATTTCTAACCCTTGGTGACTACGCAGAACGCGCCTATCTCGACTATGCAGTCAGCGTAGTCAAAGGCCGTGCGCTGCCCGAAGTAGGCGATGGGCAAAAACCCGTACAGCGCCGCATTTTGTTCGCCATGAACGAGATGGGGCTTGCTGCTGATGCTAAACCCGTAAAATCGGCGCGCGTGGTGGGCGATGTGCTGGGTAAATACCACCCGCATGGCGACCAATCTGCTTATGATGCTTTAGTCCGGCTCGCACAAGATTTTTCATTGCGCTATCCATTAATTGATGGCCAAGGTAATTTTGGTTCGCGTGATGGAGATGGTGCTGCCGCCATGCGCTATACCGAAGCACGCTTGACGCCGATTGCCCAGCTTTTGCTGGCTGAGCTAGATGAAGGCACGGTCGACTTCATGCCGAATTATGATGGGTCGAACGAAGAGCCAAGGGGCTTGCCGGCGCGTTTGCCTTTTGTCTTGCTGAATGGCGCGGCGGGAATTGCGGTGGGCTTGGCAACCGAGATTCCATCTCACAATCTACGTGAAGTGGCGCAAGCGGCAATTGCGTTGATTCGTAATCCAAAGCTGTCCCATGCCGAACTCATGGCAATCCTTCCCGGGCCAGATTTTCCGGGGGGCGGCCAGATTATTTCAAGCGCTGATGAAATAGCAGCGGCTTATCAGACCGGGCGCGGCAGTTTGAAAGTACGCGCGCGCTGGAAAATCGAGGAGCTTGCGCGTGGGCAATGGCAGTTAGTGATTACCGAGTTGCCACCGAATGCGTCGGGGCAGAAGGTGCTTGAAGAAATTGAGGAGCTGACTAATCCAAAGCTGAAGTCCGGTAAAAAAACCCTCACGCCTGAACAACAACAGACGAAGCAGCATCTCCTTTCATTGCTTGATGCGGTACGTGATGAATCCGGGCGGGAGGCGGCAGTGCGGCTTGTGTTTGAACCAAAATCAAGTCGTATCGAGGTGGATGAGTTTATCAATACGCTGCTTGCCCACACCAGCATGGAGTCTAATGTTGCTCTCAATTTGGTGATGATTGGCACCGATGGCCGGCCGCGTCAAAAGCCATTGCTAGAGATTTTGCGTGAATGGATTGCGTTTCGTTTTGTGACGATCACGCGGCGTAGTCGCTTTCGGCTGGCGAAGATGGAGGATCGGATTCATATTCTTGAAGGGCGGCTGATTGTCTTTTTGAATTTGGATGAAGTGATTCGCATTATTCGTGAAGCGGATGAACCGAAGCCCGCCTTGATCAATGCATTTGGCTTAAGTGAGCGGCAAGCGGAGGATATTCTTGAGATCCGTTTGCGGCAGCTAGCGCGACTCGAAAGCATCAAACTAGAAAAAGAGTTAGCCGAACTGCGCGAGGCGCGCGCCAAGCTGCAAGAGCTGCTTGGCAGTGAGGCGGCGATGAAGCGTTTAGTGATACGTGAGATAGAAGCGGATGCTAAACAATACGGCGATGAACGGCGTACGCTGATTCAACAAGAACGGCGCGCAGTGATTGAGGCGCGTGTGGTCGATGAACCCATCACGGTGATTGTTTCGCAAAAAGGTTGGGTCCGCGGGCTCAAGGGCCATGGCCTGGATGCCGCGCAATTTACGTTTAAGGCGAGTGATCAGTTGTATGGTGCATTTGAATGCCGTACGCCAGATACTTTAATTGCCTGGGGTAGCAATGGCCGCGTTTATTCGATCCCGGTTGCAACCTTGCCCGGTGGGCGTGGTGATGGGGTACCGCTCACTTCGTTGCTTGAGTTGGCGGCAGGCACGCAGCTTTTGCATTACTTTGCCGCACCACTTGAACAGCGGCTTTTACTTTCGATGAGCACGGGTTTTGGTTTTATCGCCAAGATTGGCGACATGGTGAGTCGGGTTAAGGCGGGTAAAGCCTTTATGACACTCGATGCACAGGCCATGCCGCTATTGCCGGTGCCGTTTTTGCCGCAGGCCGCCTATGTCGCTTGTTTATCAAGCGGTGGTCGTTTGCTCGTATTTAACTTAGATGAGCTGAAAACTTTAGCCGGCGGTGGACGCGGCGTGACTCTAATGGGACTCGATGCTGGAGAGACGCTGCTGCAAACCGTCGCTTTCGGAGCGGCGGGTTTAGTCTTAATGGGTATTGGGCGAGCGGGAAAGCCGGCCGAAGCCACCTTATCGCTTGCTGCGCTCGCGCCATTTTTAGGTAAACGCGCTCGCCGCGGCCGCGTACCGGAGCTTAAATTCAAACTCGTGGGTCTGCGGCCCGCGTGAGGCGAGGTTTCTTCTAGGCGGTCGTATTGAGCACCTGCGTAATGGCCTGTGCGACGGTTTCGATATTCCTGGTGTTCAGTGCTGCCACACAGATGCGGCCGGTGCTGACCGCATAAATGCCAAATTCAGTTCTTAAGCGCTCAACGTGCTGAGCGCTTAAGCCTGAATAAGAGAACATGCCGCGTTGGCGGTTAACAAATTCAAAGTCACGGTTCGCCCCATATTGTTTGAGCTTGGCAACGAGGTTGCCCCGCATTGACAAAATCCGCTCGCGCATCTCGCTTAACTCTTGCTCCCATAGCGCCCGCAACTCGGGTTTATTTAAGATGGCCGCAACAATCGCTCCACCATGGGTCGGCGGGTTTGAATAGGTGGTACGGATCACTAGCTTGAGTTGTGATAGTACGCGCAGCGTTTCAGCTTCACTTGAGGTAATGACCGAGAGTGCGCCAACCCGCTCGCCATATAACGAAAACGATTTTGAAAATGAGTTAGCGATAAAGCTATTGATGCCCGCTTCAGCAAACAGCCGCACCGCAGCAGCGTCTTCCTCAATGCCCACGCCAAAACCTTGATAAGCAATGTCAAGGAATGGAACCAGTTGACGTTCTTTAACAATGTGCACCACCTGTTGCCATTGCTCGGGAGTGAGATCGACCCCGGTTGGGTTGTGACAACATGCATGTAATATCACAATCGTACCTGGTGCATAGGTATTGAATGCGTTAACTAAGCTAGTAAAATCAACATCTTGGGTTTCAGCGTTGTAATAAGGATAGCTGACGACTTCAAAGCCTGCGGCTTGAAAGAGGGCGCGGTGGTTTTCCCAACTGGGGTTACTAACAGCGACTTTGGCGCTTGGGTTTAAACGTCTCAAAAAATCTGCGCCGATTTTTAAGGCGCCGGTGCCGCCTAATGCTTGGACCGTGGCGATGCGACCCTGCGCGAGTAGAGGAGAGGCTGCGCCAAATAATAATTTCTGCACCGCAGAGTTGTAAGCGGTGATGCCATCGATCGGCAGATAACCACGGGGCACGGCTGCCTCAAGGCGGGCTTTTTCCGCTTCACGCACGGCGCGCAACAGTGGAATACGGCCATCGTCATTTGTGTAAACGCCAATGCCGAGATTAACTTTAGTGGGCCGTGGATCGGCGTTGAATGTTTCATTGAGGCCCAAAATAGGATCATTCGGGGCGAGTTCGACGGTGGAAAAGAGATTCATAAAAGCTACTCGAATAAAAGACTAGAATAAGGGCATTGTGCCTAAAAACCAAAGTAGTAACCTGAGCTAGGCGCTATGGCATTGCAACTAACCCCATTATTTTATCTAAAATGACTGATCCGCGGGAAACTCAAGATACGCTAGACGAATCCAAATTTGTTACTTTTGGTGATTCCCCTTATCAACTGTATCAACCCTATCTGCCTGCTGGCGATCAGCCAGGGGCGATTGAGCAGTTATTCAGTGGGGTTGAGGATGGTTTATTGTTTCAGACGCTGCTCGGTGTAACCGGCTCGGGTAAGACTTATACCATGGCGAATGCGATTGCCCGGCTGGGGCGGCCAGCGATTGTATTTGCGCCAAATAAAACCCTGGCTGCGCAACTCTATTCAGAATTCCGTGACTTCTTCCCGCGTAATGCGGTTGAATATTTTGTCTCTTATTACGACTACTATCAGCCAGAAGCCTATGTGCCGCAGCGCGATCTTTTTATCGAAAAAGATTCGTCAATTAACGAACATATTGAGCAAATGCGGCTTTCAGCGACTAAAAGTTTGCTAGAGCGGCGTGATACGATCATTGTAGCCACGGTGTCAGCGATCTACGGGATTGGCAATCCAGGTGAATATCATCAAATGATTCTGACGCTGAGAACCGGCGATAAGTTGGGTCAACGAGAAATGATCGCGCGCCTAATTTCAATGCAATATACGCGCAATGAAACTGACTTTCAGCGCGGCACCTTTCGCGTGCGGGGCGATACGATTGATATTTTCCCGGCTGAACACGCAGAAATGGCAGTGCGCGTCGATTTGTTCGATGATGAGATTAATTCATTACAATTATTTGATCCGCTCACGGGACAGATTCGGCGCAAGCTTTTGCGCTTTACCGTATACCCATCTTCTCACTATGTCACGCCACGCGAGACAGTGCTGCGCGCGATTGAAACCATCAAAACAGAATTGCGCGAGAGGCTTGAGTTTTTCAATAGCTCAGCAAAGTTGCTTGAAGCGCAGCGTATTGAGCAACGCACGCGTTTTGACCTTGAAATGCTGCAAGAGCTAGGTTTTTGCAAAGGCATTGAAAATTATTCGCGCCATTTATCGGGGGCGGCTCCGGGTGAGCCACCGCCAACGCTGGTGGACTATCTACCACCGGATGCTTTGATGTTTTTGGATGAGTCGCATGTATTGATTGGTCAATTAAATGGCATGTACAACGGCGATCGAGCGCGGAAAGAAAATTTGGTGAATTATGGTTTCCGCTTGCCTTCGGCGCTGGATAACCGACCCCTTAAATTTGCTGAATTCGAGCGCAAATTACGCCAAGTGATTTTTGTTTCAGCGACTCCCGCTGATTACGAAAAACGCGTATCTGGGCAAGTGGTTGAGCAGTTAGTCCGCCCCACCGGCTTGATTGATCCAGAGATTGAAGTACGTCCGGCGCGCACGCAGGTGGACGATGTATTAGCCGAAATTCATAAACGCGTGCAGGTTGGCGAGCGCGTATTGATTACGGTGTTAACCAAGCGTATGGCCGAGCAGCTTACTGAATTTTTATCTGAGCATAACGTGAAGGTCCGTTATTTGCATAGCGATATTGAGACGGTTGAACGGGTTGAAATTATCCGCGATCTACGGCTAGGTGTATTTGATGTGTTAGTGGGGATTAATTTGTTGCGCGAGGGGCTCGATATTCCAGAGGTTTCGCTCGTCACGATTTTCGATGCAGATAAAGAAGGTTTTTTGCGGGCGGAGCGCTCGCTGATTCAAACCATTGGCCGTGCGGCGCGGAATGTAAATGGCAAAGCCATTCTTTATGGGGACTCGATCACCGGCTCGATGCAACGGGCCATCGCCGAAACCGAGCGGCGGCGGGCTAAACAAATTGCGCACAATGAAGCGCATCAAATTACGCCGACCGGGGTCGTGAAGCGCATCAAAGATATTATCGACGGCGTATATAACGTGGATGATGCGCGCGCTGAACTGAAGATCGCCCAAGAGCGCGCAAAATTTGAGGGGATGAGCGAGAAGCAGCTGGCTAAAGAAATCAAACGACTTGAAAAACAGATGATGACACATGCAAAAAATCTTGAGTTTGAACAAGCCGCACAAGCACGCGATCAACTCGCGTTACTGCACGAACGGGCATTTGGGGCAAACACCCATGATCCATTGAATGACGCAAATTGAAATAATCTTCAAAATAGGGCATTTTCAACTTCAAAGCAAGCTGCTATAATCTCTGCCTTAGTGTGCGGCTGTAGCTCAGTTGGATAGAGTACTTGGCTACGAACCAAGGGGTCGTGGGTTCGAATCCTGCCAGCCGCGCCAGTATTTATAAGCCCCGCAGCAATTTTTTGCTGCGGGGCTTTTCCTTATGTGGGGGATTTTTTTCGATTCAACCTATTTTTGCAAAAATAATAGTGTTGCAATGACCGGTTGAACTCACCGCCGCTTTTTTTAAAATATCGTGCTCCATTTTGACCCGTGCTAGCTCTGCTCGTAGCCTACTTATTTCCATTTGCTCCGCACTGATCGGCCTGCTGCTTGCGCCAACTAAGCTTCCTGTTTCATAGACTTTGATCCAGTTGTGTAGCGTTTGATCTGCGATCCCTAGTATTCTGGCGACCGCAGCAACACTCTGACCATTAGCTACAAGCCTCATCGCCTCAAGCTTGTATTCAAGAGTGTACCGTGCCCTCTTAATTTTTGACAATTTTCCCCTTCTTTACTAGATTTTAAATCTTCAGTAAGAGATTCGTTTCTCGGGGACAAGGTCAATATTGGACTTCATCTCAAAGTGCGCTGAATTTAAGTAATCTATCGATTCAAGGTGCGCGGGGTTTAAGTCAAGTAAACGCTCGTATAATTGAACAAAGACAAAGAGATGAAGAAAGTTTTAGCGAAATTTCTGTCGAGGAAGATGACTTTGTCGAGATTCCGGTTTAAAGGGCGACTGTCGAAATTAAAAAGGTGTTGAAGGGGGGCTGCTTACGAAACGGAAAAATCGTACGATAGGTTTTCCAAAGGATACATAACGATCGGTATACGGGTTGCTTTGACTGTCGCAATATTGCCTGTACTGGTTGGCAATAGTCCATTTTGCGTTGCCATTTAAGCAAATTTTGTTGCTGTGATATGCCCTCTACGTCAAAGTGATGCCCGGTTGATCTATACGCTAACTTGGCATCAATTCCAGGAGTTTTTTCGTGAACAATATACGTTTTGATGTAGCAATCCCCGCTCGTCTTCAGTCCACTCGGTTGCCTGAAAAAGCGTTAGCCCATATTGACGATAAGCCCATGGTTATACACGTGGCACACCGCGCGCAGAAATCTGGCGCGCAACGCACAATAATTGCGACGGATTCTGCGCGTATTGTTGAGTGCGCTAAGCAATATAATATAGAAGTTATATTGACAGCAGAGAGCCATGTCTGTGGAACCGACCGGCTCGCGGAGCTTGCGACCAAGCTGGATTGGGCAGATGATCAGATCATAGTAAATGTGCAGGGCGATGAACCGTTAATCGATCCTACATTGATTCAAGAATTGGCAGCTCACTTAGCAGCACACCCCAGCTGTGCGTTAGCGAGCGCCGCGCACCCCATTAGTAGCCCCGAAGAAATTTTTAACCCCAATACAGTTAAAGTGGTAATCAATGCCAAAGGGCATGCATTGTACTTCTCTCGTGCACCTATTCCTTGGGCGCGTGATGCATGGCCGGACGTAATGGGAGAAAATGGTTTTTCTGCAAGTAAAGCAGCCTATGTTAGCGAACTGCCAGTGTATCGCCATATTGGTATATATGCATATCGTGCTGATTTTTTACGCCGATTTGCTACCCTAACACCCTCTCCTTTAGAAAAAGTGGAAGCATTGGAACAATTGCGCGCGCTGTGGCATGGTGAATCTATTGCTATATATGTAACGGACAAAGCGCCTATTGCAGGCGTAGATACTGCTGCTGATTTAGAGCGTGTACGTACTTTATTTAAGCAGGGGTTACCCTTTGCGTGACACCACCCCAACTTGGATTTTACAAAAAATCCGCAACCTCCTTCCCAAGAAACCCACTGGTGTTATGCTGCTTTCTGACGATCCCCGGCGTTCTCAGGCGACTATGAGTGGTTATACTCATAGTCTTACCGTACACGTCGGGTGCAAATGCATGCCACGCTAGGCATTGTAAGACAGGAGCGCCGAACCATCAATCGACTGCCCGTTGAAATTGAGTCCGGCCATGTCCTCTGGATGCACAATACTGTGCGCTGACTTGCGCGGCTATGTGAACATCGCCCAGTGCGGCTCTGAAATAACCTCCAAACTCATTTCTTCATGCCATTTCGTTTGGTTAAAACGATATCTTATGGTGCACCTTTATAGTTGTGTGTAAGGACGTGGGTTGTCCGTTCTCTAAAATCCATGCTCTTCGAGCACCTTTATATTTGATACTCCAAAAAACATAGAAGATTTATCTACAGCTACCAGGGCAGTTATTCTATTTCTACGCATGTAATCAGCGGCTTTTGACGCAAGTGTATTTTGACTAACCGTCTTTATTGTTTTTTTCATAAATTGAGATACATTGGTTTCTGCTAAGTCAGGACTCTGCTTTATTATTTCTTTAATATCTCCATCTGAGAGAAGTCCCAATGGCAACCCTTTGTCGTTAATGATAACGATGAAACCATACTTTTTCTCTGCAAGGATAACAAGTGCATCAATTAAGCTGGTCTCTGGATAGACGTAGGGGCTATCTTCCATAGTGACCACGATGTCAGAGACTAATGTCGTTAAAGACTTTCCCAGACTTCCTGATGGATGATTTTTTGAGAAATCTTTATCAGAAAAGCCTTTCAATTCCATAAGAGCAATTGCAAGAGCATCTCCTAAAGCAAGGGTTGCGCTAGTACTTACAGTTGGAACAATGTTAAATGAACAAGCCTCTTTTTCTATTTTAAATGATAGACATATATCTGCATTCAGCGCTAATGGAGATTTGTCATCTCCTGTTATAGATATAATAGGAATTCTTCGTTGCTTTAAAGTCGGCATTAAATTGACTATCTCTTCGGTTTTCCCGCTAAAAGAAATCAATATGACAATGTCATCGCTTGTTAACATTCCTAGATCCCCATGTTTAGCTTCTGTGGGATGCATAAAGAAGCTCGGGGTGCCCGTGGAAGATAAACTCGCGGATATTTTTCTACCGATATGCCCGCTTTTTCCTAGACCTAGGATGATGACGTGTCCATCTGAAGAGTTAATTAGATTTACCGCGTCAAAGAAACCACTATTGTAGAGTGATTTGGAAATCTCATGCAGAGCATTAGCCTCTTTAGCTAAAACACTACTCCCAATTTGAACCACCGTTTCCTTATCCATATCGTCTGTTCGATGAGATAAAATTATTTGTGGGCTAAAAGATTTTTCGCTAGTTTTAGATCCTCGAGTGTGTCAACTTTATCAAGCCGCTTCATTAACGCGGCTTTTACCAGACATACTCAAATAAAATGCACTCCCGATAATTACAATCGAGCCTACTATAGCCTGCATTGAAACAACCTCTCCCCAGATCAGGTACTCCAATATAATCGCCCACACAATGCCAAAATAGCTAAATGGTGCAAGCATCGACGCGGCTGCATTCCTAAATGCTATGGTGAGCATAAGCTGCCCAGTACCGGCAGTCAGTCCGAGCAGCCCCATATAACCGAGGTCTGTCATGTTTGGAGCAGTCCAGGAAACCCAAAGCGAGCAACCGCTAAAAATGGTGGCAATTATTGTGAAATACAAGACAATCACCGCAGACTCTTCAGTACGAGAGAGCTTTTTGATCTGGATTACAGAACCCGCGTTAAACACAGCACTGAGTAAGACTAAACCCACGCCAAGTAAAGAAGTATTCTCGTCGCTACTAAACGATGCAATTAGAGCTACGCCAACAGATCCAGCTACCAACGCTATCACCATTGGAACGCGTAGACGCTCGCCTAGGAACATAACAGCAAGCAAGGCAATGAAGATTGCTTCTGTATAATGGAGTGTCACGGCAGCTGATAAGGGTAAGTGGGGCAGGCCAGAAAAAAATAATCCCATCGAGCCTAATGCCAGAACTGCCCTCAGAAAATGTTCCCAAAACCGATGTAGCGTAAATGCTTTTTTTGGAATATTGCAAAAACGGAACATGAGGGCGGCGGGAATTATCCCGAATAACATACGAAAGAATATGATCTCGTTCGCTGGGTATTTCGTCGAAACAATTTTCGCAATCGTGCTCACCACCGCAAAAAGAAAAATCCCACAGGACATAAACATGATCCCGTGCAACTTTTGCCGATTCAGGGTACCGAACTGTTGCGCTTTAAGGTCTAATTTCATTTGACATTTTTTACAAGGCCCTTGTTATCGGCAGGCTAACTCAATAAATTGCCTCTCGATACTCCCACCTCCGTCCCAGACTCTTCGACAGTTAGGAAGTCAATGCGCTCAGCGTTTCCTAGATCTTCGCCCAAAATGATTATGCAAAAGCAACCCCTTGCCATTCTGGAATGGGATAAATTCGCGCAGGTGTCGCCATTTCTAAAATATTTTACTGCACGCAGGAAATCGATATTAAAGACGAAAGATTTCTTTGAATTTGATCATACCTCCCTATTTCCAAAAATGTCAAAGGTAGGGTAGCAGAAATCCATTACTGGACCTCAAAGTTATATTGGACTTCATCTCAAAGTGAGCTGAATTTAAGTAATCTATCGATTCAAGGTGCGCGGAGTTTAAGTCAAGTAAACGCTTGTTTAATTGAACAAAGACAAAGAGATGAGGAAAATTTTAGCGAAATTTCTGCCGAGGAAGATGACTTCGTCGAGGTTCCCGTTTAAAGGGACAAGAAGCCAAGCCGGCTAAGACTTGTACAGGCTAACGTCTTTGGAGGCGGGAGTCGGAATCGAACCGGCGTCGACGGCTTTGCAGGCCGCTGCATAACCACTCTGCTATCCCGCCAAGGATCAAATTTGACTGGAAGACGATCTACGTTTCCAATTGATGGCCGGCCAAATAATGCAAGGGAATATGCCCCAATATGCAGACCGATAAATTGGAGCGGGAAACGAGGCTCGAACTCGCGACCTCCACCTTGGCAAGGTGGCGCTCTACCAACTGAGCTATTCCCGCGTACATCGCATCGCGCATTTAAAAATCTAGCTGAATGCGAAAACGAGATTATGAATAAATGCTGATTTTGTGTCAAGTGATTGCTACAATTGGTTGCGACTCTTTGTGAAAAAAAGTGGGTGATGTAGACTCGATGAGGGTGTTGGCAGTGCGTGGCAAAGCTAGATTAGAGAAAGGTTTTAAGATGAATGCAGCAGGGCTTAGAGAATTGCATCCGACCGATGAGCAAAATGAGGTCGGGCTTGAGCAATTTCAGATACCTGTGGGGGCTAAGAATTACATAACGCCGGCAGGCTATCGTAAATTAAAGACGGAATTGTTGGATCTGCTTGATCATGAGCGACCTGACGTGGTTCGAACGGTAGCATGGGCGGCGGCAAATGGGGATCGTTCAGAAAATGCCGACTATATTTATGGTAAGCGGCGCTTGCGCGCAATCGACAAACGCATTCGCTTTTTGACGCAGCGACTTGATCAGGCGCAAATAGTAGATAGCCGCTGTCAGGAAAATTTAGATCAGGTGTTTTTTGGCGCTATGGTGACCTATGCTTTAGAGGATGGGGCTGAGCATTCAGTCACGATTGTTGGCGTGGATGAAATTAATCTGGAGCAGGGTTATGTGAGTTGGGTTGCGCCGATCGCTCGGGCTCTGCTCAAAGCCAAGTTAGGGGACCTGGTGACACTTCAGACGCCAACCGGTACCGTGCAAATTGAAGTGCTTAAAATTCAATACCCTGACCAAAGCTAAAAAAATTTTTATCTTGCGCCTTGAGCGCAGAGTGTGCGGCGGGCGCTAAAAATTTAATAATCCGGCCGCTCGCGCTCAATGCGCATTCCGCCATTGCGGCGCTGAGGTTGAGATTCGCTGGATTTTTCGCGCGTGATGCGCATCACATCTTGGTTAATACGTGTACGGCGCATGACATTTGCTAGGTGCACGCGGTTGGCGACTTGAATCACTAGGCGTAGCACGACAAATTCTTGGGTGAAATCTTCGTCCATTGAAATATGGGCAATATTGGCGTCGGCTGCTGTAATGTCTGCTGCAATCCGCGCAAAAACGCCTTTTGTTTTACGCACGAGGATTTTAATCATTACATCGAATAAACGTCCGGGTTGGGGCGCCCAGGCAATATCGATCCAGCGTTCAGGGTCGCGTTTATGAATGCGGTGAGCGATGCGGCAGTCTGTGATGTGCACCGCCATCCCTAGGCCAAGCCCAATGTAGCCCATGATCGCATCTCCTGGAATCGGACGGCAGCAGGGCGATAATTGGACTGACATCCCTTCAGCGCCGCTAATCACGACTGGGATTGGAGAGCCAGCGCCTGAAGTGACTGGGTTTGGCCCGGAGTACTTGGTGGCGGGGTTCTTATTGGCGTCATCTTCATGTTCCCCGAGCAAGACTTCAATGCGCTTCGCCATGACGGCGGCAACGCAGCGGCCTAGTCCAACGTCAGCGAAAATTTCTTCGCTGCTGTGGTGAGTCCATTGCTCTAGTTTGTCCCAAGCTTGCGGCGTCATGTTGTCTAACGACAGGCCATAGCCTCTTAGTGCTTGCTCGATAAGCTGCTTGCCCAATTGCACCGATTCATTGGAACGCATCGTCTTGAGGTAATGCCGAATCGCCGAGCGCGCTTTTCCGGTGCGCACTAAGCCAAGCCATGCTGGGTTTGGTTTTGAAGACGCGGCCGTGATCACTTCGACAATATCGCCGCTTTGCAGCTCAGTGCGCAACGGTAGTAGTTCATTATTAATTTTGACTGAAGCGCATTGATTGCCCAATTCGCTATGGATCGCATAAGCAAAATCAAGTGCAGTCGCGCCGCGGGGCAACGTTATGATGGCTGATTTGGGCGTAAATACATAGACTGCGTCTGGAAATAGATCGATTTTAACGTGCTCAAGAAATTCGCTTGCGTCGCCTGCTTCCAATTGAATATCAAGTAATGATTTGAGCCATTGATGCGCGCGTTGTTGCACGTCGTTCAGATCTGCGCTGCCATTCTTATAAAGCCAATGCGCGGCGACGCCAGCCTCGGCTATATCATGCATTTTCCGGGTACGGATTTGGAATTCAACGGGCGTTCCAAACGGGCCAACCAAGGTGGTATGCAATGATTGATAACCATTGATTTTGGGAATTGCAATGTAATCTTTAAATTTACCAGGTACGGGCTTATATAGAGAGTGCAGCACTCCCACACATAAATAACATTCAAGCGGTTTTTCGACGACGATGCGAAAACCATATACGTCAAGTACCTGCGAAAATGACAATTGTTTGTCGCGCATTTTGCGGTAGATGCTATAGATGGTTTTTTCGCGGCCTGTCACTTCGCAGTCGATTTGCTCATCGGCAAATGCGTACTGCACGGATTCCAAGATTTTGCTGACCACTTTGCGGCGATTACCGCGCGCTGCTCTTACGGCTTTTTCAATCGTCGCATAACGATGCGGATGAAAATTTGCAAAACTGGTTTCCTGTAATTCTCGATAAGTATTATTTAAACCTAAGCGATGTGCGATTGGCGCATAAATATCGATGGTTTCGCGCGCGACGCGGCGGCGTTTCTCCGCCGGCACGGCGCTTAGCGTGCGCATATTGTGCAAGCGATCGGCGAGCTTAATGATGATCACGCGCACATCGCGCGCCATGGCTAGCATCATTTTGCGGAAATTTTCCGCTTGCGCATCTTCCCGACTGCGAAATTCCATGCGGTCGAGTTTGGAGAGCCCGTCCACTAATTCGGCAACTTTGGGCCCAAAATGCTCGGTAAGCTCGGTTTTGGTGACCTCTTGATCTTCTATGACGTCATGCAGTAACGCAGCTATGATGGACTGCGCATCGAGGCGCCAGCTTGCGCAAATTTCGGCAACCGCGACCGGGTGCGTGATATACGGCTCGCCACTTTGCCGATATTGACCAAGATGAGCTTGATCGCTGAAATGGAATGCAACCTTGATTTGCTCGATTTCTGACTGTTCGAGGTATTCAGATAAAGCTGCGGTTAAGTTTGCGATTGAAACGACTTTATGCTTACGCGGATGTTCAGGCGTGACGGTAGGGCCAAATAAATGCTTAACCGACTGCTCAAGCACTACGTCGATATATTTGCGCGCCACTGGCGTTTCTAATTTGGAGGCAGACGATGGGTTCTCGTTCATGTTCGCCTCCATATATTAAGTAGATGCTGAGTTTAAACTAACTTTGCTGCGCGTGCTTATAGCGGAACTTTTTTCAACATCTCGTTAATATCTATAACGCCATCGGCAATTTCGCGCAAAGCGGCTACCGGTGGTTTATTGCGGTTGCCAACTTTAGTGGCGTGCCCGAGTATGAGTTGGCGTGCCCGATAAGTGGCAGCCAGCGTAAGATCAAAACGGTTAGTGTTAGCGTCCGGAGCGTTTTGCAAACAATCTTCAACAGTAATGCGGGCCATGATAAATTTTTCCTTTATAAGAATGCGTCTATTTTACATCAGCGGTGCTGAGTAGGGTTTTTAGCCGTTTTGTTTTTTAATCCGTCGTCGCAGCATGAATGCCCAGTTCCGCAAAAAGATGCGCATGGCGCGCGCACTGAGAAGCAAAACGCAAGCGTGTCGTGGCGATAATCGATTGCAATTGGGTCAGTGCATTGGCAAAGTTATCGTTGATAACCACATACTCTGCTTCGGCGGCGTGAGCCATTTCGCTGCCTGCTGCAAGTAATCTCCTCACAATCACATTGGGCGCATCTTGCCCGCGTTTTTTTAGCCGTTCTTCGAGCGCATCCAGCGAAGGCGGCAAAATAAAAATGCTGACCGCATGACGAAATTGCCGGCGTATTTGTCGTGCACCTTGCCAGTCAATTTCAAGCAACACATCATGGCCACTTTCGATCTGCTGTTCAATCCACAGGCGCGAGGTGCCGTAATAGTGCCCATGTACCTCTGCACTCTCGATAAACTCGCCACGCGCGCGGCGCGCGAAAAAATCCTCTTGCTTAACAAAATGATAGGCGCGCCCATCTACCTCACCAGGCCGCGGTGCGCGTGTCGTATAAGAGACCGATAAGCTGATGCCGGTATCATGCGCAAGTAAAGCGTTAACCAGCGTTGATTTGCCGGCACCAGACGGTGCGATCACCATAAACAAATGCCCAGGATGATGATGGTCTGCTGAGTAACTGGGTGGCGTAGTGCAAAGAGGCGTATTAGATGGGGTTGCCTGGCTCATAAATAAAAAATAGGCTCTTAGAGTTAAAAATTAAAAATACCGCCTCGCAGGGTTGAGGAGCGCGAGAAAAAGTCTATAGCTTAAAAAACCGCGACTCCCTCATAAGCTGCAAGATTACTCCAAATTTTGTATCTGCTCGCGCATTTGCTCAATTAAAAGCTTAAGGGTCATCGCGCTATCGGCTAGCTCCTTAGCCGCAGCTTTTGAACCCAGCGTGTTGGCTTCTCGGTTAAGCTCTTGCATCATAAAATCCAGTTTTTTGCCAACCCGGCCGCCTTTTTGGAGGATTTGTCTGGTCTCGCGCAAATGAGTGGATAGTCGAGTTAATTCTTCGCTAACATCTATGCGAATGCCATACGTGGTCACTTCTTGCCGGATCCTCTCCGCGGCTTCCTCGCGCGAGATAAGCGCCGGCGCATTGTCTGCGGTGGCGAGGCCAAGCGCTTCTTGTAGGCGTTCGACAACCTTTTGTTGGTGTTTGTTGATTAATTCTGGCACCCAAGGCGTAATTTCAGTGACAATTTTTTCCATCTCAGTCACTTTGTCAAGCAATATAGCGGCGAGCTGTGCGCCTTCGCGCGCGCGCATATCAACTAACTCATCAAGCGCTTGTTGGGCGCATTGGATGACGGTCGCGCTCAAGCTATCTGTTGCCGGTGTTTTGCCGTTGCTTTTACTTAGTACGCCAGGCCAATGCAAAATCTCGTTGGCTGTGAGCCGCTCAGCCTGAGGAAAGTGACTCAAGATTTGAGCTTCAATCAGCGCTAACTGCGTCAGCGCTTCATGGTTAAGCGCACCGCTGGTTGGCAGTATTTCACTACGTTGCAGGTTAAGGCGAATCTCGACTTTGCCGCGGCCTAATTTTTGCGTAAACATTTCGCGCATGACAGATTCCGTGGCGCGGACCTCATCGGGAATGCGGAAGCTTAGATCAAGAAAACGTGAGTTCACTGAGCGTAGCTCGACCGATACACTGATTGCTGGCGCCTCGCTATTCGCTACAATGGGTACTTCGTGGGTGACGATGGCGTAGCCAGTCATGCTATAAATCATCAATTATGCTCGCTCGAAGTTGCAACGCCAAATTATGGCGTGGGAGACTCATCTTCATCAAAGAGACGGGGGTAATGTGTATTTTAAAGGATATACGCCCCTTGATGTCGCGCATCGATGCGCTCAAGTTGCGTAGCGGTATATAATTTGGAAGTCTATGAATCTACTCTCACTCCGGCCAGATGGCCGCTCCCCAGCTCAAATGCGTGAAGTGCGCATAACTCGCCATTACACGAAACACGCCGAAGGTTCGGTATTGGTTGAATTTGGTCATACTAAAGTGATCTGTACGGCAAGTGTTGCGGAACGGGTACCAGAATTTTTGCGAGGCCAAAATCAAGGTTGGCTTACAGCAGAATATGGCATGTTGCCGCGTGCGACGCACACGCGCAGCGAACGCGAAGCGGCGCGTGGCAAACAGACTGGCCGCACTCAGGAAATTCAGCGTTTAATTGGACGCGCGTTACGCGCCGCCTTTGATCTTAAAAAGCTCGGCGCGCGTACGCTGCATATCGATTGCGACGTGATTCAGGCAGACGGCGGCACGCGTACGGCGAGTATTACCGGTGCTTTCGTGGCGGCATATGATGCCGTCACGCAACTGTTGCTCACCCAGCAAATTGCCCAACTGCCGGTTATTGATTGGGTGGCGGCAGTTTCGGTTGGCATGGTGCAGGGCGTTCCGGTGCTCGACCTTAACTACGATGAAGATGCCAAATGCGGCACAGATATGAACGTGGTGATGACAGATCAAGAGGGTTTTGTCGAAATTCAGGGCACCGCCGAGGGAGCGGTATTTTCTCGCATAGAGATGAATCAGTTACTTGACCTTGCGCAAATTGGCATTGCTGATCTAATCAAAAAACAAAAGGAAGCGTTGGGGTTAGGCATTGCCTAAAACCGTTGGATCTTAACTTGAACTTAGTGTGATTGCCCGCGATGGACCCAACGACTCTTTCTTCTTCTACGAGGCTAAGCCCGGCTGCGCCAAGCCCGCATCAGGTGGTGTTAGCCTCTAACAATGCCAATAAACTGCGTGAATTTACTGCTTTGCTTGCGCAAGTAGATCTGCCGTTAGTCGCGCAAAGCGAGCTTGGCATCACGCCGGCGGCGGAACCCCACCCCACCTTTGTTGAAAATGCGCTGGCTAAAGCACGTCATGCCGCGCACCTTAGCGGCCTGGCGGCGTTGGCGGATGATTCCGGGTTGTGCGTGCACGCCTTGCAAGGCGCGCCCGGCGTATATTCAGCGCGGTTTGCGCAGCGCGCGGGCGGTGCGCAAACCGACGCCGCTAATAATGCGTTGCTGCTTAGCGAGCTGGCAGCTCATCCTGACCGGCGGGCCCACTATATTTGTGTCTTGGTTTATGTCGCCCACGCGCAAGATCCTGAGCCCATTATTGCCGAAGCGCGCTGGTATGGCGAAATTGCAAAAGTAGCGCGCGGCGAGTACGGTTTTGGCTATGATCCGCTTTTTTATCTGCCTGAGCTCGGGCAGACGGCGGCGGAACTCGCGCCGGCAGTTAAAAACACCATAAGTCATCGCGCGCTGGCGAGCGAGCTTTTAATTAAGCGGCTTAAAAATGAGAGGATGAAAGGCCTGTAATATGGGTGCAGATGTAAACACAGATCAGCCAATTGCGCCAACCGAGCACAGGATAGCGGCTCCGCTTTTGTCGACAAAGCGTATCCGGCTCAGCGCATTGCCGCCACTCTCGCTCTATGTGCATTTTCCATGGTGTGTAAAAAAATGCCCCTATTGCGATTTTAATTCGCATGAATGGAAGGGAACCGGTGAGTTTCCAGAAGAGGTTTACCTCGATGCGCTTTGCGCCGATCTTGAGCAGGCGCTGCCTCTCATCTGGGGGCGCTCGATTCATACGATATTTATTGGCGGTGGAACCCCCAGCTTATTGTCGGCAAAAGGCCTCGACCGGCTCTTAGCGGATGTGCGCGCGCGCCTGCCACTGATAGCGGATGCGGAAATTACATTAGAGGCTAATCCTGGCACCTTCGAGGCCGAGAAATTCAGCCAATTCCGTAGCAGCGGTGTCAATCGTCTATCGCTTGGGATACAAAGTTTTAACGATGCTCAGCTTACTGCGTTGGGCCGCATTCATGATGGGCAGCAAGCGCGACGCGCGACGGAAGTTGCGCAGCGCCTATTTGACCGTTTTAACCTTGATTTAATGTTTGCGCTTCCTGAGCAAACCTTAAGTGCGTGTCGCGCGGACTTGGAGACGGCGCTCTCGTATAGCCCACCTCATCTCTCGCTGTATCAACTGACGCTTGAACCTAACACGCGCTTTGCAAAATACCCGCCCACCTTGCCGGATCATGATACCTGCGCTGATATGCAGGAATGGATCCAGGGGCGGATGCAAGAGGCTGGCTACCTGCATTATGAAGTATCTGCTTATGCGCAGCCGCGCCAAGCCTGCCAGCATAATCTGAATTATTGGCGTTTTGGCGATTACTTAGGGATTGGCGCAGGCGCGCATAGCAAGCTTTCCTTTCCCGACCGGATTGTTCGGCAAATCCGCTATAAACATCCAGCGACTTATATTGAACAAGCTAAGCAAGCGCTTTTTGTGCAGGAAGAGCATGAAGTGAATGCGAATGAATTGCCGTTTGAGTTTATGTTAAACGTATTGCGTTTGCCAGAAGGGTTTCCGGTATACCGTTTTACGGAGCGTACGGGTTTGCCCATGACGACGATCGCGGCATCCTTACGCGCCGCCGAAGCGCGTGGCTTACTTTTATGCGACCATGAAACGATTGCGCCAACGCCGCTTGGCCAGCGTTTTTTAAACGATTTACAGAGCTTGTTTTTGTGAGCTTAAGCGGCAGGCAAAAGAGTGATGTATGAGTTATATTATGCGCAATCCTGAGTTACAATAGCGTTTTTTTGGGAGGTGTGGCCGAGCGGTTTAAGGCAGCTGACTTGAAATCAGCCGTACGGGCGACTGTACCGTGGGTTCGAATCCTACCACCTCCGCCAGTTGTAGCACAAACGTTGCCAAGCTTTAACAAAAAATATCAGTATTTAAAAGGGTTGGCGAGGTTTTTGTTGCAAATAATGCCCAGGTTTAGCAAGGGGCAGCCAGTGCAAATTGTGGGTAACTTTCAGATATTTTACCCACAGCCGTGAAAAAGTTACCCGCACGGAGCCACTATGGCGCTCACAGATATTCTGCTTCGCAATACAAAACCGACCACAAAGCCTCTCAAGCTCGCAGATGGCGGCGGGCTGCTATTACTCGTTCAGCCGAATGCTTCCCGTTGGTGGCGGCTACGGTATCGCTTTGCTGGTAAAGGGAAAATGCTGTCTTTAGGTACTTACCCTACAGTGAGTCTTAAAAATGCCCGCCTTATCAGAGACAAAACCAAAGCGCTGTTAGCGCAAGGAGTAGATCTGTCATTAGCTAGACAAGAAGAAAAACGAATAAAAGCGATGGGGTTTGCGAATAGTTTCGAAGCCGTGGCAAAGCAATGGTGGGCAGATTGGCGTGAAGCAAGATCACCACGCCATGCTGAATACGTGATCCGTAGATTAGAAGCAGATATTTTTCCTATTATTGGGTCCAGGCCGGTCACCGAAATTACTGCGTCATTGTTACTGATGGCAATTAAGAAAATAGAAGCGCGGGGCGCGTTAGATATTGCTAAGCGAGCATTTCAGACCTGTGGGCAAGTTATGCGTTATACAATTGCCCATGGTTTGGCTGAGCGTAACCCAGCAGCAGAGGTAAGGCCTTCTGATGTATTAAGAACTGCTAAAAAGACCAATTATGCTCGTTTAAACGCTAAAGAGTTACCCGAGCTATTACGCAAAATCGACGATTACGACGGCCAACCCTTGACCCGACTTGCGATGCAGTTAATGGCGCTGACCTTTATTCGTACCGGTGAATTGATTGGCGCTCAATGGAGCGAATTTGAGATCGATACGAAAGTTTGGCGTATTCCTGCTGAGCGTATGAAGATGAGAACGCCTCATATTGTGCCGCTCTCTAAAATTTTGCCACCATACAGAGATACGCAGCCTGATTTTATCTAAGCTGCGCAATGCGCGGTGAATAAATTTCTGCAATAGGTTCCACCTTCGATGGAACGCTGATCACTTTACGAAACCCGCCACAAAGCCGATCAAATCGGAGCGGCCCATATTGCTTTCATCAATATCAAGCGCTCACGGTCGATGGCCCACCTCAATCTCGCGGCTATGGTTTTTTTATGTGCTTCGGGGAGGCACAGTATATCTCACAAGTGGTTAACCTACGCAGCGATTACATCTTAAAAATTCCAACAAGCTCGCTGCATGATACTAGGCTTCGCGTTGTACCCCTACCTGCACTTACGATTGTCAATACTGGAATTCCTGCGTTACTTCAAACGCACTTATGAACCATTCCAGGAGCTAACATGCTAAAGGGTAATTTAACCACCAAGACAGGTACTGCAGAGATCCACGATCTATCGACCCCTTCTCCAACGTCTGTCGAGAAGGGCAAGGGGAAGCCATCACAGCCTTCCTCGTCCACAGAAGGCGCACTTTCTGGGCTGATGACAGGACATCCCAATAGTCCGCGTACAGGTGCGCGCCGCATAATGAAAACGGCAGAGGCAGATCCGTACAGTACGGTGACGCCTAATCTCGGTCCCAAGAGCGGCAGTCACCCAAACCTTTCCTTCGAAAAAGGGGGAGGGTTTCTTGTGACTACGGAGAAAAAACGGAATCTTACATCCGATGAAGCCAGGATTAAAAATGAAAACAATCTGCAGAAATATAATGAAATTAAACTTACAAAGCCTAAAGCAAAAGAGCCAAAACTAGTCGATGAAAATACTACGATAACCGAATTCAAAGGCGGAATCGAGTATCATCCACCGGGCGGTATACACTCTAATTACCCAACGATGGTTGATTATGAAGGCGGCGGTTCTTACCTGCGTACGACGCATGAGGTTCCGCCGGATGATAAGACGCGGACAGGTCGGCATGGCGATTTTAAGCCAGACACTACTTTTGATCATCAAAGCCTTAAGGGGCGTTCCGCTCGTGTGGAAAATCCAGAGATCCCCCCAAATAGTTCAGATTCGCCACCGCCTTCACCTGACACGGCCCACCAAATTATGCGAGGTATCTACCAAGATTCCGCACAGGCTGTAGCGCTAATAAACTCAGGAAAACCTTACCAGGAAATCAGCGAGACCATGAGAAATTTGAATGTAGGGGGAGGGAATGAAGCTACTACCAGCACTTCCTCAAAAGCAGGAGGGGAAAAATCAACTTAATAAAGCCAAAGTGCTCTGTCTTTTTAGGCAGTTTACACATAGTTGGCAATCTAAAAAATGAATTGCACTCCACAAGTTGGATTGGCTCTAACTTTGGGGTGCAATGGAGTACTTTTCGTTATCAATAACGAGACGCCCCAAGCCCAATTAACCGATTTTGTGCTTACAATCCCATTCTTACCTCACCCATCGAGGGAGTTGGCGAGGACTTATTGAGGGGGTTCGCATAGATAATCGATTTCGCTCGCGTGGTTTCGGGAAAATGTTATTTGAATGGGCAATGATGCGGGCACGGGAGCGAAATTGCCGCATGGTTCAGCTTACGACCGATAAATTACGTCCAAGGGCTAAGCAATTTTATGAGTCCTTAGGCTTTATAGCCTCGCACGAAGGGATGAAACTTCAGCTGTCCTAGCTAAGACTTGATTTTTACGCTTTAGGTAATTTTAGCCTTCAGCCTGGCTATATCTTCTAACAAATTTCTACGCATTCTCTGAAAATCTTTCTGATAAAGTTGCAAAATGTATATGAAATAATCTGTGCTCACTCCTCTTGTTAAGTCGCTCAGCTCTCTATCGATCCTTTCTTGGATTTGCTTTGCATTCATACTCGCAAAGTTGGCCAAGCCCATTGTGCTGTCTTTTTGTAAATTTCTAATTACATTCAATGCAATTTGCGATTTCATCGTATCCAAATTCGCCATGGCGTTGCGTTGAGCATCCGTCATCAACCAAGTTGGCCTTTTGCTTAAAAAAGCACCCGTGATCCCATCTAAACCTTTTTTATTTTGTAGCAGCTTATCAATATAGAATAAAGCATTATCGGCCAACAATAAGTCAGTTTTTTTCCCGGCCAAATCTTGGTGCAATTTTTCTTCTAATTTTTCTTGCTGCGCTTTTAATCTTTGCTGACGACTCTCTAGCAGAGCGCGTTTATAGTTAATTTCTACTCGTTTGAGTTCAATCTCAAGCTCCTCCTGATTAAGAGACGAGCTGACTTCCGTCTTTGCTTTTTGCGCAAGAGCTAATTTTAAATTGATTTGTGCTTTTTGAGTTTTGTGAAAAGAATCAACTATCGTTGGGTTACCGGGGCGAATATTGCCGGTGGCTCTGTTCATGACATAAACTGTTTCAGCAATATTTCTATATGGCTCATAAATTTCACCCGACGCAATCGAAACTAGCCGGTTTTGCAAATCAAGGCCCTGCGAGTCAGGGGGAATCGCCTGGTAAGCTTCGCTCATCAGCGCTTGCCTTTGAGCCTCTTTTATCAATTTTGTGGAACCCGTTTGCTGAAACACTTTGTAGCCTAGACGTAACGCTTGTGCGTAATGCGGATCACGTTGTGCTAATGCTTGGAAATCTGGGTCGTTATCCAGCCAGTGATCAATATTTTTTCTATTGTTTAGTGTGTAATTTAGTGCATCTGCTTCAGCTAAATCTTGTTCTGTTTGCGTTTGCGCATAGGTGTGTTGCGCATCGGCTAGTCTAATCTGTGTCTGGTTTTGCTTTGGGGAATGAGGAGCAATAACATTAGCTTGGAGAAATACATTCAGATTAGGACCAACCGGTTCGCTAGCTAAGCCAATTAATGATGTAAGCGTAGTAAAAAAGAAGAGCGCGGTCTTCTTAATAGGGGCCCTTAGTTGTTTAATATCCATACATCCTTTCACATATCTATATCTAGATTAAAAAAGACTATATAAGCTAAGAAATCTAACCGTGCTCACTAACTTTCAGTGTAGGTAGAGTTTAAATACATGGGTAGCGCAGCTACATGCCCGCGCACACCCGTTTTTAGGCTTGCAACGCTTGAATAATAGTTTCAAGTTTAGCGCTATCCACTGCAAATTGACGAATGCCTTCAGCCAGTTTTTCAGTTGCCATGGCGTTGTCATTAAGCTGATAACGAAACGCTGATTCGTCTAATGTAATGCGTTCTAGCGGTTCGTTGGCAGAACTCGGTGGTGTAAGTTTGCGCTCAAGCGCGATTGTGCTGGTTTGGAGCTGCTCGAGTAATGGCGGGCTGATGGTGAGTAGATCGCAGCCGGCAAGTTCGATGATTTGCGTAGTTGAGCGAAAGCTTGCGCCCATCACTTCTGTAGCGTAGCCGAATTGTTTGTAATAATTATAAATCTGCTTGACAGAGCGTACGCCAGGATCGTTGGCTCCGCTATTTTTCTGTTCATCCCATGCTACGCCTGCATGGGTTTTATGCCAATCATAAATCCGACCAACGAAGGGCGAGATTAAGCGAGCGCCTGCTGCGGCGCATGCAATCGCCTGTTCCAGCGAAAAAACCAGTGTCATATTACAGTGGATGCCCGCTTGCTCCAGTTGTTCGGCAGCACGTATGCCTTCCCAGGTGGCGGCGATTTTTATTAACACGCGCTCACGTGCGATTCCCGCGGCTTCATATAATGCAATCAATTGACGTGCTTTGGCGACAGTCGCGGCAGTATTAAACGATAAACGAGCATCGACTTCGGTTGATACGCGACCTGGAATAAGCGCCAGAATTTCCGTGCCAAAAGCGATGAGTAATTGATTCATGATGGAATCAATGCCTTGATGGCGATGATCATTCACGATCTTAACCAAGAGCGGGCGATATTGATTTTGCTGGGCCGCTTTTAAGATAAGTGAGGGATTGGTTGTGGCTTCATGCGGTTGATATTGCTTGAGTAGTTGAAAGTCTCCGGTGTCGGCCACCACGGTGGTGTATTTTCTTAGCGCGTCAAGGGTCGTCATCATAGTGTGTGCTGCTCAAGCGTAAAGGTGGCCGCGCTATCCTGCCCAAGTGTCTGCACTAGATAGGGTAAAGCGGTTCTTAGGTTGTCTGCTAATGAGTAAGGCGGATTCAGTATAAACATACCACTGCCATATAAGCCATAGCCATCCCGCGGCGGGGCGCAGGTTTGCAGCGCAGCATGCAGCCAGTTTTTTTCTGATATGTGTTTGAGCTGTTTGGCAAAGCGTTGCGCTTCAAGCCGTTGGACCTGCGGATACCAAACTGCATATGTGCCTGTCGCAAAGCGCTGTAAGCTTTGTTGTAGCGTATCCAATACGCGCTGATAGTCTTGTTTGTCTTCGTAAGAAGGATCGAGGAGTACGACCGCTCGTCGCGGCGGGGGCGGGAGTAATCCCTTGAGCCCGCTAAAGCCATCTCCTGCATGTAATAGGGTGCGCGCTTTTCCGTCAGATTCTAGCTGGGCAAAATTATCGCGTAGGATTTTAATTTCAGTTGGATGGAGTTCAAATAGTCGTAGCCTGTCTTGGTTTCGGGTCAAGTGCCAGGCAAGCCACGGCGAGCCTGGATAAAAACGTAAAGCTTCAGTGTCATTCAAAGCGCGCACTTGGGCGATATAATCTGCTAGCAGAGGGGGCAAAGCGGATTGTGTCCAGAGCCTGGCAATGCCGGTTTCGTATTCGGCGGTTTGGCTTGCATAGGCGCCCAATAGCTCATAAACACCTGCGCCCGCGTGCGTGTCTAGGTACCAAAAAGCTTTTTCTTTCTGTGCCAGATGGCGCAAGATGTGCACAATAATGCTATGTTTGAGCACATCGGCATGATTGCCAGCATGAAAGGCGTGGCGGTAGCTCAGCATGTTTGGCGTTTCCTCAGTTACAATCAATAAATATGCGAATTTTACTCAGTAATGACGATGGTTATCTAGCGCCTGGCTTAGCTGCACTTTATGAAGCTTTAAAGCCATTAGGCGAGGTTACGGTGCTTGCGCCAGAGTGTAATTGTAGCGGTGCATCTAATTCATTGACCTTATCGCGGCCATTATCCGTGTTTACCGCGGCGAATGGCTTTCGTTATTTGAATGGCACGCCGACCGATTGCGTTCATATTGCGCTCACGGGTGTGCTCGATTACAAACCGGATTTAGTTGTTTCGGGCATCAATAATGGGCAGAATATGGGGGAAGACACATTATATTCAGGTACGGTAGCGGCGGCTACGGAAGGATTTATGTTTGGTGTTCCTGCACTTGCCTTTTCTCTGGCTGATAAGGGCTGGGAACACCTGGGCGCTGCCGCGCGCGTGGCCGGTGATATTGTGGCGCACTATCTGGCGTATCCGTTAGCAGCGCCGCTATTACTCAATATTAATATTCCCAACCGGGCTTATCATGAGTTGGCTGAATGGCGGGTGACGCGGCTGGGCAAGCGGCATCCATCGCAACCGGTGATTCAGCAAATGAGTCCAGAGGGCGAACCGATTTATTGGATTGGCCCAGCGGGTGATGTATGCGATGCGAGTGAAGGAACGGATTTTCATGCGGTAGAGCACGGGCATGTGTCGATTACTCCATTGCAACTCGACCTCACCCATACGCAATTGCTTCCAGTCGTGCAAGACTGGGTGTCGGCGGTGGAGTCAGAAGCATGACGCAAGCTAAGCGTTTTCCGCTCAGTTTAGCTGAAGTGCGGGCGCGCCAGGCTATAAAAAGCGGTATGGGGGTTAGGGTTGCGCATCCCGTAAAGAGTAGCGTAAGTGCTGTGGCGTGGCGTCAAGCGGCTAGGCCTCAAGTTTTATCTAATCCGGTAACGGTGCTGCACCCGGCGTTGGCTTCGGAACGGGTGCGCGAGCGTATGGTTGAGCGCGTGCGGGCCAATGGCGTGAGCCATGCGCGTGTGCTGGCGGCGCTGGCCGCGGTACCGCGGCATCTGTTTGTGGATCCAGGCCTGGCGGCGCAAGCCTACCAAGAGATAGCTTTACCCATCGGTTATCAGCAAACGATTTCTAAGCCTACAGTGGTGGCGCGGATGATTGAACTGGCTACGACTGATAGAGGGTTAGATAAAGTGCTTGAAATTGGTACGGGTTGTGGTTATCAAGCTGCTGTGCTGAGTCATGTAGCGCGCGAAGTGTATTCGATTGAGCGGGTGCGGCCGTTGTTTGAGCGTGCTAAACAAAACTTGCGTCCGCTACGACTAGCGAATCTTCGGTTACAGTATGGTGATGGATGCTTGGGGTTGCCCGCGGCTGCGCCATTTGATGCGATTATCATCGCGGCAGCTGGCATTGGCATTCCCGAAATATTGCTTGAGCAGCTCGCAATTGGTGGGCGTTTGGTGGCGCCGGTGGTGCTTCCAGCCTATCAAGAAAGCAGTAATGAAGCACAGATTTTGATGCTGATTGAGCGTATATCAGCAACCCAATGGCGTGAATCGAAACTCGATCGCGTCTTTTTTGTTCCCTTGAAATCCGGAGTGATTTGAAATTGATGACTACGTTGCGAAGATTCGATAAAAGCGGCTGCCTAGCAATGTTTCCGCGTATCCTTTGTGGATTGTCGGTGCTAGTCTTTGGCGCGTGCTCGACACGACTTGTCCAAGCTCCAATCAGCGACCGCTTTGAGGCGAGCGCATTGGCGAGCCAGTTAGTGTCAATGCCGGCGCCGCCGGGTTATTACCGGGTCAAGCCAGGCGATACGGTATATCGAATCGCGCTTGAAAACGGCCAACATTATCAGGATATTGTGGCGTGGAATAACCTGCCAAGCCCGTCTCAGGTCGCAGTTAATCAATTACTGCGCGTGACGCCGCCAGGAGTGGAACCTGCTCCCCCTACGCCCGGCGTTTCAACCGCGCCGGTGGTAGATGACGCGGTTGAAGTGCGCTCGCTGGAGAGTAGTCCCGCCGCTAATTCTTACGGCGTTGCTCCGCCTATCGCCAGTATTGCGCCTGGCGCGCAGACTCCTGCTGCGGCAGCGGCGGTGATTGCGTTTTCCTGGCCAGTGCGCGGCCCAGTACTGGATACTTTTAATGAATTAAAAAATAAAGGCTTGGATATTGGCGGGGTCGTCGGAACGCCAATCTCAGCCGCGGCTGAGGGCCGAGTTGTCTACGCCGGCAACGGCCTAAGAGGGTACGGCAATTTGATTATTATTAAGCACGATGCTACATTTTTGACGGCTTATGCGCATAATAGAGCGCTTTTCGTTAAAGAAGGCGAGGCTGTAGCTAAGGGCCAGAAAATTGCAGAGATGGGAAATAGCGATGCAAATCGCGTGATGTTGCATTTTGAAGTGCGTCAGCAGGGTAAGCCAGTAGATCCAATGAAGTATTTATCGACCCCCCAATAAATTAGCTCTTTCAAATCAATATGCCGAATTCAAAGCGCCAGCAGCCGTACGATAGAGATGATCCACTATTTGGTCAGCTTGACGAGGGATTAAGCTCGGAAGAGACATCTGACTTGCCGTTTGAGGGTGGCGGTGAGGAGGCTGAAGAGGCGCTGGACGAAAATGAAAACGAAAATACATCGGATGCGGCCGTGAGTGACGAACCTGACCCCAGTGATTTTAGCGCTTTGCTGCGGTCTGAGCTAACCGCGGACACGATTCAGCATTATCTGAACCGAATTAGCGTCAAGCCTTTGTTAACGGTTGAGGAAGAGCAGCGGTATGCAACGGGCGCACAGCAAGGGGACTTCGAGGCGCGGCAGGTCATGATTGAGCGTAATTTACGGCTAGTCGTCAGCATTGCTAAAGGTTACTTAGTCGCCCCTGAATAATTCGTAAGCCCTTATGTGCTAAGACTTTTTAAGCGAAATGTAGTGGCATAAATTGCAAGAAAATGGCATATTGAGAAAATAAAGCCTGCAAATTTTGATGAGAAAAGAATGAGACCGAAGGCGCAAGTGATTGAAGCAGATATGTTCAGACAACCGTTAAGAGAGCAGATCAATCTGAAACATGAGTTGGTAGGTTTAGGAGATTTGATCAATTGGGAGAAATTAAGCGAATCGATGAGTGAGAGTTTTACCTCATCGAGAGGTCGCCCAGCCAAGTCCCCTCGCCTGATAGCGGGGTTATTGTATTTGCAATATGCGTTCAACTTGTCTGATGAAGAAGTCGTTGGGTCGTGGCTAGAAAACCCATATTGGCAAGTATTCACGGGAGAGGAGTATTTACAAACAGAAGCGCCCATAGATGCATCAAGCCTAACGCGTTGGCGGAAACGTCTTGGCGAGGCGGGAGTCGAAGAGTTATTAGCCGAGACGATCGAAGCGGCGAAACGGAGTGATGTGATCAAAGCATCGAGCGTGAAACGAGTGATCGTAGACACCACCGTGATGGAGAAGGCGATAGCCCATCCGACCGATTCCAGATTGCTCGAGCGTTGTCGAGAGCATTTGGTGAAAGCGGCAGCCCAACATGGTTTGCAGTTGCGACAAAATTACAACCGAGTGGCGCCCCGTTTGTCACTCCAAGTCAGCCGTTATGCGCATGCGAAGCAATACAAACGGATGAACAAAGCGTTAGGCACACTGCGTTCTCGAGTGGGACGAGTGATGCGCGATGTTGAGAGACAAATCGAGTCGGTGGCGGAGAAAAGCCATGATGCCTTGCGAGAGTTGATAGCCCGTACGAAAAGAATCATTTCGCAAAGCCCCAAGGATAAAAACAAACTTTATGCCCTGCATGCACCGGAAGTGGAGTGTATAGCCAAGGGCAAGGCACGTAAGCCCTACGAGTTCGGTGTCAAAGTATCGATTACGACAACTCACCAGGAAGGACTTGTGTTGGGTGCGCGCTCGATGCCGGGAAACCCTTACGACGGTCACACGCTGGCTGAAGCACTAGAACAAGCCGCAATTCTGAGTGATGTGACGCCCGAAGTTGCGATCGTAGATCGCGGTTACAAAGGGGTTGAGGTCGATGGCGTAAAAATCTATCACTCAGGTATGCGCCGGGGTATCACACGTACGCTAAGTGCTATCATCAAACGACGCAGTGCCATTGAACCTATCATCGGTCATATGAAGACGGATGGGAAACTTGGTCGGAATTGGCTCAAAGGGGCATTAGGCGATGCCATACACGCTGTGCTCTGTGGCGCTGGGCATAACTTACGGATGATCCTCAGAAAGCTTCGGCTTTTTTACGTTTTACTTTTATCCGATTTCTTCCGCCCTACGTTTGCTGTTGGTTTCAGGTTTTGGTTCTAATTAGTTCACAAAACGATTTATTCAGCGACGACTACTTAAACCGTGGCGTGCCGTTGCTCGATTTAATCGAAGAGGGCAATCTTGGACTGATGCACGCGATCAGCAAGTTCGAGCCACAGCGGGGTTTTCGTTTTTCTACTTATGCGACTTGGTGGATTCGGCAAAGCGTTGAGCGCGCCATTATGAATCAAGCGCGCACAGTGCGTTTGCCGGTCCATGTGATCCGTGAGTTAAATCAAATATTACGCGCTAAGCGCCATTTAGAAAAAAGCACGGTGAATGCCGATGGTTCTCTCGAGCGCCGCGACGCGAGTGTGGATGATATTGCTCATCTAACTGGCAAGACCGCTGAAGAGGTCTCTGATATCCTTGGCTTAAGCGAACGAACGGCTTCGCTTGACGCGCCGCTAGAACTCGATCCAGGAAGTAGTTTGCTGGACTTTTTATCTGACGAGCAAAGCCAATTGCCTGAGGCGAAGATTCAGCAGCGTGAGCTTGAAGAATTAATGCGGACTTGGTTAGCGCGTCTGCCGGACAAACATCGGCATGTGGTTGAGCGTCGTTTTGGCCTGGGCAACGTTGAGCCTGCTACGCTTGAGCAAGTGGCTGACGAGATGGAACTAACGCGTGAGCGGGTGCGTCAGATTCAGCAAGAAGCCATGACGCGCTTAAAGCGTTATTTCATCTCCAGCGGTGTGCGCAAGGATGCTGTGCTGTGACGCCTATTTTAGTTTTTGATATTGAAACCATTCCTGATATTGCAGGTGTGCGTCAATTAGATGATTGGCCTAGCGTCATGCCTGATGAAGAAGTTGCGCAACGCGCGTTTGCTGCGCGCCGCGAAAAAACTGGCTCCGATTTTTTACCGCATTATCTGCAACGGGTCGTCTCGATTGCTTGCGCATTTAGAGACCGCGAAGGCTTTCGAATAAAGTCACTGGGCACTAAGCAGGACTCGGAAGCCACTTTGCTTCAATTATTTTTCCGCATCATCGAAAAATATTCTCCCCAATTAGTGTCATGGAATGGCGGAGGGTTCGATTTGCCTGTCTTGCACTATCGTGCTTTGGTGCATGGCGTCGCGGCCCCGAAATACTGGGACTTGGGCGAAGATGATCGAGATTTTAAATGGAATAACTACATCAGCCGTTACCATATGCGCCATACGGATTTGATGGATTTGCTCGCCCTCTATCAGCCGCGTGCTAACGCACCGCTTGATGCATTGGCTAAACTATGTGGCTTTCCTGGCAAACTGGGGATGGATGGAAGTCAGGTTTGGCAAGCTTTTAGTGAAGGGCGCATCGATGAAATTCGTGATTATTGCGAAACGGATGTCGTCAATACTTATTTAATGTACTGCCGTTTTCAGCAAATGCGGGGAGGCTTTACGCCGCAAGAGTATGAGCAGGAAGTAGGGTTGATTAAAGAGGCGTTGGCGCTTGAGGCTGGCGTGCATTGGGCGGAATATCTAGCAGCCTTTGCGAGATAAAACCTCTGCTGTGTTTGAAAGAGCAGGGGGCCGCTGTGGATCAATATCAATGTGCCTGGCACTTTTCTTTTTTATTAAAATAATATGTCTGACAATAAATTATTTTAATAATTTCAGTCTGTCTTTATTTAGGTCAGTATTGATACTTTCCTCAAACTGAGAGAGGCATGGATCAAAATTTCAGGCAAAAAATTGCGAATGATTCAACTATGCCATCGCTTTGCGGTTTTTCCATATTGTATGCATCCTTTGACCGATTTTATCTAAAAATAACGCGTTTAATTCTTGGTTTTCTGAAATTAATTGTCGAGTGATTTCTGGATAAGCTTCCATAATACATCTAAGGTGATGGCTGGCGACTGTTCTATTGGAGTTTTCTGAAAAGCACTTATAAAATATTGGGCTGGTTAAAATTGTTTCGGCGAGCGAAATATCGGAAATAGCGATTTCTTTTAAATTATGCGTTAAACACCGGTGCCATCCTAAAATTTTATGATAAAGAGCTTTATTTTCTAAAATAATTTTAGCTGTTTTTATATCATTTTTTGCTTTTTCAACTAATTCACCTGCGGATAGCTTAATGAGCGTCAAATATATTTTCCCTTTTTGATCAACCGGGATGTACTCGAATTTTCTGGCAGATAAATTATTTAAAAAGAGCTGTTTCACCTGATTTTCATCTTTCGCGATGTAGTCAGGTTTAACTAAGTCTCTCCAGCACTCATTGTCATTAACCACTGTATAAAATTGCCTCGAGACGAGCGCAATCGAAGCATAGTCTGTAATCGAACTTTGTTTAAAAATTCTAGACAGAATTTCATTGGAAAAGTCGGTGATCTGCATAATTAGTCTAAAAAAATCTCAAGGCTCAAGCATGGTCCATGTTAATTTTACTTCCCTAGTAGAAGCTAGGAACTGAGTAAAGAGCGAAGAAGGGCGATGCAGATATTGCGCGATTTATGCTAAGTCTCTGCCGAAGCGTCATTCAAGCGAATTTTGGGCCGAGTCGAGTTGTCATTCTTACGTTGTTTTTCACTCAGAGTATGAATTGTATTCGGGGTCAAGCAGCCATGTCGGTTGCAGTTGATTGCCAAAAATGCTCGTTCTTGGTCAGTTTGCCAAGGCGGCCTTGATCACCGCCTGTTGCGCCTTTATTATACTGGATTACGCTAGCGTGGATTGTCAACAGCCTGCCCAGCGGGTCTAAGCCGCCGTAGTTATGAAGATAATGCGCAAGGCTTGCGCCTGGCTCTTGAATTTATGCCAATGTGTCTCCATATTCAGTATAATTAGCACTCGTTAGCAAGGAGTGCTAATAAATCTTCGCTTTTTGGCTCGGGGAATACTTTTCCCTATGAGCTTTAAAAATTTAGTTGTTCTCGAGTATTTCTAGTATTTATTGAGAGGAGTCTGTATGAAAAAGCTGCGTCCTTTGCACGATCGTGTCATTATCAAGCGTTTGGACCAAGAGACCAAAAGCGCCTCAGGCTTGGTTATTCCTGAGACGGCTGCTGAAAAACCTGATCAAGGTGAAGTGCTGGCGATTGGGCCAGGCAAGAAAGATGAGAAAGGTGCTTCGATTGCGCTTGATGTTAAAGTGGGCGATCGCGTGCTGTTCGGCAAATATTCCGGTCAGTCAGTCAAGATCGACGGTAATGAACTGCTGGTAATGCGTGAAGAAGACATCATGGCTGTGCTAGTTAGCTAAGCGTAGTTTTCGGTTCATCAAGTTAAAGAATTCAAGGAGTTAAAGATGGCAGCTAAAGAAGTTGTATTCGGTGATTTGGCCCGCGCCAAACTGGTTGAAGGGGTCAATATTCTAGCCAATGCAGTTAAGGTTACGCTGGGTCCTAAGGGACGCAATGTTGTGCTGGAGCGTAGCTTCGGAGGCCCAACCGTGACTAAAGACGGGGTTTCGGTTGCGAAAGAAATTGAGCTCAAAGATAAGCTGCAAAATATGGGCGCGCAAATGGTTAAAGAAGTCGCGTCAAGAACCAGTGATAACGCTGGCGATGGCACGACAACCGCAACCGTGCTGGCACAATCCATTGTGCGCGAAGGGATGAAATCCGTCGCCTCGGGCATGAACCCAATGGATCTGAAACGCGGTATCGATAAAGCGGTCATAGCGGCAGTTGAAGAATTGCGTAAAATCAGCAAACCTTGCACGACAACTAAAGAAATCGCTCAAGTGGGTTCAATTTCAGCGAACAGCGACGAGCTGGTCGGCAAGCTGATTGCCGAAGCCATGGAAAAAGTTGGCAAAGAAGGCGTGATTACGGTTGAAGATGGTAAATCGCTAGAGAACGAACTCGATGTGGTCGAAGGCATGCAATTCGATCGTGGCTATCTGTCGGGCTACTTTATCAATAACCAAGATAAGCAAGTGGCGGCTCTGGATAACCCATACGTGTTGCTGCACGACAAAAAAATCACCAACATCCGCGACTTGTTGCCTTTGCTTGATCAAGTTGCAAAAGCAGGCCGTCCATTGTTGATTATCGCTGAAGATATCGAAGGCGAAGCGCTGGCTACGTTGATTTTGAACAATATGCGTGGTTTCTTGAAGTCTGCCGCGGTAAAAGCGCCAGGCTTTGGCGATCGTCGTAAAGCCATGCTCGAAGACATCGCGATTTTGACGGGCGGCCAAGTGATTGCTGAAGAGACTGGCCATACGCTTGAAAAAGCTACGTTGGCTGAGCTAGGTCAGGCAAAACGCATTGAAGTTGCTAAAGAAAACACCACGATTATCGATGGCGCAGGCGATGCGAAAAACATTGAAGCGCGGGTCAAGCAAGTCCGTGTGCAAATTGAAGAAGCAACTTCTGACTACGATCGTGAAAAACTGCAAGAGCGCGTTGCTAAATTGGCAGGCGGTGTAGCGGTGATTAAGGTTGGCGCTGCGACTGAAATCGAAATGAAAGAAAAGAAAGCACGCGTTGAAGATGCACTGCACGCAACTCGCGCCGCGGTGGAAGAAGGGATTGTGCCAGGCGGTGGCGTGGCCCTGATTCGTGCGCGTCAAGCGGTTGCTAACTTGAAAGCCGATAACCCTGATCAACAAGCGGGTATCAAAATCGTGCTGCGCGCGATGGAAGAGCCACTGCGTCAGATCGTGGCGAACGGTGGTGAAGAAGCCAGCGTAGTCGTAGCAAAAGTAGCCGATGGCAAAGGTAACTTTGGCTATAACATGGCTTCTGGCGAGTACGGTGATTTGGTGCAAGCAGGTGTGGTCGATCCGACCAAAGTAACCCGCACTGCATTGCAAAATGCGGCATCTATCGCTGGCTTGATCCTCACAACCGACTGTTCTGTTGCTGAGTTGGCTAAAGAAGAAGCGCCTGCGGCTGGCGGTATGCCAGGTGGCATGGGTGGTATGGGTGGCATGGGCATGGATATGTAATTGCCTAGGCTTGCCTGTGTTTGCGCCGCGCGTTCGTAAGAGCGCGGCGCAAATTTCTGAACGAAAAACCCGCATTGCTGCGGGTTTTTTGTGTCCTTTTGATGAGATTTATCTCAAAACGTGAGCAAATTAGGCCGCAACCGCGGTACCATCGCCCTTTTGAGATATTCTTGCATCGTTTGAATCATAGCGTGTGGGATGTAGCGATATAACAGTATGGAATATAAAAATTGGATGTGCCTCATTTGTGGCTGGATTTATGATGAAGAAGCCGGTCTGCCAGAAGAGGGCATTGCGCCGGGCACGCGTTGGGAGGACATCCCGCTTAACTGGACTTGTCCTGAGTGCGGTGCCCGCAAAGAGGATTTTGAAATGGTGCAAATTTGAGACGCTGTGAGCAAAATAAAGCCTTGGGATGGGTCGGCTGATTTTGCGGAATGGCTATCTGATAAAGGAATTCAAGGATTAGAATTCAATATGTCCAAAGCCTCTGATCGTATTAATCTGACGAATCAATTTTTGATCGCGATGCCTAGCATGGCCGATGCGGTTTTCGCTGGCGCCGTGATTTATGTCTGCGAACATAATGAGCGCGGCGCGCTTGGTCTAATGATCAATCGGCCGACCGATATTGTTTTGCAAGCGCTTTTTAACCGTATCGATCTCAAGCTGGAAAATGAGCCTTTGCTGCATTTGCCGGTTTATTTCGGCGGTCCGGTCCAAGCGGAGCGTGGTTTTGTTTTACATGAGCCCACCTCGACTCAATATAATTCATCCATGCAGGTGCCAGGCGGCTTAGCTATGACCACCTCGAAAGATGTGCTGGAAGAAATTGCGTTTGGCAAAGGGCCGGAGAAATTTTTGTTGACGCTAGGCCATGCCGGCTGGAGCGCAGGCCAGCTCGAAGAAGAAATTTCGCGCAATGGTTGGTTAAACGTCGAAGCGGACCCCGGCATTATTTTTAACGTGCCGGCCGAGCAGCGTTTTACGGCGGCGTTATCGATACTTGGAGTGTCGCCGGCGATGTTGTCTAGCGAAGCGGGCCATGCGTAAAAATAGGGTGCTTTTAGCTTTTTGCGCTGGCGCGCTAAGATTGGTGGCGCTTAAAGCGCAAAACCGCAAGAGGTAGTGCGATGAGCAGCATAGAAACGCTACTTGCGTTTGACTATGGCGAAAAGCGAATCGGGGTGGCGCTTGGAAATATGTTGATGCGGCAAGCGCAAGCCTTAACTGTGATTATGAATCATAACCGCGAGCACCGTTTTGCAGCGATTGGCGCACTGATTAAAGAATGGCGACCCGCAAAACTGATTGTTGGCTTACCGCTGCACGCAGATGGTGCAGCACATCAGATGACGCAGTGGGCTAAGCGCTTCGGTCAGCAGCTATATGGCCGCTTTGGCTTGCCCGTGGTGTGGGTGGACGAAGGTTATTCGTCAGTCGCCGCGGCTGTGCTGAGCCGTGACCTAACGCAGCTTGACGCTGAAGCTGCACGCATTATTTTGCAACAGTTTTTTGATGAATATGCAATTGCCTAACGCTGAGTCGTTGTACCATGTTTTGCGTGACCAAATTCGCGCCGCTTATGGCGATGTGTTGCATCAGCCTGATGGTGTTGTGCTGGTCGGGATTTGGAGTGGCGGCGCTTGGCTGGCCGAACGGCTTGCGAGTGATTTGAAGCTCGCTGGGTTCGGCGTTGTAAACGTGGTGTTGCACCGTGATGATTATGCTGAAAAAGGTTTGCATGGACCAGGCCAGCCAACCTCGTTGCCGTTTCAAGTGGAGGGGCGTCGGATTGTATTGCTAGATGACGTACTTTATACTGGCCGCACAATTCGAGCTGCGCTAAATGAGCTGTACGATTTTGGCCGCCCGGCTGCGGTTGATCTCGCGGTATTGGTTGATCGAGGAGGGCGCGAATTGCCGATCGCCGCCCGTTTTGTAGGCGCAACTGCAGACATGCCTGCCGCCCGCACACTGGTCTTGCAACGTAATGATCACGGCGCATTTGAGTTTCATACTGAAGCGCGCACCGATGATTTAGGGCTGTAGCGAGTCTTTTGATCCATGCCAATCCGTACTTATGAAGTTGTGCCGCTTTGCATAGCTTGCTTCGCTGGAGAGTAGATGTCAAACATTTGGCCGCCTGCGCCAACCTTACGCCCGGGTTTTAAAGGCAATCTGCAATTAACAAAAAATGGCGAACTGAAGCATTTGTTGACAATCGATGGGTTGCCAAAAGATATTATTACGCAGATCCTCGATACCGCTCAGCAATTCGTCGGCGTAGCTGAGAGAGAGGTCAAAAAGGTCCCGCTTTTGCGCGGCAAATCAGTCTTCAATCTTTTTTTTGAGAACTCAACCCGCACTCGCACAACGTTTGAAATTGCCGCCAAGCGTTTATCGGCTGATGTGCTGAATCTCAATATCAATGCCTCATCGACCAGCAAAGGCGAATCGTTACTGGATACAGCAGCGAATTTGTCTGCGATGCAAGCGGATATGTTTGTCGTGCGTCACGCGCAAAGTGGAGCCCCTTATTTACTGGCGCAACATGGCCCACCTCATTTGCATGTGATTAATGCGGGCGATGGGTGGCATGCGCACCCGACGCAAGGTTTGTTGGACATGTATACCATCCGTCAGTACAAAAAAGATTTTACGCAGCTCCGCGTGGCGATTGTCGGTGATATTCTGCACTCCCGAGTAGCGCGTTCTGATATTCATGCGTTAACCACACTGGGCGTGCCAGAAGTGCGGGTAATTGGTCCCCGCACTTTATTGCCCGATGGACTCGAGCGATTTGGCGTGCGGGTTTTTCATGATATACGCGAAGGGTTAAAGGGAGTGGACGTCATCATTATGCTGCGTTTGCAGAATGAGAGAATGAATAGCACTCTATTGCCGTCGGCTCAAGAATATTTCAAGAGTTGGGGTTTGACTCCCGAGCGCCTTGCGTTGGCTGCGCCAGATGCAATTGTAATGCACCCAGGACCGATGAACCGTGGGGTTGAAATTGAGTCATCGGTTGCCGATGGTGCGCAATCCGTGATTTTGCACCAAGTCACTTTCGGGATTGCGGTGCGCATGGCGGTCATGGGGATTATTGCTGGGAACAATGGTTAAAGCCAACGCATTACACATAACTCCGATTGAAAATAAATAATGAACCTTCACATCAAAGGTGCTCGCTTAATTGACCCAGCCTCAGGTATGGACACCCAGGCTGATTTATTCGTTGCTGCAGGCAAAATTGCCGGTATTGGCAGCGCGCCGCCGACGTTTAAAATGCACCAGGAAATTGACGCGAACGGTTTAATCGTATTGCCCGGTCTGGTTGATTTGTTAGCGCGGCTGCGTGAACCTGGTCATGAATATAAGGCAACGCTTGCCTCGGAAATGGCCGCGGCTCTTGCGGGTGGGGTGACCAGCTTAGTTTGCCCACCGGATACGGATCCTCCGCTGGATGAGCCTGGTTTAGTTGAAATGCTGAAATTCCGCGCTCGCACTTTAAACCAAGCACATGTGTATCCGTTAGGCGCCTTGACGGTTGGACTTAAAGGGAAAGCTATTACTGAAATGGCTCAATTGGCGGATGCGGGCTGTATTGGCTTTTCTCAGGCAGATGCGCCGATTGCGAACACCCAAGTATTATTGCATGCTTTGCAATATGCCACGACGTATGGCTATACGGTTTGGTTGCGCGCGCAGGATGTGTATTTAGCCCAAGGCGGGGTGGCTGCCAGCGGACCTTGGGCGTCGCGGCTTGGCTTGCGCGGGGTGCCGGCAGCGGCGGAAACCATCGCGTTGCATACGATTCTTGAATTGATGCGTATCACGGGCGCGCGAGTCCATGTGTCTCATCTCTCTTCCGCCGCTGGGCTTGAGCTGGTGCGCGCGGCAAAACAAGAAGGTTTGCGCTTAAGCTGTGATGTGACGATTAATCACTTGCATCTGATTGATTTGGACATTGGGGATTTTAATGCGCAGTACCGCTTCGATCCACCTTTGCGCGCACAGCGTGATCGGGATGCAATCTGCGCTGCGTTAATGGATGGCACCATCGACGCCATTTGCTCCGCCCATACGCCGGTTGACGACGATGAAAAACTTTTGCCATTTGGTGAAGCCTCAGCAGGCGCAACCGGACTTGAGCTACTGTTATCGCTGACAGTGAAATGGGCGCAAGAAAAACGCGTGCCATTGCCCACTGCATTAGCCAAAATCACCTGTGCGCCAGCCGCTATCCTGAACTTGGACGGAGGGCGTTTAGAGTTAGGCGCTCCAGCTGACCTTGCGCTCTTCGAGCTAGACGCACATTGGCGAGTTGAACCCAACCAGCTTAGAAGTCAGGGCCATAATACGCCATTTTTAGGGTATGAATTGCCAGCGCGCGTACGCTCCACCATAATCTCAGGCCAACTGGTCTATCAAGCAAGTCGAGCCTAAAAATCAATCTACTAAACGGCGCTCGTGCTGGGGCTGCTTGAACTATAAAGCAAGGAAAAATCATGCAAGTCAGCCTGCGCATTGCGCGCTTAATCTTCCATTTTCTGCGCGGCATAGCGCTTGCCGTTTTGGTTTTTCCGCGCGTGGAGCGGGCGCTTCAACAATCGATGGTGCGTGATTGGTCGCGGCGCTTACTTGAGATATGCGGGGTTAAGTTGGTGGTGCATCAGTCGGGCGAAGTGCTGGAGCACAGCGTAATGCTTGTGGGCAATCACGTGTCATGGCTAGATATTTATGTGATTAATGCTTGGCGGCCAGTCTCTTTTGTGGCTAAAGCGGAAGTTCAGAAATGGCCGATCGTGGGCTGGCTAGCGAAAACCATCGGTACGGTTTTTATTCGGCGCGATAAGCGTAGCGATGCACTACGGATTGTGCATCAGTTAGCCGATGCGTTAAAAAGCGGCGAAAGAATTTGTATTTTTCCAGAAGGGACGACTTCCGACGGCGCTCAGCTATTGCCATTTCATGCGAATTTATTGCAAGCGCCGATAGCCGCGATGGCTGCAGTGCAACCCATCTGTTTAATGTATGAAAACGCACAAGGCCGGCAGTCGCTTGCGCCCGCTTATATTGGTGAGGTTTCATTAGGTGCTTCGCTCATATCGATTTTGCGGGCTGCGCCGCTCACCGCCCATTTGTATATTACGGCTCCGCTGGGAGCTTGTGATGACCGACGCGAGCTGGCGCGGTGCGCGCAAGGGGCGGTGCATCGTGCGCTGCAGCTTTTGCAACAACGGTTAGAGCAGTCGCCTGAAGCTGCGGTTGTCGTCAATGCGCAGGTGAGCGGGGTTGAGCTGAATTAAGCGGCGCGCTATTCCGTCGGGCAGGTAACCTGGATCAGCTTGCGCTGACTTGGCTCAGGATCGAGGGTGAGGGCTGAGAGTTGTTTGCCCCAGACGCAACCACTATCCAATGCGCACAACTTATCGCGCAGCAAGAGGCCGAGTGCAGCCCAATGCCCGAACACAATGGTGAGCTCGGCAGTGCGTCGATCGGGCGCATCGAACCACGGCAGATACCCAGGTGGTGCTGTGTCTGGCCCGCCTTTAGCATTAAATTCTAGCTCTCCCTCTGGATTACAAAAACGGATATGCGTTAGCGTATGAGCCGTGATGCGCAGACGTTCATCACGGGTTAACCCAGGATGCCAACGCGTTAACCTAGGTAAGCTAAGTTGCGCTATACAGTCTCGCCAAGCGGGCCCGCGTAGAGCTTGCTCTAGCTCGTGTGCCAGCTCCAGGGTCAGGGTTAGATCCCACTGCGGCAGCACTCCGGCGTGCACCATCAGCATGCCGTTTTGATAATGCGTCAGCGGCCGGTGGCGCAGCCAGTCGATTAAATCGGCGGCATCAGGCGCCGCGAGGATCTCATTGATAGTGTCGCCCTTACGGATACGTTGCACGCCTGCGGCCACGGCCAGCAAATGCAACTCATGGTTGCCCAGTACCATGACTGCCCGTTGACCGAAGTCAATAACATCGTGCAAGCAAGCCAGGGAATGAGGTCCGCGGTTAATCAAATCACCCGCAAACCAAAGCGGTGTATTTGGCGTTGGCGCTGCCTTTGCAAGCAAAGCGCGAAAAGCCCCATGACAGCCTTGTAGGTCACCAAAAGCAAGCGGCGGGGGGGCGGAGGAGTGATTAATGTTCATCTTAAAATTGAGAATAGCTGGTGTCTCTGATGAAAAGAGGGGCTTGAATGGGGTGCCATCATTTGAAAAAATCGCTAAGTTTACTCCTGCTGCGCTCGCAAAGGATTTAAGGGGGGTCGTTTGCGTCAAAGGAGGGGTGATTATATAGGGTCAGGGCAATCACACAAATCATAGCTTCTTCTATTTCTCGGCAGGATGTGTATGAATCACTATATCAGTAGCACAGATTTTGCGTCATCGGTCATCTCTGCTTCGATCAATGCTCCAAGGCGTTGTCGCTCTGCGATCAACGTCTTGCTGATGATAGCCTGAAATGTGGTATTACCCTGGTCGTACGATGCGTTGCTGATTTAGCCAGATGACCAGCTCAGTGAGCATAAATGTTGGGGTAACATCTAGCCGCGCTAATTGCTCGGCGCGCTGTATGAGCGATGGACTATCTTGTTTCGTCCAAAGACGGTAGCCAAATAGGAAGAGAATCTTGCGGCGTTGGGCGTAATGCTCGTTAAGCCGAATAGGTCTGGGAGCAAAGGCTCCCCGCTCCGGGAAATAACGCTCATACAGGTAGTCCGTATCTTCTGGCGGCAATTCTGTGAGTGTAAAAAATGCCTGCTTGGCCCTGAAGTAGCCGATCTGTAGCCAAGCGCAAGATCTGTTCGGGCAATCCTTTGCGCCTTTGCGCGATGGCCAGTTCGTCAGAGGTGAAAGAGAAATATTCGGCACGCTGGAAATCATCGAACCCGGGCCGATCGTAGAGCGCGTGTCGCTCAGCCTCGGGCAACAGAGTGAGATGATTATTGTGAGCGCGCATCTGGCGGGCACAGGTAATCGGGATGACCCTATTATTCTAAAGCGTGCTGGACAAATCATCAGTATTGTCCTGTTATTAACTCTATCTGATCGCTTTCCCCCACCATACTCATTTATAAAAATCTCGTGTAAGCCATGAATTTATATAACTTTCAAAAATTTCTGCGCTTCCAGCTTACAACCCCAATTCTGTATTGGAGTTGAGAATTTGCTTCAGAGTCAATGTAAGCTGAAATGCGATGTCGAAAATGAAACTTTCAATTTGACTTGTTTGAGATTGGAATTGTAGATGGAAAATAATATGATTTGCGATCTCTTATTTTTAATGCTTTACGCAGATCTTGGGTAATGAAATCTAATGGGATATCTGAGCAAAAATATGAAGAAGAAATGAAAATGGTGGAAATTCAGGCTGATGAGGGATTGCATAACTTATGTGTGAACGCTACCATAAAAGAGAGAGATTTACTAGCTTTGCTTTTGCCTCAGGCGAATCTGTAAAAGAAGCATTCTGCTCGTGCAATTATTATGTATGATAATTAAATTATTGAAAAAGTATTTTTAGAAAATAAATTTTAATAAAAATTTGTAAATATAATTATCCTGACTATACTAAGGTAGTTGCTTTTTCTATGAATAAATAATTTTCTCCTGAGAGAAGTTGCTAATTGGTATTTTTTCTAATTTTTTAGTTTAAAGAGATCACAATGGGCGTTGTAGAAAGTACTTTACGTGAAGTAGAAGAAGTGACAATAAGACCCTTAGGGCAAGTTGCGCGTACGGTAGAAAAAGACGCGAAAGATCTTGTAGAAAAAGCCGCATTGATGACAAGACGGACCTTGGATATATATAAGTCAGACAGGAATCGACCATGGTCCTGATCATGGTGCAGATGAGGCTGCTGCAGCCCTCAAATAGAGGTCGGCCAGCGACACTGCCGCGGCTCATAGCGGGCTTACTGTATTTACAATACGCGTTTGATTTGTCAGATGAAGAAGTAGTGATTGGTTGGGTGGAAAACCCTTATGAGCAATACTTCGCCGGAGAGAGGTACCTTCAAACAGAGGTGCCGAGAGACGTATTGAGTCTGACGCGTTGGCATAAACGACTTGGTGAAGCTGGGGTAGAAGAGTTATTAGCAGAGACGATTGAAGCGGCTAAACGCAGAGTGATTAAAGCGTCGAGCGCAAAACGCGTGATCGTTGATACCACGGCGATGGAAACGGCGGTAGCGCCCCCAACCGATTCTCGTTTGCTTGAGCGGTGCCGAGTCCATCTGGTGAAAGCCGCCGATCACTTTGGTTTAAAGGTGAGGCAGAACTACAACCGAATCGCAGGTCGCCTATCAAGTCAGATCGGTCGTTATGCACACGCGCATTTCAAAAGAATGAAACATGCGTTACGTACATTGCATTCGCGTGTGGGCCGTGTGATGCGGGATGTTGAGAGGCAAGTCGAATCATTCGCTGAGCAAAGCCGGAATACCTTACGAGAGTTGTTAGATCGCACGAAACGAATCCTTGGACAAAAGTCGAAAGACAAAAACAAACTCTATGCGCTGCATGCACCAGAAGTGGAGTGCATCGCCAAAGGTAAAGCAGGTAAACCTTACGAGTTTGGTGTCAAGGTATCGATTCCCAGGACACATAAAGAAGGTCTGGTGATAGGCGCACGCGCGATGCCAGGCAATCCTTACGATGGGCATACACTGGCTGAAGCCCTCGAACAGGCGGCAATCTTAAGCGATGTGACGCCAGAGGTCGCGATTGTGGATCGGGGTTACAAAGGTGTTGCAATTGACGGGATAAAAATCTATCACCCCGGCTTACGCCGAGTAATCTCCCGCACACTACGCACCATCATCAAGTGACACTCTGTTCTGCTGCTTCCATTTACAGATGATTTTTTGAAAAACGATTTGTTCGGCACCGACTAAATATGACAACAAACCCATTAATACCGGATTTAAAAGAACGATTAAAGTCCATGATAATAGGCTTTATAAAAGAGCATAAAGATGAAGATACTTATAAATATAAAATTTTTTCTAAATTCGAATATTTGGCCTGTAGATGGGATGGTGAAATTTTTAAGGTTAACGACAAGTCAGGCAAAATTAAATATTATAACTATCACGACGAAATTAACCCATTGAAAGGTGTTGATGCAGCAATAAACCAACTAAAAGATGGGGATATTTTAAACTGGAAACAGTTAAATGCGCTATTTAGCGGATGCGAAAGAAAGGAGCTCATCTATTCTAATATAAAAAAAGAATACTATTACGAGGATAGGGAATATCACAATATTTATCCGCCGTTAGAAGATCCAGATTTTCTAGATGAAATCTTGCAAAAAGCAATATATGAATTGGAGGGCAGTCATATAGTCCGTAATTTGATCAGGCTTGACAAGGTTATTGGTTGCGATTTAGATAGTTTTGCTTTTACTGGGTTGGAAAAAGACGCAGAAATTCCAATAAAGGTACTCGTATTTATTTCTAAGGAAGAAAAGTACTCTTATGGTATGCAATTTGGTATTGCGCCAGACTATATCAATCATGCTCTTCAGAAAATCAACGCGACACGTAGATATTATAAAGATGAAGGGTATTATAAAAATAAAAAGTCCGATTTTTTTAAATTTGATAATAGTTTAATGCAGATTGGTTATTACACAATTAAAATGAAAGAAGATTGCTATTTATCTGATGAATTTGTAGGAAGTTTATCTAATTTTATCTATGACGATGATACGCATATTCTTGAAATTGAAACTAAGCAAAATAAAGGTTGGATTGAAGAAGAAGTGGCCACTGCATTTTTAATGAATTCTGAATTATATGACAAAGAGACTATGTATGCAGTACAAAACCACTTTTACGATAATTGCGCCAAAGGCTTAAAAATATATAAAATCCCACAACCTCCATTCGATTGGGCGCTTCATCTGAAAAAAATAAAGGCAAAGCTAGCCCAATTCAAAGAAGCGGGGGTGCGGATAGAAAAGTGGCGTGATATACGGGAATATATCCTCTTTACCAAATACGATATCTCTTTTGAATACTCACCAGATCATTATTTAGAAATTTATGGAACTCAAGAGGCGCTCGCGCTATTTTTTTTACCGCGAACGAATGAAGAATTAGTCGGGTTTGAAATGGTCTGCGATTGCTTGGATGAAAAAGATGTACACATCGTTGATCATTTTTACCCTGAAATCGGTGAAGGACTCTTTGCGGCAATTTATGCTCACCATTTTGGTTCTGTAAAAAACCGTATTGAAACGAATATCCACCTTACATTCTGCTATTTGACGGAACAACCGTATCTAGTTTGTGAACAGGTACCCGTTGATATCACCAAACAATCGCCAGACGGCACGCCAAGATATCCCAATGGATCAGGTGGTGGAAAAGGGGCGGTGGAATAGCGGCGACGCAAGATCGGCTGGCAGTGGTGGAGGGAATTTACCGCTGACAGCGGTGCAGAATTCTCTGCGGCAATTTATGCCCACCATTTTGGTTCTGTAGAAAACCATATTGAAGTGAATATCAACCTTACATTCTGCTATTTGATGGGATGAATTGATGAACATACAGCAAAACTATAATCCTTGCTTTTTGAGCCGTCCGCCACAAAAAGCGGTCAGTGAAAACAATCAAGTTCCTTATTCGCCTTTGTGGCGCTGGGCATAATTTGCGTATGATCCTTAGAGAGCTTCGGCTTTTACCTCCTTTTATTTTGCTTATTTTTGGCTTCACGACGCTCTGTTCTGCTGCTTCCATTTACAGATGATTTTTTGAAAAACGCTTTGTTCAGCACCGACTAAATATGACTGCAAAACCATTAATGCCGGATTTAAAAGAACGATTAAAAGACATGATAATAGGATTTATAAAAGAGCATAAAGATGAAGATACTTATAAATATAGAATTTTATCTAAATTTGAATATTTAACCCGTGGAGTGGGTGGCCCAATTTGTAAGGTAACCGATCAGTCAGGAAAAATTAAATATTATCACTATTTCAGAGAAGTTGAGCCATTAAAGGGGGTTGGTGCAGCAGTAAACAAATTAAAAGATGGTGACATTTTAAGTTGGAAACAGTTAAATGCGCTATTTAGTGGATGCAAAAGGAAAGAGTTCATCTATTCTAATATAAAAAAAGAATATTATTATGAGGATATGGAATATCACCATATTTATCCGTCATTAGAAGATCCGGATTTTCTAGATGAAATCTTGCAAAAAGCAGTATATGAATTGGAGGGCAGTCATATAGTCCGTAACTTGATCAGGCTTGACAAGGTTATTGGTTGCGATTTGGCTAGGTTTTCTTTTACTGGGTTGGAAAAAGGTGCAGAAATTCCAATAAAGGTACTCGTATTTATTCCTAATGAAGAAGAATACTCTTATAGTATGAAATTTAGTATTGCGCCAGACTATATTAATCATGCTCTTCAGAAAATTAAAGCGACACGTAGATATTATAAAGATGAAGGGTATTATAAAAATAAGAAGACAGTTTCATTTAAATTTGATAATAGTTTAATGCAGATTGGTTGTTACGAAATTAACATGAAAAAAGATTGCTATTTATCCGATGAATTTGTAGACAGTTTGTCTCACTTTATCTATGGCGCTGATACGCATATTCTTGAAATTGAAACTAAGAAAAATAAGAGTCGGATTGAAGAGGAAGTAGCCACTGCATTTCTAATGAATTCTGAATTGTATGATAAAGAGACTATGTATGCATTCTTTAACCATTATTACGATAATTGCGCAAAAGGCTTAAAAATATATAAAATCCCACAACCTCCATTCGATTGGACGCTTCACCTGAAAAAAATAAAGGCAAAGCTAGCCCAATTTAAAGAGGCGGGGATGTGTATAGAAAATCATATAAAGGAATATACCCTCTTTACCAAATACGATATCTCTTTTGAATACTCACCAGATAATTATTTTGAAATTTATGGAACTCAAGAAGCCCTCGCGCTATTTTTTTTACCGCGAACGAATGAAGAATTAGTAGGGTTTGAAATGGTCTGTGATTGCTTAGACGAGAAAAATGTACACATCGTTGATCATTTTTACCCTGAAGTCGGTGAAGGTCTCTTTGCGGCAATTTATGCCCACCATTTTGGTTCTGTAAAAAACCGTATTGAAACGAATATCGACCTTACATTCTGCTATTTGATGGAGTGAATTGATGAACATACAGCCAAACTATAATCCTTGCTTTTTGAGCCGTCCGCCACAAAAAGTGGTCAGTGAAAACAATCAAGTCCCTTATTCGCCTTTGTGGCGCTGGGCATAATTTGCGTATGATCCTCAGAGAGCTTCGGCTTTTATCTCCTTTTATTTTGCTTATTTTTGGCTTAACGACGCTCTGTTCTGCTGCTTCCATTTACAGATGATTTTTTGAAAAACGATTTGTTCAAAATCGACTAAATATGACGACAAACCCATTAATACCAAATTTAAAAGAGCGATTGAAATCCATGATAGTGAGCTTTATAAAAGAGCATAAAAATGAAGATACTTATAAATATAGAATATTATCTAAATTCGAATATTTAGCCTGTAGATGGGATGGTGCAATTTTTAAAGTTATCGACAAATCAGGGAAAATTAAATATTACCACTATCACAAAGAAATTAAGCCATTGAAGGGCGTTGAGACAGTAATAAACCAATTGAAAGATGGTGATATTTTAAATTGGAAACAGTTAAGTGTGATATTTGGTGGATTCGAAAGAAAAGAGCTCATTTATACTAATATAAAAAAAGAATACTATTATGAGGATAGGGAATATCATAATATTTATCCGCCATTAGAAGATCCGGATTTTCTAGATGAAATTTTGCAAAAAGCAATCTATGAATTGGAGGGTAGTCATATCATTCGTAACTTGATCAGGCTTGACAAGATTATTGGTTGTGATTTGGCTCGTTTTTCTTTTACTGGATTGGAAAAAGGTGCAGAAATTCCAATAAAGGTACTCGTATTTATTCCTAAAGAAGGAAAGTATCCTTATGGTATGAGATTTAGTATTGCACCAGACTATATCAATCATGCTCTTCATAAAATTAAAGCGAAACGTAGATATTATAAAGATGAGGGATATTATAAAAATAAAAAATCCGCCTCATTTATATTTGATAATAGTTTAATGCAGGTTGATTATTACAGAATTAACATGAGAAAAGATTGTTATTTATCCGATGAATTTGTAAATAGTTTGTCTCAATTTATCTATGACGATGATACGCATATTCTTGAAATTGAAACTAAGCAAAATAAAGATTGGATTGAAGAAGAAGTGGCCACTGCATTTCTAATGAATTCTGAATTGTATGATAAGGAGACTATGTATGCAGTAAAAAACCATTTTTATGATAATTGCACCAAAGGCTTAAAAATATATAAAATCCCACAACCTCCATTCGATTGGACGCTTCACCTGAAAAAAATAAAGGCAAAGCTAGCCCAATTCAAAGAAGCGGGGGTACATATAGAAAATAATATAAAAAAATACATCCTTTTTACTAAATATGATATCTCTTTTGAATACTCCCCAGATAATTATTTAGAGATTTATGGAACTCAAGAGGCGCTCGCGCTATTTTTTTTACCACGAACGAACGAAGAATTAGTAGGGTTTGAAATGGTCTGTGATTACTTGGATGAAAAAGATGTACACATCGTTGATCACTTTTACCCTGAAATCGGTGAAGGACTCTTTGCAGCAATTTATGCTCACCATTTTGGTTCTGTAAAAAACCGTATTGAAACAAATATCGACCTTACATTCTGCTATTTGATGGGATGAATTGATGAACATACAGCCAAACTATAATCCTTGCTTTTTGAGCCTCCTGTCACAAAAAGCGGTCAGTGGAAACAATCAAGTTCCTTATTCGCTACAAACCATCATCATCGAACCCTATGCGGGTAGCAATGGATACAGGGTAGGGGTATATACATCCGATTGCTATCCAGGCTTCATGGCTGAAGTCATCGCCCCAGATGGTCAACAACACATGGTAGCCCCATCAAGAATTGTCAATGGTTTGACGGGGCAACTCATGGACCATGGGGCCATTTTGAAGATCATGCAAAGACCTTCGGATAGTTTTAGAGCAGTTTTTTCTGCGGAAACCGGCAAGGTATGCTTGTGGCCACATATGCAGGCAGCTGGCCAAGGACAACACCGTACCGCCTATTTAGTGACTGACAACAAAAATAATCCCTTTTTAAACAAATCAATTGAACAATGCGTTGCAGACATTAAAAGTGGTAAATTCACGGTGCCGGGTACAAATGATGTTATAAGTGATGGCAACACTAACCATACAGAGCCTCGTTCTGACACTACAGACACTCGAAAACAACATACGTTTAAACTCGAAAACAATGGCGAACCAAAAATTATTATTAATGTTACAGAAAATGGAAATACCGAGCCCGCCCATGTCGGTATACTCTATCGCACCGTAAAAAATCAAGAAAATAAATGGGACTGTTTAAAATTTCCGCTAGCTAATCCACACACAGATTCGCAGTGGCGGAGTAAATTAGAAAGCAAATGGTATCTAGAGTGTAAACAGGTGCCTACTGATATCACCAAACAATCGCCAGATGGCACGCCAAGAGATCCCAATGGACCAGGTCGCGGAAACTCCGGACCAAAGGGTGGCGGAGGAGGAAGTGATGGCAGCTCTGGATCAGGTGGCAGCAGCGGAAAATCCGGTGCTGGCGGTGGCTCGACGGGGGCATTTCAGAACAACCTCAACCAAAATAACTTAGTCGGCAGTTACAACCGTACCAATCCCAACCAACCGCTGCTCAAAACCGGCCACCAACAACAAATCGGTGGCGTGGCTATCCATAATCCCAACGCCATTTTGCTGAATTTGAACAGCAGCCTCTACGACCTCACTGCCGAGGGTTATTGGATCACGTTTCCTTTTATGACCGATACCGATAAGGCACCCTTCTCAAACCAGTGGCTCCAACAAATCACCCGCGAACTGGCACAAACCGTCTATATTCATAACACCTTTCCTTTTTATAGCTTGCATTTTACTGAAAGAGGCAGCCTCTATTCGGTCATCCACCCTGGCTACCAAAACACCCTCGTTGGCAAAGTCATTGGCATGATTGATTACTTCATGAAAGGCTATTTGAATGGTGGCTATTTCAATGAACCGGATTTGATTCGCTTTGCCGGTGATAAATCATGGATGAAGGATGTGGATCAATTAAAGCCATCCATCCAGTCGATGGAAACGCTATATCAGAAAACCTTTCAAGACGATAGTGAATATACGCCGCTCATCCAGCTTTTACAGGAATACCACATTCAGCAATACAACTCGAAGCTCGATAAAACCACTTTAGACGAAATCCAGCAGCGGTTTCAGATATCGTTTCGGATCATCGCCAAACAAGACCAAATCGAAAAGCATGACAGCACCTTATTATTTCACGGTGGAATGGATGTGTTGTATACGATTGAATGTCACGGCGTTGCGCTTGGCCAAGTGGAACAATACCAGGCATCCAAAGAGTATCAATTGCTCCAACTGATTTGCACGCAAGTCGCCGACGATATCAAAACCAGGCTGCGGCAATTACCGCCATGCCAGGACTATTTCAAGATGCTGGACGTTATTTGCGCACTGTCTTACTACTTTAGCAGTCTTAAAAAACAAGAGATGGTGCCTAAGTTATTGCCTATCAAAGCCGATACGCAGCAAACCTGTCCAGGACTTTTCCCCCCTTACCCCAAGACCCGGGTCGAACGTGAGGTGACGTCCGTCACGCTGTGGGATGTGGTCCAAGATCTGGATGTAGATAGTACAGCCTTATTCAATGAATTTTTACTGCAAAAGGAAAAGCTCCAATGCATTGCCCCCCAATTGCAAACGGCTTTGGCCCATGCCATCCAGAAGCGGTTACCCAAAGGTGCAGTCAAGCTTCCCGCAGCGAATCTGAACGAGCTGGTTTTACTCTTGACTAACCATATATTCAAAGCGATATCAGACTTAAAGGAACAGTTGTTTTCGCCAGAGACTGAACAGCAACAACAAGAATTAGCAGCATCTCAGAGACAACTAGAAGAAAATATCGAAAGGCATGAGGCAATGCGCTTGCCGCTACGCGAGCAGCATGATGCTATTCAGAATCAGATCTTAGAGAAAGAAAGAGACAATATCGCGAGTCAAACGAGGGCGCTTGAACTAAGCATTCATCAGCAACGTCTAGGCCAGGAGATTCCCCTTTCTTCTTATCTTACAGCAGATGCGTATTATGTGCTTCAGTTTAACCTTAATATGCATCGTCGCCTTGACGAAAAGTTTAAGCAAGAATTACCGCGGCTAATCGATGCCGTTAAAGCATATTGGAACGATCAACGTAAGCAGATAGAAGCAGCTTATCAGCAAGATGTTAAAACGCTTGATGAACACATTGTCGGCGTAGGCAGCAACGTGGAAAAGATCAAGGCAGAGGTTGCCAGAATTAAAAATTTGCGTGAATTGATTAACACGCGCCCCAGTCATCAAATGATTGCCGAAACCATCGAGCTGGGAATACCTGCTATCGTGAAAAGGCTCCCCGCATTTCTCTTGACAGATAACGTTTCCTTCGTGCGCCTCCATGGAGGAACAGGCTTTAAGCTTGAGGATCAAGCCATCTTATTGAATACCGCATTGGTCACCCGCTTAAGTCAGCAGTTAGAGGCATATTCGGCCAAGATGTCGAAAAAAGAGCCGGGCGAGGTATGGAAAGCCGTCACGATCAACCATCAATCCTATCAAGCTTTTTATATTGAGCATGCAAGTTTATTAGACCACAGCGCGCTAGAGCAAAGTCTCATCAAGCCCAACATGGCCAGCACGGCTACGGAGAGGGAATGGATCCATCTAGCGGCACAAAATCCGACCGCAGCGCAATTAGACGCAGTGACTAAATTCATAGCAGAGAATAAGCTCACGCTTAATCTCAATATCACCGATGCGTATGGGAATACCGCCATACACCTGGCGGCAATGAATAATAATCTAGGGCTCGCTGAGCTATTACTAAAGCACGGCGTCAAAATCGATGTGCTGAACCAATTTGGCAATTCACCTTTGCATGTCGCGAGCATGTATGGGCATGACGAGATCATCACGGCTATTTATCAGGCTAATCAAGATAGTCTTCGCCAATTAACGATGAATGATGAGAGCGCGTTGTATTTAGCGGTACTCCATCATCGTTTGGAAACGGTTAAGTTGCTAGTGTCGTATGGTTTCGATGTGAATGAAGTGGGTATCAATGGTATACCGATTATTTACACAGCTTTGTATCACCATTCTTTCGAAATCAGCGACTATTTATTATCCCAACCATCTATTAAGGTTCATTTTCAATTAGAAAATGGCAATACGCTGCTTCACCTGGCGGTTCTTGTGAATGCGCAAGCAGTGATACAAGTGCTTTTGCTTTTAAGCAAACGGGTTGATATCAAGGCCGATATCAAGAATGTATATAACCGTGATGGTAAAACGCCACTGCATATTGCGGTAGCGCTTGGGTATCTGGACATCGTTAAGCAATTGCTGGGTCCGCATAATAAGGCTTTAGAACGAACCGATTCAGCAGGGAATACGCCGCTTGATTTGGCCATCAAGCACCGTCAGAAAGCGGTGAGTCACTATTTACTGGGAATAGGCGCTAAAACAGATCAACCCTTTGAGGGCGAAAACGCATTAACTCATGCGTTAAAAACCGGGCAAGTCAGCGTGGCTGAAGCGATATTCAAAGTCAACCAATTCAAGCTGGCTACCTATCGTCAGATCGATCAAGACAATTTCTTATGGATGTGTAAACTGGGTTATTGGCGGTTATGTGAACAAATTATCGCGAGCGATCCTCAATGGATAACGCAGACGCTCGACCCTGGCCATGCTGAGCTGAATGGTTATATTGATTATGTATGCAAGCATAACCGTGTTACGCAATGGCAGCATTTGCTTGAAAACTTCAAAGCGAAAACTTTAGCGTATTTGGAAGCGCATGCTGATAAGCTGTATAAGCTGGTGATTAAACACCGTAGTCATGCGCTTTTAACTGAGTTGCATTCTGAGCTTGAAGAAGTCGATGGATATACACCTGAGCGCAAACTATTCAAGAATGATCGATTTGCCTCCTATAGCGATTATGACCTGATTCAATTTGCAGTGCGCTATGGCTTGCCCCAATTTTATGAGCCCTATGTCAAGCACGCGACGGGTCAAGTCGAGCTCGAGCATGCCACTGCAAAGGGGAAAAGCCTGCTGTATTTGGCCGCTGAAAGTGGTAATCGTCAACTGATTGAGATGTTGCTAGACAAGCAAGCTCGCCCGATAGCGCCGAATGGCCAACACTTCTTTTATGCCCTAATCGAGCACGACCACCCAGACATTATCCGTCGCCTACTGTTAGATGAGCGTTACCGCTCTTTTTTAAACATCAATGGGTTGGTGAGTGAGAAAGAGAAAATCCGGGCAATCGATTTAGCGTGTAAGCTCGGCAATTTAAAGCTGGTAACCAGCTTGATTCGTTGGGGTGCTAAAATTGATGAACCGAATCAACATCATCAACTTCCCATCTATTACGCGATTGCAAACAATGCGCCGCACTTAATCCGGCTGATCTTTCAATATGAGCTCGGCAATTTAGAGAAGATTTTAAATTACGCTATTGGCCTCCATAAGAATGTCATTTTTCAGCAATTATTAGGCCATGGACCAGAATTTAAAAACGCAGTCCTAGATTGTGCTAACAGCCTGCTTGCCACCGCCATTGACCACCATAACGTCGGCGCTTACAAGCTTTTAACCGGTCTTGGCGCCAAAGTAGACAATACATTGCTGCATCGAGCCGTCATCTGTAACGCTCATGAAATCGTACCCTTACTGATCGCTGCTGGTTGTGACCGGCAGGCAGAGGTCAATGAGCTGACGCCGCTAGAGCTTGCTTGCGAACTGGAGCATGATTTATGCGCATACGCACTCATTCAAGGCGGTCCATTAAGCCTAAGGAGCAGCTTCAAGCCGAGTGAATGGATAAAGCTGATGATAGCGGGCCAAGCGGCAGCGGTTAGTCAAGAATTTATTAAAGCGATCAAGGACGATGACTTAATTAAAGTCAGAGAATTAACGACGCTCTATGCGCCGGTGAGGAGTATTAGTTTTCAGTATCTTTACAAAGGCGAGGAAATCACGGCTTCATTGTTGGACATAGCGATCCTGGAAAACCAGCCGAAAATCATACAATATTTACTCAATGAGGGTGGTTGTGATCCGTATGCCCCCAATTCTTTAGGCTTCAGCGCTGTTCACCTGTTAATGAAGCTTAGCGATGCCCAATGGGTGGTTCAACTCATTGAACAATTTAAATTGGACATCAACCGGGTTGACCCAAGGAATGGCTATACTCTATTGCACATGGCCCTGTTGACCCAAAACCAGGCAATGGCGGATTATTTAGTGGTAAACGGCGCTGATATCTATGCCGAAACGGCCGCAGGCAAAGCCATATTACAGATTGCCATCGAACAAAAAGACTTGGCCTTCATCAAACGCGCAATCCAGCAATATGCTTATAACTTACATCATAAGAACTCGCTGCAAGAGTGCGCGCTGGCCATGGCGCTGAAAGCGGGTAATTTAGAGATTGCCCAGTATCTGGTTGAATCCGGTGCGGATATACATAGCATAGATGGGTTTAAGCAACGCACTATGCTGCATTATGCGGTCCTGTCACACCATGCCAAAATCGTGTTCTATATGCTCAGTTGCGGCGTTCAGAGTCGAATCCCAGACAATATAGGCATGCTGCCCGTACACCTGGCAGCCAAACATGGCGACCTGGAAATCGTTGATTTACTGGACGATATCGAAAACCGGGAGGCAGAAGGGGAAGAGCGAAAAGCCACTGTGGTATCGCTCACTGACCAGCGTGATAGAGACGTTAGGGATTTTGCGTTAATTCATCGCCACCCAACATTAAGCGCTCACCTGACGCAAAAGCATTGGCTACCGCTGCGCGATAAGCCGACTGCAAATCAAGCCATTCACTTTAAAACGTATAAACAAGGCGATAAAACCCCGTTAGAACTGGCCATTTGGGCCGAAGACCAAACGACCGTCGCCACGTTAATCGATCAAATGGCTAAAGATGACCTCTTTCATAGCAAAAGAGCACTGATAGCCGCAAGTGCCAGCCCGAATATTGCGCTATTCAATTATGTGATGGATAGGCTGTGGGATGGTATAAACCAACAGATATTACAAGCCTGCCTGGCTGCAGCCATTGTCAGTAACTGTGTAGAAAACGTTAAACAACTGCTGAGCCGGCTAGGAGAAAACCGGAAAAATCTCATCTTTAACGATGGATCAACGCCCATCGTACTAGCCTGTATGGCCCAAGCGCACGATGTGCTAAAAGAACTGTTAGCGCATATTACACCAAGCGATCAGGAAATCTATGCGGCATTCCAAGCACTCATCCGGCATGACCAACTCGTGATGGCGAGACGGCTTTTTGATGCCTGTGACGAAGTAGCAATCTATACCACAGACGCCAATGGAGAAACATTGCTGCACCATGCAGTTAAACATAACCGACCCAATATGCTGGCTTTTTTCATCCTATGCGGCTGTGTTGATACAGAAAATTATGCGGGCAAAACCGCTTTAAGCCAGGCTTTGCTAGAGAATCAAACTGAATGCATTCAATGCCTGGAAACCGCCTCAGCTTCGACAAATGTGTGATTCTCTAGGAGGATTAAATGTTAAATGCAATAACTCCTTTACGCTGCATAGCTCCAACTCACGCAAAACAGCAGGCCAAGCTGGCACCAGCGGAAAAAGAGGGCGGAAGTCAAACCATCGAGCATGTATGGCAAGGTCAGCTTAGTGATCTCAAAGCAAGTCATCAAAAACGACCTTTAGATAACATTTTGGCTGCATTTCGGGGGCCAAGTCGTGAGGTTCAATATCCTCTTGGCAATAAAGTGATTCGTACTATCAGGGAGCGACTCGTATTAGTTAGGGAGTCTGAGCAGGAAATCCAGAATTTTTCCGCGGATCAGTTAAAGGAATTAATGAGTCGGATTAAGCATGCACTTAATCCTTCCAGCCAAACGGCATCTCATTTACAGGAAAAAGCTATATGCCAATTGCTAGCTCTTGCTAATCACGTATTCGCTCAATACTTTAGCTTTACGCCCTATTCTGTGCAAATTCTGGCGGTACTGGGAATCCTAGCGTCAAAGGGGAATTTTAAAGGTAGCTTGGCCCAAATTAAAACCGGCGAAGGAAAGTCTACCGTCATAACGCTATTGGCGCTCATTTTGGCCTACCAAGGGAAATGTATCGATGTGATTACTTCTACCGAATACCTGGCAAAAAGAGACAAAGTTAAATACAAGCGATTTTTTGATTTCTTTGACATAACAACATCTCATATATGCAATAAAGCACTCACGCCTGATCATTTTTCCGGGCAAATTGTATACGGTACGAATTACAACTTTGAATTTTCAGTTTTATTTGACAAGTTCCATTTAACCGCTAATCGAACTTTATACAATAATAGAAATAGTAGTCGGCCATTTCATGTAGCCATCGTCGATGAAGTGGATAATATGCTGCTTGATAAAGCCTCCAATTCCGCACGAATTGCCTACTCAAGTCAGAAAAATTTAACCGCCTTATATCCCATTATTTATGATTTTGTTAAAAACAACTGCCTTGAGAAAGAGCCAGACATAGACACCATTTCAGAGTGTGCCAAGTTAGTTAAATCGTATCAGCTCTCGAACACACAGTTACAAAAATTCATTGATAGCGCCTATCGAGCCTGTTTTAAATATGAATTGAAGAAACATTACTGCCTAAGAAAACAAAACGAGCATGCCAGACACGATGCAAACCTTCAAATAGTGATTATTGATCAAGATACCGGACGGTTATCTGAGAACAGCCGCTGGCAGCATGGCTTACACCAATTTCTTGAATATAAGCATGGTTTGCCCATTCTTGATGAGACTTTAACCTTAGGTGCCTTATCACACCCGGCATTTTTTGCTTACTATGGGGAAATCTACGGCGTAACCGGCTCCTTAGGAGCTGAGATTGAGCGCAATGAAGTTACCGAAATGTATGGTTTGACCAGCTTTGACGTACCAACCCATAAGCCGCCACTCACTCAGCAATTACCAACCGTTATCTGCAATACTACAGAACGAGCATTTAATCACACCCTGCTTAGCGAAGTCACAAACACCATCAAAGCTGCACGGCCTTGTTTGATTTTATGCCGTTCCATAGCAATGAGTGATGCCCTCTATCAATTCATCGAACCGAAATTTTCTAATATTCAACTTTTAAACGATGTGCAAAATGAAGATGAAGATTTTTTGGTAGCAAGTGCCGTGTATAGCGACTCTGTCACCATTGCAACCAATGCTGCAGGTAGGGGAACTGATATTGCTGTCTGCGCAAAGGCGGCAAGAAATGGCGGCCTACATGTGATATTTACTTTTTTCCCAAACAGTGAACGTGTGGAAATACAGGGAGCTGGGCGTGCTGGACGCCAGGGGAATCCTGGTAGCTACAGGATTATCGTACCCCATGATGATGAATTACTTGCCAAAACCGGCAGCGGCAACATTGAAACACTCATAGCATTAAGGGAGCTGATGGTTGTGAAAGCGTCGTTAACCAGACGTCAGTACGCTGCCATTTATTTAGCTCAGCATCATATCCTGGAAAGGTTCTGGAATGACTTTCAGTATAAATACGCTAACTCCATCCATCAACATGCCATCTTAAACAAGTGGGCAGAATTCTATACCGATTTGGAGAACATCAAAGTTAATGTAGAGCATCACTTTGATACCGCATTATCGAACTACAGGAACACGCTCAATAGCTTGTATGATCATTTTATGAAAAATCTGAGTGCCTGAAGCAGGATCACGAGCTGGATATCTTCATTACCGCACAGGCCTGACGCTGACTCGCTCCATACCGACTGATTAGATACTCAACCAGCGATTTACGGCAAGAAGGCTTTAAAGCTTTTTTGAGAGTACGTCCTGTAGCATAGCCTTATCTAGCGATAGGTCAGCCACTAAACGTTTGAGCTTACTATTCTCCTCCTCTAATTGCTTCAGGCGACGTAATTCCGAAGGGCCTAACCCTCCATATTTTTGCGCCAACTATAGAAGGTCGCTTGAGATATCCCCATCTTTCAGCATACTTCATCTACCGATATCCCTACTTCCGCCTGTTTTAGACCAAACGCTATTTGCTCTTCTGTATATCTCGATTTCTTCACCGCACCATCTCCTGATCAACTTCAAAATTGGGCCGCTTTTTCTACTTTTAAAGGCATCGAAATTTTTGGGTAGGGCCAATAAATGCAACGCTTTTATAGCCCAATCGCCCTGTTATATAGGATAAAGCAGGGTTGTGTTTATTCGTTGAAGAGATACAATAATAAATTGTATGCTAAATTTCCGTGTGTTTAAAAGATGGAATCTTAGCGTTAATCGGGTGTATTTCAATTGAATTAAGGATTCTGATGATTTTAGTAACTGGCGGCGCGGGGTTTATTGGCGCTAATTTTGTGCTCGGCTGGTTAGCTGAGCATGACGAAGCCGTGGTAAATGTCGACAAACTTACCTATGCCGGCAATCTGAGTACTCTAGATTCGTTGCGCGCGGACCCGCGCCATCAATTTGTGAGGGCGGATATTGCCGATATCGCTCTCTTGCAAAATCTTTTGGTGAAATATCGGCCGCGCGCGGTGCTGCAAACTGTACGCTGGTATCTTGATCGTTCAGATTGGGTGCATCAAGTTATTTCAGGCGATTACCTGAAATGGCTTGAAACGCACTATGCGCAATGCGCATAAAAGGAGCATGAAGGTGCGCAAAGCGATTCTTTTAGCCGGCGGCTCCGGTACCCGGTTGTATCCGATTACGTATGCTGTCTCAAAACAACTATTGCCGGTTTACGATAAACCCATGGTTTACTACCCGCTCTCCACTTTGATGATGGCGGGCATCCGCGATATTTTGCTGATTTCTACGCCCGCCGACACACCGCGCTTTCAGATGCTGCTAGGCGACGGCGCTCAATGGGGGCTGAATCTCCAATATGCAGTGCAACCCTCGCCAGATGGGTTGGCGCAAGCCTTGAGGATTGGCCGGCAATTTATTGGCAATCATCTATCCACTTTAATTCTTGGCGATAATATTTTTTATGGGCATCATTTAGCCGAACAACTTGAACGCGCCAGCAACTGTGAGCACGGCGCGACGGTATTTGCTTATCACGTGCAAGATCCTGAGCGTTATGGCGTGGTTGAGTTTGATGCCGCCTTTCAAGCCCTCTCGATTGCAGAAAAGCCGCTTAAGCCGCGCTCCAATTATGCTGTGACGGGGCTGTATTTTTATGATCGACAAGTCTGCGACATGGCCGCTGAGGTTAAGCCGTCAGCCCGCGGTGAATATGAGATTACGGATATCAATCAATATTATTTGCACCAAAACCAGCTCAGAGTTGAAATAATGGGCCGCGGTTGCGCTTGGTTCGATACCGGCACCCATGACTCGCTGATAGACGCGGCAGGTTTTATTGCCACTCTGCAAAAGCGCCAGGGCTTAATGGTGGCTTGCCCGGAAGAGATTGCCTACCAACGTGGCTGGATAGATGCAGAGCAAGTGAATCGGCTTACGGCGCCGCTTGAAAAAAACGGCTATGGACAATATTTAAAACGCATTGTATCGGATCAGCCAAGGTGGCCATCAACGTAATTGCGACTCGTTACCTGAAGTTAAAATCATTGAACCTAAAAGCTTTAATGATGCGCGAGGTTATTTTTTTGAGAGTTTTAATGCGCGTGAATTCGCTGTGCAAGTGGCGGGAGCGGTCTTTTATGTAGCGCTTGATCTGCGGCTCGACTTCTTGGTATGAATTTGCGCAAGCGATCTTTACGCTTGCGCCGCTGGTTAAACAACCGAAATTGACGCCGCTAGCGGCGTCAGATTACCCGACACCGGCAAAGCGCCCGGCCAATTCGCGTCTGTCTAACGATAAATTGGCGCGAACTTTTAACTTATTGCGCCTAACTGGCATGACGCACTACGCTTATGCCTGTGCCCTGAAGCGGGCTTAAGCAAGCTATAAAGTCGCAGGCGGGCGTACAGGCAACGTTAGATGCAGGAATGTGCCATCAGATAAGGTGAGTTTAACCTGCACAGTATCGCCTGGTTTGATAGCCGGTTCCGCGCGCGCTTTTTCAAGCATAAGATGGTAACCACCGGGGGCGAGCTTGACCTCGCTGTGGGCTGGAAGGGTCAATTTTTTGAGGTGAACCATCTTACTTAGCGTGCCATCCGATACCGACTGATGGAGCATCACATGGCCGTAATCAGGGCTAGAGGCTGCGACGACATCGATGGCTTGGGCGCTATTGTTGCGCAATGTCATATAACCGGCGGCGGGCCGTCCGTCAGGTAGCCAGCGCACCCAGCCCGCTTCTGCTATAACCTCTGGCGAGGCAGCGGCGATTGCGGTTGAGGAAGCTACGCTAAAGCATAGGCTGGTTAAAAGCAAAGTCATCCATTTCATGAGTTGATACTCCCCGTTATGATGATGATTGAATCAGAATGCGCAAATCGTGTGCAATATTATCCGCTGAATCGGCGTTGGTCGCCATCAGCTGCGCTTGACCTTTTTGATCGAAGATATAAATAGCCGAGCTGTGCATTACCTCGTAGCGGTTGTCCGCATCGGGCTTTTCAGATTGATAAGCGACGCGGTAGCGTTTCGCTAATGCCTCGACTTGACTAAGGGTACCGGTCAGACCGGTTACATGCTCTGCATCAAAGGCACGGACATAACGCTGCATTGAGGCAGGTGTATCGCGTGTTGGGTCGATCGAGATAAAAAGAATACGTACAGCACGTGCCTCATCACCTAACTTCGAGAGCGCCAGCATAAGGCGCGCCATGGTTTCAGGGCAAACATCCGGGCAATGCGTATAGCCAAAGTAGACCAGGGTGATTTGGCCTTGATAAGTTTGCGCGCTGACCTTTTGTCCTTGATCATCCGTTAAAGCAAACTCAAGCTTAGGAAGGTGGTGACGCACTTGGGTTAACTGCCAATTTTCATCGCGCTGCCGGCTACAGCCGAGAAAAAGCACGGATAAGACGCTGGCAAGGAGCGCACAGTAAAGTATCGCCCGCTGCTGGGACATGACTCGCTGCATGATAAAAGCCTTCTAACTCGATTGTGTTGAATAGCGGAGGGTAGCGTTGGCATGCGCGCAGTGTGCCAATCTGCGTTAGCCAGGCTATTTTAACAGACCCCCTAAATATTTTCCGTTAATTGGAGTGAGAACAATTGATCGTGAACGATTTTAAAAAAGGAAATTTTGGAGCAGGATCAAAATACTTTTCACTTCAGAAAAAGTAGGTGTAAAGACAGAGTTAAATAAAAAGCAAGATTTCGGCATTAGAGCGACTGATTCGTTTGCAGCAAGGGCAGGAGAGTGGGGATGTCTAAAATTTAGAAGGTGTTAAACCAGTCAGAGAGTCATATATGCCGCCACTTACTATAAAAGAACGGATGTCAATCCAGCATTTGCTTGCGGATTCGGAAGAACCCCATCGCGCCACCGCATCTTCGGCCTCGAGTCAGCCTGTGCACGTTAGTCCGATAGCGCCGCTGAGGTCGAGAAAAAGGACGCCCGCCATGCAGAGTGCGGACCCAACACAAAGCTCAAAACCTGATGAAACGAAAAAGCAGAAGCAGGAAGCTGGGTGCAATTACCGCAACCAATTTAAAAATCAAGAAAAGCTTCATCCGGATTGGGACACTTTCTCAAAGTACGAAAAAGCAGCAGCCCGTCGAGGTTTTTTTACAGAAGAGGGAATGCCAGATAAAGCCCGTTACAATCGATTGCGGACACAGCGTGATGCTGGAAATATCAAGGATAAGGACGGCAAACCCCGTTTCGTTGACCAAAATGGTGTGGTCGACACGACCGCCTACCGCAAATACTTGAAGCAGCTGTCCGCCAAAAAATTTACCCGTGTCGATGGTAGTCACCCTTTCCAAGAAGCCGACGGATCAGGTAATACGCAAAAATATAGAAAATACGTTAAGCAGTATCTCGAAGAAAAAGAGGCAGTATTTACTCTGATTGACTTGAAAAACAATGGATTTCCGGGGCGGTCAGATGAAAAGTAATAGCTTATCGAATCCCGAAGCGAGGAATTTAGTTTCGATCACTGAAATACGGAAGTGCTTATTAAACTTGCAATTAGCCGCAAATTCGAGCGTTTTATCCAGGTTAACAAAGGATGATTTTTGTTAAATTTGTTGCTTGTAAAGCCGATGACGCACAGAGATGGTAAGGGGACTCAGTCAAATATGGATCGGCAGTAACGTGAGAACTTCATGTATTGCCAGATGAAGAGGCTACGGATTACCCGTGTATTTTATCTAATTAAATATTACGCATTATTTATATTAAAAGCCAATTTCATAATAAGATGACGCCAATAACAAGTCATAATAAAGCCAGATTTATACTTTACCTACCATTTGTTTTGGATTGAAGCGGCTCAAGCAGATACTTGCTTGAGCCGCTTCAAGTTGCGTCTGCGCCAGGAGATTAAGCTGCGTGTTCAGCAATGCGCGTGTCATAGTAATTGACAGCGCTGACGCCATTGCCAAATTGTTTCATCAGTAAATCCCTATAAAGCCCGGTTCGTTTGCGCAAAGCCTCAGGTGCGCCATCATCAATGACTTTACCGTCGCTCATTACAATAATGCGGTCAAAATTTTGCAAGGTTGAAAGCCGATGGGCGATGGCAATGACCGTGCGGCCGCGCATGAGTCGATCGAGCGCTTGTTGAATCGCTTCTTCTGAGGCGCTATCGAGGGCCGAAGTGGCTTCATCAAGGAGCAGGATAGGCGCATTTTTCAAAATCGCTCGGGCAATCGCAATGCGCTGCCGCTGGCCGCCTGAGAGTTTCGTGCCGCGGTCGCCCACCATGGTGTCTAACCCTTGCGGCATGGCTTCGATAAACTCAGTGCAGCGTGCCTCATGCGCGGCGGCAAGGACTTCTTCTAGGCTAGCCTGAGGCCGGCCATAAGCGATATTTTCAAAAATCGTCCGATGTAAGAGCGAAATATCTTGCGGCACGACGGCGATCGATTGCCGTAAGCTTTCTTGGGTAATCATGCTTAAATCCTGACCATCGATCAAAATGCGGCCCGCTTGCGGTTCATAAAAATGTTGCAGTAGGGCAAGTACCGTGGTTTTGCCTGCTCCTGAGCTGCCGATTAAGCCAACTCGTTGGCCTGGCTCTAGGTGCAAGTCAAATGCCTCGAGCGTCCGTGCCCGATTTGGGTAGGCAAAACTAACTTGATTGAAATCAACGCGGCCGCCTTGTTCAACCAGCTTCTTGGCTTGTGGATGATCGGGCAATTGATGAGGTTCAAGCAAGGTCTCAATGGCCTCGGCAAGCCGTGCAATATGTTGAATTACATCCACGAGGGCGACGGCCAGGTCGCGCGTGCCGTGCAAAATCGTAAAGCCAAGTGAACTGACCAGCACAATATCACCCGTGCTGACTTGGCCGCGGGTCCATAACCAAAGCGCCCAGCCGAGTAATCCTGCGGACAAAAAAGCGGTCACAACAGCATGAAAAAGCCTTAATTTTTCGAGGTGAAGTAAGCTTTTGCGGCGCGCGCGCATTTCTTCTTTGAGCTTTGCGCCAAAGCGGGTTTGCTCACGAGTGATGGCTCCGAAGGCGCGTACCAGTCCCATATTGCTGATGACATCGACTAACTCGCCGTCCACGGTGGCCGCTTCTTTGGCGAACCCGCGGTGGTGTTTAGCGCCATGACCCGCCAATTTGAAAAGAATCAGCGCGAGCACTGCCGATACCGATAAAAGTCCGCCCGCCATTAATGGATTGACTGCGGCAATCATGGCAATTGCACCGCCTACGGCGATGCAGGGTGGCAGAGCATTCCATGCCATAGTGTTTTCGGCTGTGAAAACCGCATTTGAGGTGGCCGTAATCCGGCTTGCGAGCAGACCAGGTTGTTTTTCTGTAAACCAGGCTTGCGCATGGCCGTTTAAATAGCCAAATAAATCGCGCCGCAAATCGCCCGTTACGGTGACAAACGCATGCGTGCTGACCCAACCCCCTACGCGCCAGAGTAGATTGTCGGCAGCGATTAAGCCAGCTAACAGCAAAAATGCCCCCCAGAGTTGCGTGATGTGGCTGCGTCCTTGGCTTAATACATCGATCAGGTGCTTAATCCCATATTGGGAAGCAAGCGAGCAACCTACGGCGGCAAACACACTGATTAGCACCGCGCCGTGAGCCACTGGATGACGACGAATATAGCGATAAAGAAAGGCTAGCGGTCGCTGCGCATAGCCAGCAAGTTGGGCGTCATACGCAGCGTTTTGAGCTTGAGTTGAGCGTAGAGGGATTTCATTTGTGCGTCCCACAGAGTGGGTTTCTTTAATCTTGACATTTATCATATGGCCTCGGCCTGGCTATGTGAGATCAGTCACTTGCTATTTGCTTTGGGGAACCTGGAGTGAGTCCATGCACCAGATTCTTTTTGTGGCAAAATCTATCAGCGGCAAAGCAAGCGACCCGTTTAACAAATCACTACAGATAATTTAGAGCAGGGTTGTAAAACAAAGGCCGACAAAGTGTTTCTGTACTGTAACAAGATAAATACTTTGAAATTCACTGCTTGAATTCAGATTAAGCAAACGATAATCAGTGGTAGAGCGTTTGGCTATTTACTAGCCGCGCTTCTACTTTTGTCCTGAATTTTTATTAGGAGAGTCACGTCATGCGAATCGCTCAAATTGCACCGTTACACGAGGCTGTGCCGCCTAAATTGTATGGCGGTACAGAACGGGTAGTGTCTTACTTGACAGAAGCCTTAGTTGAGCTAGGCCAAGAAGTGACGTTGTTTGCGAGCGGCGATTCAATCACTGCTGCGCAACTCGAGGCAGTATGGCCTCAGGCGCTTCGTCTCGACCCGAAGATTCGCGACGCACTCGCGCCTCATATGCTGATGCTCGAGCAAGTACGCGAGCGTGCCCAAGAATTCGATATTCTGCATTTCCATCTTGATTACTATCCTTTTTCACTCTTTAGCCGTCAGAACACCCCATTTCTAACGACCTTGCATGGTCGCTTAGATCTGCCTGAGCTACAGCCCGTTTTTAATATGTTTCCGCAGGCTCAGGTGGTGTCTATTTCCGATAGCCAACGCGCGCCGCTGCCACAGGCGAATTGGCTGTCAACCATTTATCACGGTTTGCCGGAAAAAATGCTGATGCCGCGCCCGGATATAAAGCCTGGCTATTTGGCGTTTCTAGGTCGCATTTCACCTGAAAAGCGGGTTGACACGGCGATTTCGATTGCAGCTAAATGCGGCTTGCCGATCAAAATTGCTGCGAAGATCGACAAAGCGGATCAGGCGTATTATGACGAACAGATCGCCCCGCTGATGTCGCAACCGCACGTCGAATATATCGGCGAGATCTCTGAAGGAGAAAAAGCCGAGTTCTTGTCCGGCGCACATGCGCTGCTATTTCCGATTGACTGGCCTGAGCCATTCGGTTTAGTCATGATTGAGGCAATGGCCTGCGGTACGCCCGTAATTGCTTTCAAGCGCGGTTCAGTACCCGAAGTCATCGAGCATGGCGTAACCGGCTTTGTAGTGAATAATGAAACTGAAGCGGTCACCGCGCTGAACCGTTTGCATACATTGTCACGCGATACGGTACGCAAACAATTTGAGGAGCGCTTTACCTCACAACGGATGGCGGAAGGGTATCTTGCCGCTTACGAACGTCTTTTACATCAACAACGCCGCACCGTACTACGCGAAGTAGCGGTAGGTTAAAAGCAGGTTAAAAAATAGCCGCACAAACTACGTGCGGCTATTTTTTTGTTCGGATTGAGGTGTGGCCTAGAAAAAAGAATGCTATACTCACCCTTGATTGAGAATGATTCGCATTAGCACTAACGCTGGCTGAGTAGTGCTCTCCACTACATATTATCAGGCACTTGCAAAGGGTCCTTTCTATGTTTGCATCAAAAATTTTTCAGCTTGCCGCAGCGAGTCTCTTGGTCGGCGCAGCCTGCTCCGCCAGTGCTGCCGAATATCCAATTGGCGAACCCAAGGTTCACGCCAATATGGAGATTATAGCGGTCTATTTGCAACCGGTCACGATGGATCCGGAACATGGAATGCGCAAAGCCTCCGAATCGGATATTCACCTTGAAGCGGATATCCATGCCATGAAAGATTTTCCAACCGGTTTCGCTGAAGGAGATTGGATTCCTTATTTACAGGTGAAATTCGAACTGACAAAAATCAAAACGGGGCAAAAAATTCAAGGTGAGTTCATGCCAATGATCGCCAGCGATGGGCCACATTACGGTGATAACGTAAAGTTGTTTGGCCCGGGCCAATATCATCTGAAATACTTCATTGCGCCACCACCGGCTACCGGACATATGACATTTGGTCGGCATATCGATAAAGAAACGGGAGTGGGGCCTTGGTTTAAGCCATTTACCGTTGAATATACGTTTAATTTTGCTGGCATAGGTAAAAAAGGAGGGTACTAAAAATAATTTAAGCGCTAGATTAAATTATTCAATCAAATAGTGAAGTCCCCGAATAAAGGAATATTTAAATGAAAATCAGTCTTATTATCACTCTGTGCGTGACGGCTGTGCTTGCATTGGTTTTAACCTTATCGAATCCTAAGCGTGATGAAGCAAAGACAAAAGAAGAATTGCTGACCTTTGAATTGGATATGGCTGACGGAAAATTGACGCCATCTCGCATTGAAGTACCGGCTAATCAGCCGATTAAAATCTCGATTACCAATTCAGGTAAAAAAGCTGCCGAATTTGAGAGCATTCAACTCCGCAAAGAGAAAGTTCTGGCTCCTGGCTCGAAATCCTTTGTGGTAATTAAAAAAATGGCGCCGGGAGAATACAAGTTTTTCGATGATTTTCATCAAGCGACGGCGCAAGGGGTGATCGTCGCAAGATAACGTTGAGTTTATCTAGAGACAGAGAAAGGGATAATCGTAAGCGGGGATCAGGTAGGTTTGGAGAGCTTAATGGGGCAGGTGCTGTTTGTTGTATGGCGTGAAAGTGTTGAAGCGTTACTTGTTATTGGCATTTTATATGCATGGTTGCGTAATGGCGATAAAGTTGCGCGGCAGGGGCTGTCCTATTTATGGCTAGGCGTTGGGCTTGGCCTGTTGGCGGCTTTTGCGTTTGGTTTTGCATTATTGAGCTTTAGTGAAACGCTGACTGGCGAAGCACAAGATTATTTTCAAGTGGTCATGGTGTGGCTTGCCGCTGTGCTGATTGTGCAGATGGTGTTATGGATGAAATACCATGGGCGCACTTTGAAGCAAGGTATGGAGGCTTCGTTACAGAAAAGCGCGCAAAACGCGCAATGGTGGGGCATCGCGTTGCTTGCCGCCTTGGCGGTTGCGCGGGAAGGAAGCGAGACCGTGATTTTTCTATACGGCTTAGGTTTTGGCAAAGCCGGATATATTTTGCCTTCTCACCTAGCGGGCGTATTGATTGGTTTTAGCCTGGCCTTTTTGACCGTTTACCTATTGCAATTAGGGGGTAAGCTATTTTCGTGGCCGGCGTTTTTCCGTGTCACTGAAGTGATGTTGCTCCTGCTTGCAGCGGGCTTAGTCCAAGCCGGTGTCGACAAACTGATCGATAAAGAACTCTTGCCGAGCTTGATTGACCCCTTGTGGAATACGTCTGCTCTCTTAGACGATACGGGTGGGCTGGGTTCACTGTTGGCGGCCTTGACAGGTTACCGCGCATACCCATCATTAATGAATGTACTGGCGTACCTGATTTACTGGGTTGTGGTGGCCGGATTAATGAAATATAAAAAACAGCGCCTGACGGCTCAAACTCAATCAATATGAGCCGATCATGGCAGATTCTAGCCGATATGGCAGGTGGCTTGCTCGTTGTGGACATTGGATGCTTCGGCACAGCGCCGCGATTCGTTATACGCAGTGGACGATAGCGCTGATTTACGCGATTTTGGTGATCGCTCCGGCATTCATGCGGTTGCCGGGGCCTAGCGCACATCTTTGGGATAACTTCACGCTATTTGCACAGTTTATTTTTTGGGGTATCTGGTGGCCTTTCGTGCTGCTCTCAATGGTGCTGTTTGGCCGCCTCTGGTGCGGGATCCTGTGTCCAGAAGGTGCTTTGGCTGAATTTGCCAGTAAACATGGACGCCATCGGCCCATCCCACGTTGGCTGCGCTGGGCCGGTTGGCCTTTTGTGGCGTTTGTCCTGACCACCCTCTATGGGCAAATGGTCAGCGTTTACCAATATCCCAAAGCCGTCCTGCTGGTGTTAGGGGGCTCAACTCTGGCGGCGCTTGTCGTCGGTTTCTTGTATGGGCGTGAAAAGCGTGTTTGGTGCAAGTATCTGTGTCCAGTGAATGGCGTATTTGGCCTACTGGCGCGGCTTGCGCCGATGCATTATAAAGTCGATGAAGAAGCGTGGCGGCGCTCTTATACGCAGGGTGAATATGGTCATCGCGTGATTCCAATCAATTGTGCGCCCTTGGTGCCGCTGCGCACGATGCAGGGCAGCGCCGCCTGTCACATGTGTTCACGTTGCAGCGGACACCGCGAAGCAATCTCGCTAAGCTGGCGCTCACCGAGTCATGAGGTCGTGCAATTAGGGAAAACCACAGCGCATGGGTGGGATACATTACTCATTCTCTATGGCTTAATGGGAATTGCAGTAGGGGCGTTTCATTGGACGGCAAGTCCTTGGTTTATTACGCTTAAGCAAGCACTCGCCGGTTGGCTGATGGAACAGGATATTTGGTGGCCGTTTGCAACTAATGCGCCGTGGTTTGTCTTCACCCATTATCCAGACCAAAACGACGTGTTTAGTTGGTTGGATGGCGGTTTGCTTGTGGTGTATATCGTAGCGACGAGTTTGGTCTATGGTACTGCGCTTAACGTCTTACTGGCTTTGGCGGTGCGTTGTTTGGGGAGCTGGCGCGCGACGCGCTTGCATCATCTGGCACAAACTCTGATTCCATTAGCCGGCTGTGGGGTATTTCTAGGGTTGTCAGCGTTGACCGTCTCCTTATTAAAAGGTGAGCACATTTCGTTGGGGTGGGTGAATGAGATGCGCTTCGCTTTGCTGGCCGGCGTTAATGTATGGAGTCTGTGGTTGTCCTGGCGGGTTGTGAGTGGTTATGCTACGAGTCGCTTACGGCGAAGCGCAGCAATGGTCTTTATCATAGCGGCGCTGGGCGTGGCTGACAGCGCATGGTGGCTATTATTTTGGTATTGGTAGACACCGCCTAATGCGGATGCTAGCTTGGGCTGCAATCCGCCTATATAATGGCCCGTTCAAAATTCTTTCAATAATGAGTAATAAATAGAGGTTGTTCTATGCATGTCAATCGGTCCTTTTCCAATTTGATTGGTCTTGCTGCACTCCTGGCGCTGACTGCTTGCGGTAAAAAGCAGGCTCCTCCCGCGCCGTCACTCCCAGAAGTGGGCGTGGTCACGCTTGAGCCGCGTACGATGCCGGTTACCTTTGATGTGCCTGGTCGTACCTCTGCCTGGCAGATGGCTGAGGTGCGCGCGCGCGTCAACGGCATTGTACTTAAGCGTGAATTTAAAGAAGGCAGCGAAGTGAAAGCGGGTCAGCGCCTGTATAAAATTGACCCGGCTCCTTATCAAGCTGAATTTGATCGAGCTAAAGCCGGACTGGCGAAAGCGCAAGCTAGCCTGAATGCAGTGGCTGCCAAAGCGGAGCGTTACAAGCCGCTGATTGCTGCGCACGCGATTAGTCAGCAAGAATATGATAACGCGCTGGCTGAACATGGCCAGGCGGCGGCAGAAGTGGCGGTAGCCAAGGCAGCGCTTGAGGCGGCGCGCATCAATCTCGGTTATACCGAAGTAACCTCGCCGATTTCAGGCTGGGCCGGTAAATCGCAGGTTACGCCCGGTGCTTATGTACAGGCAAGCCAAGCGACTCTGTTGTCGACCATCCAGCAAATTGATCCGATGTATGTCGACCTCACGCAATCGAGTTCAGACGTTTTGCGGCTACGCCGCGAAATGGCGGAGGGCCGATTACAGATGGCGGGTCGTAATGAGGTTAAGGTTGATCTCGTGTTGGAAGACGGCTCATCCTATCCGCTCCAAGGAAAATTACAGTTTTCCGACATTGCAGTTGATCCAGGCACCGGCACGATTACGCTGCGCGCGCTTTTCCCAAACCCTCAAAAAGCTTTGCTGCCCGGCATGTTTGTCCGCGCTCGGGTGCAAGAGGGCACAAACAATCGCGCTTTGGTGGTCCCGCAAATTGGCATCACGCATGATGCCAAGGGGCAGCCGACAGCGCTGATTGTCACTCAAGATAACAAGGTTGCATTGCGCACCCTGACCACGGCGCGTACGGCGGATGATAATTGGATCGTGTCGAGCGGCTTGCAAGCCGGCGATAAAGTGATTGTGCAAGGGTTGCAAAAAGTTCAGCCCGGCATGACGGTTAAGCCGGTCGCGGCGCAGTTATCGCCCACCGCGCCTGCAGCGGAAGTTGCGTCATCGCCTGCCGCTAGCGATGCCGCTGATACGAACGCAGAATAATCGCCTTCAGAATAAAGGAAACCATTTCCATGGTTAAGTTTTTTATCGATCGACCGATTTTTGCATGGGTGCTTGCCATCATCCTGATGCTGGCCGGCGCGTTATCGATTCGCACCCTACCGGTTGAACAATATCCATCGATTGCGCCGCCTTCAGTCGAAATTAGTGCTGCTTATCCAGGGGCTTCGGCGCAAACGGTTGAAAACACGGTCACGCAGATTATTGAGCAGCAGATGAATGGGATTGACCATTTGCTGTACATGTCATCCACTAGCGAAAACTCGGGCGGCGCAAATATCTCGCTGACCTTCGCGCCTGGCACTGACCCGGATGTAGCGCAAGTGCAAGTGCAAAACAAACTTCAGTTGGCGCTTCCTCTATTGCCGCAAACGGTGCAACAACAGGGGATTAAGGTCACTAAATCCTCTGGCAGTTTTTTGATGGTGCTGGCTTTCGTGTCTACCGACGGTAGCATGAATAAATTCGATTTGGCGAATTATGTCGCGGCTAATATTCAAGATCCACTGAGTCGGATTAATGGCGTAGGCACTACCACGTTGTTTGGCTCGCAATATGCAATGCGGGTTTGGCTGAATCCAGACAAACTGGCGAGCTACGGTCTGACGCCAGTGGATGTCACGCAAGCCTTGGCTGAGCAGAATGTGCAAGTGCCAGGCGGTCAGCTAGGAGGGCTGCCGTCCGTAGATAACCAACAACTCAACGCAGTCATTACCGAAGCCACTTTATTAAAAACGCCGGAACAGTTTGGCAATGTTTTATTGAAGATGATGGCTGACGGTTCGCAAGTGCGCTTGCGCGACGTGGCGCGGATTGAGTTAGGCGGCGAGAGCTATCAGATAGACACGCGCTATAACGGTCAACCTACGACAGGTTTTGCGCTCAAGCTGGCGACGGGAGCTAATGCGCTAGAAACGGCGCGTCTGGTGCGCGAACGGATTAGTGAATTATCAAAATACTTCCCGCCTGGCCTGGAAGTGGAATATCCATACGATACCACCCCCTTTGTCCGCATCTCGATCGAAGAAGTGATCAAGACGCTGTTTGAAGGGATTGTGCTGGTTTTCTTGGTGATGTATTTATTCCTGCAAAATTGGCGCGCTACGCTGATCCCAACTATTGCAGTGCCGATTGTGTTGCTGGGTACGTTTGGCATCATGGCGGCGTTGGGTTTTTCGATTAATACCTTATCCATGTTTGGCCTGGTATTGGCAATTGGACTATTAGTCGATGATGCGATTGTTGTGGTTGAAAACGTCGAACGGGTGATGGCCGAAGAAGGGCTTTCACCACGCGAGGCGACGCGTAAAGCGATGGGGCAGATCACCGGCGCGCTGGTTGGCGTTGCCCTAGTTTTATCGGCGGTATTTGTGCCGATGGCGTTTTCTAGCGGTTCGGTTGGGGCGATTTATCGCCAATTTTCGCTCACCATTGTTTCGGCGATGGTGCTCTCGGTCTTAGTTGCGTTGATCCTGACGCCGGCTCTGTGCGCGAGTTTGCTTAAACCGATCCCCAAAGGGCACCACGAAGAGAAAAAAGGTTTTTTCGGTTGGTTTAACCGGACTTTTGAGCGTAGCCGCGATAAATACCAGGCAGGTGTGAGCGCAGTCATTAGGCGCTCTGGGCGTAGCCTCGCCATTTATGGGGTGATTATTGTTGCCGTCGGTCTATTGTTTATGCGTATGCCGACGTCTTTCCTGCCGGATGAAGATCAAGGCATTGTCTTCGTATTTGTGCAAACCCCGCCGGGCTCAACCCAACAACGCACGCAAGCAGTGCTGAGTGAAGTCAGTCAATACTTGTTGCAAGAAGAAAGCCAGGTGGTTGAATCGACCTTTGAAGTGAATGGCTTCAGTTTTGCGGGGAGCGGCCAAAACTCGGGTATCGTTTTTGTTCGTTTAAAAGGCTGGAAACATCGCACCAAAGCGAATCAATCGGTACAAGCTCTAATGCAGCGCTCTTTTATGCGTTTTTCGCAAATTAAAGACGCCATGGTGTTTCCGATTAACCCGCCGCCGATTCTCGAGCTTGGTATCGCTTCGGGTTTTGATATGCAGCTCCAAGATCGCGCGGGTCTCGGGCATGACGCTTTGATGCAAGCGCGCAATCAGTTGCTTGGGATGGCGGCGCAAAGCACAGCTGTGATGCAGGTGCGTCCGAATGGTCTGGATGACACGCCGGAATTTCATGTGGATATTAACCGTGAAAAGGCCAGCGCACTGGGTATTCCGTTGTCTTCGATCGATCGAGCTTTCTCGACGGCGTGGGGCGGTGCTTACGTGAACAACTTCTTGGATACGGATAACCGGATTAAAAAGGTTATGGTACAAGGGGATGCCCCGTTTCGTATGACTCCAGAAGATATTAAACGTTGGTATATCCGGAATGCGCAAGGCGAGATGGTGCCATTTTCATCCTTTTTGAGCTCGCGCTGGGCTTATGGCTCGCCTAAGCTGGAGCGTTATAACGGCGTAGCGTCAGTCGCGATCCAAGGGGTAGCGGCGCCGGGTAAGAGCACCGGGGATGCGATTGAAGAAATGCAAAATCTAGCGGCGAAGTTGCCGCATGGGATTGGCTATGAATGGACCGGGATGTCGTTCCAGGAGATTCTCTCTGGCTCGCAAGCACCGTTACTCTATGCGATTTCAATCTTAGTGGTATTTTTAAGCCTAGCTGCACTTTATGAAAGTTGGTCGATTCCATTTTCGGTGATTTTGGTGGTGCCGTTAGGGATCATCGGCGCCTTATTGGCAGCGACGGGCCGGGGCCTATCTAATGATGTGTATTTCCAAGTGGGCTTGTTGACCACCGTAGGTTTGTCCGCCAAAAACGCCATTTTGATTGTCGAGTTCGCCAAAGAACTCCAGGCGCAGGGCAGAACCGCGATGGAAGCGGCATTGGAAGCTGCGCGCTTGCGTTTACGGCCCATCTTGATGACCTCGCTGGCTTTTATCCTGGGCGTGCTGCCTCTCGCAATTAGCCGCGGTGCGGGCTCTGCGGGTCAACATGCAATTGGCACGGGGGTTATCGGCGGGATGCTGAGCGCAACTTTTATCGCAATTTTCATGATTCCAATGTTCTTTGTCGTGGTGCGGGATAAATGGGGTAAATCTAAAGTACCGCAGAATGAGCCGGCTGACGCTCACTCGCTAGCGCGCACTGAGAGCCATGAAAGCAATACGGACGCAGATATTCACCCGAAAAATTGAACTTTAGGAATTTGCAGATGCGTGAACTTTCTCTTTTAGCGGCATTATCAGTCGTCGCGGTTTCCACTGCCTGTACGCTTGCGCCGCGTTATGAGCAGCCAGCAGCACCGGTTGCGGCAACCTACCCTAGCGGGGAGGCGTATAAATTGCTGACTGAATCCACTTCGACACCGGTTGATTTGGGATGGCGTCAATTTTTTGCCGACCCGCGCTTACAAAAGCTAATTGAGCTGGCGTTGCGCAATAACCGCGATTTACGTGTGGCGGCGCTTAATGTGCAACAGGCGCGTGCGCAATATCGCATTCAGCGGGCAGGTTTAGCGCCTGATTTGCAAGTGCAAGGTATGGGTAGCCGTACGCGCACGCCGGCGGATCTTTCTCCAATTGGGCGCGCAGTCGTGGCTAACCAGTATGAATCTGGCATAGCGGCAGCCTGGGAAATTGATCTTTTTGGCAAGCTGCGTAGCTTAAAAGATCAAGCACTGGCGCAATATTTGGCAACGGCTCAGGTGCGCAAGGGAGTTGAAATTTCGCTGGTGGCGCAGGTGGCGAATCAGTATTTGACAACCCGTGCCTATGACGAACAGCTCCAAGTCACGCAAGCAACCCTCACGGCTGCCCAAGAATCTTACCGACTCGCCAAAGTGCAATTTGATGCAGGCGTTGGCTCTGAGCTTGATTTACAGGAAGCCGAGAGCACGGTTGAGCAAGCTCGCGCCAGTCACCAAAACCAACTCCGGCTGCGCGCTCAGGCTGAAAATGCACTGACGCTATTAGTGGGCGAACCCGCGCCAGCCGATTTACCGCAGCCATTGCCGCTCGATCACCAGGGAATTCTGGCGGATATTCCAGAAGGTTTGCCATCAGATCTGTTAACGCGCCGTCCTGATATTGCCGCGGCCGAAGAACAATTGCGCGCCGCCAACGCTAATATCGGTGCAGCGCGGGCTGCGTTCTTTCCAAGTATTTCACTCACTGGACAGTTCGGCAGCGCCAGTCAGGATCTGGGCGGGTTGTTTAAACCGCATTCGGCTGCCTGGGGTTTTGCACCAAAGGTTTCGCTGCCGATTTTTAGCGGTGGCGCGAATCTGGCCAATCTTGATGTAGCGCAAACTGGCAAACGAGTGGCGATTGCGCAATATGAAAAAGCCATTCAAACGGCCTTTCGCGAAGTCGCCGATGGACTTGCTGCGCGTGGTACCTATGATGAACAAATTGTGTCGCTAAAGCGTTACGCCTCAGCCCAGCAACGTCGGCTTGACCTCTCCAGCTTGCGTTATCGTAATGGAATTGATAGCTATCTCCGCGTGTTGAGCGCTCAGACTAGCTTATACGCGGCCGAACAAGCGCTAATTTCAACCCGCTTGGCGCGCCTGACTAATCTCGTCAATCTCTATCAATATTTAGGTGGCGGCTGGTTGGAGCGCACGGGCGATGTTGTGCGGCCCGCTGATGCGCCCATTGCATCATAAAGAAATATAAAGGACCTAACTATGGAGCAGGCTCCATCAGTTAGGCCCAAAAGCATATTGATTTGGCGCTAGCCTAAGTTAAATAGCGCATTAGTTCCTTAGTATCTCGATGAACGAATGAATTTTCCATCCGCTTTAATTCTTGACCGCGTAATCCATGCTTTTTAGCGGTAGTTTGCCAATTTTTAAGCGCATTACCTATCTTTGCTAACGCAATTTTTGTTTCTTCTTGAGTTAGACCGAAGAACCCCCCGAGCTCAATGCAAGTGGTTAAACATGGGCGAGACGTGCTGCCATCAAAAGAAAGTTGATGAGACCTGCGCTCAAAAGTTTCATTGGTTGGATTAATGTCATAAGCTGGCGCTAGCCTCCAACCTTGTGGGTCGCGCAAGAAGCCGTGATTCCGCAGATGATCATCGATATTGCCCGCCATCGCATTGAAAACCATGCGTTGCCACAACTCAAGTTTGTCTAATCGAGGTTGCGAGGAATAGCGGGTAAGAGCATCTGACAATTCTATATAGCTCGCGCTGCTACAGTTATTTTCATCGCGCTCAAGAAAGGTCATTGCAGACATGAAAGGAATGCGTTGTTTACCTTGCCGGTCAAAGCGTTTAACGAGTAGTATTGGCTGCTCATTTTTTGCATTGAGTAGTTTATAGTTGGCGGTTCGGATCCCGGCTTGCTGCGCCATATTTAGTAAAGTTGCCTCCCATAACGCCACTCGCTCAGTATCGAACCTAGATTGGAATTTAGCAATCCAGATGTGGCCTTTATCCTCAAGCGCAGCTTTCGGATGTGCGCCGCCTAATGAAGAACCTGGCTGAACCAGTAAGGCGAGATCTGCAGCGGTTTCTTGGCCCGCCTCTAAGTGTGAAATGGCTTGTTCTAGTGCGTGTAAATCGACTAACTTAGGCACATTATGATGGTCGGCCAGAAATGCCTCAGGTGACTCTATTTGATTGAGACGTAATGCGCCCATCCGCATGTAATCACTGACACCAAGCATGAAATCGCTTTCGCTCAGATGTCTATTGTGCGCTCGGGTTTGGACTAGACGCCCCCAACGATCGGGAGATATATCTTGGAAGACACCCCATAGCCGGTGATTGATATATCGTGCATCAGCCATGAGGGGAAGGGCGGGATCAATCGCAAAACCTATTTTAGCTTGTGTCCAGGCTTGATTGTAGGTGAACTGATACCTTTCTTGACCACGCGATTCGTAGATATGCAATTCGCCTATGACGTAATGTGTATCTAGCCAACTGAGTGAAACTTGTAACTTCCTCATTGGACTACCCTAATGCGCTTAGGTAGGCGTTCGTCCATCATATCTAAGCCTAATGGATCATTGGTGCGGTCAATCAGCTTTTCGAGCTCGTCAATTTTTCCCAATACGTATAGCGCGAGCGCATAGCTGCCCATACTCACTTTGGGGTCGCCTTTTTCAATCTTTGCTAACGTAACACGAGTGACGCCAATCCGTTCAGCCATTAAGGCAACGGTGATACGGCGACGCTTGCGCGCATCCCGAATGTCGGCGCCTAATTTTTGCAATGCGCGTTCAACGCGAAATGATCTCATCATGTCTAGCCATACTCAGTTAGAGTATAAAATAAAGTATTTTTTAATTTACGTTATCCATTGATACGGATATTTTAGTATACTTTATTTTTTATCTAAATGATGTATTAATCATTTTAAGCAATACGCGGTGGAGTAGATCGGTACAGAACCTACCTTGCTTAAAAAGAGGCTATCCAAACACAAATTGTTTTTTGCGCGCAGGAAAACATCTAGAAAAGATTCAAAGGTTCGCAAAGAATATGGCTCTGGCTTAAATGGGGGCCTATAGAGTCGAGTCGGTTGCCTTCAATCAGCGCGCTACTATGCTCAGTGGGAGCGAAACTACAATTTGACGACATATGGCAAATACTCTTCTCAAAAGATTTAGCAGGCTCCAAACCACTCCAAGCTGCGAGAGTTAAGAGTTCTTGTGATGAGCGTTGGAGCAAAAGCTTAAGAAAAAACACCTTTCTCTAGTTTTAATTTGTTGGCGCTTGAGCAAATCAAAAAATACATTAGCTACGCCACTTACAGGTGAGGCTTAAACCATAAAGAAGCGCGCTTAAGGCCGTGATCCAAAAACTGGTTGGCCAATCCGTGTAGTAAGCCAGAGCAATGCCGGCCCAGGCCTGGGTCAAAGCAAAAAATGCCGCGGCTGCAATGCCTGCGCCTAGCCGGGTGGTTAGATTCTGCGCGGTGGCCGCTGGGCCTACCATTAAAGTGAAAACCAGCAGCACGCCAACGATCTGGGTGCACGCTACTACAGCGAGGGCGACCAGCGTTAGAAATAACACAGAGACAAGTTGTAAAGAAACGCCTTTGGCTTGGGCGAGCTCAGGTTGTAGCGTAGCGAAGATTAATGGCCGCATAATGAATGCGAGCGTGGCTAAGCAGATCACGCTCAGAAGCGCTAAAATCTTTAGCATCAAGCTGCTTACGCTTAGCACATTGCCAAATAAGAGAGCGCTCACTTGCGTGGCGTAGGCGGTAAAAAAATGCAAGAAGAGCAAGCCAAAGCCAAGCGAGAGAGATAAAATCATGCCGATTGCGACATCGCGTCCGCTTAGCTTTTCGCCGAGAGCCCCCATTGCCATACCGGCGGCTAGCGTAAAGCCCAGTAGGCCCCAGAGCGGCGCAATGCCGAATAACGCTGCGCCCGTAGCGCCCGTAAAGCCGACGTGCGAGAGCGCATGTCCCGCAAAGCTTTGCTGCCGCAGCACCAGAAAAAAGCCAACGACACCCGCAACCACCGCAACCATGCCAGAGGCGGCGAATGCATTAATCATAAAATCATATTCAAACATGGTGATGGCGGTGCTCGTCTTTTTCAATTTCGCTGGTGCCGGACATGACAAAGATACGGCCGTTTATGCGTAATACCTCGATGGCTGAACCATAGAGCCGAGATAGCACGGGGCGGGTAATCACTTCATCAATTTCGCCCAAAGCTGCGCTGCCGCGGCCCAGGTAGAGCACGCGGTCAAGTACATGCAATAAGGGATTAAGCTCGTGGGCGCTAAATAATACGGTGATATTCAGTTGTTGCTGGATACGTCGCACCAATTCAACGATGCTATGTTGATGAGAGGGGTCAAGGCTGATTAAAGGTTCATCCAGCAGCAGCAGCTGAGGCTGGCCCAGTAGACATTGCGCCAGCAAAAGCCGCTGTCGTTCACCGCCCGACATCGCTGTGACGGCTCGTTTAGCTAGGTCTTTCGCCTCAACCAGTTCTAACGCATGTTCCACGGAACGCCGCGCGGCACGATCCATCCAAGGCAGACCCCAGCGATGGCCATTGGCAGCGCATGCAATGAAATCAAAGCCGGACAGGCGTGGATAAGCGCTTGCGCTACGTGCTTGCGGCATATAACCGATGACCGGATTGCCGCGCATGACCGGCGCGCCGAGCACGCGCAGGGTGCCACTGCGCGGCGTGAGCAAGCCAAGTAGAGCGCGTAATAGGGTGGTTTTGCCTGCACCATTGGGCCCTAATACGCCGATAAATTCACCTTGTTCGATGGCGAGCGTAATCTCGTGCAAGACGGTGCGCTTGCCAAGCTCAAGCGTGACCTGCGTCAACTCGATCGCAGGCCGACCCGGGTTGGCACTGGGTTGGACGGTCATCAGCGGTTTTGCTTTGGTGTTTGGGCGAGCGCTTGTTCAAGCGCGCTTAATTGTGACAGCATCCATGCTTGGTATGACATATCGGCAGGTTTAGTTTCGCTGACTTCCATTACGGCAACGCCAGAAGCATGAGCGAGTTTGAGCAGATGTCGCGTCATTTCATCTGAGGTTTGCGCATTGTAAATCAACACTTTGACGCGCTGTTGCCGGAGATCCTTTTCAAAGGCTGCAATATCGGTTGCGCTTGGCTCGGTGTCATTCATGATGGCTTGTTGAAAGCGCGCATTACTATCTTTGAGCTCAAGCGCTTGTATCAGATAGCCAAGAATTGGCTCGGTCGCCGTGATTGGCGTACCGCGATATTTTTCTCGCAGCTCAGTAATTTTTGCCTCGATGGGCTTTAAGGAAGCCAGGAATGCGCTAAGACGCGCCTTGTAATCATCTTGATGCGCACTATCGGCGCGGATTAAAAAGGCGGTAACCGCAGCGCCTAGCGCGGGCATGGTTTCTGGCAAATACCACAAATGAGGGTTATCTCCGCTTTTCTTGCCGACTAATGTCGCCGCCACAATCTGCTCGCGCTGCGGCGCTTTGGCAGCAGCTAGAAGCTTGGGTAGCCACGGGTCATAGTCGGCGCCGTTATACACCACCAGGCGCGCATGCGTCAGTTGGCGCGCAGTCGATGGGCTGGCCTCGAAAAGGTGGGGATCTTGTTTAGGATGATTGATGAGGCTTGTCACGGCGACATGTTCGCCGCCTAGCTGGGTCAACACGTCGCCATAGAAGTTCTCTGCCGCAACCAGTAGTAGGTGTGGCGTGGCGTGGCTTGACGTCGCTGCCGCCGCGGATGAGTTGTGCGCTATGGCAAACCCACTCACGGTAAATAAGCTGAGTGACAATAAAAAACGGGCAATATAAGCAGACATCTGCTGAATCAAAGTGGGCATGATGCAACCGGAAAGGAAAAAGCGTGAGTAGCCCAGATGATATAACAGATAACGCTTTGCCGCCTCAATCATGGCTTTAACTCTATCTTTTGGCGGATTGTGCGCGCTGACCGGGTTGTCTACAGTGAAGCAAAAGGCAGTCGCCTACGGCTGGCGCTAGCATAGCGTAGGCAGTATAGAGCGGCTGCATTATGCCGAGGAGATTTAAATGCAATCTCGCTATGTCAGCACGCTAATCAATGCAGGTTTCACGTTGCTTGAGCTTTTGTGTGTACTCGCTTTACTCGGAGCGCTCGCGGCGATGGCCGCGCCAGCCATGCGCGATTGGCTGGCGCGAGATCAGGTAGAAATGCAAGCGCAAGCATTGTTGGCGACATTGGCTTATGCGCGTGGCGAAGCGATCCGGCGCGCCATACGCGTCACCCTCTGCCGGGATGATGGGCACGGACGTTGTTGCGCAAACCATAAGCCATTGTCAACAATGGAGCTGAATAATTGGGCGCGTGGCTATTTAGTGCTGGCTGAATTACCCCCTTGCTTAACCGAACCTAGCCGCGCTCAGATTTTACGCATGCAGCCCCCGATCGAGGCCGTGACGATTCAAAGTGTGTCTGCGCCACTCTCATTCACGCCTCCGGCGGGGCAAATAATAGGGGGTTTTCGCAGTTTTGAGATTGGTGCGCGTACTACGGCATTGGGCCCGTATGGTGTTAGAGCGTGTCGCTGCGTACGGGTTGCTGCGGGTGGCCGCAGTCGTATATTTAATGGACCATGCGCAGCAGCACCGCACAGCCGCTTTTAAAGCGTTGGCGGCGCTTGATGCAGGGCGATTCTTTAATAGAAGTGATGGTGGCTCTCTGGCTCATTGGTTTCGCGGCGCTTGGCGCAATCAGCCTGCAGCTATCGGTAATCCGCGCGCAGCAGTCAATGATTTGGCGTACCTCCGCCTTAAGTTTAGCGGAGGCTGCGGCGGAAGCATTGCGCAGCGGTTATCCAGCGGCTCGGGTGGTCACAGAGTGGCGCTTGCGCGCCGCCCAACTTCTGCCGTCTGGCGATATACGCTTGCTCGATCCAGCCCCTGAGATACGCTTAATCGTTCTATCTTGGCGCCGGCCGGCTCAATGGTTGGGGGGTGACTATGATACGGCGCTCAGTGATTCCCATGCATGCCCATTCAAGGTAACCGGAGCCATGACGCAATGCTTAGCGCTCGCTATCGCGAAATAGGATTGGGCCCACTTAGCCAGGTGTGCACAGGTCAGCGCAGAGCGCTGCGCCGCCAAACTGGACACACGCTATTAGAGCTAATGATTGCGTTTGCTTTAGGGCTTATGCTGATATTGGCGGCTGTAACACTCTATCGTGGGCAACGTGAACTATTTGAGCAGATTGTGCAACGTGCGCGCCGGATGGATGCCGGTCTGACTGCTTTGCATCTAATGAGCGTACATCTGCGCCTAGCGGGTTTTGCTGGGCCGGGCGACGCGCCGCCTGGCGTCGCTATTTTGGGGTGTAGCTTAGGGCGTCCACGGAATTTGTTGGATTCTAGTCCCAAGACAACCGTATGCGAACCCAATGCGGCAAGCGGCTCAGACGGAATCGAAGTGCGTTATAGAGCAGATGAGGTGAATACCTGGGCCAGTGCGGAGGGTTGCGCTACAGATTGTTTGGGGCAAGCCATAGTAACGGATGATGCATCTCAAGCGGGGGCGGCGGCGCTGGCGGTCAACCGCTTTTTTGTGCGCGCTAGCCCATCGACTCGCGCAGTGGAATTATATGGCGAGGGCAGCGGGCGCTTTAACGTCGCGCAACCTATGGTGGAGGGCATTGAGCGTTTACGCATACGCTATTGGCTTGCCGGCGCCAGTCGTCTGGTGGAGGCGAGCGCAGTGCCGCCCGCGGCGTGGCCGCAGGTGGCGGCGGTTGAACTGTGCGTCTTAGTGCGTGGGACTCAGCGTAGCTTAGCGACCTCATATATTGATTGCGATGGACGGCGTGTGACCGCTTCCGACGGCTTGCCGCGCGATGCTTTTACAACTTGGGTGGCGTTACGTAATCGAGGTTTAGCATGGTAGGAAGTCGCTCCGATTGGCCAGTGCGCCAAACGGGTGCAACTTTGGTTTGGGTGACAACTTTAGTCGCCATTTTGCACTTATTTTCTATTTCGCTGCTTAATTTAACGACTCTAGAGACGCGTAACGCAGCGAGCCGGGAGGACCGTGCGCGTGCATTGCATGCAGCGGATGCAGGCTTGAGAATGTGTGTCCGCAGACTCATCCGCGGACATGCGCCGGTGCGGAGTTGGTTAGGTGAAGGGGAGCCTGCGTATTGGCGTACGCCGGCTGCATTTAATAGCCGACTGCCAGCGGCGTTTAAGCTGGTCAACGCATGGCCCTACGCGGCGCAACCGCCGCAATGTTTGATTGAGGCCAGGCCGCTACCTAAATCTTCCGCGCCGTTACCCCCTGAACGGTTGCCACGACAACCTAAACCCGCTGTCTATTGGATTACAGTTCGTGGTTTTGGCGCAACACCTGAAACGCAAGCATGGGTCCAATCGATCGTCATCTTTGAAGAAAAAACCATCCGCTATACATGGCGTTCCTTCGTGGCGCGGCCTTATTAATTCCGGGTACGCTACGTGCGCTTGAATAGTGAAGATTGAAGGAGGCCGTCATAAATTGAAAACTTGGCACATTGGAGATGTCTATGTACGGTGTGAGTGGTACGTTTGCAGAAGCGGCAGAGTATCCAGTAATGCAAGAAAAAAATGCCCACCTCATTCCTGCTGTGGTTTGAGTTTGCTTGAGTTAATGGTAGCGTTGGCGATCATTGCATCAATGCATTTTTATATTATTCCTAGCTATCAAAACTCAATTCGGCGCGGGCATCGTTTGGCGGCTTGTATCGCTCTCTATCGGGCGGCGCAGATGATTGAACGTAGCGGCGAGGATCTAGCTAGAGTTGCCAGCGGCAATGTATGGTCACTGCCCGCTGGCTTTGACCAAGCGCCGCAAGACGCAAAAGCAGTATACCGTTTGCATGTGCGCGCCAAAAATCAGACTAACGGGGGCTATACAATAGAAGCCGAGCCAATCAACCCGGGGCCGATGCAGGGCGATATATGCGGTAGTTATCTATTGGACGCGAATGGGCGGCGGGCAAATCAAGCGCTGGGAGAAGCTGCCCAAGCCAGCTCTAGAATGATGGCGTATTGCTGGCAGGGGCGTTAAAAAATCGCTTTAAAAAAGCCATGTCGGCTGTAGGTCAGCGCCGATGGGAGATCATGCGGCGCCACAGACGTACGCCTTTCCAGGCCGCAACGCCGATGGTCGTCCATTTTGCAAGCGGTCTAGCGTTGCGTAATATAGGACGAAGCAGCAACAACAATGACATAGCTGACTTTAGTGTAGTGTAAGCGCGTGGCACAAAATCCTTGATATCCTTGATTGGTGCCGCATTAACGGTAGTTGGCAGCGGCAAGAACCCTTTTAGCCAACTAAAATAACTGAACTTATTATGTAATGCGGCTGCTGCCTCGACCAGTTCAGCGCGTTCAACTTCAGCGCGAAGGAGCAACAGCTCTTTGCGCATTACACGCTCAAGACGTTTTCCCGAGTGCCTCATGATCTTTCCTGAATTCCTCAAGAGTAGCCTCGAAAGGCCGCGTTGCTTTGCGTGATTTGACACGGATGACAATGACGCAAAGTAGCGCTGCTACTGAATACAGAGCAGACAGCGCGGCTAACGTTTGCCAGCGATAGGCATCCCAAAATACTGTTACCACTAAGGCGGTAACAGTTGTCAGAGCGATGGTGCCAAATAATAAAGCGGCGAAGCTTAGAAAAAGCACACTGAGTAAACGCGCTTTTTCTTCAGCAAGCTCGATTCCAGCTAACTCAAGCCGTGTTTGCGCAAGCGCTAAAATCGAGCTGACTAATCGATTGAGCGCGCCGCCTGATGATTGTGTGTTTTGCATAGCAGTCGCCGCTTCGCTTATTTGCGGTTAATTAACAAGCCGACTAGAATACCCACACCTGCTGCAATTCCAGTTGCTTGCCATGGATGATTGTGCACATAATCTTCTGTAGCACGCGCAGCCTGGCGGCCCTTTTCAACCACTAGGGCTTGCGCGTCAGCCGCTTTTTCTTTAGCTTGCTTAAGTTGTGCAAGGGCTTTTTCGCGCAACTCGTTAGCGCGTTCGCCACTCGCATTGGCTGCTTGTTTAAGAAGTTCTTCGGCATCTAACAAAATATTTTTTATATCGGACATGAGTTTCTCCTTGTCTACTTTCAACATGTTAATTTCCTTAATTAGGCCCCAAGATCTTGCATGTTAACGAAAGTAAACGAAAATTGCGAGCACTTTCAATAAAAATCTCTCTAGTCAAATAGGCCAAGTTATTTTAGTTTATGCTATTACTCCCCAAAAAACTATCCGCTTTTCTTTGGCATTTTATTCGGCCCTATCGCTGGCAATTTATTGGCGGTCAATTATGCGCGTTGGCCTGGACTGGCGACGCCATTCTATGGCCGTATTTAGTTAAGCTTTTAGTCGATGCGATGGAGAACTATCAACCGGCTATCTCGTCATTTGGAAGCATTTTCCTTCCCATTTTTTTGATGCTCATCGGAGGCTGGTTTCTGATTGAAGGGATGTACCGTTTGCAAGGGTTTTGTTTCGCCTGGCTTTTTCCTCGTTTTGAAGCGAAAGTGCGAATGACGGTTTTGGATTATTTAATGCAGCACTCGCATCGCTTTTTCGCTAATAATTTAGCGGGCAGCTTATCCAATAAGATCGCTGATCTTACGCAAAGCCCAATTCGTATTTTTGAAATGGTGATGACCATGTTCATCCCCACCATCGTGTCAGCTCTCGTGGTATTGGTCGTGTTGGCTCTGTTCCAGCCCTTTTTTGTCATTATTTTTTTAATTTGGATTGCGATTCATATTGGAATTTGTCTGTATTTCGCTGGCCGCTGTAATCAGTTGTCCGAAGAACACGCACAAGCGCGCAGCACTTTACAAGGCAGAGTGGTTGATGTCATTAGCAATATCGTAAGCGTTCGGATTTTTGCCCGGCAACGATTTGAATATCAACATATGCTGCCCTACCAGCAGCAGGAGCAATCTAAGCAAACCCAATCTTTGTTTTATATTGAAAGAATGAAGGTCGCCTTGGGCATTGCGGCTTTTATCTGTATTGGCATTGTGCAGATGGGCGGCATCATTTTCGCTTGGCATCGTGGCTTACTGTCAATCGGCGAGACGTTGCTGATTCTGAATGCTACGTTTAGCATTATGGGTATGGCCTGGATGGCGGGTGCGCAATTGCCTAATTTATTCAAAGAAATTGGCGTGTGCCGTCAAGCCTTATCCTTTATTCAGATTGAGCCAGATGTGCAAGATGCGCCAGATGCGGGGCTCTTAAAGGTGACGCGAGGAGAAATTGTTTTTGAGCGCGCGACCTTTAGTTATTACTCCGAACATAACCTCTTTCAAGATAAATCTCTGGTGATACCCGCCGGGCAAAAAGTCGGTTTGGTGGGTCTATCTGGGAGTGGCAAAACCTCGTTTGTTCAGCTTATCCTACGTTACTATGATCTAGACGCTGGCCGTATTCTAATTGACGGGCAAGATATACGTTATGTGACGCAAGCCTCTTTGCATGAGCAAATTAGCTTTATTCCGCAAGAGCCAGTGATGTTCCATCGTAATGTGTTAGAAAACATCCGTTATGGCCGGCCCGCCGCCAGCGATGAAGAAGTATACGAGGCAGCCCGGCTTGCACATTGCGAGGAATTTATTCAACAACTTGAGGCTGGCTATCAAACCTTGGTAGGCGAGCGCGGGACTAAATTATCGGGTGGGCAACGCCAACGGATCGCGATTGCCCGCGCTTTATTAAAAGGTGCACCTATTTTAATTTTGGATGAAGCGACTTCCGCCTTAGATTCAATCACAGAAAAATATGTGCAAGAGGGTTTAGCCAAACTCATGCCTGGGCGCACTACAATTGTGATTGCGCATCGCTTGTCCACATTGGTTGAAATGGACCGCATTTTAGTGTTTCAAAAAGGCCGGATTGTGGAAGACGGTTCGCATCAAAGTTTATTGATGAATGAGGGGTGTTACGCTGAATTATGGCGTAGACAAAGTGGGGGGTTTGTTCCTGCGGAGTAACTATGAGTGATGAAATGCGATCTGAAACCGTGACTATAGGCGGCGGCTGTTTTTGGTGCCTAGAGGCCGTATATCGTGAAGTGGCCGGTGTCACCTCAGTTGTTGCTGGATATGCTGGTGGTATTGTGCCGCATCCCACCTATGCGCAAGTTTGCAGCGGAAATACGGGTCATGCCGAAGTGGTGCAAATGCAATTTGATCCGTTGCAAATCTCCTATGCGGAACTGCTTGAGATTTTTTTTGCGCTGCATGATCCGACTCAACTGAATCGGCAAGGTCATGATATTGGAACTCAGTATCGGTCGGTGATCTTTACGCACTCGCAAGCGCAACATGACAGCGCTTGCGCGGTAATCAATAGATTGAGAGAAGAAAAAATTTATGCGGAGCCGATTGTAACGGAGGTCGCCCCATTAAATGACAATTATTGGCCTGCCGAAGCGGATCATCAAGCCTATTTTTTACAGCATCCAGAGCAGAGGTATTGTCAGTTTGTGATTGCTCCCAAATTGGCGCAGTTTCGTAAAAATTTTACTGATTATTTAAGAACCTAGCGCAAGACAGTGCACGCTTAAAATCCCGAGTTGCTCGACGGTTGCCCGAATATTCATCGTGTTGTGGTCGAGTCGATCAAGTTTTGTCACAACCAGTACATCCCCCCACTTCCATCCGGTCAATCAACTTGATGAAGCCTGGCCTCTCTTTCGTGCACTCACGAATATGTATGTACGAAATCGCTCCTTATATGGTCGCTCCCCATTTTGCAAGCAGATAATTCAGTGAAGGTGTAGAAAGGGTTGCAGTCTTAATATCCGGCCTTGAAAAGCAGGCTAAAGCCTGCGGGCCCTGATGCAATAAGCCAAGAGCATCAACATCTTTTCGGACGACTGGGCGATCCGTGTTCTTGACTAAGACTGCGAAATGTTAATGAGCAGACAAGGCGCACCCTATATTTTTCATGTTATGAAATATTGCTGGATTGGAGGGTCGAGATGAACGGTGCGTAGCCGTTTCACCACACGCCGTGAATGAAAGTTCTCTAGCGCTAAAAACCCTCTGCTAGAATCGGCCCAGCCATAGAAATAGAATGGGCGCGACGTTGCACTAGGCTTAGGGGGCTATGTCAACCTCAAATTGGCATAGAACATTCAATTTACATCAAGGATGCGGACTCGATAAAGTGTGTGAATGAACACCAGAGCCTCTAGGCAAGAGTTTTCGTGCAGCACGCCGAATGAACGCATAAAGACAATGAAAATATCTGCGGTTTCTAGTTTCAAGCGTAGTGTTTTGGGCCACGATTCAGTCTACTACGTTAAGAAAGGCACAGACTATTTAAATCGGGCGGAGCAACAGCACCACAATAAACGCTTTTCGGAAGCGCAGCGCTTATTCGGTAAAGCGCAGCATACTTTTAATAAGATTGACCTGTCCGATAAAACGGACACGTTAAACCATACGCTTGCGCAAGCCTATCTGGAGTACGGAGATCGTTTACGCGATTGCGGCGCTCTTCTAGAAGCGCGGGCAGGGTACGAGGCGGCTCGCGTGTTTGATCCGGCGTTGGCAAACGAGCGATTACAGGCGCTTGTTACGCCGAAGTCAAGCTTGGTTCAGGCGTCTGTTTCCGACATGGTGATGGCCTTGGCCATCCAGTCAGGCAAGCCGCCCTCTTTATCGACTCCAATTGAGACGGTGTACTTTAAAATTAATCCTGCATGGGTTAAGGCGGATGAAGACGTTTCAGGCGAGCCGAAAAATATCAGAAACACCTATCACTTGGCCCGATCGCTGCGCAGCGCTGACTTGTCGAACGCCCAAGAATTAAACGAACTAGCCCGTAATATATTAGAAGTTTTCGGACAACGAGATTACAAAGATTTAGCGATCTGGCGAGAAGTCATTCCGTTGGCGGCCACGCCCGATCCGGTGAAATGCCGCTATTTAATCGGTAAAGCGCATAAGGTTATCGCAACGCAAGAAAAGCTGTTGGATCCATCGGTATTACAAAGCATGGCGGTGATGATTCATCATTTACCAGAATCCCTCTTTAAAAGCAGTACAGGAGATTTAGTTCAACTCCTGAAAGCGTTGATCAAGCGTTTGTCGAGTGAACATCAGCCCGGCAATACTCAGTCCTTTCAACAGTTATTGCAAACGACGTCCCAGGTTTTAGATGCGATGGCCAAAGCCGGGGTCACGGGTATTAGCCGGACCGAGGTGCAAGAACCCCTAGATCAGATTTTAGCTGGGTTAGGTCAAGAACCGGCGTTGCGTTTTCAAGCCTACTATGCGCGTCAAGCGTTAGCGCATATCCCGAATGATGAAAGTCGCTGGCAAGAGATCTGGCGTCGGGGTAGCGGTGTAGTTGTAGGGGCGGTCACGTTAGCCAGTGTGGTGCGGACGTTCAATTCGGATGACTTACTGAAAGCGTTGGATAGTTTTAGCGAGGCGTTTTCAGGGGCGGTTGAGACGGTTAAGCGTTTAGCCGAATTAACGACTGAACTGCAAGGTTTTGGTGCTACGGTGCAGGAAACCGGCCAAGCGATCCGAGATAGTCTGAGCCAAAAAAGGCAACAGCGCTGGTATGCGGCGTTGCAATTTATGGATACGTGCTTAGAAGAGCGCCAATGGGTGCAATTCGAGCAGATTGCCAGGCAGAGCGAATTCAGCGGCAACGAAGCGTTCTTACTGGGGGTGTGTCAACGCTTAGAACACATCGTTCGGACCCAAAAAGAGGAGGTGACACAAAAAGCGGCAATTACGTTTTTGAGCGATTTGGTCCTGAACTCACCCCAATATGAACAGGTGCAGCAGGCAGTGTATCAGGTCCTGAGTCGGCTAGCCAAGACTCAAACCGTGTCTGAACCGATACACACACAAGCTCAACAGGCGTTAGATCAATTGCCTGCGACGGCTCAGGCGCAAGCAGAGGATGCAGAAGATCTTTACCTCGCCCCCGTCTGGGATCCTGCGTGGCAGCAGGTGGGCACACAGTTGTTATACCAAGCCCGGGGAGATGAGCACTTTTTAACGCAGTTCCAAACTACTGCGTTGCAGAGCAACAAAGCTCCGCTGGCGCTGTTAGGGAAGGATATTCAAAAACTTGAAGCGCAGTACACGAAAAGCCTAAAAGCGGATGAAGTGAAAGAAGCGCTGGAAATGTATACAGCGCCACAAGGCAAGCTTAGAGTAGAGTCGACTGAGCATTTTGATCTAGAAGACAAAGTGAACGCATTTCTTCAATCGGATAAGAAAGTGCTGTTACTGCTGGGCGAAGGGGGTTCCGGTAAGTCGACGTTTAACCGGCATCTTGCGCGCCGCTTATGGACTGACTATCAACACACCGATCACGCTCAGGCGCAGCCTATACCGTTATTCATCCCATTAGCTACGCTGGATAATCCCGGCAAGAATCTGATTGAGCAATATTTGAGGGAACAGGGTTTGTCAGAGGCTCAAATAGAAGCCTTACGTTGCGAACGGCGCTTTATTTTTATTCTGGATGGGTATGATGAGATCGCGCACCGCTCGCAAGCGTTTTATGCAGGGAACAAACTGGAGCGCTGGCAAGCGCAGGTGATTATCAGCAGTCGGCCAGAATATTTAGGGACTAACTATCAAAATAAATTTTATCCGCCTGGCAGTCCGAGTGTATTGGAAGAGTGTCGTTTGGTGGGGTTTTCGGATCAGTTAATCGAGAAGTATATTGATAAATATGTCGAGTATGCGCAGCCACAGTGGACAGCGGAGGCGTATAAACGGGCGTTTAAAGACATCCCTGAACTCAAAGAGTTGGTGCGCACGCCTTTTATGCTCAAAATGACATTAGAGGTGTTGCCGAAACTGGAAGGCCGAGAGGAAAAATCAAAGCTCACGCGCATCCGTTTATACGAGAAGTTTGTGGAGAATTGGCTGAACCGCTCACAGGACAGGCTAGCGCGGATACAGCTCAACCCCGAAGAACAGAAAGCGTTTGAGAAGCTAGATGGGGAATTTACGAGTCACGGCTGGGCGTATAGCCAGAATCTAGCGTTATCGATGTATGAAAAGCAGTTGGTGTCGGTGACGTATTCAGAAGCGAAGGATGGGGAAAAAGCGGATTGGCGCGCGCGCTATCTAGGGGACGCAGAAGAAACGACGAAGCTCTTAAGGTTCAATGCACCGCTGTCTCGTCAAAAAGATCAATATCGCTTTATTCATAAATCGATCCAAGATTATTTAGTGGCGCGCGCGGTGTGGGAAGAGCTGGAGAGCGGAGCTGAATTTGATGCATCCGTGAGGGGTGTGGCGTGGAACGGTATGAAAAGTGTGCAGTGCTTATGGGAAAAGCTGATGGACTCAAATCAAGTGGATTCAGAGGGGTTACTGAACCGCTTCAATCTGGTGGAGGATGCAGCGATCCAGCGGTTTTTAGTGGAGCGAGTGGAGCAGGGTCAAGGGTTAGTGAAGCAACTTCTGGGATGGATCAAGGCATCCGCGCAGACAGAGTCGGTGAGTCAAGGCGCGGCGAATGCGATGACGATTCTAGTCGGAGCGGGGATCCAATTTAATGGGATGAATTTACAAGGCATCCGGATCCCTGGAGCGGATCTGAGGGGTGGCGTATTCGATTCAGCCCGGTTACAAGGAGCGGATTTAAGCGGTGTGAAACTCCGCCAGAGTTGGCTGCGGGAAGCGAATTTAAGCGGCGCGCAGATGGCTGGGGTGCAGTTTGGTGAATGTCCGACGCTTAAAGAAGAGAGCGAGGTACGTTCTTGCTCGTATTCCCCGGATGGTAAAATCTGCGCCATAGGACTGAAAAACGGCACGATCAGCGTATATAACACGTTGAACTGGGAAAAAATGCACACCTTACAAGGCCATACCGACAGGGTTATTAGCGTGACATATTCGCCTAGTGGTCAGCAGATCGCCTCTGGCAGTGCGGACTATACGGTGCGTCTGTGGGACGCACACTCCGGGCAACCGGGTCCCACCTTACAAGGCCACACCGACAGGGTTATTAGCGTGATGTATTCGCCCAGCGGTCAGCAGATCGCCTCCGGCAGTGGGGATCATACGGTGCGTCTGTGGGACGCGCACTCGGGGCAACCCGGTCCCATTTTACAAGGCCATACCGACTTGGTGAGTAGCGTGGCGTATTCGCCCAGCGGTCAGCAGATCGCCTCCGGCAGTGCGGACTATACGGTGCGTCTGTGGGACGTGCACACGGGGCAGCCCGGTCCCACCTTGCAGGGCCATACCGAGGCGGTGAATAGCGTGGCGTATTCGCCCAGCGGTCAGCAGATCGCCTCCGGCAGTTGGGATCATACGGTGCGTCTGTGGGACGCGTACTCGGGGCAGCCCGGTCCCACCTTACAAGGCCATACCGGCTTGGTGAGTAGCGTGACGTATTCGCCCAGTGGCCAGCAGATCGCCTCCGGCAGCGCGGATCATACGGTGCGTCTGTGGGACGCGCACTCGGGGCAACCCGGTCCCATTTTACAAGGCCATACCGGCTTGGTGAGTAGCGTGGCGTATTCGCCCAGCGGTCAGCAGATCGCCTCCGGCAGTGCGGACTATACGGTGAGTCTGTGGGATGCATACTCGGGGCAGTCTGGTCCCACCTTACAAGGCCATACCAACTCTGTTTATAGCGTGGCGTATTCGCCCAGCGGTCAGCAGATCGCCTCCGGCAGTCATGACAATACGGTGCGTCTATGGGATGCGCACTCGGGGCAGCCCGGTCCCACCTTACAAGGCCATACCGGCTTGGTGAATAGCGTGACGTATTCGCCCAGCGGCCAGCAGATCGCCTCCGGCAGTGGGGATCATACGGTGCGTCTGTGGGACGCGTACTCGGGGCAACCGGGTCCCACCTTACAAGGCCATACCAACTCTGTTTATAGCGTGGCGTATTCGCCCAGCGGTCAGCAGATCGTCTCCGGCAGTATGGACCAGACGGTGCGTCTGTGGGATGCGCACACGGGACAACCGGGTCCCACCTTACAAGGCCATACCGACTTGGTGAGTAGCGTGACGTATTCGCCCAGTGGTCAGCAGATCGCCTCCGGCAGTAGGGACAATACGGTGCGTCTATGGGATGCGCACACGGGGCAGCCTGGCCTCACCGTCCATACCAGCTGTGTTTGGAGCGTGACATATTCGCCCAACGGTCAGCAGATCGCCTCCGGCAGTCATGACAATACGGTGCGTCTGTGGGATGCGCACACGGGGCAGCCCGGTCCCGCCTTGCAAGGCCATACCTCCCCTGTTATTAGCGTGGCGTATTCGCCCAGCGGTCAGCAGATCGCCTCCGGCAGTATGGACCAGACGGTGCGTTTGTGGGACGCGCACTCGGGGCAGTGCCAGGCGGTGATTCGGGGTTTTCACGGATCAATCCATAGTATTGCCTGGAAAGCCACCCCTGACGGTACCTATCTGGTGACTGGCGGCAGGGATAGGTCCGTTCGCCAGTGGCAGGTGAGTGAAAAAGAGGGTCAAGTTCAGGTGCATCTGTACTGGAGCTCGACGCATGAGGTGCTTGCCGTAGCGGGTGCCTCTATCCAGGGCGTACAAGGCTTAAGCCAGGTGAATAAGAGGCTCTTAGAGCAGCGTGGGGCAGTGGGTGAACCGGCTTTACGCTTCCATCAGGCTACTAAGCAACTAAGCAACTAAGCGGCGTGGCATCAGCGGTCTCTCAATTCAAGCTCCTGGCAATGCGTAGAACGTTAAATACCCTCTCTACAGCGCCATTCAGTTCAGCCACTGAAGCGTCAGCAAGGTCAAACCCTTCGGCGAGTGGGCGGGGCGTATTCTCTCATTTGGCCTGAGGCAATCGCCACTGGCTAGCTGACATGGGCTTATATGGAGGTGTAAGCGGAAAACGTCGAAAATTCCGCTCAGTCAGTTGGTCTCATCCAGGCTGGTGTAAAGTAAGCTTTACGGGTACAGCGTTGTCAACTGGGCCAAGATTTCAGTAAAATCTCGCCGGTGGCTTGACGTTACATTCATCTAAACGGGGACTACACCTTTCCAAGGGTAGATTTTCCAACCTGGATGAGATCATAACAGGCTGAAAATAGGGGGGCCGGAATTTTCGACGTTTCCCGCTTATACCCCCTACAAGGAAAACGATGCTTACACCTATCAATGACATGTCGTCGAGATCCCGTTCTATTGTCCCGGGACAGCTTGCTGTGCAAACTCCGCAGAAAATGCTTCAGGAAGCCGAACAATATATAGCTGAGGCGGATGGGTATAAAAAAAGCGGTCAGGTTGACGAAGCAGAAAAGCTTTATCAGGCGGCTCAAAAGCTTTTTGAGGAAGAAGGAGAAAAATTGTCCCTTGAGCCTCAGTCGGGAAAAATAATTGAGTCTATTTATTTGAGTTACGGCTTATTGTTAAATGAACAAGGGCGCAGGACCGACGCAGAGACGCTAGAACAAAAGAGACAGCAAATTTTTGAGCGATATAGACTCAATAACGCTGGTTTTTCTAAAAAGCGAACGGTTGAGAGGGGGGCAAGTAGCCTGCATTTAAATAAAAAAAACCATCCCCTTGCCATTGAACAACTTTCCAGGGTGGATGCTTCTTTATTAAGCTATTCTGCAAAGCTCGAAGCTTTCCAGGATAGCTCGGACAACGTCCAACCCTTCTCTTTTAAACCGATATTAACCGATTCAGCCGGTACTAATTATGTTGGGGTGGAGACGTTAGTGCAAAGCTGCCATGGCACGATTAATGCACCAGTCCATGGCAAGAATAACACGGTCAACGTGCATTACTACCCACCGAATTTAGAGGCTAAGAGGTCTCATGCTGTCTCGTTAGACAGCTTACGTAACGCACTGTATCAGCATTACCAATTATCTAATCTGTCGATTCAACGCGTATCGGGTGAGACCGCATCACTGAAAGACTGCTATATCAATCTAGCGATTGTTGAAAGTCAGGCGCAAAGGGAAAAAGATAAAGAAGGCCTGAAAAAGCAAGCGGCGACTTTTGAACGTTTGCCCAGTAGTGAGCAGCAGCAGCTTGAGGCGACCAATCCCAACAAGTTAATTGCGCTAGAGAAGCTTTTTGAGTCTCAAGAATTACGCAATGGTTCAGAAGGCATCCCCAAACGGATTTTAATTCAAGGGCGAGCAGGAATAGGTAAAACGACTTTATGCAAAAAAGTGGTCCATGAATATCACCACCATGGGCTTTGGCAGGACCGCTTTGACAGTATTTTGTGGATACCTTTACGACAACTCAAAACGGCCTCGCCCCGACATCTGGAAGATTTGCTGTGTAATCGTTATTTTTCAGATCATGGCAGCCTCAAAGCACAAGCCTTAAGTAAACTTTTTCTTGAACATCAAGGTAAGACTTTATTTATCCTGGACGGCCTGGATGAAGTCACGGAAATGTTCGATCAACGTCATCGTTTAAATCATTTTTTAATGAAACTCCTGGGCCAGTCTCATGTTTTAATCACTTCGCGTCCTGCGAGCGTCAGCGCATCCCAGTGTAATGATTTGGATTTAGAGTTGGAGACCATTGGATTTAGCGTAGACAATGTCCAGACCTATATTCAAAAATTTACGCCTATCTCGAACCAAACAGCTATTCAACAATTCATCTATCGTACGCCGTTGATTCAAGGATTGGTGAATATACCGATTCAACTGGATGCACTGTGTTATAGCTGGGATCGACTCCCCCAGAATAAAGAGGTGACGATGTCAATGCTGTATGAGGCAATGGTCGATAAATTATGGCGCAAAGACAGCGTGCGTTTAGAGAAAGAAGAGGACGGTCAGTTACTAGGGGAAGATGTCATTGAAGATTTATCAGAATCGGATCTGGCAGAATTGATGACGGCTGAAATCGATTATCTAGGCTATTTAGCGTTTAAGGGCTTGGGAACGGAGAAAATCGAATTCAGTCGTGAAGAACTCAGTCAGCGTAGGAAAGAATTAAACGGAAGCGCTCAGACAGGGCGGAAATTACCTTTGAATTTTACGACGAATCTGAAAAAAACGTCGTATTTACATACCTTGGATGCGCACCGGCCTGAGTCGGAGCGCCAATATCATTTCCTGCATTTAACGTTTCAAGAGTTCTTTGCGGCCAAGTTCCTGGCAGGTCATTTACAGGCGTATACAAAAGTGGAAAAAGCTCAAACCCACGTTGTGCAAAAGGATTTAGGCGTCATACCGCAGCGCAGTGAGCTGGAAGCGTTTATCGCCACGTATAAATACAATCCACGGTATGAGATCGTTTGGTGGATGGTGGCAGGCTTGCTCAAGGGCTCAGCGCTCGAAAATTTCTTTGATGTACTGGAGCAATCGCCGCGAGATTTGATCGGGATGCGGCATCAGCAGGTGATGGTGGGATGTTTAAACGAAGCCCGGACTCAATTGAAGGCAACCACCAGGATACAATTAGAAAAGGAATTCATGCAGTGGCTGGATTTTGAGGTGAAGAATGGAAAAAGCGATTACAGCCACCTAGGTAGCCAGAGGGGTTTTCCGGAACGTCTATTGCTTGAGAGTCTGAGCCAGGCTGAGGGAAAGAAAAAAAACAAGGTGATGGCGACTTTGGGAGCACGCCCTGCTTTGTCAGATGACGCGATTCGGGCATTGATTTCATTCTTGAATGATGAAGAAGAGAATATCAGGTCTGCGGCCGCCCGTGCCTTAGGCCGCCAGAGTATGCTGTCATCGGACGCGGTCCAGGCATTGATCTCATCCTTGAGGAATGAAAATGGGCTTGTCAGGTATGTGGCAGCAGATGTCTTAGGTCGCCAGAGTACGCTGTCATCGGACGCGGTCCAGGTATTGATCTCATCCTTCAAGGATAAAAACTGGGCCGCCGCCGTCGTCTTAGGCGGCCAGAGTACGCTGCCATCGGACGCAGTCCAGACTTTGATCTCATCCTTGAAGGATGAAAATGAGTCTGTCAGGTCTGCGGCCGCCGGTGCCTTAGGCCGCCAGAGTACACTGTCATCGAACGTGGTTCAGGCCTTGCTCTCTTCTTTGAAGGATGAAAATGAGTCTGTCAGGTTTGCGGCCGTTGGTGCCTTAGGCAGCCAGAGTACGCTGCCATCGAACTTGGTCCGGGCTTTGATCTCCTCCTTGAAGGATGAAAACGAGCAGGTGAGGGAAATGGCCGCCAGTGCCTTAGGCAACCAGAGTACGCTGCCATCGGACGTGGTCCGGGCCTTGATTTCATACTTGAAAGATGAAGACGGGGAGGTTAGGTCTGCGGCCGCCCGTGCTTTATGTCTCCAGAGTACGCTGTCATCGGACGCGGTCCAAATATTGATTTCCTTCTTGAAGGATGAAAACGGGTTTGTCAGGTCTGCGGCCGCCCATGCGTTAGGCCGCCAGCGTACGCTGTCAGCCGACGCGGTCCAGGTATTGATCTCCTCCTTGAAAGATAAAGACGAAGATGTCAGGTCTGCGGTCGCCCGTACCTTAGGTAGCCAGAGTACGCTGTCATCGGACGCGGTCCAGGTATTGATCTCTTCCTTAAAGGATGAAATCTGGTATGTCAGGTCTGAAGCCGCCGGCACGTTAGGCCGCCAGCGTACGCTGTCAGCCGACGCGGTCCAGGCATTGATCTCCTCCTTGAAGGATAACCATGAATATGTCAGAGATGCGGCCGCCAGTGCGTTAGGCAGCCAGCGTACGCTGTCAGCCGACGCGGCCCAGGCATTGGTCTCCTCCTTGAAGGATGAAAACAGGAATGTCAGAGATGCGGCCGCCAGTGCGTTAGGCAGCCAGAGTATGCTGTCATCGGAGGCGGTCCAGACATTGATTTCCTCCTTAAAGGATGAAGACAGGTCTGTCAGGTTTGCGGCCTTCCGTGCCTTAGGCAGCCATATGAATCAGCTTTTTACTGTGCTTGCGCGCTTGGAGCGAAATCAGGTAGAAGAACTTTATACTCGGTTTTTTTTCCCGCGTAGCCGTGAACAGATTATGCCGCTTTATATTCAAGATCACCAACTTCACTTTTATACGGCAACGGGTCCCGGGCAACCGATTGATCTCACCACAGAACAAAGTGCCGTGATAATCAAAGCCCTAAGATCGGTCCGAGCGGAAGCGGGTATTGCGCCTTTCCCCGAGGAAGAGCCATTTTTGATAGAGGAATAAGCGGTAAAAAGCGCAGGGATTTCTCTGTGTTCATTATGGCTTGATTAACATAAGGTAATTAGGGCGCAAGCCGCACCACTTCCCAGCCCTGCTCGGTGCGCTGATATTGAATCCGATCATGCAGGCGCGAAGGGCGGCCTTGCCAGAATTCGATGCGCTTAGGTTGCAGCCGATAGCCGCCCCAGTGAGGGGGGCGTGGCGCATGGTTTTTAAATTGCTCAGTGAATTGCACCAGGTTGGCCTCAAGCGTTGCGCGGTTTGGAATGATTGCACTTTGTTGCGAAGCCCAAGCACCAATTTTTGAGGCAAAGGGGCGCAGCGCAAAGTAGGCATCGCTTTGTGCCGCATCGGTTTTTTCAACCATCCCTTCAATTCGCACTTGGCGCTCTAATTCAATCCAATGAAACAGTAAGCTCGCATACGGGTTTTGAGCCAGTTCATGGCCTTTGCGGCTGGTATAGTTGGTGAAAAAAACAAAGCCGTGCGGATCAAAATCTTTTAATAACACAATCCGCGCTGACGGGCGCAGATCCGCGCCCACGGTCGCTAGGGTCATGGCGTTCGGTTCTGGCACACGAGCGGCGAGGGCTTGCTTAAACCAGAGCTCAAATTGACGCAGAGGGTCAGGTTCGAGCTCAGTTTCATTTAATGAGCCGCTCGCATACTCTGTACGGAGGTGGGCAAGTTCAGATTCAGTCATGCTAAGTTTTAGAAGGCTATGCGCAAAATGGCTTATTTACCCCAGCTGTCTTTCAGGCTGACAATCCGATTAAATACGGGTTGTTGTGGCTTCGAATCCGCGTAGTCGACGACAAAATAACCATGCCGCTCAAACTGTACACGTTCTTCAGGCTGCATGCTTTGCACTCCAGGTTCAAGGTAGGCGTGGACCAGCCGTTTCGCATTTGGATTAAGCACAGTTAAAAAATCTCGTCCATTGGCATCCGGCTGCTCGGCGGTAAAGAGCCGATCATAGAGGCGCACCTCAGCGGCATAGGCATGGACCGCGCTGACCCAATGAATATTCCCTTTAACTTTGTAATTGTTTGAACCCGCAGTGCCTGATTTACTATCTGGAAAGTAGTTGCAATGAACCGCCAGGAGATTGCCAGCGGCATCTTTCTCTACGCTGGTGCACTCCACCACAAAACCGTAGCGTAGCCGTACGCGATTACCTGGAAAGAGGCGGAAATAACCTTTGGGAGGCTGTTCGGCAAAATCTTCGCGCTCAATCCATAATTCTCGGCTAAATGGGAAGGAGCGTACACCGCGTTCTGGCTGATGCGGATGAAGCGGTGCAGTGCATAACTCAGATTGATCCGCGGGATAGTTATCAATAATCAATTTAAGCGGATCAAGTACGGCGATGGCGCGCGCGGCAAGGGGCTCTAGATCGTCGCGTAGTGCCTGTTCAAGTACGCTCATATCGATCCATGAATCTGCTTTCGCCACGCCAATGCGTTCGCAAAACAAGCGCAAGCTATTCGGCGTGAAACCCCGCCGGCGCAAACCCGCTAGGGTGGGTAGACGCGGATCGTCCCAGCCTTCCACATGGCGTTCATGCACGAGCTGTAAAAGCTTGCGTTTGCTGGTAACCACATAATTTAAGTTAAGCCGCGCAAATTCAATTTGTTGCGGTAAAGGCGGTTTGAATACGTCAGCCTCAGCGAGGCGTGCCAAGATCCAGTCATATAGTGGCCGATGATCTTCAAATTCAAGGGTGCAGAGCGAATGCGTGATGTTTTCAAGCGCATCCGAAATGCAATGCGTGTAGTCATACATTGGATAAATGCACCAGGTATCGCCTGTCCGGTAATGATGTGCATAGCGAATCCGATATAACACAGGGTCGCGTAGATTGAGATTGGGCGAAGCCATATCGATTTTTGCGCGTAATACGTGCGCGCCTTCGTCAAACTCGCCGGCGCGCATGCGCCGGAAAAGGTCAAGATTTTCCGCCGCAGACCGCTCGCGATAGGGCGATGGCGTGCCCGGCGCGGTGAGTGTGCCGCGCAGCGCACGCATGGCTTCGGAGGATTGGCTGTCTACGTAAGCATAGCCGCGTTCGATTAAAATTTCTGCGCAACGATATAGCGTATCGTAATAGTCGCTCGCGTAATACAGGTGCTCAACGTTATCCTGACTCCAAGAAAATCCAAGCCAGCGTACCGCGTCAATGATGGATTGAACGTATTCAAGGCTTTCTTTCTCTGGATTCGTGTCGTCAAAGCGCAAATGGCAAACGCCGCCGTAATCGCGCGCGATGCCAAAATTTAAGCAGATGCTTTTGGCATGACCGATGTGTAAATAACCGTTAGGCTCAGGCGGAAAGCGCGTGACTACTCGGCCTTGTTGTTTGTTTGAGCGCTGATCATGGTCGATCGCAGCGCGAATGAAATTGGCAGGGGTAGGGCTGGTACTCATGTTTAAGCGAGCTAGGTTAAGAAGCGCAAATCAAAGACAAGTATTCTAACTCATTGAAGTGGTGCGGCAGGGGTGCTAAAAAATGAAAAATATAATTGACATATATTGAATAACAATTACAATTCACAGCAAAAAGAAAGCGCCCAAAACAAGGCAGCGATTGGATAGCGGCGCTAGTTGCTATCTGGTGTTAGAAGTTTTTCCAAGAATTAGAATTGGGTTTGAAACCAGAGAGGAGGCTGTATCATGGCGGGAGACATTTTTGCGCGCGTTGGCTTTCAACAAGCTAGAAGTTGTCATGGAACTTTGAAAACTGGACGTTCAACTGACTCCTTTCAAACTGGAAGGGCGGATAGGCCCCTTCTAAATGAGAGTTGGAATGGCTCCTTTCAAACTGGGAGTTCGCGTAGCTCCTCGAGATTAGGTATAGCGGGTGCTCAGTCGTCGCCTAAGCTTAAAGAATATTACACAGAGGGTAAATTTTGCCTAGATCAGGCGCGTTTTTTTCAAAATCAAGAACCAAAAGATTTGGTTGCGGTAGAAAAACTCTTTACCCAAGCCAAAGAAAAATTCAAGCTAGCTTATAAGGAAATCGACCCCTATAGTGATTTTGGGACGCTACAAAAAGGTGCGTTGAAAGATCTTCTGGCTCAGACTTATCTCGAAAGAGGAGATTTTTTTAAAGAGTTGGGCGCACCAGAAAAGGCGCGTAGAAGTTATAAAAAAGCTTTAACTTATTTGCCTGAAAACGCGAAAGAAGAAATCGAAAGAAGGCTGAATGAGCTACCGCCTGAACCCTCTCTGCTATCGAAAATTTTGCCTGAGTGGGTGGTATCGAGAGCTCAGGGCTCAGAGCAAAATAAGATCGCTCATCAACACATTTTAAAATCTTTGTTGGCGTATACGCCGGTGATGTCTCAAAGCCTGACTTCATCTATAGTGCAGAGCGATATTTCTTTGTTTGAGCGCAATCCGCTGGTGATGCAATTGGGGCCATGGCCGGCCTGCGAGATAGGATTTGCTGATATTGCGAATACACAACATTTAGCCTATTACCTGCAACGGCCTAATTTGCCTGATGATCAGCGAAGGTTATTGCGCACATTAGCGTTTGAAGTGCTGGAGATCTTTGAAACTAAAATTAAAAGTTCTGAACATATTCAAGAAATTATCCCTTTAGCTAGGATCCCAGATAAAGAACTGTATAAACAGATCATTAATATCCTGGCGCAAGAACTCAATCCGAGCTCTGTGCTTAATTTGCCTTTGGTGAAAGGTTTGACCGCGATCTTGCAAGATTGCCCAACCGCGCTTTTAATGAGAGGGGAGGGTATTGATCCGGGAGTAAACGAGAAGGGTATAGAGCCGGGGTCTTTGATGCCGCTCCTAAATATATTAGAAAAGTGTTTAGAAGCCGCATGTAAAGGGAGAAGTAATGAGAATCTAAAAGAACTGCTAAAAGCTATTACGCAATTATTTGATGTGATAGGGCGCACCAGTTCGCAAGACTTTAATATCGATGATCATAAGGGGCTACTTGCTACTCTGAGTACGCTTATTGGACATGAAGATGCCGCATTAGCTCACCAAGCTTCTTGCGCATATCAGGCTTGTGCGCAGACTCTAAGTGTCAGGACCGTTTGGCAAAATGCATTAGGTCCTTTGTATGAGGTAGGCGGCGGCATGGTCTGCTTGAGCGGCGCAGTGGTGGGCTTTGAGGTAGAAAAGCTTTTAGATGCGTTTAAACATTTTTATAGCGCTTGGACAGATACTCAGGTAATCCGCCATGGTTCATGGTATCGGACACTATGGTTTGCAGATTTGTTTTTGCGGCTAAATAAATTAGTCGAATTTGAACATTTTGTGCGGAATAGCTCTGATTGTGAAAATAAAAACTTTGGATTGGGTTTGTGTCAGCGTTTAGAGCAGATCGTTGATAAACATCAAGATCTAAAAACCCGGCAAAGCGCGTTCTGGTTTTTGCAAAGTTTGCATCACGACAATGAACTATGGGGCGGGCATAGCGAGGTGAAAGCAAGTGCGCTCGAAGCTATCCAACGAGTCCAGAAATTTCCGGTTGGAAGCCAGTACAGGTTTGAGGCAAGCGATTTTATCGAACAAGCACCTTTGAGCACAAAATTGCTGTCCAATGCCGTCGGCCGACTGCTTAAGCTGCCAGAGTCGGAAAACAAATTTGTGTTAGAGCCGGAAGAAAAACTTGTGGATTTTTTCGTGGCAGTATCCACCAATAAATTACTACGCACTCAAGTTCAGGAACTCAAAGGTGCTCGCTTGGAGTATCTTGAAAGCGCTAAAAAGGAAGAGCGTATCGCGCCGCGAGGTATTAACTTAACCAATGTGTCAGAACCTTCGGAGTCGTCAGAATCTTTCAATTTAGATCAGGAAGTGGAGCAGTTTTTTGCTTCAGAGCAGAAAACTTTGCTTTTATTGGGCGCAGCGGGCTCGGGTAAAACGGATTTTTGCCAGCATCTCGAACTCCAGCTATGGCGGCAATATCCTGCATCAACCGAGTTCAGCAGTGAGCCTATTCCTATATTGATTCCATTTTCGTCACGAAGGGTTCATGCCGAAAATTTAATCTCTGATTTTTTCCAAGAGCAGGGTTTTTCGCTGCAGCAAATTAAAATGTTGCGCAAAACCCGGCGCTTTGTCTTTATCTTGGATGGCTATGACAAAGTTGGCAGGGGAAACGAAGGTTTTTACGAAAAAAATGGACTGGATGGGTGGCATGCCAAATTTGTGATTACGAGTCGGCCTGAGTATTTAGAGGCTGGCGATGAAGGGAAATTCCATAGCCCCGGCAAGGCAGAATCATTGCAAATATGTCAATTGGCGCCGTTCTCCGATGCAGAAATTAATCTCTATATAAAGAAATATGTAGCGGATTTAAAAGGTTCCAAGCGGGATGCAGCGGCTTACGCGGAGCTTTTAGAAAAGTTCGATCTAGAGTCGCTGAAGCGGAGTCCCTTCACCCTTAAGGCGCTATTAGAAGCCGTAACGAAGCTTGATAAACAAGGCGAGGCATCATTAACTCAAGCTAGAATATACGAAGAATTCATGAAGAGCTGGTTTGTTTACCACCATGCTCGGTTAGAAAATAAACAGGAGCCAGCAGAGTTTATTCAACAGGGCATTCAGTTTAGCCAAGATATAGCCCTGGAAATGTACCAAGACGCTCAAGACAACCAAAGTGGCTGGCGGTTAAACAATGATGAAGCAATCGAGCGGCATTTGTCGTACTACCCGATGCCTCTAATCCGCCAATACGCCTGCCAAGCTCAAGACGCTTTGCCGATTCCTCGCTATCAATTTATCGATCCATCATTACAAGCCTATTTAGTCGCGCGCGCGCTATCCGCTGGCATGCAGCAGCCGATGTGGAGGGATAATTTGCTGAATCAGGTATCGTTGGCGAAAGAGCCGGCTGTGTTGAATTTTCTGACAGAGTTCGTAAAGCAAAATAGTGACTTAGAGCAGAAGTGTTTTGCCTGGATTGAAAATGCGCAGCTAGATCAAGCGTGTCAGCTTGGCGCGAAAAATGCGTCAGCGCTTTTGGTTAACGCGGGTGTGTCGCTGGATAGAAAAAATTCCAATGAGATTCAAGAGGCGCCGCAAAAAAATACAAATACAAGCCGGAGCTTATCTTTTATTCAATTTGACGCGATGGATTTAAGTAATTTTCTATTGCCGTCGTATAAAAGGACCTCATTTGATCTAGGCCTAGATGTAGCTGGCATGGGGCTGAACCGAGTGGAGTGGATAGGAGGGTGTGATTCATCCGATAGCATCGATAACCAGCATCCGTGGGCGCCAAGGAAATCTCTATCTTCTTGGCGGTTTTCATCCGGCCCAGACATTATGAGCGCGGTATTAGGTAAAGCGTCAGAAGTTGTGGGCGAGAAGCGAATAAGTAACGTTTCTGAATTATGGCTAAGACCGCAGTTTTTTGCATAATAAATCTGCATTAAACGCTGCTAGCGTCAGGATTGAAATGATTATTGAAGCTTGAGTCAAACGACGCGCCGTTAGATTTTTCGTGCAAGTGGGTATATATCAGGCATATGCCCGGCTCCGACAGGGTGGATATTTATTGAGTGGGCGGGTCCTTGCAATAGGCCCGCCCGCTCGGGTTTTTGCTATACTCACCGCATGATAAAAGCAAGCCATACTGACCGGATCTTATCCCTAGCGCGTAATGTCCTCGAAACCGAAGCCGCGGCGATTGTATCGTTAGCGGATCAACTTGATCAAAATTTCATCACAGCAGTTCAGTTGCTCCTTGCTGGAACAGGACGGGCAGTGGTTTCTGGGATTGGCAAATCCGGCCATATTGCGCGCAAGCTGGCAGCGACTCTCGCCAGTACCGGCACGCCGGCTTTTTTTGTGCATCCGGCCGAGGCCAGCCACGGAGACCTTGGCATGATCATGGCGGAAGATGTCGTGATTGTGCTTTCTAATTCAGGTGAAACTGAAGAGCTGGTGGATATTTTCCCGTTAATCAAACGCACGGGTTCGCGCTTGATTGCGATCACTGGCAATCCAGCTTCAAGCCTGGCTAAACTGGCCGATGTGCACTTAAATGCACGAGTTGAAAAAGAGGCCTGCCCACTTAATCTTGCACCAACCGCGAGCACAACTGCGGCGCTAGCGCTAAGCGATGCGCTGGCGATGGCGGTCTTGGATGCCCGTGGGTTTGGGCCAGAAGATTTCGCGCGCTCTCATCCAGGCGGCATGCTCGGACGGCGGCTGCTCACTTATGTCCGCGATGTAATGCGTACCGACACGCAATTGCCGCATGTAGAGCTCACGGCGACCGTGCATGACGCCCTCTTTGAAATGACCGAAAAACGCTTAGGCATGACGGCTGTAGTCGATCATGCTGGCTTGGTCAAAGGGATATTTACGGATGGTGATTTAAGGCGCTTGTTGGCTAAACGCAATGATTTGGCTACGCTTAAAATGGCTGAGGCGATGACGGCTCAGCCCCATACCATTAGCCCAGATCGGCTCGCCATGGAAGCCGTTGAATGGATGGAGCGCTACCGCATTAATCAAGTGCTAGTCGTGGATGAGGCCAATAAATTGATTGGCGCGCTCAATATGCATGATCTTTTTAACGCGAAGGTGATTTAATGGCGCACGCATCTGTGAACTCCGCTGTGAGTGAACGAGCCGCGCAGGTTCGCTTAATGATTTTTGATGTAGACGGCGTACTCACTGATGGGCGCCTGTATTTCAGTGCCGAGGGAGAGTTGCTCAAAGCTTTCGATACGCTGGATGGGCAAGGGCTGAAATTACTGGCGGCAAGCGGTATTCAGCTTGCCTTGATTACTGGACGGCGCTCTCAAATTGTAGCTGCACGCGCGCAAGAGCTAGGGATTGCCTGGGTCTATCAGGGGGTGCGCGATAAAGCGGTGGCTTTTGCTGAATTGCTGTCGCAGGCGCATTATACGGCTGAGCAGTGCGGTTATATGGGAGACGATTGGCCTGATTTACCGGTCATGCTGAAAGTGGCTTTTGCGGCAGCGCCGGCCAATGCGCATGCGGAAGTATTAGCGCGTGCGCATTGGGTTGCGCGCGCCCAAGGGGGCGCTGGCGCGGTGCGTGAAGCTTGCGATTTAATTTTGCAGGCGCAGCATAGTTATACCAAGCTGCTTTTGACAGCGTGCGGTCAAGCCTGATGTTGGCGCGCGCTCGGGCCCAATGGTTGTCTCTTCTAATCGTAGCGGTTCTGGCCGGGGCCAGCTACTGGCTGTTGCAATTACATCTGCCTGCGGCAACTTCTTCTGCGCCGTCGGTCAAACAACATCGTCCCGATTACTTTGCGGATAATTTATCGATTACGTTGTTGGACCAAACCGGTGCTACCCAATACCGAATTAATGCCGCAAAGATGGTGCATTACGAGGATAATGATGACACCGAAGTGGTTTTTCCGGCGGTGCGGGTGTTCGTAGCAGGCCAACCCGACGTGACCAGTTTTGCCAAGCGTGGCAAGATCAATCACGATGGTTCGATGGTTGATCTTTATGATGACGCTCATGTACGGCGCGCGGCAGGAGTCCAGGATCCTGCGCTGGAAGCGGAGTCGCAACATTTCCGATTTTTGCTTAACGATGATATTGTGCAAACTGAACAGCCCGTTAAATTGAAGCGAGGCGCGTCAATTGTGACCGCGAGCGGTATGACTTATAACAACCTCACACGGGTGGTCAAGTTGGTCGGACAGGTACGTGGCATGATTGCTGCGGATACATTTATCTCTAGGAGCGCCAGCTCTTCTCGCTAGTTCACTTTATGAGTTGTCGGTTTCCTTATGGCGCTTGGCGCCGCTTAATCGCTCAAGGCGTCTCTACACTGTGTTTTTTGGGGTTAGCAGGATTATTGAGTCCGTTTGCCTATGCTGCGCGCGCAGAGAGTGAGCAACCGATTTATGTTCAGGCGGACCGTTGGACTTATGATGATTTAAAACAAGTTAATATTTTAACTGGAAAAGTGATTGTCACTAAAGGGACGCTTACGATCAAAGGTGACCGCGTCATCCTAAAACAAGATGCAAAGGGCTATCAATCTATAACCAGTTATGCCGAGCGCCAAGAGCGAGCTTATTTTCGGCAAGAACTGAGTGGTGCGCGAGGCTATATCGAGGGCTACGGAAAACAAATCGATTATAATAGTCAAAGTGATCTGACCGTTTTAACGCGCTGCGCTACGGTGCGGCGGCGGTTGCCTAGCGCTCAATTGTTAGATGAGATTAGCGGTAGCGTGATCCGTTATGACGGCCGGAGAGAATTTTATACCGCCAGCGCGAGTGAGGGTGCCGCTGGGTCGAGTCATGAGACCTCTCGCGTGCGCGCTATCCTGACGCCGCGCAGCGCGGTCGAGGGTCAGACGCTAGCGCCAGAAAACCCCACTGCTCCATTAGGCGCTTCAAGCCCTCTCGAAAGGAATACCTCGCAGTGAATGTCAGCGCTTTTTCAAGCCGCTACCCAGTAGGTCGAGACAATATACTTGCCGCCTGCAATTTGCAAAAAAGTTACGGCAAACGCACAGTGGTTAAAGATGTTTCGCTAGAAGTCAAAGGCGGCGAAGTAGTCGGTTTGCTAGGCCCGAATGGTGCGGGCAAAACCACGTCTTTTTATATGATGGTTGGGCTAGTGCCGCTTGATCGCGGTGAAATTACTCTAAATGGCAAACTCATTAGCGTCTTGCCGATCCATCAGCGAGCGCGGCTCGGGCTTTCTTATTTGCCGCAAGAAGCTTCGGTTTTTCGTAAATTATCGGTTGAACAAAATATTCGCGCGGTGCTCGAGTTGCAGCTTGGCGAGAACGGCAAGCGCTTGCCGCAGGATATTGTCAGCGAGCGCGCCCAAGCTTTGATGGAAGAACTCCAGATTACCCATTTAAGCGATAACCCAGCTTTATCGCTCTCTGGCGGCGAGCGGCGCCGTGTCGAAATTGCGCGGGCATTGGCGACAAATCCGGCTTTTATTTTGCTAGATGAACCATTTGCCGGGGTCGATCCGATTGCTGTATTGGAAATTCAAAAAATTGTGCGTTTTTTAAAACAGCGTGAGATCGGCGTTCTCATGACTGACCATAATGTGCGTGAGACACTGGGAATTTGCGACCACGCTTATATCATTAGCGACGGCAGCGTATTAGCGGCTGGCCTGCCGGAAGAGATTATCGAAAATGAATCCGTGCGGCGCGTCTATTTGGGCGAACATTTCCGCATGTAAAAAAGTGTGCACCTGCAACGCCTTTAGGTAAAATTTCTTCGTATAAGGCGAAATTGCGACGCAGCGCTTGGTTTTATCCGAGATTGCTGATACGCTGGAGTTAAGCAAGTCAGCAGTTTTGTTATAGCACTCGATTTTCAATACGGAGGTTTATATGGACCTACAGATCAGTGGACACCACCTTGACGTTACGCCTGCACTGCGCGCTTATGTAATCAATAAATTAGAAAAAGTCACGCGCCATTTCGATCATGTGATTGACGGGGCCGTGTTGTTAGCGATTGATAACCATAAAGAGAAAGAGAAACGTCAAAAAGCGGAAATTAAACTGCGCCTAAAAGGCAAGGATATTTTTGCAGAAACTACAGAAAGCGATCTTTACACCGCGATTGACATTTTGATTGGCAAGCTTGACCGTCAAGTCATTCGCTATAAAGGAAAAATCCAAAATCACCATCATGAAGCTCTTAAACACCAGATAGAATGAACCGCCTGAGTAGATTTTTGCCCCTTGAAAATGTTGTTTTAGATTTGCCCGTAACCAGCAAAAAACGAGTATTTGAGCAAGCCGGCTTGCTTTTTGAAAATCATCATGGGATCGCGCGTAGTGTGGTCACGGATAATTTATTTGCCCGCGAGCAGCTCGGCTCAACTGGTTTGGGCCACGGGGTAGCAATTCCACATGGGCGCATCGAAAAGCTGAAGCGCCCATTGGCGGCTTTTATCCGGCTCGCTGAGCCGATTCCATTTGAAGCGCCCGACGAGCTGCCGGTAGCGCTATTAATTTTTTTACTAGTGCCTGAACAGGCGACGCAGCAACACCTTGATATTTTGTCTGAAATTGCGCAATTGCTTTCTGATGAAAAAGCGCGCGCCCATTTGACTGATGAGAAAGATCGAGTCGCACTGCGTAATTTTCTTATTAAGTGGACGCCTGACAGTGTTCATGCCAATCTATGAACCCTTCAAGCAGCGTTAATGCGCAGAGTGTTTTCGATGATAACGCGGCCTCGCTGAAACTGAGTTGGCTGGCTGGCCATGAAGGCTGGGACCGTGGCTTTTCAAGCGAAACCGTGGCGAATGCAACTTCTAGCGCGGATTTAGTGGGCCACCTTAACTTGATTCATCCGAATCGAATTCAGGTACTAGGTGACGCTGAAATATTGTATTACGCGCGTCAGTCCGATGAAGAGCGTCAGCGCCAAATGGCTGAGTTAATTGCTTTGGTGCCGCCTTTTTTGGTGGTTGCTGGGGGCATCGAGGCCTCGGATGAATTGGTTTTACGCTGTACGCGTTCATCCACACCGCTGTTTACAACCCCCATCTCCGCGGCAGCTGTGATCGATAGCCTGCGCCTTTATGTGTCACGCGTGCTTGCGCCTTCTATCACGATGCATGGCGTGTTTCTTGACATTCTAGGCATGGGGGTGCTGCTCACGGGTGACTCGGGCTTGGGCAAGAGCGAACTTGGCTTAGAGTTAATTAGTCGTGGCCATGGTTTAGTCGCGGATGATGCGGTTGATTTCAGGCGTTTAGGCTTAGATTTTATCGAAGGCCGATGTCCGCCGCTGCTACAAAATTTGCTTGAAGTACGGGGCTTGGGTTTACTCGATATAAAAACTATTTTTGGCGAAACGGCCGTGCGCCGCAAAATGAAGTTAAAGCTCGTGGTGCGGCTGGTGCGCAGGCTCGATGGGGAGTTTCAGCGTTTGCCGCTGGACAAGCAAACGGTGGAGATTTTGGGCTTGCCGGTGAGCCAAGCGACGTTGCAAGTGGCGGCTGGGCGTAACTTGGCGGTGCTGGTCGAAGCTGCGGTGCGCAATACCATTTTGCAATTGCGGGGCATCGATACCTTGCAGAATTTTATGGAGCAGCAGCGGGTGGCAATGCAGGAGCCCGGCAGCCAAGAATTTAGTTATCGATAAAAAGAGTTAAATCCCCCAAACCATAATCTGTACGGGTCGCCATCTGATCTGACAGTTCCCCGATTTGATGAGTGCAGTTGTACGGTCAAATCGGAACTGAGACACATAATCAATCTATGAACGCTGTGGCCGACCACGGTTTGGCCTGAAGCAAAAACCTCTAGCAGATTTAAATCAAAATACAGGTTTTAACGATGCGGATTATTCTAATTACGGGCATTTCTGGATCGGGCAAGTCGGTTGCGCTGAATGTGCTCGAAGACGCGGGATATTATTGTGTGGATAATTTGCCTCCCGGTTTTCTACTTGAATTAACGGATTTCTTAGCGCGCGATGGATATACGCGACTGGCGGTGGCGATTGATGCACGGGCTGGTAGTTCATTGGCGAATTTGCCGGAGATTGTCAACGGATTGCAGGGCCGCCATGAAGTCAGCGTACTCTTTCTCAATGCGAGCACACAGGCACTGATCCAACGGTTCTCAGAAACTCGGCGGCGTCATCCGCTCTCGTTAAGCTCCGGCCATCCCATGCACGGGCAAACGTCATTGGCCGACGCGATTGAGTCGGAACGCGAGCTGGTTGCGGACTTGACTTTATTTGGCCATCAAATTGATACCAGTAATTTGCGCGCGCATAATTTACGCGCTTGGGTACGGCAATTTGTTGAGCATGAACATGTGGCTATGACGTTAATGTTTGAATCCTTCGGCTTCAAACGGGGTTTGCCACTGGATGCGGATTTTGTATTTGACGCGCGCGCGTTGCCTAATCCACATTATGACGAGCGGCTACGGCCACTAACGGGGTTAGATCAACCTGTTGCCGATTTTTTAAACGCGCAGCCTGAAGTGTGCCTGTTTATCGATGATATTGAGGGCTTTTTACGGGCCTGGCTACCGCGTTTTCGCGCCGATCATCGCAGTTATCTAACCGTTGCGATTGGCTGTACGGGAGGATGGCATCGCTCGGTTTATATTGCGCAAGCACTGGGTCAGCGTCTAGCGAAGGAGGCGGAGGTTTTGGTGCGGCATCGAGAAATAGAAGTGCTGGATGGGCAACCATAAATTAAGTGAATTAAATAATTAAGTAAGCGATTTAGACACATCCTCTCACTTTTCTGCAAACCGTTTTTAATGTTTTTTAGGGTAAAAATGAGTGCGCTGATTAGTTCAGCGGGGTTGTTACAAATCTATAGCAGCGATAGCCAAATGGACTTTCAAATTGCTATACCAGAAGTGTTCTTTGCGAGAGTCATAAGTAGATCCCCAGTCTTGGGATCATCTCAGAAAGCAGATTGAACAGTATATTAGCGCTCCGGTTAGCCTTTTTGCGATAGACGCGGCGTAAACTCTGCTTCGCGGCGGCTAGAGTCAAAACGGAGGTTGAGTAAGTCATCGAGCAAAGATCTAAACCTGGTTGCCAAAACGCTAACTGATACGCTTGAACGATAGCAGTTGTTTATAGCTGTTGCCAAGTCTATTTCACCGTCCAATTCATCTACTTTTGATTCCTTTTTTATGTCTAACTTTACGATTTGCTCGTCTTTTTGAATTAGCGAGACTTCATCGCCGTTTTTAGAAAAATTTACATAGCCAGAAAAATATTTTTTTTCAACGGAGCTTTCCAGATATTTCTTCGAATAATCAGGATCTTTTTCTTTAATATAATCATGAAAACGCCAAGCGGGGACTGGCGCTCGCTCTTGTCCGTTAGTCAAATCCAAGCCTTCAAAATACTCATTCTCTAACACAAATGCTTCACATTCTTCTTCGCTATCAACTTCACTTTCATAAAATTCGTCATTTTGTTTTCTCCAACGGTGAGCATCCAGCTTATGCATAAAGCCGTATCTATTTTCAGGGCTTTTATAATCATTAGCATAACGTCCAGGAGGTAATGAAGGGAGAAGATTTCCTTTGCAGTTTTCCCCTGTAGAACACGGCTCATTGGTGGATGCAAAATACTCTCGCTTCAGGTTAGCTAGGTTTAATATTCTTCCTGAGCCTTTTTCTTCAATGCAACCTATTTCGTGAGTCGCCAATAACTTTGCCTCACTGTGTCCACGATCTAGAGACCAATCATTACCTGCTATGAGTTGCGGAGGTAAAGTTATCTTCCCTAATGCAGGGCTTCCCATGCTATAGCCTATCAAATAAAATGCTTTGCCATTTTCATCTACATATTTCATAGAGGCAATATTCCGATAAGGGGGGACGCCATCCATTGCTGATCTCATATGACGAAAGAAACGGAATGCGCTGCATCGAATATCCATTTCTTTTAATCTTATTGCCGAACCAATTTTTTGCCTGATATTTTTTATCATTTTCCTTTTGGCATGTTTGATTAAATAGTTAAAATTTAGTGGTGCAGTAAAAATATATTTTGATAACAAACATTTTAAGCTTGTGAGAAATTCATATGGATCATTCTCTTCACTAGAAATATTTTTAATCCATTTATCTAACGTTACCCTTTGTTTTGTTTTTGGTAGCTCATTAATCCAGAAAAAATTCTCTTCTGTAGAGAGAACGATATCTTTAAAAATATCCAATCTTGTAATTAAGGACCCATCTTCATTTAAAATTGTTTCTAAAAGATCAAGTGCCTTTTGCCTAAAATAATCTCCCCGATTATTTCTAAGTAAATCTGAAATTAAATTTTTATATAAGCCAAATAAAAATAATTTTTTCTCTGGATCAGTAAATCTATTTGCAATCTTTTTTATATCGATAAATTTAATTTTATTTATTTCGCCATCATTTATTATTTTATAACATTCTCGCAGTCTAATATACCAGTCATCCAGTTTGCTACTTTCTAATTCCGAATAATTCTCCTTATTTCTATAAAAACTAGAAGATTTATAAATATATATTAAATCTTGTTGTGTATGTTGAGTTAGATAATTTAAATAATCGTCTGATTTATATTCAAAAATTGAAAAGCGTTCAAATAGTTTTTGCAGTGGCAGTCCAAATTCAAACAAATAAAAATTATGGCTATATTCGTGCGAGAATATTTCATTCAAAATTCTAGACGCTGAAATAATTAATTTTATTTGAAAGTTTTCTTTTCGCACGGATGCGTATTGAATGACACCACTCAAATTATTGATTATTCTTAATAAATTGCTCTCTCTTTTAGGATGGGGGTAAATGTATTTGACTAATATATATAGATTTTGAAAAAATAGAAAAATTTCTGGTCCATTATTTCCACTTTCCAAATATACATTGATTTTTCTGATAGTTAAATCCAGCATTCTTTGAAATTTATTTTCTACTTTTTGCTGTAAATTTATTTGCATCAACGGTTTTAGATGAAAAACTTCGTTAATTGTAGATGCGCTTATGAAATTATATTCAAGAAAAGCACCGGCCATTTTGTCTGCAAGTTTCCAAAGTATTTTGGTCTCATTTTGACGGGCATTTTTGAATGGTTGCCTCAGGCAGCTTACCAAACTTCTAACATCTTTAATGTTAGAAAGCGTATCGATCCCTTCCTCATAATCTAATAATTTATGAATTATTTCTACAGATCTTTCACCATTGTTAATTTGCACCTCAATCTCTCTGATTAATTTAGTTAAATTTTCAAACAATAAATTTCTTTGTTTATCTGCGGAATAGCTACTTCCCCTTTGAGATTGCGTAGCCTCAGCATCAGGTGGGTATTTTATGCGTAATGACTGAAATTTTTCAGTAATTGCTTCCAAACCTTCTTCTTGCACTTGAGATAAATCGGTTGGTTGAACCTTTTCTGCTGATTTGATTGATGTTAAATTTATAGAAGAACGGGGTCGATTGGTTTCCGATGAAATCTGTAAAGAATCATTGATCTGAACGTTAATAGCTGAATGTTTACACCCTTCTGAAGCATTATCGCTATTTTGAGATAAATTGTTAAAATTCATCGCTTGGTCGTGTTTTTCCACATCAGCTTGCTTATTTTTTTCCAGAGTGGCCTGCAATGGGCTGAATGCGCTAGAACGCAATGGTAAATATTTTAAAAATGAGCTTCCGGTTATGTCCATACATTTCCCCAGATAAGCTATAACAATCTTTCATTACGGATTAATCATAAAACTAAAAAGTAATTATTAATTTATCTTTTTCTAAAAGAATAGTGTAAAACCCAATAAATTTCTAGTAGAGGTAGGCCCAGAATTTGGATAGAAATATACGATAGCTGCGCTGCACAACCATAATAATAATTAATGACCTGAGCAACTCTCTTTTTGACTGTAGCCGCCGCGAAGCAGAGGTTACGCCTTAGTCTCTCGCATAAAAGTTAATCGTTGCGATTGGGTGTACGGGGGAGTGGCATCGCTCGTTTTATATTGCGCAAGCACTGGGTCAGCGTCTAGCGAAGGACGCGGATGTTTTGGTGCGGCATCGAGAAATAGAGGTGCTAGATGGACAGCCATGATTCAGCTTCGCTGCTGACGAATCGTGCGCGTCAGTAAAGCGGCTAAGGGATTGCGTGCATTAGTGAAACTGCTGCGTTTAATGTCTCGCACTTCCTTCTCCCATAGCGGATTCGTGGGGATGTGATAACCATGGTTTTTTGCCTGCTGGAACAGCTCAGCTAGCTCGTAGCCATTCTCGACCACACAGATTTTTTCGGAACGACCAAGTTTCATCGGTAGTACAAATGTAGCCGGATAATTCGTGGTTGGATCAGCTACAGGATTACTCGAATCTGCACTATGATGGACAACGGGATTACCATCACCGACGAGATAACGATTGATGACGGGTATCATCTCCTTCATTCGAGTTGACGTATTGCCGGTTTCTGAATCTGCTTTTCTGCAAAAATTACTTATATCCCAAAGGTCATCAGTCGCATCAGAGTTCGGCAGCGACTGGTACTTCTGGCGATGCGCGACATCCGGTACCTGAAGGTTATCCTGCGGTCCGAGATCGCTGAGGTGCGGACCAATCAAGAGCAAATCGTAGTCAGCCGTGAATGGTTTTGTACCTTCGGGCGGTGCCAGCACCATAATTGGCTCACCTTCATGAGTAATTTGGTAAAGTCCTTCACTATGATTGGGTTCGCAGGTTGCCTCGAAGGAATATTCTTTGCCGCTTGGCCCTGCCGCTTTAAAGGTTACGATGCCTTGAGCATTTTTATCAGACAGAGCGTGGATGCAGCCATTATTCTGTAGGTTGGTCAGCCGCATCAGCGGAATAGCGAGCGGCACGGACTTAGCATGGTTATCCGCAATGCATTGCTGTGTCTGTTGATTCAATTTCTTGATCTGTGCGGGTTTGTTTTCGATCTTACTATAACCTTGGTCGACGCAGATTAAGCCGCTTTGCGCTCCCCAAGTTGCGCTTTTGCCTTTGGTATGAAGATTTTTTGTTGGATAGCCATTCTCGATGAGTTCGGTGGCTATCTTTTCGACCGGCCGTATGCCAATGATAGAGTTGTAATCTTGCGCGACTTGTTGGAGCGGAGCGAGATGGCGGGGCACGATGCCGCTTTTTTTCGCTACGCATTTAACTAAATCGTCAAGCGTGGGGGGTGGCTGACGCACTTTTTGATTCTTACCCGAGCGGATAGGTATATTAGAAGTACCAATGAAGTTCGGGGCGCTAATAGCAGATGATTTGTCAAGAGACTTTGATGGGTCTGGCGCATGCGCACTCTCATTCTGAGGCTGTATCTCGCTGGGCGAGAGGCGAGGATAGTTACGCGATAGCATAATTGACTCTTTCAATTTAAATAAATTAAAATTTTCCTAGGCGCTAATGTCCTAAGAATCTAACTCATTGAAATTGTTGCGCGAGAGGCTGGCGTTGTGCGACAAACCCTGCGAGCGCTTGTGCTCTAATCCATCGAACTCAAGCGTCTCGACAGACAACCCTAAGTGGCAGACAAACCTATAGAACTGCGTATTTAGAGTTAGTTCACAATTTCTTTAATTTGAAAAGATTAAGAGTTTTGGTTTTAGGTATTACAGAGATGAGAAGACATCTGTAAATAAGCGATGCGAGCCGAGCACAATTTGAACCGATTTGGCGCAACGGCCGCGCGCTGCAAAATGTGGTTAAAGCTTGTTGCGGTGGCTAGTACGGAGGTTCGATGGAGATTTTGAACGCGCCATCTGAGGTCAACGTGATAATCTGCGCGGATCACTCAATTTGGCAAAGGCTTCCATCATCGCGGGCATCTCTTGACTCAAAAAAGCCAACAGTTATCCCTCTTTATTTACGGTTTACAACCCTATTGCTTGCTCAATTCTTTTATTTACAAGGGGCTTCATGCGGAAGCCCTGACCTTTGGCAAGGCCTTACTGTACGATAAAGTCAGAACTACTACAGAGCCTGAGGGTGAGATTCCCTCGGGCTACTCGCCCATTTTATGATGGGTATTAAAAATAGTATTGTGTTCATCGAAGGGGAGTCCTTTTTCTTTATTATCTTTATGATATCTCAAGATAATGCGTTCTATGATGCAGGCCGCGGTGTTGTAAGATTCCATACTTGGACGTCTTTCGATTAAGTCACGATCCTCGAATTTCAGTATGAGGTCTTCCAAACTCATTTTCTCGCCATCGAATTCGACCAGGGTATCTTTCTCGGCTTTGAAAAGTTCCTCAAGGGTTGCGCGGTGCATTTCATTCCAATAGGAATTTGGTTGATCCGCCGGACCCTCCAGTGCCTTCTTCACGATCTTTCTATCGAGCAGAGAAATATTTTTACCTTCTTTGATCAGTCCCAACCTTATTCCCATAAGCATGTCTTCTCCGCCCCCAACCATATATGGCTCATAGATCCCATCTTTCCCATCTTTCCCGTTTTGACGAAATGGGGCTTTGATAGCAACGAATTGTTGTGCTGGTGAATTGAAGTCGGTTTCTGAGGGTTTTTCAGCTTCTGCAGCTTCGTCAAAAGTGCGGAGGCCGAAGTGATTCGGAGGCGTACCCCGTGTAGGATAACCGACCCCGTACGCAGCGATCTCTTTTCCACTCGTCTCGAAATTCATTTTCAACTCGCGTTGTACCTCAAGACTGGTGTGTCTGGTAGCTTCGGTTAAAGCAACATCCTGATCTATCATCATAATTTTCTCCGGACGGTATGGTAATGTATCCGCGAGTGCTAAGGCTGCAGCGCGCGCAGTCCCAAAACCGGTCATGTTACCGCCGCTCCACCCGATAAGATGCAAGTTTTCATATTGAGCGAGCGCCGTGCCAAGAGCAGAACGATAAGATTTGAAATCCTTCTGATGGACAAGTAGGTAAACAGGATCGTTCAGCATGTTTATTAGATGCCCGTCCTTGTTTATTGGACGCCTGTTCTGCATGTTTCTGGGATGCCAGGCGAGGTTGCTCCGGTTTTGTTCTAAATCTCTCGCAATCTTCTCCGCGCTTCCGCCGCTTATGACGATGGCAGGCACGTTCTCCGACCGCAGTTTACGTTCGCTGAATTTATCTCTTCCTATGAAAGAGAACCATCTGACTTGATTGCTTGATTCTCCTGTCTTAGCAAGTTCCTCGCACTTATCGACTCTTTTTTTTAGAACATTTTTCATGCTCTGAGTGGCGTGTTCCCCCTGATTCTTGTCGACGCTGACAGGAGAATATTTACACCTTGGCCGCTTTCCTTTATCGGCCCAGTCGTCGTTTAGTGTTAGTTTGATGGCACCTAAAGAATTTGCGCCGGTTAAAGGACTTGGCGATTTTCTCAGCTTGGGATCCTCAATCTCCGGCGGACTACCCAAGCTTTTGAGATTTTTTACTTTTGGAAGCATGATTTACTCTTTTAATTTGAATTAATTAAAAATCCCTCAAGCCCTAATTGCCCAAGGGTATTTGCATCATTGGAACTGTTGCGCGAGATGCTGGCGCTGTTTAATAAACTCTTCGATCGCTTGCTCGAGTGCATCGAGCTCAAGCGTCTCAACCGGTAGGCCGAGATGATATATAAATGCGTCTAGCTGCTCAGAGATTGAAATCACACCGCCATGCGCGCTTGTTTCCAGGCAATTTAGGCGCAGCATATCGACCAACACCCGTCCATCTTGTGCGCCGCGCAAAGGTGTAAAAGGCGCGTAAAGATACAGTATGTTTGCTTCGACATCGAGTCTGAAATACAGGCGTTCTCCCTGCGCTAGCTCGAGTCCAGCACCGCCATTGGCATCCAGCGTTAAGCCGGCGATGTGGTGGCGTCGAGCGAGCGCCTCAAGACAACTGCGTGCGCGTTCTTCAGTCTGAAAGCGTGTGGTTGTAAAGAAGTGATTCATGGCATTTTCCGGTTCATTCGTGATTGGATAAGCATATGATTGTCCAAAGTCTGGCTCGTGGTTTTCGGAAAAACTAAAAAGCTACTGTTTTTTGCGCGCACTTGAGTTACGCCAACACCGCTTGCTTTGCATCCTCTAAAGTTTGCAATCCCTATGCTTACCAAGGTGTGGTCAGGACGGGCTGGCCCCATGCTGAGCATAGCCATGGCGATAGCTATGTCTGAATAGGTGTGATTTGCTACGGTGTTGATGAGCTGTCTAAAGATTTGGGTGAGACGAAGCAGTGGAGGAGAGCACGATAAGGACGTTGTGCTTAGCTGACGACGGTACTTAACCACCTCTCGCTTGCTCTGTAACGCGTCTTTAGTCGGTGTGAGGATGGGTTTTGAAGACGCGCCTGCTGGAACGCGAAGGGCGTGATCGAAGACGGCGGCATGGTTGGCCGCCGTGAAGTGAGGTGTGTTCTCAGTCTTGCTCTGATTCTGCCAGCCGCGTTAAATAATCGGTAAACGCATTTAAAATCATTTCGCGCTGATCGTTGTCATCGAAACAATCGTCAGGCAAGAGTTTGACGAGCTCAGTTAAGTGACGTGCATAACTGTAATAGCGTGTACTGTCCGGTATTCGTTGTTGAGTTCGTTCGGCAAGCCAGTCGGATTGCACCCAGGTCTGTTGCACAATCTCCAGTAGGTCTGCAATCAGCGTGTCGCCGTCTACTTCGTTTAGGGCGAGAGACTGGGCCATGCGTTGACAATGATCTTCTAAGCTTAGGAAATGTAGGATCCGCTTCAGATCGGTAATCACGGCGGCCAGATGAGTTTCCAGAGCAGGGCCATTGGCTGAAAGCTCAAATGCTAGGGCGCGGATCAGCGTTTTAAGTTTGCGCTGGCGGTCCTGGAGGCGGCGAAACTCAGCAAACCACTGTACTAAGCGCGTTTGGCGCGTGGTTGCACGTTGATAGAGCTGCCGTAGTTCGCTTAAGTTCTGGCGATTGGCGGCGCCGAATTCCAGACAGCTAAATAGGCACAGCGCCCATTCATCGTTATCCATAACGTTGGCCAACGCTGCTTCGAGCCGCTTTCGGCGCGCGCCACTGATACCTTTGTCGGCGAGTAGGGCGGCGAGCAAGAGCGCTTGTTCGCCGGCATCAAACCCAGCTTCGCGCATTGCCTGGTCAGGGTCTAGCAGATCTTCTAGGTCAGGTAGACGACGGTGTAGATCATCGAGTTGTGCGGGAGAGATTGCGCTAATCTGCTGGGCGAGCCGTTGCAGCATCGCACGGGTGCGAGGCCGTTCGATTTTGCCATCGCTAGCGGTGTTCGCCCGTCGGGGATCACGTAACCGTGAACCGAGCGCAAAGCCGATGTCTTCCAAGGTTTCTGTCACGGCGTCGCCCTGCATTTCACTGAACATAACGGACATGTCAGTCCAGTCTGACGCGCTTGCTTCTAATTCGCTTTGGGCGAGTTCTAGCACTGATTGCGCGGGTTCAATCGAGGTTGCTCGAGAGGGGGGGGGCGGAGGCGTGGGCTGGGTCCGGCTGGTAGGTGTTGCCGCTTGAGAATCGATTTTATTCAGCATAGAGAATCTCTTCACGTGTTAAATAAGCTAATAAAGATTGCAGGTGCGTATCAAGATCGATGTGCAGTGTGACAAAGCGAGTTTCCAGTACGGCCTGACGCGTGTTGAGCGCTGCGTCAGCAGATACCCGTACTTGCGGATATGCGGCGAACTCGGCTTGCGCAACGGGCATGGCGGCGGCGGATACGCGCAATGTCACTGAAGTATCCTCAAGTTCTTGCGGCAGCCGTCGCTTGATGCGCTGCGTGATCCACTCGGTGGCGTCTTGCTCACCGATCCACTCAGTCAGCATTTTGGCCATCCAGATGCGCACCCGCGTGTCAAGCTGCGCGGCGATTGCGCTTTCAAGCTGCTCCTCGGCGACGAGCCAAGTTAGGGTTTCGTCGATCAGCGCCGTACGCATGGTTTCGCGTTCAGATGCCGCCTCGGCGAGGCCCTGTTGGCGCGCCTCGGCGCGAATTTGCTCTGCTTCGCGTTGCGCCTCAGCCAAGATCGCATCGGCTTGTTGCAGCCGCGCTTGCGCGGTCTCTTGCGCATGCGTGACAATCGCTCTGGCATCAAAATACTGTGCCAGTGTGGCCGCTGGAATGATCGTAGTGCAGGGGATCGCGCCGCACAGAGAGATAATCGAAAGATTGAGATGAGTCATAAAAAGCGGGCAATTTTGAGTAACCAATGAGCGGCGTTGCCAGGCACGGGTTGGGCTGGCGCTGACGCAGGTGGCAAACGTGTCGTGAGTAGTTGAGCAACGATGCAGTGATGCATGTCGCGCGCCCACCAGCATGCCCCAGCGTTAAGCGCTGCCTCGACGAGTGGGGTGGCGGAGTCGATACACGGTCCGCCGTGCCCGTTATGTTGTAGCGCAAGCAATTGGTCACATGCGTGCTCACCCAATTGGGCGGCGAGGGCTTGGCGATAGGGCTTCAGCATAAGATGGTCTGGACAGCCCAGCGCGATGACGCCTAGCGCGATGGTTAATGCTAACCAGCGTGGCTCGAGTTCGAGCAGCATTTGCTGCTGCGGTTCGAGCTTAGCCGGTAACGCACATGCAGGAAAGCCGCGGCGCGCGATGATCAACGCGTCGATACTCGAGCGGCAGGCTGGGTGGCGGCGGTAGATGTCATGCCAGCGCGCGAGATCGAGTTTGCTCCACCAACTGTCATGCATCCATGCGCCAGGTTGCCAAGCCAGTTGATGCAGGCGCTGTAAGCCAAATGGAAGGATGGCTAAAGTCATGCTCGTATCCGTTTTAAATAGGACCGTAGGTAGGGCCGTAAGTAAATCCCTGCGGCGACGATCAGCAGCCCGGTGAGCCACAGCCGAGATCGACCCAGCCAAGCCAGAAAACCGCTCGGCTGGCTTGGCAGATAACGGTAGTCGGTAGGCTGTAGCACCAAACTGATGTTCTCGGCCTGTAGGTTGGGTACACCGTTTTTAATCAAGCCGATGATGCTGATTTCGCGGTTGTTTAAGTTGTGCTCTGGACTATATTGAATAAATACAGAGGCAGCGAGCGTCGGCGTTTCATGCCGATTCTGGCTGCTGTTTTGCGCAATCGAGACCTGGGCGTAGACAACGCCCTCTATCGAGCGGAGCATTTTTTCTAACTGTTGTTCCTTAAGATAGGTGATTTTTGCCTGTTCTTGCGCCGGCGAGGTGACGAGTTGGCCGGAGGGAAACAAATCATTCATGGTGGCCACGGTTTTGCTGGGCAGGCCATTTTGCCGCAGCCATTCGACCGCATTAACGAATTGCGTTTTGTCAACGCGGACCGTGACCTGGCCGCCTTTGGCGGGTTGCTTATCCGCATCGATCTGACGCAAGATTAAGAGCGCAATCATTTGATTGGCTTCCGCCTCTGGTAAGTCTTTATATAAATCCATCTTACAAGCAGCCAGAGACAGGGCTAGCAGTGTGACGACGGTGACCTGAACAAGGCGGCTGATCATGACATGCTCACGAGTTTATTGACACCTTGCGCCAACACGCCGGCGGTTTTAGCGGCAAAATCAAGATCGATCACCGTATTCATCATTTTTTCTTGCATGGCGAGCATTGCGCTGGGGTTGTGCAGCTCCGCGGTTGGCTGGTGAGCGCTGACTAGCACTTGGTTGACTTGCTGTGTTTGCGTTTGTAAATGTTCGAGTGCGTGTAGTTCTGGGGTTTTATCGGTTTGGCTGAAGAGAGCTCGGGTAAAGGCTTCAACCTGCGTGGGATCCGCCTCAGGCTGGGCGCGCAGCGGGTCACTCTGGACCGGTGTAGTGAGCAAGTGGGTTGCATGGATTTCCATCATAGGACTCCTGTTAAAAAATGAAAGACTCGACGAGCGAGTGTGAAGAAACCGGTGAGGCGAGTAACTGCCGTAGCAGTTCGGCTTCGGGTTGCGTGTGCTGCGCGAGTAACTGCAGTGCGGCTTGGGGCTGCCCGAGACCGATTAGCATGGTTGCTTCGAGCACCTGGCGCTGGCTTAGGTCCATGACCAGGTCGATCAAAGCGGCATGAATTATCTGAGCGTCATCGAGCAGAGCGTGGTTGACCGCAGCTAGGCCGACTTCAACGATCAGCCGGCAGACGTCTTGATCGAGCCGACTCATATCTTCTGGATAATCCCGGCCAGCATATCTTTGACGGCTTTCATGACCGCACTCTGGTAATTCACGAGGGTCGAATACTGCTGCATCGAGAATTGTGCTTTGAGCATGCTGGCCGGATTGTTTAGATCGGTGGCGCTAATGCGCGCTTGCACTTCGCTACCAACGCGTTCAGATAATTGAGAGACTTGACTGTTGAAAAGCTCGATATCCATATTCTTCTACCTTTAATTCCGGGGTGAGTAAAACTGATTGAGGGTGAGATAAACCTGGGTGTTTTTGGGTGTGCTGCAACCGGAACTGCGTGGGGCTGCAACCAAAATGCTTGCGAAAACTATCCGTGAAGTGGGCGTGATTTGAGAAGCCGCATTCCAGTGCGATATCCAGCACACGCAACGAGTTCGAGCGCAGCAACTTACCGGCATGCGCCAGCCGTCGCTCGAGTAGCCAACGCTTGGCGCAGACGCCGTATTTTTCATAGAACAAAATGTTGAACTTGCGTGGCGTGAGACTGAATTTCTGTGCAAAGCGCGCCACTGACCAGCCATTGAGGCAGTGGCTTTCCATAAATTCGACGAAGGCGACATCCCCTGCCGTCAGGTAGTGCAGCAGTGCTGAAAAGTAAGGCCGGTCGATGCTCAGGCAATATGCATAGAGAAAGCGCAGCAAGGTGGCCGGACTGGAGCCTGAGAGCAACTCGATGACGCTCAGCATATTGTCTGGCGCCTTGACAATGCGCATCGGCTCGCGCCAGAAGCGCATGGGTTGGGCTGCGTCAAGTAGATTGACCAACTCCAAATAAAGTTCTTGCAAATCAGCCAATTGGAAATCTACGCACTGAACATCCGTAGCGATGCCAGCATTGCATAGGGCTGCGCCGTTATACGTCACGGCAATGCAGTTGGGGGGCAGAGTGTACGTGTTGTCCTGCATACGCACATAGGCGCCATTTCTGCCAAATAAAAATCGTATGGATTGCATTGAATGTTTGCCGCTTTAACGGGTGGTTGATGTTGATCTGCATGATCGGGATTTCGTAGGCATAGGGTTATCCGGTGATGACCTGAAGACGTGCGTAATAGAGGTTTATTTCAAGTGGCGTTGGTCATGCCATTGAGCTGTGCTCAGCTTTCCAAAATCAGAAAAAATTGGGCGATTTCGAAAGCCGAGAGGGGAGCGGGTGCGTACGCTACAGATATTGCCTGATCGCTAAAGACGGATTTATCGATGTGTGGCGATTGGATTAAGGCAAGCGAAAAATTATTGAGAATCAATTCAAGCTGATTGCTCTTGATGACGACGCTCGCCGGGAAAACGGCTGGATCTGCACCGTGCAAAAACCTAAAACGTTTGAATGTTTTAAGAAGTTTGCTCATGTCAGGACGGCTAATGTGGTGAATTTAGGCACGGAGTTAAAGATGAAAGAACTCAACCAATTTAAAGAGATGGTTGGCGATCTTAAAAGGCGTCAAGCCATATTTAAAAAGCAGGCGCAAGAGTTTCAGGCGTTGCAACGCGAGATAGCGGCACTGCAAGCACGCGCGCAGATTGATCCCAACGCATACCAGAAACTGCGCCGCTTGGATGAAGTGATGAACGCGGGTGGCCAGCCATTAGAGACGCGCATGCTCGGGCAAATTAAAAAAACCGAGCGGTGTTTCAAACAGTTGAATGATCAGCTCAAGCTGGTCGCTCCTGAGGACGATGTTCGTCGTGAGAGCGGCGGGTTAGCGTCAAAACCTGCAAGCGCGCGGCAGTTTGACCGTGCGTTTGTTTAATTTATTGATTGAAATTAAGGAGAAATTTATGTCTAAAGTAAACAACTCTGGAGCCACCAGTTATGTCACTCCGTCATATGCAAGTGGGCCGCAGTCTGGCTTGGATGTAGACGAGTCAATTATAGGGCAGGGAATTTTAACCCTGGAAGTCATCATGGTATTGTTTACTGATCTGGCCAGAGCAAAATTCGCCCAGATGGAAAAAAAGGCAGCTATTGCACGTGAGGCGCAGGATAAGGTGAATCAGCTTGACGCTCAAATAGCCGAGCTTAATAAAGAGGGAGATAAAGCGACTCTGTCTGAAAGTATGAAGAATGACATGAAGCAAAATAATATTTCCTTAGATGGCAAAGAGGCTAAAGATTTATCAGGCGAGCTCAACAAAGGCGAAATGATGAAATTGAGAGCCAAATACGAATCGATTTCGGCTAGCGCGGCGGATTTCGTACAGCAAAACCAGTTGAAGTTGCAGCAGTTGATGCAAAACTTCAACACGACTATCACGATGATCAACAGCTTGCTGAGCATGAGTGCTCAATCAAACATGGAGATTGCGAAGTCGATTCGCTAATTGTGCTGCAACGGGTTGACGTGGGTTGCGCATATCACTGACGTTGCGCAATCTACGTCGGCTTAATAGAGCACAGAGATTGTCTGTTAGACCTAGGAGTTGTAATGACACACGATACTTTTAATGAAAAACAAGATGCTCAAGAAGTGTTACGGCGTTTTTTCGCGTGCGGCGGCGCCGTGCGGATGCTCGCCGATATTCCTTTAGATGACATGGAGCACTTATACGCTTACGCGACGCAGCTATTTGAAGCAGATGAGTTCAAGGGGGCGCGCAATTTATATTTTCTGCTGGCGCAGCTCGATCAATGGAATGCTGACTATTGGCTGGGTCTGGGACTATGTCACCAGCGTTTAATGCAGCACGAAGATGCGCTTTTTTGTTTTAGCCGAGCCGGCGTGATCAAAATCGATGATCCACGCGCCTCGTTTTTTGCTGGGGTGAGTTATCAAATCGTCGGGAATAAAGCCTATGCGCGTAAGGCCTTGAACGCGTCAATCAAATGGTGCGGCCAGCATGCTCAATATGCAACGCTCAGACAGAGCGCAGTGCAGTTGCTTGCCTGCTGTGCGCAGGAGGCATCAGTATGTCCGTTACATTAAACACGCCCGCGGCTGACGGCGCCAAGGCCGCTTATCCGCTAGCTTCAGATGAAGAGTACGCTAACTCTGCGGCGACCCGTTCGGTCGGTCGTTTGGACGCATCGAAACAGGTCACGGAGATTCTTGCTAAACAGCCTGAGCCACTGAATCGGCCCACACCGGGCAAGTCGGTTGTCACGTTGCCGCAGGCGAATCAAGCCATGGAACGGATCATGGAGCGTGTAGGCGCTCCCCTGGACGAGGGCGCGCGCCTGCAGCTGGGCAAGATTGAGACCGTTTCGATGGACTCGATGATGATCGCGACGACGCTGCTCACAGGCAAAGTCATGGGCGATACGGCTGAGGCGAAGTGCAAAGCACTTGAGATTATGGGCAAAAAGCAAGAAGCTATACGCACCCAGCAGGTGAAAGAATATTGCGAGCAGCTCGATAAAGCGACTGAGCAGCAGGAAAAAGCCAAAAAAGCCGGTGTGTTCGGCGTGATTTTCGACTGGATAGTCGCCGCCGTCGAAATCGGGATTGGGGTTTTGAAGCTCGCCTGTGGCAATCCGACGGGCGTGATAGATATAGCCGCGGGTGTCTCCGGTGCGGTCAAGGCGGTGGCGAACACACTGGCCCTGATTGACCCGTCTCATGCCAGTGTATATGGAAAAATTGCTGATTGGGCGGGCAAAATTCAGATGGGGCTAGAAGTTGTGGGCCTAGCGGTTGATATGTTGAGTGCGGCGGTGCGAGGCCTAGCGAAAGTAGCCACTAATTTCGTGAAGCAAGGGGGGACCTTTTTAGAAAAAGCAGGGGCTCTCTTAAAGCAAGCCGGCCTTCTCATAAAGAAAGCTGCGGCGGGAGTTGTTCAAAAGACCTCCGCTGCTTTTCAGCAAATGGCCAGCACCTGCATGCAGATGGGGCAATACATGGAAAAAGCCGGAGCTTATGTAAAGCAAGCGGCAACCGAATTCATGCAGAACATGAGTACTGTTTCGGAGGCAGGAGTCGGTGCTTTCGTCAAGAAAATGGGTCCCTCTGTCAAAGATATAGGCGCTTCTATAGAGCAATTTGCGCAGAAACTTAAAACCGACAAGGCGTTCTTAATCGATATTCTGAAGAACACGCGCAATGTAGTTTATGTCTCGGGGCAACTCACTTCAGGGGTGTCTCAATTGGAGCGTGCAAAGCTGCAGAAACAGATTGATGCGTCCATTACGGATCAACAGTGGTTGCAGTTTTGTTTTGATTTTTACGAAAAAGGAAAGCAGGCAACCCTGAAGCAAATGCGTGATTTACTCGACGCTCAGTCGAGTGCTATGGAAGATGGCAGTAAATTACTTAACCAGACCAACACATTGCAAGCCCATGTGGCTGCGTCGATGGTCTAAATATTAGGAGAAAATGATGAATACTGATGTAAAAGCTGGCTCGGTGACACCTCGTGCTGAAGCAGTGGACAGTCCCCAGACGGAAGTTATGGATGGCGGTGAGGGCGCGCTTGCAATCATAGACCATTTAATGACGCGTTTACAGAAAATGCATCTGCAGATGCGGGACTTGGAGCGCGAATTTTTTACGTCGCAGCAAAGTGTCGCATTCGAAAAGCAGGTCCATGCGTTGGCCACTAAGAGAGAAGCGATTGAGAAAAATTTCGAGGCGGCTAAAACCGGAGCGGTTGGCCAAATTGTGGCTGGCTCTATAGGATTGGTTGGAGCGAGTATTAGCGCAGTCGGGGCTGCGAACAAGGTCAATAATCCAGCTTCGGCTGCAACTACAACCATAGATTTAACCTCAGCTTCTGCTTCATCTAAAACTTTAAATTTGGCTTCTGCTTCCGCTTCAACTTCAGCTAAAACGGCAAATCTAAATACAGTTTCGGTTACGACTAAAGCTGCCACTCCGGCGGCAAATTCTTCTAAGCTTGAGGGTATCGGAAATAGTATGTTGGGTGGGAAAGACGCAGTGGCAGGGATTGCTGGCTATTCCGCAGCCACTTCTAAGCGCGAGGCGGAGCAGCTACAGCTAGACGGCGATTTCGAAACTCAAGCAGCAGAAAGTTTCCAAAAATCGCTTGCTAAAACTGCGGATCATGCACTTGAGGCTTCTCGTCAGTTACATGAAACCACACGCGAGCTGGTTGCATTAAATGACCGCGTGTTCTCTGCGGTGAAGTTCTAACAAGGAGCTATGCAATGTCGATGTCAGCCTGCCTTGATGATGCTGTTACCCAATTTCTGAGAGCGCATCGCTTCCAGCCGGAAGTCGCTTACTTCAAAGAAAGCGCTTTTGTGATCGGTTGGAAAATTCAGCTGGATGAGCTTGAGCTTGTCTACCGACAAGAGGGGGAGGTGCTGATCATTTGTGATTTGGTCGCCACCCCTGCCGTGCAGGGTAAACCTGGTGCGGTCGCTGCATTTATCTCGTTGATGCACCAAATCGAGCGCGAGGTGGGGGCGGTGCGCGAAATACGGGGCATGTTTATTGAAAGCCAATCTAATTTTGCCCTCAATCAGTTTCGCTCTCGTTTGGCTGTTGTATTGCAAGCTCAGGGGGCAGGCTGGCGCGAAATTGACGGGCAACGCTGGCTGGTTTACCCAATGCGTGCCGGCGCAAGGGGCCAACGGCCTCAGTAAATCCGCGGGTCAGGTCGAGCGAGGTTTAAAGTGAGACTAGGCCTGCAAGCCTGCCAGACCGGATGGACATTGGCAGGCACTTTAATCCGACGGTTCCGAGGCACGCAACAGCAAGTTCGCTAGTTTGTTTAACTCGGTCGCTACGCTCGGGGGCGTGGGCGATTGGGTCGTCATAGGAAGTTTTTCTGTGGTTTTATAAGGCGCAACGTATTGTTGCGCCTTGTCATGATAACGCAACAATACGTTGCGCACATAATTCTGGGTCTCGCGGTAAGGGGGAATTTGGCCGCCATATTTGCGTACCGCGCCTTCGCCGGCGTTGTAAGCCGCGATGGCCAGTTCGAGACGATTGTCAAAAGTATTGAGTAACCATTTCAGATAGGTAGCACCCGCGCGTAGATTGGCCTGTGGATTGTGCAAATCGGAAAAGCCAAAGCGGCGCGCAGTCGCTGGCATAACTTGCATCAGTCCAAGCGCACCTTTGGGCGAAATGGCCGCAGCATTGTAATTTGATTCGACTGCGATGACAGCGTGCAATAAGCCCGGGCTTAGATCTAGCTCGTTGGCTATCTGCTCAATCAGTGCATCATAGGCGCGCGGCGGACTCTGCCAGCGGGCCGGTTTGGCGGGTTCGTGGGCCGCACTCTGAATCGCGGGTAGAGTTGGCCACGGCATCGCGGTGCGTTTCCAGACCAGCGGCGTGTTTGCTGGCGTCGTTTGTGCTTGGGCCGACACGGTGCTCACGAGGGTGAGGCAGCAAGAGAGCATAGAATAAACCAAACATTCGGAGGAGAATAAAGCGCAGCGCGCTAGGCTGTGAGCGAGATTATGTGGGTTCATGGTCATATTTAAGTTTCATCGCCAGACGCAAAATATGCGCGACGGGCTCAAACAAATGCGGCGAGATAGCGCGGCCGACTTCAGTTTGGGCGGCGAGGGCTCGTGCCAGAGGGATGTTTTCTACAACAGGAATACCCGCTTTCTCGGCGAGCGCGACGATATGCAAGGCAAATTCGTCATGCCCGATCTCGAGTACCTGGGGTAGCGGGGTTTCTCCAGGACGGTAATACAAGCACACTGCAAGATGCGTTGGATTGCGCACCACGGCGGTCGATTTCGCTACATTGGCGGCCAGGCTGCCGCTTTGTACTTCGCGGTGCGTTTCTTTGCGTTTTTGTTTAATTTCAGGGTTACCTTCAGAGTTTTTGAACTCCTGTTTGATGTCTTCGATGGACATCATCAATTGCTTCGTCATGGTGTAGCGTTGAAAGGCGAAATCAGCCAGCCCAAAAAGCACATAGAAACCGACCAGCGTGCTCCACATGATGTAGAGCAGCCGAGTACTCACCAGCAGACCGCTGGTTACAGCCTGCAGCGGCAGAAACTGGAGCGAGGGCGCATATTGGCGAATTAGATAGAAAAAAATTAATGACAGCAGCACGACTTTGAAGAGTGATTTGCTCAATTCGAAGAGGCTACGTAGTGAGCACATTTGCTTAAGGTTTTCGAGCGGATTAATTTTTTTTAATGAAGGATTTAAGGCTTCGGACGCAAGCAATGGACCGATTTGCAACACAATCGCGAGCACCGTCGTAATGATTACGAGGGCGGCGATCCCTAAGGTAAAACGTATCACCAGGCCCGCAAAGACGCCGAGAAGCTGGTTCAGTGCGGCGTTTAGATCCAGTAGAATGGAGTCTATTGAGACGTTGATGAGTGCCTCGAAGCCGTGCATCAGCGCCGGGCCTTCGAGGGTGAAATAGCCGAGCAGAGCCGCCAGCTGCGCGCCGCTGGTAACGTCGGCACTCTTGGCGACCTGGCCTTTTTTGCGCGCATCGCGCAACTTTTTTTCAGTAGGTTTTTCAGTTTTTTCACTCATGGCGTGGAGTGCAGTGCGGTAAAGATGCGGGCTGTAAATGACAGGCTGTGCTCAAGCAGTGTTTGGTAGGCGAAATTGCTGCAAATAATCAGCATCAGCAGCGCACAGCCACTCTTGATTGGCATCGAGAGAAAAAAGACATTCAATTGTGGCGCTGAGCGGTTGATAAGACCCAGCGCCATATCCACCAGTAGAATAATGCTGAGCGCGGGCATCGAGAAACATAGGCACAGTTCGTACATCAATTGCCATTGGTCCGAGAGGAAGGTGAGCCAGGCTGCGTCAAAACGGCAACTGACGCCTGGCGGCAGCGCCACATAAGATTGGTAAATTGCCGCAATAAGCTGGTTAAAGCCCCCTGTGAGTAAAAACAGCAGACTGAAGATCTGCGTGAACAAAATCCCGAATAATGACGATTGTTCGCCGAGCAGTGGATTGAGTACGCTGGCCATGGACGCACCGCGCATCGTATCAATCAAAAAACCTGCCATATCGATAACCCAAAACGGTATGGCGGCGCAAAAACCGATCATCAAACCGATGCTCAATTCGCTGCCTAAGATCAGGCCGTAATGTACATAGGTCATTGACTTCGCCAAGGGCGTATGCGCATAGACAGCCGCAGCGGGCAAGGCAATCATGAGCACGAGCGCATTGCGAATCAGCGTCCCCCCAAGGGTGGTCCGATTAAACAGCGGCATGATGAGCATGACGCCAAGCGGACGCAGCATGCATAACCCAAGTGCCGTGAGCCATTGCGTGTACTCTGTCATCTTTAATCTCCCATCTGGCTCATGTGTGCGAAAATTTGATTCATATAGTTGAGCAGCACATCGCCCATCCAGTGATAAGACATCGCCAGTACGGTGGCGACCGCGATCAACTTAATCAGAAATAAAGCGGTTTGGTCTTGCACCTGGGTCAGCGCCTGTACCAGGCTGACGATGATGCCGACGACCGAGGCCACGACGACGACTGGCAATGACAGCAGCAACACCAGCCACATCATTTGGGCCGCGAGTTGAGTAACGATGGATTCGCTCATAGAAAACCTTGGTGCGTCAGATCAGGAAAAGGACAGCACGAGCTGTTTAAGCAGTTTTTCCCAGCCGTTCGCGAGTACGAAAACGAGCAATTTAAGCGGCAAAGCAATGGTCATCGGCGAGACCATCATCATGCCCATGGCCAGCAATACATTGGAGACGATGAGATCGATCGCGACAAACGGTAAATACAGCAAGAGTCCGATCTTGAAGGCTTCAGTCAGTTGACTGACGGTGAAGGCAGGCATGAGCACGATCAGCGAACGGTCTGGAATTTGGCTGTGATATTGCTTAGGCCAGACTTGATGACCCATCTCCGAGAAAAACTGAATTTGCCCTGGATCGGTATTGCGCTCCAGAAACTCCCGATAGGGAACCAGCACGTCTTTATCGATCCGGTCAGTGAAATTTTTCGCTTCGAGATGGAGTGGACGCTGCGCCAGGTTGCTCTGAATTTGCACACCAATCGGTGCCATGATGAAGAGCGTGAGCATCAGGGCCAGCCCGTGTAGCGCCATGTTGGGCGGAATCTGTTGGGTACCTAGTGCATTGCGCAGGAGCGAGAAGACGATGGCAAGCTTTAGAAACGACGACCCCAATACCACTATAAGCGGCAGGATCGATAGCGCAAAAAGTACAGTAATCAGTTGCACGGGCTGATTTAGCAGGCTCATAAGATTCCCCGGAAAGGTTTATTGAGCCTGCATTATTGTCGGGGCCTTAAGCGCTGGCCTATCCGGCAAATACCTGAACTACGCTGATGTAGTCAACAATGGCTGACTGGGTGAAATTTTAGGCTTTAGGCATATACCGCCAAATCAGCATCAGTTTGCGCGAATGGCCTTGAAACGCCTCTATCGGCGACATTAGTCGTTTTGCCAAAATGGTTAACGCTTACGGTGCTATATGTTCAGGGAGGTCGTGATATGGCTCATCTTCTTTGCCACCTTCCACATGCCGAACACGATAGTCATTAACATTTTTCTTATGGACAATGAGAGAGCAGTGGCTGAAATCAGGAGTAAATAGATAGCAAGGATCGTTTGCTATGTTTTTATTTGGACGAATTTTTATGTCAACATAACCGCCTTGTGGCAGCCAATATGCAAATTTTGATAATCGATGAGCTTCTTGCTTGCTTGGATCTAGACCGGGCGACTCTGCAATTTCGAGCAAATTAAATTCTGAAGCAATTGTATCTTCTGATATTGGGTAGGCCAATACGATCCTGTGAAGGATACTGAGTGCAGTACGTAGTAGCGAAAAGAAGATGGTAAGCTTTAGAAACGATGAACCCAGCACCACCATAAGCAGGATCGATCGTGCGAAAAGTATCCCTATTGCACATTGATCATTCAAGCAAGATGTTCAATCCGAACCGCGAGGTGTCCATTGATGTCGAGTAGCAAACCGCGTGCGACAGGCCGGCCGTTGACGGTGAGCGTGACGAGGCCATCGCTGTGCGCTGGGCCGTCTAGCACATCGCCAACACTTAGGTGCGCGAGCGCCGCGAGTGGCGCTTGAAGTGAGGCCGCTTCTGCAACCACGCGCACCATTAGGTTGCTGCCGTTTTCTGAGGTTGTGGTTGGCGTGATGTCCAGCCAATCATTGGAGTGGTCCATAATGTTTCCGATCGTGTAATTGCCGGTTGCGTCATGCGTGAGCACGGCAAGGGGGCGGTTCATAAAAAGGCACAGTTCGCCCTCTGCCAGGCGGTAGGCATGCTGTAGCAGAATGGCGTCGCCAACGTTGATCTGTTTTAAGGCTTGCGCGTCGAGGGTGCTCCAACCTGCGACAAGCGGCACCGGAACGCGTGGCGCAGGCGGATTGAGCTCGGGTGCCAGGATAGGCTCGAACTGGTCAGCCAGCGTATCGAGCCAGGCCAGCGGTGCGTCAAGGACGCGCAAGGTAAGCTGTCTTTCTGCTTGCTCAAGGTGTAGACACCAATCCTGCGCCGGCTCGACGTAACCCGTTTCAATCGTGCTGCCCACGAGCCAATCATTGTCCGCGCAGCCCGGGTCCGTACTGGCGCAGGTCCAGGCAGCCAATGCATCGCGTAGGTCGGCGGGTACCGCTGACCAAGCGGGGACGACCAGCATCGGTTCGAGCCAACGGCACCATTGCATTGCCTCTAGCCACAGCCGCACCGGAGCGCCTGCAATGTGGGTGTGCAGAATCAAGCCGGCGCCGCCGGCATGCTGATAGGCCAGGACATATGTGCTAGCGTTATGTTGCCGGCGTCGTCCCGCCCCTATTTTGCGCAGCAGTGCGCCGGCGGCTTCAGTCAGTGGCAGGGGTTGCATCACGCACCTCCAAGGTCACGGAATGGTCAAATAATCGGGCTAATTCAGCTTGGCATTCTTCAAGCTGGCCAACCGCGCGTTCAAATTGCTGTTTATCTGGGACTTGCACGCTTAGCGCCACCTGTGGGCCGTGTGCGCAGGCTGAAATTTCCAAACCCGCGAGCGGCCCATTGGTCAGTCGCAAATGGAGTGTCTCCAGATTTTTGCGCAGGGAGCGGGCTGTGGCGACGAAGTGCGCTTCGGCGCTCTTATGCAGCGGGTACGGTGGTGCGCTTGCTGGCGGATCCGACGCGGCATCCTGCGGTGCACACGCGTGTGAAACGGGCGCATGTAACAGTGCCTCAAAGCAGTGTTGGGCATCGGGTTGGTCTTCATCGTGCAGCGTGTCGCCAGTGGTACGGCGCGGTATGCCGCGTGTGCCAGTTTTTAGCAAAAGCATGGGTTACTCCAAAAGCGTGTTGAATTTTTCCTGTTTCATTAAAACCTTGCGTAGCAGTGTCTGCTGCTGGGCTTTGTCAATCTGTAAGGCTTGCCATTGCGCCTGGAGTGTGTCGATTTGTTCCGCCAAGGCCTGATCGTTCTGAAAATGGTCGGTCAATTGGTTTTTCAAGGTCTGGCGCGCAGTGGCATCGAGTACTTCAACCACAGTGCTGTGGCTACGCCAGGTCTTCCAGATCTGGTAACGCTCTTCAAGTAGCAGCGCTTTCTTATCCCGCAGTTGTTCTTGCTGCCGTGCGTTGGCCGCCAATTTGGCGCGCAAGCTCTGCTCACGTCGCGTCTTGAGAGTCAAAAGCATGGCTAGAGTTACGCGTGTATCGTTTTCCATAGCAGTTCAAGAGTGTGTTCAAAGTCATTTTTTTCCGTCGTGGGTTGACGCAAAAACTCACGGATCGCGTCTTTGCGGGCCAGTGCTTCATCTGCCTCAGGATCTTGGCCGGCTTGATATTCGCCAACTCGCACTAGTAACTCGATGTCTTTATGCGCGCTGGCGAGTTGGCGCAACCGGCCCGCCAGCTGTCGGTGCTCGTCGCTCACGATGTCTCCCATGATCCGGCTGATGCTTGCGCCAATATCGATGGCGGGGTAGTGGTTGGCTTCGGCCAGTTTGCGCGACAACACGATATGGCCATCTAAAATCGAGCGCACTTCATCCGCCAGTGGCTCATTCAGGTTGTCGCCTTCGACTAGTACCGTGTACAGGCCCGTAATGCTGCCGGTGGGTGCTGGACCTGCGCGCTCAAGGAGGCGTGGCAGACGTGCAAAAAAACTCGGCGGATAACTGCCCGCCGCTGGCCGTTCGCCTGCCGCTAGGCCGATTTCACGCGCCGCGCGCGCAAAGCGCGTGAGCGAATCCATCAGCAGCAGCACGTTTTTGCCTTGATCACGGAAGTACTCAGCGATGGTGGTCGCGGTATAAGCGGCTTTAAGCCGCTCGAGGGCGGGGCGGTCTGAGGTGGCGACGACGACAACTGTGCGCTGGCGCGCTTCTTCAGACAGTGTGTGCTCAAGAAACGCGCGTACTTCGCGGCCACGCTCGCCGACGAGCGCCAACACAATCACATCGGCCAGGCTGCCATCACAGATCATGCCCAGCAACGTGCTCTTGCCGCCGCCGGCCGCGGCAAAAATCCCTACGCGTTGGCCACGGCCGCAGGTCAACAGGCCATCGATGGCGCGCACTCCCAAGGGCAGTGGCGTATCGATGATGGGCCGGCTGAGAGGATGGGGAACGTCGCGCTCGATGTCACGGTATTCGCAGTTGTGCGGCACGAGGTTTCCCTCTAGCGAACGGCCCATGCCGTCGAGTACCTGGCCGAGCAGAAACTGACCTACGGCGATCCGATGCGGCCGGCCCAGCGGCTGTACGTAGCTGCCAACGGCTACGCCAATCGGTTCGGTAAAAGGCGATAAGAGAGCGATGTCACCTTTGAGAGAGACAATTTCAGCTTCGATGCCGCTTGGCTCTAGCCGGCATAACTCCGCTAATCCAGCGCCAGGCAGTGCAGCGCGTAATAGCGTGGGGCCAACCTCGACCAGACGTCCTTGGACGGTTTCGCCGGTTTCAACCACGTTTGCTGCTTGCGTTTGCAGGCTGGCTAAGCGCTTGGCTACTAAAGCTTCAATTGTTGCGAGTTTAGGCAAACGCATAATTAAGCCTCACCGATTAAGTCGATATTGCCCAGTACGCGTAACTCAACCTCGTCATTGACCTCTTGGAAAGAGAGCACGGGCAGGTTGAGGCTGGCGCGCTCCAGAAGCTTGCGCAGAAAACGGCGGACATCAATCGCGGTCATCAGCACGGCGCGCTGCGTGTGGTTTTCGCTAATGGTCTCGCTAATACAGTCGACAATCGTTTTGACATGTTGTGGCTCCAATGCCGAATATGAGCCGGCAGCGGTTTGGCGGATGGATTCGCGGATCATGCTCTCGATTCGATCACCGATCATCCAGCCGCTAATCCATGACTGCTGAGCCCGGTGGCGGGTCGCAATGTGGCGCCGCAATGCGACCCGGACATATTCAACCAACATCACCGGATCTTTCTCGCGCGGCGCCCATTCGATCAGAGCTTCAAACACGCTGCGCAAATTGCGAATCGAAATACCCTCTTCGACCAGCCGCTGCAACACGTCGGCGATGCGTCCGATCGGCAATTGGCGTTGCACTTCTTTGACTAGTTCAGCATATTTGGCTTCCATCGCATCCATTAGGAAGCGGGTTTCCTGAACGCCAATGAATTCGGCTGCATAGCGGTCCACCGATAACGATAGACAGTACGTGATTTGTGCGTCATTCTGATAAAAGGGGATGCCTAACGCGGCAAGCGACTCAGCTTGCGTCGCCTCGACCCATTGCAAATGCAAGCCGCCAAATGGCAAGGGGGTGGTCTGCACGGTTTGCGCCAGGGGTTGTGCGCTGGCGTCAAGCAGGAGCAGGCGCACGGGTATCGAAAGGGTCAGTACGGGTTCTTGGTATAGCAGAATCTGTAGCGTGTCGGCCGCGAGCGCGTCGTCTTGCTGTAGATGAATCTCGGGGAGCGGGATGCCAAGTTGTTCGAATTTGCGCAGGCGTAGCGTATCGAATATCTGAGCAGACTTGGCGTAAGGTGCGAGATGACTGCCAAAGCGCACCATTAGAGGCAGCGCGCCAGGCGTCATGGCTAAGGATGCGGTTTCGGCCCCGGCTTCGCCGGTGCTATGTGAAGTGCTGCGATTGGCTATGGCACTGCCGCTGGCGCGGTGCTTTCTAATCCGCCATGCGCAACCGAAGACGCCCGCGGCCAGCGCGATGAAATAGATCGCTGGAAAACCGGGAATCAGCGCGAAGACGAGCAATACGGCAGCGGCGAGTAGCAGCGCTTGCGGCTGTTTGCCGATCTGTTCTGCTAAATCTGCAGCGAGGTGCTTGCGTTGCTCGCCCGGCACGCGTGTGACGATGATGCCGGCGGTAATCGAAATTAGCAGCGCTGGAATCTGGCTAATCAAGCCATCGCCGATGGACAAGATCGCGTACGTCGACATTGCGACGCTTGCGCTCATACCGTGCATAAATACGCCCAATGCGGTGCCGCCCACGATATTGACGAAAATGATAATGATGCTGGCGATCGCGTCGCCCTTGACGAACTTCATCGCACCGTCCATCGCGCCATACAGCTGACTTTCTTTTTGCACCAAGTTACGCTGGCGACGCGCTTCGTTCGCGTCGATGATGCCCGCGCGCATATCGCCATCGATACTCATCTGTTTGCCGGGCATTCCATCTAGCGAGAAACGCGCGCCGACTTCAGCGACCCGCTCTGAGCCCTTGGTGATCACGATGAACTGCACGATCGTAATAATCATAAAAACGATGAGACCGACGCCGAGACTGCCGCCGACCGCGAAGCTACCAAAAGTGTGGACAATGTCGCCTGCATCGGCCTGCAACAGGATCAAGCGGGTGGTGCTAATTGTCAACGCTAGGCGGTAGAGCGTGGTGATCAGCAAGACCGAAGGAAAGGCAGCGAATTCAAGTGGATCACGGATATACAGCGCCATCATCAGCAAGATGATCGAGATCGTCAAATTGACCGTGATCAATAAATCGATTAGGCCGGTAGGTAAAGGCACGATCATCATAAACACTGCCACCAGCAGCATGACCGCGAGCACGATGTCCTGGCGGCCCGCCATGATGGCAAGCCAGTGACTGAGACGTTTCATCAATTCTCTCCAAAGTGCGCGTCGAGCAGCCGACGCATGGTGTGATAGCAAGCTATCCAGTGATTGACTTCACTCTCCGGTGCTGGAGAACAACTGAGCACTTGGTGATTGCGCAGCACATAAGCGCGTAACGGCACGCCCTGCAGCCGCGCAGGCTGACAGCGATTGAGGAGCGACTTGAGCACTACCACGCGGTGCGGCGCCTCAATCTGGCGTGCCAACGACAGCAAAATGCGTTCGTCTAGATATTCGATGTACAAACGATAGGGAGGGACCACGAATTCCATGCGTGGCGTAATGCGCACGCTGGGTAAATCCGATAGGCGCAAAAATTGCTCGAGTCGGCGTTGTGTTTGCAGGTCCATTCCGATTCCTAGCGTTGGCGGTGGGTGGCCGATAGACAATTCAGGGAGCTATCATCGGCCGTGAAAAACAAGAATAATTCTATATAATCAATAGACCAGAGCCATCCGGTAAAGACCTGAAAAGACCGCGCGCCTGAGCGCCGCTTGCAGCCGAACATTGTTCCCACTTGATTCTGTTATGCGAAAACTCTGGAAAAACTCCCTGACCACACGCATTGTTGCCATCATGGGTGTAGCAATGGTGCTGTTTTGGCTGCTCGTTGCGGGGGTCAATTTTTACTACTTGTATACTAAAGCGCGCTATCACCTGAACCAAAAGATGACGGCGAGGCTGGAGTTCATGACTCAGCAAGTCAATCAGCGTTTTGGCTACGCTGAGCGGCAGGTGCGCGGACTGGCTTGGGCCTGGCATGCGGTATACCCCAGCACCAATCTGCCGTCTTATCCGCGTGATTTAAGGCGTGCAGTATTTGTACCATTCGAACAGGTCACAATAGATCGTGTGCTGGCGCGACAGGCAAGCATTGTGATGGAACACTATGGACGCGTCGACGAAATCTACGATGATCTTCAGGTGGCGGACTCAGTCGAAATGTTCTTACTGGTGCCTGATCAAGGAGTGGTTTTCTTTCAGCCGCAGGCGCAGACGCTATCGGCCGAGGATAGCCATCATCGAGTGAAAGTACTCGCGTCGCTGCAAAATATGCCTTTTACTAAACCCGTCCATTGGAGTCCGCTGTTCCAGGATGCGTGCGGCTCTTTGTACGTTGCGGCGCTTGCGCGCGACCCTGATACAGGCGTGATCGCAGGCCAAATTTTGCGTATGGGTGCATTAGGGGCATTTCTTACTGCCAAGACGGAAGAGTTCGGATCGCTAAAATTCGCCCTTCAGGACGAGGGTAGAACCCTACTGTGGAGCAATATTGAACCGCATGATGTGGGCGCGTTATCTGATGTATTTTTAGCCGCCACCTCGATGTTGGGCTCATTAGACAGCGCATGCACGCACCCCATCCGTATCCATAATTTTTTTGTCGCATATACTCCCTTAAGCGGACCGTCATTGCAATTGCTGGTGGCCTATCCAGCAAAATACCTGATCAATAAGACATTTGCGCTGGTCGCATCTACCGTACCGTGGGCATTGCTGGTACAACTGCTGCTTAGCATCATCGTATTTGTGATCCTGCAGCTCTATCTTGGGCGGCCGTTACGAAAGATCGTGACTGTGTTAGATACGCAGCAAGCGACTGACCCCCTACGTCGTCTGCCGGAAGGGCGGACCGACGAGCTCGGGCGCATTGCCAAAGCCTATAATGTACTGATTCAGAAACTCAGTGCCTACTATCGAACGCTTGAAGATAAGGTGCTGGCCCGCACGCATGAATTGGAGGAAGCAAGACAACTCGCCGAGCAAGTCAGCCATCGCAAAAGCGAGCATATTGCGAGTATTAGTCATGAAATTCGTACCCCGTTGAATGGTATCGTGGGGGCGATCAGTCTGCTTGAGCGCAGCTCGCTCTCACCGCAGCAGCAAGATTTGACTGCCATTGCGCGCAAATCTTCCGGATACTTGCTCAATATTGTAAATGATTTGCTGGATTTTTCTCGAATTGAGGCTGGGCAATTGAAATTGTCGTTCGCACTGGCACCAATTTTTCCGATGCTCGATCAGGTGATGCTCACCGTCAACCTGAAAGCGCAAGAAAAACGGTTGGTATTACGAACTTGGGTGGCGTCGGACGTGCCGCAGCAGATGATGCTCGACGACATACGCGTGCGGCAGATTTTGATTAACTTACTGGGCAACGCAGTGAAATTCACCCAGCAAGGACATATTCATCTGCATGTGTGGCGGCAGGCCGATCAATTATTGATGGCGGTCGAGGATACCGGCGCGGGGATTCCAGATGAGCATAGGCAGACGATTTTTCAGCCATTCATTCAAGTGCGCCCTTACGATAACGGCAATGGACTTGGGCTTGCGATTGCGTCGCAGATCGTAGGGCTGATGGGCGGTGAAATTCTACTCGACAGCCAAGCCGGCATGGGTTCGCGGTTTACGCTGCGCTTGCCTTTGCGTGAGCCCTCGCCGCCGCTGGAGCCGTTTAACGCGCGTCTGGTTGCAGCCGAACCGTTGCATCGGCAGTTGCGCGCCTGGGGAATCGAGCCTCAGATCGGCGCTAATCCGTTATTGGATGGTCCAGAGCTGGTTTATTTACCGGATAAACTACGACGCAAAGTTACCGCCGCGTTACGCGGCGAAACATTGGACAATGAGCGCGTGGTGACCACTGTCTGTCCGTGGTCGCTTAAAGTGCTGGTGGTCGACGATATGCCGATCAACCGCGGCATTGTCGGTAAGATGCTGCAAGAGCTGGGCCAGCACATTGAAACTGCGGCATCAGGCCACGAAGCATTGCAGTTGGGTCGTCAGCAGGTGTTTGATCTGGTTTTTCTGGATATGCGTATGCCCGAGATGGATGGGCTTGAAACTACCGAACACTGGCGCAATCCGCACGGCGGTATCCTCGATCAGAATACGCCGATCATTGCGCTGACCGCGAATGCACTGCCGGGCGAATCTGAGCGCGTCAAGGCTGCTGGCATGAATGGATATTTGGCCAAGCCGGTCAGCCTCGAGCAGTTGGCTGCAGCGCTCAACTATGCAGCGTCACAGCAACTCGTGCATGGTATCGAGCTAAGACCCAACCAACAATTGCAAAAGCCGCTGCTCAACCTTGCCGATGACGCGCTGCGGGATCAACTTTATGCCACACTGACGGCGCTGCAGCAACAGCTTGATGCTGCCTGGCGTGCGCACCAACGTGATCTACTGCTAGACGTGCTGCATACCCTCAAAGGGTGCGCAGGACAGAGCGGGATCGATTTGGTGTTCAAAGCGACAGAGCAACAAGAAACCCAGATACACCAGGGAAATTGGCCAAGCGATCAAGCGATCAAGGATCTGGGCCGGTTGATCAGCCAAGCCATAGCGTCCCTCCCGCGCGCTGTTCAATGAATGCCCAGACGGATGGCCCAATTCACCAAATCGGCAACGCGATGTGCATTAAGCTTGCGCATCAGATGCAAGCGATGGGTTTCCACCGTCTTGACCGTAATGCTCAGCTTGTCTGCAATGTCCTGGTTGCGCGCACCTTCGGCGATGAGCTTTAGGATCTGGCTTTCGCGTGGCGTCAAGGTCGTGCGACCGTCAACGGTGGGCTGCTCGGTAATGAGTGCTTTACTCAGCGCCGGATCAAGAAAAGGTTTGCCGAGCAGTGTGGTTTGCAAAGCGGCTAGCAAGATTTGTTGTGGACTTTGTTTCAGCACATAACCGAGCGCACCGGCCGCCAGCGCCTCGCGCGCGCGGTGTTCGGCATGATCTGCGGTCACCGCAATGATTACCAACTCCGGCCAGCGGCTTTTTAATTGACGGATCACGTCGATGCCGTTCATACCGGGCAACCCCAGGTCGGTTAACACAATATCGGGCTGCCATTGTTGACATGCCCGATAGGCCTCCAAGCCGTTATTCACTTCACCGACCACCTGATACGCCGCGGCTGTTGACAGTAGATTTTTGATGCCATCGCTGAGCAGCGAATGATCCTCGACAATTAAAATCCGGCGTGGGACGTCAGCCGTTGTATTGTTAAAAAACATCGTGCATGGTCTCCAAAGTATAGGGCATATCCGACCCTCCTCAAAAAACTCAGGTCATTACCGGATCGATTTGCCTTGGCATTATCGCAAAATATGCGCTTAATCAAACACAAATAGGTGATGCTGATGAAATTGCCCCCCTTCATTGCTGCCTTAGACGCGGTTTTGGTCCAGCGGCACTCTAGTGGCCGTTGCTGGCTGACATTTTACGGCCTGCCTGGGTGGTGCGCGGACTATCCCTGCGGGTTGTGTGTGGCCTGCGCGATTGAACGTGAGTCGCTCGACGACACCTGGCTGGTGCAGGCTAGTTTATGGCTTGCGTCGGTACGCGGCAACCTGGATGACAGCTTGCTGCTAGAGGACGGCAAACTTTGGCTGACGCGCCGTTACGCGCCTAAGCTTGAATATGCAGTGGGGCAAACGCAGCTGAATCAGCAATTAGCGATCGCACGTTGGCTCGCGACCCACGGCGAGTCTAAACCAGAGACAGCGGAGTTAACTAGGAGATGGAGATGAGTCCACGTCTATCTTGCCGGCTTGCTCGATATGCCTTCTGCGCTCTCTTGCTGGGTGTCGCAGCAGATGCCACCGTAGCGCTTCCAGCGAACGGTAGTGCCCCGTTTTTTCTGGCCACGCGTGGCATGCCTCTGGCGCAAGTTCTGCGTGAGTTAGGCGCATATTATCGCGTGCCTGTCATCGTCAGCTCGCAGGTGGATGCCGCATTTATCGGCAGCCTAAGCGACCTAGGGCCGGAGCAGGTGCTCGATCGTCTCGCACAGCTCTATCAATTGGCTTGGTACTACGACGGACAAACGCTGTATGTCTACAAAGCGCAGGAAATCAACACTCAGTTGATTACCCCCGCTTATTTGTCGGTTAACACCTTGATGAGCCAATTGCTCGACATCGGCCTGCTGGATTCGCATCAATGTCAGGTGCGGGCAGTACCCGCTTCTAATGCAATGGAGGTCAGCGGTGTACCCGTATGCGTTGAACGCGTCACCCAGTTTGCGCGGCGCATCGATGAGCAACAGTTGAATGACGAGCAAAATCGAGAAGGCATCCAGTTCTTCCCATTAAAATATGCAACCGCCGTTGATACGCAATACAGCTATCGTACCCAGCAGGTGCAATTGCCTGGTGTGGTTTCGATCCTCAAACAAATGGCGCAAGGCCGCGCGCTGCCCTTAACGGAGAATCAAGGACCCGCGCCCTCCAATGACCGTTTGACGCCAACTTTCTCGGCTGACGAGCGTCAAAATGCAGTGATTGTGCGGGACCGTAAAATCAATTTACCGCTCTATGCAGATCTGATTGCGCAACTGGATCACCGCCCTCAGTTGGTGGAGATCTCGGTCACGATTATTGACGTAAACGCCCAGGATCTCAGTCAACTCGGTGTCGACTGGTCTGCCTCAGCGCGCATCGGCGGTGGCTCAGTGAACTTGAATAGTGGTGGGGCGCCGGCGTCCGGCAGCTTTTCAAGTGTGGTCTCGAACACCGGCAATTTCATGATGAACCTCAATGCGCTTGAACAAAATTCAAAGGCGCAGATTCTCTCGCGGCCGTCAATCGTTACCCTGAATAACCTGCAAGCGGTACTGGATCGGAACATCACGTTCTACACCAAGGTGGTCTCCGAAAAAAGCGCCCAGCTCGATTCAATTTCAACAGGCTCTCTGCTGCGTGTGACGCCGCGCGTGGTGGGCGAGGGCGCACAACCTGAGGTGATGCTCAGCCTGAGCTTGCAAGATGGCCGCCAGATAGGCAATTTTAGTAAGGCAGAACCCTTGCCGCAAACCATGAATTCTGAGATTACCACCCAAACGCTGCTCAAAGCTGGCCAATCATTATTGCTGGGCGGCTTTATCCAAGATGAGTTGAGTGAAAGCGCGCGCAAAATTCCACTACTCGGCGATATTCCAGTGCTCGGCAAGCTTTTTAGTACAACCCAAAAAAGCCAGCGTCACACCGTCCGACTATTTTTAATTCAAGCCGATCCCCAACGTGAGAACTAACCCTGTAGCCATGGAAAAACTTTACAAACTGAAATGGCTTAATGGCCCGTTGGTTGGCCGCGAGTTGCTATTACCGCTTGGCGAACTGCAGCTCGGTGGCCCGGACGCGGATATCGCACTGCTCCTCGAACAAGATACGCAGGCCACGCTGGTGACCACGGCTGACAGTGTCACGCTGACTGGTAGCGCGCCAGTGTGGGTCGATGGCTGCCCTTGGGACACTGCGCAGCCTTTGCCGTTTGGGCTGTTTATCGATGTCGCGGGCCAAGCGCTAGTGCTTGGCCCGCGCGCGGCTAACTTGCCAACGCTAGCGCCGTTGCCGCGCCGCGCTGCCGGGCACGCCAAACTTATGAGATGGCAAAAGTGGAGCGGGCCAGCTGGCGTGGCGAGCCTAGCGTTGGGTGCTGTGCTGCTGCTCGCGTGGACCGCGCCGCAGATGCCGCCATTTGATCTCTGGCTCTCCACCCAACTGCGCCAGCCGGCGCTCGCTGGGCTAAGCGTGGCGCATGATGCCCACGGCACGCTCGTGCTAGAGGGCTTATGCACATCTTCCGAAGCCGTTCAAGTACTCCGTACGCAGTTGCGTGACCAGGGTCTCCAGGTGCGCGATCAAACGATGTGCGCCGATACGCTGCGCAGGAATGTGCGCGACGTGTTGGCCTTAAACGGCTATCGGGACAGCGATGTGGAAAGCGGTGCTACGTCTGATACCGTGATGATCCGCGGTGCGCTCACCGCCGATGCAGCGTGGCCGCACCTCGCCATGCAATTACAAGCGATTCCGGCCTTGCGTAGCTGGCAGGTGATCAATGACCGATCCGCATCATTTGAACGCTTGCTCACCTTACTTGCGGCGCGTACTTCACTCGACGGCCTAAGCATCTTTTTGGTTGGCAAAACGCTGTTGGTGAGCGGACAAGTAGCGCCCTTTCGCGCGCAAGTGATTGGCAAAGCAATCGCCATTTTCAACCAGGAGAACCAACAGTTGCGTGCCATGTTTCAGTCCTTGCCATCGAACCCGTCTGCCAGCACACTTTTGCCTGCGGCAATCGTAGGTGTTGGGGGCCAAGCGGATTCAATCTATGTTGAATTGGCTAATGGCATGCGCTTACAGTCTGGCAGCGTGCTACCCAGCGGCTTTCAAATACGCATGATTAGCCATACATCGATGGCGCTTATCAAAGGCGTACAGTTGGTGTCATTGCCGCTTAATCTATCTTCGACAAAAGAAAACTAGGGGTGATGCCGTGCGCTTGACCACTTTGGAAGATGTATTACACGACGATGCGTCTGGTCTATTCCGTGATCAGGCACTTGCCAAACTGCGCACCGCCGAGCAGCACCTGCGCGCCCAATTGCGCATGCCGCAGATTCCGGCTGAGCACGCCGCGCTGCAACGCTGCGTTACTGCATGCGCGAGTGCTGCGCAAGTAATCGATACGCTGTGGCGGCGCTATCACGGTTTTGCCTAGTCCCCTCAGGCGCGTACGCTGTGATATGGACGATAAGGCGCTAAGCAAGCTACAATAGCCGGATTTTTAGCTTGCGCTTAGGGCCTTATGAAAAAAAACCTGACTATGGCTGCGTTGGCGGTATTCTTATCCGCAACAGCCAGCGCCGTTGAGACCGAAGTCGAAGTAACCGGCAACGCAAAGGCTGGCGAGAGTAAAGTAGCAATGTGCATTGGCTGCCATGGCATCGCTGGATATCGTACGGCATTTCCTGAAGTATATCGAGTGCCGATGCTGGGTGGGCAGAATGCGAAATACATTCAAGTTGCGCTGCAAGGTTACAAAAATGGAGACCGCAAATATTCAACCATGCACGCCCTTGCCGCTTCGCTGAGCGACCAGGATATGGCCGATATTGCTGAGTATTATGCGGCGCAAAAATCATCCAGCCCGAACAACCCAGATAAATAATTTGGATGCCTTTTAAAGTACGCAGGATAACAACGATGAAAAAGTTTTTATTGGCGCTGGCGGTCATCGGTGCAATGCACGTGAGCGCGCACGCAAATGCCGCCGATATTGCCAATGGCAAGTTATTAGTAGAGCGTAATAATTGCGCCGCTTGCCATGGCCTAAATATGAATCAGCCGATCACCCCTGAATATCCAAAGCTGGCTGGGCAATATGCGGACTATAGTTACTTCGCCATGCGCGCCTATCAAGTGGCGAATAATAATCCGCTTTTCGGCCGTACCAATCCAATTATGAATGCGCAAATGCAGAGTTTATCTCAGCGTGATTTGCGCGATATTGCGGCTTATCTACAGTCGTTGCCAGGTGATTTGGTCTTAAAAAAATAAGCCAAAAAATACGCTCAAGCTGGATCGATTAACGTCTCTAGCTTGGGCGCGCGTTGTCGCTTTAAGATAGATCATGCCCCTGAGTCTGCTCGATCAAGCCAGTGAGCAACTCGGTAATTTGTTTGCGTTTATCGCCTTGCGCTTGGTTTAAGGCGCGCATTGGGCCGTGCATGAATTTATTCGTGAGCGCTTGCGCGAGTGCGGCTAGCACTATCGCCGGATCGTCGCCGCGAGCGAGCATTTTTTGCGCTCGTTCGAGCTCAATACGCTTGAAGGTATCCGCTTGGCTTTGCAGCGAGCGAATCACGGGCACTACGCTACGCGCATCTAACCATTGCATAAAATGCTGCACGCGTGTTTCAATAATCGCTTCAGCTTGGGTGACGGCAGCTTGTCGTAGCGTATGGCCTTCACGCACGACTGCCCCGAGATCATCCACCGTATATAAAAAAACATCTTGGAGTTGCGCGGCTTCGGGTTCAATATCGCGTGGCACGGCGAGGTCGACCATAAAGATTGGCCGCCGTCGCCGCGCGCGTAATGCGCGCTCAACTGCACCAAGACCAATTAGCGGCAGGGTGCTAGCCGTGCAAGATATCACAATGTCAAACTCATGCAAGCGCGCCGGCAGTTCTGACAGTGCGATGGCTTGACCGTTGAAGCGGTGGGCTAATTTACTGCCGCGCTCTAAGGTGCGATTCGCAATCACCAGCGCGCGCGGTTTGTGCGCAGCGAAATGGGTGGCGCACAGCTCAATCATTTCTCCTGCGCCGATAAAGAGTATGCGTTGATCTGCGAGATTTTCAAAAATACGTTGGGCGAGCCTCACGGCAGCGGCAGCCATCGAGACTGAGTGCGCGCCAATTTCAGTCTGACCGCGTACTTCCTTAGCCACCGCGAAGGTGCGCTGAAATAATTGATTCAAATAGGTGCCAAGCGCGCCGACTTCAGAGGCGGTGCGCACGGCATCTTTGAGTTGTCCAAGAATCTGAGTTTCGCCCAGCACCATCGAATCCAGCCCGGAAGCTACCCTAAATGCATGACGGACCGCCTCAGATTGCGGCAAAGTGTAAATATGCGAGGCGAGTTTGTCCGCCGGAAATTGGTGGTACTCGGCGAGCCAAGAAATCGCGTGCTCGCGGGCGGCTTGGGTGTTTGTGACGCAGTAAATTTCAGTGCGATTGCAAGTGGAGAGAAGCGCCGCCTCGACCAGTGAAGGCGCCGCGCGAGGTTTCATTTGAGCTGCCTCGCGCCTAAGCCAAGCCGATTTCAACATCTGCAATGCTGGCTTAAGCTGTTCGACCGAAAAGGCGAGCCGCTCGCGCAAGGCAATCGGCGCGGTCTGATGATTGACCCCAATAGCAAACAGTTGCATTAGAAAATATTTTAAGAAGAATGGCTTAATTATAACTTTTTCTAACTTTCACTTGATGTTTGTCTGCGCCGTTTGCAGTATTCTGTTCGTTTATGCATACGCTAAGCGCCAAACAGGAGCGAATCTTAAATGAGTTTACCGCCAACCACCATCCCTGTGCTTGAACGGATTGCGCAATTGCGCGCTGCAATGCGGCGTGAAGGGCTGGATGCCTATCTCGTACCCTCGACGGACCCGCATCTTTCAGAATATCCGCCGATGCGCTGGCAAAGCCGTGCTTGGCTCTCTGGTTTTACCGGTTCGGCTGGCACTTTAGTCGTGAGTGCGGATTTTGCGGGTGTATGGGTGGATAGTCGTTATTGGAGTCAAGCCAGCACGCAGCTTGCCGGGAGCGGTATCGAATTAATCAAAATCGGCCCTAGTCAAGCGCAGGCGCATTGTGATTGGCTCACGACACAGACGCCCATGGGGGGGGTAGTCGGCGTCGATGGACAGGTATTAAGCGTGGTCGCTGCGGCGACGTTGCAAACTGCGCTGAGCGCGCGCCAGATTACCTTACGCACGGACCTTGATCTGCTTGAAGAAATTTGGCAAGAACGTCCAAGCTTGCCCTCAGCAGAGGTGTTTGAGCATCCAGCACCGTATATTTCAATGACGCGGGCGGATAAGCTTGCCTGTGTGCGGGCGCAAAGTCGCGCGCGCGGAGCGGATTGGCATTGGGTGTCAACGCTTGACGATATTGCGTGGTTGTTTAATCTACGTGGCTCGGATGTGAGCTATAACCCAGTGTTTGTGGCTTATGCGCTGATTGGCCCAAGTTCCGCAACTTTATTTGTCGCTTCGGGTAAAGTGTCGCTTGCGTTACAGCGCGCCTTGGCGGCCGACGGCATCGTGGTTGGGCCGTATGAGCAGGCTGCTGAAGCGTTAGCGGGCTTGCCGCTGGGCGCGAAATTGCTAATCGATCCGCGGCGCAGTAATTATCAGATGCTCAAATCTGCGCCGGCTCATGTTGGCGTAATCGAAGCGATTAATCCATCGACTTTACTTAAGGCGCGCAAGAGCGAGCTCGAGATCACGCAGATTCGCGCAACCATGGAGCAAGATGGCGCGGCGTTGTGTGAATTTTTCGCATGGTTTGAACAAGCGCTCGGTCATGAGACGATTACGGAGTTAACCATTGATGAGCGGCTGAGTGCTGCACGTGCGCGCCGGCCAGGTTTTGTGACATTAAGTTTTAGTACGATTGCGGGATTTAATGCGCATGGAGCAATGCCGCATTATTGCGCCTCAGAGGCTTCAAATGCCGAGATTGTTGGGCAAGGGCTGTTGCTGATTGATTCGGGCGGGCAGTATTGGGGAGGGACCACTGATATCACGCGCGTGGTACCTGTGGGCATCCCAAGCGCCGCGCAAAAGCGTGATTTCACATTGGTCTTGAAAGGCATGATGGCCCTTTCCAGAGCGCGTTTTCCGCGCTTAATCCGGGCCCCTATGCTGGATGCGATTGCGCGCGCTCCGCTGTGGGCAGCAGGGGTGGACTATGGGCACGGCACGGGCCATGGCGTGGGTTATTTTTTAAATGTTCATGAAGGCCCACACTCCATCTCGCATTATGCCGCGGCGAATCCGACTACCGCCCTGGAGCCAGGGATGATTAGTTCGATTGAACCAGGGATCTATCGGCCTGGGCAATGGGGCATACGGATCGAGAATTTAGTTGTAGTCCGCCCCGCGCAGTCTAATGAGTTTGGCGAATTTCTTGAATTTGAAACCCTCACCTTATGTCCGATCGATACGCGTTGCATTGAACCCAGTCTATTAGATGCTGACGAAATAACTTGGCTGAATGACTATCATCAAAGGGTGCAAGCGCGGCTTGCGCCCCATCTGAGCGGCGCGGCGCGAGAATGGTTGAATGCTCGCACTGGCTCGCTATAAGGGGTAGCGATCACATAGCTGTAAAAACCGCCATTTAGCCGATCAAATTGCTTGCGGAATCTTTAATTTACCCGCATATTAATCCGGCTATTCGTAAAAGTGTGTGGGTGCCAGATAACGGCGCAAGTTGCGCATCACGGCCTTAGATCGTAAAAGCGTGTTGCAACCTTGACCGTGAGGGCGTAGAATTCGCCTATCGAGAATCGTAAAAGTGTGTTGAAGAGATGCTAACATGATCCAGATCAGTCAGGAGTCGTTGAAGCCGCTTGCCAGCAAGTACATCTGGTGGAAAACGCCAGAGGAAGCTGTGGCCATGCCCGAACGAGTGATTGCCCAAGTGATGAACATCGGCGACTACTCCGACGTTCAGTCGCTTGTCTCGCAAGTCGGCGATGAGGTGCTTCGCGAAGTCCTGACGCACGCAGAAGCTGGTCAGTTCAATGAACGTTCTTGGGCGTACTGGCATTACCGTCTTGAACTATCGAGCGTAGATCATGTTCCGGCCTTGCCTGTGCGGAGGTTTGCGTGACTCGCAAGTTCAAACCCTGCACGGCCATATTGCCCTCCGCCCAAAAACGACTGTGGCCAGAACTCAGCAACGCACCGAATCAGGGGTTTACGCTGTACGGTGGCACTGCCATTGCACTGCGGCTGGGGCACCGTGATTCAGTTGATTTCGATTTCTTTTCTGAAAAACCGCTTGATCGGGAAGCCATCAAAGCGGCTTTTCCGTTTATGGAACAGTCCACAACGCTCCAAGATCACGACAACACTTGGGTTGTACTTGTCCCCTATGGAAACTCGGAGAGGGAGCACGTCAAAGTCTCGTTCTTCGGCACGATTGCCTTCGGACGAGTGGGAGAGCCGGACTTTACCGATGACGGTGTTTTGCAGGTAGCTTCTTTTGACGACCTGATGGCGACCAAGGTCAAAGTTGTGCTTCAACGCGCCGAGGCCAAGGACTATCGTGATGTAGCTGCGATGGTCAATGCCGGGGTGAGCTTGTCACACGGACTCGCATCTGCTCGCCAGCTTTACGGCCCGAACTTCCAACCGAGCGAGAGCCTGAAAGCACTCGTCTATTTCAATGATGGTGACTTGAAAACACTGACCGCTGACGAGAAAAAGACGCTGGTCGATGCAGTCAAGGCAGTGCGCAATCTTCCTGATATAGCGCTGCGCTCAACTTCCTTGAGTGGCCTGAGTTGGAAAGACTTGTCCGTCATGGACGAGCGGATCGGGAACCTTGCGATGCTCGAAAACCGTGCTGGGGCAGTACTTACCTTTTGGCAGCGCGCTACAGCAGCTATTAAGGAGCATGGCGCTGATGCTGTGAACTGGGGCGATGTCGAGCAAAAGACCATCATCGAAAGCATTTCGGAGAATGGGCAGCCGCCGTCAGATGTCGCCGATGTGATCTGCCAGCACAGTCCGGGAGCCGTGCAGAAGGCAAGGCAAGAGGAAGTGCGGGCATTGGTTGAAGAACTTGCTCCTGAACTCCAAGCGCAATATGCCAAGGCGCGAGGCGAGAAAGGGTGTGAGCCATGAAGTTCCCCGGAATCAAACGCCGCCCTCCATTTGTGACCCTGCTAAGGCACAAGCGCAGCCATGAGGTCATATGTCTAATGGGCAAGATGCGTCGTGATGCAGCAGACTATGGCGGTCGCTTCACCAGTCGCCTTGTGCTGAATGAACCGGGTCGCCCCGATCTGTACAACCAGTGGTTTGATTTCTACTTTCCGGGTACGGATCGGTTCACGATCTGGAACGCCAGTTTCGTGACTGCCCGTAAAGCATTCTGGGACAAAGCTCATGACATTGCGCACACCCGTGTGGCCGAGATGCTGACCCCGGAAGAGAGAGAAGAGAACTCCAAGTTGGAGTGCGTACCCGCACAACGGTCAAGCACCGGAAAAATCTTCACCTACACACTGGCCGAACGCGAGGAAATACGCTTCGAGCAGTTTGGTGGCCTGACTTTTCATGAACAGTGGCGCAAGCTGGAATCGGAGATCGCCCGCAACGAGCCACCCGTGATTCATGAATCATTCAAACTCGACCGCAGCTATGTTTATGGCATTGGTTTGAAAATCGTGCTCGATGTGGATGTCGTCAATCAGGCATCCATAGAAGCTGCGATTGATCGCTTCTTTTCTGTCGGCGAAACCGATTGGATATCGCCTGAACCAGTAGCCTGTGATCGCTTGCCAGTAGTGAGCGAACACGAGGCGTTGGCGACTGTCAAGTTTCCATCGGAATAGATTGGGATGCCTGCTATGAACCTTTTGAATATGAGTGCGGTGAGGCTGCCAATCTCGTTCGCGGCGAAGAACGCACAATTTGTTTCCAATTTCCCGCAAGGGCCAGATGAACTTTGGATGTCCGTGCAGAAGAATATTGCCATTTTCGCCGTCCTTGGCACCGTCACGCTGGCCGCCTGCGGCAGCAAGACCGACGCCAACGAAAAGAACTTCGGCGTGGCTATGAGGCTGGACTGAGGAGTTTCCATGCCGCGCATCGACCTCAATGTACCCTTCGCCGAGAAAGATGAAGCCAAGCGGTTGGGTGCCCGCTGGGATGGCGAACGCAAGGTCTGGTATGTGCCGGACGGCGTGGCAACCAACGTCTTCGGGCGCTGGTTGCCACGTGAGCCGGACATCAGCGTTCGCTCAAGCATCTATTTCATCGCCCAGACCATCAACCCGTGTTGGAAATGTGGCGAGCACACAAGCGCCTTTGGTTTCATCCTGCCTGCCGGGCACGAAATGCTGGAACCCGATGATGAAGATGATGACCGGGATGCGTGGTGTCGGTATGACGAGCCGACCATTGTTCACTATGTCACCGATCTTCTGCCCGGCGTGGTGGCACGCATCAAGGCATTCTCGCGGCACTACTGCGTCGATTTCAGCAAGACCACGCAAAGCTCGTACTGGATGAACCACTGCGAGCACTGTGGCATGAAGCAGGGTGACTTCGAGATGTATTGCGAGCCGCAAGGCGCATTCTTCCCTATGGATGAACATGCCGCTTCTCAGATTGTTCTACATGAGTTTGCTGAGCCGTTTGGCTGCAACGGCGGCGCTGTCTACGGCAACCACCTGTTTGAATACATGCGGCGGGCCTGACCATGCCTGCCAACATCCTGAACCTCCCGCAGTACCGAGTGCTGCGCATGGAGGAAACCGATCACGACTACCACGTCACCGCCGAGCCGGTGGACGTGACATCTGCCTGCCCACATTGCCAGTCTGACCGGCTAACCTCGTGGGGTACCCGCGATCAGGTGTTTAAAGACCTGCCCATGCACGGCAAGCGCGTGGGCATCTACATCGACACTAAGCGAATGCGCTGCCAGTCCTGCGGCAAGACCTTCTATCAGGCGCTGCCTGTGCTGGCCGAGAACCGCATGATGACAGAGCGACTGGTGAAGTGGATCGGGCAGCAGGCGTTGAAACGCACCTTCACATCGCTGGCCGACGAAACCGGCATGGTCGAAGGGACGATCCGCAACATCTTCCGCGACTACATCAACGAGCTTGAGCAGACCGTCCGCTTCGAAACGCCAAAGTGGATGGGGATTGACGAAATCCACATCATCAACAAGCCGCGCTGCGTCGTCTCGAACATCCAGAGCAAGACCATCGTGGACATGCTCCACAACCGGAACAAGGACACGATGGCGAAGTACCTGTTCAAGATGCCGAACCGGGACAAGGTGCAGTACGTGGCGATGGATATGTGGACGCCCTACCGCGACGCGGTGGGCGCGGCGCTGCCAGACGCCACCATCGTCATCGACAAGTTCCACGTTGTCAGGATGGCGAACGACGCGATGGAGAAGGCTCGCAAGGGATTGCGAGGCGAACTGACACTCAAGCAAAAGCGTGGGCTGATGCACGATCGTTTTGTGCTGCTCAAGCGCGAGCGCACCCTGAATGACGAAGAACGGCTGAACCTCGATGGCTGGACAAAGAACTACCCGGCCTTGGGAGAGGCATACAGGCTCAAGGAAGCTTTCTATGCCATCTACGAGGACTCAGACTCGCCAGAGAGTGCCTTGAGGCACTACGAGGCTTGGAGCAAGGATGTATCGCCTGAGAGCAGGCCGTACTTCTACGACCTGATCCGGGCGTTCACCAACTGGCAACCCTACATCCTCAACTACTTCGAGCACCCGGTAACGAACGCCTACGCCGAGAGTTTGAACAGCCTGATCCGGGTGATGAACCGGCTAGGGCGTGGCTACTCGTTCGAGGCATTGCGAGCCAAGATTCTGTTCACCGAGGGCATTCACAGCCGAAAGCAGGCGGGGCCCAAGTTCGAGAGAAAGCGAGCGCTAGAGCCTGTTGAAATCAGCAGAGTCATGCCGGGCTATGGATTGCCAGTGCTTGAAAAGGTGAGTCCGATGAAACCTCCAAAGGAGGCCGACCAACACAAGGCACCTCCGCCACCCAAGAACTACGGGGCGGACATTTCAACACTCATCCACATGATCGAGGCGGGTGAACTTTGAGCGATCTACAACACACTTTTACGAATGGCCGATAAATAAACGGGCTGTTATTAGAGCTTGTCCTTAGGTGTAGAATCAGCATGGGCGCGGGTGTTTTGCCGCGCTATGGATGGCGTGTCTGGTGCATTATAAGGAGGGGTGGTTTGGGCTGCAATGAGCAGCGGATACGTATTCACCGCAGACCCTGCCGGCGTGGCTTTAGGTTGCGTGAGCGAAACGGGCGCATGCCTAGCTTGGCTCGGGTTAGGCTCAAGTGGCTGCGTCGTATCATGCAGCACTTCCAGCGTATTGAATTGCCAGCCATTATAGATGGCGACCGCTGCGGCGCGGTTGCTTGCGCCTAATACATTAAAGATGCTGGCTAAATGAATTTTGACCGTGCCTTCGCTAATATTGAGAGTGCGAGCAATCAGTTTATTGGTGTTGCCCATATTTAATAAACGCATGATTTGGTGCTGGCGCGGCGAAAGGCGCATGGGGGCGTTACGCGGAATAGGTTTAAGCATAGCAGGTGGCTGGATGACGCAACTAGCCGGGGATTTAGATGTGGTGGGTAAAGTAGGGGTGAGAGCGCATACAGGTACGTAGTGTCCCCCCAGCAGAACCAGTTCAAATACGCGCAAAATCAAATGAGGATTCAGACTGCGGGGTATGATGCCGAGCACTCCGGCATGCAGCAATGCATGGACGGTGGCGCGGGTTGTGTCGTCGGTTAAAATTGCCACCGGCAGGGTCGGATGCTCGCGCAATACAGACAATAAATCGGCGATGCGCATCCAGCGCAATTGCCAATCAATCACCAGCAAATCGTGTAAGTCGCGTTTTAAGCGATGGGTTGCTTGCCGCCAGTCTTTTGCTTCAGCGAATTTAGCGCGGCGATCAATTTGGCGCAGGAGGGCTTTGAGTCCTTCGCGCCGTTCGGCTTGGTCGTTTAAAACAAAGAATTTCATTGGAATGCCCCTCCAATTGGATATTGTTCACCATAAGCGTGGCGTAAAAATCGGGTTTTTACGCGGCAAAAAGATTGCAAACCAATATAGCGCAACCTGGGGCATATCTTGACAAATTTCCCGCGCTTTGACCCCCTAGCCAAAAGACATAATTTTGCCTCGTCTTAGGCAGGGGCAAGGCGTTAAAATTTAATGGAAATGTGGCTGAGCGGGCTCAATGTCAGCCGGCATTTCTGCATGCACAATTTCGCCCAGTGGGTTGGCGTAGAGTGGGCCATTGCAGTCTTCGCAGTATTCAGGATCAAAGCGCCCAGCATGGCGGCGAATATCGACGATATTGGCTTCTTTTAAAAGGGCGATAATATCGTCTAGCGGGCTATTGGCCGTTTCGTCCTGTTCGGCGGCAAGCGCCGCAATGTCTTCATGACCGTACAGCGGCCAGACAATCCCATAGAGCACGGCATTATCGCCTCGCTGCGTAAAGCCAATCCGATATTCATCCACGCGATGTTCGCCAAAGCCTGCGATGACAGCGCGCAGCCCGTTTGCATTAGGCGCTAGGGTATCGTTGAGATAACGTACTGCCGTGCGCAATGTATGCGGCCGAATTTTTTCATCCGCAGTGCGACATGCTGCATGATAAGCGTCAGGCAATAAGCATTCTAATTCACAGCCAGGTAGTGCTTGCGCGAAATTCGCACCGCCTTGAGCAGCCCACTGTTTTAGACAATCGCTGCGCTCGATGCGTATCCCGCTTTCTTCTTCTTGCCAACGAAAGAGGGCCTGGCCCGCCGGAGCAGTTGCAACGGCTAATAAAAAACGCGGATCGGCCAGGACTGGGGCAAGCTCGGGTAATTCACGCAGATTCAACGGTAGTTGAATCTGGCGGCGCTCAAGCGCTGCTTGCGCAAATTGTTGGGTGAGCCGGTAAGTTTCAATCTGCTGTTCTGGCAGTTGATCGATACTGTATAGATAAGGCGCCAGCGCCAGCCGTACGCCATCCGCTAGGATATGCGCTTGTAAATGAGTATGCAGCGCATTGACGGTATCGGCTTTGAGCGGCCCCAAAGGGATGGTGTAGCGGGTCCAAGCGAGCACGGGTGCGGCAATGAGTATGGCGTCCCACTGGCGATTCTCATGAGAGATAGACAGTGACTCACTGTGAGCATCTGCAATATCGGCTAAAACGCTGTATGCACCTGGGTGATTCTGCTGGAGGCGCTCCAGTGCGGCATCAAGGGCGGCTTGGTTGCCCTGCCGTAAAATTTTTGCCACGAGGGCATCAGTTTGAGCTTCCCAAAAACGGTCTTCAGTGCGACTGCCTGATACATAAGATGCAAGGCATAAGCCGATAAGTTTCTCGGCATCCGGGGGCAGGCGTTTGGTCATTTGCAAGCGTATCGAAGATTTTTTGAGTACACGATGAAATATTCTATGCCTTTTTTATAAGGATTTATAAAAATAATAAAAAAGAATCCAGCCTCATCGCATCTTGTCAAAGGCTGGGATTCATTCATTAGCGGCGTTTTTTATGCTTATTTTGTCTCGGCCATTTTGCTGGTTTCAACTTGTTGGATTGGGGCGCTTGCGGCTGGCGGCAAGCGCTTGCGTTCGCGCCTAATGCGGGGCGGCTCAGTGATTGCCGCAGTGGCTTCATGAGCGCTGTGCAGTTTAGCGCTATCTGTGTTGACGAGAACAAGATTTGTCGCTTCTAGCATCCGACTTAAGGCCGCCGGTCTTGACGCCATTTTAGGTTCCGGCAAGCTTGCTGGGACCGGCGCAGGGGAGCTCGTAGGCTGTGCTGCTGGAGTTGCGGCTACAGCGGGTTGGCTCGGAATGGCGGTGCGGGCGGGCGGCACACTTACACTTTCTGGCTGTGGCTGTGGCTGTGGCTGTGGCTGTGGCTGTGGCTGTGGCTGTGGCTGTGGCTGTGGCTGTGGCTGTGGCTGTGGCTGTGGCGCCGGAGCCTGCTCCGGCAAGCGCGGTGCATAATCGGCGGTTTGAGCGACATCAGTGGACTCGGTATGAAATTCAACTTCGTGGGTGCGAGTTTGGTTTGCGTCATCGCGTTCGCGGCGACCGCCACGTCGCCCGCGCCGACGGCGGCGGCGTTCTTCGCCTTCGGGTTGAGCCGTTGTGGTGTGGGGTACAAACGCAGCAACAGAATCTGGGCGCGCAGTTGCGGCAACAGGAAATTCATCTGAACGCTCTGTTCTTGGAGCGTCTGGGAGTGTAGCTGCGACCGTTTGACTCGGTGCCGGAGCAGGGGTTTGCGCTCGTTTATGATCCTGGCGTCCGCTCCGTTCTGGGCGTCTGCCGCGTTCTTGACGTTCGCTACGCTCCTGCGTCGCGGTTGCTGCCTCAAGAGTTTCTACTGGCTCTTCAGCTGGAGCGCGCGCATCGCGCCGCCCGCCGTTACGCGCTGCCCGCTCGTTACCAGGCTCGCTAACACGGCTTGCGTTGCTACCGCGGCGTGTGCGACCGCTATTATTATTGCGCTCTTGCGCCACGCTTTTATCCGCAGCTCGGCCAGTTGTGGCTTGGGTCGTGCGTGTGCGTTGCGGAGTGTTTTTTTCAGAAGCAGTGGACGGCTCGGCAGGGGAGAAACTAAACCAGCGCTTAAACCAGCTAAATAAACCGGAATCTTCTGTTTCCAGTCGATGTGCGCTAGCTGCGCGACTGGATTTGCTACGCTTAGCGATAGGCGCAGGGTGTTCTGGCGAAATCCCTTTAACTGCAGCTTCTTGTTTGGGGCGGACTTCTTCAGTACGCTTGCTGTAAGCCATTTCCTGTTCCATTTCGCGCACGGCTTTTTCAGTCATGCGGTGACTGATATGCACTTCATCAATATTAGGATCGTCGTGCCGCAACCGTTCCAGCTTGTAGTGCGGCGTTTCCAGATATTTGTTCGGGATTAAGATAATGCCAACTTTAAAGCGACTTTCAATTTTGTTGATTTCTTGGCGTTTTTCATTCAGCAAGAAGGCTGAAACTTCAATTGGCACTTGGCAATGAATCGCCGCAGTGTTTTCTTTCATCGCTTCTTCTTGGATAATGCGCAAGATTTGCAAAGCTGAAGATTCGGCATTGCGAATATGGCCTGTGCCGTTACAGCGCGGACACGTGACATGGCTACCTTCGGATAAAGCGGGGCGTAGCCGTTGACGCGATAACTCCATCAGCCCAAAGCGCGAAATTTTGCTCATCTGCACGCGCGCTCGGTCATGCTTGAGCGCGTCTTTTAGGCGCTGCTCGACTTCACGCTGATTCTTGGCGGATTCCATATCGATAAAATCGATGACGATCAAACCGCCTAGATCTCGAAGCCTGAGCTGCCGCGCCACTTCGTCAGAGGCTTCTAAATTCGTGCGCAGCGCGGTTTCTTCAATGTCGGCCCCTTTTGTTGAGCGGGCGGAATTGACATCGACGGAGACTAATGCCTCAGTATGGTCGATGACGATGGAGCCGCCAGAGGGCAAAGACACGGTACGCGCATAAGCGGTCTCAATTTGATGTTCGATCTGAAAGCGAGAAAACAGCGGTACATCGTCGTGGTAGCGCTTGACCTTATGCAGATTGTCGGGCATGACGATGCCCATAAAGGCGCGCGCCTGTTCCTCAATCTCCGCCGTATCAATTAAAATTTCGCCAATATCGGGTTGAAAATAGTCGCGGATGGCGCGGATCACCAAACTGGATTCCAGATAAATCAGGAGTGGGCCTTGCATATCGTGGGCCGCCTCTTCAATGGCGCGCCACAATTGCATCAGATAATTAAGATCCCATTGCAATTCTTCGGTGCTGCGGCCAATCCCTGCGGTGCGGGCGATCATGCTCATGCCGTCTGGCAATTGCAGTTGCGCCATCGTATCGCGTAGTTCTTGGCGTTCATCGCCTTCGATGCGGCGCGAGACGCCGCCGCCCCGCGGATTATTTGGCATCAGCACCAAATAGCGTCCGGCGAGTGAGATAAAGGTCGTCAAGGCCGCGCCTTTATTGCCGCGCTCTTCTTTTTCGACCTGAACGATCAGTTCTTGCCCTTCATGCAGCACATCTTGGATCCGCGCCGAGCGCATGTCGATCCCTTCTTTAAAATATTGGCGCGCGACTTCTTTAAAGGGTAAAAAACCATGGCGTTCTTCGCCATAATTAACAAAGCAGGCTTCTAGCGAGGGCTCAATACGGGTGACGACTCCTTTATAAATATTGCCTTTGCGTTGTTCTTGCCCAACGGTTTCAATATCAATATCGATGAGCTTTTGCCCAACGACGATAGCCACACGAAGTTCTTCTCGTTGCGTGGCGTTAAAAAGTATGCGTTTCATGAAACGGCTCCGGAGCAGCTCGGCCAATTCTTGCTCTAAGGCAGTAAAGGACGGCGCGCTGCGTTTTATAGTGTTCTAAAAACACGCTAGGCCTGAAGTTTTGGTGCAGTGCAGAATTACCTTTCTGGTAGCGCTTATTTTGAGCGGTGCCAGGGGTATGCGAATTGACTGGCGCTGAGTTTTGCTCCATTTAGCGCCAAGTATCGTATCGATTTTCGCCATTGACTAGTTAAATTCAGACTAATCAATAAAATTCTTTTCAACCAAATCTTCTTTGCCTTTCGGTACTTTTTTAGCTGAGCTGACCTAATCTGGGGGCTCTCGCTAAAACAAAATCCGTGCGTGCAACATATCGTCTAGCTTCAATGAGCGACAGCCGCCGGTTATCCAAGTAAAATGGCTGTCTATTAATGCTCATGCCAGGTGCAATCTACGCATAGAAAGTGCAGACACTCTCTATGCGGACTTGCCGAAGGCAAATTATATGCAGAATGAATAAGTTAGGCAAAATATCTGTGCAGCACCCACTTCCCAACTCAGTCCAACTGCTTACGATTGACGATGCTGCGGCTGGACAGCGGATCGACAATTTTTTGCTACGCATCTGTAAGGGCGTACCCAAAAGCCATATTTACCGCATCGTGCGCAGCGGTGAAGTGCGCGTCAATAAAGGCCGGGTAGATACCGCGTATCGATTAGCGATGGGGGACATTATACGCTTGCCGCCGATGCGGATTGCGCTCAAAGAAAATAATATATCTCAGCCCCTAAGCAGCGCCGCGCCGTGCGCGAATTTTCCGGTGCTGTACGAAGATGATTGTCTGCTGGTGATTAACAAACCGGCTGGCGTGGCGGTACATGGCGGTAGCGGCATTGCCTTCGGCGTGATTGAACAATTACGGCGGGCTTATCCCAATTTCAAGTTTCTTGAATTAGTGCATCGGCTTGATCGTGAAACATCAGGCATTTTGTTATTGGCTAAAAAACGTTCAGCCTTAACTGCATTACACGCTCAACTACGAGACAACCAAGTTGAGAAACGTTATTTAGTCTGTGTGCATGCAGATTGGCAGGCGTCGCGCCAAATTGTCAAAGAAAGATTGCATAAATATCTGACACCTGAAGGTGAGCGGCGGGTATGTGTCCATGAACAAGGCCAAACAGCGCATACGGTGTTTAATTTAATTAAGCGCTTTACAGGCTATGCGTTGCTAGAAGCCGAGTTAAAAACTGGGCGCACGCATCAGATCCGGGTTCATCTAGCCCATTTGACGGCTCCGATTGTGGGAGACGATAAATATGGCGATTTCGCCTTGAATCGCCAGTTAGCCCGCACCGCGGCAAAGCCAGGGCTTAAACGGATGTTTTTGCACGCGCATAAAGTGAGTGTGACGCATCCTGCAAGTGGCGTGCGGCTCGCGCTTGAGGCGCCTTTGCCAAGCGACTGCGAGCGGTTTCTTGAGCAATTGAGCCAGTTACAAGGAAAAAACCACTAGCGACAAGAAAGCACTTGCGCCCCTCTTAATATTTGGTTGATAATTAAACCAATTGAGATGTAATTGAGGGTGGAAATGGCGCATGTGTTAGATCTAAAAGGACTTAGAGAACTTGTTATGGCTATGGCAATATTTGATACTTTAAAATTTTCTAAACGCTTAAAAGAAGCGGGTGTTCCGAGTGCTCAAGCTGATGCAGAAGCAGAAGGTTTATCGGAAATATTTACCGTTAATCTGCAAAAGCTGGTCACTAAAGAAGATTTGCAGCTAGCTAAAAAAGAGCTGCAACATCAAATCATAGACGTGAGCAAAGAGCTGCGACATGAAATCAACGATTTGGGCAAAGATCTGGGGCATGAAATCAATGATTTGAGCAAAGACTTGAGGCATGAAATCAAAGACGTTCGAAAAGATATAACAAACCTGGAGCAACGCTTTGATACCAAGCTCGAAAAATTTGAAATGAGCTTGCTCGTCAAGATGGGAATCATGCTAGCCAGTGCCGCCGGACTTGTCGTCAGTGCGACGGTAACCCTCATGAAAGTTTTATAGTTGCCGCTACCCTTTATGCGCAGTGCCGGCCTAGTCGGATGCTGACGCTAATTAGGTTGTGTGTTATCGTATCTTGTCTTTAACCGCAACCGTTTACTTCTATCATGTCTGATGACGATTCAATTGCTAATGCTAAGTCTGGCAAGGCCGGAATTGATGCGGCAGCGCCCATTGCGCCCCTCTGGGAACGTGCATTAATTGAAAAAACCTTACTGGCGGCAGTGCGCGAGCAACGCGCGGCGCGGCGCTGGAAAATATTTTTCCGCTTGGCGTTTTTAATGATTTTCGTCCTTATGACCTGGCGCGCAGTTTCTATCTCAAGCGGCGCAGGTGGGGCCACTGGCAAACATGCTGCGCTGGTTTCGCTGCAAGGTGAAATTGTGCCGGATCAACAAAGTAATGCCACCAATTTGATTGCCGCGCTTGAGCGGGCATTTTCAGCCGAACAAGCAGCGGGGGTGATTCTGCAAATCAATAGCCCAGGTGGCAGTCCAGTGCAAGCGGGCATGGTTAATGATGAAATTCGTCGATTGCGCGCGCGCTATCCAGATAAGCCTGTTTATGTGGTGGTCGATGATATTTGTGCCTCGGGCGCTTATTATATTGCCGCGGCCGCTGACAAAATCTTCGTGGATAAGGCCAGCATTATCGGTTCAATCGGTGTGCGTATGGATAGCTTTGGCTTTACTGATTTAATGAGTAAAGTAGGCATTGAGAGGCGTTTGCTCACTGCGGGTCGCAATAAAGCGCTGAACGATCCTTTTTTGCCGGAAGACAAAGTGCAAAGAAAATATATGCAAAACTTGCTGAATGAAGTGCACCAGCAATTTATTGATGCGGTCCGCCAGGGGCGCGGCAAGCGTTTGAAGGAAACGCCAGAAATTTTCTCAGGTTTAGTTTGGACCGGCCAACGTGGCGTTGCGCTCGGGTTGGCGGATGGTTTGGGTGATACGCGCTATGTGCTTCGCGAGCTCTTGAAAACGGAAAAAATCGTTGATTACACCGTGAAAGAGGGCATGTTCGATCGCTTTGCGCGCAAATTTGGTTTGTCCGCAGGGGCTTTCGCCGTGCGCGCGTTGACCAGCCAAGAGCCGCTGCAATTGAATTAACCGCGCTAGGCGCTAGGTTGGCGCGGCTAACAGTAGAAAAATAGCGGGCCGTTTATGCACATCAAGCAAGTTTGCGCGCCACTGATTGACAGAACGGCTGACAATGGATTCGCTGGGGAGCGTCAAATCTACTGCAACGCATAATTGGGTTGATGCTGCGCAGTGGGTCAGCAGCGCCTCCAATAATGCTTGATTCCGATAAGGGGTCTCAATAAAAATCTGGGTTTGCTGCCGCGTGCGTGATTGTTTCTCAAGGGCTTGCAAAGCGCGCACGCGCTCATTGGCGTTGACTGGCAAATAACCATGAAAAGCAAAACTTTGCCCATTCAACCCGGACGCCATTAAGGCCAACAAGATAGAACTCGGCCCAACCAAGGGCACAACCGGCACCCCGCATTGATGCGCCTGGCGCACCAAGAGCGCGCCAGGATCCGCTACAGCCGGACAACCTGCATCCGAAACCAGCCCCCCATCCGCGCCAGCGACAATCGGGGCTAATAACGCATGAATTTGGGCGGCCGGCGTATGCACATTTAATTCACGAATTTCAATCTCTTGCAGCGCGTGCTGGGTGCCGATCTGCTTCAAAAATGCGCGCGTTGCTTTTGCATTTTCACCTATGTAATAAGTGAGTTGAGCCGCTTGCGCTTGAACTGCCGCAGGCAGAACTGCGGCGAGCAAGTTGCTCTCGGTTGAGCCCAGTGTATTGGGCACTAAGTAAAGTTTGCCGGTCATCGTACGGTAAAGAGTTTGAGCCCCGCGGCGCGCAGCATCTGGGTTAATTCAATTAATGGCAAGCCGATCAAAGCGGTTGGGTCATGGCTTTGCACCGATTCTAGCAAAGCGATGCCAAGCCCTTCCGCTTTTGCGCTACCGGCAACATCATAGGGTTGTTCGATGCGCAAATAAGCGTCCAGCTCCTCATCTGGCAGATCGCGTAGCCGAACCTGTGTGAGAATGTCTGCGCTTTGCATGGTTTTGCGCCGTGCATCATACACGCACAGCGCGCTATGAAATTCAATCATGCGACCCCGCATAGATTGTAGCTGGACTAGCGCATTCGCATGATTGCCGGGTTTGCCAAGCTGCCGGCCCTCACATAAAGCGACTTGGTCTGCACCAATGATCAGCGCATCAGGGGCTTGCAGGGCGACTTTGCGCGCTTTGGCTTGCGCCAGCCGTAATGCAGTCGCGGCCGGCGTTTCGTTAGGCAGAGGCGTTTCGTCCAGAGCGGGCGCAATAATTTCAAATGGAATCCGTAGCCGGTCTAGCAAGGCGCGGCGATAGGGGGAACTTGACGCAAGAATTAAGCGAGTTTTAGCGGGCAGCGAAGAGGGCATGGTTCGTTTGTTGAGACAAAAAGAAACATCTAAGATTTGACGCAAAAATTAAAAATCGATAAGCTGATGAGCTTTCATTGTTTCATTAGCTTTTCTAAAGCGGAAGTGCCCGCCATAAAGCTTGTTGATTGTTGGTGAGTCACATTCATGAGTCAAACTCTTAGCTGTTCGGCTGTACTCGACAATCCGCGCATGTTTGATGTGTTTGCGTTTGCGCGCAAGCAACAGCAGGCATCCGGCGAAGTCTTAGTACAGAATCTGTCACGCATCTTAAACGAAGTTACGCCCGATAAGCTAGCCCAGCATCCAGCATTGCGCTGGAATGTAACCGGCGCTATCCGCCAGGAGCTGGTGGCCGGCGGCAAATCGGTGGCTATGCCTTACTTGAGGCTGACGCTGGAAGGCGCATTATGGCTTGAATGCCAGCGCTGCCTTGAGCCATACCAGGAGCCACTCACGATCGATATATGGTATCGCATCGTGCAAAATAGTGCGCAGGCTGATGCTGCGCCAGCCAATGATGAGCGAGCAGATGTCATCGTTGGCTCGCGTCAATTCGATTTAATCGATTTGATCGATGAAGAACTGTTGCTTTCTTTGCCACTTGTGCCCAAGCATTCGGTCTGTCCATTTACGCATGAATCTATCGTAGGGTATGGGGTAGAAACCTCTAATTGAAGCTCACTTGTCACTCCTGTTGTTAAATCGAACAGGGGCCTAACCCCACTCGGGCAAGCGGAACGGGCTCTAACTCAGCCCGAATCCACTCACCCGCCTGACCGCCTATTTTTAACCAGTCAGCGGTAACACACTCCCTACGGCCCCACGCTGCTTCAAAAGACGCGCATTCATCCCGCTTAAACCTTCTACCCCTTCGATCAACATATCTGTCACCGTCAAGGCTCCATGCCCTGAACTCCAGCGCAATTTCATCTGGTCGCCTTCCGGCTCTTTTGGGATCTCCCATTGCCGCACGGAATGATCTAAGCCACCTATCACCCAATACTGTTGTCCATCCCGCTCTGTCCAGGCCACGCTACAAACTGGACCACTCAACGCCTGCATCACTCTAAGACACGTGCCCGAGGCCACCTCCCACAGACGCACCATATTGTCCAAACTGCCCGAGGCGATCTGCGCTCCGCTCGGCGAATACACTACGCTCATAACGTAGTAGGTATGGCCTTCTAAGATGTGTCCCACCGCGCCGCTTTGCGCGTCCCACAGACGAACCGTCTTGTCATAACCGCCCGAGGCGATCTGCGCGCCGCTCGGCGAATACACCACGCTCGTAACCCAGTAGGTATGGCCTTCTAAGGTGTGCCCCGCCGCGCCGCTTTGCGCATCCCACAGACGAACCGTATTGTCATCACTGCCCGAGGCGATCTGCGCGCCGCTCGGCGAATACGCTACGCTCCTAACAGCGTCGGTATGGCCTTCTAAGGTGCGCCCCGCCGCGCCGCTGTGCGCGTCCCACAGACGAACCGTACAGTCCCAACTGCCCGAGGCGATCTGCGCGCCGCTCGGCGAATACACCACGCTCCTAACAACGTCGGTATGGCCTTCTAAGGTGTGCCCCGCCGCGCCGCTGTGCGCGTCCCATAGCCGCACCGTATTGTCATCACCGCCCGAGGCGATCTGCGCGCCGCTCGGCGAATACACTACGCTCCTAACAGCGTCGGTATGGCCTTCTAAGGTGCGCCCCGCCGCGCCGCTGTGCGCGTCCCACAGCCGCACCGTCTGGTCAGAACTGCCCGAAGCGATCTGAGCGCCGCTCGGCGAATACACTACGCTCCTAACAGCGTCGGTATGGCCTTCTAAGGTGTGCCCCGCCGCGCCGCTGTGCGCGTCCCACAGCCGCACCGTCTGGTCAGTACTGCCCGAAGCGATCTGCACGCCGCCCGGCGAATACACCACGCTATTAACAGAACTGGTATGGCCTTTTAAGGTGCGCCCCGCCGCACCGCTTTGCGCGTCCCACAGACGAATTGTAGTGTCTCGACTGCCCGAGGCGATCTGCGCTCCGCTCGGCGAATACACCACGCTATTAACACCAATGGTATGGCCTTTTAAGGTGCACCCCGCCGCGCCGCTGTACGCGTCCCACAGACGAACCGTAGTGTCATCACTGCCCGAGGCGATCTGCGCGCCGCTCGGCGAATACACCACGCTATTAACAGAACTGGTATGGCCTTCTAAGGTGTGCCCCGCCGCGCCGCTGTGCGCGTCCCACAGACGAACCGTAGTGTCCTCACTGCCCGAGGCGATCTGCGCTCCGCTCGGCGAATACACCACGCTCCTAACAGAGTAGGTATGGCCTTCTAAGGTGTGCCTCGCCGCGCCGCTGTGCGCGTCCCACAGACGAACCGTACAGTCCCAACTGCCCGAGGCGATCTGCGCTCCGCTCGGCGAATACACCACGCTAGTAACCCAGAAGGTATGTCCTTTTAAAGTGTGCCCCGCCGCGCCGCTGTGCGCGTCCCACAGACGAACCGTAGTGTCTCTACTGCCCGAGGCGATCTGCGCGCCGCTCGGCGAATACACCACGCTATTAATAGAGGAGGTATGGCCTTCTAAGGTGTGGATTTTTCCCCAGCTTGACGTGTCATACACTCGAATCACGCCGTTATCAAGACCCATCGCACACCTTTGACCATCCGGTGAATAGGCACAGGACGTTACTTCGCTCTCTTCTTGCACATAGGCCCATTCGCCGAACTGCACCCCCTCCATCTGCGCACCGCTTAAATTCGCCTGGCGCAGCCAGCTCGTCCTAAAATTGGTCTTTCTTAAATCTGACCCTTGCAATTGCGCTGAATCAAATACCCCAAAACTGAGATCCGCTCCAGGGATCTGAATTCCCTTTAAATCCGCTCCATTAAACTGCTCTCCCGATTTCACCAATACCGTGATCGCATTTGCCGCCGCTTTACGGATCACCTCTTTGTCCACTGAGTGCGCCCCATTCTCATCACTCACTTTCGAACGCTCAATCACCCCGCGCAACTGTTTTCTAAACAACGGCTCTTTCCGCGCTCGTTCTACCAAAAATCCCAGGATCGCCGGCTCAGTCACAAAGTTCTTCCGCGCGAGCGGCGTATCCAGTAAGTCTTTTTCATCCAGAACCGCTTTTCCATCGAGGGAATAGTCGCTCTCAAAACTCAGACGACGCGCCCGCTTTGCCGATTCCACTGTAGTGTGGGATTTTTCCCTCCCCCCCGACTCGCTTTGTCCCGGCTCAAACACCGCGCGCGCCACAAAATATTCCAATAGTGATTTATGGATAAACTGATATTGATTTTTGCTCCGGTTTAACGGCCATGCCTCTCGCAGTAACCTCTTTTCGTCTTCTGGACCGAAGAATTCTTGCTTCCACGTCTTTTGATCTTCAAAGCGGGCATATTTCACGATCGGGTTGCCTCGTTGTCTTTCATAAATCTGCACCGCTAATTCTTTGACAAACGCAATGCCACTCGTCGTAAATCCCTCATCAATCAATTCTTCAAAGACCTTCTTTTCTTGACCTTCAAGCGTTTTCTCTTTTAAAAACCGCTGTTTGCCACGCTCGAACCACTGCTCGACAAACTCGTCATAGAGCGCCACTCGGGTCAGGCGCGTCTTGGTTAAATTCTGTTCCTGATTGGCCAGACGAGGCAGCACGTCTAATGTAATTTTCAGCAGAAAAGGATTCGTCACCAATTCTTCTAAATGGGGAATACTCTTGAGGGTTTCTTGGTAACGCTCAGACGACCACCCCAAGGGATTTGCTTGCGCATACACTTCGATATATCGCTTAATCTCTACTTTTGAGAACGGCGCGACGACTAGCTTTTGCAACTGAGTCTTATCCTCCGGTTCAAAGCGTGCCCGATCATCTTCACCATAATATTCAGAGCGGCAGCCTATAATCACTTGCCCTTGCCATCCCCCCTCTTGATTGATTTTATTCGTCAGATATAGATTCTTCGATTGTTGACTTTCATCGTAACTATCTAAAATAAAGACAAATTGGTGTGACCGCTTTAATTCCTGAATCTGCTTTTGGTTCAAGCCTTTTAGATGCAGATGTTTTTCCACCAGCTCATGCGTTGGGTTATCAATTTCCGGTAACGCGATCAACAAAGGAATGCGTCTTTCTTGTGTAGGAGGATTGAGATACGCTTTCCATAAATTCGCTTCGAGAGCACTGTTAAAGGTTGACTTACCCGCTCCGGAATCCCCTAGCAGTAATAAAATTTTCTTCTCTGGGCTGCGCAGAAATTCATTGACCTTGTCTGTTAGATCGAACGTCACGGTATCGTGGAGCTTTGCTTTACCTTGCGGCTTAACATACAGCCTTTCGTCTTTTTTCCAGGCCTTTAAACGTTCTCTTTTCAGTTGCTGCACCTTCTCTTCAACCTGAGGCACCTTCTGAGCCCGTGCAAGCAAGGTCAGAGTGCTTGGGGTGCTCTCGGGTTTATAAAGAGGCGTTGGACCGGTCGTGGCATCTTTTTCACAGGAGGCATAGAGCGCCTGTTTGGGCGCCCCGTCGACCTGAGCTAAGCGTGCTATCAGCGCTTTCGCTTCCTTTGCAACGTTAGACGCTAACCCCAATTCTCTGAGCATCTGGAGGATCCGCTTTTTGGCCGGAACGGATCGGCCCCATAGCACATCGTTTTCATACAGATCTCCTAAAAAGCGCAACGCACTCTGCTGAGTTTCTGCACCCAGCTCCGGGTTGGCCGCTAACTGGCCTAGGCGCTCACTCAAGCCCCATTGAAACGCTTTATGTTGACGGCAAGGGGCTTGCCGCACAAACGCTTCAAAATCCTTCAGCTTGTGCTGTTGCAACAACACATCCACCCTTTCCAACGTTTGATACCAGCTCGCCTTTTTCTCAAACGTGAGCCCTTCTTTTAGGCAACTCACAAAATCTTGTCCGCTTTCCCTTAACGATTTCACCGTTTCATACAGCTCTACCCCCGCGTCCCAGGCTTCCAATAAGCCCCCTGAGCCTCCTACACCATCGTAGAGACTGCCCAGACTTTCGATCATTTTATTCAGATCAAACCCTTTGACCGCGCTGACTAAACCTGAAACGCCCTTGAGAATAGTGCTCCCACGACGCACTGCCCCTTGCCAAGGCGTTTCATTGTCCGGTACATGGGCCAACGCTTGGCACGCGTAGGCTGCTTGGTAGACTAAATACAGGTTGTCGCTGTCTTGTAAACTTTTTAGATAGGCTAATAAGGGCTCGCGCAGTTGCTCACGGTCTATGTCTTTCACATAATCCGCCATCGCATCCAAAATATGCGTGAGCGCGTAAGTTAAGCGGTACAGATGATCTTCGCTTTGCCCATGGGTTTTTTGTAAGCGAGCGCTCACCACTTCTACAATTTTGACTAAATCATCAGTATCCAAATACTCCGGCGCGGCGTTTCGGATCATCTGCGCTAAGCCGTCCAGTAAATCCGTTTCTAATAACGTACTGTGCTCAATCCCATTGATCAATCTTTTCAGTAGCGCATTAAACAGCTCTTTGCTTAATCCCGGCGCCAGCACCACCACTTCCGCGACGGACAGCTCTTTCAATTCATCGTCAACAAACACCCGGATGACTTCGGTGGCCAGGGCATTGAGCCGTTTGGCTTCCGTCTCCTCTGTCTCACGCAACCACGCTTGCGCCTCTTCGGACAGTTCTATGGTCTCCCCCTGCGCTGATTCTTTCAACGATAACAGGATTAGGCCATTCGCTAACTGCTGCAGGTTCTTCGGACGCTCGCCCACAGCGGGCAACGCATCGGCCATCACGGGCGCGGATGGATTGCTCTGGAAAAATGAAACTTCGTTTAATTTCCGATGAGCCTGCTCTAGGCCCAGACTGGCAACGCCATAACTGGACGCGAACAACCTGGACAGGGTGGGTGAATTCGATTCACCTGAGCGACTGGCGCGAACGCTATGGCTTGAGGCGGGCGAAGGTAAAGGATCGATCCGGTTTTGTGCCGGAACGTATCCCCATTTTTCTGCTTTCTTATAGCTTGCTTGTGCCTTCTCTTTGTGTCCTAAATCGTCTAATACTTTACCGTGTTCGAAGTAAATTTCGGCTATTTTATCGCGCAGGGTTTGATCGGCTATTGTCTGCGGAGCCTGCGCCTTTCTCACGGCTTTTTTCATCTGGGATAACGAGGCCTCCGTATCGTCACACAAGACTAAAGCTATCTTGAGATTCTTCTCCTTGCGGGCAGCCTCTAAATAAGAATGAGCGAGGTCCAACGTTTCCTGTGGCGAGAGTGCGCTTCGGGATGATGAAAAAATACTGTCTAGCATAGTGTTTCTCTGTTATTCATTAGTATGATGCTCTTGATTTAACCCACTCCGCACGCTGGATGGGTGTTTTTAAGTAGTCCCCACCGCGCACCTATTTTTTATTTCCAGCTGGATTCTAGCAAATAGTTTTTTGCATAAATGTCATCTTGAGTCCAGTGTAGCGAAACGCCCACGTTTCGCGGCGGGCTGCGCCTTCTTAAAGTTGATAACGCAATATGGTGTGCGTTCCCAACGACCTAAAAAAACGCCTCTCTGCCTGCGGTTTGTCGTACGGTGTCTATGAGGCAAATTTAGTTAAAAAGCCTCTGCTAGAATCGCGCCACGAATAAAGAATGGGTGCAGGATGAAATCCGTACTCTTTAAGTAAAACAGGCTAAAGGAAAAAAAGTGGAGCGACTAGGGCAGGTATGGCGAGCTGGTTGGGGGATCACTCGTGATTTTTATAAATCAGCGGAGGATTTTCACAAAGAAGCGCTTGATTATGAAAAACAAGGTGACTTGGATAAGGCCCAAGCGTGCTATCTACAGGCACTTCGCGTAACGGAAAAATTAAATTCAACTGAATCCAAAGTGTGTCGAGCTCTCGCTAGGATCAATTTGGATTATGCGCTTTTGTTGGAAAAGCAGCGTAATGTCATTGAGGCAGGAAATGCCTATCAACAAGCTCAAAGATACGGACTTGATGCATACCGATTAGAATCGGATCAAGCCGAAGTCCAGGTTTTGCTTCAAAACATTGGTCTTTGTCGCAGTCAATATTTACTTTCTCAAAAGCAGAGTGCGGAATCAGAGAGAGTGTTTCAAGAAACTATTCAATTGGTTAAAGAAAAGGCGGCTGAACACGAAGTTACTTCAGACGGATTTTTATACCCCGCAAACAATTCGGCGTCTGCAGCGCATCGGCCCAATTTTTCATCCTACTCTCCGCCTTTTTCTATTCAAGCAGGTAATACCGAAGGAAAGATTATCGTACAAAACTGTCAAGGTACGATTAATGCTCCAGTCCATGGCAAGCATAATACGGTCAACGTGCATTACTACGCACCGAATGTAGAGGCTAAGCAACCTCATGCTGTCTCGTTAGACAGCTTGCGCCATGCACTGTATCAGCATTATCAATTATCTAATCTGTCGATTCAGCGGGTATCAGGTGAGACCGCTGCCCTGAAAGACTGTTATATCAATCTAGCGATTGTCGAAAGTCAGACGCAACGCACAAAAGATAAAGAAGAATTGGAAAAACAAGCGGCAGCTTTTGAACGCCTGCCCAGCAGTGAGCGGCAGCAGCTTGAGCCGACGAATCCAAACAAGTTGATTGCCCTAGAGAAGCTTTTTGAGGCGCAAAAATTACGAGACGGCTCAGAAGGAGTGCCCAAGCGAATTTTAATTCAGGGGCGAGCAGGGATAGGCAAAACCACGTTATGCAAAAAGCTGGTGTATGAATACCACCATAATGGACTTTGGCAAGATCGATTTGAGAGCCTATTGTGGGTGCCCTTACGGCAACTCAAGACGCACGTCCCTAAACGCTTAGAAGATCTGCTCTGCAATCAGTATTTTGTAGGCCATGAAAGCCACCAAGCGCAGGCGTTATCGAAAATTTTCCACGCACATCAGGACAAAACGCTGTTTATTCTAGATGGTTTAGATGAAGTCGCTAGCGAACTGGGGGGAGAAAATCAGTTAGGAACCTTTTTGAGGGCATTACTTGAGGAAAAGTATGTTGTTATCACCTCCCGACCTACCGGGGTTGATGCAAACAAGCTGAGTAAACTTGATTTGGAATTGGAAACGATTGGATTTAGTCAAGCCAATGTACAGGCTTATATCCAAAAGTTTGCGCCTGAGTCTCAACAAGCGGCTATTCAGCAGTTTATAAAGGAAACGCCGTTGAAGGGACTGGTCAACATTCCCATTCAATTGGATGCGCTGTGCCATAGCTGGGATCGGCTCCCCAAAAATCGAGAAGTAACGATGGCCATCCTGTACGAGGCGATGGTGGATAAATTATGGCGCAAAGACAGCGTGCGTTTAGAGAAAGAAGAGGAAGGTAAGGTATTAGGAGCCGATGTCATTGAAGATTTGTCAACCTCAGATCTGGAGGAATTGATGACGGCCGAAATCCATTATCTAAGCTATTTAGCATTTAAGGGATTGGAGATAGAAAAGATTGAATTTAGCCGGGAAGATTTAAGCCAGTATAGAAAAGAACTGAATGAGGGATCTCAAACAGGGAAAAAATTACCCATCCATTTCACCACGAATCTGAAAAAAACCTCGTATTTACATACAGCGGATGGGCATCGGCTTGAATCGGAGCGCCAGTATCATTTCCTACACTTAACGTTTCAGGAGTTTTTTGCAGCGAAGTTCCTAGCTGGGCATCTACAAGCGTGTACAAAAGTCGAAAGAGCCCCAATCCACATTGTACAAAAGGCTTTAAGTGTAATGCCGAGCCGGGCAGAGCTGGAAGCATTTATCGCCACGCATAAATATAATCCGCGGTATGAGATCGTTTGGTGGATGGTGGCCGGCTTGCTTAAAGACACTGCATTGGAAAATTTCTTTAATGTATTGGGCCAATCGCCGCGAGACCTGATCGGGATGCATCATCAGCAAGTGATCATGGGGTGTTTAAACGAAGCCAGGGCTCAATTGAAGGAAACAACCGTAGAGCAATTGGAAAAAGAATTAATTCAGTGGCTGAATTTCGAGATGGAAAATGGGCAGAACGGTTACAGTCGCTTAGGTAGCCAGAGGATTTTTCCGGAGCATCTGTTGCTTAAGCATCCGGCTAACGCTAGGTACAAGTTGAATATTATTAAAACCTTAGGAGCACGTTCAGTTTTATCTGGTAATGCTATCGAGTTCTTGGGCAAGGAGTTAGAAGATGGTCAACAAAAAGAAGACCCGACTGCCATACAACTAGTTGCTATGGCACTAACAAGATCGGAACAACTACCTGTTACCATTATCGAAGCCTTGGGTAAGATACTAAAATTACAAAATGAAGTTGGGGGTTTTTGCAGGGAGGTGGTTACAGATATTCTATTTCGACAAGACGATTTGCCCGAGTCAATTGAGCGATCTTTGCTGTATCAATTAGAAGTCGATAATAGTGAAGATGAAGGCCATATTATGATGATTAGTGCGCCGGTGTCATTGGACTGGCGCCACCAGATGAGCACGGCCGATAGTTTAACGGCGGAGGATAGAGTTGATTTACAAGAAAAACTATCGGAAGCCGAGATTAAGGTTCTGATCGAAAGGCTAAGAGATGAAGACATAAACGTCGAGTCTCAAGCTAAAGCTGCCAGAACCTTAGGCCAACAGAGAGAACTATCGGTTTCTACAATGGGCGCCTTAATCGCAGGGCTAAAGGATAAAAGGCCGCATGTTAGGTATGCCGTTGCTGATACATTGTTCTTACATAAAAAGTTAGATCCTGAAATTCATCAGCCCTTGTTGGATAGAGCCTTAGAAGATGAGGAAGGTAAAATAAGGGAGGTAGCTATTGAGGCTTTAGGTCAGCAGGAAGCTCTGCCTGACTCTGTCAACCAGGCCTTGATTGAAACCTTAAAGGGTGAAGATCGTTATGCGAGATACAGGGTCGTCAAAATATTAAGTCAACGGAAAGAACTTTCTGCCTCTACGATCGGTACCTTACTCACAGTGCTACAGGATGAAAAAGAAGAGGCTGTATCTGCCGCTGCTAAAGTTTTAGACCTGCATACAGAAGAGCTTTATCAGTGGCTTGCATGCTCGACATTTGATAAGAGTAAACTCAGCTCCATCTATTTCAAGGTTTTTTTCCCACATAGCTGTAAGCATATTGCGCCCCTCTATATTCAAGACGATAGTCTCCACTTCTATACATCGGTTGGTCCAAAGTCTGTTCCTTTAGAGGCTGATAAAATCCAGGTGCTGCATGAAGCTTTTGCAAGGATTAAGGCAGAGCCTGCGTATTTCATCGATTCTGACCGCTCGTAGAGCACTATTTAACCTAAATTCGGGATAATTTTGTCAGGACAGGCATGTTGCAAAGGCCATTTAGACTTGTTCAGCATAAGACAGTATCCTGAGTTTAGGGTTACTTAGACTAGTTAGGTGGAGTTAACTCGGCGAGTTATGTTAGAATCCCGGAAATTTTTAAAGTTACGGAGTGACTTATGGCAGTTCAGCAAAACAAAAAATCACCGTCAAAACGCGGGATGCATCGTTCACATGATTTCTTGAGCGGCCTACCGCTTTCGATTGAACCGACCTCAGGCGAAGTACACCGGCGGCACCATGTAAGCCCGAATGGTTATTATCGCGGTAAGCAGGTTGTTAAATCTAATAACGACTAAGACCGATTCATTGCATAATCATTGCCAGCAGCTTGATTTATTGAGTGCTGGTTCACAGTGAACGTAGGTTTTCAGTTTGACGAGTGTTTTCGGTTCAATGCAAGAGCGGCATTTATCTGCCGCTTTTTTGTATTAAGGGCCGTCAAATAGTATGACGATTAAAATCACCATTGATTGCATGGGTGGCGACTATGGCCCATCCGTGACTGTTCCTGCCGCGGTTAATTTTCTGCGCGCGCATGATGATGTTGCATTGATATTGGTTGGGCTGGAAGATTCAATCCGCGCCCAGCTCAAAAAATGCAAAGCATTACATGAATCGAGGTTATCTGTGCACGCTGCGACTGAAGTGGTGACGATGGATGATTCGATCGAGGTTGCTCTACGCAGGAAAAAAAATTCATCGATGCGCGTTGCATTGAGCCTGATTAAAGAGGGGCAAGCGCAAGCCTGTGTCTCGGCTGGCAATACCGGGGCCTTAATGGCGGTTTCGCGTTATATGCTTAAAACGCTAGCGGGCATTGAACGTCCAGCGATTGCTGCGATCATGCCGCATCTACATGGCCATACAACCGTGCTGGACTTAGGCGCGAATGTGGATTGCGAGCCGCATCATTTGCTGAGCTTTGCTGAAATGGGCCATGCGTTGGTTGCAGCCGTTGAAGGCAAAGAGCGGCCTACCATCGGTTTATTGAATATCGGCGAAGAAGCCATGAAAGGTAATGGGGCGATTAAGCGCGCGGGTGAATTATTGCGCGCTAGCACCCTCAATTTTTATGGCAATGTAGAGGGCAACGATATTTATAAAGGCACCACCGATATTATCGTTTGCGATGGGTTTACCGGCAACGTTGCGCTGAAGACCTCCGAAGGGCTAGCGCAGATGCTCAATAGCATTATTAAAGAGGAATTTTTGCGCTCTGGCTTAAGTAAATTGATGGCAGCCCTGGCGTGGCCAGTCCTCTCGCGCCTTAAGCGTCGGCTCGATCATCGGCGTTATAACGGTGCCGCCCTGCTTGGCTTGCGCGGGCTGGTTATCAAAAGCCATGGTTCAGCCGATGCTTATGCTTTTGAGTGGGCGCTTAAACGCGGTTACGATGCGATTAAAAATAATCTGCAAACGCGGCTTGAGCGCGCTATCGAAGAAAATCAGCTCGGCCGCGATGAAAATATGGCGCAAACGTATAGTAAAGCGAATCAGGAGAATCAGCACGCTAGACTGACCGACGATACTCTATCTGCGGGGGCGGACTATGACAAAATAAGTCAGCCTACCGTTCACAATGAGCGCAAAATCGGTTAGAAACGATCGCATCCAAAGCATAATGGCACAGACAAATATTTATTCTCGCATCATTGGCACCGGCAGTTTTTTACCGCCCAGGCGTGTCACTAATGAAGAGTTAGCGAATCAGCTTGCAGTGCGTGGCGTTGAAACCAGCGACGAATGGATTTTTTCGCGTACGGGCATTCGCGCACGTCATTTTATTAGCGCTGAGCAAAACACCAGCGATCTGGCATTAGCCGCGGCTCAAAACGCCCTGGATGCGGCTGGGCTAGATCCACAGTCAGTCGATTTGGTGATTGTAGCGACATCAACGCCGGATCAGATTTTTCCGAGCACAGCATGCTTATTGCAACGCAAACTCGGCATTTCCAATGGCGGCCCGGCCTTTGACGTGCAGGCAGTCTGTTCAGGGTTTGTCTATGCATTGACGATGGCGGATAATTTTATCCGTAGTGGTGCTTATCGCACAGTATTGGTGGTGGGGGCGGAAACCTTTTCGCGCTTACTTGACTTTGATGACCGCACCACCTGCGTCCTATTTGGTGATGGCGCAGGCGCCGTGGTGCTGGGCGCTTCTGCCGAGCCTGGTATTTTGGCCAACGCGCTGCATGCAGATGGAAGTCAGGCAGAGATTCTCTGTGTGCCAGGCCGTCCGCAGGCCGGCGTGATTGCCGGTAGTGCTTTTTTGCATATGGATGGGCGGGCGGTGCTTAAGCTGGCGGTTAATGTGCTGGAAAAGGTCGCGCTTGAAGCACTGGCTAAAGCGCAGCTAGCGCCTGAACAGATTGACTGGTTGATTCCTCATCAAGCCAATATTCGGATTATGCAAGGGACCTGTCGTAAACTGAATTTGCCGTTTGAACGCATGGTGGTGACAGTCGATCAGCATGGCAATACTTCAGCTGCTTCAATTCCGTTGGCGCTGGATCAGGCCGTGCGAGATGGCCGGATTAAACAGGATCAGCATATTTTGATTGAAGGCGTTGGTGGTGGTTTCACTTGGGGCGCTTCGGTCATTCGTTTTTGATTGAATTAGGATTTAAACTACATGAAATGTGCATTTGTATTTCCCGGGCAAGGCTCGCAGTCGGTGGGCATGCTGGGGACTTTGGCCGATTGGCCGGTAGTACGCGAGACGTTGCAAGAAGCCTCAGATACGTTGCAGCAGGATATGGGCAAGTTGCTTGCCGAAGGTCCCGCTGAGACCTTGAATCTCACTCTCCACACGCAGCCCGCGATGTTAACGGCAGCGTATGCCGTATACCGCGCCTGGATTAGCCTAGGCGGGTTAGCGCCAGCGATGGCGGCGGGCCATAGTTTGGGTGAATACACCGCCCTGGTGGCCGCGGGCGCCTTGTCTTTTAAAGATGCTTTAGCGCTCGTGCGTTTTCGCGCCCAAGCTATGCAAGAAGCAGTTCCAGTCGGGGTTGGCGCGATGGCGGCGATTCTTGGCCTGGACGCTAATGCGGTACGTGCAGTGTGTGCTGAAGCGAGTGCGGCAGGGGTGGTCGAGGCCGTGAATTTTAATGCGCCAGCGCAAATCGTCATCGCTGGGCATAAGGCCGCGGTTGAAGCGGCTTGTGAATTAGCCAAAGCTAAAGGCGCCAAGCGCGCGCTCCTGTTGCCGGTCTCTGCGCCGTTCCATTCCTCTTTGCTACAGCCCGCTTCGGATCGGCTGCGTGACTATTTGTCGCAGGTCGAAGTGCGCGCGCCGCAGATTCCAGTGGTTAATAATATTGATGTGGCAACAGCGTCTGAGCCAAGCGAGATTAAACATGCGCTCGCGCGTCAGGCGGCGGGGCCGGTGCGGTGGGTTGAGTCAATTCAAGCGCTGGCGCAGGCTGGCATCACGCATATCGTAGAATGTGGTCCTGGCAAAGTTTTAGCCGGTTTAACAAAACGCATTGATAGCACGCTTGTGAGTCTCGCCCTATGCGATTCTGCCTCGCTTGACGAGGCTTTGCCGCTGTTGCGTTAGTCGTTTGATTTTACTGAAAAATAGAAGCTCAATGGAAAAACTATTGGATCGACAAATCGCGCTCGTGACCGGCGCGTCTCGTGGCATTGGCCGCGCATTGGCGCTTGAATTAGCGCGCGCTGGTGCGACCGTGATAGGTAGCGCCACCAGCGAAGAGGGCGCTGCTTCGATTACCGCTGCATTGACTGAATTGGGGTTGGCGGGCCGCGGCATTGTCTTGAATGTGAATGATGCGGCGCTAGATCAGCGGATCGAAGACTTGACGCAAGAATTTGGTGCACTGCATATCCTCGTCAATAACGCAGGCATCACGCGCGATCAACTCATCTTGCGGATGAAAGAAGAAGATTGGGACGAGGTGATCAACACGAATTTAAAAGCGGTTTTCCGTTTATCGCGCGCAGTACTGCGGCCTATGCTTAAAGCTCGGAGTGGGCGGATTATTAACATCACTTCGGTGGTTGGCTCGATCGGCAGCGCCGGGCAAGTCAACTACGCTGCGGCCAAAGCGGGTGTGGCGGGCATGACACGGGCGCTGGCACGCGAGGTAGGCAGCCGTGGTATCACCGTCAATTGCGTTGCGCCTGGATTTATCGAAACGGATATGACTAAAGTTTTATCTGCCGAACAACAGACGGCAATCAAATCGCAGATCCCGCTGGGGCGTTTTGGCAGTCCACAGGATATTGCTCATGCGGTTGCTTTTCTGGCGTCTAAGCAGGCAGCTTATATTACCGGAACCACTTTGCATATCAATGGCGGGATGTTTATGGCTTGATTTATTTCTCTTATTTTCTATAACCTGATTTCGCGCATGATTCAAGTCTTCTCATCAAAGTGATGACTTGTTTTTCAAACCTGATAGAATGCGCGCACTCGAAACTTTATAACCTAATCCCGGAGGGGTCTGAATGGACAATATTGAACAACGCGTCAAGAAAATCGTTGCTGAGCAACTTGGCGTTGCCGAAGGCGAAATCAAAAATGAATCCTCCTTTGTGGATGACCTCGGGGCCGATTCGTTAGATACAGTTGAGCTCGTGATGGCGCTTGAAGATGAATTCGGCATGGAAATTCCTGACAAAGAGGCCGAATCGATTACTACAGTGCAGCAGGCAGTTGATTACGCGCGTGCTAACGTTAAGGATTAATTCCTTATCTTCGTTCATGTGGGCCGCAGAACTCGCAGAGATTCTCTCTGTGAGCGCTGTGGCTTTTTTGTTTTTATGTGAGAAAAGAGGGTAATGTGAGTCGCCGTGTTGTTGTAACAGGTTTAGGGCACATTTCGCCAGTCGGTAATACGGTTGCCGAAGGCTGGGCTAACTTAGCGGCAGGCCAATCTGGCATTGCTGCTGTGACCAAATTCGATGCATCGAATTTATCCACCCGCTTTGCTGGCGAGGTGAAAGGGTTCAATGTTGACGAATATATTCCGAGCAAAGAAGCGCGTCATATGGATGTATTCATCCATTACGGGCTAGCTGCCGGGATCCAAGCCATGCAAGACAGTGGCCTTGAAGTCAACCCAGCCAATGCGGAACGCATCGGCGTGATTGTGGGTTCAGGCATTGGTGGTTTGCCATCCATTGAGCAAACGCAAACTGAATTGCTCAATCGTGGTCCGCGCCGCATTTCGCCATTTTTTGTACCCGCTTCGATTATTAATATGATCTCCGGGCACTTATCCATTCGCTTTGGCCTGAAAGGTCCGAACCTGGCGATCTCTACCGCCTGCACCACAGGTACGCATTCGATTGGAGAGGCCATGCGCATGATCGAATATGGCGATGTCGATGCAATGCTGGCGGGAGGGAGCGAAGCCACGATTTCGCCGCTTGGGCTTGGTGGTTTTGCGGCGGCGCGCGCGCTGTCGCAACGCAATGATGATCCAGCCACCGCGAGCCGTCCTTGGGATCAAGACCGTGATGGTTTTGTACTAGGCGAAGGGGCCGGGGTGTTGGTCCTTGAAGAGTATGAGCATGCTAAAGCGCGTGGTGCAAAAATTTACTGTGAGCTGATTGGCTATGGTCGTAGCGCAGATGCCTACCATATGACCGCGCCTTGCGCGGACGGCGATGGAGCCCATCGCTGTATGCTCAATGCGCTGAAAAACGCCGAGATTAATACCTCTCAAGTCGACTACATCAATGCGCATGGCACATCCACGCCGCTTGGCGATTTAAGTGAGACTATCGCCATCAAGCGCGCAATGGGCGAGCATGCAAAAAAAGTGGTCGTCAGCTCAACCAAATCGATGACCGGTCATTTGTTAGGCGCAGCGGGTGGTATCGAAGCCGTATTTGCAGTACTTGCGCTACAGCATCAAATCACACCGCCGACGATCAATATCTATAATCAAGATCCAGCATGCGATTTAGATATTTGCGCGAACGTTGCGCGCGAGATGAAAATAGACATCGCGCTCTCCAATTCATTCGGCTTTGGCGGAACGAATGGGACGTTAGTCTTTAAACGCATCTAAACAGTCAGGCAAAAAACCTTAGGGTGCAGGGGCGAAGCGTATGTTGCAGACCCCGCTGCGCTTCAAACTTAAGCCTTCCGCTGTTTTAAGGTGGCTCAGCCTAGCCTTTGTTTTATCTTGTGCTTATGCGGTGTGGCATGTCGCCGCACCGCGCCTCGGCCTGTCTTACGCTCTATGCGCGGTACTTGCCGTGGTGCTCACCTTGAGTTACCTGGCTTACCGAGCTGACGTAGAGCAACCGGTTCAACTAGAAATCAGTGCACAGAGCATCACGCTCTGGCCCCGCACTGCGCCGCCTATCGATTATTCACACATCTCGAACATCGCCCATTGGAGCGGCCTGATGTTAAGCATCACGCTGCGCGCCAACGATGGCCGCAGGCGTACACTACTGATCCTTGCCGATGCGCTGCCGGCCCATATGCTGCGTGAATTAGTGGTGCGCTGCCGGCAACTGGCAAGAAAGTGTAACCGTTAATTGTAACCTTTGTAACGCTTGTAACAGCATGCGCAAATCACCGTGGGGCGGCCATTAGAATAGCGCCTTTAGAAGCACAGAGGCTGCACAGAATAGCAGTCAGCCTCTTACACGGAAATACGCTAGGGTGAGTGAAAAAGACATCGACCAGGCTTTGGTCGAGCGTATATACAAAGGCGATGCGGCTGCATTTGAGATACTGGTTACCAAATACCAACGCCGCATCATTCGATTAATTGGTCGGTTTGTGTACGATAGCGCCGAAGTCGAAGATATAGCGCAAGATGCATTTATCAAAGCCTATCGGGCTTTGCCACAGTTTCGTGGAGACTGCGCTTTTTATACTTGGCTCTACCGAATTGCCATCAACACCGCAAAAAATCACTTGGCGACCCACAGCCGACGTACCTTAATTGGCGTGGACATTATTGAAATCGAAAGTTTGGAATGTGCGGAATGTCTGAGAGACATCAACACACCTGAATCTTTATTGATGAGCAAACAAGTGGCGCAAACGGTGAATGCAGAGATGGCGATTTTACCGCCCACCTTACGCACGGCATTTAGCCTGCGCGAACTCGAGGGGCTCAGCTACGAAGAAATTTCAGTGGCGATGAAATGCCCGATTGGCACGGTGCGCTCAAGGATTTTTCGGGCGCGTGAAGCGATTGCCGCTAAATTACGTCCTTTACTCGATACCCCAGAAAATAAACGCTGGTAGGCTCGCGCAGCATTTATTTAATACGGTAGACTTATAGCTGTACTTTCAACTTGCAGCTTATTGACTACTATGAGCCATTTTTCGACACACCATTTGTTTCGCTTATTTAGCCCACTATGGATCGGGGTTGCCGCGGCTTTTGCGCCATTTCCTAGCGCGCTGGCAGATGAGTTGCCGGCTCCTGCGCCGGTTGTAAGCCTACCGGATTTTACCGGGCTCATCGATAAAGTAGGGCCGGCTGTAGTGAACATCCGCACCACTGGGCGGATCCCTTTTAACAGTAGCGCAATCGAATTGCCGCCCGGCATGGACAACTCTGAAATGTTGGATTTTCTCCAACGTTTCTTTGGTTTCTCGCTACCGCAGCAACGTCCTGCGCCGCGTTCTGAGCAAACGCCAGAAGACGAAAGTGTGCCTGATGCAGGCATGGAACGGAGTAATGGCGTCGGCTCGGGCTTCGTGATTTCAGCCGATGGCTATGTCATGACCAATACGCACGTGGTGTATGACGCAGACAGTATCTATGTGTCACTGCCGGATAAACGCGAATTTAAAGCTAAGCTCATCGGTGCTGATAAGCGCACGGATGTTGCCTTACTGAAAATCGAAGCAAAAAATCTGCCGCTTGTGACGCTCGGCGATTCAAGCAAACTACGCGTGGGCGAATGGGTGGTTGCGATTGGCTCGCCATTTGGTTTTGAGAATACCTTGACAGCGGGCATTGTCAGCGCAAAAGGGCGCAATACCGGTGACTATTTGCCGTTCATTCAAACCGATGTCGCCGTCAATCCAGGCAACTCGGGCGGCCCGCTGCTGAATTTGCGCGGCGAAGTGGTTGGCATTAATTCACAAATTTATAGCCGTACCGGCGGCTTTATGGGTATTTCGTTCGCCATTCCAATTGATGAGGCGACGCGTGTCGCTGAGCAACTGAAAGCGACAGGTAAAGTGGCGCGCGGCCGCATTGCCGTAGCGATTGGTCAAGTAACTAAAGAAGTTGCCAATTCTTTAGGCCTGCCCCGCGCGCAAGGCGCGTTTGTGAGTAGCGTTGAGGCAAATGGGCCGGCTGACAAAGCCGGCGTGCAAGCGGGCGACATTATCTTAAGCTTCAATGGCAAAATCATTGAAGAGGCGAGCGATTTACCGCGGCTAGTCGGCGCCACCAAACCTGGAGCGCGCGTGACAATGACAGTATGGCGCAAAGGGAAAAAACAAGATCTAGTGGTCAGCGTCGCAGAAATGCAACCAGATCGGCCCGCGCGCGCTTTGCTTTCTCAAGCCAACCCACGCATGCATACGGAAAACTCAATCGGACTGACGGTTAGCAACCTTTCCGAAGCACAATTAAAAGCGCTTAAATTACGGTATGGCGTGCGCGTTGAGGCAGCGCAAGGCCCTGCCGCGCAGGTTGGCATACGCAGGGGCGATATTGTGCTGCGTATTGGCGCTACGGATATTCAGAATGCGCAGCAACTCGATGCCGTAGTGCGTACGCTGGACCCTAAAAAAATGGTCGCTATTTTAGTGCGCCGTGGTGAAAACACGCAATTTGTTCCGTTGCGGCCACGGGTGAAATAAGCGAGATGGGCTCTATTCGCTAAACTCTTGGTTTTTTTGGTAGGCTGGGCAGGGCCCGAGTCTGCGGCCAAGCGCATTGAAAGATATGCTAAATATCAATAGGTCAAAGAATAACTTAGTATCTTTTCAATAGCCTAGGGCGACCACTGCGCAACGCTATCGGTTAGTGCGGTATCTAAGCAGAAGTAAAAATAGCGAGATTGCGTTCTGGGCTTTTGATATAGACCTGCCCGTCTTAATTTGGGACAAATGGGCGTTATCCGGTGAAAGTGAAACTTTAATGGATAGTGAATGATGCGCTCACAGATAGATGAATGTGAGCTATAGGGGAGAATAACTAGCATGTCGCCGATTAATCCAAGCCAAAGCGCTCAACCTTCCTTATCTTCGTATTTTCCTCAATTAGCCTCAGCTTTTGCGAATGCGGTACAACCCAATTCAACGGATAGGATTTGTGAGGCAGCAGGGTCAGTCATGCAAATCGACTATGGGTTGATTAATATTCCAGTGGTGGGATCACATAACGAAATCACCGTGCATTATCATTCAACGGCTTCAGATGCTCAGTTGTTACGAGAAATTTTGAGGCCGCTGCAAAGCATAGCCTTACAATCTAATGCCGCTCCACTCGCTAGTCTGGGGATTCAGCGGTTGCAGAAAAGATATTTGGATGGACTGCAGAAAGATGAGGAAATCAAAGATGCGTTGGCAATGTACGTCGCGCCCGAATGCACTCTAATTACGAATGTAAAGGAATGCTTTAGCCTGGAAGAGAAGGTAAGAGATTTCTTAGCTTCAAAAGAAAAGAAGGTGCTCCTTTTGTTGGGCGTAGCGGGTTCTGGTAAGTCAACCTTTAATCGGTATTTGGCACGTAGTCTATGGGAAGCATATGACAAGGAAGCCAATAAATCTGGTCAGACACCCATCCCATTATTTATTCGGCTATCAAACCTGAAAGATCCGAACACCAATCTTATTTCAGAGTACCTAAAAAAAGAGAAATTTACAGAAGAGCAGGTAGCTGAATTAAAAGAGAATTATCGCTTTATCTTTATTTTAGATGGCTACGATGAGATTAAAGATCGTACTCGCCTGTTCTATGTTGAGAATGAACTAGATGAATGGCAAGCCAAAGTAATCGTTACGAGTAGGCCAGAGTATTTAGGAGACCGATATGAACGTCAGTTCCACCCGAAAGGCCAAGCATATTTGCTTCAAACATATCAACTGGCGCCATTCTCTGATGTGACGATTGAGGAGTATATAAACAAATATAAAAGCTCATATCCAGAATTAGAAAGGAGTGTCGCGGAGCATGGAGAAATTCTAGAGCGATCTGAAGTCAAAGAGTTAATGCGCAATCCTTTTTTACTCAAATTGGCCTTGGGCGAATTACCAGCGTTGGCCGAGAGATACAAGAATAGCAGCCAACGTATTACTCGGCTTGCATTATATGACCAATTTGTGGAGAGTTGGTTTGCGCGTTCGCAAGATCGTTTGAGCGGCATTCGCTTAACTGATGCAGAACAGAAGGCATTTCACTTTCTAAATAAAGCTTTTATTAAGCATGGCACAAAATTCAGTAAGGATTTGGCAATAGAGATGTATCAAGCTGGATTGGTGCGCGTGGCGTATTCGGAACAGCTTTCCTATGATGAATCTAGCGCAGTGGCACAAGATTGGCGAGATAAATTTTTAAGTGAAAGTAATGAAAAGATTAAATTATTACGCTTTAATGCACCGCTGATCTGCCGCGATGATCAATATGAGTTTATCCATAAGTCGATTCCAGATTATCTTGTGGCACGAGCGCTGTGGGAAGAGTTCGACGTTCGTGAAAAAATAGAGCTAACTTCTTGGCTCAATAGATTAAACATCGTGAACGATCCTGCGATATTGCAGTTTTTAGCTGAGCGTGTGTGGCAAGAGCCGAAGTTAAAAAATTGTCTTCTAAGCGTGGTTGATCAATCTAAAGGAGAGGGCGGTGCTCAGCTTGAAAGAGGCGCGGCCAATGCGATCACGATTTTGGTCAGAGCAGGAGTGCCGTTTACCAAAGTGGATTTAAAGGGAATCCGGATACCAGGAGCGAATCTGAGTTACGGAGTATTTGATTCAGCGCAGTTGCAAAAGGCGGATTTAACAGGGGTCAAACTTGACAAGAGTTGGCTGCGACAGGCGAATTTAAGCGGAGCCCAGATGGCAAGGGTGCAGTTTGGCGAATGGCCATACCTCCAGGAAGAGGGCGCAGTATTATCCTGCGCATATTCACCGGATGGGGGAGGGCTCGCCACGGGTCTTGAGAGCGGTAAAATCGGCGTTTATCAGACGTCAAATTGGGAAAAAATTCATACCTTAATTGGCCATACGGCTGAAGTTTTTGGCATTGCATATAACCCGAAAGGTAATCAGCTTGCCTCGAGTAGTGAAGACGAAACAGTGCGACTGTGGGATGTCAAAATGGGGAGTACGTTGCACATCTTAAGTTTTCACGCGGGTTGGGGTGCGGTCCTTGCATATAATCCGCAAGGAGATCAGCTTGTCTCTGGTGGTTTCGAGGATAGAGTGCTGTTGTGGGATGTCAAGACAGGCACGGAACTTCAGACCTTAATCGGCCATGAGACTACAATTTTTAGCGTTGCGTATAACCTGACAGGTGATCAACTTGCTTCTGGCAGTAGCGACATGACGGTGCGACTGTGGGATGTCAAAACGGGTACTGGGCTTCATATTTTAAGGGGCCATGAGCAAATGGTTATGAGCTTGGCGTATTCGCCACAAGGAGATCAAATTGTCTCGTGCGATGATAACGGAATAGTGTTTCTATGGGATGTCAAAACGGGCGCTAGACTGTACACCTTAGACGGAAATACGGATGGTATACATAGAGTAATGTACTCGTTGCAAGGGGATCTTTGGCTTGTCTCAGGTAGTGTTGATGGCACAGTGCGGCCGTGGGATGTCAAAACGGGTGCGTGTCTAAACACATTCAGCGGCCATATGGGTATGCTTGTAAGCCTCGCATATAGTCCGATAGGAGATCAGCTTGCTTCAGGCGGTGGTGACGCCACGGTGCGGCTGTGGGATGCCAAAATGGTTGCTGAGCCTAATGCCTTCGGCGGACATGAAGATATCGTTAGAAGTGTAGTGTATTTGCCGCAAGGAGATCAGCTTGCTTCATGCAGTTTGGACAATACAGTGCGTTTGTGGGATGTTAAAACGGGCGCTGAACTTAAAACTTTAATCGATTATAAGACTGCTATTTTGGACATTGCGTATCATCCGAAAGGTGATCAATTTGCCTTGAGCAGTGCCGATAGTATAGTGTCTTTACGAGATGCCAAAACGGGCGCTGAGCTTAAGGCCTTCAGCGGTCATACGGGTAGTGTTTATAGCATTGCGTATTCGCCGCAAGGTGATCAACTGGCCTCGTGCGGTGAAGACGGCACAGTGCGACTGTGGGATGCCAAAATGGGCACTGAACTTAAGGTCTTCAGCGGCCATACGGGGGATGTTGATAAAGTGGCCTATTCGCCGCAAGGTGATCAACTGGCCTCGTGCGGTAAGGACGGCACAGTGCGGCTGTGGGATATCAAAACGGGCACTGAACTTCATATCTTAAGCCGCCATACGGAGGATGAGTGCGTTTTTAGCGTAGCCTATTCGCCGAAAGGTGATTCGCTCGCCTCATGCGGTGAGGACAAAACAATACATCTATGGGATAGCAAAACGGGTGCTGAAAACTATACTTTGATTGGTCATACGAATACTATTTTTAGCGTAGCGTATTCGCCAAAAGGCGATCTGCTCGCTTCGGGCGGTTTCGACACTACAGTACGACTGTGGGAAGTGGAAACGGGCGAGTGTCAGAGGGTGATTCAAGATTGTTCTATGGTAATAAGCTTAGACTGGAAAGAGGTTTTAGACGGCCAGTATCTAGCAATGGGCGGCATAGATAAGTCAGTTCGGCAGTGGAAAATCAAAAAAGAGGGGGGAGAATATAAGGAAACTTTTTGCTGGAGTACAGGACATGACTTCCTGACCGTGGGAGGGGCATTAATAGAAGGGGTAAAAGGGTTAAGCGAAGTTAATGAACGACTACTCAAGCAGAGAGGGGCGGTGCAGACTCAAATTACAAGCAAATCTTCGAGCGTGTCAGAAACTTTGTGTGAAGAGGAATTCATCTGATAATAGAAGTAATAAAAAAGGAATCCTATGACAAAGTTAGACGAAGGACTATTAGATAAAATCTTAGAAGGAGTAGATCCGTCGAATCCGCAATCGCTATTTACAGAGGCCGGGTTATTTGGTCAGCTAAAAAAAGCATTAGCAGAGAGAATGCTGCAAGCGGAATTAGACCATCATCTTGCTCAAGAGCGGAATGCGGGAGAAATAAAAAATAACTATAAGAATGGGAGTAGCAAGAAGACAGTATTAGCGTCTCAGGACAAGATAGAGTTGAATATACCTCGAGATCGGGAGGGGAATTTTGATCCACAATTGATAGCGAAGCACCAAAGACGCTTACCTGGGTTCGATGATAAGGTGATTTCCCTGTACGCAAGGGGTTTACCGGTAAGAGAGATCCAAGGGCATCTGACGGAACTTTATGGTCTAGAAGTCTCGCCAGACCTAATCTCAAAGGTGACCTCAAGCGTAATGGATGAGGTGACTGAATGGCAGAATCGTCCGTTGGAGTCCGTGTATCCGTTGGTATTTTTTGATGCGCTGCGAGTGAAGATACGGGATGAAGGCAGCGTAAAGAATAAAGCGGTTTACCTGGCGCTAGGTGTAAGATCCGATGGCCTGAAAGAAATTTTAGGCATTTGGGTAGAGCAGACTGAAGGGGCAAAATTCTGGCTTAGGGTGATGACAGAGCTCAAAAATCGGGGCGTGACGGATATCTTGATTGCTGTAATAGATGGGCTCAAAGGGTTTCCAGAAGCGATCACAGCCGCTTTCCCGCAAACGCAAATTCAGACCTGTATTGTCCATTTAATACGGAATAGCTTGGAGTTTGTGAGCTGGAAAGACCGCAAAGCGGTGGCGGCAGAATTGAAAACGATTTATCGAGCCACGACCGAAGAGGAAGCGGCTCAAGCGCTTGAAGCCTTTGCCAATGGCCCATGGGGCCTCAAATATCCGCCCATTGCTTCAATTTGGCAACGTCATTGGCAAGAAGTTATTCCATTTTTTGCCTACCCCCTGGAGGTTCGTAAAATCATCTATACAACGAATGCCATTGAAAGTCTGCATATGCGCGTGCGTAAGGTGATTAAAAATCGGGGCCATTTCCCTAACGACCAAGCCGCTATTAAATTAATTTATTTAGCCTTGCGCAATATCTCTAAGGAGTGGAAAATGCCTCCGATTATATGGCGAGCAGCTAAAATTCAATTTGCCATCTTATTTGGCGACCGATTTACTGTTTCTTTAGCATGAGACTGTAATTTCTTGGTGAGGCTTCCTCGCACACAAAAATAATGACAGGCTCAAATCTTCCGATTCGGGAAAATTATTTCAAAACCAGCTGGGCTTAATTAATCTGTCCTAGCCGAGACTTAATCTGACGTATATGAATCAGCAGTCTGATTGAACCAACACCCTGAAAGGGCTAACTCTTAGAACTGATAGCGCACCCAAACCAACCCCAGCGCTCCTTTTCTGCGTGGGATCGCTGTACTCATCAGCGAAAACTTCTTAAAACGTACTGAACCTATCGGCAATAGCACTGGCAAAGGTAAGTAACGAAATATATCTTCCCGTCCAGTCAACCCCACGGTAAAACCTCCACCTAACAAAATCGGGCCAATGGGTTTAGTGAACCATTGACGCGCATACCCAACAGTCGGCTGAAGATGCTTATATGAATCAATAAATGCAAAGGCATACAGCAAATCTTCATGCCCTCTAGCGTCAACCCAGTGCTTACCAACGCCCCCTCCGTACGCTCTAGAATTCAATTCTTTTCCGCTAAACATAGCGCCTGCATGCCAAGCATAACCCGTTAGATAAATATCCCAACTCCCCTCCTGATAAGGTTTGACTACATGCTGGCAGACAGAAGCAGCCCACGTGCCTCTAAAATTGCTATGCTCGTTAGCAACTGCACTTAACTGAAATACGATGGCTGTTGTTATAAAACAAAGAGCTTTATAAATTTTCATAGAATAAGTATGTGTGTATATTAAGTGCTGAAACAGCGCTGTATCGCTAAGCTTAGAAAAATCTGCCTAATTCCTACATTGTTATTACTATTTATCTCGCCTCTGACATTGTCCTTGAGAAACACCTCCCTTGCTGAAGGTTTAAAATTCAGTAAAGGAGAAAAGAGTTGTCAAAAATCAAATGGGATCGCGTTGACCGTATAAACCCTCCAGCTAAGGGATACGCTAAACGGGGACAAGGTAATAGGTCCCCCTATCAAAAGCTCAAACCCACCCCTTTCCCGCTATCAGCATGGGTTTCGACGTTTTCGGAAATGCCCAATTTCAGACCTCCTTGCTGCGTAATTTTCGACCTATTCAAACATTAGGTTATTTTGTTGGTGCCAACGTGTATCAGCAGTTACAGTATGCGCGGCACTCCAATATTTATGGGAGCGATTGAATTATCTCTGCTTGTGAAGCGCCCCGCTGCCTCAGCAATGCTCTATTGTCAGGAGTTAAATTACGTGCAGTTTCAATTAATGCGCCTGTAGCTATCAAGTTATCTTGCTTTAAAGCCCATTCTAATCTAACTCGAATTATTTGGCTCGAATTATAATAAACCCGCCAAAGGTGAATATTACAAAGTTCGCTAGTAGCAAGCATAGCGAGGCCATCCGGGCTATTCCGCCAAACAATCGAGGTGACAGATTGAACAAAACAGGTCAATATCTTTTGGCAAGCGTCTGAGTAAACAGACCATAATCTCACTGTATGATCTTCACTACCCGATGCTAGCCACTGGCCATCTGGCGAAAACGCCACGCTATCTATTTTACCTTCATGCCCGATATAGGTGCGCACGAGAGGTCGGGTATCTAATACACCCCATAGCTTTATAGTACAGTCATAGCTGCCAGACGCTAGCCACCGGCTATCAGGCGAAAAAGTAACGCTACTCACCATATCTTGATGTCCTTCATACCTATGGCCTAAAGAATCGTTACCTGATAGGTTCCATAGCTTTACTGTATCTCCGGCGCAAAAAGCGAACCATTCCCCATCGTTCGAAAATTCGGCACTCAACACCCCACCCTCAGGCTCTGTATATGCCTTTGCGCGCGTCCGGTCACCCGAAATGTTCCATATAATCATCCTTCGGTCCACTCTTTCGTCCAAACTGCCAGATACTAACCTCTGGCCATCGCTCGAAAACGCGACACTACACACAGCCTCCTCATGCCCGCCATAAGTATACACAAGCTCTTTAGGGTCCGAGACGCTCCATAGCATCACTGTGCAATCCCAGCCACAAGATGCTAATAACTGACCATCACGCGAAAACGCAACGCTCGATACCCAATGCTTATGTCCTTCATACGTGTGTACGAGTGATCGAATGCCGGATATTTTCCATAGTTTCACGGTGTTATTAGAGGCGCCGTACGCTAGCCACTGACCATCATACGAAAATGCGAGGTTACCAATCGAAGGAGATTCATCTGCTCTATATACACGCGCAGGTGGTCGGGCCCCCGAAATGCTCCAAAATCGCACCGTATGATCCCCGCTGCCAGACATTAACCACCGGCTATCAGGTGAAAACATGAGGCTATTTACATCATGCCTATGCCCTTTATATGTATGTTCGGGTGTCTCAGCACCCGATACGCGCCACAGCTCCACACTCCTTTCCCCATGATCTGAACCGTCAAATGCCAGCCACCGACCATCACGTGAAAATGCGACACTAAGCGTTATATGCGCGCTCTTAGCGTACGTATAAGCGAGAGTCCGACTGCCCGAAACATTCCATAGCTTCACCTCTCCCCCCATATGGCTAGAGGCCAGCCACTTTCCATCATAGGAAAACGCGATACTCCATACACTACCGTCAAACATGCCATGCAAACTAGATTGGTCGTCCAGCTCGTGCTGTATTTCATTTTCATACGTGTGTATAAGCGATCGAGTACCCGAAACATCCCATAGCTTTATTGTTTTATCACTGCTGCCAGACGCCAGCCACTGGCCATCGCACGAAAAGGCGACGCTCCTTACCATATCTTCATGTCCAGTATATGTGTAAATAAGAGGAAGAGGCTGGGTATCTAGCAGATTCCATAGTTTTACCGTATGGTCAGCGCTGCCAGACGCTAGCCACTGGCCATCCGGCGAAAATGCAACACTATGCACTCTCCCCTCATGACCGAGATACGTATCCATAAGTAATCGTGCTCCCGAGACGCTCCACAGCCTTATAGTATGATCATCACCACCAGACGCTAACCACTTGCCATTAGGCGAAAACGTGACACTTTCCACCTCTCCCGCATGCCCCAAATATGTATGAGTCCATTGCAAATTCTTGGCGTCATAGAGCTGAATAGTATTTCTTTCCGCTATAGCAAGCCAACGGCCCTCCGGCGAATAACAACAAGCTTGAACGGCCCCTGCTACTTCCAAAGTGCGCCTTTCACCAAACTCCACGCCAGCCAAATCCGCATTATTCAAATTCGCCTCTCTTAGCCAGGCATGGTGTAAATTCACCTCTCTTAAATCCGCATCCTTAAATTCTGTATAGTCAAATACTCCATAACTTAAATCCGCTCCTCGCACCCGTATCCGATTGAAATCTTTGTCATTTAACAATACTCCGCTTTTCACCAATAGCGTTAACGCATTAGCTGCCTTGGATTCCACTTCCTCTTGTTTCGAGCGCTCCACCCAATTCAACAGCTTTTTTTCCAACTCAGGCTCTTGTTCAATTCGCTCTTTTAAAAATTCAAATATTTCCGAATTCTGCAAAAGAAGTAACAGTTTAAAAAATGTTGGTTTTTCTATGATTTGATCAAGTTGCCCTGATTTTCGTAAATTATCGAGTTGGCTCCATGCGAAATGGCCGAGATCAGCATCTGATTGAGCCAAAATAGACTGATATTCATGCGGAATATTGCGCAACAGCAGGTGTAATTTGAGCGCAAGAGAGTCGTCGATTGGTTCGCCGTTGCGAGTCGCCGTCATTAATGCTTGATAATATGATTTTCTATCATGCAGATCTAAATAATCTTCTACTTCTTCTTGTATTTCAGTTGGTAGTGAACGTAATTGAATGGGTAAGGATTTTTGCGCTACGGAGTAGCCTGAAATAGGAGATAGCATAAATATCCCTCACGTTAAATTACAGCTGCTCCATAGCCCCGATTCAGGCAAGAATTTGGATCAACCTATAATTAGAATATATGATCAAAAAACTTCGATAAACTCAAGTACTTAAATTGTGCAAGCACAATACAAACAAATGTAAAGCTTGCCTATTAAGACAAAACTTTATCAAAGACCATTGCTGTATATAGAATAGTCACACAATAAATTTTCCCAAAACTATTTTTTATCTTTTGTTAAGGATAAATTTAAATTTTCTGAGTAAAATCGAGTGCCAACTTACTGCATCCTATGCAGTTTACAGAGCTTTAAATTATTTTCTGTTATCAAATTTGGGGAGTTGAAGCGGCTACCAAATCGGCGTTTGTTGTAAAGTTAATAAATCCGTAAAAAAGTTTGGATTCAAAAGCTTCGCAAAGCCTCATGTGGTGGGGGGGATTACCCGTTCCGCAATTATCTCGTAAATAAGTAGATTACGTCCGTCATGGGCTTAAATAGCCTCTTCCTTGCGGAGCGAAAAGAGTAAATTTTCAATGCTAAAATTTGCTTAAATTCGAGGGGGAAATTGACGATTGCGGCCTAATTTCTACTTTTAAGTTCCCTTAAAAATGGGGAATGACCACCCATCAAAAAATGATAACCAGTATGTTGCCAATAAATCAAAGCAAAAGCACTCAACCTTCTTTAACTTCATCTTTTTCTCAATCAACTTCGGCTTTCTCTAATACAGTGGCTCGACCAGATTCAACGGATAGAATCTATGAGCCGGCGGAATCTGTCACGCAAGTTAGCACGGGCTTGGTAAGTATCCCTGTGAGCGGTTCGAATCACCAAGTCGAAGTGCATTATCATGGAACGCCTCTAGACCTTAGGTTGCTAGAAACTTTAATACAACAACAAAACTTAGTGTTGCAACCTAACACCACCTCCCTGGCTACATTGGGTGAGGGTATCAAAACGATGCGCAAGACTTATTTATCGGGTCTGCACGATGACGAAACGATACGCGATGCGTTGAGCTTGTATGTTGCGCCCGAGGGTAAAGCTGTAAACAGCGGCGAATCGGGAGAGCGGTTTGATTTAAATAGTAAATTCAATACATTTTTAGAGTCGGATAAAAAAGTTTTTTTACTGCTAGGCGAGGCGGGTTCAGGGAAATCGACGTTTAATCGTTATTTAGCCCGCGATTTATGGGAGAAATATGAGCAGGCTAATGAGAAAAAAGATGAGCGCATTCCAGTATTTATACAGCTGACGACACTAGAAGACCCGAATAAAAATCTACTCACTGAATTTTTTTCTGAGGAAGGCTTTTCAAAAGAGCAGATCCAACAGTTACGGCAAAGCCGGCGGTTTATCTTTATTCTGGATGGTTATGACGAGATCAAGCATCGTCAACGGGCTTTTTATACGGATAACAAACTCGATAAGTGGGATGCTAAAGTGATAATCAGTAGTCGCCCCGAATATTTAGGGGCGAGTTATCAAAGCAAGTTTTATCCTTCAGGTCAAGCCAGAGTATTTGAAGAGTGCGAGCTAGCGCCATTTTCCGAGAGTGCTATTGAAGACTATGTAGAGAGACATATTAGACATGCTCAAGACCCCAAATGGAATGCGGATCAGTATCAAAGTGCTTTAGCGCATCCAGATTTACAGGCGCTGATTGGCAATCCATTTTTACTTAAGATTGTGCTACAGGTGTTGCCATCGTTGGGTTCGGAAGAGGGCTCTTCTAATCAGAGGTCATATACTCGAATTGCACTTTATGAGCAGTTTGCGAAAAACTGGTTTGACCGCTCGCAGAATCGGTTACAAGGGATTCAGTTAACTAAAGAAGAGCAAAAAACATTTAACCGTTTAGCCGAAGAAGATTTTATTCAGCATGGCATTCATTTCAGCCAAGAGTTTGCCCTTGCGTTGTATGAAAAACAAGTTCTCGTCGCAACGTATTTGCCATCAGCCCCAGACCAGGCGCAAGAATGGAGGAATTTTTTAGGTAACGACGATGAAAAGAAGCGACTATTACGCTTTAACGCGCCGTTATCCAGGCAGGAAGATCAATATCGGTTCATCCATAAATCGTTAAGAGATTATTTTGTAGCGCGAGCACTGTGGGAAGAGCTTGCTGCTGGTGGCAAGATTGAAGCTTTTTCGCGGTTCAACAGATTAAATATCGTGAACGATCCAGCGATCTTACAATTTTTAGCAGAAGGTGTACGGCAAGAGTCGCAATTAGAAACTCGGCTTTTAAGTGTGGTTGAGCAATCTAAAGGAGAAGAGGGTGCCCAGTTTGAGAAAGCTGCTGCGAATGCGTTGACTCTTTTGGTAAAAAGCAATGTGCAATTAATCAACAAAGATTTCAGCGGAATACGGGTACCTGAAGCAGATTTAAGTTATGGATTATTTGACCATACTCAATTTAAAGGTGCAGATTTAAGAAAGGTGAATTGGAGGGGTGCTTGGCTCAGAGGAGTTAATTTAAATGGAGCCGATCTCAAAGGGGTGGAGTTAGGTGAAAGGCCGACTTTAGAGATGGGAGGTAAAGTGGACGCTTGCTGTTACTCGCCAGATGGTGATTGGTTTGCTGTCGCAGGGGATAGTGGCGTTATTCAGCTCTATGAAACCGTCTCTATGCAGAGGGTACATACTTATGAGGGACATAAAGAAAAAGTGACTAGTGTTGCGTTTTCCAAAAATAGCCATTGGTTGGCCTCTGGAAGCTACGATTCTACAGTGAAGTTATGGAGCATGAACGTATTGGGCTCGCGTAGACTCGCATACACCTATAAGGGGCATGAGAAAGAAGTGGCCAGTGTTGCGTTTTCCCCCAATGGCGATTGGTTAGCGTCAGGAAGTTGGGATCGTACTGTAAAGCTGTGGGGCGTATTGGACCCGCATGGACTTGCGCACATTTACAAGGGGCATGAGAAAGAAGTGACTAGTGTTGCGTTTTCCCCAGATGGACTTTGGATCGCTTCTGGGAGTTCTGATTGTACAGTGAAGCTATGGCATGCGTTATATGTGGATGAGCCCGCATATACCTATGTCGGGCATAAGGATGAGGTCGCTAGTGTTGCGTTCTCCCCGAAGGGTGATTGGTTAGCGTCTGGGAGCTACGATAATACGGCAAAACTGTGGAGTACGTCAGGCACGCGTGAGCTTGCGCACACTTATGCGGGACACGATTTTCTTGTGATGAGTGTCGCATTTTCCCCGGATGGCCATTGGTTGGTCACCGGAAGTATGGATTTTACGGTGAAATTGTGGGATGTATTGGGCGTGCGTAGACTTGTGCATACCTACGCTGGACACGAGGAGACGGTGAATAGCGTTGCATTTTCTCCTGGTGGCCAGTGGGTCGCATCTGGCGGCGATGATTGGACGGTGAAGCTATGGAGTGTGTTGAGTACGCATGAGTTTAGGCATATCACTGATGCAGGGCATAAGGGTGCGGTGAATAGTATCGCGTTTTCTCGAGATGGCGATTGGCTGGCTTCTGGAAGTGATGATAAAACGTTAAAGTTGTGGAGTGTATTGGGTGCGGGTGGGCTTAGGCATGTCGCCACTGCCTGGCACGACTGTGTGGTGAATAGCCTTGCGTTTTCCCCAAATGGCGATTGGTTGGCGTCTGCCAGCGATGATGAAGCGGTGCTGCTGCTGGGCCTTACATCTAGTGCTCAAGAGCTTACAGATACCTATGTCGAGCATGAGGAAAATGTGACTAGTGTTGCGTTTTCCCCAAATGGCGATTTGTTGGCATCTGGGGGTTGGGATAACACAGTGAAGCTGTGGAGTTTTATGTCTGGCACTTGGAGTTTTGTATGCGCCTTTAAGCATGATAATTGGGTGAGGGGGATAGCGTTTTCTCCTCATGGCGATTGGCTGGCGTCTGGAAGCGACGATAAAACAGTAAAACTGTGGTGTGTTTTGTCGAGGAAGCTTGAACATACTTATAGCGGGCACGAGTCTTTAGTGATGAGTGTCGCATTTTCTCCGAACGGTCTATGGATTGCGTCTGGAGGCGATGATAAGAGTGTGAGGCTATGGGGAGGATTGAGTCCACGTGAGCTTCTGCATACCTATTCCGGGCATTGGCAGGGAGTGAAGAGCATTGCGTTTTCTCCTGATAGTGATTGGCTGGCGTCTGGGAGTAACGATAATACGGTGAGAATTTGGTCTGTTCAAAAGGGAGATTGCCAGGCAATAATTCGAGGTTTTATCGGGCCTGTCTATTCAGTTAAGTGGAAAATCATGCCGGATGGAAATTTCATGCTTGCTACTGCAGGGCTTGATACAACTATTCGTTTTTGGCGAATTCTTCGTGATAGCTTAGGTGAAATAGATCAAGTATTGTTAGAGTGGGCTTCGGAGCAAAGAACCTTAGTCGCTTCGGATGCATTGATTGGAGCAGCGCGCAACTTAAGCTCTGAAAATGAGGCATTGCTGATAGAGCGAGGTGCCATAGATTTTTTCGAAGAGGATTCGGATAAATCATCCTCTGAGTTGGGCGAGCTTGGTGAGGTAAGCTTAGAGTCGGATGGCGATGATTTTACTGAATCAGATACGAATCGATATTCGTGGCCTGAGGGGGAATTAGTTGAGGAGGGGGCGCCTGACACTGAATCTTCCGCGAAAAAAAGAGTTCATTCTACAAGTTCAATCCCTTCAGGGATAAATAGAAAGAAAGGAAAGGGCGATGATAGTTTCCTATGAATGCTTTGTAACTTGCCGGTGACGCGTTCTCAGTCTAAACGCCTTAGCGGACATCGGCAGTAGATGCATCGGCTTTGACCATGGCAACCGAAATGTTGTCGGGTCCTCGGTTAAATTCGGGAAGGTCAACGCTGGATTTCGCGTTAGGGAAAAGGATGAAACACTGACTTGCAAGCCAGTGGCACATACTTTTTCAGCACCGTGGATCCATGCTGGCGCACTATGCTCATGAGTTGGGGCCGAGACAGGCCAATAAGTGGATTAAGTTTTATCAGCCATCATGGCGTAACTGCTACGCAGAGGAGGGCGTATCGACTTCCTGATGAATAGAAGATACACGTGGTAAATTCGATTGACAATACCCATGCGGATGGCATCGCCACTACAGTATAATGTGCAACCAGCCTTATGCGTGGGTAGTTTTCACAACGTGTCCACTGCCATGTTTATCAAAAAGAAATTGATCGGATAGCGAGTAAAAAAATATTATTTATGAAGGATATAAGAAATTTTTCGATTATCGCCCATATCGATCACGGCAAATCCACGCTTGCTGACCGTATCATTCAGTTGTGCGGAGGTCTTTCTGCACGCGAAATGGAAACTCAAGTGCTGGATTCAATGGCGCTGGAGCGCGAGCGCGGCATCACGATTAAAGCGCAAACCGCGGCGCTGACTTATCGCGCGCGTGATGGCGAAACCTATTATCTCAATTTGATCGATACGCCAGGGCATGTGGATTTTTCATATGAAGTCAGTCGCTCGCTATCGGCGTGCGAGGGCGCTTTATTAGTGGTTGACGCCAGTCAAGGGGTTGAAGCGCAAACGGTCGCGAATTGTTATACGGCCATTGAACTTGGCGTCGAAGTCGTGCCGGTATTGAATAAAATCGACTTGCCGGCAGCCAATTGTCCACAGGCCATTGAAGAAATTGAAGAAGTAATTGGGATTGACGCCGCCGATGCAGTGCGCTGTAGCGCAAAGACGGGCGAAGGCGTAATCGATGTATTAGAAGCGTTAATTACAAAAGTACCGCCGCCAGTCGGAGATCCGCAAGCGCCGTTGCAAGCGTTGATTATCGACTCTTGGTTTGATAATTATGTTGGCGTGGTGATTCTGGTGCGCATTGTGAATGGCACTTTGCGCCCCAAAGATCGGATTGTGCTGATGGCGACCGGAGCCCAGTTTCCAGTTGAGCACATCGGTGTCTTTACGCCAAAATCTCAAGCTAGAGAATCGCTCTCGGCTGGGCAAGTGGGTTTCATTATCGCCGGCATTAAAGCACTGACTGTAGCTAAAGTAGGGGATACGGTCAGTCATGCAAATAAACCGGCACTAGCGCCGCTGCCTGGTTTCAAGGAAGTTAAACCACAGGTGTTTGCTGGTTTATATCCAGTTGAAGCCAATCAATATGAAGCACTGCGCGAATCGCTTGAGAAACTTAAACTCAATGATGCATCGTTGCAGTATGAGCCGGAAGTTTCGCAGGCGTTAGGCTTTGGTTTTAGATGTGGCTTTCTTGGCCTGCTCCATATGGAAATTGTGCAAGAGCGGCTAGAGCGCGAGTTCGGTATGGATCTGATCACTACTGCGCCGACGGTGATATATGAAGTGAGGCAAAATAATGGCGAGCTGACGGTGGTTGAAAACCCCGCTAAGCTGCCTGAGCCCTCAAAAATCGAAGAAATCCGCGAACCGATCGTCACCGTGAATCTCTATATGCCACAAGAATATGTCGGCTCGGTGATTACGCTATGTACGCAAAAGCGCGGCATGCAAATCGATATGGTCTACCGTGGCCGCCAAGTTCAGCTCATTTATGAAATGCCCATGGCTGAAATCGTGCTAGATTTTTTCGATAAACTTAAATCAGTCTCGCGCGGCTATGCTTCAATGGAATATGAGTTTAAAGAATATCGTCCCGCCGATGTGGTGAAAGTCGATATGTTGATTAACGGCGAGAAAGTGGACGCGCTATCAGTCATTGTGCATCGCTCCCAAAGCCAGTTTCGCGGGCGTCAGGTAGCGGCCAAAATGCGCGAAATTATTCCGCGCCAAATGTATGATGTAGCGATTCAAGCGGCAATCAGCTCGCATATTATCGCGCGTGAAAATATTAAAGCATTGCGTAAAAATGTGCTGGCGAAATGCTACGGTGGCGATATTTCACGGAAAAAGAAATTGCTAGAAAAGCAAAAAGAGGGTAAAAAGCGAATGAAACAAGTTGGTAGCGTTGAAATTCCGCAAGAAGCATTTCTTGCCATTCTTCGTGTAGAAGATAAATAAAGTCGCTATAAGAGTAAATTTTCATGAATTTTGCCCTGATTCTTTTTATTTTGGTGCTCGTAACGGGGCTTGCTTGGCTAGTTGAAAAAATAATATTGCTGCCGCGCCGCCGTCAGATGGCCAAGCAGATACTCGAAGAATACGATCGTCAACTGGAGCAGTTCGATAGCGTGACTGACAGCATGACGGCGACGCGGGCTCGGCTGCATAGAGACGCATTGCAGCAACCCTGGTGGCTTGAATATTCAGCCAACTTTTTCCCGGTTATTTTGGTGGTTTTTTTACTGCGCTCTTTTGTCGTCGAGCCGTTTAAGATTCCGTCTAGCTCCATGCTACCTACCTTGCTAGCAGGCGATTTTATTCTAGTGAATAAATTTAATTATGGCATGCGCTTGCCGGTATTGAATAAAAAAATAATTGAAAACCGTAATCCAGAGCGTGGCGATGTGGTGGTGTTTCGTTACCCCAAAGATGAATCGATTGATTACATCAAACGGGTGATCGGCGTGCCCGGCGATACAGTTGCGTATCTAGACAAAAATCTGACCATCAACGGTCAGGCTGTGCGCCAAACTCCATTGCCGGATTATTTTGACGAAGAACGGATAAGCTACGCTAAGCATTACCAGCAAACCATCGGCAATAAAACAAACGCAATTCTAAACAGCCCGGGCGCGCCCTCGTTTATCATCGGCGCAGATGATTTTCCGTTCCGGGACCAATGCACGTATAGTAACGATGGCGTAGTCTGCAAGGTGCCGCCCGGTCACTATTTTGTGATGGGTGACAATCGAGACAACAGTGCAGATAGTCGTTTCTGGGGCTTTGTGCCGGATCGTAATTTGGTTGGTAGAGCTTTCTTTATTTGGCTTAATTTTAGCCATTTGAAACGAATTGGCTATTTTAATTAATGGTGTGATTGTTCTTACTGGCAGATATGGCATCTGACCAAAAACTGCCCGCCACCGCTAGGTGTTTTAGCCGTGCGCATGGGTTGCGTTATACTTAGCGTTATGCCCTTATTCTCGCTAGAAAGCCGGCTGCATTATGTATTCCGTAACAAGGGATATTTGCAGCAGGCTATGACCCACCGCAGCCATAGCGCAAACCATAACGAACGGCTGGAATTTCTCGGCGATTCGATCTTGAATTGCACGGTAGCGGCGCTGCTATTTAAACGCTTCTCGACATTAAACGAGGGCGATTTGTCGCGGGTGCGTGCGAATTTAGTGAAGCAACAGTCGCTTTATGAAATCGCCAAATCGCTCAATCTTGCCGAAGCGCTGCGCTTGGGCGAGGGAGAATTAAAAAGCGGTGGCAGCCGGCGGCCGTCGATTTTAGCGGATACGCTTGAGGCCATTTTAGGCGCAGTTTATTTAGATGGTGGCTTTGCCGCTGCGCAAACTGTAATTGAAAATCTCTATGCGCCGATCGTTGAGCAGATTAACCCTGAGACGCTAGGTAAAGACGCAAAAACTCTCTTGCAAGAGTCTTTGCAAGGCCGCAAAGTCCCGTTGCCGCACTATACTGTAGTGGCGACTCGAGGGGCTGCCCATAGCCAGCAGTTTGAGGTTGAATGCGCGGTGCCTCTGTATGAGATAAAAGTATTTGGCGTTGGAACCAGCCGGCGCGCGGCTGAGCAAGCTGCGGCAACGTGTGCGTTAGAAGCGCTGCAAATTTTGCCGGCCGCGGCGGTCGCTAAACCAAAGCGCGAAAAACACGCACGCCAGCCAAAACCCAGTGTGCTGGGTAAAACAAAAGTAAAGTTGTAATCGAATTTGAGAAGTGATAATGAATCTTTCTACTGATTTCCATTGTGGCACGATTGCGATCATTGGTCGGCCCAATGTTGGCAAGTCCACTCTGCTGAATGCGCTGGTCGGCCATAAAATCAGCATTACCTCGCGCAAGGCCCAAACCACGCGGCATCGAATCACCGGCATTCGAACTTTGCCTGATGCACAATATATTTTTGTCGATACGCCTGGTTTTCAGACTCAATATAGCGGGATGCTAAACCGATCGTTAAATCGCACCGTGGCCGGCGCAATTCATTCGGTTGATCTCGTATTGTTTGTGATTGAGGCCGGGCAGTTTGGGGTAGAAGACCAAAAAGTGCTGGATTTGATTCCGCTCGAGGTGCCAACACTATTGATCATAAATAAGCTCGATCGGATGGCGGACAAAGCCAAACTCTTCCCGTTTTTGAAAAAAATGGGCGCATTGCGCAACTTTGGCGAGATTGTGCCGCTCTCAGCCAAGCGCGCGGACGATATGCAGAAATTACTCACCCTAGTGCGCCCCCGTCTGCCGCTAGGTGAAGCCATTTATGCTGAAGATGATTTAACCGATCGTAGCGAGCGTTTTCTCGCGGCTGAAATTTTGCGCGAAAAAATCTTTCGCTGGACCGGGGATGAGCTTCCCTACACCAGTACGGTGGTGATTGAAAAATATGAACAAGAAGGTCGCTTGCGCCGCATTTTCGCGACGATTTTAGTTGAACGCGATAGCCATAAGGCAATGCTGATTGGGAGTAAAGGCGAAAAGCTAAAACAGATCAGCAGCGAAGCCCGCATGGATATTGAAAAATGCCTTGACGCTCGGGTCTATTTAGAGGTGTGGATCAAAGTCAAAAGTGGTTGGGCGGCTGATGCGGCGAGCCTAAAATCATATGGCTATGAATGAGGCAGCCCCGCTACTTCCGGCAACGCTCGCACAAACCCTTTCAAGCCAACCTGGTCAGCGCACGGCGATGCGCCAGGAGCGCCGCGTAGCGGAGCAACCCGGTTTCGTATTGCATAGTTACCCACATCGTGAAACGAGCGTAGTGATCGATGTATTGAGTCGTGATTACGGGCGGCTTGCATTAATTGCAAAAGGCGCTAAGCGCCCTTATTCAACTTTGCGCGGCGTGCTACAAACGTTTCAACCTTTAGCGCTCTCCTGGGCTGGCAAATCGGAACTACGCACACTCACCGGTGCTGAATGGGTTGGCGGCATGCCGCCGCTAGCGGGTCATGCGTTGCTATGCGGTTTTTATGCGAATGAACTCCTGCTTAAATTCTGTGCACGTGAAGATCCATGTGAACGGCTTTTTGACCATTATGTATTAACTTTGACGCGGCTGGGCGCTGGCGCGCCGCCAGTGCAAGCGCTGCGTTCCTTTGAGCGGATCCTCTTGCGCGAGACAGGCTACGCCAGCGCTTTTGATGCTCTTGCCGGTACGCGTCAGCCCGTGGCTGCAGATGGGACCTATGTCTTTGATCCAGAGCGGGGCGTACGCGTGGCGCATGGCACGGAACCTGCGCAGTGGCCGGTGATCGCGGGGCAAACCTTAATCGATATGGAGCGTGACGAATATACGCGCGCCTTAACCCTGACGCAAAGTAAGCAACTGATGCGTTTTTTACTGCATCACCATCTTGGGGGCGCGGTGCTGAATACGCGCCAAATTTTGCTCGATCTACACACGTTATGAGCCTTTTGTTTCCCTCTGCTGTTAGCCCTGACTTGGGGGTCAATATTGACCATGTGGCGACCTTGCGCAATGCGCGTGGCGTCAACTACCCTGATCCGTTGCAGGCGGCGCTAGCGGCTGAAGCCGCCGGTGCTGACGTGATTACGCTCCACTTGCGCGAAGATCGTCGGCATATCCGCGACGCGGACGTGCGTGCTTTGCGTCCATTGTTGCAAACTAGAATGAATCTGGAGTGTGCGCTGACGCCAGAAATGTTGGCGATTGCGTGCGCTATCCAGCCCCAAGACGTATGCTTGGTGCCAGAGAAACGGCAAGAGTTAACCACCGAAGGCGGCCTTGAGATCGCCGGTCAGTTGAATCAAATCAAAACCGCGTGCCGCCAGCTTGCAGAGGCAGGAATTCGCGTGTCACTCTTTATTGATCCCGATGCCACCCAGATCCACGCAGCGCGTGAAACGCTGGCGCCAGTGATTGAGTTGCATACAGGTCGTTACGCGGCAGCGTGTAACGCAGACGAGCGCGCCCTAGAGCTTGAACGCATCGCGCGCGGGGCGGAACTTGGCGTTGCGCTTGGACTCAAGGTCAATGCTGGGCATGGGTTGCATTATTCAAATGTGCAGCCGATCGCGGCCCTGGCTAATATTGCGGAGCTTAATATCGGCCATGCAATTGTCTCTCATGCCTTATTCGTTGGCTGGGAAAACGCCGTGCGCGAAATGAAAGCGCTGATGGTGACTGCGCGGCTGGCCGCACAAACCCAGGCTTAGGGAGGATAAATGATCTATGGAATTGGGACGGATATTATCCATCTAGAGCGAGTCGCCGGCGTGCTTGAGCGTACCGCTGGCCGTTTTGCAGAAAAAGTGCTGGGTCCAGATGAATTGGTAAAATATCGTGCGCGCGCGGTGCGTTCCGAAGTGCGTGGGCTGGCTTTTCTGGCTACGCGCTTTGCCGTCAAAGAGGCCTTCTCCAAAGCGATTGGACTCGGTATGCACTGGCCCATGACTTGGCGTGCGCTGCAAACCCTGAATGAGCCAAGTGGTCGCCCGATTGCGGTAGCGCTTGGGGAGTTGGCGGATTGGTTGGCTGCGCGGCGCATTCAGACCCATGTAACCATCAGTGACGAGCGTGAATATGCGCTTGCCTTCGTCATTGCCGAACAAGATAAAACCCATGTCTAATCCGTCTGCTTATACGTTAGGGCCTGTGGTGCTGGATGTTGCAGGCACTGAATTGACCGATGAAGAAATCCGCCGGCTTGTGCATCCGCTCACCGGGGGCGTTATCTTATTTGCCCGCAATTTTCAGAGTCGAGCGCAGTTGGTGGCGCTAACGGCGCATATTCGCGCGGTGCGCAGCGATTTACTGATCACGGTGGATCATGAAGGCGGCAGGGTACAGCGCTTCAAAACTGATGGCTTTACGCCGTTGCCCGCCATGCGCCGTCTAGGCGAGCTGTGGGAGCAAGATATGTTGCTCGCAGCCCGCGCCGCAACTGCGGTGGGCTATATCTTAGCTACGGAATTGCGCGCCAGTAACATTGATTTGAGCTTCACACCCTTATTGGATTTGGATTATGGGCAATCAAAAGCGATTGGCAATCGGTCTTTGCACCATGATGCACGCGTGGTCGCGTTACTGGCAAAAAATCTAAACCATGGCCTTGCATTAGCGGGTATGGCCAACTGCGGCAAACATTTTCCGGGTCATGGTTTTGTTGAAGCGGATTCACATTATGCCATGCCGGTGGATAACCGCGCGCTGGCTGATCTTTTGCACGATACGCAGCCATACAGTTGGCTAGATTTATCTCTCACCGCTGTGATGCCGGCGCATATCGTATACCCAGCAGTGGATGTGCGGCCGGCGGGTTTCTCAAAAATCTGGCTTCAGCAAATATTGCGTGACCAGCTCGGCTTTACCGGCACGATTTTAAGCGATGATTTATCGATGGAAGGCGCGCGGGCGATAGGTGGCTTCGTCGAGAGCGCGCAAGCCGCGCTGGAGGCGGGTTGCGATATGGTGCTGGTGTGTAACCGGCCACAAGAGGCAGAGCGTGTGCTGTCTGAATTACGTTACACGCCTTGCGCCATTTCAGCGCGCCGGATTCAACGCCTGGCCGCGCGTGGCGAGGCATTGCCTTGGCATGAGCTTAAGCAACATCCGCAATATCTAGCGGCGCAAGCATTATTAGCCGAGCTTGCGCTTTGAAAAAACCGTGCAGACCATCCTTGGTCTTCACGGCTTACGATTGATTAGGCGCGGCTACGATACTCATGCGTGCGCGTGTCGATTTCAATCTTATCCCCAATATTGCAAAAAAGCGGTACTTGAAGCTCCATCCCAGTGGAAAGTTTTGCGTTTTTTAGCACTTTGCCCGATGACGTATCGCCTTTCACCGCAGGTTCAGTATAGATAATCTCACGAACTAAGATTGTGGGTAATTCAACTGAAATTGCCTTGCCATTATAGAAAACCACGTCGCACTTCATGCCTGCCTCAAGGTAATGCAATGCATCCCCTAAATTTTCTTGCTCGACTTCATATTGGTTATAGTCAGCATCCATGAATACATACATCGGATCGGCAAAGTACGAATAGGTCACTTCTTTTCGTTCCAGCACAATATCTTCAAATTTATCATCTGCTTTATAAACAGATTCCATGCCTGCGCCGGTCAGCAAATTGCTCATTTTCATTTTAACCACGGCGGAATTACGGCCGGATTTATTATATTCAGTTTTTTGCACCACCATTGGATCGGAGCCGACCATGATGACGTTGCCGATGCGGAGTTCTTGAGCGATTTTCATAAAAGTCCTGTGCCAATAAATCTCGTACCTTAGTTGCGCGCAAAAAATGCGAGCCTTACAAGATACGCTATATATTGTTTATGAGTTTAAAAAATGATGTATCTATTTTAACTGAGATTCGCAAAACTGCGCTAGATTGCTAGCAAGATCGCCCAGCTTGACCAGGCTTTGCGCCCAGGCAAGCGCGTGCTGCGCCAAAGTGTTGCGGTGTTGCCAAAAATCATTCCAGTCAAGCGATCCAGACGAGGAGGAAGCGGTATTCCAGTTACGCCAAAAGCGCGTCAATGCTAGCCGTGCATCAGCGGGCAAACCTAACGCATAGGCTGCCAGGGCCGCTTCAAGTTTAACGTAATGTGCATTATCTTGCTGTGAGTAGAGCTGCCAAACAAAAGGTTTTTGCGCCCATTGAGCGCGGACAAACGAATCTTCGCCACGTACAAAATTAAGATCGCAAGCCCAAAGTAGAGGGTCGTAGCGATTTTGTTCAACGAAAGGAACCGCGCATACGGTTAAATTGCCACGTGTTGCAACGGTGCCTACGGTGAGGGTTGGCATTCCCAAGAAGCGTGCAATAGCGCTTGAGATCAATCCGTCTGGCGCAATACAAGTCAGCGGGGTAGCGCTCTCGCGCCACGCACTCAGGAGAATCTCGAGGTTGGTGTTTTCATAAGAAAAAAGCGAAACTAAAGTGCTTTGGGCGGCCGCGGGCGGTATGCCCAGCTCAGTGCAGTATCTAGTGCGCGCGTTAGGCGATGCTATAAAAGCCTGTTGTGAGGTCAATAATGCGCTCTCTCGTAAGACGCCGCCTGTGCCTGTAACCAGGCCGGGGAAAAAGAAAGTTTTGCGTAATGGGTAACTTGGATGCGGCGAAGATTTTAAATGGAAATCCGCAACCCAAGGTTCGCTACTTAAATATTCAAGATTGATCCAAACAGGCGGGCGCTGATGGGTAGCGCGGTCAGCCATAGCGGCTATGTAAGCGGGTGGTGGATTGCAAGCGAAGGCTTCAATCACAATATCGGCCGCTTCGATATGGGGTTCTATATCACTATCGGTTGACCATTGTTCGACGATGATGTCGCCGACCTGTTGTGTACGGGCCTGCGGGTCAATGGTTGGACATAAACGGCTAAAGGCTTGTAGCTTATCGACCCATAAGCGGATTCGCCAGCCGCGCTCGGCAGCAAGCTGGCGTGCTAGACGCCAGCTTGTGCCGATGTCACCGAAATTATCGATGACGGTGCAGAAGATATCGCAGCTTGGCATTAGTTGGTGAGTAGGGAGGGCAATGCTCTATAAAAACGAACATTGTCTCACTCAACATGCTTGTTTGTCATAAATAATATTTTTAATTAAATATTTGCGAAAAATAATTTTTTGCGCAGTGTTTACGGTGTATTTATATTAATAATTACAAAATCCTCATCATCTGTAATAGCTCTCTTTATCTTATTGTTGTTTGCTACTTCGACAAACGAATTTTCCTCTTCAGGGCTATATGATAAATAAGGGTTTCCATAAAAGCTAACGATTGAATTATAAATAATTTGATCTATTTTAAATGTATTTATATCATGATTTTTTATCATACCAAAGCTTTTGTATAAGATGGTTCTTCTATTATTTACCATTGCTTTGTAAGATTCATCATTGGGAGCGCAATCTTTTATAGAGTTGAGCGCCTCTTTAATAAATGATTCAGTGTCATCACTAATTTGTCTTTTTGCTCGAGAGTGCATGACGGCTTTTTTTAGCTTATCAATGTGATCATTAGTCAGCAACTCTTTGGAGAAAAATATATTTTCTAGAAATGATCTTACCCACTTGGCTTCATCTTCAGTACTCGATTGTTCAACGCAAATAGAACCAGAAGGAAGCTCACCAAGAGCATCTATGATAGATTGATCGGTTTGTTCAGGAAGAGACGCTAGACTATTGGTGAGCTCGTCTATTGTGATGGGCTCTATGTTGTCAAGCTGACGCTGAGTAAAATAAACAATTTTTGTTTTTTCTTTATTTAAAATATTCTGGTCTAGCCAATTTTTATGATTGGTTTGTAATTTAATTATTTTTTCTGAAAAATAATTGGATATCCCATACCAGTTATTTTCATCATCTTTTACTAATGTGGCGGCAAAGTGGTTATTCGCATTGAAGATTAATAAAATTTCCGCATCTTGGAAATCAGGGTAGTTATTTTCTTCGTTAAGTAGTTTTTGTACAGGTATTTGTGCTGGTTTTTCTTCACGCGTTACAATCATGGTCGCTTTGTCCATATTGTCTGAAATTTTGCTCTCTGTAGGAGTTTTTGTCTCTGAGGCATTGTTTGTATCGATTGTAGCTGTGTCATTCGTGTATTGATGAAGATCTTGCCTCTGAGCTTGGTTTTGCGTGTCTTCACCGCCTTCATGCAATGAACAGTGCTGGTCAAGAAAATTAGAGCTATGAGTAGATGTTGAAATAATATCGTGGTCGCTCTTATCCCCGCCGTTTTTATATGGGTCGTCTGCATCATTGGTTTCTTGATCATCTATAAGGCGAGTCATCGGATCAGTACGAAGCACGCTAGAATTGGGATTGTGAGTGATGGATAGCGGATCGGAAGTGTCACTTAGGTCTTTGAGGCTGTCTAAGGTTTTAATGTCGTTGCTTAATCCCCGCTGTAAATCCTGAGCGGGAGAGGCATTTTCTTGCTCACTTAGGGACTGTTTGTATTGGATATTTGGCGGAAGGGTTTGTTGGCCATCAACAGTAGATGTGATAGGCGCAATGTGAGCTTCGCTAAGGATGAGGCTGGGATGAGTGGTGATGGTTAGTGGCGTGACACTGCCATTTGGGCTTTCGATGCTATCCGAATTTTTCATGTTACTGTGTGATGCCGGCTGCGAATTCTGCACTGGGGAAGTATTTCCTGGCTCACTTAGAGGTTGTTTATCTGGGATAGCCGTCGGAGAAGTTTGTGGATCATCAGCAGGAGGGGTGATAGGCGCAGCGTAAGTCTCGTTAGAATTGGAGCGGAGGTGAGTAATGAGGGGTAATGGCTTTAGAACGCCATTTGGGCTTTCGATACTGTCTGAAACCTCCCTGCCACTGCTTGATGCCTGCTGCGCATTCTGACCTGAGGCGGTATTTCTTGGCTCACTTAGAGGCTGTTGAGACTGGATAATTGTCTGAGGAGTCTGTTGGTCTTCAGCGGGAGGCGTGATAGGCGCAGCGTGAGTCTCGCTAGAATGAGTGCTTGAGGACGTCGAAGCTGCTGGTGTCGCAAAAAAGTTGTCTAGTTCGAGGGTAGGGGTAGGAGACGGTGAATTCGTAGTAGAGCCAATTATCGGACTCGAATGGGTGCTTGAGGATGTCGAAGCTGATATCGCAGAAATGCTTGTAATAGGGGCGGCGGCGATTGCTAAGTCCTCAATCGCGCTTTGTGCAGTAATATTAATCGATCCCACTGGTGATGAAGAGTTCTTGGTGCTTATTTTGGACGCAGGCGTCCCAACATTTTCCATGTTATTCTCATCCCCACCGCCGCATGCAGCGAGTGTTTGGAATGCAATGATGCTAGCAAATTTAAGAAGTTTCATTTTGTTGACTATTTGACGTTCTACGAAAAAATTCAATGAGGCTTGCTGATCGAACGGAAAGGAAAGTTCGTTCGAAAACTTAGCTTTCGAGTGTAGCACCGTTCGAACAGAATATTTATATAAACTTTTCTAATAGTTTATTTTAATTTATTAATGCACTAGGCCCATTCATGGTAAGCAAATTTTCGTATCAAATATTGAGCAAAAGAATTGTATGTAATAAACTACAAAAATATTTTTATAAAAAATCAAAATAAATATTTTAATTTAGCGAATGCCTGATATTTCTGTTTTTAATCCCGCAGAACAACTCGCCCAATTGCCGCATCTCCCGGGCGTCTATCGCTATTACGATGCGCAAGGCCAAGTTCTCTACGTTGGCAAAGCACGTGACCTCAAAAAACGTGTATCGAGTTACTTCACTAAATCGCGCCGCTCGCCGCGCATTGAATTAATGGTGGCACGCATCGCGCGTCTTGAAACCACTGTGACTCGTTCCGAAGCAGAGGCCTTGCTGCTTGAAAACAATCTAATTAAAGCGCTCGCGCCACACTACAACATTTTATTTCGTGACGATAAGTCTTACCCTTATCTAAAACTCAGCGCACATCGCTATCCGCGTATGGTGTACTACCGTGGCGCAATGGATAAAAAGCATCAATATTTTGGGCCATTTCCTAATGTCGGTGCAGTCCGCGAGAGTATACGGATTTTGCAGCGCGTGTTTCAGTTGCGCACCTGTGAAGACTCGGTCTTTAATCACCGCACGCGTCCTTGTTTATTAAATCAAATTGGCCGTTGCACAGCGCCTTGCGTGGGCGCAATTAGCGAAGAGGAGTATGGGCGCAACACGCAAAATGCGGTGCGTTTTCTGGAGGGCCAGCAAAGCGAGATTATGAGCGAGCTTGAGCAGAAAATGCATGGTTTTGCGGTCGAGCTTAAATTTGAGCAGGCGGCTGTGGTGCGCAATCAGATCAGCGCATTGGCAGGGGTGTTGCAGCAACAGGCGGTGGAGACAGATGGCGACAATAACGCGGATATTCTCGCTTTTGCCATGCAGGGTGGGCGGGTTTGTGTCAATCTTGCGATGGTGCGGGGCGGCCGGCATTTGGGCGATAAGGCGTATTTCCCTACGCAGGTGCAGAATGCATTAGAGTTGGTTGAGGCCGCTTGCGTCGATGCTAACGAGTCAGATGGCGCGGAGTCTACTGCGTTGACTTTCGCTAAGGAAATTCTGGAGGCTTTTATTGGCCAATATTATTTAAACCATGTGATGCCGCCACTCATGATTGTTGGAGCCGTGCGGGTAGAGCGTCAGTTAATTGATCTTTTTGCGCAACAGGCTGGGTATCGGGTTAGAGTGATGCATCAGCCACGTGGCCAAAAACGAGCCTGGTTAGAGATGGCGGAACACAATGCGCGTCTGGCGTTGGCTCAGCTTTTAGCGGAGCAAGGCTCGCAGCAAGCGCGCACGCGCGCCTTGGCGCAAATCCTTTTGCCCGCCTGCGAGGACTTTGCGGCGCTACGGATTGAATGCTTTGATATTAGCCATACCATGGGTGAAGCGACGCAGGCTTCATGTGTGGTTTATAGCCAGCACAAGATGCAAAATGCTCAATATCGACGTTATACGATTAACGATGTGACGCCAGGCGATGATTATGCTGCTATGCGCCAAGTATTGATGCGCCGCTATGAAAAAGTGGCCTTAGCGCCGCCCGGTGCGTTACCGGATCTGATATTGGTCGATGGCGGCAAAGGGCAAGTTGAAGTCGCGCGCCAAGTATTGGCTGAACTGGGTCTCGATCTTGGCATTTTAGTCGGGGTCGCAAAAGGTAAGGGGCGCAAAGTTGGGCTGGAAACCCTGGTGTTTGCTGATGGTCGCGCACCGCTTGAACTGGGTAGAGACAGCGCTGCATTAATGTTGATTGCGCAGATTCGAGACGAGGCGCATCGTTTTGCGATCACCGGTATGCGCGCTAAACGGGCGAAAGCGCGCCAAACTTCGCAGCTTGAAATGCTGGAAGGGGTTGGCGCAAAACGTCGGCAGCGTTTGCTCGCGCGCTTTGGCAGCATGCGTGGCGTGAGCGCTGCGAGTATTGAAGAGCTGGCAAGCGTTGAGAGTATTTCGCTGGAGTTGGCCAAGCAGATTTACCAGCAATTGCATTGAAATGCGGCGATGACACTTGTCCCGCGGGCGACAAGCCGGCACAATTCCACTTTATTTTCGATTGCCGCAGGCACCTTATGCTATTTAACCTACCGCTTTGTCTAACCTGGCTGCGGATTGTACTCATTCCGTTGATTGTCGGGGTTTTCTATTTGCCGGATCATGTGCTTGAGCCTAGAGATAAAGATTTTGCGGCTGCGACAATTTTTATTTTGGCGGCATTAACAGATTGGTTTGATGGCTTTTTAGCACGCAAATTGAACCAAACTTCGGCTTTTGGCGCGTTTCTCGATCCAGTGGCGGATAAATTGATGGTGACTGCTGCGCTGTTGGTTTTGGTCCAGCTTGCGCGCCTGAATGCGGCGATTGCGCTGGTGATTGTGGGGCGGGAAATTACTATTTCAGCGCTGCGCGAGTGGATGGCGCAGATTGGCGCAGCCAAGCATATTACGGTGAATTCGCTGGGCAAAATTAAAACGGCATGCCAGATGATCGCAATTCCATTGCTGCTGTTTTATGGTCCAATCAGTATCGAGTGGGGCGCTGAGCCCACCAATACCCTTGTGATCAATACGCGGGAGTGGGGCGAGTGGCTGATTTATTTAGCCACCGCGCTGACCCTATGGTCAATGTTTTATTATTTGAAACGTGCCTGGCCGCAAATTGGTCGGTACGCTAACAATCTGTCGTGACAGCAGTTTTCTGTCTATCCTTTGGCTGTTAAAATAAGCCTTTTTTTAATCAAAGGCATGCACAGTGCTATCCACCGCTAATATTACGATGCAGTTCGGGGCTAAGCCCCTGTTTGAAAACATTTCCGTTAAATTCGGCGAAGGCAATCGTTATGGCTTAATTGGCGCGAATGGTTGCGGCAAATCCACCTTCATGAAAATCCTCGGCGGGGATCTTGAATCCTCGGCCGGCAATGTGATTTTAGATGCCAATACGCGGCTTGGTAAACTCAAGCAAGATCAGTTCGGCTATGAGTCAATGCGCGTGCTAGATGTTGTTATGATGGGCCATGTGCAAATGTGGCAAGCGATGACTGAGCGGGACGCAATTTATGCGAATCCAGATGCGACGGACGATGATTACATGCGCGCCGCCGAGCTCGAAGCTAAGTTTGCTGAATATGATGGCTATACGGCGAGCGCACGGGCCGGTGAATTGTTACTTGGCGTAGGGATCCCGGTCGATCAGCATGAAGGCCCGATGAACGCGATTGCGCCCGGCTGGAAGCTGCGCGTGTTGCTGGCGCAAGCGCTTTTTTCAGACCCCGATGTATTGTTGCTGGATGAGCCGACCAACAACCTTGACATTAATACGATCCGCTGGCTTGAGGATATTTTAAATCAGCGTAATTCAACCATGGTCATCATCTCGCATGACCGCCATTTTCTAAATGCTGTGTGCACGCATATGGCTGATATGGATTATGGCACGCTCAAAGTTTATCCGGGCACTTATGATGACTATATGCTTGCCTCTACCCAGGCGCGTGAGCGTCAACTGGCGGCCAATGCAAAAGCCAAAGAGCGGGTAGGTGAGTTGCAAGATTTTGTGCGCCGTTTTGCCGCGAACAAGTCAAAAGCCCGGCAAGCCACCAGCCGCATGAAACAAATCGAAAAGATTAAGGTTGAAGATATTAGGCCGTCCTCGCGCCAAAATCCGTTTATTCGTTTTGAATTTGATAAAAAACTGCATAATCTTGCAGTCACCGCCGAAGGGATTAAAAAAGCTTACGATCGCACACTTTTTGAGCGCTTTAGTATAACGGTGCAAGCCGGTGAGAAAATTGCCATCATTGGGGAAAATGGCGTGGGTAAAACCACTTTGCTGCGCTCCCTGCTCGGCGATTTAGCGGTGGATGCGGGCACCATTAAATGGGCTGAACATGCGAATATAGGCTATATGCCGCAAGATTCATCCGCTGCTTTTCCCACCCCAATCACTCTTACAGACTGGCTTGCGCGCCATGCGCAGGAAGGGGATGATGATCAAGTCATCCGCAGTACGCTTGGCCGTTTGCTGTTTTCGGGGGACGATGTCAAAAAATCGGTCGCAGTTCTTTCTGGTGGTGAAAAGGGTCGACTGATTTGGGGCAGCTTGATGCTTGGCAAACATAATGTGCTGTTGATGGATGAGCCCACCAATCATATGGATATGGAATCCATTGAGTCGCTCCAAATCGCGCTTGAGCGTTTTGCCGGCACGCTGGTGTTTGTCTCGCATGACCGTGAGTTTGTGAGTGGTCTAGCAACTCGTATTATTGAAGTGCGAAACGACGGCGTGATTCATGACTATCAGGGCAGTTACGAAGAGTATTTGAACAGCCAAGGCATTCATTAATTCTAAGCCAAGGTTCAAAAGCGAGCGCATCGAGCAGTGCGGGTGCCGCACTGCTTATTCAGTCCCGCGCCTGGCAGCAAGTGGCACAGATCCGAAATTGTGCGGCACGGCCCAGGCCATCGAACCATTCAGCATACTGTCGTGCCGGCGGTAAGATGAGGAGCGGCTGACGCCCCAGCACCCGGCTGAGCGTCTTGAACGACAGCGCGTAGCCGCCTCCGGATCGCGCGAGCAGCCACGCGGCCTGGCGACGTTTGAGAAAAAGTGGCTTGCCCGCCCAATCTCGCTGGCAGCATAATCTGCTCGGCTAAGGGATTCACTAAATGGGGGCAAGGTCAGATTATCTAGAAAAATGCAAAATACGCTGGCGTAACCTGAACTTGTATATTGATTTTACCTTATAGATTTGATCAATGTATAAGGTAAGCAGGGAGGGATCGCAAACCGAACAGGTAATGTAATGTGCCGGACGTCAGACAAGATCCTCCCTGCTTCTTTATTTTAGCAAGCGCCGAACAGATGGGAGAGGGCAAGCCTCGAATCCGGTCGACAAGTAAGGCGAAAAGCTAACTGTTCAAATCCACTAGGAGACTAGTCCGATGAAAGCGTATGTGGGTGTAGATATCAGCAAAGGTACCTTAGATGTACAAATGGGTGAAGTTTTTTTTCAAGTCATTAACCAAGAACAAGGATGGCGTGAGTTTATCAAAGCATTGAAAAAATTTATCAGCGCAGGTAACGACTTAGGAGCAGTTGTATGCGAAGCAAGCGGCGGCTATGAAAAAGAATGGGTGATGAGGTTACAAAAAGCAGGCTACCCTGTGCATGTTGCCCATGCCAATAAAGTCAGAGCCTTTGCCAGGTGTAAAGGTTACTTGGCAAAAACGGACAAAATCGATGCCAAACTGATTCAAACCTACGCAGCCACAATGCAGGTAGAGGCAGATGAACCGATACTATCAGCAGAACAAATACAATTGGGTGATTGGCTCAAACGGCGCGAACAATTAGGCAAAGATAGACAACGAGAAATCAATCATTTAGAGCACTGTACTGACGCCTTGATCAAACGTTCTCTCAAGGCGCATATTCATTGGTTGGATAAGGCGATAGCTAACATAGAGCAGGCCATTGAACAGTACAAGGGTACGCCTGACATGCGTTCGACGCATGCCTTGTTGACTTCCGTTCCAGGTGTAGGAGATTTAACGGCCTGGCATCTCATTGCCTTTTTGCCAGAGCTAGGTCGGTCAAACCATAAGTCGCTGGCTGCTCTCGTAGGGGTTGCGCCTTTCAACCACGATAGCGGTAAACACAAAGGCAAACGTTTCATTCAAGGCGGTCGAGCACTCGCCCGGCGAACGCTTTACATGTCTGCTCTAGCTTGTACTCGCTGGAACCCAGATTTAAAAGCCTTTTACCAGCGCTTAAGAGCAGCCGGAAAGCCTGCAAAAGTGGCCCTTATTGCTGTCCTTCGTAAACTCATCTCTATGCTTAATAGCATCCTACAACGTCAATCACCATGGATGGAAAATTTAACTTGATTTTTATTACAGATTTAACTTGATTTTTATTACAGATGCTGACGTTAATAATCAGCTTATCGGCCGCAAGGTGTGTTGAAGAAATAAAATAGCCTCAATTTATTTTTACGATTCCAAAATAAACGAAAAATAATCATTATTTATCAAATATTTAAATTTGTTTCTTGAGCGCGCGCCCAAAAATTGAGCTTTCAGCTTACGCCTGTTATACAAAATATTTAAAAAAAAATTTATAAATCAATGGCTTATAATTTGTTTCTTAAGAGGGAAGAGGAAAGAAGAGAAATTTTTCTGAGCCATGGACCTGAAATCGGCTGTGGCTGTGGGAGGTCACTCTCTCTTAAGATCCGCTCAAAATGCTCTGATAGAATCGCGCTGAACTAGCCATCAGCGTTGATTGAAGCCAGGCCTTAGAAAAGGGTAGAGGGCTAAGACGCTGTGCAACGTGACAGGATGAGAAAGGGAAAGTGGCGATCTCTATATTAGGCGAGCCGAAAAGAGTCTCTTTTCGTATTCTAGAGAAGCGCCCTAAAAACCGCTTTTTAAAGAAAAAAATTGGAATGGACAGGAGACAACATTTTGAACATATCAGGCTGGGGGCAAAGTGTGAGAGCAACTTGGCCAGCACCGGTCATCACGCCCCAACACTATGCAGCGGTGGCCCAGGCGCATATCGCCGCAGGCGACCGGGTCAATGCTGAAGCATCCTATAATGCCGCGATACAGCTCGCGACAGCGGAACTCGCAAAAAATCCTGGCCATGCAAGAGAAATGGCGCTTGCCAATATAAGCGCTGAATACGCTGCTTTTTTAGCCGGAGAGAACGCGTCCGATGCCTCCTCAAGACAACTCCCTTCGGTCCCCGCAAACCATTCGGCCTCGGCAGCGCATCGGCCTAGTTTTTCGTCCGACTCTCTGCCCTTTTCTATTCAAGCGGATAATCTCGAAGGAAAGATTGTCGTACAAAATTGTCAGGGTACGATTAATGCTCCAGTCCAGGGCACGAATAACACGGTCAACGTGCATTACTACTCAGAGAGCAGAGAGCTTCTGCCTCAAATCAAGGAAATGCATACATCCGTTGGGGAATTGAAAACCGCTTATCTAGATCGTTTTAAAGAGCAGCAAGCCTTAGAGCTACGCTCGAAGAAAGAACCTCTGGCCGTCCTAGGCCAGAATATTGAGGCGGAATATTTCACCGTGTGGGAAGAACCCGGAGAAATTCAGGATGGGCTGGCGATGTATGTCGCCCCACAGGCGACGTCCCTCACAGATAAAAAGTCCTTTTTTGATTTAAACGAAGCGGTGACGACCTATCTAGCGCAAGCCAATGATTCTAGCCAGAAAACCCAAGTGCTGTTGCTGCGCGGTGAAGCGGGCTCAGGTAAATCGACTTTTAATCGCCACTTAGCGCGCCGCTTATGGCAGGACTATAGTGCGGCTTCGGGCGAGCAACCGATCCCCTTATACATCTCTTTACCGACAATAGACAGGCCCAACAAAAATCTCATTGGCCAGTACTTATCGGATAAATGCGGTTTTTCGCCAGAACAGATCAACGCATTGCGAGTAAGCCAGCGCTTTATTTTAATCTTAGATGGCTATGACGAAATACCTGCGGAACAGAGGAATTTATATGCGGATGAAAAACTTGACCAATGGCAAGCGAAAATCTTACTGAGTTGTCGGCCCGAGTATTTAATGGAAGGCTATAAAAACCACTTGCAACCGCGAGGTCGTTCCCGTGTGCTGCTGGAGTATCAGCTCGCGCCGTTCTCGGAACAGTCGATCGAGACCTATATTCATCAGTATGTTAAGCATACTCAAGCTCAGTGGAGCGCTCAAGCTTATCAAGACAGATTAGCACGTATTCCAAATGTGAAAGAGTTATTGGGCACGCCCTTTTTGCTCAAAATGGCCTTAAGTGTGTTGCCAACGTTAGACGAGGCTCGGCCCGGTCAAGTGGCTTTAACCCGAATCAAACTCTATGAGCAGTTTGTGCAAACGTGGTTTGAGCGTTCTCTCGCTCGTTTAAAGGCGATTCAGCCTAAATTAACGGGTGCGCAGCAGAAAGCCTTTTGCAGTTTAGAAGACGAATTTATAGGGCATAGCCAGGTATTTAATACTGACTTTGCACTGGCGATGGCTGAGGCTAAAACAACGGTGGTGGAATATTCAGCGATCGCTCGCAGAGTAATGCCGCAGGATAAACGGTATGAGCAATTTCTGAGTAATAAGGATGAAGAAAAGAATTTACTGCGGTTTAGTGCTTTGCTGATTCGTCAGCAGCAGCAATATCGCTTTATTCATAAATCGATACAGGACTATTTAGTGGCGCGTGCGGTATGGGAAGAGCTAGAAGAATTCACTGGATTCGAGTTATCGAACCGTTCTGAGCAGTTAAACGGAAGAGAGGATATGCGCGCGTTATGGGAAGTACTTGATCCTTCTATTCAAGTCGATTTAAACGCGTTATTAAACCGATTGAATGTCGTGGAGGATTTAGCCGTCCAGCTTTTTTTAGCCGAGCGAGTGCAACAAAACAGAGCGTTGGTGAAACCGCTATTGGCGTGGATCAAAGCATCAACGAGCCAAGATGGCACGAGTATGGCGGCGGCGAATGCGATCACGATCTTGGTCAGAGCAGAGATATATTTAAGCAAATTGAATTTAAGTAAAGTTAATGTGCGTGGAGCAGATTTAAGTTACGGGATATTTGACCAAACATGTTTTAAAGGAGCAAATCTCAGTGAGGTGAAATTCCGAAATGCATGGCTGCGTGGAGCAAATTTAGCAGAAGCAAATCTGGAAAAAGTTGACTTTGGCGAACTACCAAGTTTGGAGATGGATGAAGGGGTATACGATTGCCGTTATTCTTGCAATAAAGACTGGTTGGCCGTCAGTACTTCTAATAAAGTTCATTTATATCAAACGCAAACTTTAGAGATAAAGAAAGCATGTGTTGGCAAATTCCGGAGCATAGATTTTTCATCAGATAGTCAGGTTTTAGCCTTGGGGAGTGAAGATAATAAGGTGATACTTTGGCATTGGGATGAAGAGCCTGGAGGGCAGAAAGAGGAGCTTGTCGGCCATGAGGACGGAGTGCTAAGTATTAATTTTTCAAAAAACAATAAATATTTAGCTTCTGGAGGTAAAGATGGACAGGTGAATTTGTGGGATTTGAAAGAACCCAAAATATTATATAAGCTTGAAAAATTTATGGGTCGGGTGAACAGCGTGAGCTTTTCCCAAAATAACGAGTTACTTGCATCGGGGAGGTCCGATGGAGTGGTGAAAATATGGAAATTGGAAGAGGAGGAGGTGTCAATTTTATATAACCTTAAAGGGCACGACGATTGGGGAGTAAATTGCGTAAAATTCTCGCGAAATAATGATTTTCTGGCATCAGGAGGCAGCGACAAAAAAGTTAAATTATGGAAGGTTAAAGACGGAAATGAGTTTTATACTTTTGAAGGACATAATGGTCGGATAACAAGTATAGATTTTTCAAAAGACGATAAGATTTTAGCATCGGGAAGTGCAGATAAAACAGTAAAGCTGTGGAGTATAGAAAATGGAAGCATATTGCATACTTTTGAAGGACACAGTAGCTGGGTGAGTAGTGTGAACTTTTCGACAGATGAACAAACTTCCTCGTCACAGAGTGAGGTTTTAGCCTCAGGAAGTTATGACGGTACAGTGAGGTTCTGGAAAGTGCAACACGGGGAAATGCCGCATGTGCTTACAAGGCAGGGTAGTTGGGTAAGCAGTGCCAATCTCTCTTCAGACGGTGAATACTTGAGTTCGGGAAGCGAAGACGGAATTGTGAGGCTTTGGAACGTGAAAGATGGGCAGGGATCAGCTTTCCATACATTTAAAGGACATGACGATGAAGTACTAAGCCTGGCCTTCTCGTTAGAAAGCAAAAAATTAGCTTCTGGAAGTAAAGATAAAACGGTGATGTTATGGGATGTAGATTCAAAAGAGTTATCAGGAAAGCTTGAGGGGCATGAGAGTGCCGTGCTGGGTGTGAGTTTTTCTCCAAATTCTGCGTTCCTGGTTTCGGGAAGTGAAGATGGAATAGTAAAAATATGGGATGTAGAAAACAAAAACGCACTTTATTCTTTCGAAGAGGATAGCGTAATCAAAAGCATGAACTTTTCCTTGGACGGCAAGTTTCTAGCTTTTGGTAATAGAAGTGGAGCGGTGAAAATATGGAGCGTCGAAAGCCAGAATGTGGAAGACTGGATAGAGAAATATACATTTCACAAACATAGTGAGGATGTGAAGGCAGTCCAATTTTCACCCAATGGCAAACTGGTGGCATCGGGCAGTGATGATAAAACTGTGAGGCTTTGGGAAATAAATGAAGAGAAAGAAAATAGTACTTTTGCAGAGCACGGTGATGGAATAAGTAGCCTAAATTTTTCTAAACATGGTTCTAACCTCCTCTCTGGTAGTTGGGATGGAACTGTGAAAGTGTGGTCAATAGATGAGGGTAAATGCTCGACAACCCATGCGGGTTTTGTTGGACTAGCTGGCTTTATTGTCTGGCAAGAATCTTCTGAAAATAACCTCGGAATGGTAGCAGGTAGTAGAGGCAGCGCCGTTCATATTTGGCAAATAAGCAAAGAAAATACCTCAGACGTCGGATTATATTGGGCCTCTTCTCAAAACGAATTGATGGTAGCAGGCGTATTTGGAGAGTCTCAGGGTTTAGATCCGATGAATGCTCGTTTGCTTGAGCAAAGACAAAAAACCTCACGAAAAAATCTTAGAAAATCGAAAGAATTGGAATTTATTAATAATTTTTAACAAGCATGTTAATTAATATAGATGATTTTTATAATTTTAAATTATGCCTGATGGTATCAATCAAGATGCTCAAAATTTTATTTTTTATAAATTAAAGTGAAGTAAATTTATAATTTATATTTACCGAGTAAAGATGCCATGAAAATATCGGCTATTATCGTATTTTTACTTAATTTAAACAGGAGGCAGGTCTGCGACCGGCTGTTCAAACAAGAAAAATTAAATCTGAGAGATTTAATTCCAAACTACATGAGCTATATAGCTATGAAGTGCATTGGTCCGCCGGCATGGCCTTATATACATAATTATGGATAAAATATCTGGGGTTTTCAGTATTAAAAGTACTGTGTTTAGTCAAGATTCGAATTATTACCTCCAAAAGGGTAAAGAGTGTTTAGATCTGGCTTATCAGCAACAGCAAAATGAGAATTTTGATGAAGCCAAGCGTCTGTTCGTCGAAGCACAAGAAACCTTCAACAAAATTCTTCCTGCAGAAAGAACCCCAGCTATCAACCAAAATTTGGCCCAATTCTATTTGACGCATGGTGACCGATTACGAGATCTAGGTTATATTGAAGAAGCAAACGCAAGTTATGAAATTGCTCACACATTTGATTCACATATTGCGCATGAAGCATTGAGTCGAGTAAGCAAATTTTTCTTCAAATGTAATCCACAATTGGCTGGTAATTATGAGCCGGTGGAAAATCCACGTGATATTAAAGATATTCACCAATTAGCGCTATGTCTTCGTTCAGTCCAATTAAAATCATCTGTAAAACAAGAGTTAAATGATCTGGCATATAGTGTATTGCAAAAATTCTCACGCCATAAAGATAAAGATTTATCTTTATGGCGTGAAATTATTCCATTAGCTAGTACGCAGGATCCAGCGCAATGTCGATTTTTGTTAGATGAGATATATAAAGTACTAGCTGACCAAGAAAGCGTATTATATTTACCTGCACTTCAAAGCCTTGCCATCCTAGTTCATAATCTACCCGAATCCTCACTCAAAAGCACTTCAGGGCATTTAGTTAAAGTACTGAAAGTTTTGATAAAAAATTTAGAATGCGAACATTCAAAAAGCAACGTAGAAAAAATTCAACTACTATTGCAAGCTACTTCTCAGATTCTAGATGAGATAGCTAAAGCTGCGATTACTGGCATCCTATATGCTCAAGTGCAGAAACCACTCGATAAAATTCTATCTGATCTAACTCATGTTCCGGAACTACAGTTTCAAGCTTATTATGCTCGCCAAGCTTTAGCTCATATTCCGAAAGATGATAATCGGTGGCGCGAGCTATGGAGTCAGGGACCGAGTGTAATCCTAGGAGCTCCTACTGTAGCTAACGTGCTACTCAGGTCAGATTTGAACGAAACATTAGAAACTTTTGATTATTTTAGTGAGGTATTTTCTGGTTCAGAAGAGACTGCCAATCGGTTAGCTGAACTATCCATTGACATGAAAGGCTTCGATCCAGGTGGGGCAAAAATTAACTTGGCTACTCCAGGGGGGGTGACAAAAACTAGGCAACAGCAGTGGTACGCTGCGTTGCAATTCTTGGATATATGTTTAGAAGAAGGTCAATTTGTGCAATTTGAGCTATTTGCCCGTCATAGCATATATACGCACAATGCAGCTTTCTTATTAGGTTTATGTCAACGTTTGGAACAAATTGCTCGCATGCACCCGGATACTGAAGTGCAAAAAGGTGCGAAGCAATTCTTAGAAAACCTCCTGCAAGACAAGGCTCACTGGGGTGGACACAAGCACATTATACAAATAGCGCAGGCTGCTTTACTGCGCTTAGAGAAGCCCTTGCCGGTGGGCAGTCAATGTTACCTTCCTGTCTGGTCTTGTTTCTGGCAAGAGCCATTAGGCACTCAATTGTTAGATGAAGTACGAAAGGGTGGTCATGAACAGATGTCTGTAGTCCCCCCTTTCTGGGGGAAGGTCGAGTCTACGGTTGCTTTGCAAAGAGGCGAACATTATCTAAAAGCCGCTCGTGAGCATCGGGATAAGCAAGAGTTTGATCTCGCGCTTAATCAGTTCAATTTAGCCAAGAGTGAATTGAAGAAAGCAGCCCCAACTAATCAAGCAATTGAAGCCGCGATTGCGACCGTCTACCTGGAGCGAGGAGATCTTCATCAAGAGCGCGGTCGGCTCTCTATGAGAGAAGATCTTGCATGCGCACACACTTTATTCAAGCGAGCCCATGCGAGTTATAAAAAAGCAACTATCGAGCCTTACAATGCACGTGAGACTGAAGCGAGGGAAAAAATAGCTGAGTTAAAGTTGCCGGAGACACCAAGTTCTTGGCGCGCAGCCTTAAGAGTCAATGAAGCGATCAAGCAACGGTTTTCATCCCAGCCTCATTCCATTACGAGCTTTTTTAAGCAAGTTCAGAACTCACCTAAGCCTTCACACGGTCAAGTCTATCCTCCTGTTACCGAACTCGCTCAGCTGATCGATACCCGACACTTAGCCTGGTGTTTACAAGAGGGCTATCTTTCTGAAGCGCAAGAAAAGCAGTTTAAACAGCTCGCCCGCGATATATTAGAGGCATTTTCCCGGACCCAAACCAAAGGTTACTTTGATTTAATCCGAGAAATTGTCCCGTTTGCCGCGATTGCTGATCCAGAGCTATACCAGCAGTTACTCAGCCAAACGGTGAATGCGCTCTCTGCAAATCAATCGATTTTGCTGGATGTATCGGTTGCACAAGGACTGGTGGTGATTATTCGGGACCGCCCAACAGACTTATTAAATCAAGTCCATTCTGGTGATTTGGTGGATGTGCTCAAATTGTTCCGCGAGCGATTGGATAAAGTTCATAAAGAAAATAATCTGCTTGAATGTCAAACCTTGCTGTGTATGGCCTCGCAACTGCTTGATGCGATGACGTATTTAGGCGTGAGTGGAATTGATAGGGAAGGAGTCCAGGCACCACTTTATGCCACGCTAGATGGGTTAATCGGCCATTCTGAACCGGAGCTTGCTTGGCAAGCGCGCTATGCGCGCCAGGCATTAGTCCATATTCCAAACAATGAGGCGGTATGGGAATGCATACTACGCCACACTTTTAATATAGGAACGGGAGTTCTAAATATCGCGTCTGCAATTAAGAATCTGGACGTTGAAAAATTGGAAAGCTCACTGAGCCGGTTTGAAGAAGCCTTTATTGGCGTGCGCGAGATTGCGATGACACTGGCTCAACTGGGCGATGCAGCTAAAATTACCGTCGAGGCTTTGCAGAAGGAATATGAATCAGTCAGTTCAGGATTGCAACAACTCAATCGTCCGCAAGGATGGTATGCGGCACTGCGCTTTGCAGATTTATTGCTGGAAGAAAATCAATTTGTGGCACTGGAGAAGCTGGCACGTACTCCTCGCTATAGTCACAATGAAAAATTCTTACAAGGTTTATGCCAACGGTTAGAGCGGGTGGCACGCACGAGCGAGGGCGAAGTGCAAAAAGAGGCTAAACAATTTTTAGAAAGTCTCGCACAAGACCAGCAGTGGGGCGGGCACGAGCGTGTTACGCAGATGGCGCAGGTGACTTTGCAGCGCTTAGACCAACCTCAGCCAGTAGGAGGGCAAGATTACATACCGGCTTGGTTTCCGCTCTGGCGGGAACCGCTTGGGACGCAATTGTTAGATGAAGTTCGAGAGAATGCTCGTCAGAAACAGGTGCCAGTTAAGTTAGAAGGAATTAGCCAGATGTTAGAGTATCTGCCTGGTCTAGAGCAGAAAATGCAAGATATATTAGAAAAGCAGATGCAGCAAACGCAAAGCGTGTTGGAGCAGAAAATGCAGCAAATACTAAGCATTTTAGAGCAGCAACAGGCACAAGAACCGTTACCTGACCTTGCATCATTAACCACTTTGCCGACGGATCTGAAAGAGCAGAAAGAGCAGTATCTAAAGAGTCTAGAAGAAACCGGGGAAATAAAGGGCGCGCTTGCGATGTATAAAGCAATGCACGGGCAAGCGGCATCGGTTGGGAACAAGTATTTTGGTTTAGATGATATAGCGACGGTATTTTTTGTCTCTAATGAGAGGGTTCGGCAAATTTCTGAGCAGCTTGCAGAGATGAAGCACAGCATCTTGCCACAGCTGTTTGAGCTTGAAATGAGGCAGCGCACGCAATTACCGCCAGAGGAAAATGAAGAAACGAGCGTGCAAATAACAGGTTGGGTGGGCAATATACTGATGGGAGGCTCAGATAACACGAGCGTCGTGCATTTCAACCCTGAAGCCTTAGATCTGTAGTTATTGGCAGCAAGCCAACTGCAGCCCTCTCAGGATTTAGCGGCTGCTTTTTCTGCGTTTGCTCCGCATTCTCAGGCAAGGGGTGGAAATTCGTGTTCCAGTTTACGGAGGGGGTGCCAAATCAGGTAAGAATAACAAAAGCATGACGCTATTTGGTCCGCGTTCTTTTTCTAGGCCGGCATCGGTAATCCCCCCATTTTTAATAGATTTTAAAAGTAGAAAAAGCGGCTCAATTTTGCAGTTGACCAGGAGATTGTGCGGAGAAGAAATCGAGATATACGGAAGATCATAGCGTAAGGCAGTGGATTTGTGGACAATGCGCTACGCGCACCAGCCCGCTTGTCTTAGAAACCACTTTTTGAAATATAAAAAATATGAATGGACAGGAGAAAGCATTTTGAACATATCAGGTTGGGGGCAAAGTTTGAGAGCGACTCCGCCAGCCCCAGTAATAACGCCCCAAAACTATGTAGCGGTGGCCCAGGCGCATATCGCCGCAGGCGACCGGGTCAATGCTGAAAAATCCTATAACGCTGCTCTAAAACTAGCGACAGCGGAACTCGCAAAAAATCCTGGCCATGCAAGAGAAATGGCGCTCGCTCAGATAAGCGCTGAATACGCCGCTTTTTTAGCCAGAGAGAACGAGTCAGAGTCCCCCTCAAGACAACATCCTTCGGCCCCAGCAAACAATTCAGCGTCTGCGGCGTATCGGCCCAATTTTTCGCTCCACCCCGACCTCTTGTCTATTCAAGCAAATAATCCCGAAGGAAAGCTTGTTGTACAAAACTGCCAAGGTACGATTAATGCTCCAGTCCATGGCAAAAATAATACAGTCAATGTGCATTACTATTCAGAGAATAGAGAGCTACTGCCTCAAATCAAGGAAATGCATACTGCTGTTGGAGAATTAAAAACCGCCTATCTGGATCGTTTTAAAGAGCAGCAAGCCCTAGAACTGCGCTCGAAGAAAGAACCGCTGGCCATCTTAGGTCAGAATATCGAGGCAGAATATTTCACTGCGTGGGAAGAGCCAGGAGAGATTCAGGATGGGCTGGCGATGTATGTCGCTCCGCACGCGACGACTGTTACGGATAAAAAGACCTTTTTTGATTTAGACGAAGCGGTGACGACCTATCTAGCGCAAAGCAATGATTCTGGCCAGAAAACCCAAGTGCTGTTGCTGCGCGGTGAAGCAGGTTCAGGCAAATCGACCTTTAACCGACATTTGGCGCGTCGCTTATGGCGAGATTTTAGTGCCGCTTCGGGAGAGCGACCGATCCCACTGTATATCTCTTTGCCGACTATAGATAGGCCCAACAAGAATCTCATTGGCCAATATTTATCGGATAAATGCGGTTTCTCGCCAGAGCAGATCGAGGCGTTGCGAGCAAGCCAGCACTTTATTTTAATCTTAGATGGCTATGATGAAATACCTGCGGAACAGAGGAATTTATATGCGGATGAAAAACTGGATCAATGGCAAGCAAAAATCCTGCTGAGTTGTCGGCCTGAGTATTTAACGGAAGGCTATAAAAACCACTTGCAACCGCGAGGTCGTTCACGTGTGCTGCTGGAGTATCAGCTCGCGCCGTTCTCGGAACAGTCGATCGAGACCTATATTCATCAGTATGTTAAGCATACTCAAGCTCAGTGGAGCGCTCAAGCCTATCAGGACAGATTAGCATGTATTCCAAATGTGAAAGAACTATTGGGCACCCCCTTTTTGCTCAAAATGGCCTTAAGCGTGTTGCCAACGTTAGACGAGGCTCGGCCCGGTCAAGTGGCTTTAACCCGAATCAAACTCTATGAGCAGTTTGTGCGGACGTGGTTTGAGCGTTCTTTGGCGCGTTTAGATGCGATTCAGTCTAAATTGACGGAGGCGCAGAAAAACGCTTTTTATGGTTTAAAAGAAGACGGATTTATCGGACATAGTCAGGTATTTAATACCGACTTTGCGTTAGCCATGTCAGAGGCTAAAACCACGGTAGCAGAATATTCAGCGGTCGCTCGCCGCGGGATACCGCAGGATAAGCGGTATGAAGCTTTTCTGAGCAATCAGGATGAAGGAAAAAAGCTACTACGTTTTAGCGCTTTGTTGACTCGCCAGCAGCAACAATACCGATTTATTCATAAATCGATCCAGGATTATTTAGTGGTGCGAGCGGTATGGGAAGAGCTGGAGAGCGGGGTTGGATTTGATGCATCCATGAGAGGTGTGGCGTTGAATGGGATGAAAAATGTGCAGCGCTTATGGGAAGAGCTGACGGATTCGGAACAAGTGGATCCAGAGGGATTATTGAACCGTCTCAATCTGATCGAGGATGCAGCAATTCAGCGGTTTTTAGTGGAGCGAGTTGGGCAGGATCAAGGGCTAGTGAAGCCACTTCTGGGATGGATCAAGGCATCCGCGCAGACAGAGTCGGTGAGTCAAGGCGCGGCAAATGCGATAACTATTTTGGTAGGAGCAGGGATCCAGTTTAATGGGATGGATTTACAGGGTATTCAGATACCTGGAGCAGATCTGAGAGGCGGGGTATTTGATTCAGCACAGTTGCAAGGGGCAAATTTAAGCGGGGTGAAACTTCGCCAGAGCTGGCTGCGGGAAGCGAATTTAAGTGGCGCGCAGATGGCAGGGATACAGTTTGGCGAATGGCCGTATCTTGAAGAAGAGGGCTGGGTTACTTCCTGTGCCTATTCGCCGGATGGAAAAAGCTGCGCGGTAGGACTTGGTAACGGTAAGATCAGTGTGTATATGACCTCGGATTGGGAAAAAATGCACACCTTAGAAGGACATACCTCCTATGTTAATAGCGTGGCGTATTCGCCGAGCGGAACACAGATCGCATCGGGCAGTGAGGACAATACGGTCCGTCTGTGGGACGCGGAAAGCGGCGCCCTTGTGAACGTCTTAGAAGGACATACAAATGGTGTTATTAGCGTGGTGTATTCGCCGAGTGGTTTGCAGATTGCCTTGGGCGGTGATGACAGGACGGTCCGTCTGTGGGACGCGGAAAGCGGCGCCCTTGTGCACACCTTAGAAGGGCATACAGAAGCTGTTAATAGCGTGGTCTATTCGCCGAGCGGAACGCAGCTTGCCTCGGGCAGTGAGGACAATACGGTCCGTCTGTGGGACACGGAAAGCGGTGCCCTTGTGCACACCTTAGAAGGACATACAGAAGCTGTTAATAGCGTGGTCTATTCGCCGAGCGGAACGCAGCTTGCCTCGGGCAGTGAGGACAATACGGTCCGTCTGTGGGACGCGGAAAGCGGCGCCCTTGTGCACGTCTTAGAAGGACATACAAATGGTGTTATTAGCGCGGTTTATTCGCCGAGTGGTTTGCAGATTGCCTCGGGCGGTGATGACAGGACGGTCCGTCTGTGGGACGCGCACAGCGGAGCCCTTGTGCACACCTTAGAGGGACATATCGACCCTGTTAATAGCGTGGTGTACTCGCCGAGTAGTTTGCAGCTCGCCTCGGGGAGTTCTGACAAGACGGTGCGGTTGTGGGACACGGAAAGCGGAGTCCTTGGGCACACTTTAGAGAGACATACCGACTGGGTTAGAAGCGTGGTGTATTCGCCGAGCGGAACGCAGATCGTCTCGGGCAGTTGGGACACTACGGTGCGGCTGTGGGACGCGGAAAGCGGAGCCTTTGGGCACACCTTAGAAGGTCATACCTCCTTTGTTAATAGCGTGGTGTATTCGCCGAGCGGTTTGCAGCTCGCCTCGGGGAGTTATGACAAGACGGTACGTCTGTGGGACGCGCAAAGCGGAACCCTTGGGCACACCTTAGAAGGATTTGAAGGTGATGTTAATAGCGTGATGTATTCGCCGAGCGGAACGCAGATCGCTTCGGGCAGTTGGGACACTACGGTGCGTCTGTGGGATGCGGAAAGAGGCACTCTTGTGCACACCTTAGAAGGACATACTAAAGCTGTTACTAGCGTGGTGTATTCGCCGAGCGGAACGCAGATCGCGTCGGGCAGCTCTGACAAGACGGTGCGGTTGTGGGACGCGGAAAGAGGCGTCCTTGTGCACACCTTAGAAGGACATACCTCCTTTGTTAATAGCGTGGTGTATTCGCCGAGCGGAACGCAGATCGCGTCGGGCAGCTCTGACAAGACGGTACGTCTGTGGGACGCGCACAGCGGAGTCCTTGTGCACACCTTAGAAGAATCTACCTCCGTTGTTTATAGTGTAGTGTATTCGCCGAGCGGTGCGCAGCTCGCCTCCAGTGGTGACAATACGGTATGTCTGTGGGACATCGTTTCGGGTGAGTGTCTCAGCGTGATTCAAGCGTTTAGGAGCGCTGTCAAGAGTGTGGCCTGGAAAGCCACGGGCAACCGGCACTATTTAGTGAGTGGCGGTTCTGACAACTCGGTGCGTCAGTGGGAGCTCGCAAAGGACACCGAAGGCTATAAGGTGAAACTGTGCTGGAGTTCAGGGCATGAGGCACTGAACGTGGGGAATACGTTAATAGAAGGCGCAGAAGGCTTAAGCGAGATGAATCGAGCGTTGTTGAAGCAACGGGGAGCGAATGATGGAGTTGTATTGTTGGATTTAGCGTGAGTCGGAAGGGTCTTATCCGCTCAGTTTTAAAATGGAGTCAACACCAGGGAACCGGGAGCGGGTGACTGCCCCCGGTCACCCGGTCGGTGGTGCAGTAATGTACTGCTGCTACCCGACATGAGTGGGGTTTTCAGAAAGATCCGAAAAAAGCATCAAAATGCTATCGTCTCCTGGTTGAAGCATCGCCACTGTCGAACGCATCCGCACCGTGCGGCGGTCTCCTAGCCCCTACAAAATCGTCTTAGTGCTTGCTGCTAATTACTACAGAAGAAAAATTGAAGTAAAGAGTGGTTAATAAAACTCACTGATCTCTAGCAAGTATCGATATACTCCGTGTGCGCGCGAGCACGGCTGACTCCGGGGATTCGTACATCGTCCGGTGTCCATTCTGCTCTGCGTCATACACATTAATAACCGGGGGCATCTATGTTGGGCAGCATCTTTTCATCATCACGGAGCGCGCTTTCACCAGAGCAAACACTGGACCTTGCTAACTCTTATTTAGAGACAGCCCGCAAGACCGCAGATCTGAATATTGCTTTGGTGTTATGCGACGATGCGGAAGCCTCATTATCCCAGATGAAAAGAGCTGTAAGAAAGGCCCAAGCCCCCCAGACTCAGTCGGATCAGACCCTACGAAACAAAATAGCCCAAGCCTACTTTGATCGCGGTCAAATATTAGACCAATTGGAGCAGTTCGATAAAGCCCAGGACAGCTATAAAAAAGCAGAAAAATGGGGACATGCCCAAGCGCCAGGCCGGGTCAATCCTTTGCCTTCGTCAGCATCCGACCATAGTGCTCTCTTCAGTCGCTTAAGCATTGGCGAATCGAATTCGCCCTCCCTATCTAAAGCGTTTGTTTCAGCGTCTGTTCTTCCCTATGTCATGGCTTCTGCCGATTTGGGCTTGGAGGGGAGGGGATCGGAGCGCTTTTTTGCCCCTTTTTTCAAAAAGAATGTGTCCGCACCGGTGCTGGAAGGTGCGTTGCCAGTGGCCAATAAGCCTCCCAAGAACCTTGAGCAGCTCGCGAATGGCCTGATTTTATTATCGTCGCAATCCAATCCAGACATTGAATTCTCTGAGCAGGCGCAAACGTGGTTAGCTCAGATAGACCCGTCGGAAGCCAAACGGCTCCAGAACCTGGCGACTGATGTGATCCGGGTGTTTGTCAAAGATGAATTGAAAGAAATGTCCGTCGCTGAAGTGGTGGTGTTGGCACCGGGGCTGACTAAAGAATTGTTTAATGCGTTACTCAAAAGGTTGGTCAACGGTATTGAGCGCAGTACGTTGTTAGAAGCTGATTTACTCGACGGTTTAGCGCAGATGATCCGTAACGCTGGGCCCGAGTATTTGGATACCGATGATTTAGTTAAAATTGTAAAGGTCATTAGCGAGCGCCTACAAAAAACCCATGGTCAAAGTGAGGACCATGTGTATCGCTTAATGGTTGCGTTATCCTCTATTTTGGATGCGATGGCCGATTATGTACAAGATGTAGACCGCGAGAACCTGCGCGAGCCGTTATTAGGCTACCTCAAAGATTTACAAGGTGGCGACAATCCCTACCTGATGTATCAAGCGGCTTACGCGTGCCAGGCCTTAGCCTATGTGCCGGATAATGAAACGCCGTGGCAAGGCGCGGTGCGTCGCGGGAGCAGCCTGCTCAAAGGTGTCTCGGGCTTAATCAGCGCCGTAAAAGGTTTTGATCTGAATAAAATTGTCGACAGTTTGGGCGATATATCGGATGGAGTGGGCGGCATAGGTGGGGTATGGGACACCGCGCACGAAATTTATGAGACGGTGAGTTCACTTGCTGAAAGCGGGCAAGATTTTGTGAGTTGTCTGCAAGAAGGCTTAACGTTTGAGAGAAAAGGTAAGTGGTATAAAGCCTTAGAAGGCGCAGATGTGCTGCTGCAACAGCGCAAATTGATTGACTTTGAAACGTTTGTGCGACAAGCCACCTGCCGTCAACATAAAGCGTTCCAATGGGGCTTAAGTGAGCGTTTAGGCCAATTAGCGGCGAACCCAGCGTTAGATGAAGAGACGCAACAAAGTGCTCTGCGCTTTTTAGGCGATCTGTATGAAAACGACGCGGTGTGGGGCAAATCTGTTTCGGCTAAAAAGCGGGTCATTCAAATTATCAAAGAATTGGCGATAGCGTCTAATGTTGCGAAAGAGGCGAAAGACCTATTAGAACATTTAGCCAAAATCAACGACCCCCGGAAACGAAAGCTCTATATATCATGTCAAAAAGATGCGGCGAAAGGCCTTGAGCCTCTTTATAAGCCGGCATTGGCCCCGACTTCTCCGACTCTATTGGGCCGCGCTCAGAATAAGCCCAAAGTTGAAGATGATGTGCAGCAACTGAGAAGAGCGCGTGTCAATGAATGGAAAAAGGACGAACGACTGTATGTTGAGCCGCTAGGTAAAGCAACATTGCATGATACAGTGACATTCGATCTCACGGAAAAAGTCAACGAATTTCTCCGCAATCCTAAGAAGAAAATTTTATTACTGTTAGGGGATTCCGGCGCCGGCAAGTCGACTTTTAACCGCGCTCTGGAAGCGAGTTTATGGCATTCCTATTTAAACGATCCCAAACAAAAACGCATCCCTTTATTGATCGCCCTACCGGAAATTGACAATCCAACCCACGAATTGGTGGAAAAACATCTGCATCTGAAAGGCTTCAGCCAGAAGCAGATTCGGGAATTAAAGCAGTCGCACGAATTTGTCTTTATTTTAGATAGTTATGATGAAAGTCAACAATCTGGGAATTTATATCGTACAAATGAGATCAATCAAGAAAGGGGATGGCAAGGCCAAGTGATTATTGGTTGTCGCTCGGAATATTTTGGTGAGGATGATCGGGCGCGCTTTCAACCTGAAGACGCGACACAGTTGCAAGCACTGGTCGTCGCGCCGTTTTCAGATCAAAAGATTAAGCGGTATACAGAAGCATATGCGAAAGTGAATCCACTAGAGTGGGCAGCAGAGGATTATCAAGCAGTCCTCCAAAGTATTCCCCATTTGGAAGAATTGGTGACCAATCCTTTTCTGTTGAAAATTACGCTGGACGTGCTACCTCGTCTAACCAATCAGAGACAGGAATTAACGAAGACGCGCCTGACCCGATTGGCGTTATATGACGAGTTTGTGGAGCAATGGTTCGAGCGTGGAAAGCAGCGCTTTTTAACAGAGAAAACGCTTGAAGCTCAAGAAAAGAAAGTCTTTGAAGAATTGATTGATGAGGGCTTTACAACGAATGGCATTGCGTTTGTCAAGGAATTAGCGGTCCAGATTTATGAACGGCAACGGGGCAACCCGATTGTGAAATATGTTCGCTTTGAAGATCAGAAGACGTGGAAACAGGAGTTTTTTGGGCCAGAAGACGAAAAGAGGTTACTGCGAGAAGCGTGGCCGTTAAATCGTAACAAAAATCAATATCAGTTTATCCATAAATCGCTGTTGGAATATTTTGTGGCGCGCTCAGTGTTTGAGCCGGGGCAAAGCGACACGAGCGTGACAGAGGAGAAACGTTCTATAGACGGGTCGCCAAATCGAGCGCGACGGCTGAGTTTTGAAAGTGACTATTCATTGGATGTAAGAGCGGTTTTAGAGGAAAAGGATTTACTCGATACCCTTTTAGCGCGGAAGAGTTTTGTGAATGAACCGGCGATTCTAGGGTTTCTGGTTGAACGCGCGCGGAAAGAACCGTTGTTTAAAAAGCAATTGCATGCATTAATCGAGCGCTCGAAAGCGAATGATGAGGATACGGCGCGCCAAGTGGATAAAGAAGCTATCCGTAAAGCAGCAGCAAATGCAATCACCGTGTTGGTCAAAGCGGGGGTTCAATTTAATGGAGCCGATTTAAACACAATCCAGATACCCGGGGCGGATCTGAGTGGGGGCGTATTTGATTTGGCCCAGTTACAAAGAGCGGATTTAAGAAAGGTCAGTCTTCGCAAGAGCTGGCTGCGCGAGGCAAATTTAAGCGGTGCGCAGATGGCCGGGGTGCAGTTTGGTGAAGGGGCGTATGTGCAAGAAGAGAGCAAAGTCTATTCTTGCGCGTATTCACCGGATGGGAAAACCTGTGCGATGGGTCTTGGAAACGGCATAATCAGCCTCTATGACACCTCAAGCTGGGCAAAAATCCGCACCTTAGAAGGCTATGCCGACACTGTTTGGAGCGTGGTGTATTCGCCGAGCGGCGCGCAGATCGCCTCCAATGGTGGTTATACGGTGCGGCTGTGGGACGCGCACAGTGGCGCGGCGGGGCACATCTTAGAAGGTCATACCTCTTGGGTTAATAGCGTGGTGTATTCGCCGAGCGGCGCACAGATCGCCTCGGGCAGTAATGACAAGACGGTTCGGCTGTGGGACGCGCACAGCGGCGCGGCGGGGCACATCTTAGAAGGACATACCGACTCTGTTAATAGCGTGGTGTATTCGCCGAGCGGCGCACAGATCGCCTCGGGCAGTGGTGACAATACGGTGCGGCTGTGGGATGCGCATAGCGGCGCGGCGGGGCGCACCTTAGAAGGCCATACCGGCACTGTTTTGAGCGTGGTGTATTCGCCGAGCGGCGCGCAGATCGCCTCGGGCAGTATGGACAAGACGGTGCGGCTGTGGGACGCACACAGCGGCGCGGCGGTGCACATCTTAGAAGAACATACCGACATTGTTTTGAGCGTGGTGTATTCGCCGAGCGGCGCGCAGATCGCCTCCGGCAGTTGGGACAATACGGTGCGGCTGTGGGACGTGCACAGCCGTAAGGCGGTGCACACTTTAGAAGGCCATACCGACACTGTTATTAGCGTGGTGTATTCACCGAATGGCGCGCAGATCGCCTCGGGCAGTTTTGACAATACGGTGCGGCTGTGGGACGCGCACAGCGGCACGGTGGGAAACACCTTAGAAGGCCATACCTGGTCTGTTAATAACGTGGTGTATTCGCCGAGCGGTGCGCAGATTGCCTCGGGCAGTTTTGACAAGACGGTACGGCTGTGGGACACGCACAGTGGCGCAGCGATACGCACCTTAGAAGGACATACCTCTTGGGTTCATAGCGTGGTGTATTCGCCGAGCGGCGCGCAGATCGCCTCGGGCAGTGATGACAAGACGGTTCGTCTGTGGGACGCGCACAGCGGCGCGGCGGGGCACATTTTAGAAGGCCATGCCTGGTCTGTTAATAGCGTGGTGTATTCGCCGAACGGCGCGCAGATTGCCTCGGGCAGTTTTGACAGGACGGTGCGTCTGTGGGACGCGCATAGCGGCGCGGCGGGGCACATCTTAGAAGGACATGCCTCTTGGGTTACTAGTGTGGTGTATGCGTCGAGCGGCGCGCAGATCGCCTCGGGCAGTATGGACAAGACGGTTCGTCTGTGGGACGCGCACAGCGGCGCGGCGGGGCACGCCTTAGAAGGACATACCGACTCTGTTAATAGCGTGGTGTATTCGCCGAGCGGCGCGCAGATCGCCTCGGGCAGTGATGACAAGACGGTTCGTCTGTGGGACGCGCACAGCGGCGCGGCGGGGCACATTTTAGAAGGCCATGCCTGGTCTGTTAATAGCGTGGTGTATTCGCCAAGCGGCGCGCAGATCGCCTCGGGCAGCTCTGACCAGACGGTGCGGCTATGGGAGGCTGCTTCGGGTGAGTGTCTCAGCGTGATTCAGGCGTTTAGGAAGCCCGTGTATAGTGTTGCCTGGACGGGACTGAATGGATACCAGTATTTAGTGAGCAGTGGAAAAGGATCAATGTGCCAGTGGGAAATCAAAAAAGAGCCAGAAGGCTATACAGCGAGACTGTGCTGGAGTAGTACAAGATCTGAAGTGCTAACGGTAGCGGATACGCTGATTGAAGGTGTGCAAGGTTTAAGTGAGATGAATAGACGCCTTTTGAAACAACGTGGGGCGGTAGGCAATGCGTTACCATTGAGCGTTTAAGCTGAGTGGTTTACAGGCATCATTTCAATTAAAATAGTTGAATGAACGCACAAATACGCTGTCGCCTTAAATGGATCAAACTATACGAAGAGCTGGGAGATGCGGGCGTGGTATGTCGACGTTGTGGTGTCTCCCGTCCGACATTACGTGATGGTGGAAAAAGCGAATAGCCGGCCTGGCTAGTAAACCTATACTCCGGTGGACTACCATACTGAGCAGGTACAAACCGAGTGGAGCCATATCAGCCGCAGCCAATGCTTCTATTGTGAGGCTCGTTTTCTTACCCTGTTTTGGAATGTCCTCAGATAATAATTGTCTACTCCCTCTATCAAGATTTTCTGCCCCAGGTCTTATCCGCTCGGTTTTAAAATAAGGTGTTCCGGAAGACTAGACACAGAATTTGCTCAACTGACAATTTCCCTTTAGAATATAGGGTTTTACCTTGTCGCACCAGTATTGATCTGGGCGGCTATTAGCCATAAGGAAGCGTGTCCATGCGACATTACGAAGTCATTTTTATTGTACATCCCGATCAAAGCGAGCAAGTGCCTGCCATGATCGAGCGCTACAAAGCCACCATTACCGCGCGCGGTGGGCAGATCCACCGGCTTGAAGATTGGGGACGGCGTCAGCTGGCTTACATGATCAACAAGCTCGCTAAGGCGCATTACATTTGCATGAATATCGAATGCGATGGCGAAACCTTGGCTGAATTGGAACATGCGTTCAAATTCAACGACGCTGTGCTGCGCCATTTGACCATCAAAATGAAGAAAGCCGAAACCGCCCCTTCGCCGATGATGAAAGAAGTGCAACGTGAAGAGGCGAAGAAAGCAAGCCATGCTCCCGCCCAGGCGCAGCCGGCAGAGGCTGAGCCAGAAGCCGCAGCATAAGGGCGCGTCGACGGTAAAGCCAGGAATCGGTGGTGAACCAGCTCGTGCTTGAGGCGTCTGTGATTGAGCGTGAGGCAGTCCGCTATACGCCGGCAGGCATACCCATTGTAAATTGCCTGTTGCAGCATGGTTCGCGCGTAAGTGAAGCCGGGGTTCCACGCCTGGTCGATTTAACATTATCGGCCGTTGGCGTAGGCGAGTTAAGCGGTACGCTGGCTGCTTGCGCACTGGGGCAAGCGTTTCGTTTCACGGGCTTTTTAGCGCCACGCCGTCGTCAGGCTCGCACATTAATATTTCATATTACAGAATTGCAGGATATTCAGAGGATTTAACATGGCACGTTTCACAGGCAAAAAGAAATTTGAGCGCCGTCCACAACAGAACCCGCTTTTTAAGCGTAAAAAATTCTGTCGTTTCACAGTGGCTGGAGTAGAACAAATCGATTACAAAGACCTTGATGTACTCAAGGATTTTGTTGGCGAAAACGGCAAAATTACGCCTGCTCGCTTAACCGGCACCCATGCTCGTTATCAGCGTCAGCTTGATCGGGCAATTAAGCGCGCGCGCTTTTTAGCGCTGCTGCCTTACACCGATCTGCATAACGCCTGATCTCGAAAAAGTTATAAGGAGCTTACACATGCAAGCCAAAATCAAAATGCAAGTCATTTTATTGGAAAAAGTCGCCAAACTCGGTAACCTTGGAGATATCGTTAAGGTTGCCAAAGGCTATGCGCGTAATTTTTTGCTGCCACAGAAAAAAGCCCGCCGCGCGACCCAAGAAGCCATTCAAGAGTTTGAAGTACGTCGTGCGGAGCTTGAAAAAGCCGCTTCGCAGAAACTGGCTGCGGCACAAGAGCTAGGCGAAAAATTAGCCGGTTCAACCTTGCAAATTTCGCAAAAATCAGGCGTCGATGGGCGTTTATTTGGTTCCGTAACGAACACCGATATTGCCAATGCACTGAAAGCGCAGGGTTTTGAGATCGAGAAAATTCAACTACGTTTGCCTGACGGGCCGCTTAAGATGATCGGTGATCATCTGGTGCAGGTTTCGCTGCATACGGATGTGCTCGTGAATGTAACTGTATCGGTCCTTGGCGAGCACGTGTAAACGTCAGTCAATGCTCGTAGCAGTACTAAGAGATAAAAACGGAGGCTAGGTTAACTGGCTTCCGTTTTTTTTTGAGCGCCCCAGTGTGGGAAGGAAGTGTGATCGTAATCTGCGCGCCGATGAATATAAACCAGGTGAAAGAGTGTGCAACACCGATAAATCGGCGATAATCCCAGGCGCCATGAATACAGTTAATACAGATCCTCAAATCACTGCCCTCAAAGTCCCACCTCATTCGATTGAAGCTGAACAATCGGTATTAGGCGGGCTGTTGCTCGACAATAGCGCCTGGGACAGAATCGCCGACTTTTTACAAGAAAGTAATTTTTATCGCTATGATCACCGGTTGATTTTTAAACACATCGGTAAATTGATTGCGGCGGTGCGTCCAGCCGATGTGATCACCGTGTTTGAATCGCTGACCTCATCCGGCAAGGCGGAGGAGGCCGGCGGACTCGCCTATTTGAATGCGCTAGCGCAAAACACGCCTAGCGCCGCCAATATCCGCCGTTATGCAGAAATTGTGCGGGATCGCGCAGTGCTGCGCAAGCTGGTCACGGTGGCCGATGAGATTTCAGGCGATGCTTTTAATCCGCAAGGCAAAGAGGTGCGTCAGCTACTGGATGAGGCAGAATCAAAAGTATTTGCGATTGCGGAGGAAGGCACGCGTGGTGGGCAGGGGTTTATTGAAATTAAACCGTTGCTATCGCAAGTGGTGGAGCGTATCGATACGCTATACCACCAAGAAAATTCAACTGATGTCACGGGTACGCCCACTGGTTTTGTCGATCTGGATCGCATGACTTCCGGCTTACATGGTGGTGAACTGGTTATTATTGCGGGACGCCCGTCTATGGGCAAGACTTCGCTAGCGATGAACATCGGCGAATATGTTGCAGTTGAATATGGCTTGCCAGTAGCCGTGTTTTCAATGGAAATGCCGGGAACGCAACTGGCGATGCGGATGCTGGGTTCAGTTGGGCGCTTGGATGCGCACCGGCTTCGCACCGGAAAATTGACAGATGAAGATTGGCCCAAACTGACGCACGCGATGCAAAAAATGAGCGACGCGCAAATTTTTGTTGACGAGCAAAGCGCGCTTAATCCGCTTGAATTACGTGCCCGCGCGCGGCGCTTGTCACGCCAATGCGGACAGTTAGGTTTAATTATTATTGACTATTTGCAATTGATGTCATCGGCTTCTTCGGGTGAAAATCGCGCCACCGAAATCTCGGAAATTTCACGTTCGCTCAAGAGCTTGGCAAAAGAACTCAATGTGCCGGTTGTCGCGCTCTCGCAGCTTAACCGTGGGCTCGAGCAGCGGCCCAATAAACGCCCCGTAATGTCTGATTTGCGCGAATCTGGCGCGATTGAACAAGATGCCGATGTGATTTTCTTTATTTACCGTGATGAAGTTTATAATCCCGATAGTCAAGACAAAGGCACGGCCGAGATTATTATTGGCAAGCAGCGCAATGGGCCAATTGGCGTGGTGCGGCTGACTTTCTTAGGGCAGTACACCAAATTCGACAATTTCGCGGGTCAGCCAATGTATAACGATTAGTGAGATTTTTATACCATTTTGCTAAATAATTTGTTGCCATGCTCGATAAATGGGCTGGCCCAGGTACAATAGCGCACTTTATAAGTTAGAGCTATTTTATTTTGAATGGTTCGCGCCTCAGTAATTAATAGACCCTTGTTTAAGGATTGAGATGTTCAGTCGCTTTATGCCCAAAGAGGGTAAGTTCTTTGAAATCTTTAATGCGCATGCAAAATGCCTAGTAGACGCTAGCCATGATTTGGAGCGTTTAGTCAATCAACTGGATGAAGCTGAAGTCCATAAAAAAAATGTGCAACTTAAAGAAAATCAAGCAGATAAACTGACGCACGAAACCATTGATCTGTTGCATAAGACCTTTATTACGCCATTTGATCGGGATGAAATTCACAAACTCATCACGACGATGGATGACATCCTTGATTTAATGGAAGATGTGGCTACCGCCGTCTGGCTGTACGATGTGCGCTCTCTCACGCCTGAGGCAGGCCAGCTTGCGCGTATTTGCGTAGGCAGTTGTGAACAGGTGGCGCAGGCAGTGGCTTTACTCAAAGACATGAAAAACGCGAGCGCAATTTTAGCCATCTGCGCAGTCATTGACCGCTTGGAAACGGAGGCAGATGGCTTATTGCGAGCAGCGATTTCTCAACTCTTTCGAGAAGAAGACGATGTTAAGTCATTAATCAAGCACAAAGCGATTCTTGAGCTGCTAGAAGAGGTCACGGACAAATGTGAAGATGTCGCTAATATTATCGAAGGCATTGTGCTAGAAAACGCTTAGCGTGGCACGAGCTTATATCAGGAAATCTTAATGTCATCGATTCATTTGGGACTGTGGGTTGTCGTCTTTTTAGTGGCGATTGCCCTAATCTTCGACTTCATGAACGGCTTTCATGACGCGGCAAATTCGATTGCCACCGTGGTTTCTACGGGCGTTCTTAAACCCCATCACGCAGTCATATTTGCGGCTTTATTTAATGTCATTGCGTACTTTATTTTTCATCTAAAAGTAGCGTCAACGGTCGGCCGCGGCACGATCGATCCATCGATTATTGACCATTATGTCGTATTTGGCGCGCTTATAGGCGCCATCGGCTGGAACGTGATTACTTGGTACTATGGTATTCCGTCCAGTTCATCCCATGCGCTGATTGGGGGTTTGGTCGGCTCAGCGTTAGCTAAAGCAGGTCCTGGTTCGTTAAATATCGATGGCTTATGTAAAACCATCGCTTTTATTTTTGTTTCGCCGCTCCTCGGCTTCTTTTTAGGGTCGCTCTTGATGTTGGGGGTGTCATGGCTTTATTTGCGCACGACACCGAGCAAGGTTGATCGACGTTTTCGGCGTTATCAATTAATCTCTGCTGGCCTGTATAGCCTGGGGCACGGTGGTAACGATGCGCAAAAGACCATCGGCATTATCTGGATGCTTTTGCTGGCAACTGGCTATGCTTCAGCCACGCTCGACGCCCCTCCAATGTGGGTGATTGCAGCCTGCTATTTGGCTATTGGCCTGGGCACGCTCTTTGGCGGCTGGCGCATCGTGCGGACCATGGGGCAAAAAATTACCAAACTAAAACCAGTGGGCGGCTTTTGCGCTGAATTTGGCGGTGCGATATCACTTTTCTTGGCCTCTTGGCTCGGCATCCCAGTATCCACTACGCATACCATTACAGGTGCGATAGTTGGCGTTGGCGCTACGCAAAAGCTGGCGGCCGTGCGTTGGGGCGTGGCGGGCAATATCGTTTGGGCTTGGATCTTGACGATTCCAGCTTCTGCCTCAATGGCGGCGCTGGCTTGGTGGCTGGGCCAGCATTTCCTGTAAGGCAGGTAAATGCTGGCGTTTTTAGGCTTGCGGAATTTCGATTTTAACTTCCAGCACTTCTAAATTATCTTGCTGCTCAAGCTTAACTTTAATATCCTCGTGCGCAATTTTCACATACTTTGAAATTACGGCGAGGAGTTCACGCTGGAGCGCGGGCATATAATTAGCCGGAGTATGATTTGAGCGCTCATGCGCAATAATCAATTGCAGGCGCTCTTTGGCAAGCGATGCAGTTTTCTTATTCTCGCCAAGCAAAAAAGAAAGTATTGACATATCCTTACCTTATTTATTGCCGAAAAGGCGTTGTAATAAGCCGGGTTTCTGATAATCAGTAAAACGCAGCGGTTTGGTTTCGCCAAGAAAGCGCGAGATCACATCTTTATAGGCTTCAGCGACATCGGTGGTCTCTAGATGAATCGCCGGCACGCCTTGATTGGACGCATGCAGCACAGCGTCTGATTCGGGGATCACGCCGATCAATTCAATCCGTAAAATTTCTTGAATGTCTGTAATAGACAGCATCTCACCTTCATTAACGCGCTTTGGATTGTAGCGGGTAATTAACAAATGTTCTTTAATCGGCTCTTTGCCGTCAATCGCGCGTTTGGTTTTTGAAGCTAAAATTCCCAAAATACGATCTGAATCCCGCACTGAAGAGACTTCTGGGTTAGTCACAACCACTGCTTCATCTGCATAATACATCGCCATCAGTGCGCCTGATTCAATCCCAGCGGGCGAATCGCAAACAATATAGGTAAAACCCATCTCCTCCAGCTCTTGAATAACTTTGCCAACGCCTTCTAGAGTCAATGCGTCTTTGTCCCGCGTTTGCGATGCAGGCATTATAAAAAGATTACTGCATTTTTTATCTTTGATCAAAGCTTGGCTAAGTTTGGCTTCGCCTTGAATCACGTTAATTAAATCATAGACGACGCGACGCTCGCAGCCCATAATTAAATCAAGATTGCGTAAACCCACATCAAAATCAATCACCGCTGTTTTGTGACCGTGTAAAGCGAGACCTGCGGCAAAACTTGCGCTGGTAGTGGTTTTGCCCACACCGCCTTTACCCGAAGTAATTACAATAATTTTCGCCATCTGGCTAGGTCCTTGAATCCGTCAATTGATTTAAAAATCAAAGTCATTTAAAAAGATGATTATGTTACCTGGATTAAACCAATTTATTAAGTTAATTTGAGTGGTTCGATCACTAATTTTTCATTTAAGAGACTAACTTGCACGGGCTTACCTTGCACTTGAGCCGGTAATGGCGTTTCGGTAGTACGATAAATACCTGCAATTGAAAGTAACTCAGGCTCCAAACAGGTACAAAAAATCCGTGCATTAAGATTACCCTGTGCGCCAGCGAGCGCACGTCCGCGCAGCGGAGCATAAATATGAATATGTCCCTCAGCAATAACTTCCGCACCATAGCTCACGACACCCAGCACAATCAAATCCCCTTTGGCATAGACTTGTTGGCCGGAGCGTAGCGGTTTGTCGATGACCAGCGCTGATTTATAGTCTTCAATGGGCTGCTCTAGCTTGGGCGTTGGTGGCGTTACAGGGTTTGTGGCATGCGCCGCGGATGGCGGAATCCGACCAACGCCGGCTTCAACGAACGGCAGATCACTTTGTTGCGCCCAGACGCGTTGGGCCTCGTGAGCTGCAATTCCCACTGGATACATGCGCACTTCGCGTAACATCGCAGCTAGCGCATCAATCTCTATCGTTTCGTCAGGATGCAAAGGGCGCACATCAATCACGACAATATCATTCGCAAAAAACTCTGGCGCGACTTCGAAACGGCGTTTTAAGGTTTGGTGCAAAACCTCAAGGTCAGCCGTTTTAACGGTAAAGAGTAGCGTATCAAAAGAGCTACTGCGCAGTTCAAAGCACGAAGTTTTTTTATTTGACATAGATGACGGGCGCGAAAAAGACCGTTAAGCGGATTGTGCTGGAAACCCGATATTTTAACCGCCCTTGGGCATAAAGTTGAAATATGCTTACTTTTCGTTTTTTTCATCATGGATAACCTTACTTTCTTCAGTTACCTATGATGTGAGTCAATCTATTATTTTTTTATCTACCTTGGGTTAGTTTTAATTTGGGGCAATTTGTATGCACAATACAAAATAATTGGCTATAATGACGCCCTTGCTGAAAATAAGCATGGCCCAGGTGGCGGAATTGGTAGACGCACTAGTTTCAGGTACTAGCGGGTAACTCCGTGGAGGTTCGAGTCCTCTCTTGGGCACCATCCAGCTTTTCGGTAGAATTAGAATACAAACGAATATTCTTTGCTCGTCCCTTCAAAATCATTGTTTTAAAGACGCCTCTTTGCCGCGGGGCAGTTTTTAAGTTTCGCCGGTCCGGCTCAGGTACAGGCTTGCCCAAGGTCCCGCAGGCAGCGCAGAATAATTTATATCCATAACTCTTCTCTGTTTGGCGCAAGTGACGTTGCCAAGCGCGCCACGTTTGCCCAAATTTCAGACGGTGCCCGCTGTGCATGCTGAGCGGTTTCCTCGACAGCCATAACCACATATTTGACCGGCGCTTGTCTAGTAAGTAGCCGAGGTGGGCTTCCAGTCGCGAGGGTGCGCTCGAGCATCTCTTCGGAGAGATTATGCTGATAACTGACGCTCGAGGTCTTTGCCGCCATCCACAGGCCTCGTTTTTTCAGCCGAGAGCCGTAAGAGAAAGTTTATCAAAGCCAAGACCGAGCACTGATAATAGTCTCGAGAGCCGTTCAAAACCCAAGTCCTCAATGGTGCCAACCTCAAGGGTTTGGACGGTTTGTCGAGACAATTTTGCAAGCTTGGTCAGATGCTGTTGCATCAAGCCTTGGAAATGCCTTGTAACGGCAGAAATAACTTTTTTAACTTGCTGGCTTGTCCGGTTGCGTAATAAAGCCAATTTTTGCCAAACCGCCAGACTGCGCGGCTGACATAACACGAGCAATATGTTCATAGCGTACAGCGCGATCCGCATATAAATGCACTTCTGGCTGCGGCTCGACTTTAGCTGCGGCTAGAAAATGCGCCCGTAGCGTAGCGTCATCCACAGCTTGTTGATCCAACAGCACGACGCCATCCGCTTGTAAGGTTAACTTAATCTGAGTTGGCTTAATCTCGGTCTTTGGGTTGCTGGCCTGTGGCAGATCGAGCTTGATGGCATGGTGCATAACCGGTAGCGTGACCAGGAAAATCATCAATAAGACAAGCATTACGTCAACTAATGGCGTCATATTAATTTCGCTCATCAGTGTCTCTTCGTTATCGTTGATAAAAGGATTGCTGGCCATGGCTGTCGGTGTTGTCTAAGCTTTGCAAAGCTTGGCTAAAAAGTATTTTATATTGGCTTATGAGAGAGCTAAGGCACGCTTTTAGCGGGCAGCGACTTTTAACTCGCTGCGTCTATTTGAGCGCAGCCGCGCGCCAGTGACGAAATAGGCATGTAGGCCATGCGAGAAACGATTCAATTTACTCACAATCCTTTTATTGCTGCGCGTGAATGCGTTATAAGCCAGCGTTGCTGGAATCGCGACAAAAAGGCCGAAGGCGGTCATGATCAACGCTTCACCCACTGGCCCCGCAACATGATTGAGAGAGGCTTGCCCGTTCTCGCTAATTGCCAATAACGCATGATAAATACCCCATACTGTGCCAAATAAACCCACAAAAGGCGCAGTTGAACCAATTGACGCTAACAGCGCAAGGCCGCTTTGCAGGCGCATCAGGTTTTCATCTAGCGTGCTTTTTAAGCAACGCGTGATCCAATCGCTAATATCCATCCGGTGATGGAGAGAAGGTTGGTTTTGTTGATGATGGCTGGCGGCTTCTTGGCCGGCTAGTACGAGCGCAAGAAATGGATTACCGGCTCGTTTGCCCAGTTTTTCGATCCCATGCTCAATCCCATCTGCATGCCAGAATGCTTGCTCTGCATTTTTTGTAAGCTGGCGCAAACAAATAAGTTGCCAGGTTTTGGCTAGAATCACGGTCCATGAGAGCGTTGACATGAGAACCAGCGCTAAGGTGAGCGCTCGTATGACCGGATCGCCCTGATGCCAGAGGTGGGCTAAACCATAGTGTTCCATCATATGCCTTTTAGGATTGGATGCTTGCTGAACTCGGAGCAATCGATCTAAATCGATCGAAAGGTTAGCCCTCGAGTTTAAATATAAAAGGGATATCGCTAGTGGTGCGTATCGGCTGACCGTTTTTAAGCCAAGGGCGGCACTGACTGCTTAACGCCGCTTCACGAGCGGCCTGGTCAAGGTGTTTAAAGCCACTGCTTTGCTTGATCGTAGCACTTTCAATTGTGCCATGTTTGTCAATCATAATGCTAATTAATACGGTACCGGTTTCTTCGCGCCGCCTCGATAACGGCGGATAGGTCGGAGGATTGAGCAAGCAGTTAGGCTGGGCAATGTTTGGGGGAGAGCTTGGCTCAATCGTATGCGTGGTCATGACGGCTATTGCCGCATGAGTTTGATTAATTGGAGCGTTTGCGCTTGGTGCTGTGGGCACGGGTAGTGTGGGCGTGGCGCTTGAGCGTTTTGCCGCGGGGGCTTTAAGAAAAGACGTGATGGGCAGAGGCGCGGGACTAAGCAACTCGACGGTTATGGCGCTTGCTAACACCGGTTTTGAGAGTGCTGGGCTAATTGGTTTTAGGAAATAGATAAAGCCCCCTATATGGAGGGCCGACACAAGACAGAAGAGGGGAGTGATAATGCGAAAATTGATCAAGCAAATTCTACGCGCACGATTATTGGGTGACGCAATTAGAGCGCATCATTTGCGGAAAATTAACCAAGAAATACATAGCGCAGTCGCCATGCCAATCCAGAGTTCCATAGTGAGGCCTTATTTAAGCTGCTGCGCGGTTAACAAAATTTAATGGCGCCGCGCCGCAGGGGGTACTTGCATTATTGTGGTTAGCCAGCAGATCAGAAACAGCATTTTCGCACTTACCGCAACACAATGCGACGCCGCATTCAAATTGCAATGCTTCTAGGGAATTCGCACCGGCATGGATGGCGGTATGGATTGAGCGATCTGAAACGGACTTGCACACGCAGATAATCATAGTAACACCCCAATAAGATTCGATGGGCAGATGGATACACTATGTATCCGTAATGCTAATCATTATCATTCAAGTTTTTATCTTTTGCAAGGGGGCAATAGTTACATTATGTTAAATTAGGGGAGTTTGCCTAACGTAAAGAAGAGGACTCGAGAAATATGCACCAGTTCAGCTTTTTAGCTTAAAGCACCAGCTGAACTTGAAGGAATGCTGATATGTTCAGCGATTTGATCGGTCTTCAGGAATTGGCTGGCCAGCGTCTGTAGCCGGATGCCATCATTCGCCGTTGAATACAAACGCAGCGTTACCTTGGCATCTGGCGGCGCGCATAACTGTTGGGCCGCTAATCTTCGAGTGAGTTGGCGGGCGACTGCTTCTCCGGTTTCGATCAACCTAAGCTGGTCGCCAGCGATACGGCGGATTGCTATCTCAAGAAAAGGGAAATGGGTTGACCCCAGCACTAGCGTATCCGCACCTGCGTCAAGCATCGGCGTAAGATAGGCTTTAAGCAGGGCTGACACTGCGTCTGAATCTGTTTCGCCACGTTCAATCGCTTCCACCAGTCCAGAGCCCGCTTGGCAGATAAATCGACAATCCGCTGCATAAGCCGTTATTAGGCGGTGAAATTTTTCGCTACGCAAAGTACTGGCCGTAGCCAGTACGCCGGCTACGCGTGAGTTTGAGTATAGGGCGGCAGGCTTAATGCCAGGTTCAATGCCGATGATCGGGATATTGAATTTTTCGCGCAGTAGGTGGTTGGCCTGCGCGGTCGCTGTATTACAGGCGACCACCAGCGCCTTGACTCCTTGTTGCACGAGCCAGGCGCTGATTGCAAGCGTGCGCTCTATAATAAAAGCGTTATCACGCTCGCCATAAGGCGCATGATATGAATCAGCGCAATAAATCAGAGATTCGGCGGGCAGCGTAGCGTGAATTGCGCGTAATACTGACAAGCCGCCTACCCCTGAATCGAATACCCCAATCGGCGCGTGGGCATGGCTAGAAATGGACTCCATGATCAATCAGAGGGATTAGTTTTTATAACAAAAAAACCACAAGATATAGCCACGCGCATGATAAACCCACCGCAATTTATGCTTGAGGAGCCGTTGAGCTGAAGTTACTTTGCAGATAATTTTGTAGGCCAAGCTTACCGACAAGCTCCAGTTGCGTTTCAAGCCAATCAATATGTTCTTCAGTATCATTAAGAATTGACACAAAAATCTCACGCGACACGAAATCTCGTACAGATTCGCAGTAAGCAATCGCCTCTTTACAAGTTGTTTGAGAGATACATTCAAGTTTCAAATCGCACTGCAGAATCTCTTGTGTATCTTCGCCCACTAATAATTTGTGCAGATCTTGCAGGTTGGGCAATCCATCCAACATAAAAATACGTTCGATGAGCAGATCGGCATGTTTCATTTCGCCAATCGATTCTTGGTATTCATGCTGTCCCAACTTATCCAACCCCCAATGTTTATACATGCGGGCATGCAAAAAATACTGATTAATTGCGGTCAACTCATTTTTGAGTTGAGCATTGAGATAGTCGAGGACTTTTTTATCGCCTTGCATAATGAGACTCCGTTATTTGAGTGGGTGGCCGCCGTTCGTCGGAGATGTATCCGAATGAGGGCGTGACATGCTTCTATCGACCCAAGCCATCACCCCGGCTGAAAGTAAGAAAGAAAGATGGATTAAGATTTGAGACATAACCGTATGTGTATCGCGCTGACCTGCATCAATAAAAGTTTTTAGCAGGTGAATTGACGAAATGCTAATCAGCGCCATGGCTAACTTAACTTTTAAGACGCCAGCGTTAACATGATCGAGCCACTCCGGTTCATCTGGATGGTGTTCCAGACCGAGTCGAGAGACAAAAGTTTCGTAGCCGCCAATGATGACCATGATTAATAAATTAGAGATCATGACTACATCGATTAAGCTGAGTACGGCAAGCATAACCGCCGTCTCATTAAGCGTGCGTGTGTGGCTGACGAGATGCCATACCTCAACCAAGAAGAGGTACACATAGACACCTTGTGCAACAATCAGCCCGAGATATAGAGGGAGTTGTAACCAGCGGCTAAAGAAAATCAGCGCGGGCAAAGGTTTGAGCGACGGTGTATGAGAACTTTTATGCGATGGGTCGGCAGTGGACATGAGTAAAAGTTTGCGAAAAAATGAACAAGAAGCAATGGCTTACGAGCTACAACAGCAGCGTAGCTTCACCAACATTAGTATTGTACCTCTGATCATCGCTCACTAGATTTTATTGGCCATTTCGCATAGATTAAGCGGTATGGGTCGATTTCTCACAACGCTGAGTTTTGATCTTTGCTATAATGCGCGGCTTGTCGGAGAGATGGATGAGTGGTTTAAGTCGCCCGCCTGGAAAGCGTGTATAGGTTAATAGCCTATCGGGGGTTCGAATCCCCCTCTCTCCGCCAGTTATAGTGCAAACGTCGCCAAGCTTTAACAAAAAATACAAGTATTTAAAAGGGTTGGCGAGGTTTTTGTTGCAAATAATGCCCAGGTTTAGCAAGAGGCAGTCCGTGCAAATTGTGGGTAACTTTCAGATATTGTTACCCACAGCTGTGAAAAAATTACCCGCACGGAGCCACTATGGCGCTCACAGATATTCTGATTCGCAATACAAAACCGACCACAAAACCTCTTAAGCTCACAGGTGATGGCGGGTTGCTTTTACTCGTCCAGCCGAATGCTTCCCGTTGGTGGCGGCTATGGTATCGCTTTGCTGGTAAAGAGAAAATGCTGTCTTTAGGCACTTATCCTACAGTGTGAGTTTTTCACCCTCTGGTAAATACCTGGCGGCAGGAGATGAGGATGGCATAGTTAAAGTTTGGAGAGTTGAAGATGGAGAAGTCAGGAACACATCAGAAAGGCATGCTCTTGAGGTCAGTAATGTAATTTTTTCACCAGATGGCAAATCTTTGGCGTCAAGAGGTCAGGATAATGTAGTGAGGCTGTGGAGCATGGAAAATGGAAAAGCGTTACACCCGCTAAGGCATAGTAATACAATTTTAAGCGTGAGCTTTTCTCCAAATGGGGATGTTCTGGCGTCTGGTAGTGAAGATAAGACTGTAAAGCTGTGGAATGTAGAAAGTAAAGAAATTTTACATACATTCGATGCGCACAATGATGTTGTGCGCAGTGTGAGTTTTTCCTCTAATGGAAAATTTTTGGCGTCGGCCAGTCATGATAGAACGGCAAGGTTATGGAGAGTAGCCGATTGGAAAGAGCTGTATACGCTCAAGAATCATAATCAAGTAAGAAGTGTTCATTTTTCTCCAGATGAGGATTTTTTGGCATCGGTGGATCAGCATGGAATAATGATGTTATGGTCTGTAAAAACGGGTAAATGCGAAAGAAAGTTAGAGGATTTTTTTGGATGGATTGATTCAATAGCTTGGCAAGATTTTTCAAAAGGTCGCATCAAAGTAGGCGGTAGTAAAGGCGGTGCAGTCCAAGTTTGGAATGTGAAATTCAAAGAGAACAGTTGCACAACTATGCTGAATTGGACTTCATATCAAAATGAATTGACTTTACTCGATATTAGTATCGACAACGTACTAAATGCAATAGCATAAATAGGTTATCTAAATAAAAAAACGAGGAACTCTAGCCAAGCGAATAAATCCGTTTGGAATTCAGAAAATAGCGAATGAAGCAATACAGTTAATCCAGTGTTCTTTCACGTAAATGGGCAACCTTGCCTGACCATAGTAGACACAAGATTCGAAGCAAGCGCCACGATCTTTACCGTACCTAAAACAGCATAGGGAACCCAGTGAAAGGTCCGAGCATTATCTACGGGGTCGCACAAGCGCCCCAACGGCTGCCGAGAGAGGGATCGATTCACTGGGTAAACTTTGTTCAAAGAACTGCCGGTAGGGCTGGTTCGTCTTACAAAGACTGTAGGCTACGCGCGCCATTTTAGCTGCGACAGCGGTTAGCGCCTTACGTCGCACATCTGCATCATCTGGAGCAGATTGAATATATCGTTCATATTTATCGCGAAATGAATTCTCACGCATCCGCACGGCACCCACGCCAGCGAGCCAGAATGCGAGCCGCAACCTGGCATTACCTCGTTTAGAGAGTCGCTCTTTGCCACGATAGCTACCGGATTGCTGTTTAGCCAGATCAAAGCCACAATATTTTAAAAATTGGCGATGATGGCTGAACCGGCGCACATCGCCCGCTTCGGCGAGGATGGTTAAGGCAATGATGGGGCCAACGCCAGGTAGTGTTTGTAAATATTCGAATTCAGGCCGTCCACCAAGAGCTTGGGTTGCACGAGCTTCAAGCTCATTACGCAGCTGATTGAGTTGTTGATAACGTGTTAGGGTTACCCGAAACATCTCAACTGCAAGGCAATCCGGCGCATGGGGCAGTGCCGTAGTCGCCCCCGCCATTTCCCACATTTCCTCCAGTTTGGCTTGTTTGTTGACCTTCCGTCCAACGACATCCCATGCTGCGAGCACGAAAGCCTTTTTTGAGAGAGCTCGGACGTGTCTAGGGGTGGGGAATTGGAGCAAGAAACGAATAAACCACTCGTTGCGTGTACATGCCCAATATCGGTGCATTTCGGGAAAATATAAAGGTAATCCGTGATTAATTAATGCATGTTGGACTTTGGTCCGTGCTTTGGACACCTGGTAATAGGTCTTTGCGAGTTCTTGCAAATCATGCGTTCCGGCAACCATGGGGTCCACGTATCGCTGAAAGGCGTCTCGTCGGAGCATTTCAAGGATCACCGCCGCATCTTTGGGATCATTCTTATCCCATGAATTGAACATTGCCTCTCGATAACGCGCTTGAGCGACTGAATTGATACTGACCACCTCAAAACCCGCGCTAAGCAGCCGATGCGCTAGGGAACGATGGTAATCGCCGGTTGGCTCCAGTCCGATGCGGACTGGGCCAGATAGAGATTGTAAATGTTGAATCAGTCGGTCAAAGTCTGCCGCTGTGTTGGCCATCTTGAATCGCTGCCGCTTGCCTGTACTATTCTCAATCAGAACATAATTCCAGTAGCGTGCGATATCAATCGCGACTAAGTTTCGGGTTGGCGTACCCTGTATCGAGTCAGTCATTTCGGGTTTCTCCTTCTGTTAACGGATAAACTGAAGATGGAAGTGTCTCTTGGCTTAAGCCAAGAGACACTTCCCTTTCTGATGACTAACATTCTGCATGTACTATGGGGCTTTAAGTCCGATGAATACGCACCTGCTTTTAGAAAAGCAAAAGGCTCTTGAAATTTTTCGAATAAATTGGTTGTAAGCACTCCATGATCCTCCGGTAATCCCCCGAAACAGAAGTTTGACTTTGCAGCTTAGCCTTCTATTTTTAACTTCCATTAAAAATGGGGGGATTACCGTGCCATTGCCAGCAGGTGTTAGTGTTAAAGGCGTTGACTTCGGCAATTTCAGCAAGCGAAATGCTGGCGGGTTCTCGGTCAAACTCGGGAATCCAGATAGAAACCAAAATAGCGGGATCATTTTCAGAGTTTCTGATATTGCCCATGCCGTCATAATTTTGAGCCGATAGGTTTTATTCAGTGAAAGCTGAATTTTTATCCGATAGTAAATCATTCAGATATAGGTTAAATACTAAATATTAGAAAGGGGTAGCCAGCATGTCGCCGATTAATCCAAGCCAAAATACTCAACCTTCCTTAACTTCATCTTTTTCGAATAAACGAGCAGGACCTGATTCAATGCATGAGGCTTATGACGCAGAGATGCAATCTGTCACACAAACTAGCATAGGCTTAGTCAGTATCCCAATTCATGGTTCGCATAATGAGACCACAGTGCATTACCATGGAACAGGTTTAGACCTGAAGCTTTTAGAAACTCTAATACGTCATCAGAACTGCGCCTTGCGCCCTAATACTGCTCCCCTGGCTAATTTGGGTGAGAGCATTGAAACGATGCGAAAGAATTATTTATCGGTTCTACAAGTTGACGAAACCATAAGAGATGCACTGAGTCTTTATGTTGGACCTGAAGGTAAGATGGTGGGCAGCGGCGAATCGGGTAAACGTTTTGATTTAAATAGCAAATTCAATACATTTTTAGAGTCGGATAAAAAAGTCTTTTTATTGCTCGGTGAGGCCGGCTCAGGAAAATCGACGTTTAATCGCTCTTTAGCCCGCGATTTATGGAAAAAATATGAGCAGGCGGATAGGAAAGAGGATGAGCGTATTCCTGTTTTTATCCCGCTGACAACGCTAGAAGACCCGAATAAAAATCTTTTGACTGAATATTTTACTGAGGAAGGGTTTTCAAAAGAGCAAATCCAACAGCTACGTCAAAATCGGCGGTTTATTTTTATTCTCGATGGCTATGATGAGATCAAACATCGTCAACGGGCTTTTTATGCGGATAATAAACTCGAGAAGTGGGATGCTAAAGTGATTATCAGTAGTCGTCCGGAATATTTAGGGCCGAGTTATCAAAGCAAGTTTTATCCGTCCGGTCAAGCCAGGGTATTTGAAGAATGTGAGCTAGCGCCCTTTTCTAAGTCCGCTATTAAAGGCTATGTAGAAAGCCATGTTAGACATGCTCAAGCCCCCAAATGGAGTGCGGAACAGTATGAAAGCGCTTTATCGCATCCAGACTTACAAGCGCTGATAGGCAATCCATTTTTACTTAAGATTGTGCTAGACGTGTTGCCTTCGTTGGGTTCAAAAGAAGGCGCGTCTAATCGAAATTCGTATACTCGAGGTGCGCTCTATGAGCAGTTTGCGAAGAACTGGTTTGCCCGCTCGCAGAGCCGGTTACAAGGGATTCAGCTCACTAAAGAAGAGCAAAAAACCTTTAACCGCTTAGCCGAAGAGGATTTTGTAGAGCATGGGATTCATTTTAGCCAGGAATTTGCGCTTGCGTTGTATGAAAAGCAGGTTTTGGTTGCGACATATTCGACCGGTAAAGCCAGCGAGGGGCAAGATTGGAGTCGTTTTTTAAGTAATGATTACGAAAAGACGCGTCTCTTACGGTTTAATGCGCCGTTATCGAGGCAAGGAGACCAATACCAGTTTATCCATAAATCGTTGCGGGACTATTTCGTGGCGCGTGAGATGTGGGAAGAGCTGGAAGAGTCGGCAGGAGGGGACGCAGGCGAACCCTTGAATGGGATGAAGAATGTCCAGTCCCTCTGGAAAGCGCTAAATGACTCGGATCGGGTGGATCCGAAAGGATTATTGAAGCGCTTCAATCTGGTGGAGGATGCAGCGATTCAGCAGTTTTTGGTGGAGCGAGTACAACAGAACAGAGCACTGGTGAAACTGCTGCTGGCATGGATCCAGGCCTCAAAGCAGACAGACTCTGTGAGTCAGGGGGCGGCGAATGCGATCACGATTCTGGTCAAGGCAGGGATCCAGTTGAATGGGCTGGATTTAAAGGGGATCCGGATCCCTGGAGCGGATCTGAGTTTTGGGGTATTGGATTCAGCGCAATTGCAGGGATCGGATTTAAGCGGAGTGAAGCTTCACTCCAGCTGGCTCCGTGAGGCGAATTTAAGCGGCGCGCAGATGGCTGGGGTGCAGTTTGGTGAATGGGCGTATATACAAGAGGAGAGCGCGGCCACTTCCTGCGCGTATTCACCGGATGGGAAAACCTGTGCGATGGGCCTTGGAAACGGCAAGATCCGCCTCTATGACACCTCAAGCTGGGCAAAAATCCACACCTTAGAAGGCCATACTAATGCTGTTAATAGCGTGGTGTATTCGCCGAGCGGCTTGCAGATTGCCTCGGGGAGTAATGATGAGACGGTGCGTCTGTGGGACGCGCACAGCGGCGAGGCGGTTCACACCTTAGAGGGCCATACTAATGCTGTTAATAGCGTGGTGTATTCGCCGAGCGGCTTGCAGATTGCCTCGGGGAGTAATGACGAGACGGTGCGTCTGTGGGACGCGCACAGCGGCGAGGCGGTTCACACCTTAGAAGGCCATGCTAATGCTGTTAATAGCGTGGTGTATTCGCCGAGCGGCTCGCAGATTGCCTCGGGGAGTTGGGACTATACGGTGCGTCTGTGGGACGCGCGCAGCGGCGCGGCGGTTCACACCTTAGAAGGCCATACTAATGCTGTTAATAGCGTGGTGTATTCGCCGAGCGGCACGCAGATTGCCTCGGGGAGTTGGGACTATACGGTGCGTCTGTGGGACGCGCGCAGCGGCGCGGCGGGACACACCTTAGAAGGCCATACCGACGGGGTTAATAGCGTGGTGTATTCGCCGAGCGGCACGCAGATTGCCTCGGGGAGTGGTGACGAGACGGTGCGTCTGTGGAACGCGCACAGCGGCGCGGCGGGACACACCTTAGAAGGCCATACCGACGGGGTTAATAGCGTGGTGTATTCGCCGAGCGGCACGCAGATTGCCTCGGGCAGTTATGACCATACGGTGCGTCTGTGGGACGCGCACAGCGGCGCGGCGGGACACACCTTAGGAGGCCATACAGGCTCCGTTAATAGCGTGGTGTATTCGCCGAGCGGCACGCAGATTGCCTCGGGGAGTTGGGACTATACGGTGCGTCTGTGGGACGCGCGCAGCGGCGCGGCGGGACACACCTTAGAAGGCCATACAGACTCTGTTAAGAGCGTGGTGTATTCGCCGAGCGGCACGCAGATTGCCTCGGGGAGTGAGGACAAGTCGGTGCGTCTGTGGGACGCGCAGAGCGGAGCGGCGGTTCACACCTTAGAAGGCCATACAAACTTTGTTAATAGCGTGGTGTATTCGCCGAGCGGCACGCAGATTGCCTCGGGGAGTTTTGACAAGACGGTGCGTCTGTGGGACGCGCACAGCGGAGCGGCGGTTCACACCTTAGAAGGCCATACAGATTCTGTTAATAGCGTGGTGTATTCGCCGAGCGGCACGCAGATTGCCTCGGGGAGTGATGACAAGACGGTGCGTCTGTGGGACGTGCACAGCGGAGCGGCGGTTCACACCTTAGAAGGCCATACAGACTCTGTTAATAGCGTGATGTATTCGCCGAGCGGCACGCAGATTGTTTCGGGCAGTTATGACCATACGGTGCGTCTGTGGGACGCGCACAGCGGAGCGGCGGTTCACACTTTAGAAGGCCATACAGGCTCTGTTTGGAGCGTGGTGTATTCGCCGAGCGGCACGCAGATTGCCTCGGGGTCGGGGGGTTATGACAAGACGGTGCGTCTGTGGGAGGTGTCCTCGGGAGTGTGTCTGCGCGTGATTCATGAATTTAGGTGGTACGTGTATAGTGTAGCCTGGACGGAGCGTGATGGACACCAGTATTTGGTGAGTGGCAGTGGAGACAGGTCGGTGCGCCAGTGGGAGCTGCAAAAAGAAGCGGAAGGCTATAAGTTGAAACTGAACTGGAGCTCGGGGCATGGAGCATTGAGTGTAGCAGATATGTTGCTTGAAGGCGTAGAAGGCTTAAGCGAGATGAATGGGCGGCTTTTGAGGCAGCGAGGCGCGTTAGAAAGTAGAGGAAGAAGAGCGGTAGGTGAGTGATTTGAAAGGATGCAAAGCTGTGATAGGGAGGGAAACGCGAGGTTCGCTAGATCAGATGCTGGCTAAGAGGTTTATTGGCTCAGGACGTGTGTGGATGCTGTTTGAGCAGAGCGTGAAGCTGTGGCAGGTCGACAAATTTTTTTGCAACGCCTTTTTCTATCTGAAATATCCATCTATTTTTCTTGGATAGAAGCGTCTCATTGTTTTGCCTGACAGGACGCAGGTCAGTTCGGCAGTGGCAGGTGATAGAGCAGGGGGATGAAGTTCAGGTAAGTTTGAGCTGGATATCCCACATCGGGAGCAGAGTAAAGGGTACGTTACGCGAAGGGGTGCGAGGCTTAAGCATGTTAAATGCGGTACTTTTAAGCAGCGAAGGGGCGGATCAAAATATGATAACTTTGATATAAAAATACGGATGCCGGATAACCTCAGCGCAGCAATCTACTACAGCTATCCGGCTATACCTCTTTTTCTCAATTCAGAAACCAACGATTATAGCGCTCGACAATCGAACCATAATTATCTAGCCAATATAAAGCACTGCTGGGGATGCCTTTGCTGAAGTTCTCTGGATACACTGCCAGGAATTTAGCGTGTTCTTTCTTGATATAGTCAAAAGCGCTTGGCTGGGTCGGCGAAATTCCGTGTGGGGCAAGCAGCGCCTGCCGTTTCGGGTCGGTCGCAAAGCGGATAAATTCTCGGCATGCATCAGCGTTGGGGGTACCTTTCAGGATGGTCCAGTTATCGTATCCGTAAACATGTTGATCCCAAGAAAACGCCACGGGCGCGCCAGATTTAATGGCTCCTAGCGCGGCGGTTAAAAAAACTGGCATGACGTCTACTTCACGAACTTTTAAGAGATGCTCAGCTTCTGGGGTACTTTGCCACCAGACAGAAATATGCGGCTTGATTCTGTCGAGGCTGCGAAATGCACGGTCTAGATCGCAAGGGTAGACTGCGCTTGGCGCTACGCCATCAGCCAACAAGGCTTGCTCTATGGTATCGAAAGGAACTTTGCGCAGGCCGCGGCGGCCGGGAAAATTCTCCGCATCCCAAAAGTCTTTCCAGTTTTGCGGCGGACGCTTTTGAAAAACGTCGGTTCGATATGTCAGTACTGTAGAGTAGACGTTCATCCCCACGCTATAAGGCGACATAAACTGAGGCATGATAGTTGAAACAATAGGATCATGCTCTAGCCCGTGCTTTTCCAAATAATTTTGCTGGCTGAGGATCGGAATCGCCCGATTTCCGAGGCAGGCCATGTGCCAATTGTAATTGCCGGTATCGACCATAGACCTAATTTCTGCGATGGGTTCCGCATTTGATGGGATGCCGACCATCTCGATACCGAATTTTTCTTGGAAAGGTTTGAAAAGTAATTCTGTGGCGGCATAATGCCATTCACCGCCCGAGGTGCGGATGACAATTCTTTGCGCGGCTTTTTTCTGTGCGATCTTTTTAGAATTTATGATAATAAGTGGTGCGCAGACTGCTGCTGCACCTAATGCAGCTATTTTCTTGATGGTCTTGCGGCGGCTAGAGCCATGCGGTGGATTATTGTCATTCATATGAGGCCCCTGATGTTGTGGTTAGACTGCTGTTCTCAACCAAAGGTTGGCGCGTAAATATAGGTAAATGCGCACTGATTAATCTGAGTAATTGAAGGATCGGTGGCAAAAGTGTTTTGCCGCGCCTGACGATAAGAGCTAAGCTAGCCGCTTTAAACATGGGGTGGTCGATCTCAAGCGCAACCAGCTCTCCAGATTTAATTTCTTCAGATGCCGAGAAGGCTGACATAAATACGGCGCCTGCATCGGTACAAGCAAATTTTTTACGAGCTGTGGTCGAGTTGCTAATAAACACCGGGGGCTGGAGTTCGAGTTTTTCTGCTTGGGCGACGGACTGCACCATCTGGCGTAACGCGCCCGTAGCCGGTAATGAAAGTGGGTAGCGGATGGCTTCTGCAAAGGTTACTTTGCGTTTGTTTGCGAGCGGATGGTTTTTATTCACCAACATATATAAGGGTAAAGGCACACGCGCAAAATAATTAATATTCGGGGCGTCTTGGTAAATACAAAGTATCCCTATATGGGAAATATCTTCGAGAATCTGATTGATGATTTTATTGGTTTCGAAATTTTCTTCGATATGTAGGTGAATATCAGGGTATTGAGACTGGAAATTGTTGAATACACTCATAAGCGTACCCACAAAAGTAGGGTGTATCGCAAGGTGGATGTTACCCTGGCGCATATTGTGCAGCTCGTTTAAGCCCCTTTCTAATTCTACTTTTAAATCGCAGTTGTCGCGATAGTATTTGAGCAGTAGCTCTGCGGCCTCGGTGGGCACAACACCACGGGGCCGCCGCTCGAAGAGCTTGAAGCCAATCTCTTCTTCCAAGAGTCTAATTTGACGCGTAACCACCGACGAGTCCATATTCAAATTGTCCGCAGCCTCGCGAATTTTTCCGCACGTGCAGACTTCGTAAAAGTAACGTAAGCGCCGCTGATTAATATCTTGGATCATTTTTTACTTTCCTTCGGGCGTTATTTACATTACGAGAAAAATACAACGTACAGCCTTCTAGCAAGGAACAAGCATGGTGCTCAATGAATATGGCGCAGTGTCTTATATGAACGAGATTGGGCCACAGATGAATTTGCTAAATTTTAGCGGGGCAGTCGAATTGATTTTCCAAATTATTTTGAGCGTAAGTTCGCATCGCTAATCACCCCACAGAAAAATATGAAAATTGCATAATTTATGAGTAATTTCAAGGATTTTTAAGTATTGGCTATAAACTATTTATTATCCTTCAAGCATTCTGCTTTAAGGTAAATGAGGTGTTGGCCCTTACCCCTAAATATGTATTCTGGATTATATACTAGCACTACTTTTTCCTGCTCATCCGTTTTTTTGATCTTCGATAGTTTTGTGCTTTCTTCCTTTTACTGCAGCGGAGCTTTGAAAGTGGGTTGATTAGCTATTCTGGCGCCACAATTGCATTGATTACGATTACAAAATCCGTTATTTCGCTTACCGCCATTTAAGCTATGGTTCGATCAGTTGGTGTAGGTACGTCGGTCATCGCTGATTTCAAAAAGGTGGCCCATAAATTTGGGCAAGGGCTTTTTAAATCCTAAGTGCGTGGTTGAAAAGCCGCTATGCATAGCACGCGCAATCCTGAGCTTGAGCGCCAGCACTGGAAAACGCTCCGCATTATAAGTACCTCTAAACGGGGCTCAATGCGATACACGATCACTTGCTTTTGAGGCTAGAGGGAGCAATTGATTTGACTAAGATTGAGCGCGTGACTTCGTAAAACCATGCAGTCTTGCTAATCTTTCAGACCGCTTGATTTAAGCCCTTATATAGTTTTTGCTCAAGCTACAATGACCACGGTGCGAGTCTGCCGGCACACAAACTTTCAGACTGATTTGCAACTGTCACTGGGTTAGATAGCGTAATGTCTGGCGCAGCTTGCGCTGGCTGAAAGCAAATTTTTTAACCAGAGAAGAGGACGATCGTAATGAGGAAATACATCCGCTGGACAACTATGCTCGCTATTTTAGCCGGGGTGAATATATCTACCGCGTTTGCCGAGTCGTTATCGATTCCCATTTACGCGGTTGATGCAACGGGTACCGGTAAGTCATTAGGCAAGGTCCACGTCACAGAAAATCCGCATGGGCTGATTTTCACGCCTGAATTAGCGGGCCTGCCGCCTGGCATTCATGGTTTCCATATTCATGAAAACCCATCTTGCGCGCCTGGGATAGGGCCCAAAGGGCCGGCCGCTGGACTGGCGGCTGGAGGGCATTGGGATCCACAAAAAAACAAGCGGCACGCTGGCCCTTATAGTGATGATGGACATTTAGGCGATTTGCCTGCACTGTATGCTGGTGCAGATGGGCGCGCGACTTATCCGGTACTAGCTCCGCGCCTGAAAGCGCTCAAAGAAATACGCGGGCGCGCGCTAACGGTCCATCTGGATGGCGATAATCATAGCGACAACCCTGCGCCCTTAGGCGGTGGCGGCGCTCGTCTGGCGTGCGGTGTGATACCTGGCGCGTCTTAAATCAACCCATTTCATGATGGTAACGTGTCACGCGGTCAACTTCATCTTTTGACCCAAGGAAAACTGCGACTCGTTCGTGTAATTGGGTTGGCATAAGCTCGAGAATGCGCTGCTGGCCATTGGTCGCAGCGCCATGCGCTTGTTCCACAATAAATGCGATCGGGTTCGCCTCATACATGAGACGTAGCCTACCCGGTTTAGTGGGATCCCGTTGGTCCGCTGGATACATAAAAATGCCGCCACGATTCAAAATACGATGCACGTCGGCCACCATAGAAGCAACCCAACGCATATTAAAATCTTGTTTGCGCTCTCCGTCTTTACCCATCAGCAGTTCGTTGATATAGCGTTGCACCGGTGGATGCCAATGCCGCGCATTTGAGGCATTGATCGCATATTCATGAGTGGCGTGCGGGATTCGCATATTACTCTGCGTTAGCACCCATGATCCCAGCTCTCGATCCAGCGTAAAACAATGTACGCCATGACCCGTGGTGAGTACAAACACAGTTTGCGGACCATACACCGCATACCCTGCGGCAACCTGTTGTGTCCCCGCTTGCAAGAACGATTGCTCATCCGGTGTTCGAGTCTTATCCGTGTGACGTAAGACCGAGAAAATTGTGCCAATTGACACATTCACATCGATGTTGGACGAACCATCAAGCGGATCAAACAGCAGTAAGTATTCGCCTTTAGGATAGCGGTGTGGAATCAGATGAATTTGCTCAAGTTCTTCGGATGCCATGGCGGCGAGATTACCGCCCCATTCATTGGCTTCGAGCAAGATGTCATTGGATACCACATCGAGCTTTTTTTGCACTTCGCCTTGCACATTTTCGCTGCCAGCACTGCCTAAGAAATTGCCCAGCGCGCCTTTGCCGACATTATGACTGATCATTTTGCAGGCACGCGCTACGACTTCAATTAAGAGTCGTAAATCGGCTGGGAGGCTATTGTGTTGGCGTTGTTGTTCAATTAGATATTGAGTAAGCGTAATTCGGCCCTGCATCGGGTGACTCCCAAAAAGCGTCTAAATCGCCGCGATATTACCAGTTTCGCCATCAGCGCCCTAACTTTATTTGACGCTGCGGCGGCGTAGTCGATCCGCGCAACCAATAATAATCGCCACGAAAAAAAACAAACAGGTTGAAACTGCGGCAATCGTGGGCGACACATTTAATGTAATTTCGTCCCAAAATTGCTTAGGTAGCGTGGCGCTAAGCCCGCCGGTTACGAAAAGAGCGATCGTCAATTCGTCAAATGAAGTTGCAAAGGCGAACAAAAATGCTGACGCCAGGCCCGCCGATAGAATCGGGAAAGTAATATAACGCAAGGTTTTTAAACGGCTAGCGCCCAAGCTTTGTGCTGCCGTATCGAGCTGAACATCATAGTTTTTAAGTACCGCCATGATGGTGATAACAACGTAAGGCAAGGCGATCGTGGTGTGGCCAAGCACTAAACCAAACATCGAGCCAACCAGGCCTAGCTTAGCAAAAAGATAGAAGAACCCAATCGCTAGAATCATTCTGGGTACGATCATGGGTGTTAAAATAAAACCTAGCAACGCCACTTTCCAACGGAAGTTTGAGCGCGCGAGTAAAAAAGCCGCGGGCGTGCCAATCAGCATCGATAAAAATCCGGTGCTAATGCCGATTAAGATCGAACGTAGCGCAGCATGGCTCCAATTAGGGGATTCAAAGACGGCCTCATACCATTGCAGTGAAAAACCCCGCGGCGGCCAATCGATGGCGCGGCTCTCAGTAAAAGAAATTGGAATCATTACCAGAATCGGAGCAATCAAGAACGCTAACATCGCGATTGCGACAATCCGCAGCACCCATCCTTGCTTTTCCGGCTGAGGGCGTTTTTTCGCTGACTTTTTAAGCCGAATTCGATCACTCCAAGAGAACGCGAGGCGCCAGAGGCTACCCAGGCCATCGAAAATATCGGCTAAGCGTTCTAGCACCCAATAGCCAGCGCTTCGTAATTGCATATGGGCGTGCCCAGGCGCGCGCTGGGCCGCCGTCGCTTTTTCTCCGGCTAAGCTCGAGAGCCCTATCAGCCGGCTATATAAGACAAAAACCGCTAATACGGCAACCAGCAACAACATTGAAACCGCGCCGGCAAAGCCCCAATTCAGCGTGCTCTGAATTTGGTCCATGATAATTTGCGTCATCATGATTTCTTTGCGTCCGCCCAACAAGGCGGGGGTGATGAAAAAGCCGATTGAGGTCACAAATACCATCAGCGCAGCCGCCGCTACCCCCGGCAAAGAGAGCGGAAAATAAATCGTCCAAAATGCTCGCGCCGGTTTTGCGCCTAGCGTCAATGAGGCGCGCGGCAAGGTGCGGTCAATATTTTTCATGACGGACAGCATGGTCAAAATGGCCAAAGGCATCATGGCATGAATCATGCCTGTGAGAACCGCTGGAAAGTGATACAGTAAATTGAGCGGCGCCTCTGTCATACCAGTTCGGGTCAGTATTTGATTGACCATGCCATTGCGGCCTAAGAGCACCATCCAACCAAAAGTACGCACCAGAAAGCTCGTCCAAAATGGCAAAAGAACCCAAAATAGTAAGGAGCTCTTGAATTTTGACGGAGCAAACGTAATCAGATAGGCAACCGGATAACCCCCCACCACGGCAAATAGAGTCGTATAGGCTGCCGTTTTAAAGGTGATGGCCAATACTTGCAGATAAACTGGTGACAAAAAGAGGCGACCGTAATGCGCCAGCCCTAATTTCCCTTCAGGTTGAAAACTGAGACCCAGCAACTGGGCGATGGGAAGCGCCAAGGTCAGCAGCAAATAAAAGATGATGGGCGCGCCGAGATAAAATTTTGGATCGCATAGTCCTCTTAAGAGTAAGCGCCAAGACCGTACTAGGCGCGCTCTTTCATTGGTTAAGGCCGGCCCGCTCAACTCTGTTTGCCTCATTTGATTTTAATCCCATGCGGTTCTTGTGGAATCGCTACAGCGTCTGCGGCATTCCAGGTCAGGGTCAGCTTCTCGCCATGTCGGCGCGGCGAACAATGCCCTTGAGTCAATTCCGCGATAACGAGTTGGGTTCCTCCGGGGACGGATAAGTAAGATTTGCTGGTAGCGCCCGTGACCACGAAATCAGTCAAAGTCGCTTCGATTCGGTTGTGATTTAAGTCATCATTTACGCTCACCTGTAAGTGTTGCGGTCTAATCATGACTTCGATGTGGTTGCCGGGAGAGAGGGGTTTGCCATTAGACTTGGCAATGCCACTGCCAGGCATCCCATCTAAGGTGAAATGCACGGTTTCACCCTCCACGTGTTTGACGCGGGCCGGCAATAAATTGGATTCCCCAATAAAATCCGCCACAAAAGCTGTTTGTGGACAAAAATACAGCTCTATCGGCGTACCTAATTGCTCAATTTTGCCTCCATTCATCAAGCAGATGCGATCGGACATGGTCATCGCCTCTTCTTGATCATGCGTCACGTAAAGGATGGTTGTGCCCAGTTCGCGATGGATGCGTTTAATCTCCAGTTGCATTTGGTTGCGTAATTTTTTATCCAATGCGCCAAGCGGCTCATCCATCAAAATAATCGATGGGCGATATACCATGCAGCGGGCCAGTGCGATGCGTTGTTGTTGACCACCCGACAATTCACGTGGAAAACGGTGGGCTACATGAGGTAGTTCAACCAGCTCAAGGACGCGCATAACGGATTGCTTAATTTCGCGCGCGCTGATCTTGCGCATTTTGAGGGGAAAGGCAATATTCTCAGCCACCGTCATGTGCGGGAACAACGCATAGTTTTGAAAAACCACGCCAATATCTCTTTCATAGGGCGGCTTATGGGTGACATCCACCCCGCCAATATGAATACTGCCTTCATCGGGCTGCAAGAGCCCCGCAATCAAGCTCAGCAGAGTTGTTTTACCTGAACCGGAAGGACCCAGTAAGGTTAAAAATTCCGCTTCCGATACGGCCAGATCCGTCGGTGCTAATGCGATGACAGTGTCGTATTGCTTCCCCAGCTGATTAGTTTGTAATAATTTTGATGGTTCGGACATTAGAAAATTTGGTCAAAATGCGAGGGTTAATTTTTACCGTATAAAGGCCGGCCCAAAAGTCAGTTTTTCAGTCCCTTTTCGTCCACAGGTCTCCTCGCTATTATGCATTACCAATGCCAGTATAATAAATTATTGAGCCAGTAGACTGATCTGACATCAAAAAACACAACCGCCCAGCGCGCATTCACAGGCTGGGCGGTGAGCAGGGGGTAGGCAGAGAGCCTGGCTCTTATGCTGCAGCAGAGGTATTTTTTAGAAAGCTGTAACGAGTCGACGTCCCAGCTTGCAATTTGGCGTATTCATCAAAAACCGCCTCGAGCATTTTGCTGGTGAGTTTAAGCGTAGTTTCCATCACGTTAGTGATGTCATCTAAATCGTCCTGCGTATTACAAGTGCGTTGAATAATTTTTTTAATTTCATCAAAATGTTCCTCATCGATACTAGAATGAGCAATGAAAAATGTTAGTTGGGAATCTTCCAACTTAAGCGTGCTGCGCAATTTCTCGATCAGAGGATTAATATAATGATAACAATTTTCCGCCCAATAACTGTAACCCAAGCGCCTTAAAGGATTGCCGTTGGCGGCGACCCAATACAGATACGCAATCAGAGTTTCCGTTTCTGGCAAGGGTTTGGGAATCACTGTATCGTGCGTAATGACATCAATGCTTCTAAGGTCGTGCAAAGCCATTTTTTCGTGGCCGACTTCTTCAGCGGCGTGCTCGAAACAGAATTTAGTATAGACTGGGCTAGGATTTTCTCGGACCCCAACTAATGCCTGGTTACGCGCGTTATGCGCTGTGTAATGGAACGTCTCGATCATATAAATGGCATAGAGGGTTTTATCTATATCGCCATGCAGAATCGCTTGCGTAAAGCGCGATTCCGCTAATATAGCTTGCCACATGACTTCGAGCTGGTCATCTAAACTTTTAAAAAAATCATTAAAATTGAGCATGAATATTTCCTTGCGGGTTATGTTTAAAGTCTAAAAAAGAAAGGTCCGCGGCTAACGGATGGGGTGGTGTAGTTAATTCTGGTATGAGGTAACCCTCTGGTATAGAGCAGCCTGGCCCCATTGCAATTTCATTCCAATTACCGGCCATAAACCAATATTTGCCATGATTCCTTTCCGGCAACGTTAAGTATTCGCTAGAGAGGGGCTTCATGCCAAAGCGCTGAAAAAGCCTGCGTTGTGGTGCTTTGCACATGGCTAAAAATCCTGAGTATTGATTTTTTAAACTGAAAAGCGCTACGCAAGCGAGAAGGCGAATAGAAAACGCAGAAACTTCATGGTTATGTGAGGTAATTAAGCGACTTAATTCAATATAATCAGAAAAAGGACTCAAGGAGAGGGTAGCGCCGGCCATCGCCATTTCCAGCTCAAAAGGAGCCGGAGTCGCCCGGATACAGCCCACTAACTCGCCATCCTTAGTGACCCAAAAATGATGACTTCTTTGGTCAAGTTGAAATTGCTCTTCACATTTTATCTGTAATTCATTAAATAAATAATGTTGCTCTCTTAGCAAATATTGATTATTGCGATATTGTCGAATTTCATCCATTGGAGCTTGTGCATAGCTGGCGCTATGGATATCGAAACTGCTCTTTTGAGAAAAAACATAATCTAAGAAATTGATTAATTTTTGAATTCCAACGTCTAGCTCCATACCACCACCATTTAATTATGCAATATTAAGTTAAATAAGAAATCATCATACACAGCATGTTGGGAATAAAGTATAAAAAAGCGAATGAGTATCTTGTTCCCCGAAACGTCATATTAGTGGGTTAATTCATAAAAAGAGGGATTAATCTAAAAGACAAATTAACTGTTGATTTTGAGTGAATAGTTTTTTGGATAGTCTGGTCAAACGGTGGAATTAAAGGGGGGGCTTAAGCACAGATCAATAATCTTCGTTAATTGCCTTTTTAATTCGTGATTTCCTCAGGCGGTTGACGGCGGCGTACAACAATGAATTTCACAAGAGATGATTGAACGAGCGGTAAGAGCGAGTGGCGGGCTTGTGAAATGCTAAAAAATACTTTTGATAAGTCACAATCGACTGTGCCTGATGTGCCGAGCTCTAGTCGTTTGCCGTTGGGAAAGGGTGAGTTTGAGCCTGAGGTTGTGCGGCGGCGATCGTACCCTATAGGGGAAGCGTTCGATGTGCTGACGCATTCCGGGACAAGCCAAAAATCGAGCACGAACCGGCCTAAGGCGAGTCGAATCGATAAAACTAACGATGCTTTATCGATTGAGGAAAACGGCGAGGAATTGAGGTCGCTTGGCGCTTCACCTCAGTATAAAGTCCATGCTGAGCGAGAGCTGCCTAGCTTAAATCCTGACACAATGCGCAAGCTGGTCAAGCAGCATAGAGGAGCCCAAGCGGCAAAAACTTGGGCTAATCAGCTTGATGGCGCTATTCAGGGCACCTCTTTCGGTGAGTTTGTGCGTAGTCAATTCAACCAGCATTTAAGTCTGGATGAGGCGCAAGAATTTGGCGCTATGGTCAAGCAAATATTACGGGATAAGTCGGCTCCTGATGCGACTAAGCAGTTGGTTACTGTACCACTGTTGCGCGTCCTGGCCCAGGTGACTAATGGCGATCCCGATTTAGCTATAGAGGTGCTGGTGCGGCTTGGGCGTCCGCTCGATATTGGCATGCATGAATCCGCATCAGGAGAGACGCAGATTGACCAGTATGCTTGGCGCTGCGCGCAGCAACTGGCCTATGAGCGAGGTCCAGCATTAAACGCCTTACTCAAGCTACAGGGAATCGATCCGGCTCAAGCGGCTCAAGCGACTTTGAGTAAGGCAACTAGACTGACTGTCTATCTGCAAGCAGCGCATAAATTACACATACTGGAGAAAGCGCTTGATCTTGAAGCTGGAGCTAGTGTTGGAATAAACGCTAAAGCTAAACTAAAAGAAAAGCCTGAAGCTAAGCAAGCTCTGGCGGCGTTGAAAGTGGCTTGCTTGGCTGACCTCACGGCAAAATCCTGTACTGATAAGACATTAAATTTAGCTGCATTGGAAAAAAATAATACTCTAAAACCTGATGAGATTGCTGCGTATTGGACTTGGGTGCAAGGTTTTGAGGAAAACCAGTTGGGCTCATTACTGGATAAAGTCAATTCCCGCTTATTAAAAGCTGGAAAAGCCTGGGTTGCGCGTGGTCAGGCGCGCGCAGTGCTGCAAAATAAGATTGATCAAGCGCCAAACTGGAGTTTTGCGCGTTTGCTAGCTAGAGCTGAACTCTTCCTTGATGACGTGCCGCGCGCGTTTAATCAGAAAAAAACACCTTACCGGACGACCGAGCCTGCGGTTGATGACGAACTACAAGTTATTTATGGCGAAACCCTCCTCATTGTACATAGTGAGCTTTGCTCTTATGGTGAAGAGTTACTCAAGGGGGCACGCAATGCAGAGGAGTTGGCTGAGACGGCATTCACTATAGCTAAGATTAAACAACGGATAGAGTTGCATGCGCCAAAGCAACACGAAGCCACTCATATAGGGTCTATGGATAATATAGAAGCTCTATTAAAGTTAGCGAGAAAACAGCTTGATTCACAACCTGAACTTGAGGATAAAGCAGTTAAAAAAGCTTTAGAGCTGTTGGACCAAAAGAAAGAGGAGGAAATCAAAGCATTAAAGAATTCCGACTCCAGTGCCTCGACATATGGGCTATTCAGCTGCGATGAGCTCGAGGGCATTGCAGATCAATTTTTCTTAGGCGCAAAGGCATCTGAGACAGAGGACGGGCGGCAATCACGCAAAGTTATGCTGGCTTTATTAAAACAAGCCAAGCAGCAAGCCATGCTGCTTAATCCTATGCCGCTGCATGAAATTAATCCAGAGACGCTACAAGCCTTTCAACTGAACTACATTAATCAAACTAACGGCAGTCGCTTTGAGGAATTTGATGGTGGCCGGGTCGGCTTAGGTTTAGGCGTGGTGTTAAAAACGCATGGAGCAGCGTCGGTTGGCTTGTTTGCGAGAAGGACTTATGGTGCAGAAGCGGCGCATGCGATGAGTTTAAATGATGCTGGATTGCAACTTGAATTCGGCAAAAGACAACGCAAAACGCTAGCTGTCAGGGGTAACGCGTTTTTCGGGAAACGTTTCAACCTGGGTTTAACCAAACTGATATTCGGCGGTGGGTTTACTGCGGGCATGAATTATCAAACGGGTGAGGCAGAACATGCGACGTTGCATGCACTGAAATCTGCGGGCGCGCAAGGCGATGATAAAGCGTGGCGCGACACTGCGGAAAAGATGGTTAAAAACTACTGGAGCGCAATAGAATCCGCGCAGAGTGATTCGGAAAACCAGCAGCAGGCTTTTTTAAACGTACTGGCCAGAGCGAATTTTGATGATCCTAATATTCTATTGGGGAATCGGAATAGGAGTAATACGCAGGTTGATTTATTTATGACGGCTAGCTTAGGCGCCTACGTGGCACTCAATCCGCAGAGTGACTCGCCCACCAGCATTGGCTTAGCCGGGGAATTGACGGCCAAAGCCACACCTTATAGCGTGGGCCGGGAGACTCTGACAAACGATGTTGCGCAAGGCCAACAAAAGCGCGCGGGCCAGGCCAGCGCTATTTTGGTGGATACCTCGGGACGCCTTTTGCCGGGAGTAGGCATTCCAGTCGAAACGGATGCTATTAAGGAGGTTGGACTCGGTGGGGGCCTTACTCGTTTGCGGCGGATACATCAGAAACTGAATACTAAAAAGACTGTAGCGGAACAAGGGCGCCATGGCACTTTACACATTATGCATAACCCTCAAGGAATTGTGCCAAAGCTTACTGTTATTGACGAAACCTTTGCAAACAGCAGCCATTTTAAGGAAATGCTAGGTCAGGATTCGCGCTGGAGTCATTTATACGAAGCAAGGCTGGACAATTTTATCGCTGCCACGCCAAATGAAAAGGAAGCCAAACCAATTTTTGGCGTACGTTGGCAGTTAAAGGACGATCAAGATTTAATTGATAAGATTAATGGCTACACGCATGAAATGACGCAACTGTACAAGGTAGCGCAGCAGACCGTGGATAAAGCAGAAAAGCGCACAATTAAAGAGCGTATTGACGAGTTGCAAAGCCGGGTCGATGGGCTTTTTGCCGATCCTGCTTCATGGGAACTCTATGGCCTTTTTAAAGCGCGAGAAGCAAAACAAGGTTCTTCAGAAGGTTGGAAATATATAGGATGGGCAACGCATGAACACGAACGGACCTCGGTAAGTGATGTTGAGTGGCTGCTGTCCTCTAAGCTAGACAAAGGGAAAAAGAAGCTAGAGAGGGCAATAAATTAGGCGAATTGATGATTCAGTGCAAGATGATTTTCTATCGTCTCTGTGTATGGTGGGAGCGGGTCAAGCAAAGCAACTATGGCGGCGCCGATATCGGCCTCTCCGGGATCAGAACTTTTCGTGAGCTTGTGGGCAAGGTCTAGTGGCGTTTCGTCCCTAGAGTTTTTGAGTAGTTTCGCTTTGAAGTGGAGCAAAGTGGTTATCGCTGTTAGGTTTTGCTTACTCACGGCGATATGCAGTGCGGTCTGCCCAAATTTACCTTTTACGTTTATATCTGTTTCTAATGCGAGATCGACTTCTTTTTCTGGCGGGGTGAGCAAAGCGAGTATTAGGTTAAGATTTTCGTGATCGATGGCTAGCGAGAAAGGGGTTTGTCCTTGATGGTCTTTAATGCCATTGGCGCCCCCTTTTTTACGCAAATATTGAACGTCTGCATCGTCTTTTTGGGCCATAACAAAGATATGCAGTGCGGTTTGGCCGCGTTGGGAGGTGACTGTATTCACCTTTGCCCCATTTTTGATTAATGCTGTGACTATAACTTGCGCTTCATCGGAATCGTTGATTAGCATAATTTCGAGAGCAATTTGTAAAGGCGAGTAACCGCTTCTTTTTTCTAACTCATTAACATCAGCGCCTTCTCGCAAGAATCGATATAGTTGGGCAATCTGACTAGCCCTGGCAGCATTATGCATGGTTTGATTTTTACGATACTCCCTTACAGACATCGTCTGAATTTGGCTCGCAGATGCTGCTCTTATAGAAGTTTGCTGCGCATTAAGGGGTTCTTCTCGGTTTTGACTGAAAAAAGTCAAAGAACTAATGCGCATAAATTTCCTCTTTTATCCAGACGTTAAATTACTTATTTCACTTCCGCAATCAACTCAATTTCAACGCAAGCGCCCAGCGGCAATTGGATCACGCCAGCGGCGGAACGCGCATGCTTGCCGCTGGCGCCAAACACGCTGACAAAAAGTTCCGAAGCGCCATTGGTGACCCTATGTTGCTCGGTGTAATCAGGGGTTGAGTTGACCAAACTAAATAGTTTAACGATTCGGCTCACTTGGTTGAGATCTCCGGTGTGCGCATGCAAAGTTGCGATTAGGTCAATCGCAATTGAGCGGGCGGCCAAGCATGCCATATCGGTGGTCATGTTTTCGCCTAGTTTACCAATCCATGGCTGCCCGTCTTTTTTAGCGATATGGCCGGAAAGATAGACGAGTTTGCCGCTTTGCATACTCATTGAATACGCGGCAACCGGCGCAGCAGCGGTGGGTAATTCAATGCCAAGTTCATCTAATTTTTTATAAATAGACATAATTTTCTTTAATTGTGGACAATTTTTTGAGGGGTGAGGCTACTTGGCGGCAGCGCTGCAATTCGCGTACGGCTGCTCAGCGTAAGCATGACAACCACGGCCGCGGCAAAAATCCAAGTGTCTGGCCCGACGCGCTCGCCAAAAAAGCAGGCGGAAAAAGCTAGGGTGAAAAATACTTGTAGCTGTTGCACTTGGCTAACACGCGCGATACCCCCTAAAGCGAGACCTGCGTACCAGATAAAAAGACCTATAAACTGCGAAAAAAATGCAGCATATCCAAAAGCCAGCCAAGATTTAAGCGCAATTGGACCCGTATGGAGCCAAGCCAGCCAAATCACGGGTAGGGTTAGAAACGGAGCGGCGATAACCAGTGCCCAGCAAATCACGCGCCAGCCTCCCATTTGTTTGGCGAGGCGGCCGCCTTCCGTATAACCTAGCCCGCCAAAAGCCACCGCAATCAGCATAAAAATATCTCCGCTCATTAACGTGCCGCCGCCGGCGCGGATGGCGTATGTAAGAATGAGTGCGCTACCCCCGATTGAGCATAGCCAAAATGTGCGCGAGGGTTTTTCACGCGCGAAGAAAACCGCATACACGGCGACGCATAAGGGCTGTAAGCCATTTACAATCGCGCCGTGCGAGGCGGGCAGAGTCCGCATGGCCCAAGCGGTGCATACCGGAAATACGATAATTGCGCCTAACGCAACAATCGCCAGACCTTTGAATTGCTGTTTGGTTGGCCAGCGTTCACGACGCCAGGCAAGTAAGAGGGCGGCAGGTATGGCCGCCGCGAGTGAACGCCCAAGTCCATTCAGTAGGGGATGGATGTCTTGAATTGCGATGCGTGTCATCGGTAGGGTTAGACTAAAGATAATCACGCTTAGCAAGCCAAGCAACATGCCCTGAGTTTCACGTGGATTCATTGTAGAGTGCTCCGCAGCGTTAGATTTGGCCAACGGCTCCAAAGTATTAATGATAGGAAAAGGGCGCTCGAACAGCAATTTAAAGTGCGGCGCGATGAATCCGTCAACCCGCGTTAAAATAGAGTAACGAACATAAAAGCGCTCTGCATGAGCTGCGTATTTCGTGTGCTAGGTAAGTTGCGCAGGTTGTTTATATCCGCGCCTCTCTAGGCTTTCTCTTGAAATATAGGAAAACACCTCCATTAATCTGGCACGCTCCACTAATGTGAATTTAACAGCCCTTAAGGATTTTGACAATGACACAAGAAACCCTGAGTTTTCAGGCAGAAGTCAAACAGCTTCTGCAGTTGATGATCCACTCTCTTTATAGCAATAAAGAGATCTTTTTGCGCGAATTGATCTCAAACGCGTCAGATGCGGCGGACAAGCTGCGTTTTGAGGCCATTGCAGATGCCGCGCTCTATGAAAATGATGCGGATTTACGCATTCGCATTGCCTATGACGCCACAGCGCGCACCATTACGATTGAGGATAACGGGATTGGCATGAGTCGTGAGGAAGCGATTGCTAATCTTGGCACGATTGCGCGCTCGGGGACCAAGGAGTTTTTTGCCAAGCTATCTGGCGATGCGCAAAAAGATGCGGCGCTGATTGGTCAATTTGGCGTGGGCTTTTATTCCGGCTTTATTATTGCCGATCAAATCACGGTTGAATCGCGTCGCGCTGGATTGCCGGCTAGCGAAGGGGTGCGCTGGCACAGCGCTGGGGATGGTGAATTTAGCGTAGAGGCGATTGAGAGACCCGCGCGTGGCACCTCAATTACACTCCATCTGCGCGAAGGCGAAGACGATTTTCTATCCGCCTGGCGCTTAAAGTCTATTATCCGAAAATATTCAGACCATATTGCACTGCCCATTTTGATGGTTAAAGAAGAGTGGGATCAGGAAAAACAAGAAACAGTGCGCCTTGACGAAGATGAAACGATCAACCAAGCGAGTGCTTTATGGGCGCGCGCAAAAAGCGAAATTGACGAGAGCCAGTATAAGACCTTTTACCAGCATCTAGCGCATGACCAGCAAGAGCCGCTGATCTGGACGCATAATCGGGTTGAGGGACGGAATGAATACATTCAACTTTTATACGTTCCTAGCCAAGCACCGTTTGATTTATGGGACCGAAATCAACGTGGCGGTTTAAAGTTGTATGTCAAGCGCGTATTTGTGATGGAGGATGCTGAGCAATTACTGCCCGCGTATCTGCGCTTTATTCGAGGTGTGGTTGATACAAACGATTTACCTCTCAATGTCTCGCGTGAAATTTTGCAAGAAAGCCGCGACGTTAAAGCGATACGGGATGGGGTGACTAAGCGCTCGCTCTCTATGTTAGAAGAATTGGCAGAAAAAGAGGCGGAAAAATATGCAGCGTTTTGGCAGCAATTCGGTCAAGTATTAAAAGAAGGCATGGGCGAGGATCAGGCTAATCGCGAGCGGATTGCCGCGCTCTTGCGCTTCGCTAGCACAACCCAAGATACGGCGGCGCAAACCGTTACTTTGGCGGACTATGTCGCGCGCATGAAAGAGGGTCAGACTAAGATTTATTATGTGACGGCAGATAGCTGGCAGGCAGCACGCAATAGCCCGCACCTTGAGGTGTTCCGCAACAAAGGCGTGGAGGTATTATTGTTGACGGACCGAGTCGATGAATGGATGCTGTCTTTCTTAAACGAATTCGAGGGCAAGCCGCTCAGTAGCGTAGCGCGCGGCGATCTTGATCTAGGCGCCTTGAGCGACGCGGAAAAAGCCGAGCAAGCAAAAGCCAGTGAAACCTTGCAGCCGGTTATCGAAAAAATGAAAGAGGTCTTGCAAGACAAGGTGAAAGATGTACGGACTACATTCAGGTTGACTGACTCGCCAGCTTGCTTAATTGTCGACGAAAACGAGATGAGCGGCTATTTGCAACGGATCTTAAAATCAGCCGGTCAAAAAGCGCCAGAATCTAAGCCCATTCTAGAAATCAACCCAGAACATGCATTGATTAAGCGGCTAGAGGTTGAACAAGCGGGGTTTGCTGACTGGAGCCACTTGCTTTTCGATCAAGCGCTGTTGGCCGAAGGCGGGACGCTGAATGATCCGGCTGATTATGTGAAGCGCGCTAATATGTTGTTATTAGAAGGGCTGGAACGCTGCTAAGTTATGCGCATGCTGTTCAACGCGGCGAATGCGCAGTGGCGCGTGCTGCCGCGCCCGCTTTTTTCTGCTGCTCAGAAAAATTGGTTAACGCGCGGCGGCTCATTGACGCAACGTTTGCAGACATTGGGCCGAGTTGAGGTGCAGGTAGTGCGTGAAGCCGTTGATTTTGCCTGGGCGGGTGAAGCGCATTGTTTAAAGGCGCGCGCCCGCCAGCGCGTATGGGCGCGTGAAGTGCTGTTACTGGTAGAGGGCGAGCCTTTTATTGCCGCGCGCAGTATTGCGCCGTTGCCGGCCAGCCGTGGCGTTTGGGCAGACATCCGCCAGTTACATACGCGCTCTTTATCTGAGCTATTGTACGGTGGCGTGATTAAACGCTCGGCCTTGGCAAGTCGGCCCATTGGAAAGGGCGATCCTCTCTACCATTTTATTCAGCGTTGCTTTGAGCGAGCAGCGCTGCGTCGAGATTTGACACCGCCGTTGAGCGCAGCGCCGGTGGCACGCCGCTCGATTTTTATGCATGCTGGCCAGCCTTTACTGGTCACCGAGTGCATGTTGGCGGCGTTGTGGCTACGCCTGGCCGAACCTAATAGACAAACCGGATGATATTGCAAGGCTTTCCACCGGTGCTGGCAAACGATACGCGGGTGCTGATTCTGGGTAGTTTCCCTGGTGCGGCATCGCTGCTGGCGACCCAATATTATGCCCATCCGCGTAATCAGTTCTGGCGTTTATTGGGAGAATTGCTGAATGAACCGCTGGCAGAACTGACGTATGCGGTTCGGCTTGAGCGCATACTCGCTTATCGCATTGGGCTCTGGGATGTGTTGGCGGCTTGTCAGCGTCAGGGGAGTCTGGATACCGCGATTCGCCAAGCTGCGCCGAATGATTTTTCTGGTTTGCAGCAATGCGCTCCAAGGCTTGAAAAAATTTGCTTTAACGGCAAAACCGCGGGCCGGTTTGCGCCCGTGCTGCAGGCTGCGGGTTATCAAACATTGGCTTTGCCATCTTCAAGCCCAGCTTATGCTGCGCTTTCATTTGAACAAAAACTGCACGCTTGGCGTGAAATTTTGCATGACAAACTCTAATAAACCTAGCTTAAGGGATAAGCACACGCCGCACTTTGCGCCGGTTAATTTTTCTGAGGCAGCGGGAGTGCGTTATTTACATTTGGGTAGCGAATGGGTGCAAGGCGCGATGCGCTTGCGCGCGCCAATGCGGCTTGAACTCGAATATGCGCAACAGATGATGGCTTGGTTGCTGTTTCTTGACCCGCCGGCGCAGATTGTGCAACTCGGACTAGGCGCGGCGTCGCTCACCAAATTTTGTTACCACTATTGCCCCGCGTCGCAGGTCATGGCAATTGAATTAAATCCGGCGGTGGTGCTTGCTGCGCGCGCTATGTTTGAGCTCCCGCCTAACGATGCGCGTTTATCTGTGATTGAAGCGGATGCTTGGGATTTTGTGCGGGATGCATCGCACTACGGCACCATTGGTGCTATGCAAGTCGATTTATATGATGCTACGGCAAGCGGTCCGGTGCTTGGAAATACCGCATTTTACCGAGCGTGCCGCGCGTGTTTAACTGCGCCGGCTATCTTGACGGTTAATTTATTTGGCGATCATCCCAGCTTTGCGCGCAATATGCGTAGTTTGAACGAGGCTTTTGCCGGACGTGTGATCGCTCTGCCTAGCATCCATGACGGCAATCGAGTCGCGCTGGCTTTTAATGGCCCGCCGCTGGCTTTTGATTGGAACGCGCTGACGATCCATGCACGCAGTATTGAAAAGAAATGGCGCTTGCCGGCGCGTGCTTGGTTGTCCGCGCTATCTGAGGTTGTTGAGATACAACATAATACGTTTTCAATTTAACGTGAGTGCAAAGCTGGAACAACTTGCAGCATATTTTGGTATACATTAACTAAATGATTTGGTTTTTAAAGGCATTCTGAATGAGGATGCATTGATACTTCAGCTCGCGGCTGGCTACAGCGGCGCACCCCTAACTCGCACAAGCGCAATACAAACTTGCTACTCGCGTTGAGATTCAATGCCACGATTGCATTAAGATCATCAAAGAAAAAGGTTGGCCCTGCCCCAAAATTTCGATGCCTTTAAAAGTAGAAAAAGCGGCCCAATTTTGATATTGATCAGGAGATGGTGCGGTGAAGAAATCGAGATATACGGAAGAGCAAATAGCGTTTGGTCTAAAACAGGCAGAAGTAGGGATATCGGTTGATGAAGTATGCTGAGAGATGGGGATATCACAAGCGGCATTCTATATCTGGCGCAAAAAATATGGAGGGTTAGGCCCTTCGGAATTACGCTGCCTGAAGCAATCAGAGGAGGAGAATAGTAAGCTCAAACGCTTAGTGGCTGACCTATCGCTAGATAAGGCTATGCTACAGGACGTACTCTCAAAAAGGAGCCTGTCAGATATTTTAGGCAAGCCATCACAGCATCAAAAATCAGTCTTGCAAAAAACGGGGGGACCATAGATTGTGTATGCTGTAGCAGCCGATAAAACGCTTTTAATCCAAGCGCCTGGCAGACGCTGGCGTTAAAAGCGTTGACTTCGGCAATCTCAGCAAGCTAAATGCTGGCGGGTCTTCGGTTAAACTCGGTAGGAGATCCGGTGGGCTCGTTGGCAAATGCTGCGTTGTAGAGGGGTACGCAGCCAACGTTAACGCCAAAATTGTCAGTATCTTTTCAAAGTTTCTGATATTGCCCATGCTGTCGTAATCTGGGGTAGATAGGCTTTATTTAGTGAAAGCTGAATTTTTATCCGACAGCGAATCATTCAGATATAGGTTAAATACTAATTATTAAAAAGGGGTAGCCAGCATGTCGCCGATTAATCCAAGCCAAACTCAACCTCCTTTATCTTCGTATTTTTCTCAATTCTCCTTGGCCTTTGTTAATGCGACACGAACCTATTCAACGGATAGGGTTGATGAGACAGCAGGGTCCGTCATGCAAGTTAACTATGGCTTGATAAATATCCCAACCGTTGGTTCGCATAATGAAATCAACGTGCATTATCACTCGACGGTTTCAGATGCTCAATTATTACGAGAAATTCTGAGGCCAGTGCAAAGCGTGGCTATCCAATCTAATAATGCACCGCTAGCTATTCTAGGTATTGAGGGATTGCAGAGAAAATATTTAGAAAGCTTAGAAAAAGATAGAGAAATTAAAGATGCGTTGGCGATGTATGTCGCGCCGGAGTGTACTTCAATAACGAATCTACAAAAGCGCTTTAGCCTAGAAGAGAAGGTGAGAGATTTCTTAGCTTCAAAAGAAAAGAAAGTGCTGCTTTTGTTAGGTGTAGCGGGTTCTGGAAAATCTACCTTTAATCGATATTTGGCGAGAAGCTTATGGGAAGCCTATGATAAAGAAGCTAATAAATCTGACCAGACACCGATCCCACTGTTTATTTCGCTATCGAGTCTGAAAGAGCCGAATAGCAATCTTATTTCAGAGTATCTAAAAAAAGAAGGATTTACAGAGAAGGAGATAATTGATTTAAAAGCGAAGCATCGCTTCATTTTTGTTTTAGATGGTTACGACGAAATTGAAGACCGAACCCGCCTCTTCTATATAGAAAATGAACTGGATGAATGGCAAGCCAAAGTCATCGTTACCAGTCGGCCAGAGTATTTAGGAGATCGATATGAGCGCCAGTTCCATCCGAAAAATCAGGCGTACTTACTTCAAACATACCAGCTTGCGCCTTTCTCAGATTTGACGATTGAAGAATATATAAACAAATATAAAAGCACATACCCAGAGTTAGAAAAAAGTGTCGCGGAGCATGGAGGAATTCTAGAGCGTACAGAAGTCAAAGAGTTGATACGCAATCCTTTTTTACTCAAATTGTCCTTGAGCGAATTGCCAGCTTTGGCCGAAAAATACAAGGATAGCAGTCAACGTATTACTCGGCTTGCATTATATGAGCAGTTTGTAGAGAGCTGGTTTGCGCGTTCGCAGGATCGTTTGAGTGTTATTCGCTTAACTGAAGAAGAACAGAAGGCATTTTATTTTTTAAATAAGGATTTTACTAAGCATGGCACAAAATTCAGCAAAGATTTGGCAATAGAGATGTATCAGGCTGGATTGGTACGTGTGACCTATTCACAACAGCTTTCCTATGACGAATCTAATGCGGCACCGCAAGATTGGCGAGATAAGTTTTTAAGTGAAAGTAATGAAAAGATTAAATTATTACGTTTTAATTCCCCGTTGATTTGTCGAGACGATCGATATCAGTTTATCCATAAGTCGATACAGGATTATCTGGTAGCGCGGGTGCTATGGGAAGAGCTCGGCGCTTATGACAAAATTGAGCATTCTTCGTGGCTCAATACATTAAATATTGTGAAAGATCCAGCGGTATTGCAGTTTTTAGCGGATCGGGCGCAGCAACAGTCAAATTTAGAAATTCAACTTTTAAGCGTGGTTGAACAATCTAAAGGAGAAGAAGGAGCTCAGTTTGAGAGAGGAGCGGCGAATGCAATAACCATATTAGTGAAAGCTGGTGTGCAGTTGATTAACAAGGATTTTAATGGGATACGCGTGCATGGCGCAGATTTAAGTTATGGGGTGTTTGACCATACACAATTTAAAGATGCCGATTTAAGTGAGGTGAATGGGACCGGAGCCTGGCTGAGAAGGGTGAATTTGAATGGAGCGAATTTGGTAGGACTGGTACTCGGAGAAAGGCCGACTTTGGAAATGGCAGGTCCGGTTAATGCGTGTTGTTATTCGCCGGATGGTCGGTGGTTTGCTGCGGTGGATGGCAGTGATATTCAGCTTTATGAGACCGAGACTTTACAATGGGTGCACACGTATAAGGGACATGTGGGCTATGTGACGCGTATTGCGTTTTCTCCTGATGGTAAGTGGCTAGCATCTGGTTCATCCGGTTCTAATAATACGGCATCCATATTTTATCCAGGTTATGAGAAGTGGCTGGAGTTTGCTAATTCTAATAACACAGTGAATCTGTGGTCAGTTACGGGCGAGCGAGGCCTTGTGCACACGTATGCCGGGCATGAGAAAGGAGTGAATAGTGTAGCGTTCTCGCCTGATGGTCAATGGTTAGCGTCTGGAGGTAATGATGATACGGTGAGGCTGTGGCTTGTATCGGGAGATAGATCTCTCGCCTACACGTATGCCGGGCATAAGTCTTGGGTGAATAGTGTCGTGTTTTCGCCCGATGGCCGGTGGATCGCGTCTGGTAGTGAAGATCAGACGGTGAATCTGTGGGAAGTGTGCGGCGCACGAGCGCTCGTGCATACGTACACGTATGCTGGGCTTTGGGAAGCGGTGCGGTGTGTAGCGTTCTCGCCTGATGGCCGATGGCTGGCATATGGCAATTGGGACGGCACGGTAAAGCTGTGGGAGGCGTCTGACACGCGAGCGCTCGTGCACACGTATGCTCAGGATGAATATGGATCAGTGAGTTGTATCGCGTTTTCGCCTGATGGCCAGTGGATCGCGGCTGGTAATTATAGTAAGAAAATAAAACTGTGGAGCGTATCCGGCGAACGAGCACTCACATATACGTATGCTGGACATAAGGATGAGGTGATTAATGTTGTGTTTTCCCCTGACAGCCAGTGGATTGCGTCAGCCAGTAAAGATAATACGGTAAGGTTGTGGAGTGTATTAGGTGTGCGAGCGTTTCAGTACGGGCATACTGGGCATGCGAGCGGAGCGAATAGTATAGCGCTCTCGCCCGACGGACAATGGTTAGCAGCTGGCGATTTTGATCATACGGTGAAGCTGTGGAACGTATTTGGCACCAAAACACTTATGCACACGTATTATACAAAGCATGAGGGATTTGTGCGCAGTATCGTATTTTCGCCAGATAGTCAGTGGATTGCATTTGGCGTTAGTGATACGGTGGAATTGTGGAGCACATCGGGTGCACGAGCGCTTGTGCACACTTATGCTAATGATAGAGGGGATGTGGATAGTATTGCGTTTTCGCCAGATGGCCAGTGGATCGCGTTTGATGGCGGTTGGTCGGTGGGGTTGTGGGATTCATCCGGCACGCGAGTACTCGAGCGCTCTTATCACTGTTTGTATTGTGATGTGCATAATATCGCGTTCTCTCCCGATGGTCAGTGGATCGCGGCTGGCATTTATTCTGAAGATGGTGAAATGGTGAAACTATGGAAAGTATCTGAGCCGCATACTGTGTCACATACGTATACGCATGTCGGGCATATAGGTTCTGTTCAAAGTATTGCGTTTTCCCCCGATAGTCAATGGATCGCGTTTGGTGATGATAAAACGGTGAAATTGTGGAGCGTGTCCGGCGTGCGAGTTCTCGCGCGTACATATTCAGGGCATAAAGAGGGGATAAATAGCGTCGCGTTTTCACCTGGTGGCCAGTGGCTCGCGTCTGGAAGTAGGGATAATACGGTAAGGCTATGGTCTGTCCATACAGGCGATTGCCAAGCGATACTGCAAAGCTTTGTTGGATCTGTTAGCACAGTTGCATGGCAGATCTTGGCGGATGGCGCAGTTGTGCTTGCCACAGGAGGGGATGACCAAGCTGTTTGTCTTTGGCGGGTCCTTAGCAATGATTTAGGAATGATAGGTGAAATCAGGCTAGAGTGGGCTTCAAGGCAGGACAACTTGACTGCGACCGGCGCATTGATCGAAAATGCCCTCAATTTAAGTCCCCAAAATAAGCTATTGTTGAGGCAGCGTGGTGCAGGGCGGGCTGAAACTGGGGAAAATGCTATATCATTTTTTTTGCAAAGCCCTGACGAAATATGCACTGAGGAAAAATTGTAGAAGAAGTGAGAGAAAGAAGCTAGTAGCCTTATTTGCGAGCTTGCTGTAATTTGTGTGATTCATAGAGATCGTTTCAATTAAAATCGCAGGATGGATAGAGAAATAGCAAAGCGATTACGTTGGGTAAAGTTATACGAAGAAACAGGGCATGCGGGTCTTGTTTGCCTGAAATGTGGGATATCGAGGCCCACGCTTCGGAAATGGGTAAAACGGTATGCAGCATTAGGCGTAGAGGGTCTACAAGAACAAAGCCGACGGCCTAAAACGAACCCATCGAAAAATTTTTTGCCGAGCAAGAAGCACTTATATTGAAGTTACGGCGTGAGCGTGCTTTAGGCCATCGGCGCTTAGCTAGTGAATTGAAACGCAATCATGACGTGTCCTATTCAGTAGCCACGATTCACAAAGTTCTTCAAAAAATGAAGTCAAATTGCTAGGTAAACGGAGTATTCGAAAACCATTCATTCGTTATAACCGCCCCATTCCTGGTGATCGCATACAAATTGATACCTGCAAAATTGCACCGGGGTTATACCAGTACACCGCGATTGATGACTGCACGCGCTGGCGGGTATTACGACTATATTCCAGGCGTACAGCAGAAAATTCATTGGCATTTTTGGAATGCATGTTCGAAGAATTTCCATTTGCTTTTCAAAGAATTCAAACAGATAGAGGGCGTGAATTTTTTGCTTATAAATTTCAAGAACGCCTGATGGAATACGGTATTAAATTTCGCCCCATCAAACCACGCTCTCCCCACCTAAATGGCAAGGTAGAGCGCTCGCAGAAGACGGATCTTGAAGAGTTTTATCCCACTATCAACTTGAAGGCCGCAGAGATTCATGACCAGTTATCTGAGTGGCAGCACTATTACAACTGGGAACGGCCTCATGGCTCCCTCCATGGAAAAACGCCCAGCGAACGAGTGACTGAATTATCTTTACAGACTCCATTTTGGGATGACGTTGATGCGCTATATGATCCGGCCAAAGAACGCATCCAAGAGCAAAATTACTATGCCGATTTACAGATCAGAAAATTGAAACGATGTCTGTGAATCGCACACCTGACTTCGACCATACGTGTGTCCAGCGAAGGCTGGCATGTCTCTGTTAGACCGCATTACTCATCATTGCCACATCCTTGAAACTAGCAATCAATCTTACCGTTTCAAACATCGAAATATCCCTTCTCATTTAGTCCCTTAACTGGAAACTTTTCGGCGCTGTTTACTGGCAAATTTTGGACGATGTTTGACACCCGTCTATGTTACGCAAGCAGATGTTGCTAATTTTGGCGTTAACGTTGGTTTCGTGCGCCACTACAACGCTGCATTTTCCGGTGAATCTGCCAGACCTGCCGCTGAGCCTGACCGAGAACCCGCCCGCATTTCGCTTGCTGAGATTGCAGCAATTAATGCCTTCAACGCCAGCGCCTGCTTGCAGTGGCGCGAGCAAGCACTTGGACTGAAAACGTTTTATAAACAGTTACAACAAACGCAGCAATTCACGACAATAGAGGATAGGCGCTCTACTTCAGAGAGACCCTACCCGGCTTCTAAATAGCTCAATTTTGTCTTATTCTTTTCCTTTTCCGACGATTAAATCTTCGCGGCATAAATCATATAGTTGTGTTTTTAAAGAATCAAATTCGTCATTCTCCTTTTTTAAAGGGTACCCATCTTTATGGAGAATGAGATCATTTAACGACCCCATGCCTCCGTATAATGACAGGATTTCTCGCTTGGTTTCATTAGGAATATCGAGAATCTCATAACTGAGTTTTTGGATAGTCTTTTCCCATTCTTTAGCATTACTTAATTTAAGCAATGCTAACATCTCAATTAATATCAGTTTTATGTCTTCAGCTTGAGTCATTTTAGCGGCCTCACGTTAAGTATTTGTAAGCCCTCAATCGTCCAAAATTTTGGCATAACAATCTGCTGGCCTCCGCCAACATAAAAATTTCCTTGTGAACTAATCTCACCTATATAAATTTTGGTTCCAGCCGGTATCTTAACCGTTATTAATGAATCAATAGGCGAAGCATTACCTCCTGGCCACTTAGGTAGAATGGCCTTATCGATTCGGCTTTGAATAGCACTATTTGAGATTTGTTGGCTAAAAAAACTCTCCAAATGGCTGACTGGCAACCCCAGTTCGATAAAGAACAGTGTCTTATGTTAATAAAAATTCAATATATCGACCACCAGAAAAAGTTTCCGCTAATTTATTTGGAAACGGGCCTACCTTGATCGCTGAGTATTGGCCTAGTACTTTGCCAAGTTCTGTACCTTTTGCCAGATCTTTCAGCTGACTCAAATTCTCTATAGGCTTACGCTCCAAGTGAAGCTCGGCTTTGCCAAATGTGTCTTCTATCTTTGAGATATTTGCTGGTTGGCTAGCGGTTGCCAGCGGTTTACCATCAGCGACAGAAGAACTACCCACTCTTGCCAAGTGCTCGAATTTCGCAAGCCCAGAAAGTTTTTCTAGAGATTCTTTACTTAGATAAATTCCAGCTTTACCCAACATCCCAGCTACTTTTACTACACCCACTGCGCCATTAGTCTGTTGCAGGGTCCCTTTAATGCGGCAGCGGGAGGCGATAGTGCGCCCCAGCTACCACACGCGGATGAGCAGGCGCATAGTACTGGGGTGGTGGGTTGATGGCGGTACCTTTCAAATCGGGTATTTGTCCGATCAAGTCTCGGCTAGGACAGCTCATTCAAAGCGAAAATCTCCTTGCCCTACAGCCTAATTCATTCTTTATAGTTATAGTGCGCTGGCACTTTATAATTCTCCGGGAAAGAGGGCCAAAAACGTTTGTCTGACCAAGCACTTTCTAGCGCGAGTCTAACCGCACTCAAGAATTTATGGAGCTGAAAATTTATTAACCTAATTCTCTGAAGGATTGCTCGAACTGCTCGCCAATCCTCTTGTATAGCTGCTTTTTCATATCCATCAAAGGCAGCCTGCAAAGCTAACAGTTTCTCATTGAAAATTTGATTAAAGTCACTGTTTAGGTTGATGCCCCATACTAAATGTCCTGTTCGTTTATCCACACGCTCTAATTCCTCATCTTTCACTCCATGATATTTGACTAGATCGATCAGGATTTTTTGAATTATATTTAAATCCACCAGTTCTTTTTGATCGATTTCATTTTTTTCTTTATCGAAATATTCGACCGGGATAGTATAACCCTTTCCCAAAGAAGGCCAACTAAAAAATTTATTATTAAGCGCCCTTGTTAAATCGTGTGAAATAGCATTAAATGGACTGCTGGCCAATAATCCTATTCTTATAGAGACATCCATAAGTCCTGCCTTAGCTGCCAGCACATCTTTTTTTGATAGTGCCTTGTTATATAGTTCAATAGCATTTTTCATTTTCTCAAAGTCCCTCTTGAAAGATTTATTATAATCAGCTCTCCAATCAATGCGCCACCTCAAATATCCAGTTCTTTTATGTGAAGCCTTTAGGTCAGAATATTTCAAACCATAAGATTGAAGAAATTCCATTAAACGTGATTTAAATTTATTAAAATCTAACATTGCTTTCCCTTTATTTTCCTAACCTTCTGCCTCTTGCTTTTTCGGTTTTTTCTTGATTAATTGTTCCATCAAAGTTTAAGACATGCCTGGAAATTCTTAGTTCAGTATAAACTTCCAAATGATTTTTATGAAATTTATCTAAATAAATTAAATCGCCATCTTTTATTTTATCCCCAATTTCTTCAGTTGCTTCATATATTCTGGCTCCCTGAAAAAATTCATTAGTACGCTTAGTTATACTCTTTACTTCTGCCCCAAATTCTGTTTGATTAAAAAAATCCTCTATCCTGTGAACAGAGCCGGCATTCGGCACATAATCCTTGTCTTTATTGGCCTTCTTCGCCCCCTTACTAAAAATCGCATTCCCGTACGCATTAACCTCCTGATTTATCGGTGTGTTGATTGGCTCAACTCTTTGTTGAACTTCTCCTGGCGTCGTCAAAGGTTGAACGATATGCTCTCCAGATTGATTCGGCATGCCTTCGAGCAACACTTCTTCATCCTGATGCCATGCCCTGCCGGGAATCTGGGAGGGCCGCTGTGGCTCCATAGGTGTGACCATTGGCGGCGGGGGAGGTTGTATTAGCTCATTCTCTTCAACTTGCCCTTCATCTTTCCCTAGTTTTTTATCCAATTCATAAAGAACCACCGCCCCAGTTGTTGCCGCTGCCGCACCTATAGCCAATTCCTTTACTTCATTCCGGGTACCTAGCATCGCCAATCGCGCTGCTAGCGCCACAAATCCATAAATTGCTGGAGCCAGCATATTATTATCTGTCTCAATCTGAGCCGCATTCTGCGCGGAGCTCGCATCAGCCCCTCCTAGATCCGCAAGCCCCGCCACCAGGCTGGTGACTAAATTCTTGCGCGCTTCTTTCTCTTCTTTAGAAAAATCGTCTACAGGGCCTAACAGATTATTCACCAATACACTTGCACTCGCACCCAAGGCGGCTGCGCCACCCGATTGCCCCCGTGCGACTGCTCCGCCATAAGCCAATGCCCCATGCAAGGCAGCACGCGCCGTTTCATCCTTCAGGCTATCTGCAATATGCTTGATTTTTTCCGCACCTAAACTTTGCAGATAATTCAGCGCCGCTGCCTGGGCGAACTCTGCGGTCGTCCCCGTCACATTGCCCGATGCTGCTGCCGTCAGCGCAGTGACGATTCGACGGTAGGTCCCACCTGGCCCCCATTGCTTATTCACGGTCTGTGCCTGCGCACGCAACTCAGCCGCTGTCTCCAGCAATTCCTGCCGCTCTGCTACAGGCATGAGCTCATTACAGGCCAGTCTCTCTATACGCTTAGCGCGCTCGATCTGATGATCTGCTTCTCTGGCTCTATTGACGAGAAACGTACCCGTTTCCCGCCCTAATGCATTGACGATATCAAAGCCCGCTTCAATCTCCGGCCGGTTAAAATTCGGCGCTAATGCCTGATGGCTTTGTGCCGGATGACGGTTTAGGCTGGCCATGGTCTCTGCCGCACTGTACCCCGTCAGTTCGATTTGCCGGGCCTCATCCGTAATCACAATCTCTGCACCGCTGATGGCACTGCGAGTGGTGGACTGCGCATGACCCGAAGCACTCATCACAATCGGTATCGCAGCGCTCATTCCACCTCGGCTCGCCAGCTGATTGCCGCTATGAGCCGGTGTTGTCGCTTCTCCCGATTGTTCCGAGCCCACCCCTTTGCCACTTTTACTGTACCCACCGCCTAAACTGATACTGCTTGCATCGTAGCTCGCCTGATTCTTCAGACTCGTCTGTTGCAGGGTCCCTGTCATCAGCGTGTTCTTCTTTTCCTGCACCGCCTGCTCAGCACTTGCAATCACGCTACCTACAAGCTTCGTATCCCCTTTAACAATTATCTGAAAGCCCTCCTCTCCGGCCTGAATTCCCGCCTGTTCCGCCACGCTCAGATAACGACTGTCCATCCTGCGTTGCGAGAAGTGCACGCTGGCTGCTGAGACCGAACCCGCTGTCGCACTGCCACTGATACTTTGAGAGTGGCTATAATAAGTCGCCGTGTTTTGCACACTCTCAATTTCAAGTTCCCCCTCAATCTGGGCCTGCACCTGCTTTCCAGCCATCTGCGCACCTTTTAGGCGCACATCGCTTTGGGCGTTGAGCGTCAGCTTGCCCCCCGCCTGGATCAAGGTCGGCGTATAGTTGATTTGCTCTCCCTCTGCATGACCCTGCCCAATACTTACCGCTAGCGAAGCCCCCATTGAGCTCTGGCTGCCCAGCGTCGCCACGGCGCCCACCGCAGAGCTTTGGCTCTGCTGCTGACTCTGCTCAATCAAGCTATTCGGCGCAGCTTCTACAGTCAGTCGGCCTTCTACGTCCAGCGTAATATCCTGTTTGGCTTCTATACGAGCGCCACTCAGATCCAGCGTGGACTCTTTCCCTAAGCCACTGATCTGGATCGATATATTGCCACCAGCCGCCAGCGTGCTGTTCAACGCTGTCTTGCTCAGCTGCATCTGCTCGGTTTCACACTGGTCTTCACCAATCATCACGCTCACTGTCGCACCACCCGCGGCCTTTGGATCCATCTTGATTGCATCGTAGGCATTTTTTGTCGCCAGTGCCCCCGCACCCGCTGCTAAAGCCTGCATCCGTGGATCGCTGACTTGGGTACTGGCTTGCAGCATTTGATGATTCGTTTGCGCCGCCGCAATCACCGGCGCACTCAACGAGACCGTCAAACCCGATTGATGGTATTCACTGCGCTGCCAGACTCGTCCCTCTTCATAGCTTGCATCAATCTTGGCTTTACCTGCCCGAATCTCAATATCGCCTGTGGGCACCACCCACTGGCTGCCGCTTTGTTCGTATTCACGGCCTGCCACTGCTCTGACATGGCCGGATACGCTGCCGATGACCGAGCCAATGTGGGGCGTGTGCTCATTTTCCTGGGTGTCTTTTTGGGTCCGCGTGCCTATCGTGACGCCAAATGTCCCGCTATCCAGTAAGCCCGAGCGTTCTGTTACAGAGTGGTAGCGGGCTTTCTCACTCTGTTCGACGGCCTTTTGCTTGATATTGTTGGCGGCAGACAGATCGACATCGCGCATCCCAACCACGTTTGAGCCGAGGATATTGAGGTCATGTCCGGCTTCGATCTGTACCGTACCCCCGGATAAGGTGCTGCTTAACGCTTGTTTTCTGTACAGCGTGTTGTGCATCAGTTCGCTTGAGGAACCCAAGAAATGACTCGATTCATGATAGTGAGATTCCTCAAACTCCGTTTCTTCATACGCGGCTTCCAGATGAATATCTCGGCCGGCCTGCACCGTTAACTTTTCTTCAGCTGTTACGTAAGCGCCGGTTGCGGTCACATCGCGCCCAGCCTTCAGCTCAAGCGCGCCCGCCTGAATCTGGGTGCCGATTTCGGTGTGCTGACTCAAGCTTAGGGCATTACGTTCATCCCATACGATCTTTAGTTGCTCGCCGGTGGTGGCCGTACCTAATATGAGATCCTGCCGCGCTTCTAATCTCGCATCATGCTCCACTTCAATCTGGGTGGCGGCCAGGTTAATATCGGATCCTGCCGTCGCTTCCAGTTCCCCGGCCTTGATCTGGGTGAGGCCAACTAGATTTGTCCGGCTGCCGCTGGCGGCATGGGTGGTCTGTGTCTGGCTTTGCAGCTGGAGATCCTGGCCGGCCTGTAAGGTGAGTTTTTTTACTGCAAACAGCTTGCCAGCGCGGCTATCGAGGTCATCGCGGGCCTGGAGGGAGAGGGCGCCCAGGCTGGCGAGCGTGCCGTGCTGGTTATCGATCTGGCGCGCACTAATTTCTGTCTTGCCACGACTGAGCACGGTTCCGGTGTTTTTAAAGGGGCGGTCGCTGTCTAACTCAATCGTATCGGCTGAAATCAGCGCATTGCCCAGCGGGACAGCCTGTGCATCGCTTGGGGCCAGATACACTTTAGGCACCAGTACCGTCTGTTCTGAGCCATCGGGTAATTGAACACGTTGATTTACCAGCCAGACGGGACTGGTGGTTAAGGTATTGACTTGTTCAGGTGTAGGTTCAGTGCCGAGCATCAAATCAAAACGTTTAGCCCAGTCTGCTCCTGCGTGCATCAAGGCCCTAATATCAGCGATAGGGTTCCGATGGTTGGAGAGGTAATAATGGCCGGTCAGACCGATAATCTGATCCCGAATCAGTTGCTGTTCATAGAATCCATCGCCCAGGCGTTTGGGAACGCGTTGAGGATCCAGATTCAGTAATCTCAGCAATAAATCGCTGGAAACCCTGTCGCTATTGCGCGTAAAGTGGGGATCGATCTGAATTAGATAGGATTGATTGGAATCGGTGTTCAGGCGCAATAAGCCGCTATTTAAGAAAGCGTTACGATTTAAAGCCGAAGAACTCGGCACTAAGGCGGTGGAAGGCGCTGAATGCTCGACTGCCGTATGCTGTTGATAGAGGGCGACATTCAGAGTGTGATGCTCGACCATTGGGGCGGGGTTGTGGGGGGCATTGCCCGTACCAATCACGAATCCAGTCCCGACAGAACCCACCACGCCAGCGCCTGTCTGAATATTGCGATGTTCCCCGATCGGTCGTGACACGTTGACCGATAAAATCCCGATTTTCAATCTGGGCCGGTCTGCCTTCGAGATCACTGAGTGCGCCCCCGGCAATGATCCGGCTTTTATCGTTAATCACCTTGTCCGACAGACGGATCGCGCCGCCCGCCTGAATCCTGCCAGGTTCGCTGTTCGTGACCACGGTTGTGGTTACCCGACGGGTGAAATGATAGTCGGTAAAACGAAACACCTCAGGCCCTGAGGGGTGCACAAGGTAAAGACCTCCTACGTCGCCACGCCATGTGATTTGAGATCCATCATAACGCGCCTCACCCTGACAATGAGCAATGCATACGTGCATCGGCCGATCTTCAATCAGCCGTTCTTCGATTTCGAATCTCAAATTTTGGTTGAACAGCTTGTGGGCATGGATGGTCAGATCGCCTGACGCATCAATCAATGCGCCATGATTGTAGACTTTCCCACTCAAACCTTGTACCTTGAGTTGGGCATCCAGTGCGCCACCCATCGTCAGGGTGCCACCGCTATACAACACCCCATGCTCACGATTTCTAATCTGCCAGATACCGATCTCAAGATGATTGTGGGCGAAGAAGATCCCACCATCATTAGTCAAATGCGCATTGAACTGGTCCGGTACGCCAATTAAAATATGTTCGCCCACAACCAGCCCAGGATGACTATTCGTGAAATCAAGCTCGCTTTCACTTTGAATCCGCACCTGCTCTTTGCCATGCAACGTGCCTAAGTTGTTTAATTTAGCGACTGAAACAGAAAGCTGGCGATCACTTTGCAATACCCCTTGTTGCAAATTATAGAGAGTTTGAGCCCTTAATGACAATCTATCGCTAGCAAATACCGTTGAATTTTCTTGGTTAACAAATCTTTTTCCGATGACTAGATTGAGGTCTTTCCCCGTCATCTGGCTCTTATGCCTATGGCAAATATTCTGTGCTTCTATTGTGATGCGGCCCTGAGCACTCATCAAACCCTCTTGTGCTTCGTATCCATTGCCGCTGGCATCTGAAAAAATCTTGATTTCACCCCTTCCACTTTGAACGATCTGTCCTCCTTCCTTGTTGATGACTGCATTCGCACGGATTTCAAGTACACTGTCTGGATCACTTGAAATGTCCGGTTCGAAGGCTTCATCTTTGCCTACGGCAATCAGACCTTTGCTGTTATCTAGTCTAAAGGTATTAATCTCAATTCTTTGGTGCGCCGATAGTGTGCCGGCTATATTTTTCAAATAGCATGGCAAAGAAGCCGTGTAAAAAGTTTTTATTTTGAGTGTTTGATCCGAAAAGATCGTCCCACCTTGATGATTAGATAGCTTGCCAACGACAAGCATTATAGAACCCTTGCTGCTAATTAACCCTGCTCCTTTTATCGCTTCAGCATTATGGTTCACTATCATGTCGGCAACCATCTGGATGAACCCCGCGCCACTATGAATCAAATAGCCTGAGTGATTATTAATGATGTCGGCTCGCACCTTCAATACGCTTTGATCTCCCTTAGCTTCTATATGTCCTTGACTATTAGTCAGCGTATCACCTTCAAAAATCAGATCAGAACCCGCTGTGATCTGTCCCTTCTGATTAGTTAAAAATATAGCTTTAATCAGAAGCTTTCCTCTTGATTCAACCGTGGAAAATGCCGCATTCCTAAACTCTTTCGTTAAATCCTTGAAGGCGTTTTGTTCATCAAAAGCACTTCCTATTGTCAGGTCACCACCACTATGCAGTAACCCATGCTCCTGGTTATATAAGATTCTTGCTGCAATCATCAGTTGCTTTCGCCCAAGGATAGCCCCAGCCTGCTGCTCATCTGTATCTTCTCTACCATCATTGATCAAATGCTGCGCACCAATCACCACGGTACTGCCCTGAATCACACCGTAATTCTTAAGCGAATTTTCCACTTTTAGTTTAAGGTGAACACCGTCTATCAAAGATTTTGATTGATTTTTAAGCTCTTTAGCTTCAAGCGCGATTTCGCCTTGCGTTTTTAGGGTGCCTTGATTCGTTAAACGTTTGGCCGTCGAAATCGATAGATGGCGGCCCGCGTTGAGTTGAGCCTTATGCGTGTAATCCTCTTCCAGCTTTGCAGAAAGATCTAGCGCTGCATTAAGCGTTCCTGCGCCTGTCAAACGGTTGGCTTTGAGGGTGACTGTCCCGTTTGATCGAATTCGAGAACTGGCATTATCGAGCGTATCCGTTTGAATAGTTAAATGCTCTTTCGCCTGCACTTTAGCGGTGCGGGTAAAGTGCAGTTGGCGGAGTAACGCTGGCTGGGTTTCCGGGCTAGTTATCGGTATTGGCTGTTGCAGCGTAATGGGCAGGCCTATATTCGAGCCATTCACTTCGCGCGCGGTACTCAGGTTAATTGTGTCTGCGTATAACTCCCCCTCTATTTTGATCGAATACGCGATGATATCAATCTGCTCATACCCTTTGAGAGTCGTTTTGCTTTGAATCGTCATTTCACCTGTTTTCAGACGAAATGCCTGAAACTCTCCGTCACTATTTAAAACCGGTTCGCCTGTTGTGAGCACAAGGCGGCTAGTATGGAGGAAATAATAACCACAGCAATCCATGCCATTGACATTAGAAAAAATCAGTTGGGCCGGTTCTCCAGCGATTTTGATAACGCTATTCAGGCTGCGTGGTACAACGTTAAAATTGGGGTGTTTGGCATACGCAATGCCAGTTGCGTTGGGCTGAGTGCTGTTCGTCGTCGGCGCATCAACTTCTGGGTTAGGAGAGAGCGTTGTCTGCTCTGGCCTATTAGGTGCAATCGAATTTGTTCGAATGTATTGAATGGAGATCCCGTTAATTGGCCTTAACATCATGCACCCCGTTTGATAATATGTAATGCGGTCGGATAAGGAAGGGCTATTACTAACCCTCCCTCTCCTAAGAACCGTGCAGGCGAGTCACCTCGCACACGGCTCAAGCCAAGAGTCCAGCGCTGGCTAAGGCACCGGGCAGTCTAACAAACTGGCTGCCTGAGCAATATACGCCTGGAGCCATTTCGCCCTTCTGGTAAAATCGAACCAGTTGACCTGGTTTCTTAATTCACCTGGGCGCGCAAGCGCACAACAAACCTAAACGGTCTGCCTCATCTGCTTTCCCGCGTATAACGGTTTGCCAAGATTTCTTGCCCACTCTGACCAAGAGCAAGTCTGCTCGCTTTCGCGCAAGAGAATGTTTCACTCTTTATCCCCCTCATTACAAGGCGGCCTTCGCTTTTTGCTCCTTCCTGTACCCGCAGCGCCAACAGCATTCCTCGCGGTTTGCCTACCATTTCTGGCAGCGTTACGGGCTTATCCTGTTCCGCTTGAATTTCAGTGCGAGTCGGATCCCTCTTCTTTGCCGGCGGTTGTTTGTCCATGTTGGCCGAACTTTGAGCGACCAAACCTAACCGCGTACCATTTTGGTTCAGGCCCAGCACCTTTGGCCTGTTCATTTTAACGACAATTACAGAGATTCACGTGTGTTGATCGTATTCGCACATCCCTAGCCCCTCTCCGCTTTAGTGCTAGCAGATTCGGCTTTGCCTCGCGGCTCGGCTTACCGATTACTCGGCGGTTACATTGTCATCGGAGCTTCACACCGGACCGTTGCCAGCCCCGCATGTCCGACTAGGGAACGATTGATGGAGCAATCGGTCTTATCTGGTTATATTTCTCCTGTAAGACAGAAATTCAAACGACTTTTCAGGTCGCACCAAAGTTAAAATGATGATTTTTAAAATACCAAATAAACTTGTATTATTTTCTTTGTTTAAATAATCTTTTTAAGAAATTTTTTATTGATTTGAATCATTTCTGGCAGGGATTTCGTGCACAAAATGCTAGGCAGACTCGACCACAGTCTCAGGGTAATCGCGCTATGTTGGCTGCTATTACACTTTTTAGCTAAATATGCAACGCTTTTATCGCGCTGGAAAGAAAATAAGTCTTGAGGAAAAACCTTAAGTTCTGATTCCCCGCAATTTACATTCGCTAATACGGGTTATCCAAGTTGAATCACGGATTATGATGTTTCATACCGTGAACTCTAATGCGGTTTGAAGGGACGGAATTGGACTACGCAATGTATCCAATATCCGTCGTACTGGCGCCGGCAAACCGTACGCTTGAAGGCCATCTACGGAAACCCAGGTTTGGTTCGTGTCTGTTACGCTTGCTGAGGGTGCGGCACGGGATGAAAGGGTCGCCAATTTAGGTTCTATGGTGAGCTGAAAGTGCGTAAAGGTGTGCACGATCGGAGCCAGGGCGGTTAACGGATCAGTGATGCCAAAGCGGGCTGCATACGCTACGAGAGCCGCAGCATCCGGTACTTCTGGCAGACTCCATAAGCCGCCCCAAATGCCGGCGGGCGGACGGCGCTCAAGCAATACGGTAGGGCCGTTGCATAGGATTAACATTAACGTGCGGCGCATGGGTTTGCTTTTTTTGGGCCGTGCCGTTGGCAAGGTTTTTTCACGACCGCTTAGATGAGCTGCGCAACCGGTTTGAAAAGGGCAGCGCGTGCAAGCCGGGCGCCCGCGTACGCATAAGGTTGCGCCTAGGTCCATTAAGCCTTGCGTATACGCTTGCATGGCTAAATCGTTAAGCTCTGTAGCGGGCTCAGAGTGGGGCGGCAAAAGCGACTCGGCTAATTTCCACATGGCGTTTTCAGTCTGCTTTTCGCCCGGAAAACCTTCTATGCCAAAAACGCGGGCCAAGACGCGTTTCACATTGCCGTCAAGAATGGTTTCGTGCGCGCCAAAGGCAAAAACCGCAATCGCCGCGGCGGTTGAGCGGCCAATACCGGGAAGCTCGATAAGCGCATTGACCTGGTTTGGGAATTGGCCATGATATTCAGTCATTAATAACTGCGCACAACGATGCAAATTACGCGCGCGTGAGTAATAGCCTAATCCACTCCATACCGCCATCACTTCATCAAGTGGGGCGTGTGCTAATGCGGTAAGGTTAGGAAAACGCTCAATAAAGCGCAGATAATAGGCAATCACGGTCGACACTTGGGTCTGTTGCAGCATAATTTCAGACAGCCAAATAGTGTAAGGGTCGCGCGTGAGTTGCCAGGGCAAATCATGGCGGCCAAATTGGCGTTGCCAAGTAATCAGGCGTGGGGCGAATTCTGCAATTGCAATCATTGAAATAAAAATTGTAGGCTTAAAAGATCAACACTAAGTGCTCGACTCTTGCGGGCGGATCAAATAATGGGTGGTTTAGCGCTGGCAACGCGGGCAATAATAAGTGGAACGCTGGCCTTGCACAATTTGACGAATGGGCGTGCCGCAGTGGCGGCATGGTTCGCCGTTACGGCCGTAAACAAAGTAGTCCAACTGAAAATAACCCCGCTTGCCATCGCTCCCCACAAAATCGCGCAGCGTGCTGCCGCCTTTTTCAATTGCCTCGCTCAAGGTTGCGCGGATCTCAGTGACGAGCTTTTCATAACGTTTCACTGAAATGCGCCCAGCGGCGGTCGCTGGGTGAATACCTGCCCGGAATAAACTTTCTGAGGCATAAATATTCCCCACGCCCACGACAATCTGGCCGCCTAGCAAGACCTGCTTGATCGCAGTGCTGCGGGTGCGCGTGCGGTAGTGTAACAGCGCGCTATTAAAATCAGCCGAGAGCGGCTCAATCCCCAATTTTGCTAATAATGGATGGAGTAAGACCGGCCCAACAGTGCCAGCATGCCACAAAACCGCGCCAAAACGCCGGGGATCCCGAAAGCGCAGCACACATTCGTCAAAGACCCAATCGATATGGTCGTGCCGGTCGCTTGGTAGGAGCGGGCTATGGCTGGCGGCAGGATACGGCAAAATGCGTAAGGTACCCGTCATGCCGAGATGAATCAGGAGCCAGCCGGATTCTATTTCCAGCAACAAGTATTTGCCGCGTCGTTCAACCCTCGTAATCAGGCGACCATTAAGTAGCGTGGCCAGTTGCGTCGGCACGGGCCAGCGCAGCATGGCGCTACGCACTTCGACGCGCCGAATTCGTCGATTCGTTATATATGGCATGATGCCGCGTCGGGTGACTTCTACTTCTGGTAATTCTGGCATAGTGCAAGGTGGATTGGGTTAAGCTAAATTTTATCCGATTCTAGTGGATTGATCGCGTTACAATTCTTCAATAAGACTGTTGTTGGAGACACATGAATATTTTTCTTACTCAATTGTTGAAGCGTCGACTTCAGCGTAGCGTTGCGCCGCGCATGGTGCGTTCCATCAGCGTTATGCTGCTCATCAGTGCCATTGGGGGGTTTCCGTTGAGTACTAGCGCGCGCTCGACTGTGATGAGCGGCGAAGAAAATGCCGGCGCCGCTAACTTGCCGCCACTGCTTGACGCGCAAAGAACGTTGCCCTCAGTAAAGCTGACCAGCCAGATTATGTTTTTGGTGTTGGCGGCTGAACTTGCGCTACAGCGCGGCCAGCCTGCGCCGGCTTATCAAACTTACCTTGAGCTAACGCGTACTACGCGTGACCCGCGCATGGCGCAGCGCGCAGCGGAAATTGCCCTGGGCGCGCAAAGCCCTGCCGATGCGCTTGCCGCAGCCCGCTTATGGCGCCAGTACGAGCCCAATTCTAGCCGCGCTGCGCAATTTGAAGCAGCGTTGCTGGTGTTAAGCGGTAAATTGAATGAAGCGCAGCCGATTTTGGCGGCTGAGCTGGCTAAAATTCCGGTAGAAGATAAAGGGGAGGCGATTTTAGCGTTGCAGTTATTAATCGCGCGCGGCCCCGCTCAAGCAAGTGGTTTAAATTTATTGCAGACGCTTCTTAAGAACGAGCTGACACGGCCTGAAGCGCATCTTGCGTTGGCGCGGCAACAGCTTTTGCTCAATGATTCGGCCAAAGCGTGGGCATCATTGCGCCAAGCGCTGGCGCTTAAGCCAGATTATGAAGCTGCGGCTTTATTGCTGGCGCAACTTGGACCCACGCAGCGGCAACAAGCCATCGAGTTAATGCGGGATTTCGCGCAGAAAAATCCAAAATCGCGCAATGCCCATATTGCCTTGGCGCAGCTCTATCTGGCTGATCAGCAATTCGATGCAGCTCGCCGAGAGTTTCAATTGATGCGCGCGCAAAATGCGGCCGATCCGGCTCCGATTATGGCGTTAGCCCTCATTTATATTCAGCAAAAACGCTACGACGACGCGCAGCATTATTTGCAGCAATATGTACATGTTCTGCAAAAGCGCAAAACTCAGCCGGAGTTGGATGTTGGGCAGGCTTATTTCTACTTGGCGCAAATTGCTACCGAAAAGAAGAATGATGCGCTGGCTATGCAGTGGCTCAGCAAAATTAATCCTGCTAGTGCGCAATATATGCCGGCCTGGTTTGCCCGGGTACAGCTCTTGGCTAAAGCGGGCAAGGTGAATGAAGCGCGCAAATTACTTGCCGATTTGCCAAGCCAAGAACCACGCCTCCAAATTTTGGCGGCGCGCACAGATGGCGCTTTGTTAGCTGAGGCGCAGCGCTATGTTGAAGCTGAGGCAACGCTAGCGCGGGTTTACAAAGCCTATCCAAATGAGCCGGATGTGCTTTACGATTATGCGATGCTGGCGGAAAAAAATCGCCATTACACGCTGATGGAAAATCTGCTGCGGCGCTTGATGATGCTGCAGCCTGATAATCCCAATGCGTATAATGCGCTGGGCTATTCATTGGCTGATCGTAGCCAGCGGCTTAATGAGGCGGATAAATTAATTGAAAAAGCCTCCTCGTTGGCGCCGGACGATGCCTTTATTATGGATAGTTTAGGTTGGGTTAAGTACCGTCTCGGCAATCCTCAGCAAGCGATTCAATTATTGCGGCGCGCTTATCAGCTACAGCCGAATGCCGAAATTGGCGCGCATTTGGGCGAAGTCTTGTGGGCGCAAGGTTTGCAGACGGAGGCAAAACAAATTTGGAAAGCCGCTGCAAAGCTCGAAGCAGATAATGATATTTTGCAGCAAACGCTAAAACGCTTTTCAATTGAACCATCAAAAGACCGTAAAGAGTCAAAACAGATAGGTGACAGCAAATGAAATCCCAACTTAAAAAATTGACGGTATTGGCCATTTTGCTCAGTTGGCTGGCGGGGTGTGCGTTGCCACCGCCTGCGCCTCCTACACCCACATCGTTTGCGTGCAATGGACGTTTTTCAGTGCGTTATCAAGAGGCGCGGGGCGTGCACCAGCGAACCCGTAACGTTTATGGGCGTTTTGCTTGGCGTGATGATGGCAAAGTAGCGACCCTGCGGCTCCTTAATCCACTGGGTCAGACGCTCGCTGTAGTCCAATTATCTGCGTTGGGCGCAGTGCTTGAGCTGCCTAATCGCCCGACTCTGATTGCGGACAATGCGGATGAATTGATGCGCAGCGCGCTAGGTTTTCCCTTGCCCGTCAGTGGTCTGCGCCATTGGCTGCGCGCGCCGGAAGGCTGGGAGCCTGACAGCAAGGATAGCGCATTCAAAAAAGCCATGAATAAAACGCTTGCGCAAATCCGGCGTAGCCCTCAAACCGAGCGTCCGCAACAGATTCGGCAAGAAGGTTGGACGGTTGACTATCTCTCTTATACGGAGACGCCAGTGGTGCGCGTGCAGCGCATGAATTTAACGCGCGATGACGCCTCGCTTGAGGTCAAGCTAGCGCTGGATCCTCAAGGTTAAATTCAGCGTTAAGTTGTGCGTGGTAAGCATCATCTTTTTATAGCAATAAAGAGATCTTTTGGTGCGAATTGATGTCAGATGCGGCAGAGAAGCTGTGTTTTAAGGGCATTGCAGTTGCCTTGCTCATTAGAGAATGATAGTGTGCGCCAACAAAATGGATAAATTAATTAATCTGAAAGCCTATGTCTGATTTTTCATGTTTGGCGCCGGCCAAGCTGAATCTTTTTTTGCATATTACCGGTCGTCGGGCCGATGGGTATCATCTTCTGCAAACGGTATTCCAACTTTTGGACTATGGCGATACGTTACATTTTAAAGTGCGCGCAGATCCAACGATTGCGCGCGTAGCGGCTGTGTCTGGCGTGTCTGAAGCCTCCGATCTCACGTTACGTGCTGCGCGTACGCTGCAAGCCTATGCAGGTTGCCCATTAGGGGTTGAGATTAAAGTTGAAAAACGCATACCGCTTGGCGCCGGTCTAGGCGGCGGCAGTTCGGATGCGGCCAGTACCTTACTTGCGCTGAATCGGCTCTGGGAGCTGAACTTATCGCGTGCGCAACTCCAGGACTTGGCCGTATCATTAGGCGCAGACGTGCCATTTTTTGTGTTTGGTTACAACGCTTTTGCGCAAGGAATTGGCGAGCAGTTGCAGGCGGTTGAACTACCTTTGGGCTATTTTTTAGTGGTTACGCCAGCCGTGCAAGTGGCGACTACTGAAATTTTTGCAACGCGGGAATTGACACGGGATACGAAAATCATCAAAATAGCGGACTTTCTAGCAGCACAACGGGGTAGCGCAGTCGGAGCCGATGGTTTTGGGCGCAACGATATGCAGTCTGTAGTTGCTAGAAAATACGCAGAAGTAGCGCAGGTGCTAGATTGGTTTAAAGCTATAGCGCCAGCCCGCATGACGGGATCTGGGGCGAGTGTTTTTGCTGCCTTTCATAGCCGAGAGGAAGCACTCTCGGTACAGGCAGCGTTGCCTGATGGTTGGCATAGTGAAATAGCGGCAAGCCTTGAGTCTCATCCATTGCTTGCTTTTGCGTCGTAAAAAGGTTAAAAATAAGGTTTAAGCGATTTAGCAGTCGTAGTTTGTAGGGGAGTCGCCAAGTTGGTCAAGGCACCGGATTTTGATTCCGGCATGCGAGGGTTCGAGTCCTTCCTCCCCTGCCAAGATTTCGCAAAAAGCCGTCCTAATATAGGTATATATGAGTAGTGACGGCCTGATGGTCTTTACCGGCAACGCCAATCCTGAGCTTGCCCGCGGTGTTGTTAAGATGCTGGGTATTGCGCTTGGCAAAGCAATGGTTAGCTGTTTCTCCGACGGCGAAATTCAAGTCGAAATTCAGGAAAACGTGCGTGGCAAAGATGTTTTTGTGCTTCAGCCCACCTGCGCGCCAACCAACGATAATCTGATGGAATTAATGATCATGGTCGATGCGCTCAAACGCGCCTCCGCCGGCCGGATCACTGCTGCGATTCCTTATTTCGGTTATGCCCGCCAGGATCGCCGGCCACGCTCAGCGCGGGTTGCGATTTCCGCTAAGCTGGTCGCCAATATGCTGCAAATTGCTGGCGTTGACCGAATTATTACAATGGATTTGCACGCAGATCAGATTCAAGGTTTTTTCGATATTCCGGTTGACAATATTTATGCCACACCGATTCTGCTAGGGGATTTACGTAAGCAAAACTACGAAAATTTGCTAGTTGTCTCGCCTGATGTGGGCGGTGTGGTGCGCGCACGCGCATTAGCCAAGCAGCTTAATACCGATCTCGCCATTATCGATAAACGACGTCCTCAAGCGAATGTGGCGGAAGTGATGCATATTATCGGCGAGGTCGAAGGCCGCACCTGCGTGATCATGGATGATATGGTGGATACTGCAGGCACCTTATGTAAAGCGGCGCAAGTGCTGAAGGAGCGCGGTGCGCGGCAAGTTTTTGCGTACACCACGCACCCGGTTTTGTCGGGTCAAGCCGTACAGCGGATTACAGAATCTGAATTAGATGAGCTGGTGGTGGCGGATACTATTCCGTTACGTGCCGACGCGCGCGCTTGTGCGAAAATTCGCCAGCTCTCAAGCGCCGGTTTACTGGCTGAGACTTTCTCGCGGATTCGTCGCGGCGATTCAGTCATGTCGCTTTTTGCGGACAGTTAACCCTTTAAATGTTCTTTTTTTAGCGCATAGAATGCGTTAGAAAACCCTGCAAAGTGGATCCAAATCCGTTTGCGTGGTTTTTTTGAGAGGCTTTGCTGAGCTTAAAGCGGAGCTTCTTTTTTCTGCCTGGTCGTGGGCAGCAGCTTTTTAGGAGAAATAAATGAAAGTAGTCGCTTTTGAGCGTAGTGTGCAGGGTACCGGTTCGAGCCGCCGCCTGCGTCTCGCTGGTAAAACCCCCGCGATTGTTTACGGTGCGAATAGCCAGCCCAAATTAATTGAACTTGATCATAACGCGATCTTCCATGCGCTTAAGAAAGAATCGTTTCATTCTTCGATTTTAGAACTTGAAATTGGTAATGCATCAGAGCAAGTATTATTGCGCGATGTGCAATATCATCCATTTAAGCCTTTAGTGCTGCACGTTGATTTCCAACGCGTCGATGCTAGCAAAAAGCTACACAAGAAAGTTCCTCTGCATTACTTAAATCAAGAAATCTCTAAAGCCGTCAAGCTAGAGAGCGCAATCTTGACGCATGTTATGAATGAGCTTGAAATAACCTGCTTGCCTGGGGATCTTCCCGAGTTTATCGAGGTTGATCTGGCCGAAATCGGTGTTGGTCAGTCATTGCACGCAAAAGACGTAAAATTGCCAGCCGGGGTTGAGCTTATGCAATACCTTGAGCAAGAAAATCCTGTGATCGTCTCGGCAACTGTCCCAGCGGCGGCTGTGGCTGAAGATGCGTCTAGTGCTGCGGTTGAAGGAGACGGAGCGCCAGCCGCTTCTTAACAGCACGGTTTTGATGATTAAGCTCATTGTCGGCCTTGGCAATCCGGGGGCAGAATATGCTGCGACCCGGCACAATGCCGGCTTTTGGGCTGTTGATGCGATCGCCCGAGCCACGCAAACTGCGTTACGTCATGAAGCGCGTTTTCATGGCTTAGTGGCGCGCGCTCATTTTCAGGGCAGTGACGTGTGGTTATTACAACCACACACTTTTATGAATCGTTCAGGTCAGTCAGTGGCTGCACTTGCGCGCTTTCATAAAATTCTTCCCGCAGACATTCTAGTCGTGCATGACGAGCTTGACTTATCGCCTGGCGTTGCCAAACTCAAATTTAGCGGCGGCAGCGGTGGTCATAATGGCTTAAAAGATATTAGCGCGCATTTGGCGACACCGCAGTACTGGCGGCTGCGTTTAGGGATTGGCCATCCGCGGGATTACGCGCTAGAAGAAAGAAAAGCCGATGTAGTGAATTACGTACTCAAGCCGCCGCGCAAAGAAGAACAGGCATTAGTTGACAAAGCTATTGGTCGAAGCTTGACAGTGCTGCAATCGGTAGTCCAAGGCGAAATGGAGCGTGCGATGATGGAGCTGCACCGCCAACTGGTTTAAACTGGAGTCAGTCTGCTTTGCTCTGACGCTACACTTTAAGCGAGTTGATTAGAGCGGTTTGAAGGTACAGAAATAAAACAGCCCCTCTTTATCAGCATCATAATATTTTGTACAGTAATTTACAAAATCCTGGAGATTGTCTAGACGCTGCGGTTGCATTACGGAGTATCGGGCCAATGGCTCTTCCTGTATAGAACTAAACACGCTAAATTGGCCACCTTGAACCGGTAGGTTTTTCTCAGCTGGCAAGGCATAATGGTTGGCATCAGTATGTGTCAAATGAGTCATGTTTTGATTCTTATCACGCTCAATTTTAGCGTAATGAAATATGGGAAAGGTGCTATCAGGCGTGACGCAATACGTATTGAAAGCAACCGCCTTTGCACCTTGAGGAGGTGTTTCTTGCGCGAAAAAATCACCCATCATACCGGCCTTTACTGAAAATTCTGGAGGGTTGCATAATTGATAGTCCGACTCTTGAAGGGATCTGCCATCGAGCCACAATGGAGCAGTCTGATATACGAGCATACCTGACGCATATTGGCCGCAATCTGCTGCGCCTGCGCCTATTTCGTTGACTTTCATTAATTCCCTGATTTCATTATTCTTCTCATAACTCCATGTGGGGCTGAAAAAAATCTCTTGTAACTGTATATCTTCTGGCTCAACTAATGAGAGCTGATCTGTCGTGCTAGTGGTTTTAGCCGGCTTTTTTTTGCTTAGCGAGAAGACAGTTTGAAATTTGTCCATATTATTAACGGATGTCCGGTGTTTATGTGAACGCGTTTCTTTAGCTATTTTCAGGTTGCTTTGGCGGCGTGCCCTAGATTTGGTGGTCGAAGGGGGGGTGTGGGTACGCGTTTCTAAGCCAATTGTTGAGCTGGTTCCGATATAAGGACGGTACATAGTGCGACTATCGTTAAGTAAATACGCCTCAGCTAGCGCGTGAATGCCGCAAGCAGAGTATGGAGGCTTAGTAATTTTTGCTACAAACCACGCAAATTTGTCTAATACGCAAAATGCGTAGCGCTCTATGCTTAATGTAGGCGAGATTTTGCCTGACACGGTTTGACATGAAGAAAACCTTTATGCCAAACCGAAATAAATGGTGCTAAATATGACTTGCTGTCTAGCGCCCTCATGTGTTCCATAAGTGAGGGCGCCAGACAAACTCTGGCTGGTGCGTTTAAATGACGTTGTCCGAAAGAGGGATGGTATTTATTTAAAATTTCATCCGCAGGCCGGTCGTGATCGCCATTTGTCGGTTAGTTGTGGAGAATTTGAAACCATGGATATTGGTCAGGCTAACTGGACTATTTCGTAGTTGAGATTGCTGAGCAATTGCTGCAATAAAAACATTTGTGCGTTTTGATAGCTCATAGCTACTCAGCAGACTGACTTGATGCCACTTCGCTTTGCGGTTGTTAGGGTCTTGCTCGAAAGAGAACTCGCCTGTGCTAAACGTGTATGCGCCATTTACGCTCCAGGCCGGGGTTAGGCGGTAACGTGCATTGAGCTCGTAGTTATTAAAGTCAGCATAATGACCAGCGTCTGTAACCTGTAATTTTTTAGACACATGGTTTGACAACTGGCGATCGAATTTCGTCTGCGTGTATACGAGGCCTAGGGTTGTGCGGCCAAGCATATAGCTTGCCCCAGCCCCCCATATGCGTTGACGGTCAGCTTTGAAATGAACTTCCTCTTCCATCTGTGCACCAGTATTATTCGCGCCAGGGTTGTTCGCCTGTAAATACGCCACTGCGGCGCCAAACGGACCATAGGAGTAAGCTGCGCCGAGGCTGTAATCACGGTTATTGGCGAACCTACCTGTTTCGTTCGAAAAGCCATACAAGCCGCCAAACGTAAAGCCATTGTAGTTGATACTTGAGAATTTGACCGAGTTGTTCACGCTGAATGAGCCGTTCACATTATCGTTATCGAAAGGATGCGAGAACTGTCCGCCTCCTAGTCCGCTACCTGCCAGGCTAAAGGACGCCAGGTAATCGGTGATAGAGTCATATTGACGACCCACCGTGAGGGTGCCAGTTGCGGCATCGGACAAGCCCATAAAAGCTTGGCGGTCAAAACCTACGCCTTCTAGCGGAAAGTGGCCAGTATTAATTTTAAAGCCGCTTTCTAGCAAGAAAAGTGCTTTCGTGCCTGCGCCTAAATCTTCTGTACCGCGTAAGCCCCAGTAGTTACTGCCGGCGCCCCCAGTGCCGATTTGCCAGTTTGGGTGGCCAGTTTGGTTATTTGTGTACATAATTGCACCGCTCAATGAGCCATAAAGCGTTAGACTGCTTTGCGCATAGGCCGGGGTGCCGAATGCGCCCGTGAGCGCGATGCTTAAAAGAACCCGTTTCATTTCTGTACCCCCGTATAGATATTGGTCGAATCTTTTAATAAAAATAAAAAAGCCGTACAAGCGTTATGCTTGTACGGCTTAGTCAGTTGCGTTTTGCATCATGCGCAACTTTAAGCTCCTACAAAATGGAACTCTAGTTTCTATTCCCGCCAAAGATGCCGAGCAGCATTAACAAATTCGCAAACACATTATAGATATCTAGATAGATCGCCAAAGCGGCTCTAATGTAATTCGTTTCGCCGCCATTCACGACCCGCTGCACGTCAAACAGCATATAAGCGGAAAAAATCACAGTCGCCATGACGGATACGGTGATCATCAAAGCGGGTAGTTTAAGCCAAATATTCGCGATTGACGCTAGGATTAGCACAATCACGCCCATAAATAGCCATTTGCTAAGGCCGGAAAAATCCCGTTTTGAAACTGTCGCAATCGACGCCATTACGGTAAAAATAACGCTTGTGCCGCCAAAAGCCAGCATGATTAACGACGCGCCATTTGAAAAGCCCAGCACGAAACTTAATAGGCGTGAAAGCATCAGGCCCATAAAGAAGGTGAAGCCAAGCAGCAGGGCGACGCCGATACCGCTATTTTTAAACCGCTCAATTGCAAACATGAAACCAAATGCAATCGCCATGAAAAGGATGAAACTGAGGCCCGGGCTGGTTGCGTTTAACAGTGAAAAGCCGGTGCTTACGCCAAGCCAGGCGCCAAGTACGCTGGGAATCATGGATAGCGCTAACAACCAATAGGTATTGCGCAATACGCGGTTGCGGGTCGCAACTGGGGTGATGCTTCCATTACGACCGAAGCTGTAACTTTGAAAATCGTCCTTCATACACTCTCTCCTAGATAATACGAGGGTTTGGCAGTTACACCCACTTATAAAAACAGATGCAGTCCAAAATAGAGCACTCGCACAAAAGTTTATATAGCATATTTATAGTTCTCCGCATAGGCCCTCTACTTGGTTTTTTTGCCTTGGCCTTTTGGCTAGGTGGCTGAGGTATTTTCGCCAACCTATAATGTTAAATATCCTGATGCAAAAAAACCACGAAACCGGGTTTTCGAGAGGACGGAGATTCAATTTCCACGGTATGTCGCCTGTATCTTCATACTTAGCTACATGCTAAAATATCGGGCTGGTTTTAAAGATTGCCAAACGGGCCTTAAGCTAACTCATAAGAGATTTTGGCTAATTCATGCCGCTTATGAGGCTAGTTTTTTATTCGTTGGCGCATAAAGTCTTCCTTTAGCAGGCGAAGTAGGGCGCATCTTGCTCATTTGCTTAAAAAAGAAAGGGTACGATCGGGTCGTCCCGCGCAACAAAAGTTCGCTGGGGCGGTTAAATTAACATCGATAAACATTTATAGAGTGGAGTTTTTCATGGCGCTTGAACGCACCTTGTCAATTATTAAACCGGATGCCGTCGCCAAGGATGTAATTGGCCAGATTTATAGTCGTTTTGAAAATGCTGGGCTGAAAATCATCGCTGCTCGGATGGCGCATTTGTCACGTGAGCAAGCGGAGCAATTTTATAGCGTGCATAAGGAGCGCCCGTTTTTTAAAGCGCTGGTTGACTTCATGGTATCGGGGCCGATTATGATTCAGGTGCTTGAAGGTGACAATGCAATCGCCAAGAACCGTGATTTAATGGGCGCGACCGATCCGCAAAAAGCGGATAAAGGCACCATCCGCGCAGATTTTGCCGATAACATTGATGCAAATGCTGTGCATGGCTCTGATGGCCCAGATACCGCGCGTGCAGAAATCGGTTTTTTCTTCCCAGGAATCAACCTTCATTCACGTTAAATTAATAGACTGCTAAGAAATGGCAACCGCCGAAACCGTCAACTTACTTGATTTCGATGGGCCTGAGCTGGGCGCTTATTGCGCCAACCGCTTAGGCGAGAAGCCATTTCGCGCCAAGCAATTACAACGCTGGATTCACCAATCTGGCGTAGCTGATTTCGACCAGATGACGGACCTGGCGAAATCATTACGTGACAAACTTAAAGTACATGCAGTGATTCAGCCCCCGCACATTCTAAGCGACCATTTATCGGCCGATGGCGTGCGTAAATGGTTGATTGATGTAGGAAATGGCAATGCGGTCGAGACCGTATTCATTCCTGAGACAGCGCGTGGCACCTTGTGCATTTCATCTCAGGCCGGCTGTGCTGTGAACTGTCGCTTTTGCTCGACAGGTAAGCAAGGCTTTAACCGGAATCTAAGCACGAGCGAAATTATTGGCCAGCTATGGCTAGCGGAATTTGCATTACGCAATGCTTTACCGTCAGATCAGCGCAACGCTGGCCGCGCAGACCGCGTGATTACGAATGTGGTAATGATGGGCATGGGTGAGCCGCTGCTTAATTTTAATCCGGTCGTCAGCGCCATGCGCTTAATGCTTGACGACAATGCTTACGGGCTTTCGCGCCGGCGCGTGACTTTGTCGACTTCCGGCGTGGTGCCAATGATGGATCGGTTAGCGGCGGAATTGCCGGTTGCGCTTGCCGTCTCGTTGCATGCGCCCAATGATAAATTGCGCGATGAACTGGTGCCGTTGAATAAAAAATATCCGTTGCGCGAACTCATTAGCGCATGTCAACGTTATTTGAAAACCGCTCCACGCGATTTCATTACATTTGAGTATTGCATGCTGGATGGGGTGAATGATGAAGTAGCCCATGCGCATGAGCTGGTTGCGCTGGTGCGTGATGTGCACTGTAAATTCAACTTGATTCCTTTTAACCCGTTTCCAGAATCTGGCTTAAAGCGTTCCAGTGCTGAGCGGATTAGGCGCTTTGCGCAAGTTTTGTTGGCGGCTGGCATTGTCACCACCATCCGCAAAACCCGTGGCGACGATATTGATGCGGCCTGCGGTCAGCTCGCAGGCGATGTAGTCGATCGCACACGCCTGGCGGAGCGCAATCAAGGCAAAAAAGCTAAAGACTTGGCACAGACTACAACTGAGCTGAGCGGGCGGACCATGATCGAAATTCATCCGACATAATGCTGAGGAAGTTCTTTTTTTGCTGTGCGGTTGGTTTTTTGACTGGAGCGTGTTCAGCGCCATCATCGATTGCTGTGAAGCAGCCGGCTCAGCAAACTGCGCTGCGTTACCGCGCGGATTTACACACGGAACTTGCGCTGGCTTATCTGGACAAAGAACAATTTGAGGTGGCGCGTCGTGAAGCGGCTTTGGCGCTCCAACTCATGCCGGATCATCGTGCTGCGCTACACGCGTTAGCGTTGCTTGAGCATATGGTTGGCAATGCGCAAGCAGCTGACCAATATTTTCAGCGGGCGCTAGTGCTCAAGGGCGCTAAAGATGATACGTCATTACGATTAAATTATGCGAGATTTTTAGATGAGCAAGCAAGACGAGCAGTCTTTGAAGACTGAAAGTGCAGCATCATTGCCGGCTACTCCGGTTGCGGTGACAGGTACAGCATGGACTGCCGATGATAGTTCTGCGCGGGTTGCCGGCGAGCAACTTGCTCAATTACGTACAGCTAAAGGCTGGTTGATTGAAGAGGTTGCCGCTCGGCTTAAAGTGCCGGCCGCCAAAGTGCGCGCGCTTGAAGCGGGTGAACTGGAACATTTGCCAGAAGTGACTTTTGCGATTGGCGTTATGCGTAGTTATGCAAAAATTCTCGGCACTGATCCGCAACCTTTAGTCGATGCTTTGCGTCGCGCTAGCGCTCAAGATTCTCCTAATCTTGCGACGTTAGGCGGGCGCGGGCGGATGCCGCAGCAAAAGCGCAGCCAACTGACGGCCTGGCAAGCTAAACGTAAACGTTATCCATGGTTGTGGGGCGTGGGCATATTGGTTTTGGCGGCGGCAGCGCTGTTCGCGTATCGCTATGACGATATAATTGGACACGAATCTGAGCCCCGGTTGTCTGAAACTGAGCCGAATCCATCCGTAAGCGAGGTAGCGACAGGCGTTGGCCCTGAGCGTTTAGATTTAGCGAGTCAAGCGACGCCGGGCGTTGCAGCCCCAAGCCCCAACTTAAATGCGCCAGCCAATCTACTGGGGGCCACGGTGCCGGCCACGACGGCGCGTGGCCAGATCAACCCGGCAACCCTGCGCATTAAAGTTTCGCAAAATAACTGGATTAGCGTGAGCCAGCACGATGGTCAGCAAGTGTATGCAAATACGTTGCAGGCAGGCGATGAACGGACTCTGCAAGGGACGCCGCCATTCAAGCTTGTAATTGGCAATGTAGCTGGGCTAGAGACAATAGAATTGGATGGTAAACGGATCGAGGCAGCCAAATATATGGGTGGGCGCCAAAACGTTGCACGTTTTGAGTTACCGTAGCCAGCTCAACATAAATGGATATAAGTGGGATGCAAGCGAATAACACACCAGCGCTAGCGCATACGCCGCTGATGGGTGCGGCGGCGCGCCGCCGGTCGCATCCGGTCGTGGTGCGTTGGGGCGAGCATCAAGTCACGCTTGGCGGAGCAGCGCCAGTGTGTGTGCAGTCAATGACGAATACGGATACGGTCGATGCAATTGCGACTGCAATCCAAATCAAAGAGCTCGCGCAAGCCGGTTCTGAGTTAGTCCGCATTACTGTCAACACGCCACAGGCGGCCCAGGCGGTGCCGGTGATTCGTGAGCAACTTGATCGAATGAATGTGGCGGTGCCGCTGATCGGCGATTTTCATTATAACGGCCACTTATTGTTGCGCGATTATCCCGCGTGTGCGCAGGCTTTATCAAAGTATCGGATTAATCCGGGCAATGTCGGTCAAGGCGCTAAACGTGATATTCAATTTGCGCAAATGATTGAGGTGGCGTGCCGTTATAATAAAGTTGTGCGGATCGGCGTTAACTGGGGCAGCCTTGATCAGGCTGTATTGATGCGCATAATGGACGATAATGCGCAGCGCGCTGAGCCGATGTCAGCGCAGAGTTTAATGGTTGAAGCATTGCTTGAATCCGCCTTAAGTAGCGCTGAGCGAGCGCTGGAGCTTGGGCTTACAGCTAACCAGATTGTGCTGTCATGCAAAGTCAGTAGCGTGCAGGATTTAATCGCCGTCTATCGTGAGCTTGGGCAACGCTGTGCGTATGCTCTCCACCTCGGATTGACTGAGGCCGGCATGGGCTCAAGAGGGATTGTTGCATCAACTGCCGCGCTGGCGATTTTATTGCAAGCAGGAATTGGCGATACGATTCGTATCTCGCTCACGCCAGAACCTGGGGCGGCGCGCTCAAAAGAGGTGACGGTCGCCCGTGAAATTCTGCAAGCGCTGGATTTACGCGCGTTTGCGCCAGTGGTGGTAGCCTGTCCCGGGTGTGGGCGGACTACGAGCACGTTTTTCCAAACGCTTGCGGCGCAGATTCAGGAGTATTTGCATCTGAAAATGCCGCTGTGGCGCACCCGCTATCCCGGTGTTGAAAAGGTAAAAATTGCCGTCATGGGGTGTATCGTAAATGGGCCTGGCGAATCGAAGCATGCGGATATTGGGATTAGCTTGCCAGGTTCTGGCGAACACCCAGTAGCCCCGGTTTTTATTGACGGCAAAAAATCAGTAACCTTGCGCGGCGAGCGAATTGCTGAAGAGTTTCAACAAATTATCAGTGACTATATCGAGCGCCGCTTTGGCAGCGCACTCGCAGTAGGCTAAAAAACTCAAGAAAATAGAGTCCCTTAAAACTCATGACAAAACCAAATAAGAAGATTGAAAAACTGACTGGCGTCAAAGGCATGAATGACATCCTGCCGCCGGACGCCGCCCTTTGGGAGTATTTTGAAAATACCGCTAAAGCGGCGCTTAGCGCTTACGGTTATCAAAATATTCGTACGCCAATCGTTGAACAAACGCAGCTTTTCACGCGTGGCATTGGTGAAGTAACGGATATTGTTGAAAAAGAAATGTATAGCTTTGTGGATGCGCTAAATGGCGAAGGCTTGACGCTGCGTCCAGAAAATACGGCGGCGGTAGTGCGCTCAACCATCGAGCATAGTCTGTTATATGATGGTCCTAAACGCTTATGGTATAACGGACCGATGTTTAGGCACGAGCGCCCGCAGCGGGGCCGCTATCGGCAGTTTCACCAGCTTGGCGTGGAAGCGTTAGGTTTTGCTGGCCCCGATGCAGATGCTGAAATTATTTTATTATGTCAGCGCTTATGGGATGAGCTGGGTTTAACCGATATTCGGCTTGAGTTAAACTCGTTAGGCCAGCCCGCGGAACGTGCCGAACATCGTAAAGCGTTAGTGGCTTACTTAGAGCAGCATATGGAGCTGCTGGACGGCGATGCAAAGCGGCGTCTATACACTAATCCATTACGCGTGCTTGATACGAAACAACCTGAGTTGCAACAGCTCGTGCAACAGGCGCCTAAGTTAATGGATTTTCTGGGCGCCGCGTCACTGGCTCATTTTGATGCGCTAAGCCAGTTGCTCAAAGCGAATAATATTCCATTTACGCTCAATCCCCGCCTGGTGCGCGGGCTGGATTATTACAATTTGACGGTTTTTGAGTGGGTCACCGACCGCTTAGGCGCGCAGGGCACAGTGGCCGGGGGCGGGCGTTATGATCTGTTGTTCGAACAGTTGGGCGGCAAGCCTACGCCAGCCTGCGGTTGGGCGCTCGGGATTGAGCGCGTGTTAGAGTTACTGAAGGAAGATCAGCTCGCGCCGCCCCCGTCAGGTTGCGATATTTATCTTGTGCATCAGGGCGAGGCGGCGCGTAGCCAGGCTTTTATTATTGCCGAGCGGCTGCGCGACGCAAGTTTTGATGTCATTTTGCACTGTAGCGCTGATGGCGCGTCGGCGAATTTTAAAACGCAAATGAAGCGCGCTGATGCAAGCGGCGCACAATATGCGGTTATCATTGGCGCGGACGAAGTTGCGCAAGGCATGGTCACCGTCAAGGCTTTGCGCAAGCTGCCTGAAGCCAGTAGCCATGCAGCGCAGCAAAGTATTGCCAACGAGCGTCTGCTTGACTATCTAATTGATGTAATGGTTTCCGCCTAGCGCGGTCCAACCCCTTTCTTAAAAGGAAGCAATGGTATGAGTTATCATGAAGAACAGGAAACACTCGACAATCTGAAAACCTGGTGGGTGCGGTGGGGCAATAGGTTGATTGGCGCATTGTTAGTGGTACTGCTGGCCGGAGCTGGCTGGAGCGGCTGGAACTACTGGCAAGGCCGCCAGGCCGCCCAGGCCGCGCGCCTTTATGAACAGTTGCAACAAGTTGTGCCGCCGTCTGCTCAGACGCTCGACAAAGAGCGCCTGGCGCGTATCCTCGACGATATGAAAAAGCAGTTTGGGCGTACCCCATATGCGCAGATGAGTGCTCTGATGGCAGCCAAAGCGTTCTATCAAGCAGAGGATAGCGGAGCGGCTAAAACCCAATTGCAATGGGTGATTGAGCATGCGCGCGATGCTGAATATCAGCAAATTGCACGTTTGCGCTTGGCGTCAATTTTGCTTGAGGAAAAAGCCTATGAGCAAGGCTTAAATTTGCTTGCCGAGCCCCCAAAAGATACCTTCAAAGCGCTCTATGCGGATCGTCGCGGTGATTTATTCGCGGCCCAGGGCAAACGTGATGATGCGCGCCAAGCCTATAAAGACGCCTTGCAGTTGCTCACGGCGGATAATCTAAACAATGGCCCGATCCACCGCTTAGTCCAACTCAAGCTTGATGCATTGGGCGGCTAAGCTAATCAATAATTTTTTATGACGCATTCACTTCGCTGGCTGTTTTACCCTTGCGCTTGCATATTGGCGGCGCTGTTATTTACGGCGTGTTCCTCATCTAAAGATTTACGGCGCGTGCCTACCCCTCTAGCCGAAATGACCCCGACGCTAGGGGTTGAGCGGATTTGGAAAGCCAGTATCGGCAAGGGCGGGCGTTATTTATTTCAGCCGTTTGCATTCGAGGATGTGGTGTATGCTGCTGGCGCTAATGGTGTGGTGGCTAAATTCGATGCACACAGTGGCCAAACGCTCTGGCGCACCCAGCTTGATACTGAATTATCGGCGGGCGTTGGAGGCGATGGCGCAGTCGTTGCCGTCGCCAGCTTAAATGGTACGGTCTATCTGCTTAACGCAGATGGCAAGCTGCTCTGGCAAGCTCAGGCGCGCGGCGAAATCTTAACTCCGCCGCTAGTCGGGCAGGGTAAAGTATTCGTGCGTACGACAGATAGCCGGATTATTGCTTTCGATCTGGCCAGCGGCGCGCAACAGTGGGTGTTTTATAATCGCGCGCCACTGCTGAACTTGCGCACCAGCGCCGGCATGACATTTGCAGGCACGGGAGCATTGCTCGCTGGTTTTGCAGATGGTTCATTGGCGGTGCTTAACCTGGCTAACGGCCTACCCTATTGGCAAACGCCGGTAGCCTATCCTAGCGGCGTGACCGAGGTCGAGCGCTTAAACGATGTCGCGGGCGCGCCGACTCTAGTTGATTATCAAACTTGCGCAGTAACTTTCCAAGGCCGTTTGGGCTGCTTTAATGTGCAAACTGGACAACCTTTATGGGAGCGGCCATTTTCAAGCTACCATGGGATTGCGCAGGATAAAACCGTCTTGGTGGCCAGCGATGATGGGTCAGTGGTCTCTCTCTATGATGCCGCCAACGGCGAGTTGCTGTGGCAAAACACCAAACTTAAAAATCGTGGCTTAGGAACGCCAATCCTGACAGGTCAGACAATTGCCGTTGGCGATTATCGTGGCTTCGTGCATTTTCTTTCGCGCGCGCAAGGCGATTTTGTCGCGCGGATGGAAACCGATGGCAGCGCAATTAACACGCAGCCGGTGTTAGTTAAACACACCCTCATTGTGCAAACGCGCAATGGCAACTTATATGCATTCCGCCCAAAATGAAACCAGTGATTGCCTTGGTAGGGCGCCCCAATGTCGGGAAATCTACTTTATTTAACCGCCTGACCCGCTCGCGAGATGCGCTGGTGGCGGATTTCCCCGGCCTCACGCGAGACCGTCATTACGGCACTGGTCGCCTAGGTGAACGGCCCTATTTGGTGGTTGATACGGGGGGCTTCGAGCCGGTTGTCAAAGAGGGCATCGTACAGCGCATGGCGCAACAGACGCAGCAAGCGGTGGCTGAAGCAGATGCAGTTATTTTTATCGTAGATGCGCGGGAAGGGATGACACCGCAGGATAGTTTGATTGCTAATTATCTGCGTAAAACTGGGCGGCCCTTGTGTTTAGTGGTGAATAAAGCCGAAGGGATGAAACATAGTACGGTGGTTACCGATTTCTATGAACTTGGCTTGGGCCAACCTTTTGCTATTTCATCGGCGCATGGCGAGGGCGTGCACGATATGGTAGAGCACGCCTTAGAGCTGGCTTATGCTGAGCGCAGCGCTGAAACTGAGGAGGACGATGCAGCGCGTGGCGTCAAAATCGCCATTGTCGGGCGTCCGAATGTAGGCAAATCGACGCTGGTGAATACCTTGCTGGGTGAAGAGCGCGTCATTGCATTTGATATGCCTGGCACCACCCGCGATTCAATCTACATCGCTTTTGAGCGGCAGGGGCGGCCTTATACGCTGATTGATACGGCAGGCTTGCGGCGGCGTGGCAAAGTGTTTGAAGCCGTTGAAAAATTTTCCGTGGTTAAAACTTTGCAAGCGATTGCTGATGCGAACGTGGTTGTGCTTTTGCTGGATGCATGTCAAGATATTAGCGAGCAAGACGCGCATATTGCAGGTTTTGTGATTGAGCAAGGGCGAGCGTTAGTCATTGGCGTAAATAAATGGGATGGGCTTGAGGCATATACGCGCGAGCGTTTTAAAGCTGAGTTAACCCGAAAATTACAATTTCTCGATTTCGCTAAGTTTCACTTCATTTCGGCGACAAAAAAAACCGGTATCGATCCACTGGTACATTCAGTTGACGACGCATATGCAGCGGCAATGGCGAAATTGCCAACGCCAAAGTTAACGCGGACGTTGATTGAGGCGGTTGAGTTTCAGCAGCCGCGTCGCAAGGGGCGGGTGCGCCCGAAGTTGCGCTATGCGCATCAGGGTGGCCAGAATCCGCCAGTTATTATTATTCATGGAAATGCACTTGACGCGATAACCGACACTTATCGGCGTTACCTTGAAAGGAAATTTCGCGAAACCTTTATGTTGACAGGCACGCCATTAAGAGTAGAGTTTCGCTCATCGCACAATCCTTACATTGAGAAGAAATAGTGTATGAATTTTAAAATGATTTTTTAAATTAATCTAAAAAGGAAATTTGCTTCACTTAATAAATCAACTGTAGTTATAATAGATAGTTGTAATTTAAATTTTTTTTAATATTTTGATTGAATTAATTCAATCGCACAAAACACAATGGAGTTTACTATGAGTAACAAAGGGCAGTTATTACAAGACCCGTTTCTGAACGCATTGCGTAAAGAGCACGTGCCAGTATCGATTTACTTAGTGAATGGCATTAAATTACAAGGCAATGTTGAGTCTTTTGACCAGTACGTGGTATTGCTAAAAAATACTGTAACTCAAATGGTATATAAGCACGCAATTTCTACAGTTGTGCCTGCCCGTCCAGTCAATTTCGCTGCAGATGACGAAGCCAATTAGCCGCATTAAAACTCTACTGAGCGGTGGGTGGTTTTTAGTTGCGTATCAGCAAACACAAATGAGCTTTAAAAGTTTGCAAGGACAAAAACTGAAACTCGATGGGGCAGTGAATAGTCGCCATCAGCCCCCCGATTTAGAGGAGCTTTGGCGCGATTTCAACCGTCGTTTAAGCCGCTTGCTTGGACTGAAAGAGTCGGGCAGCGGCGGGCGCGGTCCGTGGGGCGGAAAAAATGGCCGTTACTATCAGATTGGGCTGGGATGCGCTCTGGCGCTTGCGCTTTGGCTCGGCAGTGGGGTTTATATCGTAGGCGAGGATCAGGCAGGTGTGATTAGTCAGCTTGGGAAATATAAATATACCACTGCTTCGGCCGGCCTCCACTGGCATTTGCCTTATCCATTTCAGTCTTCAGCATTGGTTGATTTGAAGCCTGTGCAACCGATTGAAATCGGCTCCAAGAATTCTTCTGGCGCTAAAAGTTCGCCCATGCTGACGCAGGATGGTAAGCTGGTCGAGGCGCGGTTTACCGTGCAGTATCAGATCAACGATGCCTATGCTTTTCTCTTTAATAATGTCGATGCGCAGATTAGCATTGGGCAGGCAGGTGAGGCTGCGGCTCGGGCGGTTTTGAGCCAACTCAAACTAGACGATCTGCTTTCTCGTAATCAAGAAACAACGGGGTTTGAACTCAAGCAAAAGTTGCAAAAGATGCTTGATCTGTATCACAGCGGTATTCACGTTAAAGACGTGACCATGCAAACCATACGCTTGCCGGCGCAGATACAGGCGGCATTTGACGAGGCGTTAAAAGTGACGCAAGAGAACGAGCGTCAAAATAAGCAGGCTGAAGCATATAGCCACGAAATTCTAACGCGCGCGCGCGCGGATGTGGCGCAGATGGTCAACGAGGCTGAAGGCCATAAAGCACGTGTCATTGCTCAGGCGCAAGGCGATGCAGAGCGTTTTAAGCAAGTGCTTGCCGAATATTCAAAAGCTCCGGCGGTGGTGCGTGAGCATATGTACTTGGAGACAATGCAGCAGATTTATGCCGCTGCGACTAAAGTATTGATAGAGAACAAAACAGCACAGAATCTGATTTATCTACCGCTTGATAAACTCTTGGCAAACAATGCGCCGCCTAAAAGCACCGCGCCTGACGCCAGCCCAAGTAACGGGGTTGCCGCCACGACGAATCCGCCAGCGGGGACAACTCATACGGCTGGGCAGCCAGCGCCAGCGTTAGCTAAAGACCGAGCCCCGGAAACCAGCTCTACGCCTGCGGCAGGCGCAGATCCAACGCGTTTACGCGAGATGCTGCGTACGCGGGACCGCAATGATGATGGACGTTAATCCGGTGAAACTACAAAAAATCGCTATGAACCGAATCGCCCTATTGGTTACCTTTTTATTTGCGCTAGGGTTGGGCGCTTCCATGTTGTTTGTGGTGGATCAGCGCCAATCTGTGGTGATGGTTTCTGGGCTAGGTAACTTCAAGCGGGTGATTAGCGCTCCAGGTCTTTATTGGAAGTGGCCAGCGCCATTTGACCGCGTCATGTTATTGGACAAACGGACGCAAACTGCGAGCAGCCAAAAGCCAGAAAGCTATTTGACAGCCGATCACAAGGAAGTCTTCGTCAGCCTTTACATTAAATGGCGCATTACTGAGCCAATCGCATATTTCAACCACTTTCGTGATGAATTAGCACCTGCGCAAAACCAGCTATTAGAACGGGCGTACACCGCGCTCGATGGAAAGCGCGGGCAATACTCAGCGGTGGAATTAGCCGCTAACAGTGATAACCAAATAATCTCCGCGCTACAAACGCAAACCGCGCAGGCGGCGCGCGAGTGGGGCATTGAAGTTGCAGATATACGCATCACTCATCTGGAGTTTGCGACAGAAGCAAATGATGCAATCTATAAACAGATGGGCGCTGAGCGCACAGAAGCGGCTCACCAATTACGTTCGACGGGTTTGGTCGAGGCGGCTCAAGCACGTTCCTACGCTGACCGTGAGCGCGAAACGATCTTAGCGCAGGGTTACAAGCGAGCACAGATGATCAAGGGCGATGGCGACGCGCAAGCAGTAGCAATTTATGCCAGCGCATTCGGACGCGATCCGCAATTCTATCGTTTCTACAAAAGCCTTGATGCCTATCGGCAGATCTTTCGTGAGCGCGATCTAGTCGTGGTTGATCCAAGCAGCGATTTCTTCCGCTTTATGCACAATCCGGCAGGAATGCCAAGTCGTAAGCCTTAAGTTTGAGCGCATCATCGATGTCTACTTGGCTGCTCCCGGAAAATATTGCCGATCTCTTGCCGTCCGAGGCGCGCAAGCTTGAAGAGTTGCGCCGCCGTTTGCTGGATCGCTTTCGCGTATACGGTTATGAATTGGTGATGCCGCCGTTGCTTGAATATTTGGAATCGTTGTTAACGGGCGCCGGGCAGGACCTTGGCTTGCGAACTTTTAAGCTGGTTGATCAGCTTTCTGGCCGGACCATGGGACTTCGCGCCGATATGACGCCACAAGTTTCGCGCATTGACGCCCATTTGCTAAACCGCCAGGGCATCACGCGCTTATGCTATGCCGGCAGCGTATTGCATACTAGGCCCGCCGGCCTCCATGCAACACGCGAACCTTATCAAATTGGCGCTGAACTATACGGGCACGAGGGTCTGGAAGCTGACGCCGAAATTCAGCAGCTTATGCTTGATAGCTTGGCGCTTGCCGGCTTATCGCGGCTGCGACTTGATCTGTGTCATGTTGGCGTGGTGCAGGCGTTATTCGCAGAAGCTAAGGCCCCGGCGCCGCTTGAGGATAAAATATTAAGCGCTTTGGCGAGTAAAAATCGGTCTCAGTTGCTGCCGTTAACGGCAGCGCTGCCGGTGCTCATACGCGACGCGCTGCTGGCTTTGCCGCAATTATATGGGGCCGCCTCGATGCTGGAGGTAGCGCGCGCGCGCTTGCCGGCTTTGCCAGCGATTACCCGCGCGCTGGACGAGCTGAGTTTTCTGGCCCAGCAAGCCATGGGCGCTGAAGTTACGGTTGATTTAGCAGATTTGCGCGGCTACGCCTATCACAGTGGCGTGATGTTTTCAGTGTATGTTGATCAGGCGTCTAATGCGATTGCGCGCGGCGGCCGCTATGATAAAGTGGGCGCCGTGTATGGTCGGGAGCGGGCGGCCACAGGTTTTTCCGTAGATTTGCGTGAGCTTGTAACGCTCTCGCCACTCACTGCGCGCAGCAGCGCGATCTTTGCGCCATGGCGGCAAGATACCGCCCTGCGTGAAAAAATTGCTGCTTTGCGCGAGAGGGGTGAAATTGTGATCCAAGCTTTGCCAGGTCATGCCGAAGACCTTGATGAATTTGCCTGTGATCGGATTCTCGTGCAACACGGCGACCAATGGCAGGTTGAAGCAAAAGAGTAGTATTCATTTTTAATCCAACTCAAGATTCCAAATATGTCTGGCAGCGCAGTTAACCAAGGACGCAACGTCGTCGTGGTGGGCACCCAATGGGGTGATGAAGGTAAAGGAAAAATTGTTGACTGGTTGACTAACCATGCGCAAGGCGTGGTGCGCTTTCAGGGCGGGCATAATGCCGGTCATACCCTGATTATTGGCGGCCAAAAAACCATTCTACGCTTGATTCCATCAGGCATTATGCGCGCTGGCGTGAAATGCTATATTGGCAATGGCGTAGTCCTTTCGCCTGAAGCGTTGTTAAAAGAAATTAGCGAGCTTGAGGCGGCAGGTCTGACGGTGCGGGACCGGCTCTTTATTTCTGAAGCGGCGACGCTCATTCTGCCCTATCATATTGCACTTGATCATGCCCGTGAAGCATGGCGCGGTGGCGCATGCAAGATTGGCACCACTAAACGCGGCATTGGCCCGGCCTATGAAGACAAAGTTGGTCGGCGCGCATTACGGGTGCAAGATCTATTTGATCCGCTCAGCTTTAGCGAGCGGTTGCGCGACACCCTGGATTTCCATAATTTCGTGCTGAGCCGTTACCTAGGCGCGCAGCCGGTCGATTATCAGCAAACCTTAGACACGATGCTGGCTTTTGCTGACCCACTCGCACCGATGGTCGCTGATGTTTCCGCTAGCCTATATGCAGAAAATCAAGCCGGCAATAATTTATTATTTGAGGGCGCGCAAGGGACCCTGCTCGATATTGATCATGGTACCTACCCATTTGTCACTAGCAGTAATTGCATCGCGGGCGCAGCCACCTCAGGCGCTGGTGTTGGGCCGCAACAATTGCATTATATTCTAGGCATTACTAAAGCCTATTGCACTCGGGTTGGCGCGGGGCCTTTCCCCAGCGAGCTCTATGATGCGGATAACCCGCAACGGCAAGCCGCAGAGGGCTTGGCGCTGGCTAAGGCAGGTAAAGAGTTTGGCTCGGTCACTGGACGGCCGCGCCGCACGGGCTGGTTAGATGCTGCGGCTTTAAAGCGCTCGCTGCAAATCAATGGCGTGAGCGGCTTATGCCTGACTAAACTCGATGTGCTAGATGAATTCGAGACGATTAAACTCTGCGTCGGCTATAAAATAAATGGCCGCTCGCTCGAGTTACTGCCGCCAGGCGCGACTGCCGCGGCCAAGTGCGAGCCGATTTATGAAAATTTTGCCGGCTGGCGGCAAAGTACCGCTGGCATTCGGGCGTGGGACGATTTACCGTTGCTCGCGCGTCAATATCTGCAGCGCATTGAAGCCATTACCGGGGTGCCGATCGATATGATCTCGACCGGTCCCGAGCGTGACGAGACAATTTTGCGGCGCCATCCATTTAATCTCTAATATAAAAATGCATTAAACAAAATGCAGACTGATTGCACCGGGGTGATCTTGCTACTGTAAAAATAAAGGAATGGTTTGATGGCTCAAGACAATCCAGCAGATGCGTCGCACCAGCGTAAGCAATCGATGCCGGTCATCATAGCGGCGGCGCTTGGCGTGGTTTTTGGCGATATTGGGACCAGTCCACTTTATGCATTAAAAGAAGCCTTTAACCCCGCGCATGGCATCCCGCTGACTGCGCCCTCAATACTGGGGGTGATCTCGCTCCTATTTTGGGCCATCGTGATGGTTGTGGCGCTAAAGTATGTACTTTTTGTCATGCGCGCTGACAACCATGGCGAAGGGGGCGTACTGGCCTTAATGGCGCTGGGTTTGCGCTGCCTGCGCCGCGGCTCTAAAGCGGCGGCGTTACTGACTATGCTGGGCATCTTCGGAGCCTGCATGTTTTATGGCGATGCGGTGATCACCCCGGCAATTTCAGTGCTCTCTGCAGTTGAAGGCTTGCGTCTAGTCGCGCCCGAGTTAGCGCAGTTTGTGTTGCCGATTACTCTAGCAATTCTGGTGATCTTATTCTGGTTGCAGCGCCATGGCACTGAAGTTGTCGGTAAACTCTTTGGTCCAATTATGCTGCTGTGGTTTGTCACGCTGGCCGCATTAGGCATTTGGCAAATCGCGCAGAGCCCGATCGTGATTCACGCACTTAACCCGATCTACGCGCTGCATTTTATCTCCGAGCATATGCTGCAAGCGTATATTGTGCTCGGTTCAGTGGTTCTTGTCCTGACCGGGGCAGAAGCGCTGTATATGGATATGGGGCACTTTGGCGCGCAGCCAATCCGGCGCGCTTGGTATGGCATTGTGATGCCTGCGCTGGTGTTGAATTACTTTGGGCAAGGCGCGTTACTGCTGACGAATCCGCAAGCGATCGCCAACCCCTTTTATTTGCTGGCTCCGCACTGGGCTCTGCCATTTTTGGTGGCGCTGGCCACGCTGGCGACCGTGATTGCCTCGCAAGCGGTAATTTCCGGCGCTTTTTCGCTGACCAAGCAAGCGATTCAGCTAGGTTACGTACCGCGCATGAAAATCAGACATACGTCGGATCAAACGATTGGGCAAATTTATATTCCGCTGGTTAACTGGCTCTTGCTGGCCGTGATTATTTGCATCGTCCTGAGCTTTAAAAGCTCGGCAAATCTGGCCGCGGCCTATGGCATTGCGGTGACTACCACCATGGTCATCACCACGCTTTTGGCATGCCTTGTCATGTTAAAGCTATGGCAGTGGAATAAACTATGGGTCGCCCTCATTAGCCTGATTTTTATGACGATTGATTTAGCCTTTTTTGGCGCGAACTTGCTTAAAATCGCTGACGGTGGCTGGTTGCCATTATCGATTGGCGGGGTTTTATTTTTCTTATTGATCACCTGGCATAAAGGTCGGCATATATTAAAAGCGCGCACCACGGCAGACGGCATTGCCTTACAGCCTTTTATTGCAAGTCTGCTGAGCTCGCCTCCCCATCGTGTTACCGGTAATGCAATTTATCTGACCGGCAGTGATACATTAGTGCCCGTGGCGCTTTTGCATAATTTAAAGCATAACAAGATACTCCATGAGCGCACTGTGTTGATGACCTTTGTCACGCACGACATTCCTTATATTCAGGAGCAGCGCCGCCTTGATTTGAAAGAGCTCGGCGGTGGCATCTTTGCGGTGCGCGCGGATTACGGCTTTAATGAGACGCCAGACGTAAAAGCCATCCTCCGCTTGCTGGAAAAGCAACACAATATGCCATTTGAGTTAATGGACACGTCATTCTTTTTAGCCCGTGAGACGGTCATTCCTACTCAGTTGCCGGGCATGTCAATCTGGCGCGAGCGCCTTTTTGCATGGATGCACCAAAATGCAGCGAAACCAACCGACTTCTTTAGTATCCCAGCGAACCGAGTGGTCGAATTAGGCACAAAAATTGAGATCTGACCGTATTTTTACTTTTTAAAGCAGCAACGGCCGACTCGATTTAACGCTTAAGTTTAGCGAATGCAGCGGCCATGGCGCCGCTTGGCTCTGGCTTACGCTCACGCCGCTGCGGATTGCGCGGTGCCTCAGCCTGGGGGGCGCTTTTAGCACTTTGGCTTTCATCCGAGAGCCTCATCGTCAAACCAATACGCTGCCGCTTCGCATCCACCTCAAGCACCTTTACGCGCACAATTTGTCCCACTTTGAGAATCTCATGCGGATCTTTAATAAAGCGGTTCGACATCGCAGAAACATGCACCAAACCATCTTGATGAACGCCAATATCAATAAAAGCGCCGAACGCAGCGACATTGGTGACAACCCCTTCTAGCACCATGCCTGGCGCTAAATCACCCAGCTTTTCAATACCTTCCTGAAACTTAGCCGTCTTAAATTCAGGGCGTGGATCACGGCCTGGTTTCTCAAGCTCAACCAGAATATCGCGCACCGTGGGTAGCCCAAAGCGCTCGTCAACGAATTCATTCGGCGTAAGTTTTGCCAATATTTCGCGCTTGCCGATGAGAGCTGTAATCGGTTGCCCCAGTTTTGCAAGAATGCGCTCAATCACCGGATAGGCTTCTGGATGCACTGCCGATTGATCCAGCGGATTCTCGCCGCCATTGATACGCAAAAACCCTGCCGCTTGCTCGAACGTCTTTTCGCCTAAACGGGGTACTTGCTTCAAAGCAGTGCGCGCCGCGAAAGGACCATTCAAGTCACGATAATCGACAATATTGCGCGCGAGGGTACTATTCAACCCTGAGACCCGTGCCAGTAAAGCCGTAGAAGCGGTATTTAAATCGACGCCCACTGCATTCACGCAATCTTCAACCACCGCATCTAAGCTGCGCGCCAGCTCGCGTTGATTCACGTCATGCTGATATTGGCCCACACCGATCGCTTTCGCGTCTATTTTGACTAATTCCGCAAGCGGATCTTGCAAACGGCGCGCAATCGAGACTGCGCCTCGTAGCGAAACATCGAGCTCAGGAAATTCGTTAGCGGCAAATTCAGATGCAGAATAAACTGAAGCGCCGGCTTCTGAGACCACCAATTTTTGTAACTTTAATGCAGGATGACGCTGCATCAGTTCAGTCACCAGCTTATCTGTTTCACGCGAAGCGGTGCCATTGCCAATACTGACCAAACTGGCTTGGGTTGCCTGAGCTAAGCGCGCCAGTTTGGCTAGCGCGCCGTCCCAATCACGCCGGGGTTCATGTGGATAAATCGTATCGGTTGCGAGTAATTTACCGGTACGGTCCACCACCGCCACTTTAACTCCAGTGCGCAGCCCTGGATCAAGGCCGATTACGGCCTGTGGACCAGCCGGCGCGGCTAACAAAAGAGCTTTTAAATTGCGCGCAAAGACCTCGATGGCATCCTGCTCAGCCTGCTCGCGTAAGCGCGTAAACAGTTCATTTTCTAATTGGGGCTGAACTTTGACGCGCCAACACCAGCGACACACGCTGGCAAGCCAAACATCGGCAGCTCGTTGACGTTGCTCGATTCCAAACTGCGCCGCAATCATCGCTTCGCCTGGATGCGGCGTTTGCGTCTCAAGCGCTTCATCTAAAGCCAGCTTGATTTGCAACACCCCGGTGCTCCGTCCACGAAACAGCGCTAGCGCGCGGTGCGACGGCACCTTATGAATGCTTTGCGCATAATTGTAGTAATCGCGGAATTTCTCGGCTTCATCCTGTGTATTGCCTTCCACTACAGTAGCTGACACGATGCCCTGACGCCATAAATAATCCCGTAATTGACTGAGGAGCTCCGCGGTTTCAGCGAATTGCTCAGTCAGAATATCGCGCGCGCCATCCAGAGCAGTTTTAGTATCTGGAACCTTCTGCTCGGCGTTCACAAAGCGTTCCGCCTCGAGCTGTGGATCTAGCGTTGGGTCGGCTAAAAGTGCTTGTGCGAGTGGCTCAAGCCCCGCTTCGCGGGCAATTTGCGCGCGCGTCCTACGTTTAGGTTTATACGGTAAATAAAGATCTTCTAATAATTGTTTACTCTCCGCTGCGTTAATTGCCTGGCGCAAAGTATCTGTCAGTTTGCCTTGCTCTTCAATACTGTTCAGGATCGTGGCGCGCCGCGCCTCAAGTTCGCGCAAATATAAAAGCCGCGTATCCAATGTGCGTAATTGGGCATCGTCAAGATTGCCAGTTGCCTCTTTGCGATAGCGGGCGATGAAAGGAACCGTAGCGCCGCCATCTAACAATTGCACCGCTGCAGCAATTTGCTGTGGCGCAACGGCAAGTTCAGTGGCAATGCGTTGGATGAGAGCAAACGTAATGTTATCCGTCATAAGTCAAAATTTAATTCATAGAAGAGTCGGCGGGCTAAGACCGCTATTTTGCCATAGAGAGTCAAGCAACCTAGATGATTGCCATAAAGAGCCGAAATCTTAAGAGCAATTGGCCTTAGGAAAAAAGCGGGAAGTTCGTTAATTTATTTAGAACTTCGCAAAAGGACAGTGGAAATCAGTTCGCATAGTTAGACTTTAATGCGCTAGCCGACATGTTTTTGATGTTTTTTCTCGGATAAGAGCGGCATTATGCTGGCGCTTTGCGTGTATTTTATTAATTTTATCTGATGCGGCGCTCATCTTTTATTTTATAAATAACGCGGGTCGGCGGTGGCAAAGAGTTTGGTTTTTGGCATGATTTTATTCTGTGAGAGCTATACGTATCAGGAACCACAGATAGTTTAAGGATTTTTATTCAATGGAATTAATTAATAATTATAGTTTAAATGACGTGAAGATAGGGCAAGAGGTTCTTAAAAAACCAGAAGATACTATCCACTTGCCGAGCAAGAGTAAGTCGGACGGATGGCTAAAACGCAACGATGGACTCCGTATATTAAATCCAATTTATTATGGCGTAAATCGCATAACCCAAGGTTCAACTATTCTAGTAAACTGGTCTATACATGATGCTATGGCGCGTAAAAATATAAAATTAGGAGATTATAAAATTACCTCTAGAATGGTTAAGACTTGTACCTGCCCAGGTAAATTACCTCCGCAAGGCTGGGCTAAACCATTTGTGAACGAGATATTGAAAAGGGAAAATCCTGAAGAAATACGAGATTTAATACTAAAGTTGAATTTTTATAAAGACAGTACGATAAATGAACAAGTCAAATTGTTAGAGGTACTGAAAGAAAAATCACTTGAGCAGCATAAGGCTCCTAATGGGCATTCTCCTGAAAATCAGTATATGAAGATTTATACTTTCGCTGTGATGCTACTCGAAGGGCATGAGGGTATGCAAGCTAGGTTTGGATAAGTTCCACTGCGCTCTTTTTCTGATCTACTTTTAAACTAAAAATGAGTCCATAACGCTTCAATCCAAGAAGCGATATCTGGCAAAGATGAAAGTTGACGATAAGAAATGAGCGAGCCAGCTCAGAACGCGTTAGAATTCTTCTATGTTCTATTCATTCTTTGCTCTTATTTTTCTTGTACTGTCGTTAGGCGCGCACGCTGACGAGAGTATGCAGGCTAGGTTTGACGCGCGCCAAGCAGCGCTTGATCAGCGCGCGGCTGAACTGGATTACCGTTACGCCTTCGAGCAGCATCATTGCTACTCCCGCTTTTTTGTTAATTATTGTTTGAATAAAGCCCGTGCAAAAATGCATGCTGCGAGCGCCGCGCTACGCGGTGAGCAGCTAACGCTTGAGCATGAAGTGCGCGCGCTGCGCGCACAGCAATATGCCGAACATGTAGCGCAGCGCCAGGCCCAAGAAGCGGCTGCTTTACCCCAACGCAAAGCGCAAGAGCAGCGCAACCAGGCGCGTTACGCAGATAAACAGGTTGAGCACCAGCGTAAGCTAGAGCAAGCGCGTGTGCAATCTGCGCGCAGCGCACAGAACGTAGCGCGTTATAACGCAAAGCAACAAGCGGCGAAGCAGCGTAATGCACGCCGCTCCGCGTCGCAACAGCATAAGCCGGATGCAGATACCGCCCCATGAAGCTGAGCCAGCAAGTGGCTTGATCGCGCAACACAACGCTCAGCTTGAGCAACTGTTTGCGGCTGACGGATCGCTAGCGCGCAAGCTAACCGGCTATCGCCCGCGTGCAGCCCAACTGACGATGGCGCAAGCAGTCGCCGCGACGATTGAGAAAGGCGCGCATAGCGACAGCACATTGCTAGTTGAAGCGGGCACCGGCACAGGTAAAACCTTCGCTTATCTGATTCCCGCCATTTTGTGGGGGGGCAAAGTCATTCTCTCGACGGGCACCAAGCATTTGCAGGACCAGCTCTTTGCGCGTGATATTCCGTTGGTGCGAGATGCACTGAACGCTCCCGTATCGGTTGCAATTCTCAAAGGTCGCGCTAATTACATCTGCCATTATTATCTGCAACGCACCGCTCAGAGCGGCAGCTTGCCCACGCCGCAAGACGCTGCCCATTTACGCGAAATTATCCGCTTTGCCAAAATTACGCACAGCGGAGACAAAGCAGAAATCGCCCATGTACCCGAGTCGGCTCCAATCTGGGCATCCGTCACATCAACGCGCGAGAATTGTCTCGGCCAGGAATGTGCGCACTATAAAGAATGTTTCGTAATGCAGGCGCGCCGTGAAGCGCAGCAAGCCGATATAGTGGTGGTCAATCACCATCTTTTTTTTGCCGATATTATGTTGCGCGAGGGCGGGGTTGCTGAATTATTACCGAGCGCGAATACCATTATTTTTGACGAAGCGCATCAACTACCTGGCATCGCTACGCTCTTTTTTGGCGATGTCACTTCGACTAACCAGTTTCTTGAGTTAGCTCGAGATATCACTGCGGAGGGCCTTCAATCTGCACGAGATGCAGCGGATTGGGTAGATTTAGGGGCCATGTTGACGCAAGCTGCACGCGATGTAAGGCTTGCCTTTGAGCCGTCAAACATTAAACTGCCGTTGGCCCAACTCGCATCTGACCATCCTTTACATGAGGCGTTGGCCACTTTAAGCGCTCAGCTTGACACCTTGATCGTCACGCTTGCGGCTCAAGCCGAACGGGCCGAGTCGCTTGTCGCCTGTTTACGGCGCGCATGTGAATTGCATGCTGCGCTGAAAAATTTTCAGACGGAAGCGCCGACTCAAACAGATAAAATCTGCTGGATCGAAGTTTTTGCCTATACGGTGCAATTGCATATTACGCCATTATCGATTGCCCCGATTTTTGAGAAGCAGCGCGCAGGCACACCACGCGCCTGGATTTTCACTTCGGCGACTTTATCGGTGAAAGGGGATTTTAAGCACTATGCGGCGCAAATGGGGCTAGCTGCAGATCGTTCAATCAGTTTGCCTAGTCCTTTCGATTACGCTCAGCAAGCTTTGTTATATGTGCCGCAAGGATTGCCGCAACCCGCTGCGCCTAATTTTATCGATGCGCTTTGGGAAGTCGTTTTACCCGTGCTGGAGGCCGCAGGTGGCCGCGCTTTTGTTCTATGCACTACGTTGCGCGCCGTCAACCAAATTGCGCAGCGCTTACGTGCAGTCAGTCAAACACGGGCATGGAATTTTCCATTATTGGTGCAAGGGGAAGCGAGTCGAGGAGAATTGCTTGAACGTTTTCAGCAATCCGGCAACGCCATCTTAGTGGGCAGTCAAAGCTTTTGGGAAGGTGTGGATGTCCGTGGCGGCGCTTTGTCGTTAGTCATCATTGATAAATTGCCGTTCGCGCCGCCCGATGATCCGGTGCTTGCAGCACGGCTTGCATTGCTTGAGCAACAAGGGCTGAGTCCATTTGTTGATTATCAATTGCCGCAGGCAGTGATTGCCTTAAAGCAAGGCGCTGGCCGATTGATTCGGGCAGAAACGGATCGCGGCGTATTAATGATTTGCGATGCGCGTTTGGTCGATAAACCTTATGGGCGGCGGATTTGGCAGAGTTTGCCAGCGTTTAAACGCACGCGAGATTTGAGTGAAGTACAGGCGTTTTTTGATGCAGCAGAGGGTGGTGAATGATCAATCATTCGCGCATGCAAACATCAATTCGTGAAGAAGCGGCGAAGTCTGCTTCGCATAGTTAGACTTTGCCGTAGTAGCCAATTCTTTTTTGCTGCCTTTACTTCGGTGTTTTAAAGATAAAGCACTGGCCTTTGTTTTTATCGATCTGCTGTAAATACAGCCTTGACCTAAGCGTGCTTTATAAGTAAGCACGCGAGGTAAGAGGCTGTTTGTATCAGCGCTAAATTCTCTCAGAAAGTATCATGTTTACTAATCCAATACGTTCACGCTCTTTTCCTCCTTCGGCGAAGGAAGCAAATTCATTTCAAAATCAAAGTATAAATCAATCGTCATCTTCCAGTAGTATTTTAGACAGAATTAAAAATTTAAGGGGATTAAATAAGAAAAAGAAAGATGAAGATGAGGCGTCACCGGAGAGAAAGGCTTTTGCTGATAGTGTATTTGAGCTAGGTGAGCGAATGCAATTTGAACTTTTATGTAAAATAGGCGCAGAAGATGGTGATTCTGATCTAATTGAAAAGGGATTAGAGGCACTAAAGAATAGAGATAAAAATAAGGTATCAAAAGATCCAGAGCGATTTGAAATTTTATCTACTCTCATCAGAGAAAATTCTGATCCAGAATTTGCTGATGCATGGTTAAAAATGCTAAGGAGTGAAGATGTTGATGAAGTATCACAAGAAACAAAAGATCGTGCTGATAATATAGTTAAAATGGTTAATCAAGCGCAAAAAGTGAGTTTAATCAAGATGAGTATAGATAATGATGATATAGAATTTATCAAACAGATATTTGGACTTGATGAAGCAAACGAAGAAATGCGGGAGCTATTTTTTAAGAATAATTATTTTTTGCCTTACGCTAGTAATAATCAAGCTACTACTAGTAAAGCAATGTTTGAAACTTTACTTGGTTTTTGCTCTCAGACGGATAAACTTAGAACGCAAGATAATAAAATTCCTTTAGATTTGGCAACAAATTTATAAAACGCTATAGTGCTTCACTGTTACATTAAACCCGCAGTCAGGTGCCTGTCTACTGCGGGTTTAATTGTACTTTCACGGCTAATGCATCAACGTATCAGAAGGCGTTTCCTGAAACTCTTTACGGTAACCATTCACCAACGTGGAGCGATTCTGTACTCCCCATTTCTCCGCCACATCGGCAATCGATGCCCCCGCTTCATTCAGCAGATCATTACGAATCCGCTCCATGCGTTGACGCCGGATGACTTCAGTAGGCGACAATCCAACATACGTTTTGAAGGCCATTTGTAAGGCGCGTTCGGTAACACCAATATGAGCGGCGACTTCTCGTACTGACAAATCAGGCCGGCTTAGATTGCCCAACAAATACGTATAGGCGCGGCGATATTTGCCAGGCAGGCGGGCGCAGACATCATCCAACGGTGTATGAGCAGTGTTGCGTACGCGTTGCTGAGAATGAAAATCTGCAGGCAAGCTGGCAGTACGCATAGATTGCATTGCTAAGAGCGCATAACGTCCATAATGGTGCATGGATTCTTCAATCCGGCCAATTTGCTGACAGGCTTTAGCAAGGCAATAGAAATACTCAATGTTATTGTGTACTACCGTATGGCGCAGACCCTGACCAAAATGATTGAAATTAAGCAGGCTTTGCGCCAGGCGAGTGGCATCAGTAGCCAGTGCGGCAAGCGCAATTTCAACTCGAACTGTGCGTTGGTACAAATCCAATTCAGCGGCGCTAGCCCAATTCAAATGCGCTTGCAGTTGGTTGGCTACATCAGCCGAGCCGAGGGCAAACGCATGAAGCTGGCGCAGATAATCCAGCCGGCGCGTCAATAAATCTGAGGTCATGACTTTGATCGGTAAACTCGACAATGCAGGCGGCATAAAATTAGCGGCTGCCACTTGCCAATAAACATGATCAGTCAGTTGAGGCGATTGCCTCAGTTCATACTGAATCGTAAAATCAAAGTTAATCGTATGGGCAAGCTGTTGCCAATCTTCAAGTTGCTCTCTTAAAGCCAGGGCGCGCATTTCTTCCAGATACCGATAGGCTTCGTTCAAGTAGCCAAGGGTATGTAATACAAGGGCAGTTCCGGTGAGCGCTTCAAGCCGGTGCGGCACACTGAGTTCGTTTTCATTTAAAAGACGCGTAAAGCAACTCAGAGCGGTACTAAAGCGATGCAAAAAGAACGCTTGCCATCCGGTATTGCGGCAGGAGCGAATGCGCAGAAGGGATTTTGAATGACGAATCAGGCGGCTTGATTTGCGCAAGCTTTCTTCCGCCTCTTCAAAGCGCCCGAGCGCGAGTTGAAAATCGCCACTGATTCTAAAGTCTTCGGACAAAATGTCAGCAGATACGCTGTGCTGCTCGCCGTCAGTACGCTTGCCGGCAAACAGTAAAGCTTCGCGCACCTTAGCATTAAACACCATCTCTTTGAGAGTGCTATTGGGTTCGTTGGCGCTAAGCACCGAAATCATTGGGAAATACACTATCCAGAACATGTCATCTCCTAACATCGAACCTAGCGTCATGATTAAAGATGAAATAGGTTTTTATTCATCTCAGCTTGCAACGCTGTCTGACATAAACCATGCTAGACCCGCGTTAGGTGGAGATTTTCAAAAAATCTTTGTAGTTTTGTTTTGTTTAGAATTGGTGGAGGAAAGGCTGGCTCCCGTAGCGGATGAGAGGGTTCGCTATGGGAGCTAGGTTAGAGGTAAGTGGAGAGTTTTTGAGAATCAGCGAAGGGGGAGCGATTAGGTTTTTAGCTTTAGAGGTAGCTCATAAGAAATCCTATAAATTTTGGTTATACTGTTCTTTTAAATTGGCAAGCATTTCATCGCTATAATTTGAATTATTTTCTATATCATTATGACCTATACCTGCAATTAATTCATTATAAAATCCTGCGGAAGGTTCTTTGAATGTTTTGATTTCCGTTTTTTCTTTTTCGTCTTTGTGATCTGTGTCTGAAGTTAATCCATCATAAAATCCTTCGGGAGGTTTTATAAATATCTCGATGCCTTTCGATTTTAATTTATTTATATGGTTTTGGTAATCTGGATCTTTTGATGCGGAATGACTGATTATAATAGGGGCAAGACTCTTTAGTTTATCAAAATAAAATTTTCTATCTTTTTTTGATAAATTTTCCATGATTTTTGAATAATTATCATTGCTCCATGGTTTAACCTCGCTTTTATCATTAAGTAAATCTCCAAGCGCTAAGCTATATAGTTTTTGGGCTATATTTGTTTGACGTACCTTATTTTTATGAGCTTTATTGGAAAATTCAATCAAATCGGAAAATGGATCTACATAACCCTCATCATTGTTTTTAAGGGTAACTTGTGATCGATTATTAGATTTAGAGTTATTAATTGCTTGGCTAGCTGTACGTCTATCTTTTCTAATAGTTAATGCTGAGAATATAGTAGATCTTTTTTTATCTTCTATGTTGTTATTTGACGTGGATAAATTTTGAGAATCACCTTGAGTAGTAGTTGTGGCTGGGCTTTTAAAAATTTTGGCCGCTATAGACTTGAACATAAATAACTCCGTAAGTGTAGTGTTAGGTTAAGGGTAAGAAAAAGTAACCTATTAATATTGCCCATCACGTATAGTAAGCAACCTACGTTATGTCAATGGTATGCGTGCGAATAAATAAAGAGATTTGCGAAAAAATTATAGCTAGCTTTATGTGATGTTAAAAATAAATTGATGGTTAGTAATTATTGTTTGTGAATATATATGGTTAGATGTTTATCTTCAGGTTTTTTTATGTTAGAAATGATTTTTGGAAATTTGAATATTTATATATTCTCAGGCGGAAAAGCCTCTCCCTTTAGGGTTTATGTAAAATTTATAGGTTAATATCAAGATATTTTTCTAATATTTTTATCTTTTATAAAATATTGATTTCTGCATGAAATTTACAATTAAATATTTAAAGAGTTATTTTATTTATATAAGTTACTTAAGACGTCACCGAAAAATTCTTCATCATTATCTAGATTTTCTCTGGCTAAGTGCCTTTTGTATTGATCCTTGATTAACTCTACATCCGCGTCATTTTTAGTGATAGGTATTTTTCTTGAGTATTTCGATGGATAAGTATATTCTTGATTGTTATTTCTAGAAAAGTTTAAATTATCTTGGTTTGAGGGAGTGCTTTTTATATGATTAAGATCAAGTGGTTTAATAGTGACTATGGTTGGAGATCTTGTTTGGATTTGATTGCCTCGTGGTATTTCTTGTATTCGATTGTCCGTGTTGCTTAAATTCTCATTTTCACGTGCAGTTAATCTGCTTTCTATTTCTGTTATATACATTGTGCTTTCATTGCTTTTCAATAAATTTTTGCTGATTATAGTATTTCCGAATTTTTCTAAAATTGCTTTGAAGTAATCATCTATTTCTTCATTTGTTATATGTTTTTTATATTGTTGATACATGTAATTATTCCATGGTATAAGTTTATAATTTTTATTTTCGGTTTGTTTTATTTCTTTTATTTCTTCTTCAAAAAGTGATTTTACCATTTCAGGGTTTTCAGGGTTTGTTATTTGGTTTACAAAGTTATTGGGAGTATCAAAAAAAGGTTCATGGCTTTTTCCTATTTTTCTTCCTTCTTTTGAGGGGTTTGTACCTTTATTTTGTTTTATATTTTTTTTGGTGGAATTATTTGTTTTTTCAGGGCGAGATTTAAATGAATTGAAAAAGTTAATGAATTTGTTTTTTTTGAGATTGTTTTCTTTTTTATTTTTGGTGGTATCTTGATGAGGTGAAATTTTCCCTATTTCTGTTTGTGATGCATTATTCATACCTTCAGTTTGAGTGAGGCCAGTATTACTACTTTTATTGATGTTTAACATAAACCGCTCCGTGAATATTGACTGATGGATAAAACGGAAAATACAGTGGTTGAAACTGATATGTACTAGCCAGTTATAATAAATGGCATAGATTATGTTGGTAGCACTTAAGCGAATTGATGAGATAACTTACGAATCAAAATAAGAGAACAGCCCACGTATTGTTTGCTAGTGCGTGGGCTGTTAATACTACTTAGTAACAAAGGCTAGCCACAGAAGCACTCGCACTAGCTTCAGACTTTTTTTCTGTTTGTATGGCTTCAAGCCGGTAACCAAACGCATAAATTGTCTTGAGCTGAACGCCTGAGGTTTCGTTCAGGTCTAACTTTTTACGTAACTTGTAAATATGTTGCTCGAGCGTGCGGCCTACTATATCTTCGTAATTGCCCCAGATAGCTTCAGAAATCTGTTGTCGGCTTAAAAAATGCCCTAAATTTGAGAACAGAAGCCAGGCAATGGCAAATTCTCGTGAGGTTAGCCGAATCGCCTGGCCGTTGGCAAAGACCGAGCCATTACGTTTATCGAGGACGTAACCATTGGTTTCAATTTTGGCGGAACCTTGGTCGCGTGCTTTGTTACGGTTGAGCAAAATATGGGCGCGTGCATTCAACTCACGAGGATTGACTGGGCCAAATACGACATCGTCCGCACCTGCCGCCAAGGTATCTTTCAAGTTATCTATATTGAAAAATTGTTCGATCACAATCACTGGCGTACGGCGATCTGAATAACATTCGCGCCATGAACTGAGTGGATGGTGCGATGCATATTGCCCGTGATTGGCATCAATCAAAATCAGACTGAAGGTTTGTCGAGGGAGCTCGCGCACTAGCGCAAGGTCTTCGGCAAATGATGAACAGATTACATTTTCACCTGCGAATGCATCGCAGACCAGCCTGAAAAGGCGCTCATTTTTTGTTAGCACAGCTACCTTCACAGTATTCTCCAGTTTGGTTCAGTGAACTCCATTAGCCAGAGCTTTTGGGGCTATTTTCGCGCCGTGACACAGTGCTTAATCAATCTGAGGCGTTATTGAAAATTTAATCCTGGCTATAAGGTCTTGCTGTTACCAGATGTTACGGGCTGAAATTTACTATGACTGGGGAAAATTTCGGTTTCTAAAACATCCTTCGCTATAGGGGCTATAGCCTCTGGTGTGACAATATTTTTTGATACATTGTTGTTCAAGATAAGTTCCGTAGCGCTGCTTTGAGTGGCGCTAGATTCATCCTCGAAAAGTTTGGTGAGCTGAGCGAAAGGGTGGAGCATTGAGAACATCAGCATATCGCCAACGGGTGGATTGCGCGCAGGGCGTGCCTCCCAATTAGTTAAGTAAGCTTCATATACAAAGCCTAAGCGTTCGACGAAACTGGCCGATTTCCCTTTGGGATCGCAGGTGACTTGCATGCGGTATACGCCATCCTGCCGGCTGGCCCATCTGAGGGCTTTGATAAATATTTCTATCGCGGGGCGAAAGCGTTTCATGCCCGGTTTTTGCGAAGTCAAAAGACCGAATTCAATACGTGGCAGCGTCGGGCGCATTTCAAGCAGCCCTACAATTTGTTCGAGTTCTCGATCCTTGAGAGCCCATATATAGGCATGCCCATAATTCCAGGCGATACTGGTTAGACGTATGTAAAGTTTGGTTTGTTCTATGGCGGTGTGGGTGGCATGCGATATGTATTCTGTAACACGTGAATCGCTTAGCAAATTATCGAATAACTGTTGCGCATCTCTCAGTTGGAATGGTTCAGCGACCATCTGAGTGGTTTCGAAATGCTCGGGGGGGCAAAATTGGGACATGGAAGCTCCGAATCGATTTGTGATGGCTTAAGTAGTACGAGCAGGTTTGATTTATTGTTTTACATTGTTGCGGGCATACACGGCGGCAAGCGAATATAAGCATCGAACGGCGAAAAATTTAAAGCGAGGTGTTAGTTGGCAGAGGAGAATCTACGCAAGCAGGGGGATCTTTCGTATTTGTGCAATTGCTTCGCATTCGCCTACTACAACAGGGTCGCCAACGCCTGAAAGTGCTTTGGGGTCAACTGCGCTAGCTAGTAAGAGTGTACGAACAAGTACATCGAATTCTAGTCATCAGGTCGTAGCGTTAGCTATCCTGGCATTAAGCAGAGGGGGGGCTGCGAATAGTTCAAACTCTGCATTTAAGCCTTCCTTTTTTGATACATTGTTGTTCAAGATAAATTCCGTAGCGCTGCTTTGAGCGGCGCTAGATTCATCCTCGAAAAGTTTGGTGAGCTGAGCGAAAGGGTAGAGCATTGAGAACATCAGCATATCGCCAACGGGTAGGTTGCGCATTGGGCGCGCCTCCCAATTAGTTAAGCAAGCTTCATATACAAAGCCTAGACGTTCGACGCAACTGGCCGATTTCCCTTCAGGATCGCAGGTGACTTGCATGCGGTATACGCCATCCTGCCGGCTGGCCCATCTGAGGGCTTTGATAAATATTTCTAACGCTGGGCGAAAGCGTTTCATGCCCGGTTTTTGCGAAGTCAAAAGACCGAATTCAATACGTGGCAGCATCGGGCGCATTTCAAGCAGCCCTACAATTTGTTCGAGTTCTCGATCCTTGAGGGCCCACATATAGGCATGCCCATAATTCCAGGCGATACCGGCTAGGCGTATGTAAAGTTTGGTTTGCTCTATGGTGGCGTGGGTGGCAAGCGGTATGTATTCTGTAACGCGTGAATCGCTTAACAAATTATCGAATAACTGTTGCGCATCTCTCGGTTGGAATGGCTCAGCGATCATCTGAGTGGTTTCGAAATGCTCGGGGGGGCAAAATTGGGACATGGAAGCTCCGAATCGATTTGTGATGGCTTAAGTAGTACGAGCAGGTTTGATTTATTGTTTTACATTGTTGCGGGTATACAGGGCGGCAAGCGAATATAAGCATCGAACGGCGAAAAATTTAAAGCGAGGTGTTAGTTGGCAGAGGAGAATCTACGCAAGCAGGGGGATCTTTCGTATTGTGTGCAATTGCTTCGCATTAGAGGGCGGGCGGAATGGCGCATCGGTTTATAAAGCTAATGAAAACCACGGCGCTTATGAAATTTGCATGATTAAGATTTTTTTCGTGGGCCTACGAATTGAATTAATGAATGGAGCATATGATGTTTAATCCTACCTCGGCGCGGCCAATCTCGCCTACTACAGTTTCGCCACTGCCTGGAGGTACTCAGGAGTCAGGCAAAGCGCCAGCTAGTAAGAGTGAACGAACAAGTACATCTAGTTCTGGTCATCAGGTAGCGGCGCTAGCTAGTCTGCCATTCAGCAGAGGGGGGGCTGTGGGTACTTCAAACCCTGCATTTCAGCCTTCCTCTAACAAACTTGCACGCCGCAATAGTATGGGATCGTATTCATCTGATGCCGCTCGCCTCGAAGAGTTTAGGGCGAAGCACCAGTTTAAGGGAAAGAAAACTGACGCCCCGAACGTTGGGGGATCTGCCGCAGCACCGCTCACGCCAGTACAGATAAACAATGGGGGACAGAGTAATCCTCCCGCTAACAAACTTGCACGTCGCAATAGTATGGCGTCGATTGGCGCGTATTCATCTGATACTGCTCGCCTCGATGAGTTTAAGCTAGGGTTAACGAGTGGGGAAATTAAATCCTATGGAGTTGAAAAATCTGCCGAAGTAACGTTCACGCCAGAACAGATGGACAAGGCACAACAGATGGTGGGCGAGGCTATTGCACAGGCATTGACGCAGTTAACGAGTGAAGGCAAGATGAACGAAAATACAAGAATAAATTTTGCTGGTGGATATCTTGAAGAAAAAATCGAACCCAAATTGTTAGAAATCGTGCAGTCGCCAATATCGGACGATGAGAAAAAGGAAGCGCTTCAGGGTTTAGTATATGAAGCGATAAAAGAAAATATCAAACATGATGCTACCCCGGTGGTGTCTGAGGCTGGCCTGCACAAGCCTGGTCAAACGGCTGACCCGCATAAGCCTGGTCAAACGGCTGACCCGCACAAGCCTGGTCAAACGGCTGACCCACATAAGCCTGGTCAAACTCCTCAGTATGCACCTCCATCTTCTCCCCCTCCTCTAGATCCCAAGATGCAGGCAGCCATGGAGGCGTCGATGCAACAGATGATGCAGCAATATCCTCAATTCATGCAGCAAATGATGCAATTGCAAGCCATGTATATGAACTTTGTCAGCAGCTTACTGCAAACGATGGCTCAAACGTTAGAAAAAGGGAATCATGCGATGATCGGGCGGTAGCACGTTGATAATGGAGTAGGCTATGATTACGAGTAGCTCACCTAGCATAATTGATTCGTCAGCATATGCGTTAGAGAGAGATTACCTGTCGGATCTTAATTTAGACCCCGGGGCTAATGATAATGCGCAAACACGAATCCAGCAGCTTATTTCGTTGCCTGGGTTGTCTAGTGCTAAATTCAGGCAGGCAATTTCATCCGCCTTTACTTGGAATCCTGCTCAAAATGTCTTGGCTCAGGGGCATCATGTACCTCACCTGGCGAAGCGCGGGGCGCGGGGCAATGCTGGATCAAATAATGGCTTATCCGCCGCCTATTCGGCTGATGAGTCACCGGCTTTATTTGAGGGGGTCAATGTCAATCTCCAAGCCCAGGAAGAAATCAAGCAATTTATTGAAGCTAAAATAGAAGCTGCGCTTCAAGCCATGGGGATAAACACGACCGAATTTGGCGAAATCGAAGAGACCACTCAGATAGAAAAAATGTGCCGCATGATGATGATGCAACTTTTTGCGCAGTTAATGCTGGCACTGCCAAATGGCTATATGGCACAGATGACCGAAGCCGTGAGCCAAGAGTTTGTGCAGAACGGCCTGCAGATGGGGAATGTTTTATGGATGCCAATGCCCTTAAGAGCGTAACCTGCGGCAAACGAGCGCGCTCGAAGCGCGCTTTTAAGCTTTAATCCATTGAAACTGACCCGCGGCAATTCCTTCGAACATTTCATCGGTCGATTCAAAGATGTTTTTCTGCCAGTAGCGGCCATGTTCCGCATAGTGAGTGAGTAAATCAGCGAGCCAATCACCGGTTACATCGTCGGTCATGACGACGCGCACGATTAAAATAATGCCGCCAGAATCTGGATCCAGGCCAAGTTGCGCTTGGTCTTGCGCATAAATCAATAAATTAGCCTCAAGCATCAGCCTGAACACAGTTAGAGTGCGTCCAGCTGTCACTGTGCCAAAATGAAAATTCAGATAAATAGCGTCAGGGTCTTCCTCTATATGCTCTAATTGTACGTCGAACCCTTCAACTTCGATTGAGCGGGTTTCAATAACGTGCTGCACGTCGGGTAACCCGACTGCTTGGCATAATTCGCTGAGTAGTGATTCGTAACGCTCAACGCTCATGGTCGGACTATCCGGTGATAGATTTCATGCAGCTGTGAGAAAAAAACAATAGTATAAAGAATAATAAAAAACCAGCAAGAATTAAGTTGCCCCAATTCTCGCTGGCAAAAGCGCCATGGGGAGGTTGATCCCTTAATCGCGCCTTAGCGAGAACATGCTTTCATCGCCTCTGAGCCGGACTGGACAACACCAGCCAATGTCTGCATACATGAGCTTTCGAAGTTTTGCTGCATAGACTGCCCGGCTAATCCCATTTGGGCGTTATGCATGCTGGACATTTTGCTGGAAGTTTGGCCGGCTTTGCCCAACATACTCCCTACATTTGCACCACCCATTACTGCTGCTAATGTACCCATGATTAACTCCTGTATTAAAAAGAAAGTTGGATAAAAATTTCAAAGTGATTTACTGCGGTGTTGCTCTGTGCTTGGATGCTTTTAAGTCAGGTTTAGCGCGCGCTACGCAACCCTTGCTCATAAAGTTTCTCAATAATGCGCTGGCCTGCTCGTATACCTTCATACAATTTGCTGAAGTTAGCTCGATCCAATTGATTAACGCTGGCGCTCATCGCTGCGCCCAGTTTTTGCGCTGTAGTTTCAAAAGCTTCCACAAGTCCATGAAATCGCTTGGCCTCGACCGTGCCGGAAGTAAGGTTTTTAGGCAAAGTTTGCAGGTCTTGCTTTACATTTTTCAATGTTTCATAAAGGTTCTCGTTCATTTGGGCGTCTCCGATTAATTTGATAAAGGTATAGCGGGAATGGGGGGGATACCCGGTATGGCGGCAGGTCCTGAGCTAGGTTCAGCCGCTTTTGCCGGAGCCGTTGTGGTTGAATTAGCTGTAGCTACAGTGGTTGCTGAGCCAGATTGGGCTTCGCTGGTTTCTTCGTCTGCGGCTTGCTCCGTTGCATAAATATGTTTGACGCCATCAGGCGTTTCCAAATATTTCACTTGGTCGCTCGAGAGGATGCCGGAGTAGCGGCCGCCTCCATTTCCCGATGGCGCTTCAGTTAAAAACTGCTCGATTTGCTTGACGTTGCTAGATAAATCTGGGCGCAGGCGTTTAAGCGCGGTTTGGGCTTGCATAATATTGGGTACCGCGCCGGTTACCCTGAAGTTGCCAGCGCCGATATACTGGACATTTATCCCTTCAATGCCACCGAGTGCTTCGGCAATATTTTGCGAGACGTTACTGGCGACGTCATAATGCCGCGCGATCTCGCCATTACGGCCTAGTCGGTCAGTAATTTTACGTACGGCAACATCGTCGGAGCTGTTGGCGACCATGCCGCTGATGACGACCATGCCATCGCGTGGCGTCACTTGCAGACCTACCAGACTCGCGTTTTTCAACGCGTTTTTAGTGCGTTCAGCCAAGCTGCTGGCGGTCGGTGGAGGGCTTGGGCGTAAGCGGGCTTCGCTTAGCACGGCTGCGCCTAAGAGCGAGAAGGTTAATAAAGTTGCGCCGATCGTATAACGGGCCGCTGGCCAGCGTGATTTGACCGGGATGGCGGGAGCGACTTCAGATGGGATGGGTTCACTCACGGCGGGAGCCGGCGTCCATAATTTGCTGAGTAATTCCACATCGCTTGGCCAAAGCGCATTTTGTTCACCCAAGCAAAGCACGATACTACCGAATTGAAGTGGCGTGAAATCTTGCCAGTGCATACCCGCTGTCTGCCCAGCTTGCTCTAGCATTGGGGTGGCACCAGTTAGTGGCTCAAACTCTAGAATGATTTTGCCTTCTTCATCAAAGCTGAGTTGAGCGTCTGGTTGATCCCAGTCACTGATGCGGATGTCTGCTTCGTCCTCTGCGCTAATGCGCATTGAGACGGCGTCCAACTGAAGTTGGGCGCCAGCATGAAGTCCTGTCAGAATGCGAAGAATTTTCATTGCCGCCAAATGGCTTAAGGGTTAAAGGAGGGGCTAAGTAGCTAGCCCAAACTTATTGCAATTAAGGTAAATATGGCGGTTTCGCTAGAGCTTGTAGAAAATTTTGCGAAGCTAGATAAAGCTGTGCGAAGTCTTTTGATAGAGGGTTTGGTTTGAAAACATAAAAGTTGGCTCAAACGTTTTTTGTTTGAGCCTCATAGCAATTTTTTTCGTGTGGGGGAGGGTGCGGAGAATGCGGCTGGGATAAATTAGAGAGTGGGTTTATCCAGCTTGCGATGCATGTCTATGCTGCTGGTGCAGCATGATTTGGAATAGAACTGCCGCGATGGGTAAACATTTTTTCGCGCGCTTTTCTTAGTGCAGCTTCCTTCAATGGGTCAGTTTTCCGTAATGGCGGAGGTAGTAACGTGAGGGGAGCTAGCAGATTTTTATGCTGCTCCGCAATCGGTATATCTTCAAGCTTGCGATTTTCTTTAGGCGCATTTTTCATTAATAGTTCTCGGACTTGAGCAAGGTTGGAGGCAGGAGACAAAGTTTTTGCGACACCGTATGCATCAGGATTTTTTGACTGCGTGGGCGTTTCTTCTTGTGATTTTTCTTCCTGCCTGGCCAGCGCTCTAACACTAGTCACTGCGCCAGATGTACTCGATTCGGACTCTGCATGATAGCTAAACTTGGCTGCTTGACTATACCCTATCTTGCGTTTAGCTTGGATTGAGCTATTTTCTTTTTTGCGCTTTTGCTCCTGTTGCTCTTGGTGTGATTGTCCTCGGCCTTGGCCGCCGCCATCGCGCGATACGGCTAAATGCGGCGTGGCTATCGGCAAATGCTGGTTGGCATTGAGTACGGGTTGATTCGTCTGAGGCAGCGGGCGGCGCGGAGGCATACTACGCGAATTAGCTGATTTACCAACCGACGAACGAGTAGTCCTAAAAAATGCACCTTTGTGTTGAGCGAAAAACCGGCGCTGTTGCATTTGACGAGTCGTGACGGCTCTGTCAGTTTGCTGCGCTTGGGCAAGAGGCTCCCCACTATTAACAGGAGGCGACGAAGATTGATTAATACGATGGTTCATTGTGGAAAGGCAGTTAACATAGTTTGGTTAGCAAAACGGAGTAGGGATGAAGCTGCCCAAGGCGCGCTAATAATCAGTGCAATAGTGACAGCGATTAACTTGACGCCATGCGATATGCTGGGATCTTGTAACGATGTCACCGTTTGCAAGAACGTGATTAATAACCCTACTACGGCGGAGACTAAAATAATCGGCAGCGACAGATATAGCCCAAGGAGCATGCCGTCTGTGGTGAGCCGAATAATATTCTGGATTTCCATAAAGTACTCCCTTAGCGGTAAGTCAGAACCAGCCCGTGAATTAACACTGACCAGCCATCCATCACAACAAATAACAGAAGCTTGAAAGGGATTGCAATATTCGTCGGGTTAACCTGATTTAGCCCCATGGCCATCAGTACATTGGCAATGATGATGTCCACTAGAACAAACGCGATATATAGTAAAAAACCAATTTTGAAGGCATCGGTGAGTTCGCTGAGTGCAAAAGCGGGAGCTAGGACGATTAAATCATTGGCTTTCAACTGTTCAGCCGCAGCTTTAGGCCAGATGGCGGCTGCCGAGCGCAGAAAGAAAGTTTTTTCTCGTTCACGCGTATGTTTTTGCAAAAATTGCCGAAATGGCTCACGCGCTGCGCTAGCAATTTGTATCACTGCCGCCGTACTTTGTTGGGCGGAGGGTTCTGCCTGCATATTATGTAAGGCAGACATACCAATTGGCGCCATGACATAGCACGATACAATCATCGCAATCCCATTTAAGACCATGGTGGGGGGCACTTGTTGAACCCCCAATGCATTACGCACCAGGCCAAGCACGACCACGATTTTGGTATATGAAGTTACAACCATGGCGACAAAAGGCAAAATGCCGATAGCTAGAATAACGAGTAATAACCCATTCAGATCAGTGAGTTGCATCATCGACCTCAGCCATTTGAGTAATGCGGATGCCAATATGTTCCCCAACCGCGACCATTTCTCCCAAACCGATGGTTTGGCCGTGCGTGACTAAACGCACAGTTGCTTCAGCAAGAGGGATTGGCAATTCGAGCACGTAGCCCGGTTGGAGCGCGTTTAATTGCGCGAGCGAGAGATTAAGCGTATCAATCTCTAACCGCACCGGCATTTCGAGCTGACTTAGATCGGTTGGGTTCTCCAAGTCGCCAGCATCGGCAGTCGAAGGGGCGATTTGCTGAATCATAACTGGCGTCTCCTGAATAGTTAGAGTTTGATCTGTAAGCGAACCGGTGACGGTGAGCGCCTTCATGCCGGAGGTACCCCAAAATAATTCAAGCGCTACGGTTTCCGGATGAGGGCTGAGCAGTGTTTGATAGTGCGGGGTGATGCCATTCAGTAAAATATCGCCCGGTTTTAAGTTTTGCAGAACGCCAATCTTGACCGATTGAGTGCCCAGCAGCGCGCGGCCAGGGATGCGGAGTGCAGCAAATGAAGCGCGCAGGGATATGGATTCACCGCTCAGCAGCGCTTCCAGTCTGCTTAAGAAAGCGGTATCGAGCTGGTCAGCGTCCAGGCCAAAGAAAAGTTCGTGGTTTAAAGAGCTCTCGGCAGCATCGATATGACAGCGAAACCGCACAAACCGATCGCGCATGATCTCGCTTGCATTTTGTTTAGCGAAGCTATCAAAACCGATGTCTTGAAGTCCATAGGCCTGTAATTTTTGGACGGCAGGCGCTAGCAGGGTTTCGGCTACTGCGCTGTACAATGCAGTAGCCGCTTCGTCGCTAGCGGGCAGTTGGCTGGCAGCGACAATCTCAAGCGCGGGGTAAGGCGTCAGTTCAAACCAAGCCTGCGTGGCGCCCGTTTCATGTAATACCCGTAGTGAACCGTAGGGCGCATTCCTAAGCGGGTGGCTTTCTAGTGGATTGTCAGAAGCAAAGCGCAGTTGCTGTACGCCGGCGGTGTACGCTAAGCGCCTGGCTAGCCGCGCGTCAGTCAGGAGCCGCGTCAAGCGCGCTCTAAGCGGTGTCATCGTCGGCAAGAGCCCTAGTAGCGGGCGGGCGGCGCTTTGCTCTGAGTGGGTAAACGTCTGTTTCATGGTGCTTCAATGCCATGTAAACAACGGCAACGGCCGAAGGTTATCGGGTCCAGCGCTTGGATGTCACCAAATAACGATGTTAACCTCACGCGCTGGTGTTCTTTTAGCCATTAATTCAGTCAATCGATTCTTAAGTGGGTCGCAATATAAGCAGATTAGTTCTTTCGTTGCGAGGTCGGCAATTTCAAAACGAAGAGAAAGCGCGAAATACGAAAGAGATAAGAAAAGCGTGGTATTGGGCAACAATTCAGGTTTGAGGAGGGGGATTTGCATTTCCCAATTACCCGCGCTATGAATCGCTGGGTCGTTGCACAATTGTGTGATGCGGGACACAAGATAGGCAATCGGTCCGGTCTCTGGAAGCGATAGCCGCTTTGGAGCAGGGACGGGCGCAGGCGGCGCGCTGAGCCAAGCTGAAGGGATTTCGGCTATCGTCGTCTCATCGCTGGCGGGCGGCGCGTCATCTAGGGGCGGCTCTTGGTCAGCGGCGGTATCCGTAGACGGCGGGTCTTCTGGGTCAAACTGAGCCAGCTCGGTTGCGGACTCTACCGAGTCCAGCAAAACCTCATGTTGCGGCGTGCCGCGGCGCATCAGTTCAAGCCAGTTTAACTTGCGCCGCTGGCGCAGAGGGTCTTTGCTAGCGGGCGCTTCACTATATATGCGAATTGATTTTATATCGATGCGGCTCATGGTTGCCCTCCTTTACACGGAGATGCGCCCTATGGGTTGTAAATTGATGTGCTCGCCAAGCTCTTGATACGAATAGACGGGCAGCCAACTGATATGATTTTCGATCATGCGGCGGATATAGCGACGAATATCCATCGAGGTGACTAAGACGACATCGTCGCGTGGCTCAGCGCCAGCGATGCGTTTAATTTTAGTAATAAAGTGTTGTACATGCTCAGGCGGCAGGGCTAAATAATTGCCCGTAGGCGTTTGTTTAATCGCTTGTCTGATATGCTGCTCAGCGGACATCTCAAAAAGAATCGCTGCAAGTTGCTTAGCGCCTTTGCCTGCGCGATAGGCCATAAAGCTAGATAGGTCGCCGCGCACATATTCCGTTAACAACAGCAAATCTTTTTCTTTGGGGCCCCAATGGATTAGGCTTTCCATAATATTGCGAACATTGCGGATGGGCACGTGTTCTTCAAGCATGCGCCGTAGTACTTCAGCAATCCGTTGCGGCGGCAAAACTTTTTGCACCTCAGCCACAATTCCTGGATGACTGGCTTGCAGCTGATCGAGTATCCATTGGGTTTCTTGGATGCCAATGAAAAGATTGGCATGTTTGTACATGAGTGCAATCACATGATGCGCAATCACCGATTCAATGTTTTGCGTTTTGGTTTGAGAATTGGCTTCGGCTGTGCTGAGCCAGTAGCTGGTCGCGACGCCGCCAATATCAGAAAGCGCCTCACAATTTTCACGCATTTCTGGAGTGTTTTCAGGGTCAAGCAGCATCACTTTGCCAACTGGGAGAGAACTTTGTATTTGCGGCACATCGTGCAGCAAAATTTCATAGGTTTGCGAGGGTAAAGTTTCGGCGCGCCACATGGTGATGCCAGGAAAGGGCAGGCCAAGTTCTTCTTGGAGCTTTTTGCGTTCAGTATTAAAAGCTTTTTCAAGCTGTTGCGGAGCCAAGCGCGCCGCTAAATCAAACGCTAAGCGTACTCCAACTGGGCTGGTAAAGGAGGGTGCGTGAGGCAAAATAGAGGGGGCGTCGCCGCGATCCCCGGCGCGCTGCATGGACGGAACCGGCTCGCTATTGACCCCTTCTACGCGATTGAACTGACGTTTGCTTAATTTATAACCGGTTAGCGAGAGGATGATGGCAATTATTACGAAGAGCGCTGCTGGAAAACCCGGCACGAGGGCAAAGCCTAATAGTAAAAGGCTGGCGAGGTACAAGGCGCGTGAGCTACTGGATAGTTGTCGGCCGATTTCATCGCCAAGCGATTCAGCTTCCGGTTTCAGGTCATCGGCAACCCGCGTAATAATCACCCCCGCAGCCACGGAAATCAGCAGAGAGGGAATTTGCGAGACCATGGCATCGCCAATCGATAAAACCGAGAAACGATTGGCTGCTTCGCCAGCTTCCATATCATGGTAGGTAATTCCGACAATGATCCCCGCGATGATATTAATCAGCGTGATGACAAGACCGGCCACCGCGTCGCCTTTTACAAACTTCATGGCGCCGTCCATCCCGCCATGGAGTTTACTTTCCATAGCCAGTGCAGCACGCCGTTTGCGCGCTTCATCCGCATCAATCGCATTCGCGCGTAAATCGGCATCAATACTCATTTGTTTACCGGGCATCGCATCTAATGTGAAACGCGCGCTGACTTCAGCCACCCGTTCAGAGCCTTTGGCGATCACAATAAACTGCACGGTCGTAATAATAATAAACACCACCATGCCCACCATTAAATTGCCGCCGACTACGAGTTGGCCGAAGCTTTCAATAATGTGCCCGGCATCTGCGTGCAGCAAAATGGATTTAGTTGAAGCAATATTCAGGGCGAGCCGATACAGCGTGGTGAATAATAGGAGAGAGGGAAACGATGATAAAGAAACGATATTGGGGATATACATGGTCACCATCAGGAGCGTGACGCTGATAGAGATATTAATTGCCAGTAAGCCATCAATTAACATTGGCGGCAGCGGCAGGATCATCAACGAAATAATCGCGATAATAAGCAGTGCAATGCCGACTTCACCAAACGCTGGAAGTTTTAGAGATTTAAGCATGGTCGTCAATGAATTGAAGGCGTTACGTTACGCTTTGCCGCAACACCATCAACCCAACGCAAAATAGCCGCCACAACTTCAAACAATTCTTCTGGCACGGCACTTTGCAGTTGGATTTTATACAGCGCGCGGGCGAGCGGTGGGTTACTGATGATCGGTACACCTTCCTCACGGGCGATTTTGCGTATCAGCGCGGCTGAGGCATCCATCCCTTTGGCAACCACGAGCGGCAGCCCGTGTTCCTTGGGCGCGTACTGGATGGCCACAGCATAATGAGTTGGGTTAACCAGCACCGCGTTGGACGACTTAATCGCTTTCTTAAGGCTTGGGGAAAAAGCAATTTCGCGTGCGATGGCTTTACGTTCCGCTTTTATATGTGGATCTCCCTCCATTTCTTTGTATTCATTTTTGATTTCGGTTTCACTCATCCGGTGCTTACGCATGAAAAGCCAGATTTGTAATTTGAGGTCAAGTAAGCCGATCACTAAAAAAAGCCCAGCCGCGATCGCGCAGACTTTGAGCAGCACTTGCCAAGACACTTGCAAGATGGTGATTAAAGGTTGTGCGATTGAGGCCGCAATCAGAGGGAGCACCATGAGGATGGCTTTCCACATCACAAAGACGATTAAAGCCGCTTTAAGTAAAGAGCGGACGAGCTCCAGCACGGTTTTAAGAGAAAACATGCGTTGCAATCCATTGCCTGGATTCAGCGCATCAAAATTGGGTGTGACGGGCTCGAAGGAAAGCCCGAAACCCACTTGCGGCAATAGAGTTAATATCGCGGTGAGGACCGGGAACAGTAAAAAAGGCAAAAGCCCATAAAGAGAGTAAATGCCAATTTTTTGTACCGCAATCATCAAATTGACCAGATTGCGATCACCATCGATAAAATCGAGCGCAACCATGACCATGCCTTGCACGCCTTTGCTCAATAGCGGCTGCATGGACATTAATAACAGGAGGGTGACGCACAACGTGACTGCGCCGGTCAAATCGGTACTTTTATAAACATCGCCGCGCTCGCGCGCATCGCGCAATCGCTTGTCTGTCGGTTCTTGGTTTTTTTCTTCGCTCATACCTGACTCGCCGAGTATTTTCGCGATCGCCTGCTAAAAGTGACGACCTCGAAAAATCTTTATGTATTGCGAGCAGCATAGCCGGCGCCTGTCACACTTCCGAAAAGGATGCGAAAAAGTGCATTAATTAAAGAAGCAGTTAGGGTTGCTAAAGCATAAAGAGCGACGGCGTTATTGACGAGCGGTGCGCATATTGTCTGGCAAAGGTTGATTAAAATTTGTTCTAAAAGGGTTAATATCAAGCCCGCCACGACGCGTATAGCGCGCATAGACGGCGAGTTGCGTGGGGCGGCACATTTGCATCAAGTCCATAAAAATGCGTTCAACGCATTGTTCGTGAAAGCCCGTATGTAGCCGATAAGACACTAGATAGCGCAATAATCCGGCATGCTCAATCGGCGCGCCAGCATAGCGAATCTGAATGCTGGCCCAGTCAGGTTGGCCGGTGACTGGGCAGTTTGATCGCAGCAAGTTAGAGACCAGCGTTTCTTCGATAGCGGCTTGGTTAAAGTGTGCAGATAATAACTCAGGCGCGATCTGATACTGTTCAATGTCAAGCTCAAGCCGATCGAGCAATAAGCCATCTAGTTCTTGCCGTGGCACGGTAGCAAAAGCCGCGGGTGAGGTCAGAGAAACCGATACTGGCATGCCGCATAGCGCAGATAAATCCTCGCCCATTAGAGTGCGGATCTGATCTGCTGAAGCAAATTTTGTTTGGGCAAATGAGCCTAGATATAGCTTAAGCGATTTGGATTCGACCAGGTTCGGTGAATCGGCTGGAATGATGATGCGCGCTAGAGCGATCTGAGGTTTGCCGCGCTCATTCAGCCAAGAGAGCTCATAAGCGTTCCAAATGTCGGCTCCCAAAAAAGGCAAGGTTGCGCAGAGGCCCATTTGCTCGCGCATCGGCTGGCGCGCAATCGGAAAGAGCAGTTTAGCATCGTACTGCGTATTATATTGGGTGGCTTGGCCAAGTGGAGATTGGTGCGGATTCATGCGTAGCTTAACTTAAAAATAACTGATAGGCGGGGTTTGCGCTTTCATCCCAGTGCGGCAGCCCAAGCGTGACTAAAAACTGCTGGAATGCGTCAGATTCAGCATCGGGTATTTGCAGACCGACCAAGATACTACTGTAAGTCGCTCCTTGATTGCGATAATGAAAAAGACTGATGTTCCAGTTGGGGGCCATGGAAGATAAAAATTTCATTAACGCGCCGGGCCGTTCGGGAAATTCAAAACGGTATAAGCGTTCATTGCCAGCGAGCGGCGAATGGCCGCCGACCATATGGCGGATATGCTGCTTAGATAGTTCGTCCCCGGTTAAATCGAGGCTTGGGAAACCTTGCTGAGTCAAAGCTGCGCTAATCACTTCCCGTTCCTCGCGCTGGCTGATTTGCACGCCGACAAAAATATGCGCCGAATGCGCATCGGCAATGCGATAATTGAATTCAGTCACGCTACGTTGGCCGATGACGGAACAAAAACGCTTAAAACTGCCCCGTTCTTCAGGAATGGTCACTGCAAAAACCGCTTCGCGCACTTCACCTACCGCTGCGCGCTCAGCGACATAGCGCATCCGATTGAAGTTCATATTAGCGCCTGAAGCAATCGCGACAAACGTTGCGTTTTTGCATCCGGTGCGTTGGGCATACACTTTAAGCCCAGCAAGCGCAAGCGCGCCGGCCGGTTCCAGTAAGCTACGGGTGTCTTCAAAGATATCTTTGATCGCGGCGCATAACGCGTCTGTATTGACCAATATCACTTCATCGACATAGGCTTGGCATAAGCGGAAAGTCTCGGCTCCTACTTGTTTAACTGCGGTGCCCTCCGAAAATAAACCCACTTCGTTCAGGATAATTCGCTCGCCTTGAGCTAATGAGTGCGCCATGGCGGGTGAATCATCGGTTTGCACACCAATCACCTTGATTTCTGGTCGCAGTGCCTTGACGTAAGCCGCGACTCCAGCAATCAGCCCACCGCCGCCAATCGGCACAAAAATTGCATCCAGAGGGCCTTGGTGTTGGCGCAAAATCTCCATCGCCACAGTGCCTTGTCCGGCAATCACGTCGGGATCGTCAAACGGATGAACCAAGGTCAAACCGCGTTCATTTTGAATGTTTAACGCGTATTCATAAGCATCGCTAAACGAATCTCCAGTGAGAATAACCTCGACGGCTGAGCCGCCATGGGTGCGCACGGCATTGATTTTGACTTCGGGCGTGGTGACGGGCATCACAATCACGGCAGGGCAGCCAAGTTGAGCCGCCGCCAGCGCCACGCCTTGCGCATGATTGCCCGCTGAGGCGGCAAGCACACCGCGCGCGCGCTCTTGAGGCGACAATTGCACCATCTTGTTATAAGCACCGCGCAACTTGAAGGAAAACACCGATTGCTTGTCTTCGCGCTTAAGGTAAATTCGTTGGGCGAGCCGCGCGGACAAATTTCTTGCATACTCGAGCTCGCTTTCGCGCGCTACATCGTAGACGCGGGCGGTGAGGATCTTTTTTAGGTAGTCAGGGGCAGACATATCAGTTTGAGTGCTGATGAAAACCAGCAATCATAACGCTAAATGGCTGAAGTGTTGGTTTAGTCCAGCTTTATAGTAAAATTAGCCGAAGTTAGTTATTCAATAAACTAAAAAATGAAGGGTAAGTCTATCAGTACGATTCTTATCGACTTGATGGCCTTAGGTTAGTTAAATAATTATTAGACGTAGTTAAAAACGAGGAGGGAAATTAGATGAAATCATCTATGATTGTGGCTATTCTATGCTTCGGTGCGGTTGCTTGCGGAGAGGGCGATGAGTATGCGTCGACGTCTGCGGGAAATCCGCCTCATGTGCAAAATGAAGAGCAAGTGAGCTTATTAACTTCTGTTTTACCTTTGGACTCGCCGCTGTTGAACGTTGTTGTGGTTCCATCGCCAGCGAACGAGAATGTCGCGGTGTCGTCCGCGGGGGTAAGTAAAACCGACGCGAACTTATTAAGTCCTGTTGCTGGGAGGAAATCTTCTCTTGCGAGCAGCCTAACACCGCCTCCTTCACCAAAACCGCATGCCTCATTTCCGCTGGTCAGTTCGAATGAATCCTCAGCAAGTACGAATTCCGATGGATTGTTTGTGACAAGTTCTGTTGCTGAGAAGAAATTTTCTCTTGAGGGCAGCCTAACACCGCCTCTTTCTCCTTTTCCGGGAACTTCTGGGGATCAATTTTCAGCAAGTGCGAAGTCTGTGGGATCGCCTGCGACGCCAGATAGAAGTTACCAGAGCTCATTCAGTCATACGGTTGATAATAATCTCTCTCTTGCGAGTTTTTCCAGTGAATCAGCAACCACTCCTGTCACACCTCTGCCAAATCAGAACGAGCGTTCCGTAGAGAAGCTTGAGGAGTTGGCTAAGAAGCACTCGGGCTTATTAAATCTGGCTGTTGGGAATACTTCCTCTCTTAAGAGCCGTTTTAGTGACCCAACAATTTCTCCTGCCAAACCTGTACTTGGCATTTCTACTAAGCAATTTCTAAAGGGAGAGGATATCGTAGGATCCCCTGAGATATTGACTGGTACCCTCCAGAGTTCATCAAATCCTGCTGTTGGTTCTCGGCCTTCTAGTGTAACTTCTGATGAGTTAATAAGCACATTTCCATCGCCACCTACATCTATTTCTAAGTCTAATGTAGTTCCGTCTTCGATAAAAGAGAGTTCTGGAGCACTCCCCTCCGATTATTATAATTTTATTAGGGATCGTCTCCCAGTCCCAGAGAAAGAACTTCTTGCTAGGCGTTGTTCCTCTCCTAGTCCAATATCCCCTACCTCACCTATTTCTAATGTTTCCGGACTAAGTCCCAAAGAACGTCGTCGCTCTATTGAAGTTAATTACGCAAACCAACCGGTAGAGCGCCATACAAGATATTATTCTTCTCCTCCTATTAGTCCGAAAGCAACGGCAGCTGCCTTGCTCACTTCTAATCTTAAGGCTAATACGGAGCATTCTTCGGCGGACAAAATTTCCGAAGTGTGGCGACCTTCGTCAGTTTATAATTCTATAATGCAGAGTTACGAAAATCTTCCTCCTAGACGTGACTCTCTTCCCGCTTATACTGCCTCTTCGGGACCAATCGCTGCACCTTCTCTCCCGCCTATTCAGCAGGAAGAAAAATTTAAAATTTCTAATTTTATTAATTCATATCATGATCTAAAATCAAATGTTTTTGATAGGCTTGCCACTAGTTATTCTCTATTTGGCGAAAGTTATTCTTTATCTTCAAATGATTCTGAAGAGAAATTTAAATTGCAGATGTATTTTGAGGGGCTACCCGAGCCGAAATTTTTGGAGAAAGAATTTGTCGCATTAAATGAATATAACCTTGCGAAAAATGCTGAAAGGGTATTATTAGTAACTGAATTCGATATTGAATCTGAAAATGTTGAGGGTGTTGAGGATTTTCAAAAAAATGATTATGAATTTTGTTTCCTAATCCTATTTCGCTATTCTGAACAAGATAATAAATGGTATAAATACGCCATGGTAGGCGATCAACCCTTATGGAAAGAAGTAGAAGATGACCATTTTGAGCATTGGTTTGAGACGGGTGCGCAGTTTGTTCAATTTACTTCAGATGAACTTAAAACATTGATGGCAGAAGAAGCGCCGCCTTCTTCGAAAGGCCTACCAGGAATACCAGAGGAAGAAGAGGAAGAGGCGGAAGTGGGGTTAGGTATCTTTTACGCAAAGTGAACGATACAATTCAATACTCGCGCCAATTATCGCTAGCCAGGTCGCTGGCTCGCTACGAGTAGACATGAACGTATCATCTCCGACTTTTGAAGCACAACAACCCGATCCGCGCTTGCGCGAAATCCCTTATAACTACACTTCGCTGGCGGATCGGGAAATCGTGATCCGCTTGCTGGGCGAAGAAGCCTGGCAGGCGCTCGACGAATTACGCGGGCAACGCCGTACCGGCCGCTCCGCACGAATGCTGTATGAAGTGTTGGGGGATATTTGGGCGGTCCGGCGCAATCCTTATTTACAAGACGATTTGCTGGATAATCCAAAGCGCCGGACCCTGCTGATCAAAGCACTTAACCACCGCTTAGCTGAAATCGAAAAGCGGCGTCACCTTGATTTAGATGCGAGCGTTGATGAGGCGAGCCATATGCGCGCGGCTCGTGTGCAGCAATTACTCGTCGCCGCGCATGAAGCGGTGGCAGCCTTTAGCGCTGAATTTGAGCGCATCCGCGTGCTGCGCCGGCGCACGCTGAAAGTGCTGAGCCGTTATACGCAAAAAGATAATGTGAAATTCGATGGCCTCTCGCGGGTCTCACACGTGACTGACGCAACCGATTGGCGGATTGAATTTCCGTTTGTTGTGCTTACCCCGGATCATGAGTCTGAAACGGCTGGTTTAGTTAAAGGCTGCATAGAACTCGGGTTGACGGTGATTCCGCGTGGCGGCGGTACCGGCTATACCGGCGGTGCTGTGCCGCTAACGCCCTGGTCGGCGGTTCTAAACACAGAAAAACTGGAGCAACTTGGCGCGGTTGAATTGATTGAGTTGCCAGGCCATACAAGAGTGTGTCAGGCGGCTACGATCGCGACCGGAGCGGGGGTGGTGACGCGGCGCGTGACTGAGGCGGCTGAGCAAGCCGGTTATGTCTTTGCGGTTGATCCTACGTCGCTCGATGCATCTTGCATTGGTGGCAATATCGCCATGAACGCAGGGGGCAAAAAAGCGGTTTTGTGGGGCACGGCGCTGGATAATCTGATCTGGTGGCGGATGGTCGATCCCGATGGCAATTGGCTTGAAGTGACGCGCCTTGAGCATCATCAGGGTAAAATTCATGAAGCGCCGCTGGCGCGCTTTGAGTTGAAATGGTTCGATGGTAAACGCGCGCCAGGCGCAGCGTTGCTGCGCACCGAGTCACTGGTGATAGAGGGCTGGCGTTTTCGTAAAGAAGGGTTGGGTAAAGACGTCACAGATAAATTTCTAGCTGGTTTGCCGGGCGTGCAAAAAGAAGGGTGTGATGGGCTAATTACAAGTGCGCGTTGGCTATTGCATAAAATGCCCGCACATATCCGCACCGTTTGCCTAGAGTTTTTTGGGCCGGCGCGCGATGCGATTCCAGGCATTGTTGAGATTAAGCAATACTTATTTGAAGCCTCGCAAGCAGGCCGTGCGACCTTGGCCGGTCTTGAGCATTTGGATCAACGCTATCTGCGCGCAGTGGGGTATGCGGCTAAATCGAAACAGCAGGGCGCGCATGCTAGCTTGCCCAAAATGGTGCTGATTGGCGATATTGTTGGCGACGATGCAGACGCAGTGGCTACGGCAACCTCTGAGGTGGTGCGTATCGCCAATAGCAAAAATGGCGAAGGCTTTGTGGCCGTAAGTGCCGAAGCGCGTAAGCGTTTTTGGCTGGATCGCTCGCGCACAGCCGCGATTGCGAAGCATACCAATGCGTTTAAAATCAATGAAGATGTCGTGATTCCACTCCATCGCATGGGTGAATATACGGATCATATCGATCAGATTAATATTGAGCTGTCCCTCAAAAATAAGCTGCAGCTAGTGATTGAGCTGGAAACTTTTTTTAAGAGCAAGGCTCTGCCACTCGGCAAGCGCGACGAAACCGATGAAACTCCAAATGCTGAATGGCTTGACGGCCGACTCCAGCAGGTTCTCGATGTGCTGGCCCAGGTACGCGCGCGCTGGGAATATGTGCGCGCAGAACTCACTACGCCATTGGCGAGCATCTATCGCCCATTGCTGCAACTTGGCTATGCGCCGCTGGAGTCTGTCTTTGAGCAACGCCTAAGCGCTCAGCCGCAGGCCAGCCTGTTCGATATAGTGCAAGACTATACGATCCGAATTTCATGGAAAAATGAAATTCTTCAGCCATTGCAACAGATTTTGCATGGTGGTGAATTTAAGCCAATGCTCGATGAGGTACAGGCGCTTCACCAGCGGGTACTGCGTGGGCGGCTTTTTATCGCACTGCATATGCATGCCGGCGATGGTAATGTGCATACCAATATTCCGGTCAATTCAGACAATTATGAGATGCTGCAAGACGCGCATCAGGCCGTGGCGCGCATTATGCAGCTTGCCCGTTCGCTTGATGGCGTGATTTCTGGCGAGCACGGCATTGGCATCACTAAGCTTGAGTTCTTAAGCGAGTCGGAACTGGCTGACTTCCGTGCGTATAAGCGGCGGGTCGATCCTAATGGGCATTTTAATCAAGGGAAATTGCTTGAAAATGCAGATTTGCGTTATGCATATACGCCTAGTTTTGGGCTGATGGGCTATGAATCGCTCTTAATGCAGCAATCTGATATTGGTGCGATTGCCGACAGTATTAAAGACTGTTTGCGCTGTGGCAAATGTAAGCCGGTCTGCGCCACCCATGTGCCGCGCGCGAATCTATTATATAGCCCGCGTAATAAAATTCTGGCGACTTCGCTATTGATTGAGGCTTTCTTATATGAAGAGCAGACGCGCCGCGGCATATCTTTAAAGCATTGGGACGAATTTAACGATGTGGCTGATCATTGCACGGTGTGCCATAAATGTTTGTCGCCCTGTCCAGTCAAGATTGATTTTGGCGATGTGTCGATGAATATGCGCAATTTATTGCGCAAAATGGGGAAGAAAAAATTTAATCCAGGAACTGCGGCCAGTTTATTTTTTCTGAATGCAACCGCCCCGCAAACCATTCGCCTAGCTCGTCAGGCAATGATTGGCTGGGGCTATAAAATGCAACGGCTAGGTCACACCGTACTGAAAAAATTTGCCAAAAAGCAAACCGCGCGGCCCCCTACGACTGTGGGTAGGGCTAAGATTGTGGAGCAAGTAATTCACTTTGTTAACAAGAAAATGCCGGGTAATTTGCCGAAAAAAACCGCGCGCGCGTTGCTTGACATTGAAGACAATAAAATTGTGCCGATCATTCGTAATCCGCACACTACGACGGTCGATTCAGATGCGGTGTTTTATTTTCCCGGTTGTGGCTCGGAGCGGCTTTTTTCGCAAGTAGGGCTGGCGACGCAAGCGATGTTATGGCATGTGGGAGTGCAAACCGTACTGCCCCCGGGTTATTTGTGCTGTGGCTATCCGCAACGCGGCGCTGGGCAAGAGGACAAGGCGGAGAAAATTGTCACGGATAACCGTGTGCTCTTTCACCGCGTGGCGAATACCCTGAATTACTTGGATATTAAGACCGTGGTGGTCTCATGTGGAACCTGCTATGACCAGCTAGCCGGCTATGCCTTCGACAAAATTTTCCCAGGTTGCCGCTTAATTGATATTCATGAATTTCTGCTCGAAAAAGGGGTGAAACTGGAAGGTGTAACGGGGGTACGCTATATGTACCATGATCCTTGCCATACACCGATTAAAACCATGAATCCAACGCAACTGGTCAATCAGTTAATGGGCACCGAAGCAGGTCCACGCCAAATTGAAAAAAGCGACCGTTGTTGCGGTGAGGCGGGTACCTTTGCGATTACGCGCCCGGATATATCGACACAAGTACGTTTTCGGAAAGAGGAAGAACTTAAGAAAGGCGCAGCGCGCGTGCGCGAGGATGGTTTTGCTGGCGCAGTTAAGGTTTTAACCAGCTGCCCATCTTGCTTGCAAGGTTTAGCGCGCTATCATGACGATGCTAACATTGAGGCAGATTATATTGTGGTTGAAATGGCGCGCCACCTGCTAGGTGAAAATTGGTTGCCCGATTATGTGAAGCAGGCCAATGCCGGAGGGATTGAACGGGTGCTCGTATGACACACTGCGTGTTATGCGAAACCACCGGAGGCGAGTTACTTTGGCGTGACGATAAAGTGCGCGTGGTGGCTGTCGATGAAACCGATTATCCAGGGTTTTGTCGGGTTATCTGGAATCCTCATATGACTGAGTTTTCGGAGCTTGAAGCTGGGGCGCGGGAATATTTAATCGAGATTGTCGCTCAAGTTGAGCGGATTATCCGGCAGGTGATGCAGCCCGTAAAAATGAACCTGGCGAGCCTTGGCAATCAAGTGCCGCATTTGCATTGGCACCTGATTCCGCGCTATGCTGATGACGCCCATTTCCCAGCGCCGATCTGGGGACCGCGCGCGCGTACCACCGCTGAAGCGGTTTTACAGCTACGCCGCAGCCACGCGCTGGGATTGCGAGAAGCCATCATAAGCGGCCTTGCACATCAGCCGCACCTCACTGATGATTTATTATAAAAGGTTGATCTAATGAGTAAAACGCACTTTGGCTTTCAGACGGTTGCTGAAAACGAGAAGGCGCGCAAAGTGGCGAATGTATTTGATTCGGTTGCCGCAAAATACGATTTAATGAATGATTTAATGTCGGTTGGCCTACATCGAGCATGGAAAGTATTCGCTGTTGCGCAAGCCGGCGTACGGCCAGGTTTTAAGGTGCTTGACTTGGCTAGCGGCACTGGAGATTTGGCTAAAACGTTCGCTAAACAAGTGGGCGACCTGAATCAAGGTGGCGAGGTTTGGCTCACTGATATTAATGCATCGATGTTGCGCGTGGGCCGTGACCGCTTGCTCGACCAAGGCTTGATCATGCCCACGCTATTATGCGATGCGGAGCGAATTCCGTTTCCTACGCACTATTTTGATGTGGTGACAGTGGCTTTTGGTTTGCGTAATATGACGCATAAAGAGGCGGCTCTTGCCGAAATGCGGCGCGTGCTCAAACCAGGTGGCAAATTATTAGTGCTTGAATTCTCAAAGATCTGGGCGCCCTTGGCTAAGCTGTATGACTTTTATTCATTTAAAGTATTGCCATGGCTTGGCCAAAAGGTGGCACATGATGCGCAAAGCTACCGCTATCTAGCTGAATCGATCCGCATGCACCCGGATCAAAACGCTTTGCAGGCAATGATGGAACAAGCGGGTTTTGATCGGGTCAATTATCATAATTTGGCGGCAGGGGCGGTTGCCCTGCATATTGGCATAAAATATTAATTTTCTAAGTGAGGTCTCTCTAATGTTTTCTTTATCAGCTATACAGTTTGCTGATTTTTCTCTAGGTTCATTAACTCGTGCTGGCCGAAATTTCCTGACGTTGCGGATCGGCAGGCTGAGTTTAAAGCGCTTAGTTGTACTGATGCTAGCCAGTGCGCTCGCGCTGGGACTGACGCTGCAAGAGGCTGAGGCAAAACGCCTGGGCGGCGGCCGTAGCAGCGGCCGCCAAGCGCAGATGTTCCAGCAGCGGCAGCAAGCTGCTCCTAGCCCGCGCCCAAGCCAAGCTAATGCGGCGGCACAGCCTACGCGTAATCGCTGGCTAGGTCCGTTAGCGGGGATTGCGGCAGGACTTGGGATTGGCGCTCTTCTGTCTCACCTAGGTTTAGGCGGAGCGTTAGGCGGCATACTTTCTAATCTCATTATCATTGGCGGAATTGCGCTACTGGGCTATTGGTTGTTGCGTTGGTTTGCAGCCCGCCGGGCGCGTCATGGCGCAGCGGCTGCACCTGCGTTTATGCGTGGCGCGCATGAGTCCGCCATGGCTGCAAACGCTGGGTCAAATTTCGATATGCGCACGGGTTTTGCACAAGAGCCAAGAGGCATGGCATCGCAATTTAGCGGCGGCATGGCTGCTGCGGATACCGCATTGCAGCCCGTCAATGCTGTGCCAGCTCATTTTGATACGGCGCTTTTTTTGCGTAACGCCAAAGTTCTGTTCGTTCGCCTACAGGCCGCTTGGGATGCAGGCGATGCGGCTGATATTCGCGAGTTCACAACGCCGGCCATGTTTGCTGAGATCAAACTTGATCTCTCTGAGCGTGGCACCATGTTGAATCAAACTGAAGTCGTGCAGCTTGAAGCCGCGCTAATTGGTGTTGCCGAGCAAGCAGACGAAATTTTAGCGAGCGTGCAATTCTCTGGCTTGATTCGGGAAGAGCAGGGGGCCAGCGCCCAGCCGTTTTCTGAAAAATGGAATCTCACTAAACGGACACAAGGTCACGAAGGTTGGTTGCTGGCTGGCATTGAGCAAGACCCTTCACCTAGTGGCGCGCAATGGCTTTCGTAGTGCGTTTGATCTAACTAAAATGTTTTTGGGGCGCCTCTTGTAGGCGCCTTTTATTTTGCGCTCCATTCAGCATGCGCTTTAAGCAGCTTTTCGCTTTGCAGTTCTTCCCTTTATTCCCCAATAAGTAATCTAGCGCACCTTATACCGGCTGATTTAATCCAATAGCCTCTCCATTTGCCTAAAATCGTTTTGCTGCGCTCTAGGCGAGCACTACTTTATCCAAAACCACCCGCACTTTGAGTATTTTTGAAGCTTGCTAAAAAGTTGATGAGAATCCCCGAAAAAGCTTTACCTAAGCTCTAATCAGTACGAGCAGTAAGTGAAATGCCAGCCCCATTTTTACGTAGTGCAATGCTGGGCAAGCGCCAGTTCTTGGCTGCGTAACAGGTATTTTGGTGGTGTTGTGTAGGGGACGCACAGCAGCTTCTTTTTTACGGTGGCTTTGAAATGAAATTTTTTGGCGCAATATTAATAGCTGCCGTACTTGCTACGGCTGGGCTGCCGGCTAAAGCGGCGCAAGTCCATTGGAAAACTCCCCGTATTCAATATGCGGTTGAAGGTAAACCCTTAAAAGAAGTTCTGCGTGATTTTACTGCGAGTCAAGGCATTGCAGCATCGATTGCTTCTGGGGTCGAAGGGTCAGTCAGCGGCAAATTCAGCATGTCGCCGCAAGCGTTTTTAGAGACGCTGGCTTTAACTTTTGGTTTTGTTTGGTACTACGATGGCTCATTGCTGGAAATTGCACCGGCCAGTGATGTGCAAAGCACCATTCTTTCTTTCAAATATTCAAGCATGGACGATCTGCGCATGACGTTAGATAGGCTGGCGCTTTCTGATAAGCGCTTTCCGATTGTCTATGACGATATGCAACATACGGCGATTGTCAGTGGGCCGCCGCATTATTTGCAATTGGTGTCAAACGTTGCGCGTGGCTTAGAAGTGAATGCGAGTCGGCTAGTTGGCACGCAAATTCGTATTTTTAAATTACGTCATGCTTGGGCCTCTGACCATGACGTTCAAATCAGTGGTCAGAAAGTCAGCGTGACAGGGGTGGCAAATGTGCTGAATAGTTTGTTTAATAACAATCCAGATAGCGCAGGTTCGCAAACAAACGTTACCCAAAACCTCAATAAAGTTGCTCCAATGGCTGATGTGAGCGGCGCTACGGGCGGTCCTTTGATGCCTCCCTTGCCGGCTGGCTTTAAAGGAGGAAGTTTAGGCGAAGGGGGTTCACTTGGTGCGCAAATGAGCGCTTTCTTGGGCGTCCAAAGTCCAGGGGCGCAAAATAATGGGAATTCATCTAAAGGACAAACCACTGGCGCGGATGGCGAGACCAATTCTGGGTTGCCGATTATACGGGCAGACGCCCGCACCAACTCGGTGCTGGTGCGAGATTTACCGGGTCGTATGGAGCAATACGCAGAATTGATTGAGAAACTTGACGTGAAACCCAAATTAATTGAAATCCAGGCCAATATTATTGAAGTTGATGATAACGCCTTGGAGCAATTAGGGATTGATTGGCGCGTCCATAGCGGCCGTGTTGATATTCAAACCGGTAATGGAAAAACCGAGCAAACCACCTTTAATAATGCGCTTAATCCAAATTTTGGCACGACTGCAATTGGCACTGGGCAAGGTTCTGTTAATGCTTCTCCCACGGGTTTATCGATGACGACGTTATTAGGTGATTCGGGCCGCTTCTTGCTGGCGCGTATTAATGCGCTTGAGCAGAACAATCAAGCGAAGATCGAAGCCAGCCCTAAAGTGACGACTTTGGATAATGTGGAAGCTGTGATGGATAGTCAACAACAAATCCATGTGCGAGTGCAGGGTTATACAGCAGGCCAACTGTATAGCATCTCAACCGGCGTCTCGTTGCGCGTATTGCCAATGGTGGTAGAAAACGGCGATAAAACGCAGATCAAGCTTGAAGTCAGCATTGAAGATGGGCAGTTTTCTCGTACCCAAACAGTGGATTCGATTCCCATGGTGGCGACGACCAGGATTAATACCCAAGCCTTTATCGGGCATGGTCAGAGCTTGTTAATTGCGGGTTATCGGAACCAACAGACTGGGGATAATATCTCAGGCATTCCACTACTATCAAAGATTCCGTTGATCGGCGGCCTATTCCGCTATCGAGATACGAGCAATACGCGCCGTGAACAGTTGTTCCTACTTACTCCACGGATTATTGAACTATAAATCGATTGCGACACATCGTAAAAAGGCCGTGGAAATTCTGCGGCCTTCTTTTTAAAAGTTGGCAAAATTGGGAGCGCTGAAATGAACGATTTTCTTGCCCACCGAATCGTAAGAAAAATAGTCTTTGTTGGATTTGTTCTACTAAACTCTAAGGCCGGTGCGGTAGCGCCAGGATGGGAGTCGACTGCCATCGCGTTACCGAGTAATGCCGCCCAATCGATGATAATTAGCTGGGACTCAAGGGCAGATGATCGCCGCTATGAGCAACGGCGCTATGAACAACAGCGTTATGAGCAACAGCGCTACGAACAACAGCGTTATGAGCGGCGGCGCGCTGAGCGTCTCTACGACGAGAAGAGATCGCAAACGCAACGCGATGCAGCGCAGCGTTCTAATGAAAAGCGCGCCGCTGAGCGGCGGCAAAATGCTCAATGCCTGAATCAACCCTACTGGGATGGACAGCAGTGGTATGCGCAGACGCCGGAAGCATTGTGTCCAGGGACAAGTTATGATGCTGGGGGTGGATACTAGCCATAATAAATTGTCCAAACATAAAAAGAGTAGGTGCGTTGGCCCAATATGATCCTTTGAGACGATTTCTTATGCGACCTAAAATCCACCCAGCGTTGCGGATTTACCGAGATGAGAGTGGTAATCTACTTGTTCGAGGGCCAGCTAGCACGCTTAAACTGGAGGACAATTTAGGTGAAATTGCCAGATTTATTCATCGATGTGACGGTCAGCAGGAATGCCATGTCATTTTTCAGGATTTTTCTGAAGCTGAGCAATTTCGTATTGAAAAAGCAATTTCGCGTTTGCAGGCAGAAAAATTTTTATTAGATGCCGAAACCGTAGATCCCGAGCGCCATGATTTGCTGTACGACTGTTTGGAGGCAGCAGTAGAGTTTGAGCAAAATGTTAAGTTATTTGAAGTTTATGTATATGGCGCTGGTGAGATCGCGGAGCACGCTATTGACGCGTTGCACGAATTGGGCTTGCGGGCTACGCAAGCCAACCCAGATCATTTGACTGAATCTTCGTGCAATCAGCATAGCATTGCGCTGACTTGCAGTGACTATCCCGCTGCCGATTTTTTCTTAAAGATGAACCGCTTAGCGATTCAGGCAAAGTTGCCGCAGACTTTCGCCATGCTTGACCAGTCTTTACTGCGCATAGGACCGTTGACAATACCTGCAGAAAGCGCATGTTATGGTTGCTTGGAAGATCGTTATATTGCGCAAGCAAGTCATCCTGAAGAAATGCGCTTATTTCACTTATCAGCTCCTATTTGGCCTAACGTGCCCCGCTTAAGTAAGCTGAGTGCGCCTACTGCAGCGCATCTAGCAGCCTTACAAGTCGCTCGGTTTGCGCAGCGACGCAAGAGCTCTGCGCTAGCTGGCGAAGTGATTGAACTTGATTTGCTGACGCTGCAATTTAGTCGCGGGCAGGTCCTTAAATCGCCTGCTTGCACCCTCTGTAGCGATATGCGCGCGGTGCGTTCGTTGGCCTCTTTGCGAGCGGGTTTACGGTGAGTAAGCCATCTAAGAAGGAATGTATGCAGATCGATAAAGCGCTATGCGTGGCTTTGCCCGATGATTTAAGTGGATTATTAGAGCGCTTGGTTCATCCGCGTTGGGGTTTGCTACGGCAAGTTAAATTGTTTCCTATGCCGGCTAATTTCCCGGCTTTTTACCATCTTCACGCTTTGCTATCTGACCCGATCCAGTTACGGCTGAGAAATAGTTCGCCGGCGCATGAGCATCGTATGCATCTTGGGGCAGATTTTCGAGGCATGGGTTTTGATGCGAATTTGGTAGATGCGCTGCACAGTTGCATTGGGGAAGCAGTTGAGCGTTATTGCACGGCTTTATATCGCGAGCAGGATTTGTTGCTTGCAGCGGGATGCGAGCTCGCTGGAGCCTCCGAGCTTATGGAGCAAATGATTTTATTTTCTGAGTCAAGCTACGGACAAATAGGTTTTCCTTTTAAGCTCTACGATGAGAAGCAACCTCGGCGCTGGCTGGAAGGTTATAACTGGACACTAGACCAAACAGCTTATATGCCGGCGCAATTAGTCTTAATGGGCTACGAGGTCATGCATAAGCACGAAACATTGTCACATACGAATACCAGTGGACAAGGCGCCGGATTGGATTTTGCACAGGCCACGCTTTCTGCATTATGTGAAGTGGTTGAGCGCGATGCTTTCATCTGTTACTGGTTAACCAAAACCACACCCATCGCTTTACAACCGACACCAGCCTGGATCGAGGCTCAACCAGCCTCCCTGCGAGCCTTATTAACGCATCCCGAACTGGAGGTTTTAATTCGGCTTTTGCCAACGGATCTAGGTATCCCGGTTGTGCTCGCCGCGCTTAGGCCGCGGGGCCAACGTTTCGCCTGTTTTGGGGCGAGCTGCCGGCTTGATCTGACATCGGCGGTGTGCAAAGCGGTCTCTGAAGCTGCCCATGTTTGGTCATATCAGCATGAACCGAGCTTGACCTTGCAGTCACCGAAAAGAGCTACTGATGTTAGATCTTTTTTCGATCATGTCGCATTTTACTTTGATCCTAAAAATTACGACAATATCGCTTTTTTGCTGGATTCGACAGCATCTGTACAAGTACTCGATGCGTTATCGAGCCCTATTGACGTCACCGCTCAATTATCCGAACTTAAAGCAAAAATTGAGCGTGCAGGGTACCCCATTTTATTGTTTAACTTGAATAGTGAAGAGTGCTTAACGGCAGGTTATCAGGTGGTAAAAGCGATTGTGCCGGGTTTGCATCCGATTTTTAGCGGCTTGCATCGAGTGGACGATAAACGGCGCTTACAGCGCGTTTGCACTTATCTTGGGGTTGAGACGCCAGAGCGCTTGAATGAAGCGCCTCATCCTTTTCCGTAGCATGGGAGTGCATAAGCTCGATAAGTTTATAGCGCTGCTAGCTAATGCCTATGAATTCGAATTTTAGGCCGAAATAGTGTAATAGATACTAGAGGATAGCATGGGTTTGTTTTTGCCAATGCTGGATTTCCGTCTCCATTTCTGGGTCGACAATAATTTTAATACCCCTTGAACGCAGTTTACGGATGAGACTTAATGTCTTTTGAAATGCGTCAGAAGTAATGTTAACTGGATTGGGATCAATCTTCGAATTTTGTAAAGAGGTCGGGATTAGATTTGTATTGATATGCCCATTTGATGGAATGTATGGGTTCTAATTTTGTAGTGCTATCTAATTTTTTATTTCCATCATATTTTTTAAATAAGTAAAATTTATAAAATATTGAAAATTAATTTTCAAATTTATTTGTTAGGATTAAGTTTTTGATTGTGCTTAATTTTTCTTTGATATGTTTTTTATGTCTTATTTCTTCGTTTAAATTATTTATTATTTCTTTTAACCGCTCTAATTTGGAGTGATTCATTCCATGTATGGTTATACTTTTAACTATACTTAAGCCCTCTTTTATAAGCTCTGAATTTTTTATGGTTTTTATATTTTTAATATATTTTAATTTTTTTTCTAAAAATTCCAATTTGGATTGATCCATTGAATCTATAGCATTTATATGTATATTTTCCACTTTTGGATAAAGATTATATTCTGGTATTTGAGTGGCATAAAATATGATGCTTTGAGTAGTTATTTCTTTGTCAATTTCTAACTTATTTAACTTGATTGCTATTTTTTTTAAATATTGTAAATTTGTTTCAGAGTTGATTTGGCCTTTAAGCGTGTTGATTTGATTTACGATCTGAACCAATTTCTCCTTGTAAACAGATAGGTTGAAAGAATAGCTATTTTTGGGAGCTTGAACTATAGGTATTTCAAGGGGTATTTCTTTGAGTGCATTGGGTTTTTGGATCGCTATCTCATTTTTATAGACTTTTGTATTGCTTGGTGGAATAGTTACAGAAAACCTATTTAAAGTTTGAGTTTTTTTAGAATTTATATTTAAATTTTGATGAGCTTTTTTGGGTGATTTTATAATTCCTCTGATTTCAGGTTTCGCCAATTTTATAAATGATTGGCCGAAATATTCTTTTTTATTATGGGAATGGTTCAAAGGAATATTATTTTTATTTGTGAGATTGACGGGGAGAGTTTTAATTGTTTTTTTAATTCTAAAGAAAATGCTATTAAACATATTTGATCCAATCATTAAAAAAATAAAGTTTTACGTGAGGCATTTATAAAATTATCTTCGTATAATTGATGCATTGAATTGACGCTGCATTAAAACCTAGCTTTGGTTGCACTATTTTAAAGTCCTGAAGGGAAAATGTTGAGTCATCTCTATTTGGCAAATTTCACTCTCATTCCGATACCTTATTGCGTAAGCGATCACTTATAGAAACGGACTTCGATGAATTGAAAAGTCTATACCAGATCGAGTACGCGGGTGATCGGTTTGACATTAAATTTGCTGTCAATTTACTCAGTGAAATAATTGTTTACTATTTTATGAAAATCAAATCTAGATTACTTTTACAGTGTTTTCATGTCGATTCACGTATCCTGAATCGACATGAAAACTAAAAATGTATAAGAAATGAGTTGGCCTCATAGTTTACAACTTTGGTTTAGTTGATAAAATAAAAAGCGAAAAAATGTGTTGGATTACGAATGAATTATTAAAATAATAGATCAGAATAAAATAATCTCAGCCTAGCAATACAAGCCGGCTATAAGGAGGAAATTTGTCAACATAAGGTTTGCCGAACAATGTAATACATTGCGAATTCACCCGGCGGGAGTAGGGCGCTTTATCAATTTTGTCAGTCGATTTGAACGGAAACCGTAGCTGCCGTCAATGTGTATGCGCTTTATGCAAACTTAGCGCGACAATAATGAAGAATGTTTAACGGAAGGTTATTAGGTGTTAAAAACGGCCATGCCAGGTTTGCATCCGATTTTAACGGACTGTATCGAGTTGACGATAAACGGCGCTTACAGAGGATTTGCTCTTACCTTGGGGTAGAGATGCCAGAGTGCTTGAATGAAGTGTCTCATCTTTTTCGATAGAATGGGATTGTGCCGGTTAAGTTAAAGTGACCGCTAACTTGTAACTTTCTGCCGTGGGGGATCGGTAATGACTTTTACCTCCTTCGAACGAAGTTGGTTGATGATATCTAACGTTTCTTTTCTAGAGGCTTCCGTTGCTTCAAGAGAAACAGTCAAATTGTCAGAGCTATGTAGACTCTCAAAAGATGTGGTGGCCAGGCCAGTATTAGTGAGATTAATTAATTTTAGGTGATCCATTTCTAATAATTTGGCAGGTATAAAGCCAATCGAGTTACCACTTAAATCTAAATTTTCCAGATTTTTTAAATGTATAAGCACCTCGGGAAATGACTCCAATCCTATGTTTTCAAGAGATAAGGTTTTAGATCCGTTTTTATATGCTTCGTCAATTTTTTTAATTATTGACGGTATTTTCCCATAAAATTCTTTGACTGACTTAATATCATTTGTATTGAATTTTTCGAAACAAAAAGTATAATTTTTTTTCGAAATTTCCCTCTCTATTTTTTGAGTCATATTTTGATCGAATCCTGACTTGTCCAAAATTTCTATGATTTTTTGCGCGACGGAATTAAGAAGGGTTTTGTTGAATGCTTCGAGATAAGATTGGTAACCAAATTCTTTAATCTCATTTTCGATATTCTCACTAAGCTTTACGCTACATCCATGCTGCCGCAGCTCGTTCACAACCTCTATCAATTTTTCGTTGACCTGTAACGGATTATCACGAAGATCGATGGATTTAATGACTGAGTTATCTCCTAGGCTTTTTGTAATTCGACTAGTGAAATCTTCTGGGAGTTCGGTGAGTCCATTGCCTTTTAAATTCAGTTCTTTTAGGTCAGATAATAAAAATATGGCGTTAGGAAATTCATTAAAACCCTTACTGGATAAATCAAGCTTGCCGTTAGTATTAGATGGATTTTTTTGGTAGTCTAGAATACGGATACCTGCTTGACGCCGGCACGCAATTTGAGTTTTATCCAAACTATTATTTTCCCATCGAACGCAGGAATGAACAGTATATTCTCTTACAATGGATTCTTGTTTTTTTTGATAGGTCTTTTCACCTTTTTCGGAGCTATTATATTCATCAATTCTATGCTCCCCTTTTTTTTGGAAAATTTTATCTATTTTCATTTTATTTTTATAAATTAAGATGGACGGTTCATTTTTTATGCGATTTATAAAAGCTCTAGGAAGCTCGCCAGGTTTTTTTTTATCTTTGACTAATTCTCTGAAGGCTTCGCTAGTATGCAGAGAAATACAATAATTTATTTCTAATGGTGTTATTTTTTTTGCCAGTTTTATGACTTTATTTTTGGCGGCAGGTAAAGAGTTAACGATAGATTTTTTCGTTTGTTTAATAAAATTCTGCACCTGATGCTTGCGCTCAGGGTTTGGTTGTTCTAATTTATCATGTCTATCGGTCGAAGGGTTATTTGATGGATTAATTTTACGAGGTAGCATAACCTTCATTCCTTGATAGCAAAAAACATATCGCTTTGGATCGAGTATGCAGCTTACAGACTCGGCTCGGGGGGGGTATAAAAATGGCGAAAAATAGTGCTGGGTCCCGAACCTGTTATTCATCACGCACGCGCCATTCAGCATGAATTAGCCTTTTTGCAGAAGGAGAAAGGTTTAACGCTGTACTTTTTGCCTCCTACAGCCCTGAGTTAAATCGGATTGAAAGCTTTGGTACCTCATTAAGCATAAATGGCTTGCTTTTAAAGCTCAAGACGCACAAACGCTCGAAGAAGACATCAATTACGTGCTGAAGAATTTTGGATCTATTTATAGATTTAATTTTGCGTAATGACTTATTTGCTGTGGAGTATTGGTAGGGTTTTATAGGTATTTATTTTTCATCGGTGGCAGTAAGTTTTACGTGTATGGTTAGTGCGACAGCGCAGAAAGCAATGAGGCAGACGACTCGAAAGAAAGGCTACCGCAACCATACGGATCTGAGTTTGTCAGATATAGCAAGGTTGCATAACCCAATTCTGAGAGGGTAGCTAGAGTACTATGGCAGGTATCGTAGATCGGCCATGTATCCGGTGCTGAGACACTTCAACAGAACGCTTGTGGCGTGGGCAATGGCAAAGTATCGCAAGCTCAAAGGCCACAAAAAGCGGGCGAGTCTCTTACTTAAAAATGTAGCGAAGAGGCAACCGCATCCATTTGTACATTGGCGAGAAGAGATGGTGGGTGGATTTGCTTGATGGGAGCAGTGTAAATCGAGAGATTTAAGCACTGATCTGAGAGGGGCTGATGGTGAAACTCCAGCGGTCTACTCGCCTTTTGACGTAAAATTGCGCGCACAAAACTTCGAGTAAAAGTCGAATATTTTCGAAAGTTTTGGCGTTGCCTATGTGCCAGCTTTGAAGCCGGAGGTTTTATTCAGCGAAAGTTGGATTCGTAGCGGGTAATGAGGTATTCAGAAGATCAACAAATTATTAGAGAGGAGCGCCCAGCATGTTGCCGATTAGTCCGAATCAGAGCACTCAACCTTCTTTAGCATCATATATTCCGAAATTGGCTTCAGCTTTTTCTGATACGCAAGAACGAACCGATGATCCAAGTGAAAGTAACGTGCAAATCGGTAATGGTTTTTTAAATAACTTGACCATTGGCAATAACAATACAGCGAATAACCATATACATTTAGCGGCGGCAGATTCGAAGTTGATAGAAACCCTGATGTTGCAACATATTTTTGCTTTGCAACCGAATATTAAGCCGTTGATCAACTTAAATTCGGCTATTGAGGATTTGCGAAAAAGGTATTTAAAAGGTTTAAAAGAAGACAACGAAATTAAAGACGCGTTGTCGAACTATGTAGCGCCAGAAGGGATGGAGCTTCACGATTCAATCCGCTTCGATTTAAAAAGCAAGGTTCAAGATTTTTTGAACTCCAACAAAAAAGTCTTACTCCTACTAGGTGAAGCGGGTTCAGGTAAGTCGACTTTTAATCGAGATCTCGCGGTGAGCTTGTGGGAAGCCTATATCCAAGGCAGTAAGTCAGAAAATATGCCAATTCCGATATTTATAGGATTATCGAGCTGGTTAGGGCCGGATCGGAATCTGGTGAGTGCCTTTTTTGAGAAGCAGGGGTTCTCGAAAGAGCATGTCAAAGAATTGCAAAGCAAACATCGATTTGTATTAATACTGGATGGATTTGATGAGATCGAGCATCGGCAGCAGGTATTTTATAAAGATAATGAGTTAGATAACTGGATAGGCTCGAAAATCATAATCACCAGCCGTCCAGAATACTTAGGGTCAAACTATCAATATAAATTTCATCCGTCAGGCGAGCATACCACGTTACAGGAATATCGATTAGCGCCTTTTTCGGATGAAACGATAAAGCGGTATATTGATCGATATAGTGAAAAGCATCCCCATGCTTTGTGGAGTGCTGAGAAATATAAAGAAGAGTTGGAAGAGCCGAGCTTAAAAGAGTTGGTGAGTAATCCGTTTTTGTTGAAAATAACGTTGAGCGTGTTGCCTGAATTGAGCCAGAGGCAGCAAGTAGAGAAGCAGCGCATTACTCGAATTGCAATTTATGATCAATTCGTAAAAAGCTGGTTTGACCGTTCGCAACAGAGGCTAAACCAGATACTTGAGGTTGGCTCAAAAGAAAGAAAAGAATTCAAAGATTTGGAGAGGGAAGGCTTTGCTGATTTCGGAGTGGATTTTAGCAAGGAGCTGGCATTGGAAATGTATAAAGCAGGAGAAGTGATAACGCATTATCAGGCAGTCACCCATGCGAGATGGAAAAAAAATGACACCTCTACAGAGGCGGATTGGCACAAGCGATTACTAAGCAATGAAGATACAACGACAGTGTTGATGCGCTTAAATGCGCCCTTAATCTGCCAGGACAGGCCAAATAATTTAGGCAAGGAATATCGATTTATCCATAAATCCTTACGGGATTATTTTGTAGCGAGAGCATTGTGGGAAGAGTTGAGGAGGGGCGCTAATAGACATGACGTAGAGCACTCCGAGAAACTGGGAGCGATAAGAAATATACGTCCGATATGGGAAAGTCTAGGAGATGGATTTGAAATTGAGCCATCGGTGCGCTTCAACGAAGTGAATGTAGTAGAAGACGCCGCAGTACAGAGTTTTTTAGTAGAGCGCGTGCAAGAGGATAGAGATTTACTGAAGGCACTTTTATCGTGGGTGAAAGCGTCGAAGAGCCGAGATGATGTAAAAAGAGGAGCGTCGAATGCATTGACGGTCTTAGTGAAAGCGGGATTGCAGTTTACTGGATGTGATTTAAGAGGAATCCAGGTGCCTGGATCGGATCTGAGTTTTGGAGTATTTGACTCAGCGCAGTTACAAGGGTCAGATTTGAGCAGAGCTAATCTTCGTGCGATCTGGTTGCGCCAGGCGAATTTACGCGGGTCGCAGATGTCAGGAGTGCAGTTTGGTGAATTGCCTTATCTGCAAGAAGAAGACGAAGTGACGTCCTGCGCGTATTCGCCCGATGGTAAAGCCTGCGCGATGGGCCTTGATAACGGTAAGATCAGCGTGTATAGGACTTCGGATTGGGAAAAAATCCACACCTTAGAAGGACATGAAGATAGAGTTACTAGCGTAGTGTATTCGCCGAGTGGAGATCATCTAGCCTCGGGGAGTAGGTGGACGATGCGAGTGTGGGCTACGGCAAGCGGAGCGGTTGTTCACACCTTAGAAGAGCATACAGAGTTTGTTATTAGCATAGTGTATTCGCCACTCGGAGATCATTTAGCCTCGGGGAGTTGGGATAGTACGGTGCGAGTGTGGTCCGCGGTAAGCGGGGCGGTTGTTCACACCTTAGAAGGGCATACAAAGTTTGTTACTAGCGTAGTGTATGCGCCGAGAGGAGATTATCTAGCCTCGGGGAGTGAGGATAAGTCGGTGCGAGTGTGGTCCGCGGCAAGCGGAGCGGTTGTTCACAACTTAAAAGGGCATACTGAAGCGGTTAGTAGCGTAGTGTATTCGCCGAGCGGAGATTATCTAGCCTCGGGGAGTTGGGATAGTACGGTGCGAATGTGGTCTGCGGCAAGCGGAGCGGTTGTTTACACCTTACAAGGGCATACAGACAGGGTTAGTAGCGTAGTGTATTCGCCGAGAGGAGATCATCTAGCCTCGGGGAGTAATGATAAGACGGTGCGAGTATGGTCCGCGGCAAGCGGAGCGGTTGTTCATACCTTAGAAGGGCATACAGGCCGTGTTACTAGCGTAGTGTATTCGCCGAGCGGAGATTATCTAGCCTCGGGGAGTAGTGATAAGACGGTGCGAGTGTGGTCTGCGGTAAGCGGAGCGGTTATTCATACCTTAGAAGGGCATACAGGCCGTGTTACTAGCGTAATGTATGCGCCGAGAGGAGGTTATCTAGTCTCGAGGAGTAGTGATAAGACGACGCGAGTGTGGTCTGTGGCAAGCGGAGCGGTTGTTCCCGCCTTAGACGGCCATACTGGTGGTGTTTCTAGCGTAGTGTATTCGCCGAGAGGGGATCATCTAGCCTCGGGGAGTGGGGATAGTACGGTGCGAGTGTGGTCTGCGGCAAGCGGGGCGGTTGTTCACGCCTTAGAAGGGCATAAAAGTTATGTTACTAGCGTAGTGTATTCGCCGAGAGGTGATCATCTAGCCTCGGGGAGTTATGATAAGACGGTGCGAGTATGGTCCGCGGCAAGCGGAGCGGTTGTTCATACCTTAGAAGGGCATACAGGCGTTGTTTGTAGCGTAGTGTATTCGCCGAGAGGAGATCATCTAGCCTCGGGGAGTAGTGATAAGACGGTGCGAGTGTGGTCCGCGGCAAGCAGAGCGGTTGTTCATACCTTAGAAGGGCATACTGAAGCGGTTAGTAGCGTAGTGTATTCGCCGAGAGGAGATTATCTAGCCTCGGGGAGTGGGGATAGGACGGTGCGAGTGTGGTCTGCGGCAAGCGGGGCGGTTGTTCATACCTTAGAAGGGCATAACAGTTATGTTACTAGCGTAGTGTATTCGCCGAGAGGTGATCATCTAGCGTCGGGGAGTTTGGATAGAACGGTGCGAGTGTGGTCCGCCGTAAGCGGAGCGGTTGTTCACACCTTACGCGGACATGAAGATAGTGTTAGTAGCGTAGTGTATTCGCCGCTCGGAGATCATCTAGCCTCGGGGAGTTTTGATAATACAGTCCGATTGTGGGAGGTATATTCGGGAGCTTGTCTCTTGCTGATTGAAGGGGCTACAGGGAGGGTAAATAGTGTAGCCTGGAAATGGAGTGAGAACGCTGCCTATTTATCGAGTGGAAATGCTGATAAATCAGTGCGGGAGTGGGAGTTGAAAAATGATGAAGGGGAGTATAAGGCGATGTTGTGCTGGAGTAGTGGGCATGGAGAACTGACGGTGAGGGATACGTTATTGGAAGGGGTTGTGGGGTTAAGCGAGGTGGATCAAAAGCTGTTAACTCAGAGAGGAGCAGCATTAGCGTAAATAGTATAAGCGGGTAGTTATGCAAGAATAGAAGTCAAAGTAGCGAGATCACTTTTAGAGTTTCTGATACTGCCGATGGCCTATGCTGTCGTAATTTAGGTTAAATAAGTTTTATTCAGTAAGAACTAAATTTTTTATCTGAGCATGGATCATTCAGATATAGGTTAAATACAAATTATTAAAAAGGGGTAGCCAGCATGTCGCCGATTAATCCAAGCCAAAATACTCAACCTTCCTTAGCTTCGTATTTCCCTCAAATAGCTTCGGCTTTTTCTAATGCGACACAAACCCATTCAATGGATAGGGTTGATGAGACAGCAGGGGCTGTCATGCAAATTAATTATGGCTTGATAAATATCCCAACTGTTGGCTCGCATAACGAAATTACGGTGCATTACCACTCAACAGGCTCAGATGCTCAATTATTGCGAGAAATCCTGAGACCACTGCAAAGCATGGCTATGCAACCGGATAATGCTCCGCTAGCTAGTTTAGGTATTGAGGGGTTGCAGAAAAAATATTTAGAAAGCCTGCAAAAAGACAAAGAGATCAAAGATGCATTGGCAATGTACGTCGCGCCGGAGTGTACCTCAATTACGAATATAAGAGAGCGTCTTAGCCTGGAAGAGAAGGTTAGAGATTTCTTGGCTTCAGAAGAAAAGAAAGTGTTGCTTTTGTTGGGGGAAGCAGGTTCTGGGAAATCAACCTTTAATCGGTATCTGGCGCGTAGCCTATGGGAAGCCTATGACAAAGAAGCTAATAAGTCTGGCCAGACACCCATCCCATTATTTATTTCGCTATCGAGTTTGAAAGAGCCGAATACTAATTTAATTTCAGAGTACCTAAAAAAAGAAGGGTTTACAAAGGACCAGATAGCTGATCTAAAAGTAAATTATCGTTTTATCTTTATTTTAGATGGCTATGATGAAATTAAAGACCGAACCCGCCTCTTCTATATAGAAAATGAACTGGATGAGTGGCAAGCCAAAGTCATCGTTAGCAGTAGACCAGAGTATTTGGGAGATCGATATGAGCGGCAGTTCCATCCGAAAGGTCAGGCGTACTTACTTCAAACATACCAGCTTGCGCAATTCTCTGATTTAACAATTGGGGAATATGTAAACAAATATAAAAAAACGCACCCAGAATTAGAAAAAAGTGTCACGAAGCATAGAGAAATTTTAGAGCGCTCAGAAGTCAAAGAGTTGATACGCAATCCTTTTTTACTGAAATTGGCCTTGAGCGAGTTGCCAACTTTGGCTGAGAGATACAAGAATAGCAGCCAGCGTATTACTCGGCTTGTATTATATGATCAATTTGTAGAGAGTTGGTTTGAGCGCTCGCAAGATCGTTTGAGCGGTATTCGCTTAACTGACGCAGAACAGAAGGCCTTTCATTTTCTAAATAAAGCTTTTATTAAGCATGGCACAAAATTCGGCCAAGATTTAGCAATAGAGATGTATCAGGCTGGATTGGTACGTGTGACATATTCGGAGCTGCTTTCCTATGATGAATTTAATACGACGACACAAGATTGGCGAGATAAATTTTTCAGTGATAGTAATGAAAAGATTAAATTATTACGCTTTAATGCGCCGCTGATCTGCCGAGACGATCAATATGAGTTTGTTCATAAATCGATTCAAGATTATTTTGTGGCGAGAGCGTTGTGGGAGGAGTTGAGAGGAGGGGCTAAGAGTGCTGATGTAGAGCACACGAAGAAACTCGGAGCGATAAGAAATGTACGCCCATTATGGGAAGGTCTAGGAGATGGATTTGAAATTGAGCCATCGGTGCGCTTCAACGCAGTGAATGTAGTAGAAGACCCAGCAGTGCAGAGTTTTTTAGTAGAGCGAGTGCAAGAGGATAGAGTATTTCTGAAGGCACTTTTATCGTGGGTGAAAGCGTCGAAGACTCGAGGAGATGTAAAAAGAGGAGCGTCGAATGCATTGACGGTATTGGTGAAAGCGGGGGTGCAGTTTATTGGATGTGATTTAAGAGGAGTTCAGGTACCTGGATCGGACCTGAGTAATGGCGTATTTGATTCATCGCAGTTGCAAGGTTCGGATTTGAGTAATGCTAATCTTAGAGCGAGTTGGCTGCGGCAGGCGAATTTAAGCGGTGCGGAGTTGGCTGGGGTGCAGTTTGGCGAATGGGCTTATCTCCAAGAGAAAAGCGGCGTGAATTCCTGCGCGTATTCCCCGGATGGGAAAAACTGTGCAGTAGGGCTTGATAACGGTAAGATCAGTGTGTATAAGGCCTCGAGTTGGGAAAAAACCTACACTTTACGCGGACATACCGGCAGGGTTAATAGCGTGGTGTATTCGCCGAGCGGTTCGCAGCTCGCCTCGGGGAGTGATGACAGTACGGTGCGTGTGTGGGACGCGAAAAGCGGAGCGGCTTTGCACACCTTAGAAGGACATACCTCCTCTGTTACTAGCGTGGTGTATTCGCCGAACGGAACGCAGCTTGCCTCTGGGAGTAGTGACAATACGGTGCGTGTGTGGGAGGCGGAAAGCGAGGCGTCTGTGCTCACCTTAGAAGGACATACCTGGGCTGTTTGGAGTGTTGCGTATTCGCCGAGTGGTAATCAGATCGCTTCTGGCAGTTCTGACAATACGGTGCGTGTGTGGGAGGCGGAAGGCGGGGCGCTTGTGCACACCTTAGAAGGGCATACCGACAGGGTTTTTAGCGTGGTGTATTCGCCGACCGGAACGCAGCTCGCCTCGGGGAGTTTTGACAAGACGGTGCGTGTATGGGACGTGGAAAGCGGTGCGTCTGTGCACACCTTAAAAGGACATACCCAGTCTGTTACTAGCGTGGTGTATTCGCCGAGCGGAACGCAGCTCGCCTCGGGGAGTTATGACAAGACGGTGCGTGTGTGGGAAGCGGAAAGTGGCGCGTCTGTGCACACCTTAGAAGGACATACCTGGGCTGTTTATAGCGTGGTGTATTCGCCGAGCGAAACGCAGCTCGCCTCGGGGAGTTGGGACAAGACGGTGCGTGTGTGGGAAGCGGAAAGCGGCGCGTCTGTGCGCACCTTAGAAGGACATGCCGACTCTGTTAGGAGCGTGGTGTATTCGCCGAACGGATCGCAGATCGCTTCTGGGAGCCATGACAATACGGTGCATGTGTGGGAGGCGGAAAGCGGCGCGTCTGTGCACACCTTAGAAGGACATACCAACAGGGTTAGTAGCGTGGTGTATTCGCCGAACGGAGCGCAGCTCGCCTCGGGGGGTGATGACAGTACGGTGCGAGTGTGGGACGCAGAAAGCGGCGCGTCTGTGCACACCTTAGAAGGACATACCTGGGTTGTTACTAGCGTGGTGTATTCGCCGAGCGGAAGGCAGCTCGCCTCGGGGAGTTTTGACAGTACGGTGCGAGTGTGGGACGCAGAAAGCGGTGCGTCTGTACACACCTTAGAAGGACATATTACCTATGTTAGCAGCGTGGCGTATTCGCCGAACGGAATGCAGCTCGCCTCGGGGAGTTTAGACGGTATGGTGCGAGTGTGGGACGCAGAAAGCGGTGCGTCTGTGCACACCATAGAAGGACATCCCTCCGCTGTTAATAGCGTGGTGTATTCGCCGAGCGGATCGCAGCTTGCCTCGGGGCATTATGACAGTACGGTGCGTGTGTGGGAGTCGGAAAGCGGCGCGTCTGTGCACACCTTAGAAGGACATACCTCCTCTGTTAATAGCGTGGTGTATTCGCCGAGCGGATCGCAGCTCGCCTCGGGGAGTGATGACAGTACGGTGCGTCTGTGGGATGTCGCATCGGGTGACTGTCTAAGAGTGATTCAAGAACTTACCGAGCCGGTCATTAGCATAGCCTGGAAAGCGACGCGTGAGGGATCCAATCTGTTGACAGGCAGTGGCGAGTTTGTTCGTCAGTGGGAGCTCATAGGAGAGGCGGATGGAGTTCATGCGCACCTGAGTTGGATGTCCCCAGTTAATAAGCTGATGGTGAAGGAAGCGTTATTGGAAGGGGTGGTAGGATTAAGCGAGATGAATCAAAAGCTGCTAACTCAGAGGGGGGCTACATTACCCTTTGAGGGTTTCAAACAGAGTAGCTAGTGCAAGATCCGACATTCCGCTACCTCCCGTTCAAAAGACCTTGAATTTTAGTTTGTCTTATGTTGAGATAGCTGCTCGATATGAGACGATATCAAGGTTGCTAAGATGAGTCAGTATATAATTGTGCTGTTTTCTCTTTCTTTTCTTTGCTACTTTATGTTTGGGCTGTACTGCCTACTCTAGCTAGATGCTATGGCTATTCCCGCTTTAACCGTTATGTTGCTTGACGACCATCCGGTAGTTTTGGATGGATTTAAGACACAATTGCATGCCGCACAGGATATTCAGATCGTTGGTACTTTCATGACCAGCCGGTCTCTGCTGGCCGCGCTTAGAAACCATACTTGTGATGTTTTGCTAATTGATTATTCATTGGGGGAACACGATCTCGATGGCGTGAATTTGGTTCGCTATCTGAGCGTGCGCTATGAGGGGATTAAAATTCTAGTGGCCTCAGCACATCATGATCCGGCCACTATGATGTTAGTGATGCGCGCGGGTGCGCGCGGTTTTTTCAGTAAGCGCCAGAATTTAGCCGAGCTGCCGAATGCGATCCGCACGGTTGCTTCGGGGCAAGCTTATTTAGGCTCTCAGTTAGCTGAGCAGCTATCCGTTCCATCTTTTATGCTGGGCGAAGCGGCTGCATCAGGAACGGGGCACGAATTAAGGACAGATTACGACAATCTATCTCCTCGTGAGCGTGAAGTTTTACGTTGCTGTCTTGATGGCCTGACATTGACGCAAATCACAGAGAAATTTTCACGCAGTATTAAAACGATTAGCGCTCAAAAGCGAGCTGCTTATCGCAAGCTGGGTATTCAAAACGATTACCAGCTCTTCAAAATAGGCCCATTTTTAAAGCAAGAATAAATTAAGGCTAGCCCATTTGGCAAAGTGGTTGCCTAGGATATTTGTCGTTTAACAAAGGCTTTCTTGGCTCAATTCAGGCGCTGGCCTGGTACGATTGTTAGACCCTGCAGCGTGATTTAAATTGATAAAATTTTGAGCTTTGAGTCAATTTAATTTCCCTCTGTTCTTGATTAATCTATGTAGTTTTGAATCACCGAATCAACTTGTCAAATCAATAACCTAAAACTAGATTGCGCGCAGCAAAACAATATTTCGCATTCAATTAGGAAATACGTATTATGGATGATATTGAGAAGCTTGCTATATGGCGCGCGTAGAGCTTGGTATATAAAGCCATCAGCACTCAAAAGCGGGTTGCAGATTGCGCATGGCGCACTAAAATAATGCCTAGCTCTTTAAAATAAAGTTTTTTGAAAGCACCAGCGAATCAAGGTTAGCTTTCTGGCACAATGGCCGCCTGGGGTATTTGCCGGTATCCTATTGGCTTCATAGCGTTCTTCCCATCAAACTTAATTCATGCATAACCCAGTAGACAATGACAAAGCTGAGCGCGCGGCCAGGTTGCGCGCGCAAATCGAGAAGCACAATTACGCTTATTACGTACAGGATGCTCCGGCAATTCCCGATGCCGAATACGACCGATTGTTTGCCGAGTTAGCGGCCATTGAAACTGAAAACCCTCACTTGCTGACCCCCGATTCTCCTACGCAACGCGTAAACGGCCAGGTCGCCGAAGGCTTTCAGCCAGTTATGCATACGCTGCCAATGTTGTCACTAAATAATGGTTTTAGCGACGAAGAAATTGAAGCATTTGATAAACGCTGTACCCAAGGGCTGTATAAGACCGAGCCAGCAGCAAGTTTAAATTATGCATGTGAGCTTAAGTTTGATGGTCTTGCGGTGGCGTTGCGCTATGTTGATGGGGTGTTCGTGCAAGCGGCAACCCGGGGCGATGGTGTGCGCGGGGAAGATATTACCGCCAATATTCGGACTGTGCATTCGATTCCACTGCGCTTGAAAGGCGCCTCTATCCCTGAGTTGCTTGAGGTAAGGGGAGAGGTGTTTATGCTGAAAAGCGCTTTTGAAAATTTAAACCAGCGCCAGCGGGCCGCCGGCCAGAAAGAGTTTGCTAATCCACGTAATGCGGCAGCAGGTAGCTTGCGCCAGCTCAACCCCAAAATCACCGCCAGCCGGTCGTTGTCATTTTTTGCTTATGGGATCGGCGCGCTTGTTGGGATGGCAATGCCGCCAACACATCAAGCTTTGCTTGATTGGTATCTAGAGCTAGGCATCCCGGTTTGTGAGAAGCGTGCGGTCGTACAGGGAGTGGCGGGGTTGCTTGGCTTTTTTAAGGCGATGAGCGAGCAACGCAATACATTGCCTTATGAGATTGATGGCGTAGTCTATAAACTGAACCGGCTGGAAGAGCAGCAGCAGCTTGGTTTTGTTGCGCGCGCGCCGCGCTTTGCGCTGGCGCATAAATTTCCTGCGCAAGAGGCGTTAACTAAGTTGATTGCAATTGAGGTTAATGTGGGCCGCACTGGCGCTATCACCCCAATCGCGCGGCTTGAGCCGGTGTTTGTAGGGGGGGCAATGGTGACCAATGCCACCTTGCACAATGAAGATGAAGTGCGGCGCAAGGATATTTTGATTGGCGATACGGTGATTGTGCGGCGCGCTGGCGATGTGATTCCAGAAGTGGTCAGCGTCTTAACTGAACGTCGGCCCGCTGATGCATATGGTTTTGAGATGCCAACCGAATGCCCAGTATGCGGATCTGCGATTGAGCGCTTACCGGGCGAGGCGATTGCTCGCTGTACCGGCGCTTTAGCGTGTGCCGCACAGCGTAAGCAAGCGCTGTGGCACTTTGCGCAGCGGCGCGCGCTAGATATTGATGGCCTGGGAGAAAAAATTATCGAACAACTCGTCGCAAAAAATCTGGTGCGCACGCCTGCTGATTTGTTTAAACTAGACTTTGCAACGCTGGTGGAACTCGAGCGTTTTGCTGATAAATCTGCGCAAAATTTACTGGCCGCGTTACATCAGGCTAAGCAGACTACATTGGCGCGCTTTATCTATGCGCTTGGCATACGTCATGTGGGTGAAACAACCGCGCTTGATCTAGCCCGTTATTTCGGCGCGCTTGATCCTCTGATACAGGCATCGCGTGAAGTGCTGCTCGAAGTCAATGACGTAGGGCCAGTCGTGGCGGAAGCGATCCTCCAATTTTTTGCTCAAGCGCATAATCTTGAGGTGATTGAAGAATTACGCGCCGCAGGCGTGACCTGGCCTGAGAGACCACCTGCTGCGCGGCCTAGCGCAGGACCCTTGGCCGGTAAAACGGTAGTTCTGACAGGAAGTTTACTGAATTTCACGCGCGAGCAAGCAAAGGCGCAACTGGAGGCCGCGGGGGCAAAAGTAGCGGCTTCAGTTTCAAAAAAAACCGATTATGTGATTGCTGGGGCCGAGGCGGGTAGCAAACTTGCGAAAGCCGAGACACTGGGCATTGAAGTGTTGGATGAAGATGGTCTACGTCAGTTATTGGCAAGCGTAGAGTCGTCGCCAGAATGATCGTGTCCGTGGGTAAAAAGCTCAAACTGCAATCGCGCGGAGTAATTCGGTTTCAAGCTGAATCTGTTGTCGGTTGTCAGCGAGCTTTGCGCCGGCGAGCAAAAAAAAGTCTTCAACGCGTTCTCCTAACGTATTGATGCGCGCTGCGTGCAGGCTGATTTGGTGAGAGGCTAAGATATGAGCAATCGCGTAGAGTAGACCCGGCCGGTCATTGGTTGAAAGCGACAGAATGTAATATTGTCCGTTTTCATCGGCACGTAAATGAATCCGCGGAGTGCTCGGGAAAGTTCGCGATTGTCTCGCAAGTCGGCCTGGCGAGGGGAGCGGAAGGGGTTTGGCGCTAGCTAAATGGCGCGTTAGTTGCTGTTCAATGCGCGCGGTGATTTGGTCATAATCATGCAGCTCGTCTTGGGTTGCTTTGTGCGTATTTTCGTCTAACTCGGTATACGCGTGCGTTACAAAAAAACTATCCAGCGCATAGCCATGGCGGGTGGTATGGATGCGTGCATCGAGTACAGAAAGGGCGTGACTATCGAAATAACTACAAATGCCGGCAAATAGATCAGTTTGATCTTTCATGTAGACGAGAACTTGTACCCCTTCACCAAGCGGTGAACGGCGCGCTCGAACAATCGGCCGAGGGGTTTCAAGATATAAATAAAGAGCATGTGTTTGCCAGGCAATATCCGGGGCATCGTGGCGCAAAAAGTAGGCAATGTCTAACTGCTCCCAAAACGCTTGGAAGGCGCCCTGTGGGATCAAGTGTTGTTGCAAGAGTGTGAGCGCTTGCTCTTTGCGTAGCGCAAGCGCCGAATGGGTATTGGGTTGTACGCCGCCAAGCGTGTTTAGGGTGACGCGGTATAAATCTTCAAGGAGCTTGCCTTTCCAAGCATTCCAGACCTTTGGGCTGGTGCCGCGAATATCGGCTACCGTGAGGAGATAAAGCGCGGTGAGCTGCCGCTCGGTTTGCACTTGATCCGCAAATCGCTTGACCACTTGTGGATCGCTTGTATCTTGTTTCTGGGCTACGCGGCTCATGGTCAGGTGGTGCTCGACCAGCCAAATAATCAGCTTAGCATCTTCCGCCGCTAGCTTGTGCTCGCGGCAAAAGCGCTGCGCTTCGGCCATACCAAGGATTGAGTGATCGCCTCCTTGTCCTTTAGCAATATCATGAAATAGCGCGGCAATCATCAGGACCCAGGGCCGCTCAAAATTCATCATCAACTGGCTGCAAGACGGATATTCATGCGCATGTTCCGCCACGCCAAAGCGGTGCAAATTGCGTAAGACCATTAAAATATGTTGGTCAACTGTATAGACATGATAAAGATCATGCTGCATTTGCCCAACGATCCGCCAAAAGCTTAATAAATAACGCCCCAGCACACTGGTTTGGTTCATCAGTGCCAAGGCATGGGCGGTGCTGGCATGCTCGATAGAGTTATGCGACAGTTGCAAAATCTCAAGAAAGCATTGGCGGTTTTGTGGCGCGCGGCGCCACTCTTGGTTCATCACGTTGCGAGCGTTATATAAGGCGCGTAACGTACGCGTCGCTAAGCCCGTCACGCCGGGCGTGCGCTCGCACAGCAAAAAGGTTTCAAGAATTGCATCAGGTTCACGTTGATAAAGGTCATCTTGCGTGATTTCGATCAACCCTTGCTTTTCTGCGAAGCGCTCAGACAATCTATGCGAAATGCCGCTGGTCTTCGGGAAAAGGTGGGCTTCGATATTTTGCAATAAAATAGGCGTGAGCTGGGTGACCGCTTTAGCCGCCCAATAATAGCGGCGCATCATTTGCTCGCTAGCCCGTTTAGCGGGGGTTGCGCGATAGTCAAAGCTTTCCGCCAATTGTGTCTGAAAATCAAAAGCCAGCACATCTTGCCGCCGGCCGGCCAAGATATGGAGGCGGGCGCGTAAGGTTTTTAAAAATAGTTCGTTGCGGCGCAATTCACGCGCTTCTCTTGCTGTGAGCTGGCTGCGTATTTCAAGCTCGTGCCAGTTCTGGCCAAAGCCGGCGGTGCGGGTCAGCCATAAAATGAGTTGCAAATCGCGTAAGCCGCCCGGACTTTCTTTGCAATTTGGTTCAAGACTGTAAGGAGATTCTTGAAACTTCGCATGGCGCTGCTGCATTTCAAGCTGCTTCGCCTGAAAGAAGGCATGGGTGTCCAGCACCTCATTAAAACCTTTGGTAAATTGCTTAAAAAGCGCTGCGTCTCCGCCGATGCGACGCGCTTCGAGTAATGCCGTTTGCACCGTAATATCTTGACTTGCTGCCTCTACACATTGTGCGATAGTGCGTACGCTACTGCTAATTTCAAGGCCAAAATCCCATGCCATGCCAATAAACGCTTCAAGTTTGGCGGTTAGGCTGGCATCGGGGTCGGCCGGCAGCAAAATCAGAATATCAAGATCAGAATGAGGTGCGAGCTCGCCGCGGCCAAAACCGCCCACTGCCGCGAGCACCAAAGAGGGCGGCAATTGACATAGACGCCAGACGTTTAACAGCGCATGATCAGCAGCACGCGCCAGCGCACGCATGAATGGATCAACTTTGCCGGTAACCTTAAATTTTTCAACCAGCGCTGCTTTGACGGCTTTAAAGCCGGCTTCTGGCTTGATATTTACGCCCGTTAAACGCTGGATTGGCATCGCAAGCCTAGCGCAAGATTGTCAAAAATAAATTCTAGGCTTACGCGGCAACGCTGTTTGCAGGGCGCGCCGGGGCTCCGACCGATAGGGTTAGCACTTCATGCCCGGTTTCTGTGACGAGGACGGTATGCTCCCACTGGGCGGAAAGGCTGCGATCTCGCGTTTTGACAGTCCAACCATCCGGCATGGTGCGAATCTCGCGGCGTCCAGCGTTAATCATGGGTTCAATCGTAAAAATCATGCCAGGTGTAAGCTTAAGCCCGGTGCCTGGCTGACCGTAGTGAAGTACTTGCGGCTCTTCATGAAAAGTTTGCCCAATCCCATGCCCACAGTATTCACGCACAATGCTATAGCCTTGGGCATGTGCATGCTGCTGAATCGCATAGCCAACATCGCCCAGTTGCGCACCAGGGCGCACTTGATCAATCCCTCGCCACATGCATTCATAGGTTGTTTGCACGAGCCGCTTGGCGAGAATTGAACCTTCGCCTACGATGAACATGCGGCTGGTATCGCCAAAATAGCCATTTTTAATCACCGTAATATCAATATTTAAAATATCACCATTTTTGAGCGTTTTATCGCCAGGAATGCCATGGCAAACTACATCATTTACTGAAATACAGGTAGCTTTGGGGTATGGGGAATAACCGGGTGGTTGATAATTTAATGGAGCTGGAATGGTTTTTTGCTCATTCAGCATATATTCGTGGCATAAGCGATCCAGTTCGGCTGTCGTGATGCCGGCGGCGATAGACGGGGTGATGTAATCCAGAACTTCACTTGCTAGTCGGCAGGCAACGCGCATTTGCGCAATGTCATTATCATTTTTAATCGTAATAGTCATATTTTTTATCCAATTCGCTAAGCTGCGCTTAGTTTGTATTATGACTTCATGAGAGTATCGAGCGCAAGCGTAGAGAAGCAAAGTCGCGCCTGGCGTTGAACCAATTTGAAGATTGGGGGCATTAAAAAACATTCCTTTCCAGGTTGATTTGTGGAATAATCTAAATACCACGGGGCCGACCTGGTTTCGACGTGGGTAGCAAAGCAATGTAGGGCATACCGAGGACCCGTTACCTCGTTAATCAATGGGAAAAAAAGTAACCGCAAACGACAAAACGTTCGCTGTAGCCGCTTAATACCGGCTCGCCTCGCACTCGCTCTCTGACGGGTTAGGGTCGCAAGACCATGCGAGGTCATTTACGTCAGATCGTAGTAGGTGATGTCACGGCGTCTACTATTAAATCTAGTGAATCGCTACGGTAAAGCGTGTTCATCCGCGTTGCTGTAGTTAAATTAAAGGATTGAACTAAGTATGTAGAACTGCTTGTAGAGTGCTTGCGGACGCGGGTTCGATTCCCGCCGGCTCCACCAGTTATCTTAAATTATCTCTAACATAATCCCCTTAAAATAAACCGAAAAGCCTTGTAAAATAAGGCTTTCACGGGGATTTCTCCCCTCAATTTCCAACGCAAAACAGCGTAGCCGAACACAGTTACACAGGCAATCTGTAGGTATCTATGTAGGTATGGAATTAGGGGGACATATAAGATGCCTACAAATACGCTTTCTGACTCTAAGTGCAAATCGGCAAAACCTACTGACAAACCCTTCAAAATATTTGATGGTGGCGGACTTCATTTGTGGGTGTCGCCCAAAGGTAGCAAGGTGTGGCGTATGGCCTATCGGATTATAGGAAAGCCGCAGACAATCAGTTTCGGGCGTTATCCGGATGTATCTTTAGCGGATTGATAAGGAACCCTACTGTATGTGAAATCAAGGCAAGGTCAGTAAAGCAGGTACAAAAACTTAAAGTTGCTGCGCAGCCGGCTCAGGCTGACGAGCCGCGAGGTTTTGACAGTAACGCTAACGTTAAATTATTAAAACCGGCGCATCGTATGGTGCGATGGGGCCAAACAAGTGCTCAGAAAACAGGCTGCTTTTATAAAAAACGAACTCAGGCAGAGTATGAGGCAATGGGTGGGTTTGAATCTTATTAAAGAAGGGGGCTTCGGGGAAATTTGAATCATTTCGTGGGAAGACTGTAAAGAAAGGCAGCAGGATGTAGGGTGATGGCATGAGAATTTTTTCAAATGAAAGGTTGTTATGCGTCCATCCCCTATATCAAGACAGCAGCCTCAAACACTGGATACAGAACGAAATGATTCGGGTTCAAAGCAAGCGAGGCAAAATAATAGGATAAAAAGAAAAGCTGCTTTAGTGGCGTTAGACAATATCAACGCTTATAACGACAGTTTAAATAAAGCATCTCAAAGAGAAGTAAAAAGAAGGAGCGGGCAACCTTTTAACGCGCAAAAAGAAAAAATACAGAGCGAGGTCGGGCCTGATCATGGATTGGGAGTTGGAATAGTCACAATTGATAATCTGGAGACGGCAATCAATTCGTTACTTTATCCTAAAGCGCCATCACCAGTATTGGATCCTCCAATAGACGTTGGTAGCCAGCCGGATGTATTTAATGCTCCAGATGAAGAGGATTTATCTTTCGAGATATCGGATTACCTGCACCTTGATGAAGATGATCAGCCTGAAAGTCAGAATGCGGAAATGGATTTGGAGAGAGAGCCAGAAGCGAATTATGCTGCGCTTTCCGATAATGCTTTTCAGGCGGTAGGATTGGGAGTTGTAACAGGCACAAGTGATAATCAGGAAGAGGCCAGCAGCTCGGCAGATTATTCTAAACGGCAACAAGATGCATTAAATCACCCAATAGATTTTTGCAGTCATCCAGAAGTATTGAGTGCTCTAAGTGAAAAGGATTTTTCTTTGGATTTTTTAGACGAATTGGATTTTCATGATGAAAATGCTGTGCCAGGAAATCAAAATGCAGAAATGAGTTCGGAGGAAGAGCTAGATGCGAATCATGCTGGGCTTTCCGTTAATGATTTCCAGGAGGTAGAAGAAAATACAAGTTTGAAAAAGAAAATCGGCCCGCCTATGAAATGGACGCCTGAAATGGAAGGTAAGGTTCGCGATATGGTTCAAGCTAATGCTGAGCTGACTGTGAAACAACTGCACGCTCAATTGCAAGATTGGTGTAAAAATCAAGAACCACCATTAACATGTCCTAGTTATCCATCCGTTGTGAAAAAATGTGCAAAGCGAAGCGATGAAACCAGGGTGCAGTGGATGCCTGAATGGAAAGATATCGCTCGGGAACTTATTAAAGCTAATGCAAATGCTGTTCCTAAGCTGAGTAAGCTGAAGCTGTACGCTATATTGAAAAAGAAGTGTGGTGCTCCCGAGTCGCAATCAGCATTCCCTAGTTATGAATCTTTTAATAAAAATTTCCTAGGGAGAAACTTTAAACATTTTGCATGGCCGTCTGAATTAGGAGATATGGCTCGCGGTGTAATCAACAAATATTCTAAGCACGGTTATAAAATTCAATATAATAAATTGATGGAAGAAATAAAAGAAAATTATCCATCAAAAAAACAGCCCACATTGAAAAATTTTCGTACTTTTAAAGAAAAAATGATGAAGCAAGCGAGTGTGATAGAGAATGAAACGAGAAGATAATCTAAATTAGAGAGAGCCCATAAGGCTAAAAGATTAGATGAGCGATTTGCAGAAAAGTGAAACGATGTCTGTAAATCGCAAAATTCATCAAATATCTTTGCACACTTTCAGCGAAAAATTTAGTCCCGCGATCGGTTTGGATCTGCCGGATAGGAAAGGGCATTTCTTCTATTACTCGTTCAAAGAAAAGTAAAGTTTAGCGGGCATCACGGCGTGGGTAAACTCCTAATACTCGAAATCGAGAGCAGTCGCCCACCGCTGTATATTGATAGGTCTACTAAACGTTTGAGCTTACTATTCTCCTCCTCTAATTGTTTCAGGCGGCGTAATTCCGAAGGGCCTAACCCTCCATATTTTTTTGCGCCAGCTATAGAATGTCGCTTGAGATATCCCCATCTTTCGGCATACTTCATCAACTGATATCTCGACTTCTGCCTGTTTTAAACCAAACGCTATTTGCTCTTCCGTATATCTCGATTTCTTCACCGCACAATCTCCTGATCAACTTCAAAATTGGGCCGCTTTTTCTACTTTTAAATGCATCGAAATTTTGGGGCAGGATCACTCTAGCTTCTGGTGCAGGTGGAACCCATGCACCATGGCTTACACATCAGACCAAAACGCGCAATCAAAAAACTGTCAGCGCCATCGGTTTTGGTGCGGGTAGCTAGGGTATTTTCAAGAGACTTGACTTGAGCCGGATTCGCGATGGAAACAGTGACGCCAGCATCGTATAAGGTCTGCGCAGCTTGCTCGTGATAGACCCCTGTGGCTTCCATTGTGACGGGAAGATCAGCAAGTTTAACTATCGCCGTGGTGAGCCGATAGAGCTGACGAAATAACAGTGGTAGAGATGGGTGTATTCGGGTTTTATTGAATCCTTTCGCAAAGGTGGCAAGTGGAAAAGAGAGGGTGAGTTTAAGGTTAAGGCATTGTATTATTTTTTGCCTAAAAAGAGCATGCCATGTCTCCTTTTAAACCTTCAAATGGGTTGTCTTATCAAGCGCCGAGTTCAGCGATACCGAGTCTAGATGGGAACGCAAATGATCGAAGTAGTGCTCTAGGAAGAAGGCTCTCTCAATCCAGCTTGCCAAATATTCCAAATAATAATAAACGTTTAAGTGGAGCTCCTCAGGGGAATCCCAAAAGGCTGCGTCGGGAACTGCCTGAATCTACAAAAGCAGATGAGCAAAGGGTGGGGCTTGCTGATGGGCAGGGCATTGAAACTGACAGGAATAGTCTAATAGGAAGCGCGCCAAGAGAGGCTTGGGAAGACGAGTTTATACAATATCCAGAAGATGATCTTGTTCCGCAGGAAGATTCATTAGCTAATCGAGTGAATTCTGAGAATTTGGAACATTTGTCGGACGCACCAAATCAAGATAGTGATTTCTTTAATTTTCCCGGTGAATTGGATTTTGGCAATGCAAGTGTTTCATTAAAAAATACAGATGCTGAAATGGGCTTGGCAAGTTCGCCAAAAGAAATATCGAATATTCCATTAGATAAATTTTCACTCGTATATTTTTTAAATACGCCACTTGATCCTAATGCTTCAGAAAAGTTATTGAATGATTTAAGCCAAGGTGATTTTTCCCTGAATTTTTTAGGCGATTCTAACCCTTCTTTAGAAAAAAATGCGAACTAGGTAGAGCAAAGAGCGAAAGATCCAGAAAATCCGGAGCATTTATCGGGTACTCCAAACCAATATAGTGATTTCTTTAATTTTGTAGATGAATTGAATTTTGGCAATGCAAGTGCTTTATTAGAAAATCAAGATGCCGAAATGAGCTTGGCAAGTTCATCAAAAGAAATATCGAATATTCCATTAGATGAACGTTCATTCGTAGATTTTTTAAATACGCCACTTGATCCTAATGCTTCAGAAAAATTATTGACTTATTTAAGTCAAGGTGATCTTTCTCTGGATTTTTTAGACAATTCTAATCCTTTTTTTGAAAAAAATCGAACCAGGTAGAGCAAGGGCAAAGAGCGAAAGATCCAGAGTTGGAAAATAGGATGAAGGAGGGTGTGGAGAGTCAGGCAGATAAGATCCGAGCTCTTATCGCAGTCCATGGCTTCCGGATAACTAAGGGGATGCTACAAAGAGAATTTATAAAAGCCCATCCCAATGAGTCATACCCTCATATAGCCACTTGTAGTAAACACTTAACGTGGGCGAGAAAAGAGCAAAGAAAGCAGAATCCAGAATTGGAAATTAGGCTAAGAAACGATCATGGAGATAACATCCAAGCTGTAATCGAGGATGATAGCCACTTGATAACTGCAGCAGAGTTAAAAGAAAGATTTGAAACAGCCCATCCCAATGGGCCATATTTTCATATAAGGACTTTTTCTAATTACCTCAATTTGATAAGAAAAGAGCAAAAAAAGAAGAATCCAGAATTGGAAAGTAAGCTGAGGAACTATCAAGGAGATAAGATCCGAGCTTTAATCGAGGCCAATAGCGTCTTGATGTCTGAGGCAGAACTACAAATAGAATTTGAAACTGTCTATCCCAATGAGCTATGCCCTCGTCAATTTACTTTTAGTAGTTACTTAAATCGAATGAAGCAAGAGCTAATAGCGAAGAGACCTGAATTGAAGGATAATTTGTATCCAAAGTCTAGAAATTAAGAGTCGCTAAACTCTCAGTTGTCCTAGCCGCAAACCACTTCGAGTAGGTATCCACGAAGGTTTGCTGGTAGATTCGGCCTACACCCTTGATCGTGCCAACATAAAATGCATCCTGGCTGCCAAGATAACCAGGATGCGCTGTTTCGATCTCACCGTGCGCTACGTCGTCCTCCTGCTTTTTTTCGAGCGCAACAACTTGTGCTTCAGTTAGAACCCCACCCGTTGCAGCAACGTGTTTCTCTGGCGCTGAAAGGCGCTTTTTAAATGAATCTAAATCGCGCCGTAGCCAAACGGACCGCACTCCTGATGGGGAAACAAAAATACCCCGCTTACGCAGGTCGTTGGAGACGCAGACTTGGCCAAAAGCAGGCTGTTCCAAAGCAAATTCAGCTACCGCTATTTCGGTGGTTTCTTCAACACGATTTCTAAGATTGGGCTTTTACGATTGGCATCGATCAACGCATCCACTCCGCCGGTTTCTAGCGCCGTTTGATAGCGATAAAATGTGTCGCGCGAAAATCCTGTCACCTTACAGGCGCGAGACACGTTGCCAAGTTCTGTTGCCAAATTGAGCAGACCGACCTTGTGTTTGATGATATTTTGATTAACAGCACAGGCTGTCCAGGAAATCATCTCCAGCTCGACCCAACTCAAAGGTTTTTCTTAGTATTGAGCGCTGCGATAAGCCCAACAACAAAGCCGGCGAAATACCCCATCCGAAGCAAAAAATCGGCGCATCGTGTGGTGCGATGGGGCTAAACAAGGGCTCAGAAGAGGGATTGAGAAGCAAAACAAAAGCCTTTTATAAAAAGCGAACTTAAGCAGAGTATGAGGCAATGAGAGGGTTTGAATCCTGTTAAAGAAAGAGGCTTCGGAGAAATTTGGATCATTTCGTGGGAAGGCTGTAAAGAAAAGCAGCAGGATGTAAGGTGATGGCATGAAAATTTTTTTAAATGAAAGGTTATTATGCCTCCTCTATCCCCTATATCAAGACGGCAATCTCAAAAGCCGAGTACAGAATCAAATGATTTGGGTTCAAACACGATAGAGCAAACTATTCCGAGAAAAAGAACGGTCTATTTAGAGGCCTTAAAAAATTTCAGGGTTGATACAAAAAATTTAAATCCAGAGCCTCAGAGGGAAAGAAAAAGAAGAGGCGTGCGACCTACCCCTCAAAAAGAAACGATACAAAGTGGGGCCGCGCCTGATCATGGATTGGGAGTTGAAATAGTCACGAGTGATAATCCGGAGAAGGTAAGCAGCCAGCTAAGTTATTCTGACATGCAATATCAAGCATTTTATCAACCAATAGAAGCTTTTTTCAGTCAGCCAGAGGTATCTAATGCTTCAGATGGAGAGGATATTTCTTTGGAGTTTTTGACTTACCTGCAGTTTGATGAAGATGATGATCCTAAAAGTCAGAATGCAGAAATGAATTTGGCAGGAGAGCCAGAAGCGAATCATGCTGCGCTTTCTGATAATGATTTTCAGGCTATAGAATTGGGAGTTGGAATAGGCACAAGTGATAATCAGGACGAAGCAGGCAGTTCGTTATCTTTTTATGACCAGCAACTACGAGCATTAAATCACCCAATAGATTTTTGCCGGCAGTCAGATGTATTGAATGCTTTAGGTGAAGAGGATTCTTTTTTGGATTTTTTGGACGAATGGAATTTAGATAATGAAAATGCTGTGTCAGGAAATCAAAATGCAGCAATAAATTCGGAGGGAGAGTCAGAAGCGAATCACGCTGTGCCTTCCGTTAATGATTTTCAGGCGGTAGAAAAAAATACAGGTCAGCAAGCAAAATTGAAGAAGGCCAAGCATGTGAAATGGGCAGATAAATTTGAAGAGATAGCTAGCAATATTGTTAAAGCTAATACAAATGTAAACTCTAAACTGAGTGGGATAAAACTGCACGCTCGATTGAAAGCATGGTGTAATGATCAAACCCCCCCATTAACATGCCCTACTTATGACTGCTTTAATAGAAATTACCTAGAGAGGAGCTATAAACATTTTAAATGGCCGCTTGAATTGATAGCTGTGACTCACAGTGTAATTAACAAATATCCTAAGCTTGGTTATAGAAGGCAATATAAAAAATTTATGAAAGAAATAGAGGAAAACTATTCATCAAAAACCCCGCCCACATTGAAAAACTTTCGTACTTTTATAGAAAAAATGAAGAAGTCAGCTAGCGTGATAGAGAATTAAATGAGAAGATAATCTAAATTTGAGAGCGCCTATGAGACTAACAGGTTAGAGTAGGTATCTGATTGGCGTGTTAACTAATTTAAGTGTGTAATTTTCTTAAAAATCATCACTATCGCTATCACTGCCATTGTCATTTATAATTTTGAGGCGTGCAGATCTGGCTTGATCCCATCTTGCATATAGCTCGTGTATGCTGAGTGGCTCTCCTCCATTGGAGGGCGGGGTTGTGCCGCTCCCTTTGTAGCTGATCCTCACCACTGTAAAAGCGATCAGCCTATCGTCTTCAAGCGATGTTGAATCATCCATAGGTGAAACGGCTTGGCGCTCGCTGAGTGAAAAATCTGTTCTAACGGCATGGTCGGCGTCGACTTTGTTACTGCTTAGGTCGCTTAGATTCAATGGGGGCGAATATACGCTAGCTTCACTCAAACTGTATTCAAGCCAATAGTTACCGTTTGAGTCCTCAATTATTTCTGGGCTTAGCCAGTTGATTAATCCATTTCTCTTCGATATTAGAGAAAATATTGCTATCAGTGCAGCCCGATCTATAGTTGGCTCAATTGGACGATTTCCTTTTTCTATAGCTAGAAATTTAAATTTAATATTGTCCCTAGTTTTGTTATCTAATATTTTAATTTCTATTAAATTTTCGCCTAACCAGTTGGAGTGAGATTTTATGTATTGAACGGCTTCTTTAGAGGAGTATGAGATAGGTAAAATTAATATATCTTTAATTTCTGCATCGTCTTTGCGGAAGCCGATTATGGCTTGCCCATTTCCAAGAGTAAAAGAAGGTATTTTTTCTTCTGTTGGAAAATTTTTAAACCTAGAAAGTAGGTCTGCATGATCAAATTGTGATTCATTGCATGATAGGGGATGAAAAGTCTCACATTTAGTTGTACTTTCGCTACTGCTACCACCACCGCACCCAGTGACCCAGCTCTTCACGATTAATAAGACAATTAAAATTTCCTTTTTCATGTTGTATCGCTATGCATTTTAAGGTCATGGAGTAATCTGATGGTATTGATTGTATCAGGGCTGGATTTATAATGTTTATATGTTTCGTGTGTAGAGACTACCAAAATCAATCTATCTAAAATCGGGGTTTCACGATAGTGGTAAGTCGGTACGAAGAAATTTCTCTATATTTTTCTTCAGGCTCAGTGCCAAGTATGGGGACTGATGGTAAAGAGTTATTTATGTACACTGACTTAGAGTTCTTTTTTAAGAAAGGCATCAATCGTGCAAGCTGTATGTAACAAAAACGTTCGTTTATTCAAGTGTAATAGACAAACTCACATCTTTTCAATTCTCTGTCTGCTCCGTAAAGTTCGTACCAATAAATTTCAATGACTTCAGCTAAATTTATCCACTTACCCTTCCACACACCAGTATTTGCATCCACTAGAAAAGAGCTATTCTCTTCACCCTTATTAAGACACGCAATTGCGTGTCCCCCACCATTAGCAAAGCTTATTTTGACTAAGCAGGGTTTTTCAGGTTTTATAGATTTTATAAAATCAAAAAATTGTACTTGTTCATAATAATTTTCAGTTTGATTTTGACTAAGGACTGACCTAAATAAATAATTATCAAAACATACCTGATTAGCTCCCTTGACGGATAAAATTTGAGAATTTTTATATGCTAAATAATGTTTATTTTTTAATTCATTTAATTTATTCCATATATTATCTATATCTGCGGATCCCTTAAGATTAAATAAATTAGAAAAAGAATCTAAAAAACCAGATTCTTTTTCTTTTGTTTTTAATGAATTTTTTAATTTTTCCATTTCTTCTGAGTATGCTTTTTGCTCTTGTTCACAGTTATCAGATCTAGCTATATATGAGCCATTTTCTAATAAAAAAAGATTCATTGTTGGCCCCCAGCTATCCTCCTTATCGTCAGAAAGTTCCTGTGTATATAATTCCCATATTTTATTGTATTCCTTCATTTGGTATATTTCCTTCGAGAGCCAAGTTGTGGAAACCGCATAGCAAACACCGCCACCAGTCTCTCTTAGCATATCCGCTACCAAATTATTTTTATCTAACTTGAGATGTTGTAGAATGGGTATAGAAAACTCAACTTGTTTTTCCGAGGCGAGCTTTCGGCAATATGCAAGGTTTACATTTTTTGCTGGCATTAGATTCTCTCCGAACGATAATAAAAATTAAAATATAAATCTCATTATTGAGCCCAATAATACTGCGCAGCCAAATATTTTTTCTCTTTTATTTCTTTATAGGGTTGGTTGTAAGCACAAAACCGCAGAAATGTCCCACGGATGGGAAAAAGAGCTAGCGCCCAAAGCTACAAAAAAATTATTCAATATCACTCGAGCATCTATTGGATTGTGACCGAGTTGATTAAGCTAGATGGTAACCCATATTTAGCTTACAGTACTGCAATAGCCAGGGCCTAAAGGCACCTGGGAACATCCCACGGTTTTGCGCTTATAGGGGCAGAGGCAGGATTCGGAAAAAAATAGTACTAGAGATACCGTTTTGTCGGTCAATAAATGATTGTCTTCGTACATAAATAACTCTTTATCATCAGTCCCCACACTTGGCACTGAGCTTGGAAAAAATATAGAGAGATTTCTTCACATCGACTTATAAGTAGGTTTTTTAGTTCAAATTTTTTTTGACGAGATATAGAGCAGGCAATGTGGATATTTTGGGTATTCTACTGGAAATATATGAATAGTAAATATTGTAGTGGCTGCATGAAGTTGATCCTATCCTTTAATTAAGACCAGGGTTCTGGTCGCTTTTCAACTGCGCTGCCCCAGGTGGATTTAACCACTATCTTGCAATATTAAGCATTCATTTCTGCGCGCCGCGTGATTCATAGTTACTCTCCCTCAATATGATTTAACCCAATGCCATGACGCAATCCCTGCTAGCGTCATGATGAGGGATCCCGCAACATGAACGCCAATGGAACTAATGGCCCATCCTAGTCGCCCTTGTTGCAGTAGCGTGACGACTTCAGCGGAGAAGGTTGAGAAAGTGGAAAGACCGCCGCAGAATCCAGTGATAATCAATAACCGCCATTCAGGCGCAAGGTTTGGCGCTTGGGCGAAGTAGGCCAGCGCTATGCCAACGACATAGCCTGCGATCCAATTAGCTGAGAGCGTACCCAACGGTAAGGTGGGGAGGATACTATTGAGCTTAAGCCCAAGGCCCCAGCGTAGGAGTGCGCCAAGCGTAGAGCCAAGGGCAAGCGCGGCAACTGCTTTCCACATCATCAATGCGTGCTAAGGTGAGTTGAGTGCTGGCGGGTGGCCAGTACGGCTTCGATCGCGCGCGCGATGCGGATGATGCGCGCATCGCTATAGGCAAAACCGCAAATCGATAATCCGACCGGTAGTTCACCGGGCAATTGGCAAGGTAGCGTGAGCGCGCAGCCATTCAAAATATTCGTGATGCGCGCATTGCGCAAGGCCAGTTTATTGGTTGAAACAAATAAAGCATCGTCGCGGATCAGAGGCGCAAGTGGTGGCGGCGTAATGGCTGCAGTGGGCATGAGCCACGCATCCGCATCATATAAGCGCTGGCGGGCGTAGGCTTGTAGGCGTTTGTGTCCGGCTAGTATATCCAGATAATCAGCGGCGGTGAGGGTTGCGCCCTTGCGAAGGTTAGCGACGACGTGAGGGTCATAATTTGCGCCAGCGCGCTGTATAAGTGATCGGTGCCAAGTCCAGGCTTCGGCGGCAACCAGACCGCCTTGCTGATTGATTGAGTTAAGTTCAAATAATTCAGGGAAAGAAAAATGGACGATGTGCGCACCTGCTCGGCTTAGCGCCTCGAGTGCCGCCTCAAAAGCTGAGTGTACTGTTCGGTCCAGCTCTGCGCCTACGTAATCGTGCGTGACATAAAGGCGCAAGCCTTTAATATTGGCTGCGCTGGTTTCAATCGAAGAGGGGGATTGGCCGACTAGTACCGCATCTAAGATGGCGCAGCAGTCAACTGAAGGGGCGAGCGGTCCAGCCGAGTCAAGCGAAGCCGACAGGGGGATCGCGCCGGTCAGAGGGACGCGCTTGGCGGTTGGCTTAAAGCCTGTTAATCCGCAGAACGCTGCGGGTACTCGAATTGAGCCGCCGGTATCCGTGCCGAGTGCGGCAATGGCCATTTCACCCGCTACTGAAACGGCGGCGCCGGAGCTTGATCCTCCCGCCACCCGGCTAGGGTCCAGCGGAGTGCAGGGGTTGCCGTAATGTGGATTAAGGCCAAGCCCAGTATAAGCAAATTCGCTCATATTTGTACGGCCTAGCAGAATCGCGCCTGCCGCGCGTAGGCGCGCCACTGCTAGGGCATCGGTGGTTGCTGGCGGCGCATTCGCTAAAATGCGCGAACCGGCGCGGGTCACTTGCCCAGCTATATCGAACAAATCTTTAATCGAAATCGGTAGTCCGGCCAAGAGCGAAGGCGCATAACCAGCAGCCCGCGCAACATCGGAAGCATGCGCGGCGACTAACGCATGTTCTGCGTCAACGCTGATCCAGGCGCAGCCGCCTGCGCGACGATGAGCGTCGATGCGTGCGAGTGCTTCCTCGATCAGGCGTACGCTTGTTATCTGCTGGTTTTGCAAGGCCAGCGCCATACCCCGAACGGTCTTCATTTATACAGTTTAACCGTAAATTAAAGCAATTCAATCGCAGGTAAATGAACCAGGCTGGTTTCGCGCATGATCGACACAAATTCACGCATATAAGGCTGCGTTGAGAGTGTGGGCGACACTGCAGCATACAGCTCCCCAGCCAAAAAAGTCCCTTGCTGGGCGACGATTGGCCGCGCGCTAACGTAGCGCCTTTCAAGATAAGCGGCTACTGCCCACCAGGGTAGCGCAGCAATGCCACGGCGGCTAGCAACCAGTTGCAAGATAGCAACGGTCAATTCCGAAGTACGCCGTTTAGGTGCAATGCCGGCTGGTTTTAGGACCTGCCTTACGATATCAAGCATATCGTCTGGCACAGGGTAGCTGATTAAAGTTTCATCCCGAAAATCATTAGCTTCAAGCACATTGCGTTCAGTCAGAGGGTGGTGGTTGGCGAGCAAACCAACAATCTGAAAGCGAAACAGAGGTGAATAATGCATGGCCTCTGTCGGGTCCGCTTCAGCCACAATCGCCAGATCTGCGCGATCTTGGTGCAGCAGGCCAATCGGGTCAGTGTGAAAGCCGGACACAATATCCAGCTCAACTTCGGGCCAGTGTTGCCTGAATATATCCATCGCTGGCATGAGCCAATCGAAACAAGTGTGGCATTCAACCGCGATCCGTAAGCTGCCGCCGGTTCCAGCCGCGAGCCGGGTGAGATCCCGGTGCGCTTCCTCAACCGCGGGCACAATGGTCTCAGCCAGTTTGAGCAGGCGTTTGCCTGCTGCGGTGAAGGTCAAAGGTGATGATTTGCGAATAAAAAGCGGCGCCTCAAAATGGTTTTCGAGCGCTTTAAGCTGGTGCGAGAGGGCGGATTGGGTTAAATAAAGCCACTGTGCAGCACGCGATAGATTGCCGGTATCGCGCAATGCGAGCAGGGTTTGCAGATGGCGAAATTCAAGCGGGGTACGGATCATAGCGGCATCTTATATGAAATAAATTAAAGTTAATTATTAAAAAAATTCGTTTTATTAATAGATTCAGATCGTCGACAATCTTCATCATATTCAAGGCTGTGGCAAAACCGTATAAGCGGGCGCCGGGCGGGGAAAATTGACGCATAAAAATCTGTCTTTACGATCAATAAAGATTTTAGGCGTCATCTGGTGAGCATGCAGAAGTTTTGTGGCAGCTTTTTTATCTGCCCTAGGAGAATTTCATGTCAGTTGCTCATATTTTAGGATTTCCCCGCATCGGTGCGCGCCGCGAATGGAAATTTGCGTTAGAAGATTTTTGGCGCAGCGCTCAGACTCCGGAGGATGAAGCGGCCTTGCATCAGGTTGCGCGCACATTGCGCGCTCGGCATTGGGCCTTGCAGCGTGATGCTGGCTTAGATTATGTGACGGTGGGTGATTTTGCTGGGTATGACCACGTATTAGACACACTGGCACATGTGGGGGCTGTGCCGGCGCGCTTTGGGTTTGATGCGCAGACTCTTACGTTGGCACAATATTTTCAGATGGCCCGCGGCCATGCTACGCAGCCGGCGATGGAAATGACCAAGTGGTTTGATACTAATTATCATTATATCGTACCGGAATATACGCCTGATACACAGTTTGGCGCGGGTGTGACTGGGTTGTTTGATGCACTGACTGAAGCACAGGCGGCGGGGCACCGTGCCAAGCCAGTGTTGCTTGGTCCACTGACGCTGTTATGGCTGGGCAAGGAGCGGGATGGCCTACAAGATCGGCTCACCTTGCTCCCGCGTTTATTGCCGGTATATTGTCAACTGCTGGCTAAGCTACGCGCAGCAGGGGTGGACTGGGTGCAGCTTGATGAGCCGATTTTTGCCTTGGATTTACCTCATGCGTGGCGCGCCGTGGCGCACTCAACTTATGAGCAACTTGCGCTGGTTGCGCCCCAATTGCTGCTAACGACATATTTTGGTGCAGTTACAGAACATATGGCGTTGCTGAAAGCGCTTCCGGTGGCGGGTTTACATTTGGATCTGGCGCGTGCGCCGGAGCAACTTGAAGCGTTTATAGAAGACTGGCCGGAAGATAAAATTCTGTCTGCCGGTATGGTTGATGGCCGCAATGTTTGGCGGCATGATCTGGATGCATCTTTGACTCATCTACAAAAAGCCCACTCTAGATTAGGAGATCGTTTATGGGTGGCGTCAAGTTGCTCCTTGTTGCATGTGCCGGTCGATCTGCAGAGTGAATTAGAAAATACTCGGTCCGCGCCCGCCGCGCTCGATCCTGAATTGCGCAGTTGGCTTGCATTTGCAACGCAAAAGCTCGATGAGATTGTGGCTTTACGCTGCGCTTTAGTTGCAGGCCGGCACAAGGTGTCTAAGGTATTTGATGCTGCCGCTCAAGCTTGCTCCACGCGTCGTACCTCCACGCGCATCCACCATGCCTTTGTGGCGCGGCGTCTGGCTGAATTGACTGAAGGCGATGCACAGCGCAATGCGCCCTACGAGCAACGCGCGTGGTTGCAACGTGAGCGCTTTAAATTGCCACTCTTGCCTACAACTACGATTGGCTCGTTTCCTCAGACACCCGAAATTCGGCAGGCGCGCGCCGATTTTAAGCAAGGTCGGATTGGTCATTTAGCCTATCTAGAAGCGATGCGCGCGCATATTCGAGATGCGCTTGCGCGGCAAAACGAATATGGTCTAGATGTACTGGTGCACGGTGAAGCGGAGCGCAATGATATGGTTGAGTATTTTGGTGAACTGCTCGCCGGATTCGCAATCACAACCCATGGTTGGGTGCAAAGCTATGGCTCGCGTTGCGTGAAGCCGCCGCTGATCTATGGCGATGTATATGCTCCTGAGCCAATGACGGTAGGGTGGACCACCTATGCGCAGCAGCAAACAGATAAGCCTGTCAAAGGCATGTTGACTGGGCCGGTGACGATGTTGCAATGGGCGTTTGTGCGGGATGACCAACCCCGAGCAACCACAGCTTTACAGATTGCGCTGGCTTTGCGCGATGAAGTCTGTGCGCTCGAAGAAGCGGGTATTGGCATGATTCAAATCGATGAGCCGGCGTTACGCGAAGGGCTACCGTTAAAAGTGGATGATCACGCCACCTATCTGGCCTGGGCGATCCAGGCCTTTAAGGTGGCCTCTAGCGGTGTCGCCAATCATACGCAAATCCATACGCATATGTGTTATTCAGAATTTGGCGATATTTTGCCGGCGATTGCTGCGTTGGATGCAGATGTATTGTCGATTGAGACCACTCGTTCAAATATGGAGTTATTAACCTCGTTTGCAGCTTTTGCTTATCCGAATGAGATTGGGCCAGGCGTTTATGATATTCATTCGCCGCGTGTGCCCACGAGTGAGGAAATGGCCAGGTTAATTCAGCTTGCGCTTGAGCATATTCCTGCTGAGCGCTTATGGGTGAATCCGGATTGTGGGCTGAAAACGCGTGATTGGACGCAGGTGGACGAGGCTTTAACGCGCATGGTGAAGGCGGCGCAGCAGGTGCGCGGCGCTTTGGCGCGCGCGGCGTAGGCGTACTGACGAGCCAGTCGTTGATTGGCTCATTAAATAAACAATAGTTGCTTTTTCTTAAAAAAAAAGTAACTATTGTTTCATGTCTAGACGATCTACCGCTTCTTCCATGCTTCCTGCGCCGGTTGCACGCAGTCTGAGTGAATTGGGCCAAAATTTGCGTGTCGCGCGCAAACGTCGTAAAGAGACGCTGGCTTCGTTTGCCGAGAGAATGCAGGTGTCAATCCCAACCTTGCGCAAAATGGAGCAAGGTGACCCAAGCGTTTCTATCGCAATTTACGCAATGGCGCTATGGCTGATTGGGCGACTTGCCTTTCTGAGTGAAATTGCTGATCCATTTAATGATGAAACAGCTTTATTGCTTGAGTTGCGTAGATTAGACCCTAAAGCTACGCGAAATCTGCGATGAATAATCAACTCTTTGTCTGGCTATACGCTGCGGGCGCGCGCACTCCGATACCGTGCGGTGAACTGGAATTGCTGGGTGGACGTCGCTGTTTGTTTCAGTACCTGCCCGCTTATTTAGCTAGATCGAATGCGTTTGCGCTGGCGCCCGATTTGCCATTACGGCGGGGTTGGCTAGAGCCTTCTGCGGGGCAGGATTTGCATCCAATTTTTGAGGATGCAGGTCCAGATCGTTGGGGCCGTCAAATTATTGAAAAAATTTTTCAGCCACAGCGGCGCTCACCGATAGATTATCTGGCGCTGGCGGGCGAGGACCGAATTGGTGCGCTTGGCTTTTCGCAGTCAGAGGCGGTATACCAAGTTAGTCAGCAGCAGGTTTGGGGGTGTGCTGATCTGGCTGAGTTATTGCAAGCTGCATATGCGGTTGAGTGTCAGTTGCCATTGAGTGCGCACTTACGCCAACTCTTACAGCCTGGCGCAAGTGCCGGTGGCGCTCGTCCCAAAGCCATTTTGCAAGAAGGGGGAAGAAAGTGGTTAGCTAAGTTCCCAGCAAATGGAGATGAATGCGATGTGTGCGCGCTTGAATATGCTTCGTTGCAGCTAGCCGCTGGCTGCGGGATTGCAGTACCAGCGGCAAAACTCATTTCCGTTAATGGCAAGAACGTTTTATTAGTGGAGCGTTTTGACCGGGCCAGTGATGGCAGTCGTTATCACTTTGCGAGTGCGCGTACTTTGCTATTAGCGCAAGGCATTAAAGAAGGACAAATGGCATATGCCGATATAGCTGAAGTAGCGCGTCGGTTTTCAGTTCGCCCCCAAGCGGATTGCTTGCAGATTTTTCTTAGAATGGCTTTTAATGTGTTCATGGAAAACACGGATGACCATGAAAAAAATCATGCCTTTTTGTACCAAGATGGGCATTGGTCGCTTGCGCCAGCGTACGATCTTCAGCCTCAGTTGCAAGCAGTGAGGTATCAGCAGTTAATCGTTGGCGCAGGCAGCCATGAACCCACGCTTTCTAATTTAATGGCGGATTGCGGCCGCTTTATGCTCACGCCGGCTGAAGCCAGCGCGGCGCTTAAACAGTTAGCGGCTAAGTTAGCGTGCTGGCCACAAGTTTTTGCTCGCTATCATGTACCGGAAAACCAGATTGAGCTGTGTCAGCGTTTCATTCTTGCGGAGCAGATAGCAGCGCTTTGTGAATGATTTCGCGCACGTCTTTTGATTGTGCCGAAGCCAGCACGGTTTCAAGCGCCTTATGCATTTGCTCACGCAAGGGTGGGATAAATTTACGCCAGCGTTCAAGTAGGCGCGCTAGGCGTGCCGCAAGTTGCGGGTTAAGGGTATCTAGCGCAAGCACCTGTTCAGCCCAGAGCGTATAGCCTGCGCCGTGTGGCGCATGAAATTGCGCGGGATTGCCGCTGATAAAACTAAAAATCAGTGCGCGCACCCGGTTTGGGTTTTTTGAGGTAAATGCAGGGTGGCGCAGCAAAGTGCGCACCACATTGATAACATCCATTTCGGCGCGGGTTTGCCTGGCCTGGAATGCAAACCACTTATCAATCGCCAGCGGCTCGTTTTCAAAACGTTGATAAAAATCAGTCAGCGCCGCCTGCGCAAGTTCGCCGCCTAGGTGGATAAGAGCGCTGAGTGCAGCGCCACGATCGCTCATATTATTGGCCGTATCGTACTGCGTTTGCGCTAGATGGAGTGTGCGCTCGGTATGCTCGCTATCGGTTAAATAGCTCAGCGCTAAGTTTTTTAAAGCGCGCTGTCCCATCGCGGCAGGAGTGGGCTGGTACGGGCCAGGGGTTTGGTGTTGCGCATAAATGGCAAACCAGTCGTCACTGAGGGCGTTGGCGAGCTGGACGCGCAGGTTTTGTCGTGCAGCATGAACTGCCGCTGGGTTTGCTTCGTCCATGTGCTCGGCTAGGTAGGCTTCAGTCGGTAGGGTCAGCACTTGCGCTCGAAAGGCCGGCGTCAAGGTGGGGTTGCGCAAGACACTGCCAAAGGCTTCGATAAGCGCAGGGTTAGTCTCATGCGTGTTGAGCTGAGTATTCTCGGCTTGGCGCGCATGCGTCAGCAAAGTGCGGGTTGCAAGCTGTTGGCCAGCCGCCCAGCGATTAAACGGATCGCTGTCATGCGCCAGTAAAAAAATCAATTCATCATCAGTGTAATCATATTCAACAATCACGGGCGCAGAAAAATCGCGCAGCAGCGAGGGCACAGGGCGGCGGCGCACATTGATAAAGCAAAAGGTTTGTTCAGCCGCGCTCAATTCAAGCATGCGCGTTGCAGCGCCTGGCGCGTTTTCGTTATCAAGTTGTAAGGCAAGATCTTGCCCATTTGTATCAACTAGCCCAAGCGCGAATGGAATCAGGAGTGGCGCGCGGACTACTTGAAGCGCATTCGGCGCAGGTTTATGGTGCTGGGCGAGCGTGACGGCATAAGTTTGTGCGGCTTCGTCATAGCGGGTCCGCACTGAGACATAAGGCGTGCCAAGCTGACTATACCAACCTTCAAATTGCGTCAGATCGCGCTGATTAGCGTCGGCCATTGCTTGGCGAAAATCATCGCAGGTTACTGCCTGTCCATCATGGCGCTGAAAGTACAAATCCATGCCCTGACGAAAACCCTCGCGTCCGAGAAGTGTTTGATACATACGGACAACTTCGGCCCCTTTCTCATAGACTGTAGCCGTATAAAAATTATTGATTTCAACGTAACTTTCTGGACGCACAGGATGTGCCATAGGGCCTGCATCCTCTGTAAATTGCGTTTGCTGCAAAATACGCACGTTCTCGATGCGTTGATTGGCGCGCGCAGCGGCGGCATTGACTGCATCTGCCGCCGCCATATCCGCGGAGAACTCTTGATCACGAAAGACCGTAAGCCCTTCTTTTAAGCTGAGTTGGAACCAATCACGGCAAGTTACGCGGTTACCCGTCCAATTATGAAAATATTCGTGGCCCACAACCGCCTCGATATTCGTGTAATCTATATCCGTCGCTGTTTGAGGGTTCGCCAATACGTATTGAGTATTGAAAATATTCAGCCCTTTGTTTTCCATCGCCCCCATATTGAAGTCGCTTACCGCAACCAGCATAAATCGTTCAAGATCAAGCTCCAGGCCAAAGCGCGCCTCATCCCATTGAATCGCATGTATGAGGGAATCCATCGCATGGCGGGTTTTATCAAGGTCATGCGCTTCGACCCAAACTTGCAGCAGCTTCTGAGCGCCTGAGCGGGTTGTGATGCGCTCTTCAAGCGCCACTAATTGCGCGGCAACGAGCGCGAATAAATAGCTCGGTTTAGCAAACGGGTCGTGCCATTTTGCATAATGTTTGCCGTCAGCTAGGTCACCCGACTCAATTAAATTGCCATTGGATAACAAGATAGGATAAGCCGTTTTATTGGCGCGCAAAGTGACGGTATAACGCGCCATCACATCTGGACGGTCAAGGAAATAAGTGATTTTTCGGAACCCTTGCGCCTCGCATTGAGTAAAAAAATGGCCGTTCGATAAGTATAAGCCCATCAGTGATGTATTGTTGGCCGGTTCGCAAGCACTCGTGATGGTGAGCTCAAACGCGTCAGGAACCTCGTAAAGGGTGAGCCCAGTCTCATCTATTTGCACATTTTTATAAGGCATGCCATCTAAATGAAGGCTGATGAGTTGCAGCACCTCGCCGTCCAATTGAAATTTAGGGCTATATTTGGCCTCTGGATTGCGGCGCACTTGCATCTTGTTGATGACAGTTGTGCGTTGAGGCTCCAGTTCAAAATCCAATTCGATCGTATCGATCAAAAAGGGCGGTGAAGTGTAGTCAGTGCGATAGATGGTGTTGGCGGCGGCGAGATTTGGCATGGTTGTTGAAGTGAGCTTAGCAAAAAGTGGGTTGGCTCATGATTGTACAAAAGCCTGGCGGTTGGATACACTATAAATCAATGAGGTGGTACTAGTCCCGATCCAATCTGGCAGCCCTTCGATTTGACGAGAAGAAGTTGTCAGTTCAAATTCAGCTTTTCAATATCGAAATTTTATCTGGCGATGCTTTTTCCCTAAATTAAAGTTTGAATAGGTGTTTGCTCGCCGCACATTTTGCCCTGGTGTGTGTCGGTATCCTGACCATCTCAATCAAATTTCTCCTACTCGGCAACCCTCCCTATATATTCGCCTAGCGCTCATATCTTTCGCTGCGCCAGAAAATTTATGATCAACTTTTCATATATTGAGGGCACTTTATATAAATTTATAAGCAGAATAAGCACGATTGATGCATTAAGAGCAAATTTATGCCAGTTAATTTTCCCCCCCGTTCTTCAAGCCTCCCTGCATCTGGACGCGGCTCTCAAGAAAATACGATAGAGACTCCCTCACGTTGGACAAATGTCAGAAGATTGGTACAGAATGGATTGAGCACGCTAACAGACGCTTTCAAACCCGGCGAGGTGCTAAAAAGCCGAGCATTACGCAAAGCACTAAGGAATGGGGAGAACGACCGTGCCAGGCAACTATTAGCAAACGGGGCCAACCCAAATCTTAGGAGTAGAGTAAATTGGAATACGGCTTTACATGTCGCCATCCGAACCCGAAATACGGAGATGGCCGCGCTATTAATAACTGAACATCATGCAGATTCGACTATTGCTGATATAAGGGGTACAAGCTCTGAAGTTCTAGCACATATGAACGGTACATTTCCTAGTTTGCTAACCGCCGTAGTAAGAGCCAATCCAGAGGCATTTACTGAAATGCAACTGCCAATTTATAGGCCTAACAATAGTCGCTCAAACGATGATGACCTTTCCCCTGATTACGATAACCGCTTAATTGATATGCAAGCAATCTACGAGCCGCACGTTACCGGAGAAAAAGACTTTTATAGAGGAAATAATAACTGAAATTTTGAAGACTAATTCCGTTAATGCACTAAAAAATTTAATGGCGTGAGTTAATTTTATATAAAAAAACAAAAGCACTGTGCCATTTTTCAATACTTTATTTGTACCCGGTACGCACATCCCCCCACTTTTTTGCAAGCAAATTTCGGGGTTTTTTAAGGTGAAATTAGATAACTCACTTAACTTAGTAAGCGTGTCAAACAATGTATCTGATGCTTCATTCAAAATCGCTATTGTAGTGGGGTTATGCAGAGTTTTCCCAGCTGCATAAAAAGTTGACTTTCCCTTATTGGCGGCTTTATCGTTTTCTCATATCGGCGGTTACGTACATAATGCTTTGTCACCGTAAGACTTATATACTCCAGTTGCTTTCGTACCGTATGCGATGCATTTAGCTCACCTTGACTGAGTTAAGTTAGGCAAAGTAAGGGGCGTCGTCAGATAAATCTTTGCTTCGGTGGCCTTTGTCGAGGTTGATTTAAGCCAGCATTATTGCGGCATCGTTTATTCAATTCGTGTGCTGAAAGGGCAAGGCGCAGCCTATATTTTGCTTGAGCATGAAAGCGTTGCTGGCAGGCTGACTCCTTTTAAGCTATGGCGCTACCAAAGCGCCAACATGAAATAGCACCTTAATCAGGGCCACATTCTCTTGCCCGTTGTCTTGTCACTACTTTTTTATCAAGATACGAGTCCTTACCGAGGCCCTCTGAGTTTTTTGGCGTGTCTCCGAGATCATGGGTTTACACAAGAAATGTTTGCATTAATTAAACCGGTTCAACTGATTGCATTATCTGCTTTGTCAGATGATATTTTGCTGATACATAAGCGTTATGCTTTATTAGAACTAGCACAAAATACATTCAGCTGGGATTTGACGCATCTCGCGCCTAAGGTGTTTGAGCTTTTTGAGCGGTATTCTCTAGACATTGAAAAGAGGAAATTTTTACTATATTATCTTGCAAAATAGGGCCAAGGCTTGGACGAAGAGTTTGTCCAATTTATGCTTAACATCGCACCACACTATCAGGAAGATATTATGTCTGCTGCGCAAGATTTAATTGAAGAGGGACGGCAAAAAGGTTTGCAAGAAGGGGCGCAAAAAGGTGAGCGTCAAATGGCGCTCACGATTGCGAAAAATATGTTGGAAGCGGGTGTTGCTTTAAATTTTATTAAGCAAGTGACCCGGCTTTCCGATGAGAAAATCGCAACCTCAGAATTAAAGTAATCAAATTGTTAGACTTTCTGTTTGCGCTTTTTAATTTGCTGCAACAGGTAATTGGATTGCACCTGCATCTTTGCAAATTAATTGCGATACTGTGATCATCTGTTTGCATTGAAGCGCAAGCAATTTTAATTCTTGCGTGGCTTCATTCGACTCGGTATTCGCTTGCTCGGCTGCGATAACCATTGCATCCAATTTGCGTGTTAGCTCTTTTCTAATCTGCGCAAAATCGCTTTCTACCTGTGTGCCTGCTTCCGCTTGCATCAGGTTTTCGCGGATGGCGCTAAGGGCACGGGTTAGCGCAGGTTCATCCGTAGCGCTGTCTGCCGCTAACATGGGTGTCGCCGCGGTCATTTGTGAAGCAAGGGTATGACTTTGGATCAATAAGTCATTTAATTCGGCGACGAATTTTTGTTGCGCCTTGGGTTCTAACATCATGCGAGAAAATGCATTCCCTAAATTGGCAAAGGCGATCTGGGTGTTTTTACGTGCTAAACGGCAGTGGAAGTCATGGCTGATGGTGGGTGAAGCGCTAGCCGCTACGGTTTTTCCGGCAGCCGCGCAGATGGCGTCGAAATATTGCCGCATTGAAGTAATCATTTCTTTGACGAGCGGTTTCATCACACGATATTCCCAGTAGGGAAAAAGGTGGCTTACGCCAAGTGCAATCCCGCCGCCGATGGCTGTATCGAGTGCGCGTTCGCCAATTAGCCGCATGCCTTCGGGCGCAAGTAGGTGGTACAAAATCAAGACGTAAGAAGAGGTAAAAACTACGCTAGCAGTATAATTAAAAAGCAGCAGGCTATAGCTCATGACCATGCATGCGAACATCACAAGCAATAGTGTGATTGGAGATTTGACTAGCAAAATCAGAGCTACACTCGCCGCACAGCCAATCGTTGTGCCGATTAACCGTTGCATATTGCGTTGTTTGGTAAGCGAAAACCCCGGTTTCAAAATAATTACGATGGTTAGAGCAATCCAATAAGCATTGGTTAGCGGTAATAGTGTGCCGATCCACAGCCCGAGCGCCACCGCAATACTTAGGCGTAGCGCATGTCTAAAGCTGGGGGAGGCGATTTTAAAATTTGAAAAAATTTGCCGGAGCGGAACATGCTGGCGCTGCAAAAAATGTTGTAAGGCTTTATCAAGTTGTAATTCAGTTGTGGGCTGAGGCGTATCGCTGCGCGTATTGCGATGCATTTTATTGAGTGACCTGGAGACGCTCCAGACGCGCCGAAAAGCCGCCACGAGCATCGCATATGCCTCTGGCTCTTGCGCGGGGAAGGCTTTTTTGCGCTTAACTTCAATTTCAAACTCAAGGGCGCGTAGTTCCGTTTTGAGTGTGACAAGTTGCTGTGAAGCACTGTTTTGCAAGACGGCAAGTCCAATATTTTCCAGGTCGCGGGCGCTTTTGCGCAAAAAATCGTGGAAAAAAATCAGCACATCTGACTCAGCAAACACCGTGCGCATTAAAGTGTAATCCATATGGGCGGCAACCACGGTTTCATGCAAATCAACAATATTGATGAAAAGATTAAACAGCACTGTGCGTCGTACATCGAGATGTCCGGCGCGCAGGACCGGCAAATTGCGCAGCACAATGCCGCGCGCGACGTCATGTTTATCGATGGCGGTGATTTGTTTCAGCACGAGTTGCCGATGGCATTCGTCAAGGTCATTCTCTAATTTATAGAAATCTGCGCGGGCGCGTAAATATTCAGCGGTCGCAAACATGCTTTCGGCGATGGCTTGCTGCTCGATGCGCTCTGCTTGCCAGCGGCTCACTAAAGTACTCCAATAGGTGTACCAAAGCCCGCCAAGCAGCAACCAGGCGGCATTAATCAAAGCTTCTAAGACAGTGAAATGATTGCCGAGGGTGGCAATCATCATAAAGAGCGTCGCAAAACTGATTTGTAGCCATTTATCTCCGTAAACGACTAACATGGATAGGGCAAAGCTTAACGGCGCAATCGTGACCCACAACGGGAACGGAGCGCTGGTGGCGACGCCGGTAGCGAAGGCCGCTAAAAAACCAATTAACGAGCAGGCCAGCATATCGTTATGTTTATGCTTAAGCGGTCCGGGTTTATCTACGGCGCACACGCCCAGCGCACCGGTTGCGATCGTAAAACCCAAGGCCCGATCGTGAAACAGCGCAAGCATTAACACCGCTGGCAACGAAACGCCGAATGCGATGCGTAGCCCTCCATAAAAATATTGGCTATATAAAAACTTTTTAATTTGTATTGAGTAGCGCATGGGAGATAAAAAAGCAGACCCGCTTCCATCAGGCGGTGGGTAAGAGTCTAGCGTATTTTTGCGAAAGTGGTATTCTGTGATTCAGCTTATTGTTTGGAGAGCGCCATGCCTTATACAGACATCAAGGATTTACCTGAGAAAGTACGAGCACATCTTCCGCAGCACGCGCAGGAAATTTATAAAGCAGCATTCAATCATGCGTGGGACGAATACCGTGATAAACAAGCACGCAGAGATGACGCCTCGCAAGAGGAAACTGCGCACAAGGTAGCGTGGGCGGCGGTTAAACATGTATATCAAAAAGAAAGCCACAGCGGTAACTGGGTGCTGAAGAAAAAATCGGATGTTTAAGCTGTTTTATTCAAATCGCTATGAAGCGCTAGCGGATGCTTTGCTGGATGATCTGGCCGCGGATCAACCGGATCCTTGGTCTACCCCCTCGATTATTGTGCCAAGCGTGGCCCTACGTCGCCGGCTTGAATTGGATATTGCAACCCGCTTTGGCGTATGCATGAATATTGATTTTGCGTACTTGGCGCAGTGGCTATGGACTCAGCTTGGCCGCATATATGAGGTTCCCAAGCATTCCCCTTTTGCGTCAGAACAGTTGGTATGGCATTGTTACCGTTGGTTGGACGCGCGTACCTGGCCGGCTCAGCATAACGCGCGACTCAGCGCCTATTTGCAGGCGGCTGACGCTACCATGCGGTATGAATTGGCCCAGCGGGTTGCGTTACTCTTTGAGCAATATTTAACCTATCGCCCGGACTGGCTTAATGCTTGGTATGCTGGGCATTCACCTAGCGCGCTGCACATTACGGCGCCAAGCCCAATGTTAAACGATATCGGCACCCATGCAGCCTGGCGCAGTGATGAGGCTTGGCAAGCCCAATTATGGCGCTTGCTGTTTGCTGAGCTTGCGGCGCCAGGCGAGACTGCGCCTGCTGCCTATCGCTTTTTAACTGAAGCAGCTACGTTAAAATCAGAGACGGTGGCGCGCGCAGCTTGGCCTAAATGCGTGCGGGTCTTTGCTTTACCTGCAATACCGCCATTGCATTTAGCGCTATTGCGTGAACTTGCGCGCTGGATCGAGGTGCGCGTATATCTGATGAACCCTTGCCGTGAATACTGGCATGACATTGTTGATGCGGCCCGAGTGAGCGCCTTGGCGTTAGACAATAAGGTTGATTATCATGAAACTGGCAATCTGTTGTTAGCTGAATGGGGCAAGCAAACCCAAGCGCAGTTGCATTTACTGCAAGAGTTGAGTGACAGCGCGCTCAGTACCGAGACCGCGCTGTATATTGAGAATGAGGCGCCGACGTGGCTAGCGGCACTGCAAAATGCCATCCTCAATTTGCAGCGCTGGCCGGTGCCGCCAGCAACAGGCAAAGATGCTGAGACCGGAGTCGAAGTGCATGTGTGCCATAGCCTCATGCGTCAACTTGAGGTGTTGCATGATCGGCTGCTGGCGTTATTTGATGCAAATCCGGCTTGGACCCCAGCCGATGTATTAGTGGTTTTACCTAACTTGGCGGCAGCCGCTCCATTGATTGATGCAGTGTTTGGCGCGACCGATAGCAAGCGCCATATTCCTTATAGCATCACCGGATTGCCGCGCTTGCAGACCAATCCGATTGCGCGTGTTTTATATGAAATGCTTGAGTTACCTGCCCGTAGCATTGGCGTGGTGGCTTTAATCGAATGGCTACGCACCGACGCATTAGCTGCGCGTTACGCAATTCGCGCTGAGGATCAGACTCAAATGGACGCCGCCGCTGCCTCTACGCAGCGCCAAAAGGGGGGAGGTGACGCCGTTTTTGAAACAATCCGGCTCTGGCTTGCCAGCGCGCTAGCGCGGCGTGGTCTTGCGTCAGCGCATGAGGTTTTGACGGCGCCCGAAAACTTGAGTGCGCCGGAGCGTCATACTTTTGCGGACGCACTAATGCGTCTTTATCTTGGCTATGCATTGCCGGCCGGGGCGCTGCCGCTAGCAGAGTATCTACCCATGTTATCTCTAAGCGGTGCTCAAGCTAGTCTGTTAGGTTCTTTGTCCCGCTTTATCGATGATTTGGCTGAATTTGCGGATGAATGTGAGCGGGCGCACTCAGCACCCGCCTGGCGCGCAATTTTGCTGAATGCGCTTGAACGCTTTTTTGCAACCGATGCTGAATCAGCGCAGCCAATCGCTGAACTACGCGAGATGATTATCGAGCTCACGGACGTCATCGCAGCCGGCGATGCAACCCAGCAAGCGATACCGGCAGCCGTACTACGTATGGCATTTGGGCGTGTCCTGAATGAACCCGCGCGGGGAGGGGTGCCAACCGGCGGTGTGACATTTTCTGCGCTGACGAGCTTGCGGGGTTTGCCCTACCGTGTGGTATGCGTCTTAGAGGTTGGGGATGGCGTATTACCCGGTAAGGCGCGCACTGACGAATTTGACTTAATGGCGGCTTTTAGCCAGATAGGAGACCGCCAAAGGCGCGATGATGAGCGCGCGGTGTTTCTTGACCTAGTGCTTGCTGCGCGTAATTATCTATTGCTTGCCTATACTGGCCGCAGTATTCGTGACAACACGCCACTGCCCAGCGCTGCTGTGGTCAGTGAATTATTGGATTATTTAAGCCAGGCGTTGGCTGGGCCGAATGCTACCCAAACCGAAATGGCGGCGGCGCGCGCGCGGTTGGTGATTGAGCATCCGTTGCAAGCCTTCGCGGCTGAATATTTAAGTCATGAGGGTCCGCTGTTTACGTATGACCCAGAGCGCGCTGAGATTGCCAGCGCGCTGCGTTCGAATCCGTCTTCGGTTGAAGATAACGCGGCGCCGTTTTTTAGTGTGCCGTTGCCGCTAGAGGAAAGCCGGGAAATTTTCTTGGATGATTTTGAGCGGTTTTGGCAACATCCTGGGCGGGCGTTATTGCGCGATAGGTTAGGTATTGAGCTGGCCCGCGCGCAGCGTGAGCTATCCGACTTTGCGCCGTTTGCACTTGAATATGCTGGGCGGGATGCGCTGGCGAAACGTTTGTTGCCAGGATTGTTGGCGGGGGATGCGCAAGCTGAAGACGGCCAGGCGAATCAAACTCTGGGCGTACCGAAGAGTTTATTTGAACGCGCCAGCCGTATTGCGCTTGCCAGTCCTGAGCTGCCGGATGGGGCGACTGGCGTATTTGAGGGGACGCGCGAATTGAAGGCCCTAGCAGCACTTGCTGCGCGCATTCGGATGGCCCGCGCGGCGGGCGTGGCAAGTTATCCATTCACATTTGAATTGGAGCCAAAATGGCCGGACGCGCCACCTATATTCAGCGAGCTCACGGCGCTGGCGGCTCTCGGCGCGCGGATTCAGTTTGCCGGTGTATTAGAGAACGTCAGTCAGGAAGGATTACTGCTGTACCGTCATGGGCGACCCAACGCGCGCGACTACCTGAGCGCATGGCTGCGTCATTTGGTTTTATGCGAGTTGGCGCCAGAGGGCGTTAAGCTGCGTACAGTATGGCTAGGCGACGCCACTAACTTTACTTTAATTCGGGTCCAAGATGCGCGCCGGTATCTAAACGAATTAATCGCGCTGTATCGCGCGGGTCGTTGTGCACCCCTGCATTTTTTCCCTAAAAGCGCCTGGGCTTTGATGAATGAGGGAGAGGAAGCTGCGCGTAGAACATGGGTCGGCAATCAACCAACCGCATCGCACAGCCTGGCTGAGATGGAGGATGCATGGTTTCAACTTATGCTGCGCGGCGAACCGCTTGAACAGATGTTAGATGCGCGTTTTAGAGCGCTGGCACAAACCGTGTTCGCGCCATTGCTCGAGCATCTTGAGCTGACGCGCAGCCCATAATAAATAACCCTTCGAATTTTCTTAAGTAGATAGCATCGAGCGCGGATTTTTTTGAGGAAATGCGCGGATATTTTAAAATCGTTTTGGAACGGACATATGTACGAGAGACGGCAGGGCAGTGGACAGCAATGCGTTTGAGAGCAGGCAGGTTGGAGCCAATACGGTGAGCAGTATAGAAAAGCTCGAGCAGAGCGCGGATAGCGAATTCGCTCCGTTTCAATGTCCGCTTGAGGGCGTGAGTCTGATTGAAGCTTCGGCTGGCACCGGTAAAACTTGGAATATCTGTGCCTTATATGTGCGCCTATTAGTTGAGAAAGCGCTTAAGGTTGAACAAATTCTTGTCGTTACGTTTACTAAAGCAGCGACGGCAGAATTGCATGAGCGGATTCGCGCTCGTTTGGCGGAGCTGGTCCATGCATTGGCCAGCGCAGAGGCGGTTGATGATCCTTTTATCGTTGGCCTCCTGGCTTTGCTAGAACAGCTTAAGGTAACGCGCGCCCAAGCAAAACTGCGGCTTGAATCGGCGTTGCATGGTTTTGACCAAGCGGCAATTTATACCGTCCATGCATTTTGTCAGCGGGCGCTTCAAGAAGCGCCGTTTGCCGCTGGCATGCCATTTGAATGCGAGCTACAAACGGATGATGCCGCAACGCGTTTAGAACTCGCCATTGAATTTTGGCGAACCCAAGTTGAGCCTACTGCTGCCGCTCATCCGTATTTTGCTGCCTGGCTGGTTGAGCATGGAGCCGCGCCCGCAACGCTGTCTCAAGAATTTGCGCGTTACGCCCAAAAACCGCTCGCGCGGCTTATCTTTGGCGCAAATCAGCTTGACCCAATAGATCAAGCGCATCCGCCGCCGCTCGCGGCTTTATTTGAAGCTGCGCGCAGCGTATGGCAAATGCACCAAAGTGAGATTGCGCACCAGTTGGCTGAGGCGTTACCAGCACTGAATGCAAATACCTACAAACCGGCTACGATCGCTGTGGCTTTAGACGCCTGGGAGCACTATTTCGCGGTGGGCAATCCATTGATTGCGCTAGGCGAAAAAGCTGAGCTCCTCACCACTGCCATACTCGAAAAGCGCACTAAAAAAGGCTGCGAGGTGCCGCACCATGCATTTTTTGAGTTAGCGAATGAACTCGTTAACGCATTAAGCGCCGTTGATGCGATTAACCGTGCGCATTGGTTATCCTTGTTGGCGACCTGGTTAAACTGGGCCAAAGGTGCTTTACGCGAGAAAAAACGCGCGCAACGTCAGATGTCCTTTAATGATTTGTTGATGCATTTACATACTGCGCTCAAGCAACATCAAGCACTTGCAGGTGCGCTTAGGCAACGTTATGCAGCGGCGCTAATCGATGAATTTCAAGATACCGATCCCTTGCAATTCGATATTCTAAGTCGGATTTTTGCGCCACACGGTCCCCTTTTTCTGGTTGGCGATCCTAAGCAAGCGATTTATAGTTTTCGGGCGGCTGATCTGCACACCTATCTAATGGCGCGTAAACAAGCGTATGCACGTTATACATTGACTGTAAATCAACGTTCAAGTGCCTCTTTAATTGCCGCGGGCAATCGGCTTTTTAGTGCGAATGCGGCGGCTTTTGTATTGCCTGGGCTTGAGTACCGGCAGGTACATGCATCCCCGCGTGCGCGCGCGCCTTTGATTGAACCCTCAGGGTCAAGGCCAGTTTCCGCTGCAGCGTATCAGCAAGAGACTGAGGCAAAGGCAGCAGATTGCCGGGTTTGGTTACTGCCGCAGGGTGACGCGGTATTGACTAAACCGCAAGCGCTGCGGGCGGCGGCCCAGGCATGCGCGGCTGAGATTGCGCGTCTGCTGGCGATTGGCACGGCAGCGCCAAGCTCAGAAGCGGCGGCCCAGATCGGCGCGATTCCGTTGAGCGCGGGCCAAATCGCCGTATTAGTACAAACCCACCGGCAAGGAAGTTTAATGAAGCAGGTGCTGGCCGAGTGGGGCATCGGCAGCGTTGAGCTCGCGCAAATATCCGTGTTTGAGACTCAGGACGCGGCTCATTTTGAGCATATACTGCTGGCGATTGATGCACCGGGTGATTTACGTCGTTTGCGCGCGGCGCTGGCCACCGATTGGATTGGCATCGAGGCGCGCGTGCTGCATGCAATGGATGCGAATGAGCAGGCGTTGCTGGCGCCTAGCTTGGGTTTAGAGCCAGCGCAAAGTGAGGGCTGGGCGGACTGGATTGAGCGCTTTGTGGATTACCGCAGGTTATGGCATGAACGGGGTTTTGCCTTTATGTGGCGTACGCTATTGCGTAATTTGCGGATTGCTCAACGACTTGCGGTGCAATCCGACGGCGAGCGGCGTTTAACGGATTTAGGCCACTTGGCGGAACTGGCGCAAGCTTATGCTGCTAAACAACCGGGCATTGAGCCGGTGCTGCGCTGGCTTGCCATTCAGCGCGCCGAGTGGGGCGGCGGCGATGAAGCCCAGCTTCGGCTCGAATCCGATCGAGATCTGGTGCAAATTGTGACGGTGCATAAGGCGAAAGGGTTGGAATATGCAGTTGTGTTTTGTCCATTTTTGCATGATGGCGCAACCCGTACAGCACCTTCCGGCGCATTGCCTGGCGTGTGTGAGTACCATGACGAGCAGGGGCATGCGGTTATCCATTATGGCGCCGAGCAAGCTGACGCAGAGCGAGCCAAGGAAGCTGCGCGCTATGAGCAAGCGGCTGAACGCGTACGCTTAATCTATGTCGCGTTGACACGCGCAATTTATCGCTGCTATTTAGTGGCGGGATCGTATTTAAGTGGGCCGCAACGGTCGACTAAGCAAGCCCGGCAAAGTATGCTGAACTGGCTGGTGGCGGGAGCGGGTTACGATTTTTCAAGCTGGTTGGCCAAAACACCCACGGATGAAGAGATCTTCGCTGGCTGGCAGGCGCTGGCTAAGCCGCCTCCTGAACTCGCCCCTATCGTACTGGAGGCGATACATCCGCAAGCACTTATGCAGCGGGAGTTAATTACGATAGAACCCTTGCCTAGGCCAACTCAGCCTTTGCAAGCGCCCTTGCTGCTAAAGCAGCAGGCGCTTTTACGCGCACGCGTTGGGCAACGATCCTTGTTTGCAAGCTGGCGCTTCGCAAGTTTTAGCTCGCTTTTTAGCCACACCGGTTTTGCGGCGCCGATAGAATCCTCAGATACTAGTCTAGCTTATCGGGCTGACGACATTCTGCATTTTCCGCGCGGCATCGTCGCAGGCGAGTACCTGCATCGGTTATTTGAACTGACGGATTTCACTCAACCAGCGAGTTGGCCTGCCGCGGTTGAACGCGTGTTGCAGGAGCGTCCGCTGCCGGCAGGAGGTGAACCCCCTGTATTGCGCAGTATGTTGACAGGTTTATTAAACAATTTGGCGAACACGGAACTGACGCCTGGTTTGAAGCTTATTATGGTAAATTCAAAGCGGGTTTTTCGTGAATTAGAATTTACCTTTAGCGCTGACGCCCTTGATTTATCCGCGGTGCGCGAACTCCTCAAAAAGCATGGTTATCTGGACGTTACATTTGAAGTAAAAGCGCTCACCGGCTATATAAAGGGCGCGATCGATTTTGTCTTTGAGCATGCAGGCCAGTTTTGGATCGTAGACTGGAAATCAAACTATTTAGGCGCTACCCCGGCACACTATAATCAGGCCTCATTGCATGCTGCGATGAGCGTCCATGGCTATCATTTGCAGGCGCTTCTCTATTCGCTTGCGGTGCATCGTTACTTACGCATTAAACAGCCTGCTTATGACTATGCAACGCATTATGGCGGGTATGCATATTTATTTGTACGAGGGGTGCGTCCAGACTGGCAAACAGAAGGGCAGGCGGCAGGTGTGCACCATCATAAACCGCCATTAGAAGTGATTGATGCACTTGATCGTTTGATGCATGGAGAGCGCGCATGACATCGGTTGAGCTAATCCCTGACCTGTTAGGCGAGCCCAATCAGGTGGCTGATACGGTTGTCTTAGAGCCCGCGCCGCTTGAGGCGGTGCAATTGTTAGCGGAGGGTTTTGCGCAACGCATCAAGCTGTTGGCGCAGCAGCTTGGGGCCAGTGCTCAGGCGGCACGCGTCACGGCGCTGGCGGCGGCTGAAATAAGCCGTGCGAATGCGCATGGACATGTTTGCATTGCACTCGATGCGCTCGCTGAACGCTTAGGCGAACCCCCGTCTGCTGTGCAGCGGTGGTTGTTCTCAAGTGGCTTGGTCAGCGCCGGCCAAGTCGCCGATATTGAATTGCTGCCGCTCGTGCTGGATAGTGGGGGGCGACTATATCTGGCGCGTTACTATGCTTACGAGCGGCGCATTGCACACGTGCTGGCGGCGCTCGCCAGTGCGGGCCGGCTTACGGTAGTGAGTGGCGGACCAGGCACTGGTAAGACAACGGCAATGGTGAGTCAACTGGTGAGCCTCCTCGAGACCAACTCCGCGCTGCGGATTGTGCTGGCTGCGCCTACGGGCAAAGCCGCCCAGCGTATGCTGGCGGCACTTAGCGAGCGCGCTAGCCATCTCCCCGCAGCGATTAAGCAGCATTTACCTGAGCAGTCGTTCACCTTGCATCGATTGCTTGGTGCTAACCGGCAACCTAACGCCCAGTCTACTGCTGCGTTGCCCTATGACGTAATCGTGGTGGATGAGGCATCAATGATTGATGTTGCGCTGGCGGCTCAACTGGTCGATGCGCTGGCTTCGCATAGTCGGCTGATTTTGTTAGGCGACAAAGATCAGCTCGCGGCAGTTGAAGCCGGGGCAGTATTTGCTGAGCTTAGTGTTAGCAAAGCATTGACCGATTGCGTGAGTCGACTCGAGCATAATTATCGTTTTGGGCTTGAATCAGCCATCGGACGGTTATCGCTAGCGATTCGCGCTGGCTCGCCAAGCGAGGCATTAGCATCGTTAATCCTTGAATCACCTGCGCATGTACCGTTTAGCTTAGGCTCCAGCAGCGCCGCTGCCGTATTAATCGACGATGACAGCGAGGCGTTGACCGCGCGTTCATTGGATTGTGTGGCGCAGGGTTTTGGCCCTTATGCCACAGCACTCAAAGATTTATTGCATGGACTGGCTAAGCCGCAGGCGAAATGTGACCTAGGAGCCCTATTTGAGGCATTAAACCACTACCGAGTATTAAGTGCTGTGCGCGCCGGGCGGCGCGGAATTGAAGCGCTCAATGCGGTGTTAGCGGCCCGTATCTGCGCGATGGCGAATATAACCGTGGCGCAGGGGGCAGTATGGTTTGCCGGCCGGCCCGTTATGATTACACGCAACGATTATGCGCTGGGTCTTTTTAATGGCGATACGGGGATTGCTTTGCCCGCGGCGGGAAATAAATTCCGGGTTGTCTTTCCAACCACAGATGGGGGCTGGCGCGCGGTATCTCCGGCGGTATTGCCGCCTCATGAAACGGCGTTTGCGTTGACCGTGCATAAAGCCCAGGGCTCGGAATTTAACCAGCTTGCTTTTGTCTTACCTGCTACGGCTCATAGCGGATTGACGCGTGAGCTAGTCTATACCGCGATCACGCGTGCGCGGCAAACTTTGGCAATCTTGGGGAGTCCCAGTGTATTTGAGCAAGCCATTTTAACGCCAACTAGACGTGCAGCGGGATTGTCTGCACGTCTAGAGGAAGCGGTTTTGCTGCAACGAGATTGAACCCTTTATATTAATGTATCCACTTTAGCGATAAACAAAAGTTGAATTGCATATCCTGGAGCTCCAGATACCTGGATCAGCGATCACCAACGTAGCGTGGCGCCGGCCATCCAAGAATGGTTAAGCGCCTGTTGGTTGAGCCCACGTTTATAGCCAAAATCAAGATCGACTTTTTTATTCAAGCTATAGATTGCGCCTACCAGCGCAAAGCCCTCTGGCTTGCTCGTGTCGGGATCTTCATTGCTGCTATAGCCATAATCAGCCAGTAAGGTGATTTTTTCATTGAGGCGGTAGAGTCCTGCGGTCGAGGCGCTAAATAGATTCCGGCGGTCGCCATAGACGTTGTTATTGCGCGTATATCCGACATTCGTCAACCAAGTGAATGAGCCGACTGTATATTGCATCAAGCCTCGTGTACTGTAGGTGGCGCGGCCATTGCCCAGTCCGTTGCGATCATTGGCCAGCGGCAATGACACTGACGGCAGCAGCCCGAATGACAAGCCATTGCTCTCATAAAGTCGCCATTTGAGGCCAATCGTCGGATCATTAAAGCCACGTGCGGATGAATCGGGTAGATCAGAACGCAACCGTTGATAGGGCGTACTGATAAAAACATCAAGCGTATCTCGCAAACCATAGGTCAGTTGAGAGTTCCAAGTTTGCTCGCGGGCCGTATCTAGCGTTGCAAATTCTGAATTAAATTCATATTGCCATTGACCTGTGCCTTGCGTACCCGTGTCATCCGTGGTCAATGGATGGGCGGCAAAACAAACAGTAGGCAAAAGTAATCCAAAGAAGGAAAGTGCTTTAATCATAGTTAAATTAAAAAAGATTCCAGAGCGAACGAACGGGGTGCTTAACGGTTGCTGGCAACCTATTTTTGCAAACCGACACTGGAGAAAGGGTTAAATTGAACAAAGGACACGTCCTAATCTAAAAGAAGTGGTATGGCAACGATAAGCGCCCAAGAAAAATCTATTTCTTTGATTTGCGAACCGGGGCGTGATAAACCGAAAAAGGAGGCAAGGTGTGGCTGCAAGGGCATTTTTTATAGGGAAACTTTGCTGCGCGCTATACCTTTTGACATATATTAAATTCAACGCAAACCGCATATAGTACAGAACATCAATGCAATCTCAAGAGTATAAGAATAAGTGAAATATAAGGGCTGAGACCTTATGCAAAAAGGGTTAACGCCGATCTAAAAATCGCTAAATGACGAATGAAGCTCTCTATGTTTTTGCGAATTTATACGTAAGTCAATTTCAATTTAAAGGATTGCCATGACGGCCCAACTTGCTAATCCACCCTTTCATGCGGATGCAGCATGGAAGAATGCACTAAATGCGTATTTCCCAGAATTTATGCAATTTTTCTATCAAGAACTGGCGCAAAAAATTGCTTGGGAAGCGAAATACGAAATGCTCGACCAAGAATTACAACGCTTCACTGAAAAGAGCCAAATCGGCAAACGGCTGGTCGATAAACTGATCAAAGTACGTTTAAAAAATGGCGTGGAGTGTTATTTGCTGCTGCATATTGAAGTGCAAGGCAATTATGAAACAGGCTTTGCGCAAAGATTATTTGAGTACTTTTATCGTCTGCATGAACGTTATGGTCAGTGGGCATTGACACTGGTGATTTTGGCCGATGATCGCACTGGATGGCGACCTCAGGATTTTTCGATCCAAGCGTGCGGCTATCAAGTGAACCGCTTTCAGTTTCTGACGAGCAAGCTACTCGATTATCGCGGTCAAGAAAAAGGGTTGTTAGCGCAGGCAAATCCTTTTGGCATGATGGTTGCAGCGCACCTTGCTGCGTTGCAAACGCGGACTGACCCGAACGCGCGTTACCGGCATAAATATCGGTTAACGCGCTTTCTTTACGAAAAAGGCATGGCGCGCGAAAGCATACTCAACCTTTATCGGTTTATTGACGCCGTCTTAACCTTGCCCAAAGAGTTTGAAATTATCTATAATAGTTCAATTAAACAACTTGAGAAGGAGTCTGAAATGGAATATGAATATATTACGAGTGCTGAGCGTATTGGTATGGAGCAAGGACTTAAAGAAGGGGTTAAAGAAGGACTTGAAAAAGGCCGACAAGAAAACAGGCAGATATTGAGTAATTTGTTGATAGCCCAACTACAGTGTAAGTTTAAAAACTTAGCCGAACCTTATCTGCAGAAATTGAATGAAGCCGATGTAGATACTTTGCGTCAATGGGGCGAACGGATTTTTATGGCGCAAACACTTGATGAGGTTTTTTAAAACTGGTTCAGCATTGTCTGTGGGGCTCTGGCTCTTTATCTAAAGAGCAAGCGGAGGAAAGATCGCCATAGCACGAGAGGTTTCGTTCATTTGTAAACGCTGCTTAACTTGCTGACCAAGCTGGTAAACGCTTAGGGCATAAAAAAAGCTGCGATTATAGTTAGTGATCACGGCAAAATTACGTAGGCCGAGCTTATATTCGGTTGGCTGCTGAGGAATGGGCAGATCAATAATATTGACCAAAGTGTCTGATTCAGCTTCTATATCGATTTTTTCATTCAATAATAGGCCTGCTTTAATTAATTCGCGTAGCTTCCGGCGGGGTTCAATTTTTCCATCCGCGCCTGCCTGCGCAATGCCTAGACTACCGTTATCAGAGGCAATTTCCCAGATCACGGGCCGACCGGCTTCCCAGCCGTGTTGGCGCAAGTAATTAGCAATGCTGCCAATGGCATCAACGACACTCGTATATAAATCCACCTTCTGGTCGCCATCATAATCAATTGCATATTGCATAACACTGCTGGGCATAAATTGCGCAATTCCTACCGCTCCATTGTAAGAGCCTAAAATTCGAGTCGGGTCAAGGCCTGCCGCGCGTGTCCAAAGTAAAAAAGCCTCTAAATTTTTACGAAATAGGGCTCCGCGCTCTAACTGATTTGGCCGCGCTGGATAGTCAAAAGTCAGAGTTGTTAAAACATCCAATACAGGGTAATTGCCCATATTGCGGCCATAGAAAGTCTCAACGCCAATAATCCCCACAATAATTTCAGGCGGCACCCCAAATTCTTGGTACGCGCGTTGCAAAGCGGCTTGATGAGTACGCCAGAAGTGCACGCCAGCATTGATGCGCTCTGCGTTAAGAAAGCGTGACTGATAGGCATGCCAGTTACGCGGTGCTGGGGTGGGCGAGGGCTGTTCAAGTTTGATCACCGCGTCTGAATATTTAGCCTGCTCAAAAAGCGCGCGCAGCGCGCTCGGCTCAAACTGATGGCGTGCTGCCAGATCACTGATAAAAGCCTCGACTGCCGGATTGTTTTGATAGCGTTTTGCTGCGGGAGTTTGTTGCGCGGATGTTTCAGCTTGAGATTGGGCTGGCGTACAGCCCGCTATGAGCGCGCTGCCCGCCACAAACATCCCGCTTAGAAACATGCCAGGGAAAAATACATAGCGGTTAGCGAGAAGAGCTAAGATGCGCATCGCAGTCATCATGAATAAATAAAGTAATCAATTGCATCAATATATAGCACGAACGCGCGGTTTTCGCTATAATCCGCTTCTTGCTAAGCATAGGCGCTAAGAAACGCCTAGCTTTAACAGCAGATAGCCCAGGTGGTGAAATAGGTAGACGCAGGGGACTCAAAATCCCCCGCCGCAAGGCGTGCCGGTTCGATTCCGGCCCTGGGCACCATCCAGCTTTTCGATAGAATTAGAATATAAACGAATATTTTTTGACTTTTCCTTAAAAATCCTGGGTTAGGCCAGTAGGCGCTAATTCACCCTTTTGGTTATCGATGAATTGACTTTAGGCAATTTGCAGCAGCGCGAACTTACTCAATGCATTACAAAATTTGGCACAATTCACTGTAGCTGGCTTAGCAGTTTAGACAGTGAGGGGACCATCTATTAAACTCTTGCTAGAATCCAACTGGAAATAAAAAATAGGCGCACGGTGAGGATCGCTTAAAAGCACCTATCCAGCATGCAGAGCGGGTTAACTTCAGTTCGGACTAATCGGTTATTTGGCGCAATAGCGAGAGGTTCCCCCCGAAGCTCAAGGTGAATTACCGAACTTTTCATAAGAGCAACTCTTTGCCTTGACAAAAACATATTTTATCTTTGATTGATATCGTAAAATAATAGACTTTCTTATTTTAGGTTACGCTCAATGAAACGAACGCTCCAAGGCCGCTATGTCACGATATCGACAACGGGCGAAAAAGCGCGGGCCTTCGTACCTGCGCCGCTTCCGCCTTGCCCACCTATCGCTTGGACTGCTGAATTGCGCAGAAAATTCGACCAAGCGTTACTTGCGCTAGGACAGTTGGATAGCGTATCAACGTTGCTACCTGACACCTCGCTTTTTCTCTACATGTATGTTCGTAAGGAGGCGGTGCTCTCGTCCATGATCGAAGGAACGCAATCTTCACTCTCCGATTTGTTGATGTTCGAGCTAGATCAAATGCCGGGCGTCCCATTAGATGATGTACGTGAAGTGAGTCATTATGTCGCAGCACTCGAACATGGTTTGCGCCTGCTCAAAGAAGGGCTACCATTGTCGTTGCGGCTGATTCGAGAAGTGCACAGCGTTTTGTTAGCAGAGGGCCGTGGTTGTAAGCTAACACCAGGGGAATTTCGACGCAGCCAAAACTGGATTGGGGGTACACGGCCAGGCAATGCGGCTTTTGTTCCACCTCCTGCGGAGGAAGTGCTAGCATGTATGAGCAAGCTCGAGCTATTTCTCCATGATCAGCCAGAGCCAACGCCAGTCTTGCTTAAAGCAGCGTTAGCGCATGTGCAGTTTGAAACGATCCACCCATTTCTCGATGGTAATGGTCGCTTGGGCCGCCTCCTGATCACGTTGCTCTTATATGAACAGAAGGTGTTACGAGAACCCATGCTCTATCTAAGCCTCTATTTCAAAACTCATCGCCAATACTATTATGAGCTGCTCAATAATGTCCGCTTGACTGGTGACTGGGAAGCCTGGCTCGATTTTTTTACTGAAGCCATTACTGTTACCGCTACCCAGGCAGTAGAAACGGCGCAACAACTTCTCGAATTGCTCGCTCAGGATCGAGAAAAAATGAATCGGCTGGGCAGAGCGGCACCTTCTACTTTGCAAATCCACCGAGTACTCATAGAGCGTCCTGTTACCACTTCGGGTCGGTTAGTAGAGAAAACAGGTCTAACACCAACCACTGTCAATAAGGCATTGGCTCACATGGAAAAACTAGGTATCGTACAAGCACTCACCTCCCAGAAGCGAAACCGCCTGTTCAGTTATGCAAGGTATATAAAAATAGTAGATCGAGGCATAGGGCCATTGGAAAAATGACGCGCTAAAAATTAAGCAACGCCATCACCCCAGGCACTGCAAATATACCTGCTGCAACCGCATGCACTAAGCGTTGCGGCAGCCGGTGCGCAGAGCGTTCGCCGAGCAATTATCTGGTTATCCGTCTCCTTTAAGACAGAAATTCAAACGACTTTTCAGTTCGTACCAAAGTGTAGATGTTTAATGGCTGACCGTTCTCATCAACCAAAAAGCGCATTGCTACCATCTGAAGTTTTTGTTTGCTGCATCTAACGCTCTCTAGAGTAATCGCAAGTTCTCCGATAATTTCAATGCGAATTTGTGCTCAGGTTTTGTTTTGCCTAATGATGGGCGTACATCTCGCTCTTTTAATTTCAGCCCATCAGCAGGGAGCTGCCTTGTTAAATAAACTAAGTCCATTGAACGGGTTTTTACTCCCGCTCAATTAGCTGTCGCGGTACGCTCGATGGATAAAGGGTGGCCTTGTGCGTCCCACAAAATAGGCAGTCGACCCATACGCCATAATTTTTTGCAAAAATCATTTGTCTATCGTTACAATTCAGCCCAATTGTCTATATGGACGATAGGGTCTTTGAGCTCAGCGCGCAAAATATGCGGCGTACTCCCTATTTTTAGACTTCATCTATTGTTAAAAGTTTTAAGAAATTGGACTTTTCTACACGACTCGTTCATTGAACCGAACGAGAATTAGAAAATACCCGTACAAGGAACGCAATGTTTACACCTGTCAGTGGCCTGTTTTCAAGATCCAATCCTGCTGCACAAAGTCAGCATGCTCTTCAAACACCTCAGCAGATGCTTGAGCAAGTGCGACTGGATAAAGATACGGCGGATTGGTATAAAAGAGAAGGTCAAGTCGTTGAGGCAGAAAATCACTATAAAGCAGCTCAAAAATTGCTGGAAGAAGTACTAGAAAAAATTTTTATTGATCTTCAAACGGTCAAAATGTTTGGATCGATTTATTCAGAATACAGTGCGTTACTAAGGACGCTAGGACGGACTGCAGAAGCCAAAATACTGGAGCAAAAGGAGCGGAGTCTTTTTGAACGATATACCGCCAGTAGCACTTCTTCGAGAAAGCGAGAGGTCGAGCGTGGGTCAAGTGGCGTCCACTTAAATAAAAAAAACTATACGGCTCCTACCGAACGACCTGCCCAGGTTCCATTGCCTATAGATTTTACCCGTGAGCTAGAAAGGCTTTCCTTGCATCCGATGCCACTTTCTTCCACTGCCTCTTTTTTTAGTCAAGACCTGGTGCCAACTCTGTTGAGTCAGCCTTATATTTTAATGAGCAAACTCGAAGAGATTAAAGAAACTCGTCACTTGGCTTGGTGTTTGCAAGAAGGTCCGAGGCACAATCTAGAGATGTATGAGCTTAGAGACGGTGCTAATGAAGTCATACGCCGGTTTGCCAATAGTCATTTCTGTAATTTAGCTATTGTCCAAGAGGTCGTAGCACTGAGCCCACTGGACCATGTCGGACATCATCGCACGATTATAAATAGGCTCGAAAGCGAACTTGAAAATTTTATTAACGTGGCCGCGTTGCAAGGTCTGGCTTTTATGATCTTAAATCGCTCGCATTTGTCGCAAGATGAGCACTTAGCTGCTGACTGTGTGAGGTTGTTTGGACAGTTAGGGCGTTTGCTAAATCTGGCCCACCGCAAAAATAACAAGCTTCAGCTCACCTCGCTACTGCAAGCCCTAACGTTGCTTCTTGACACGATGTACGAAGCTCAAATCGGTAAGTTAGGTGATGAGTCGCTGAAAACATCAATGAATTCGCTGCTTAAGCAGTTACAGGATGAAAAAGAGAAGAATAGCCACCAGGATGTCTGCTTAGCGTTTCAGGCGCGGTACGCCCGCCAAGCTTTGAAACGGTTAGAAAACCAACAAGAATGGAAAGAGGTGGCCATACAAGCGGCTCTTCAGTTTGGAGGCAGTGCAGCTTACTTCGCGGGGGCGATTCAAACCTTGGATCCCGATAAATTCTGGGAAGGGTTCGAACGATTTCAGAAAGGTATTCGATTAATTTTAGAAAAATACGGTTTCCATCGCTCGGGTACAGATTGGTACATTGCATTGTGCTATATCGATCTCTTGATAGAGAAAGGTTGGTTGAGAGGTATAGATCAATTTTTAAGTCAAGGGAACTATGCAAAGGATCAATATTTCTTGCAAGGCTTGTGTGATCGCCTGGAGCGGATAGCGTGTAGAAATCATGATAAAGAGACTAAAGACAGTGCGTTACGTTTTTTGATGAGCTTAAAGCAGGGTGGGGAAAGATGGGGTCGCCATGAGGCCGTGAAGCAATACGCAGCACAAACCTTGGATCGTATCGGTAATCTATGGACGCCTCTTACGCTTGAAGCGATGGATCGCCTTGATTACGCGCCCCCAGCCTGGCATCCTTTTTGGCAAGATAAGCCCAGCAGCTTGATTCTTAAGGAAGTTCAAGAAACGATTCAACACGGTGCTTATGCCAGAACATTCCTTCCTCAAATCAAGGATTTTAGGCAAGAGATGAATCAATCTTATGCAAATCTGGTTCAAACCGTAGAAACAGGTTTCATGGAGCATTCAAGTGTCGCGCAAACCATGGGGAGAGGGCTTGTGCAGGTTCAAGCCCATGTCCAGGAACTGGTCACAGGCGTTAGCGAATTAGAAAAAGGCTTGGGTAAATTAAACGCCCATGCAGAGACTGCACGTTATAAGCCTTTAGCGCAATTAGGTAAGCATATTGAAGAATTAAGGGCTGGATACTTGAATACGCTGGAAGAATTGGATGCGGTGAGAGATGCTCTCACTTTTTATATTCCTGCTCAAGGGCAGGAAACTGCGTATGCACAGACCTCCTTTATTTTAATAGATAAGGTATACGATTTTTTATCGTCCGACAAAAAAGTACTTTTACTGCTGGGTGAGGCGGGTGCGGGTAAAACTACCTTTAATCGACATTTAACGCGTACGCTTTGGGACAAATATCAACAATTCCCTGATGCTCCTATTCCTCTTTTTATTGCACTTGCCGAACATAAACCTTCTCGCGAGGATTTGATTGAGAGTTATTTGCTCGAACAAGGGTTTTCGGAAAATGCAATTGAGGTACTTCGAAAAGAAAATCGGTGTATCTTTATTTTAGATGGGTTTGATGAAATCAAGGATCACGCTCAGGCATTTTATACGGATAACAAACTCGATCACTGGAAGAATGCGCAAATCATTATCAGCTCTCGCCCGGAGTATCTTGCAGATGGATATCACAGCCAGTTTCAAAAACGGGGTCAAACCTCTGCGCTGCAAGAATATTGGATTTCGCCGATTTCAGATGACTGGATAAAAGCTTATATTGAAAAATATATTGAGCATACTGAGCGGATAGGGTGGACTCTTAAACGGTATCAAGTTGCACTTAATCGTTTGCCGACTTTAAAAGAAGCGATTCGTCGCCCATTTTTACTCCGAATGGCGCTTGATCTGTTACCTGACCTGATTGAAAGTGAGTCAGCGCCGGTCACCCGCATTACACTGTATGACGAGTATATTTCCCGTTGGTGGAGCCGCTCCAAAGAACGTTTGCAGTACATTGATTTAACCGAGGAAGAGGAGAAAGCGCGAAGCAGGTTAGGGCCTCATTTAACTGCGGAAGGACTTCGAGCAAGCCAAGAGATGGCGGTTACACTGACCCAAAAAGGCATCATACAAGCATCCTATGATCCTGAGTATGATGAGGTCGTTCCAGAGGCATGGCGTGCTTATTTTGAAAAAGATGCAGAAAAACGCTTATTGCTCTTTAATGCGCCGCTGATTCACCAAGGCCAACATTATCGGTTTATCCATAAATCGATTCAAGATTATCTAGTGGCGCGAGCGATTTGTGGGCCGCGGTTTAGCAGCTCTGCCCCTGACGCCCATGCGGTACTGAATCAATATTTACTGGTGGATGAACCCCTGATCCTCGATTTCTTAGTAGAGAGGGTTGAGCAGTACCTTCCTTTTAAAGCATATCTTTATGCATGGATAGAAGCCTCTAAAGATCCGCTTTTCTCGGTGGCAGTGGGGGCGGCTAATGCAATTACGATCTTAGTCAGAGCAGGCGTACAATTTAACCGAGCCGATTTAAAAGGTATCAGGATTCCCGGGGCGGATCTGAGTAAAGGCGTATTCGATTCCGTGCAATTGCAGGAGGCGGATTTGACAGGAGTCAAGCTTCAAGCGGCTTGGTTGCGCCAAGCGAATTTTAGTGGCGCGCAGATGGCGGGGGCGCAGTTTGGCGAATGGCCGTATCTACAAGAAAAAAGCATTGTGTGTTCGTGTGCGTATTCACCGGATGGGAAAACCCACGCCGTGGGTCTCGAAAACAATACGATCAGTCTATATCAGACATCAAATTGGGAAAAGATTTTGACCTTATGTGGCCATACGAGTCGGGTGACTAGCATCGTTTATTCACCTCAGGGGGATCAGCTTGCCTCGGGCAGTTGGGACCATATGGTGCGGCTGTGGAACGCTCAAACTGGGGCGTTGCTCCACACCTTAAGCGGCCATACAAGTCTGGTTAATAGCGCCGTGTATGCGCCGCACGGGAATCGACTTGCCTCGGGCAGTCATGACAAGACCGTGCGGTTGTGGGATGCCAAAACGGGGGTTTGTCTGCGCATTTTAAGCAGCCATACCGGGAAGGTTACCAGCGTTGCCTATTCACCGCAGGGGGATCAACTCGTCTCGGGCAGTGACGACAAAACCGCATGTTTGTGGGAGATTCAAACGGGTCGACTGCTCTATACCTTAAGTGGTCATAGACATTCTGTTACTAACATCGCATATTCGCCAAAAGGGAATCAAATTGCTTCGAGTAGCAAAGATAAAACCGTGCGGTTATGGGATGTCAAAACGGGTGCACTGTGCCGCACGTTAAGTGGGCATACAGGTTGGGTTATGAGCGCCGTGTATTCACCGCAAGGAGATCAGCTTGCCTCAGGCAGTTGGGACAAAACCGTGCGTCTATGGGATGTCAAAACGGGCGCACTGCGCCACATTTTAAACGGGCATATAGGTTTTGTTAGTAGCATCTCGTATTCACCAAATGGAGATCAGCTTGCCTCGGGCGGTTATGATAAGACCGTGCGGCTTTGGGACGTCAAAACGGAGGTATTACGCCACTCTTTAAGCGAGCAGATGGAGGATGTTAGAAGTATTGTGTATTCACCAAGGGGGGATCAGATCGCGTCGAGTAGTAGTGATGGCAAGACCGTGCGGCTATGGGATGCTCAAACGGGTAAATTACGCCATACCTTAAGCGGCCATAAAAAATCAATTAGCAGCATCGTGTATGCGCCGCAAGGAAATCAGCTTGCCTCCGCCAGTAATGACAAGACCGTGTGTTTGTGGGACGCTCAAACGGGTGCATTGTGCTACACCTTAAGTGGGCATACGGATTGGGTCCATAGAGTTATGTATTCACCGCAAGGAGATCAGCTTGCCTCCGCTAGTAGTGACAAGACTGTGCGTTTGTGGGACGCCCAAACGGGTAAATTACAACACACTTTAAACGGCCATACAAAATCAATTCGCAGCATCGTGTATTCGCCGCAAGGAGATCAGCTTGCCTCGGGCAGTTGGGATCAGGCTGTGTGTTTGTGGGACCCCCAAACAGGCACATTGCGTCACACTTTAAGCGGCCATACGAAGGATATTGATAGGGTTGTGTATTCACCAAAGGGGGATCAGCTCGCGTCGAGCAGTGATGATAAGACTGTGCGGCTGTGGGATGCTCAAACGGGTAGATTGTGCCACACCTTAAGTGGCCATAAAAAATCAATTCGCAGCATCGTATATTCGCCGCAAGGGGATCAACTTGCCTCCGCTAGTGATGACAAGACTGTGCGTTTGTGGGACGCCCAAACGGGTACATTGCACTACACCTTAAGCGAGCATACAAATTGGGTTCTTAACATTGTGTATTCACCACAAGGGGATCAACTTGCCTCAGGCAGTTTTGACAATACATTACGTCTATGGGATGTCAAAACGGGGCAGTGTCAGAAGGTCATTCAAGGTTTTGGCCGCTCAGTCACAAGTATTGCATGGAAAGAAATTTTCAATGGCAATTATTTAGTCACTGGCAGTGGCGACAAGTCTGTTCGCCAGTGGGAGGTGAGAAAAGAGGGTGGGGAATATAAAGTGTTTTTGTGCTGGAGCTCGACGCATGAAAGCCTTACCTTGGCCGATACTTTAATCGAAAACGTACAATGCCTAAGCAACCCTAACAAGGCGCTGTTAAAGCAGCACGGCGCGGTAGGCGAGCCGTCTTCAAGCCTCCACGGGAGTCAGGAGATCGTTGTAGACTCTAGATTCAGGCAGGATGACCAACTCCGGGCATTTGGATAGCTTTACTACGGTTCACCACCATCTGGTGGCTGGACCGTCGTCTGAGCGACTAAAAATTAAGCAACGCCATCACCCCAAGCACTGCAAATATACCTGCCGCAACCGCATGCACTAAGCGTTGCGGCAGCCGGTGCGCGAAGCGTTCGCCGAGCAAAATAGCCGGTACGTTGGCGATCATCATGCCCAGCGTTGTGCCTATCACTACGCCCCAAAAATCCTGGAAACGAGCGGCTAGAGCAATCGTTGCCAGTTGTGTCTTATCCCCTATCTCAGCAATGAAAAAAGCTATTAACGTGATGCCAAAGATGCCGAATTTACCCGCGTTATACTGTTTTTGTGAGTCGAATTTATCCGGTATAAGCATCCATAAGCTCATGCCAATAAACGAGATTGCCAGCGCCCAGCGCATCAATTCAGGGGTCAGCCGAGTGCCGAGCCAAGCGCCGAACGCGCTAGCTAGGGTATGATTGACCAACGTCGCAATCAGTACGCCCAAGATAATCGGCCAGGGTTTACGATAACGGGCCGCCAGAACCAGGGAGAGTAGTTGTGTTTTATCGCCTATTTCGGCAAGCGCCACGGTGCCCGTTGAAATTAAAAAAGCAGTTAGCAAAGTTCGGGCTCCTGGCGGTGTGTCAGTGTCAAGAATGAAGCGTAGTGCACTCAGCAGTCAATGGCAAATTTTAAGCCTATAGGCGGTTTGAGCTTGAGTCTGCTTAAGCATTGCCATTAAAATCGCATAGATCAGATATGTTAACACTTTCGCCGTTCCAGTTATGATTGAGCTTCACCGCATTACACAGCGCTTCGCGGGTCCCAAGGGTCCAATAGAGGCTTTACATGATGTTAACCTCACGATTGGCGCAGGTGAAATATTCGGCGTTATCGGACGTAGCGGCGCAGGCAAAAGCACGCTCATACGCACGCTTAATTTACTCACCCGCCCTACAGATGGGCGCGTTGTGGTTGCGGGGCGTGATTTAACAGCGCTTACGCCAGATGCGTTGCGCGCTGCCCGGCGCGATATTGGGATGATTTTTCAGCATTTCAATTTGTTATCTTCGCGCACCGTATTTGGCAATGTTGCGCTGCCGCTTGAACTTGCTGGCATGCGGCGCGCCGAGATTGAGGCAACCGTATTACCCTTGCTTGAATTGGTGGGCTTAAGTGCGCAAAAAGACCGCTATCCAACGCAAATTAGTGGCGGGCAAAAGCAAAGAGTAGGGATTGCACGCGCTCTGGCGAACCGGCCACGCGTGCTGCTATCTGATGAAGCCACCTCTGCGCTTGATCCTGAAACCACACGCTCGATTTTAGACTTGCTTAAGCGTATTAACCATGAGCTAAAGCTGACGATTGTGTTAATTACGCATCAAATGGAAGTCATCAAGGCGGTCTGTGACCGAGTGGCGGTGTTGGATGCGGGCCGCATCCTTGAGGTCGGGCCGGTCCGAGAGGTGTTTTTGCAACCGCAACACGAGGTTACGCGCTCATTATTAGGTGAAACCATTGCGCATGAATTGCCGCCGGCGCTAAAAGCGCGTTTGCGGGTACAAATGCACGATAATCACGCCGGCGAAAAGTACCATCATTTACTCCGACTCGCCTTTGCGAGCGGAGTTGATCAACCCGTGCTATCGGAGACCATGCGGCATTATGCGATGATCGATTTTAATATCTTGCATGGTCGGATTGATGAGGTCCAAGGGCAGCCGTTTGGGTCTTTAGCTGTGCTGGCGAGTGGCGCTCCAGTCAAAGTCGCGGAGGCCATGGCATTTTTGCGGCAGCGCGGGGTGCTTGTCGAGGAATTATTGGATCTAGAATAAAATGCTGAGTCTCCTACTTTTATCGTTTGAAGAAACGCTGCTGATGGTCGGCGTATCCGGTTTGCTTGGCGCGCTGTTAGGCGTGCCATTAGGGATTATCCTTTACTTAAGCGCACGCGATGGAGTGCTGCCCAATCTCGCGTTAAATCATATCCTTGGGTTCGTTATCAACGCGATACGCTCAACCCCTTTTATTATTTTACTCGTGGCGGTGATTCCCTTTACCCGGCTATTGGTCGGTTCTTCGATTGGGACGCTGGCGGCGATTGTGCCATTAACTATTGCGGCCGCGCCATTTGTAGCGCGCTTGGTCGAAGTGGCGCTGCGTGAAGTGGATGCGGGTTTGATTGAAGCGGCGCAGGCGATGGGGGCGAGTACCCGGCAAATTATCTGTAAAGTACTGTTACCCGAAGCCTGGCCTGGGATTATTGCGGGTTTGACGGTAACCTTAGTGAGCTTGGTAGGCTATTCAGCAATGGCGGGCGCCATCGGCGGCGGCGGGTTGGGCGATGTTGGTATCCGCTACGGTTATCAACGCTTTCTACCTGAAGTCATGTTGGCGGTAGTCGGTATACTCGTGGTTTTCGTGCAGTTGGTGCAGTCAGGCGGAGATTGGCTGGTGCGCCGGCTTAGCCATAAATAAACAGGAGAAATCATTATGCAATTTCGTGCTTTATCCCGCTTTGCGGTGATCTTAGGAAGTTTGTTTTTGGGGTCCGCGGTGGCTGGCGCTGCAGAAAAAATCAAAGTAGGTGTTACGGCGGGTCCGCATGCGCAAATTATGGCGGTAGTGAAAGCCGTGGCAGCAAAAGCGCCAGATGGCCTGGATCTCCAGATCATCGAATTCTCTGATTTTGTGCAGCCTAATGCTGCGCTTGCTGCGGGTGATCTGGATGCCAATAGTTTTCAGCATTTGCCTTATTTAGTTGCGCAGAACAAAGATCGTAAATATGCGCTGGTGAGTGTCGCGAATACAGTGACTTTCCCATTGGGGATTTATTCAGCGCGCGTCAAATCTTTATCTGAGCTTAAGCCTGGCGCCAAAATTGCCTTGCCGAATGATCCCACCAATGGCAACCGCGTATTATTGCTTCTGCAAAAGCAAGGCTTGATCAAGCTGCGCGCTGGCGTAGAACTCGCCACCCCGCTTGATATTACGGATAATCCGAAAAAACTAAAACTGATTGAGTTGGATGCGGCTCAGATTCCACGCGTCTTGAAAGATGTTGATGCTGCCGCTATCAATACAGATTTTGCCGTGCAAGCTGGCTTGACTCCAGTGCGGGATGCAATCGCTATCGAAGATCCCAAAGGACCGTATGCCAATCTAATTGCCGTGCGGGCAAGCGATCAAAACAAACCTTGGGTGGCCAAGCTCGTCAAAGCCTATCATTCACCTGAAGTGAGGCAATATATTGAACGCCAGTTTAAAGGAGAGGCGCTCGTGGCTTGGTAATGGATCAGCGGGATGGCTCATCGCGATAGTGGCGCTCAATAAATATTTAGAATGGAGTAGGCGGATGAAGGTTCTGGTAGCAGTCAAGCGGGTTGTAGATTACAACGTAAAGGTGCGCGTCAAGCCTGACCACACCGGGGTGGACACGGCGCATGTGAAAATGTCGATGAATCCATTCGATGAAATCGCCGTTGAAGAAGCGGTGCGGCTTAAAGAAGCTGGGCTGGTAACTGAAATTGTTGCGGTTTCATGTGGTGTGGCGCTGTGTCAAGAAACCTTGCGCAGTGCATTGGCAATGGGTGCGGACCGCGCGATTTTGGTGGAAACGAATCAAGAGTTGCAACCCTTGGCCGTCGCTAAACTTCTACAAGCGTTGGTAAAAAAAGAAGCGCCGCAACTGATTATTTTGGGTAAGCAAGCAATCGACGATGATGCTAATCAGACCGGTCAGATGCTGGCGGCTCTATGTGATCTGCCGCAAGCAACCTTTGCTTCAAAGGTCACTATGGTGGATGGGCGCGCCCATGTCACGCGTGAAATTGATGGCGGGCTAGAAACGCTTTCCTTGACGTTGCCAGCGGTAATAACCACCGACTTGCGTTTAAACGAGCCACGCTATCTAACGCTGCCAAGCATCATGAGAGCCAAGAAGAAACCGCTTGAGACCCTGTCTCCAGACACGCTGGGCGTGGATATTGCGCCGCGTCTAAAAACCCTTAAAGTTGCTGAACCCGCGGCGCGTCCGGCCGGTGTTAAGGTGCCGGACGTTAAAACTTTAGTCGACAAACTAAAAAACGAAGCAAAAGTTCTCTAATGGTTTAGGGTCAGTGAGTTTTTTAGATAATCAAAAAGAGGCGACATGACAATTTTACTTATTGCTGAACACGACAATCATCAATTGAAGGGGGGCATGCATAATGCAGTGAGTGCAGCCTCTAAACTAGCTAGCCTAAGCGGGCAAGAGCTACATATATTAGTCGCCGGCCATCAGGCGCAAAGCGTGGCTAACGAGGCCTCTCAGCTCGCTGGTGTGGCAAAAGTCCTCTTAGCTGATGCGGTGCAGTTGGCTGAAGGTTTGGCTGAAAATGTGACGGCAACGGCGCTTAAGATTGCTGCGTCTTATTCGCATATTGTTCTATTAGCGAGCGCGTACGGTAAAAATATTGCGCCGCGTATCGCCGCCAAACTGGATGTGGCGCAGATTTCCGAAGTGATCGCCATCCAGAGTCTAGATACCTTTGAGCGTCCAATTTATGCTGGCAATGTGATTGCCACGGTGCAATCGAATGATGCAATCAAAGTCATAACGGTGCGTGGCACAGCTTTCGAGGCCGCGGCAGCGCAGAACCAAAACGCACCGCTTGAAGCGCTTGAAGCAGCCCCTGAGACAGGCTTTTCTCAATTTATGCGGCGCGAGCTCACGCAACTTGAGCGGCCGGAACTGACCGCTGCGAAAGTGGTGGTATCAGGTGGGCGCGGGCTGGGTTCTGCGGAAAATTACACAAAATTGCTAGAGCCGCTGGCGAACCAGTTAGGCGCTGCTTTGGGCGCTTCGCGCGCAGCCGTCGATGCCGGTTTTGTACCGAATGACTACCAAGTCGGACAGACCGGCAAAATTGTCGCGCCGCAATTGTATTTGGCGGTAGGTATCTCAGGCGCGATCCAACATTTGGCGGGCATGAAAGATGCGAAAGTGATCGTCGCGATTAACAAAGACGCTGATGCACCGATCTTTAGCGTAGCAGATTATGGTCTAGTGGGCGATCTCTTTGAGCTGGTGCCAGAGTTAGTGACTGAATTGCAAAAAGCCTAATCTCATTTAACCGCTGTAAACCGCTGATTGAATTGGGTCATAGGAGGAGAAGATGAGCTATAGCGCCCCACTCAAAGAGATTATATTCACCATGCAAGCGCTGGCTGGGCTCGAAGCGATTGCAGCTTTGCCTGGCTTAGAAGACGCTAACCTTGACATGGTGCGCGCGATACTGGAGGAAGCCGCAAAATTCAATCATGAAATTATCGCCCCGCTCAATCGCGTGGGCGATTGTCAGCCAGCGGTTTTGCGCCAGGGCGAAGTGACTGCGACGCCAGGCTTTAAATCAGCCTTTGCCCAGTTTACGCAAGCCGGCTGGCAGGGGATTGTGCACCCGCCCGCGTATGGCGGTCAGGGCTTGCCAAAATTGCTGGGCGCGGCCTGTAATGAAATCCTCAATGCCGCTAATTTATCGTTTGCGCTATGCCCACTCCTGACGGATGGCGCGATCGAAGCACTGCTCACCGCGGGCAGCGAAGAACAAAAGAAGCGCTTTGTGCCGTTGCTGATTTCTGGCGCCTGGACCGGCACTATGAATCTCACTGAGCCTCAAGCGGGTTCTGATCTTGCCCTCATACGCACGCGCGCCCAGCAGCAAGACGATGGAACTTACAAATTATTTGGCACAAAAATTTTTATTACTTATGGCGAGCATGATCTAGCGGCCAATATTCTCCATCTCGTGTTAGCGCGTACGACGAATGCGCCTGATGGGGTGAAGGGCTTGTCATTATTTTTAGTGCCTAAATTTTTAGTTAATCAGGATGGTTCACTCGGTGCGCGTAACGATGTGCATTGCGTGTCGCTCGAACATAAATTGGGCATTCATGCCAGTCCAACCGCCGTCCTTCAATATGGAGATCAGGGCGGGGCCATCGGCTATCTGATTGGAGCGGAAAATCGCGGCCTCGAAAGCATGTTTATCATGATGAATGCAGCTCGCTTCGCGGTGGGCATGCAAGGTATCGCTTTGGCTGAGCGGGCTTATCAACAGGCTCTCGCCTACGCAAAAACGCGGCTGCAAGGCCGTCCCCTAGACGGCTCGACGCCGCATGCGGCGCCCATCATTAAACACCCAGATGTACGCCGGATGCTGATGACCATGCGTGCTTTAACGGAAGGAGCGCGCGCCCTTGCTTACTATGCTGCTGCGTTACGAGATTTTGCTGAGCACGCGCCAGAGGCAAAGACGAAGCTCGAAAACCAGGCTCTTTACGAATATTTAGTCCCGATCGTCAAGGGCTGGAACACTGAATTAGCCAGCGAGGTAGCCAGCCTTGGCGTGCAAGTGCATGGCGGCATGGGCTTTATTGAAGAGACGGGCGCGGCCCAGTATTATCGTGATGCGCGCATCCTAAGCATTTACGAGGGGACTACGGCAATCCAGGCAAACGACTTGGTGGGACGCAAAACCGCGCGCGATGGCGGCGCGGCAGCCAAAATATTGATGGCGCGTATCCTAGCAACTGAAGAGGCGCTGGCCGCATCCAATAGCCTAGCCGCTAAAGTGATGCATACCCATTTACGGGCGGGCCGTCATAGCTTAGAGAGCGTGCTTGATTTTATGGTTGAGCGCAGCAAAACCCAGCCCACTATCGCCTATGCGGGTGCCGTGTTATACCTAAAGCTTGCTGGCACTGTGCTGGCCGGCTGGCAAATGGCCCGCGCCTTGCTGATTGCACAAGAACACTATGCGCTAGATGAAACTTTCTACGCGCAAAAAATTGCAACAGCCCACTTTTTTGCGACGCATATTTTGACCCAAGCGCCCGGGCTAGGGGCGGCGATCATGAGTGACAGCGAGAGCATAGAGAGCTGGCTTGCAGAAGCACAGTTTTCTTAACCGGACGGAGTCCGCCGAGCTTATTGGCTGGGTGGGCTCAAACGCTTAGCAGAGCAGATTAAAGCGGACGGGTTAGCAGACAAGATAAAAAGTCCATTCGCGCAAACTCGTTAAAATGACTATAATTAAAGTGTCAAATTAAGAAATGGCACAATACTATATGTCATATAAAAGGTTCTTCCAGCAATTGCGAGCCATGCGTAAGCAAGCGGGCATTAAAACAGCACAGATCATCGCTAAAACTGGATGGTCGCGTCAGCGCATTTCGCAGCTTGAGCGGGGTGAAGTGGATGCGCAACTTTCCACCTTGATTGCATTAGCTAATGCAGTCGGGGCGGAACTGATATTAGTTCCTAAAGATTTGGCGCCGCTAACGCAAAGTTTCATTGCGAGTGGCGGAACTTTATCGCCGCATGCAAGTAAAACGGGCGTTGAGTTCTTGCTTGCTCAATCCCGCTCATGAAGTTCTTAGCAGTTTACCTGAACCAAATTCGGGTCGGTTTTTTGTCGCAAATTGGCGATATTTATCAGTTTTTGGCGGACGATGCTTATTTGTCGGAGCCGCATCGCCCGACTTTATCGCTGGCTTATAATGTGTTTGGCAATGATGCGTTGACGCGTCAGCTATTCACCGAACCGGCCACAGTTTTAACTCGCGGCTTGGGCCGTTTACCCCCCTTTTTTGATAATTTACTGCCCGAAGGACCGCTCCGAGAGTGGTTAGCCGCCGAGCGCCATACGACCCTCAATGACGGCCTAGAGTTACTGGCGGCAGCGGGCAATAATTTGCCTGGCGCAGTCATAATGCGGGCTGAGTGGCCAGCGGAAAGCATCAAGCTCAAACACAATGTGAATCAAAAAAGCGCCTTCGGACCGCAAGCCATTGAAGCGCCGCTGGCAGATGCATTTTCGCTTGCCGGCGTGCAGTTTAAGCTGGCTTTATCGGCCCTCGACGGAAATCTGCGTTACACAATGCATCTTGAACAGGGGCTTGATGGCGAACCTATCATCGGTAAATTTCCGTCGGCGCAACGGAATGATATGGTCTATACCGAATTTTCTGGGATGGCGCTCACGCGTATGGCTGGCATTGAAACGGCGGATTGCTGGCTGGCTCCAATCTCCGCGTTAGACGAAAGAGTACAGGCTCCAGCTAGGACATCGTCAGCGCAAGAATTTTTAGCAGTACGGCGCTTTGACCGCACCCCGGAAGGGCAGCGTATCCATATTGAAGATTTTTGTCAGGTATTAAGCCTGGCACCCGAACGTAAATATGGTAAGCGGACCGACTATGAAACACTGGCCGCGGTTTTATTACACGCTGCGGTGCACGGAGAGCGGCAAGTTGCGGCTTATATCCGCCGGCAAGTCGTGAATACGCTGCTAGGCAATACGGATGCGCATTTAAAAAACTTCTCACTGATCTACCGTGATGGCCGCACGCCGGAATTGGCGCCAGCCTATGATCAGGTTCCCGTATTTTTGTATTTTGACGAGACTCCATTTCTTGCTGTAAACAAAAAAATTGATCAAATACTCTCCGCGCAGACGCTAAAAACGTATCGTGAACTTTATAAGTTACTCGGTTTAAGCACAGTTTTAGCGGCGCAGATTGTTAAAGACACGATTGAGCGGTGTTTGGCGTTATGGCCCGAGGAAATGCGCCATTTGCCGCTGACCGTTGAGCAGCGTCGTAAAATTGAGTATCGCATCAACCACTTGCCGTTGGTGCGAGAGGTTCTCAGGCGTCGCTAACTTTCATCTCGTCGAACAACGCATCACTGCCTCTGCTTCAGCAGTTTCCCGACGTTCGCCCCAGGGTTATAGAGAGGTTACTTTTTTTGCTTCGGAACAGAGTTCAAATTAAAGGCTTTTATGCCTTGTTAAGGCGAATTAAGTATGAGATATCCGAAGCAAATTTGGCTTAGAATTGTATGCGTAAAACTTCGAATAAAAATCGAATACTTTCAAAAATCTTGTTGTTGTTCATGTGCCAGCTTTGAAGCAGGGGGAGTTATTCAGCGAAAGTTGAATTCTTAGCGGGTAGTGAGGTATGCAGCAGATCAACGAATGATTAGAGAGGAGCGACCAGCATGTTTCCTATTTCAGAGGCGCGATCAGTAACGCAAAACAGCTATGGCTTGATTAATATCTCAGTCCATGGCGCGCATAATGAATCTACAGTAAATTTCAATGCAAGTGCTTTAGACCCCAAATCATTAGAAATTTTAATGCAAGGCCTTGAAAAGAGCCAGGCAGTGCAGAGAGAAGTGCTACAGTCGGCCCCTGAACCTCTTGCGATACTGGGCGAAAATATTGAGCAATTCAAGAAAGAGTATGAAAAAAGTTTAAAAGCCAAGGGAGAATGGGATGTGCTGTCGATGTATGTGCCGGTCCAAGGAATCAAAAAAGGTAGGCAGGGTGAAGAGACGGTCGACCTTGAAGAAGAGTTAGAGCGATTCTTTGCCTCAGAGGCGACGGTATTCTTATTACAGGGTGTAGCGGGTACAGGAAAATCGACATTTAACCGTCATCTGGCGATTAAAAAACTGGAAGAGTATCAGCATCTATCCGAAACCCAAAACGATCCGCCGTTAATATTCTTTGTCGAGCTTAGAAACATAGAAAATCCGAATAGGCAGGTGATACAACAGTTTTTGCAAAGTAAAGGATTTGCGCCAGAACAGATTGAAGCCTTACGTCAGCATTCGCATCAACGCTGTATTTTTATATTTGATGGATATGATGAGATCAAAGAGCGGAATCGTAATTTTTATGATTTGAATGAATTATGGGAGTGGGAAAGGTCAAAATTTGTGATTACGAGCCGTCCCGAATATCTGGATGCGAATTATCAAACGTATTTCCGTCCTAAAGGGACTCGTAATGGATTTAGGGAAGTGTGGATGGCGCCGTTTTCAGCAGCGCAGAGGTCTAATTATATTCAAAATTATATTCATAAAACCAATTCTCCTTGGACCGCAGAACAGTATCAGCAGGCCTTGAGCCAATTGACCCATTTAGGCAAGGAACTGGAGCGTCCGTTTGTACTGCGTATGCTGTTGCAGATTCTGCCTGAATTGGAGGAAGGGCCTCAAACTCAAAAGACTTTAACGCTGGGTACGGTCTATGAACAATATTTTCAGAAGTGGTGGAGTAATTGGCAAGTTCGCTTAGGTGCTATCCCATTAACGGATGATGAGGAGAAGGCCAAGAAAGAACTCTGTGAGCGCGCCGGCGGATTCATGCAACAAGGCTTTGCATATATACAGAAGTGCGCAGTGGAGCTGACTAAAGCAGCTCTTACCTCTGCTCAAGATAACGAAAATTTTAAAAATCGATATCGAAAAGTGTACGAGGCATTTTTTGCCAATGAGGCAAAGGCGCAACTACTGCGCTTTAACGCGCCGTTCCAAATGAAACAAAGGCAGCACTACGAATTTTCGCATAAGTCGATGCAGGAGTATTTAGTGGCTCGAGCCATTTGTGCTCCTGATTTTGAGGCCATAGAACCCAATCCTAAAGATGTACTGAATCAGCTTTTGTTGGTCAAAGAGTCGGTTATCTTGGATTTTTTGGTCGAGCAGGTCAAAAAGCAATTGCAGTTTAAAGCGTATCTGCATACATGGATAGAAGCTTCTAAAGACCCTTGTGCCTCTGTGACGGTGGGAGCGGCGAATGCGATGACGATATTGGTCAGAGCAGGGATACAGTTTAATGGGGCAGATCTAAAGAGAATCCGGATACCGGCAGCGGATTTAAGTAGTGGGGTATTCGACTCAGCGCAGTTGCAAGGAGCGGATTTAAGAGAGGTCGATTTTCGTCAGATATGGCTGCGTGGGGCGAATCTAAGAGGCGCGCAGATGGCGGGTGTCCAGTTTGCCCGACATTCTCTGCAGGAAAAGAGAAAGGTCTATGCGTGTGCTTATTCCTCAGATGGCAAAAGCTGTGCGATGGGTTTTGAGGAGGGCGAGATCGATGTGTATGACACGTTGAGTTGGGCAAAAATCCACACTTTGCGCGGACATACGAATTCTGTCAGTAGTGTGGTGTATTCTCCCAGCGGTACTCAGCTTGCCTCGAGGAGTAGAGAGAATACGGTACGTTTGTGGGACGCGCCAAGCGGTCAGGCGGGCCCGACGTTGCGCGGACATACGAACTGGGTCAGTAGCGTCGCGTATTCACCCAGCGGCGCTCAGCTTGCCTCAGGAAGTTGGGACCATACGGTACGTCTATGGGACGCGCTAAGCGGTCAGGCGGGCCCGACGTTGCGCGGACATACGAATTGGGTTAATAGCGTTGCGTATTCGCCCAGAGGCACTCAGCTTGCCTCAGGGGGAGTGGACAGTACAGTACGTTTGTGGGACGCGCCAAGCGGTCAGGCGGGCCTGACGTTACGCGGACATACGAATTCTGTCAATGGCATCGCGTATTCGCCCAACGGGGCTCAGCTTGCCTCGGGGAGTTCTGACCATACGGTACGTCTGTGGGACGCGCCAAGCGGTCAGGCGGGTCCGACGTTACGCGGACATACGGATTCTATCATTAGCGTCGCATATTCGCTCAACGGGGCTCAGCTTGCCTCGGGGAGTCTGGACCATACGGTTCGACTGTGGGAGGTGTCCTCGGGTCAATGTTTGAGGAAGATTCAAGGTTTTAGGGGGGGAGTACTAAGTGTGGCCTGGCAAGGGCAGCCCGAAGGGGAATATTTATTGATGGGTAGTGCTGATGGGTCAGTGCATAAGTGGGGGGTAATAAAAGAGGGGGAAGGGTATCAGGTAAAGCTATATTGGATGTCAGGGAATCAGGCAACGGTGGTGGAGGATACGCTGATAGAAGGAGTAATCGGGTTAAGTAAGGTAAATCATAAGCTGTTAAACCAGAAAGGCGCTCGATTCTCGGAGAATAAATTATTAGATTTTTTTCAGAGAAATTTTAGAGTTTTCGAGTAAGGTCCAGAACGAGCATAAAGGGTTATAAATACCTGACAAATTTTCCATGGTTAAAAGCGGATGCGCCAGGTGAATTGGCGTATCCGAAAACGGTGATGTTGGCTAAGACGTAATATTCGAGGTGATCACTGCTGGGCGCGGCAAAATATCCAAAGTCTGAATCGCGTAGCGTTTAAAGGCGGCAATCTCAGCACTGCCCAGAATGGCGATGCAAAAAATAGATTTACGGTAATAAATACTGTATATTTATACAGTATTTATTACTGAAAACGTATCTGCTATGAGTCCTAAACCGCTCATCGCGCCGCTAATCCACTATAAGGGGCGTGGCGCAACAACCCATCTGCCAGGGCGCTTTGAAATCGATCAGCGCGATTCCTTCGACGATGGCTGGTCGCCTGATGATATCGAGGCGCCGCCCTTACACACCGAAGTCTTTAGCGAGCAAGCAAAAAGCATCCTAACGTATAACACTTCTCCTGATCTTCCATTTAACGTCTCGCTGAATCCCTATCGAGGCTGTGAGCACGGGTGTATATATTGTTTTGCGCGGCCTACGCATAGCTATCTAGGGTTATCGCCTGGGCTTGATTTTGAGAGCCGCTTATATGCAAAAGTGAATGCGCCACAATTGCTTGAGCGCGAGCTGGCCAAGCCGTCCTATCAACCGCAACCGATTGCACTTGGCATTAATACGGATGCCTATCAACCGATAGAGCGCAAGCTCTGCATAACTCGCCGCGTCCTTGAAGTGTTGCACACTTGCGCCCACCCAGTGGGTTTGATTACAAAGTCATCCTTAATCGAGCGCGATCTGGATTTGCTCGCACCCATGGCGGAGCGTCAACAGGCCACGGTGACAATCTCGATGACCACGCTTGACGCTACGCTAGCGCGCATTTTAGAGCCACGCGCCGCGGCTCCAGAGCGGCGCTTGCGTACAGTGCAGAGGTTGGCGGCGGCAGGTATTCCGGTTGCGGTATCGATTGCGCCAGTGATTCCATTTATTACTGAGCCAGAGCTAGAGCGTGTATTAGCGGCTTGCGCCAGCGCGGGCGCTACCAGTGCGAACTATGTCGTGCTCCGTTTGCCGTGGGAGGTGGCTCCGTTGTTTCGGCAGTGGCTAGCGACTCATTTTCCAGATCGCGCGCAGCGCGTTATGAACCGCGTGCAAGAAATGCGCGACGGCAAAGACTATCGCGCGGAGTTCGGTCAGCGTATGCAAGGGGAGGGCCTATGGGCCAATTTGCTGCAGCAGCGCTTTGCAAATGCGGTGCGTCGGCTGGGGTTAAAGCGCTGTCAATATGAACCTTTAGACAGTTCATCTTTTATGCGCCCGGTTCTAAAACCGATCCGCCAGGGCGCTACTGCGCAGCTCACGTTATTTGATAATGAATAGCGATTTTATAAAAATCTGTTTTAAATTCATGAAGATAGCCTAAAACCAGAGTCAAATAACCCATACTTTTCAAACTTCGGCTATAATTGCGCCCTTTGCCATTCGAATACCTCTGGATTCGAATATCTCTGGATTTTTAAGGATTCTAATATGGTTATTATCCGCTTCGCACGTGGTGGTAGAAAGAACCGCCCATTTTATAACATCGTTGTAACGGATTCGCGTAACCGCCGCGATGGCCGTTTTATTGAGAGCCTTGGTTTTTACGATCCGCTCGAAACTAAGGGCGAAACCCTGCGTTTGAATCAAGATCGCCTAGCTTATTGGCAAGGAACTGGCGCTCAGTTATCCGCTGCCGTAGCAATCCGTGTTAAAGAAGCCGCTAAGCAAGTCGCTGCTTAAAGATTATTTATTGCTTAGCCCTAAGCTACGCTTAAGACGTTTGCCGTAGAGTGTCAGAATGATGAGTGTCGCGGTATCGCCAGATGTTATGCCGAATGATTGTATAGAAGTAGGCGTAGTCGGAGGCGCTTATGGCGTGCACGGCTGGGTCAAAATTTACCCCCATGCGCAGCGTAATCAAGGTAGCGATGCGCTTTGCAGCGCCAAGCGCTGGTGGCTGATTAAGCACCACAGCGCTGCCAATGGTGGTAAGCCAGAGGGCCAAGCACAGAATCCGCGGTGCGTGACGGTGCTGGAGGCCAAAGTACATAGCGGCGCAATCGTAGCGCAGCTTGCTGAATGCAGCGAGCGTGAAGCAGCGCAGGCGCTAAAAGGGCTGCGCGTTTTCGTGCGGCGCGCTGATTTTCCGGCGCTGGCTAACGATGAATATTATTGGGTAGATTTAATTGGGCTTGAGGTCGTTAACCGAGCCGGGGTGATGCTAGGTAAAGTGAGCGACCTGATCGATAACAGCGCCCATGCGGTCCTGCGGATTGCCTACTCAGCTTTAAATCAAGCGGGCGAGCAAGTGAATCATGAGCGGCTGATTCCGTTCGTTGGTGCCTATATTCATCAGGTTGATTTAGCTGGCGGCAAAATTTTAGTCGATTGGGACTTGGATTACTAAACTAAACATCCTCGTTGATAGTCACTGCTAGCGCAGAACCTGCGTGGATTAGAGGGTGCGATGCAATTTGACGCGGTTACGCTTTTTCCAGACATGTTTCGGGCTCTCACGGAATGGGGCGTTATAGGCCGCGCGGCGAAGCAGAAGCGTTATGAGTTGCGCACTTGGAATCCACGTGATTTCACCACCGATCGTCATCGGACAGTTGATGATCGCCCATACGGCGGCGGTCCCGGCATGGTTATGTTGGCGCAGCCGCTGGCGGCCGCGCTAGCCGCTGCGCAAGCGCAACAGGCTAAAATAGGCGTGACGCCTCGCATTATCCTGATGTCGCCACAAGGCAAGCCGTTAACGCACCTTGACGTGATGCGTCTGGCGGCCGAGCCTGGTTTAGTACTTTTATGTGGACGCTACGAAGGCATTGATCAAAGGTTGATTGATGCAGAAGTCGATGAAGAAGTCAGTATGGGTGATTTTGTCCTCTCTGGCGGCGAATTGCCGGCGATGGCGCTGATGGATGCCGTAATCCGCCAGTTGCCCGAGGTCTTAAGTGATGCGCAATCTGCACTCCAAGATAGCTTCGTAGATGGTTTGCTGGATTGTCCGCATTACACGCGTCCAGAAGAGTACAACGGAATGCGTGTACCTGAGGTATTATTAGGGGGAAACCATGCGGCCATTAAAAAATGGCGGCGTGAACAGGCTTTAGCGAAAACGCTTGCAAAACGGCCTGATTTAATTGCTGCGGCGCGTTTGAAACAAACCTTAACGGAAGCGGATCAAGCCTGGCTGGCGGCGCATGCAAACCAGCATGTGCGTTAGCTTTAAGCTGCAAAAGAACGTGTATTTTATGCTTAATCAAGCGTAAGAGAAACGATAGGCGGCGCCACACTTTAGTGAGGCGCCATTTTTATAGTGTCATCCTCTGCCAAGGCCACGACTCGATTCGAGGGTATGCAGACAACGTTGGTAAGATGATTTTTGGAGTAAATCATGCATTTGATTGAACAGCTCGAGCAAGAAGAAATCGAGCGCGTGCTTGCGGGTAAAACGATTCCGGATTTTGCCCCCGGCGACACCGTCATTGTCAGTGTCAATGTGGTTGAAGGCAGCCGCAAGCGGGTGCAGGCTTATGAAGGTGTGGTGATCGCTAAGCGTAACCGCGGTTTGAATTCATCGTTTATTGTCCGTAAAATTTCATCGGGTGAAGGCGTTGAGCGGACTTTTCAGACTTACTCGCCGTTGTTGGCAAGTATCGCGGTGAAGCGCCGTGGCGCAGTGCGTCGCGCGAAGCTCTATTATCTGCGCGAACGTTCTGGTAAATCGGCACGGATTAAAGAGAAGCTGACCTTCAAAAATCGCTCTGCTACACCGGCAGCCTAAAGCAGCATTTTAGCTGAGCGAAAAAGCACCCATAGCGCAAAACTTTGGGTGCTTTTTTATTTCATCGAATTTGTAGGATTTAACTCGACAGGCGTGGTTTTTCGCATGACTTTTTTCTCCATATTGTTCGCTCTTATTCTTGAACAGGTCCGCGCATTATCATTGCAAAACCCTGTTTCTGCATTGCTGCGTCATCATGCAATGTTGGTCAAACATAGCTTTGATGCAGACGGTGCAATCAAGCGTAGCGCGCTTGCTTGGCTCGCTGTTGCCCTACCCTGGGCACTCGGGGTGGCTTTGGTGTATTACGTGCTGTATCGTATCCACTTCGTGTTTGCGTTTGCCTGGAATATCGTGGTTGTCTATTTCACTCTTGGCTTTAGGCAATTCAGCCACTATTTCACCGATATTCAGTTTGCGTTAAATAACCATGATATTTTGCGCGCCCGCGAGATCCTGCACCAGTGGACCGGTATCGACACCAGTGCTATGCCAGTGAGTGAAATTGTGCGCCATACGTTGAGTCATGCAGTGATCGCCTCTCATCGGCATGTATTTGGCGTTTTTTTCTGGTTTTTAGTCCCATTTGGACCTGCTGGCGCAGTGTTATATCGGGTGGCGGAATATTTAGCGCGCTTATGGTCTGAGTCTTCTACAGTAGATCAGCGCCATGCGCCTCTTGCCAGGTTTGCACAACAGGCTTTCTTTATCCTGGATTGGGTTCCTGCGCGCTTGACGGCGCTGGGCTTTGCGATTGTCGGTAACTTTGAAGATGCGCTTTATGCCTGGCGCAAAGAAGTGCGGCGGCCGATTGATACAAACGATGAGGTCTTGTTAGCCGCAGGTAGCGGGGCTTTAGGCGCTCGCTTAAATGGCCCCCATGCTGAACCTTCGAGTATAGATCTGCTGGTTAGCGACGAGCAGCCAATGTCGGTGGGGGAGGAATGCACGCCAGCGATGTTGCAGTCGGCGATCGGACTAGGCTGGCGGGCCATGGTTTTATGGATGTTACTGTTGGTAATGCTAACCATTGCGGTTTGGTTGGGGTAAGCGTGGTTAGCGAGTATTAGATGAAAATTCTGCTGCTGTACGGGCGCGGTGTGTGAGAATGAGCGGCTTAGACCGCTTATTCTAAGCGAAAAAAATACAAAGCATGAAACAAAAAAGAAAACCGCTTTTCAAAATGTAATAAGAACGGTAAGCTGTATCTGAAAGCAGTTTGATTAGAGGGTTATTAGCAATAAGTAAGGATTGAATTTTGCAGAGGATTTGAATTTAAAAACGCTGAAGTCGACACGGAGATCTTTATGAAACGGTGTGCTCTGGCAGTAATGATTAGCTTAACGCTTGCGGCCTGTGGCGGGGACGAAATAATCGATACGTCTAAGCCTAGAGAACTTAGCAAGCCTTTTACTCCTATGGAAGCAGCGGGATTATATGGGGGGCAGCAAGAAAAGCCTTTGATCGCCATATTGAATGGCGGTCGTTACTATGTGGTTAGCTATACTCGCGGAGCAATTTTACTGATTCATGGTACAAAAAGTAAACCTCTTGGAAAAGGTCACTTCTCGTCTTTAGATGCAAAGCTTTTCAATTTATCAGGCGACGGCGATAAATCTCAAGACATTATTATGTCAGCAGAGCTTGATGAGAATGATATGAAAAGAACGCTTAAAATTACACCAGATTCTGAATTGAATCTTGGTCTACAAGAAATCAAGGAGCCATATAATCCAGAATATGAGCAAAAAATTGGAATTCAAGAGTTGGCGAAAGGAGTGTTTCATAATCGCGGGGCTACCACTTTTCTAGCGCGTGAGCCATCCGGCGAGGCTGATAAAGCCAACATACATAGCGATATAACCCTAACTTTCACGGAAGATGGCGTAGTTACTTACACTGAGGATGAGGAGAGTGGCTTGTGCAGCGCAACCGGCAAACTGTCCGAAATAGCTGATGCTGGCCATGTTTATGATATATCTCTTGAGTTTCGAAATAAAACTCAACCTCAAGCAGAATCCTGTGCTTATAATGGTCAAAAGCTTTCAGGAGTAGTGATTTATACTCCGCACAAAAAATGGCACTTAAGAACATTGTTGACTAACGAAGCTCGTTCAGAGGCAATGGTTCTCAGGGGCAAAAAGAGCTGAAGCATCGACGTCACAAGATTAAACGTAGCTCTTAAAAAATAAAGAACGGCTAGCCGCGCTGTCCTAAAAAGCGAGCAGGTGTAGATAGAGCGCAGCTAAGTGTTGGCGCTCTATCGCTTTTTTTCGGCGAGCAATTGCATATAAAGCGCATGCCTTGCTAGCGCAATTTCCCCTCTCGCCAACGCTGTTAATACTGCGCAATCCGGTTCATGTAGATGACGGCAATTATAAAAGCGACAGCTTCCAAGAAATGGCTGGAACTCTGCAAATGCGCGCACCAGCGTTTCTTCAGATAAATGTTGTAAGCCAAATTCCTGGAAGCCTGGTGAATCAATCAATACGCCGCCTTCAGGCAGTGTATAGAGCCGAGTCAGCGTTGTAGTGTGCTTCCCTGTCTTTAACGCAGTTGAAATCTCACGGGTAGCGGCCTGGGCTTCAGGCACCAGCAAATTCACTAAAGTTGATTTACCCATGCCGGATTGGCCTAATAGTAACGTTGCTCGTCCGGCGAGCCGACCCGCTAGCTGCTCATGTGTGGCTTCGGGGTTAGCGCAAACTGAAGTTTCAAGTACCTCGAAGCCTAGCCCGCGATACACATTTAGCCGCGCGCGCGCGTTCGCCAATTGAGCGCCTAAGTCAATTTTATTTAATACAATAAGCACCGTGAGTTGATTAGCTTGCGCGGCGACCAATGCGCGACCTAGCAGGTCTTCACTAAAGTATGGCTCAGTGGCTAGGACAATCAGCAGCTGATCAAGGTTGGCGGCTAAATATTTTGATTTAAATAAATCTGAGCGATAGAGTAAATTATGGCGCGGCAAAATCTCGACAATCACCCCTTGATTATTTGATCGGCGTTCGCAAATGACTTTATCGCCAACTGCCGCTTCATTTTTTTTACCGCGTGGGAATCCTTGTAATAGGCCGCCATTATTTTCTAACTCAATTAAATAATGGCGGCCGTAGGACGCAGTAATTATCCCCTGTTCGAGAGCGTTCATGCTGCTGCCAAGAGTTGCTCGATACGCTGTGCTGCTGGTGGATGTGAATAATAAAAAGTGCTATAGATAGGGTCTGGAGTTAAGGTCGAGGCATTATCCTCATAGAGCTTAACCAGTGCGCTAACTAACTCATGGGCATCGGTTTGTTTGGCGGCAAACGCATCTGCCTCAAATTCATGCCGGCGCGAAAGCAGGCTGTTCAGCGGACCCAAGAAAAAGAGAAAAACCGGCATAATCAAAGAGAACAAAATAAGCGCTAGGCCATGAGGGTTGCCCGTAGTCAGTGCGGGGGGCGTCACGCCCAAGCTGCTATAAAACCAATCGTGTTGCACCAGCCAGCCAAATAATGCCATTAAACCAAAGCTGATGGCAAAGGTGATAGCAAGCCGTTGCGTTACATGGCGTCGTTTAAAATGCCCTAATTCATGCGCTAGCACGGCCTCAACTTCATTTTCTGATAAACGCGCCAGCAAAGTATCGAAAAAAACAATCCGTTTGGCTCGACCAAACCCGGTGAAATACGCATTGCCATGAGCCGAGCGGCGGCTGCCATCCATCACAAATAAGCCTCGCGCGGCAAAGCCACAGCGTTTTAGGAGCGCCTCAATCCGGCTGCGCATGGTTTCGTCGCGCAAGGGTTCGAATTTATTAAACAGGGGCGCGATGAGAGTGGGATAAATAACCAGCGCTAGCAGGCTAAATGTAGCCCAGACTGCCCAGGCCCACAGCCACCAAAAACGGCCTGCTTGCGCCATCAGCCACAGCACAATAAAAAGCAGCGGCAAGCCAAATACAGCGCTTAGCGCAAGACCTTTGAGCAAGTCGACAATAAAAAGCGTTTTTGTCATCCGATTAAAACCAAAGCGTTGCTCAATCGAAAAATGCCGAATATAGTCAAAAGGCAGGTCAATTAAGCTCAGAAGTACGAGCACGCTGGCAACTAGGGCAATTTGTCCGGCATAACCATGGCCGAACCAACCGCTAACGGCTGTGCTTAATGCTTGCAGCCCGCCTAACAGGGTGAGCGCAAAGAGAACGATTGCACCGGTAACGGTTTCAGCGTTGGCAAGATGGGTGCGCGCCACCGTGTAATCAGCCGCGCGCTGATGGGCCGCGAGTGAAATAGTCGAAGCAAACTGCACCGGAACTGCGTTACGATGGAATGTGACATAACGAATTTGGCGCGTAGCAAGCCATAATTTCGTACTGACCATTGCAATTAACGCCAGCATAAAAAATATAGTCAGCATATAGGGGCTATCCGTTAGATTGAGTGTGCGAAAATAGTAAGTTGAGATTTTCGCCGATTTAGCGCTGTTTTGCTAAAAAACTTTAAGCATATGATACCCAATCTAACTCATTCTGATGTTTCTGAGACTCTTTCCGCTACTCCAGCAAGTCTTGCCCGCAGCGAATTTAACCTGATCTGGCTAGATATGGAAATGACGGGTTTGCACCCTGCGACTGACCGTATTCTTGAGATTGCGGTGGTGGTGACGGACTCCAATTTGACGACCTCAATAGATGGGCCGGTGCTTGCGATTCATCAAACAGATCAAGTTTTAAGCGCCATGGATGAGTGGAATCAAAAGACTCATGGCGCGTCAGGTCTGATTGAGCGGGTGCGTGCTTCCACCCTCGATGAGCACGAGGCAGTCAGACAGATTCGTGAGTTTATACAGCGCTATGTAGCGCCGGGCAAATCCCCGATGTGCGGTAACTCAATCTGCCAAGATCGTCGTTTTATGGCGCAATGGATGCCTGAGCTTGAGAAATTTTTTCATTATCGTAACCTGGATGTGAGTACTATAAAAGAGCTCTGTCGCCGCTGGCAGCCATCGATTTATAAAGGTTTTCATAAACGCGGGTTGCATACGGCGCTGGCCGATGTTCATGAATCAATCGATGAGCTGAAATACTACCGCGAGCACTTTATTCGGTTGTCAGCGCCAAATCAGGAGCTGTAAAATCAACCTATAAAGATTCTCTTTTATTCTTCACTTCAAATTAAGTTGCATTCAATATGGTCGCTAGCACACATTCTTTTCCGCGTACGCAAGAACAATTAAAAGAAATCGCTTCGGATATTTTGCGCCACGCTAAACAGCTTGGAGCCTCTGATGCAACGGTATGTGTTTCCGAAGGCGATGGTTTATCCGTAACGGTGCGTCGCGGCGAGGTTGAAACTATCGAACACAACCGTGACAAGGGGGTGATGGTCTCGGTGTTGATTGGCAAGAAACGCGGTCAGGCGGGCACCTCAGATTTTATGCCGCAAGCTTTGCGCGATACGGTAGCTGCCGCCTATAATATTGCGCGCTTTACGGCTGAGGACGATTGCGCTGGTTTGCCAGATATTGAGTTACTTGAACCTACGCCACGCGCGCTCGATCTGTATCATCCCTGGCAACTCAGCGCTAATGAAGCGGCTGAAATCGCGCGCCAGACCGAGCAAGCCGCGTTTGCTACGGACGCCCGTATCAGCAATTCGGAAGGGGCAAGTGTCTGTGCGCAACATGCGCACTCTGTATTGGCGACTAGCCAAGGGTTTTTAGCGGGCTATCCGACTTCCCGTCATTTTATTTCGTGTGCGCCGATTGCCGGTCGTGGCCAGCATATGCAACAGGATAGTTGGTATACATCGAAACGTAGCGCATCTGATTTAGCGGCGCCCGAGGAGCTTGGCGCATATGCAGCGCAACGCGCGCTGGCAAAGCTTGGTGCGCGCTCATTAAGCACGCGTAAATGCCCGGTATTATTTGAAGCACCGCTCGCAGCGGGGTTGATTGGCGCTTTTGTGCAGGCCGCGAGTGGTGGCGCGCTGTATCGCAACATGACATTTCTCATCGACGGCTTGGGCCGTCAGATTTTTGCGCCACATATTCGTTTGCTGGAAGATCCTTACCGCCCCCGTGCGATGGGGAGCACGCCGTTTGATGCAGAAGGAGTGCGCCCGCACCCGCGTGAGGTGGTGCAAGCCGGCATCATGCAAGGCTATTTCTTATCGAGCTACTCGGCGCGCAAACTGGGAATGCAAACGACCGGTAATGCAGGCGGTTCGCATAACCTTGCGTTGCAAAGCACACTGACGCAACCACATGATGATTTGCCGGCAATGTTAAAAAAACTGGGCACCGGGCTTTTTATTACGGAGTTGATGGGGCCCGGCGTGAACTACGTTACCGGAGATTATTCGCGCGGCGCGGCGGGATTTTGGGTCGAGGGTGGTGAAATTCAATATCCCGTTGAAGAAATTACGGTAGCCAGCACCTTGCAGCAAATGTTTCAACAGATCGTGGCGATTGGCGCGGATGCCTATGTCTATGGCGCTAAGGAGACGGGTTCAGTGCTGCTTGAGCAGATGACGATTGCGGGTAGTTGAGGGTAGATCTATGCTAACCCCTATCTCAAACTCTGCCATTACGCATTATCCAGCAACGCAAAAATCTCTGCTGCCTTCATTAGCTTCGTTACCTGCCTGGCTTCCGCCCGAGATTCGAGAAATCATAGAAAAGCAGTTAGATCTGGCAGACTGGCAGAATTTTTTTAAAGCGTTGACGATCGTGACGCGCAATGGAGAGCCGATAGATTCTCCCACTTTGAAAGTGCACCTGCTACAGCAAAAAGTTCCAACTGACTATCAGTATGATGTAGCAAGATCAGACAAGAGCTTGCAAATATTTGCGTTGAATCAATTAAAAATATTGTGGAAGTCTGGTCAACTGGCTCAAGTTGTAGAGAAGCCGGCCCTTTTTGAGCTGTTGAAGTTGGCTGGGTAATCCCCCCATTTTTAATAGTTTTTAAAAGTAGAACACTAAGCTGTGAGGGCTAACTTCTTCTGTTTTGGGGGGATGCCTCTGTGGCGGATTCTTTGTGAATCCCGGCCAGCCCTGAGGATGGTGCTGAACAGAGGGCATAGCCAAAGCGTTGAACGGCGCTTGCTTGACGAAACCGCTTATCGTGACTAGGATTAAATTCAGTCGTTCATCTGAACTTGTAAGTAAAAGAGGTTCGAGCTAGCAGTTGATTCGGGTTCATCAACATGGTGTAAGGGGCGATGCGAGCCTCAAGCTTGCAGCGCGTTCATTCACTTTTAAAAGGATGTGGGTTCGCGATAGGGTGCTCAAGCAAGTGGCGATGAGGTGGCAAGGTCGAGTCGCAACAACACTCGTCTGAAATCTACGAAGAGGCTTAGCAAACTAGAAGGGGCTCATATGTGCCGCTATGCCATTAACAGTACCTGAAATCGGATATTCTATTAAGCACCGACATTTCCACCGCCCAGCTCACTACCTCAAAGAGGGCCGAAAGTACTTAAACCAGGCTCAGCAGCAAGATAAAGATCCTTTGGAAGCCACGCGTTTATTCATCAATGCGCAAAACACTTTGAACAAAATTTCTCCCTTTGAAAGAACTGGAGAGGTTAAAAATTGTTTAGCTGAAGCGTATTTCGGGCAAGGCGATTTATTCAAAAGGCGGGGGTTAATCAAAGAAGCGAGGGCTTGTTATGAGACAGGCAGAGAGTTCGATTCGCTTGAGGCAGATCGAAGACTGGCAGTATTGAATGAGTCTGAGATGTCATATTCTCCTCAACAGACTTTCTTCCAAAGTTTAATAATAAGCGTAGCAACAGCGATATCGTTCCCGAATATTCGGATTAGTACACTTTGCTTTAAGGATAACCGGCCGTCTGTCTCTACTGAGCCGTATGGTGTTGTCGAGAGTCCGCGTGACATCAAAAATACTCGTCACTTAGCGGTGTGCTTACAATCTGCTACGCAAATAGACATCGATGCACCGTTGCGCACCTTGGCGATTGAGGTGCTGGAAGCTTTTTCTCAAAAGAAAATCAAGACCTCGGAATTATGGCGAGAGGTCGTGCCGTTAGCGGCAATCCCCGATAAAGAATTTGTCTTTCTCTTAATCAGCCGAACCTTTGATGCACTGACTCACCACCAAATGCTGGATCAATCCGTACTGCGAAGCCTGTCCGCAATGATACGGAATCTAAGCAGCGGGCTGATTAGCACAGGGAATTTAGTTAAGGTATTACAAGCTTTGAAGGAGCAGTTAAAGGACGTGCATCAAGAAGGCAATACCCAGGAGCTCTTGGCTTTACTGCAAACCACCTCGCAGCTATTAGACGCGATGGCGCACATTGGCGTCACAGGCATCCGCCGGACGGAATTGCAAGAACCATTGGATAAGATCCTTGGTGAATTTAGTCAGAATGAAGATCCTGCGATAAGCTTTCAAGCTCGTTATGCACGCCAAGCACTGGTGCATGTTCACAATGATGAGAGCTCCGTGCAAGCAGTGATGCGCCGTCTCTTTGGATTAGCCAAAGGTGGTTTAACCCTGGCCGGCGCGATCCACAGGTTAGATCCCGCTAAATTACTGGAGACCGTTGAGAATTTCAGCACGGCTTTCGCTGGTACGGACGAGATACTTAAGCGCCTGACTGAGCTGGCAAAGGAAGCAAAAGATTTCATTTCGAGCGCTAAAGAAGGGGGGGCAACAATCCGTGAAGCGCTGACAACGACATGGAAACATCGCTGGTATGCAGCGCTGCAATTTATGGATGTCTTCATAGAAGCAGGCCAGTTTGTCAAACTTGAGAAATTTTCTCGTGAGAGCCAGTATAGCCACCACACAGACTTTTTACTGGGCTTATGTCAGCGCTTAGAGCAAATTGCTCGCACCCAAGAAGATGAAAAGATAAGTCAATCGGCTGTCACCTTTTTAGGTGACTTAGTACAAAACAAAACGAAGTGGGTACAGCATAAGAGTGTCGAGCAAGGGGTATTAAATGCGTTAGGGCGGTTAGCGATGCTACCGAACGGACCGCTACAGACACACGCTCAGAAGATTTTAAGCGAGGTAGCGCCCAGGTTAAGTTCGGCTCAGCAAACCGGGGCAGACACCTATGTGCCGCCAGTCTGGGATCCGATCTGGCGAACACCCCCTACTGAGCTCTTAAGGGACGTCCGTTTAAACCAAGCGCAAAAACGGGATCTACAACGTCAATATGTTCCGTTGGCCACTTTAGGTCAAGATATCGACGCCCTAGGAGGCACATATTTAAAGAGCCTAGAGGAAGAGGGGGAAGCCAAAGACGCTCTCTCGATGTATGTGGCACTACAATGCACCACAACTGTGGTCGGAAGCCCTCCTTTTGATTTAAACGATGCCGTCAATACTTTCCTAGATTCAGACAAAAAAGTGCTCTTACTATTAGGCGGAGCGGGTTCAGGTAAATCTACCTTTAACCGGCTTCTTGCTCAACGCCTATGGCAAGAGTACCGCGAAACGGGAGAGGCATCAGATGAGCTCCGAATTCCGCTTTATATTTCTCTATCTACGCTGAAAGATCCGAGTCTAAACTTGATCTCCGAATATTTCAAACAGGAGGGCTTTACGGAAGCGCAGATAGAGGCTTTGCGCACCACGCGGCGCTTTGTCTTTATATTAGATGGCTATGATGAGATCGCGCAACGCGCGCGGGCCTTCTATGCGGATAACAGGCTGGACCGTTGGCAAGCGCAAGTGATTATCAGCAGCCGGCCAGAATATTTAGGCCGCGGCTATCAAAGTAAATTCCAACCACCAGATAAGACTCGTTTATTCGAAGAGTATTGGCTGGCACCTTTCTCAGATAAATCAATTGAAAACTATATCGATCGATATGTGAAGCATGTCAAGCCGAAGTGGGGTGCCAAAAAATACAAGCAGGCTTTTAAAGATACAACAGATTTAAAAGAGCTGGTGCGCAGCCCTTTTATGCTGAGGATGGCCTTGGATGTTTTGCCCACGCTAGAAATGCTGCACAGGAACGGGGAGTCATGGCTGACGACTCGAGTGGCGCTGTATGACAAATTTGTAGAAAACTGGTTTGCGCGTTCGAAGGAACGTTTAGAGCGCATTCAATTAAAGCCAGTGGAACAAGAGGTATTTGATCACTTAGATGAAAGTGGCTTTGTAGGCCATGGCATGGTGTTTAGCCAAGAATTTGCGGTGAAGATGTATCAGCAAGAAAAAACCCCGTTCGTCGCAACATATTCAGAGGCAAGCGATGCCGGGAAAGGGAATTGGCGTGAGGAATTTTTAGGAAGCGCTGAAAAGGCGCGACTACTCCGCTTTAATGCGCCCTTAATCCGCCAAGGTGGTAACCAATATAAATTTATCCACGCATCAGTACAGCAGTATTTTGTGGCTCGAGCGTTATGGGAAAATCTGAAAGGGCCAGCTGACACCGGACAGTTAGGCGTATCCGACAATTTGAACATAATGAAAGATCTGAGAGTGCTATGGGAAGAGCCGGAACATCACATTGAGCTTGAACCGTTGGCGTTGTTCAACACCCTAAATATAGTGGAAGATCCAGGGGTGCTGAGTTTTTTAATAGAGCGAGTGCAGCAGGAGCAAACGTTGGTAAAGCCGCTCTTAGATTGGATGAAGGCCTCGAAAGCACTAGATGGCTTTGAAAAAGCGGCGGCGAACGCGCTCACAATTTTGGTCAAAGCTGGGGGACGGTTGAGTGGATTGGATCTGAGTAACATCAAGGTGCCTGGAGCGGACTTACGTTATGGGGTTTTTGACCGAACGCAATTTAGAGAGGCGAATTTAAGCAAAGTAAAATTGCAAGGCGCATGGTTGCGTGGGGCGAATTTGGAAAGGGCGACGCTGGATGGGGTGGACTTTGGAGCGTTGCCTAGTTTAGAGGTGGGTAGCAATGTTAATAGCTGCTGTTATTCATCCGATGGGTACTGGTTGGCTGTTGGCATGCTTGGTGAGATTAAATTGTATCAAACTAAGAATTTGAAGCTAGTGCATACCCTTGAAGGGCATAGGGGTTGGGTGACGAGTGTGGATTTTTCGACAAATCGCCAATTCCTTGCATCGGGGAGTCGGGATGGAACGGTGAAGCTATGGAAAATGGGAAACAAAGAAGCACTGCGTACGCTTAATGGGCATTGTGGCGGAGTTTTGAGTGTGAATTTTTCGCCAGATAGTCAGTTCTTGGTGTCGGGGAACGAAGATACGACGGTGAGGCTGTGGAGCGTGGAAAGTGGGGAAGAGTTGCAGACGCTTAAAGAGCATAGTCGCTGGGTGAATAGTGTAAATTTTTCACCAAAAGGCGGGGTTCTGGCGTCGGGGAGTTCAGATGATACGGTGAAGCTGTGGAAAATAAGAAAAATGAGAAACGAAAAAGCGCAGCTGCTGAATACCAGTAAGCTTAATGGGCATTGTGGCGGGGTTTTGAGTGTGAATTTTTCGCCAAACGGCGAGATCCTGGCGTCGGGGAGCGCGGATAGAACGGTGAAGCTGTGGAGTGTGGGACGCGAGGAAGAATTGTATACGCTTCAGGGACATAGTAGTTGGGTGACGAGTGTGAATTTTTCACCGAATGGCGAGGTTCTGGCATCAGGGGGTAATGATCAAACGGTGAGGCTATGGAGCGTGGAAAGCGGGGAAGCCTTGCATACGTTTGAAGGGCATAGGGGTTGGGTGACCAGTGTAAATTTTTCACCGAACGGCGATTTCCTGGCGTCGGGGAGTGATGATCAGACAGTGAAGTTGTGGAGCGTGGAACGTCGAGAAGCGTTGCATAGATTTCAAGGGCATAGGGGGTGGGTGACGAGTTTGGATTTTTCACCGAACGGCGATTTCCTGGCGTCTGGGAGTGAAGATGGAACGGTAAGGCTGTGGAGCGTGGAAAGTGGAGAAGAGCTGCGTACCCTTAAAGGGCATAGTGGTGGTGGGGTGTGGAGTGTGAGCTTTTCACCACTAAATAGTAAGTTCCTGGCGTCGGGGAGCGAAGATGGGACGGTGACGCTGTGGAATGTAAAGAGCGGAAAAAAGTTACATATGTTTAAAGGGCATCGTGATGGGGTGACTAGTGTGTGCTTTTCATCAAACGGTGAGACCCTGGCGTCGGGAAGTTGGGATGGAAAAGTGAAGCTATGGAGAGTGAGAGGTGGAAAAAAGTTGCATATGCTTACAGGGCATAATGTTAAAGTGGAAAAAGTAATTTTTTCGCCGAACGATAAGTTCCTAGCGTCGGGAGGGTGGGATGGAAAAGTGAAACTATGGTCGGTAACAGGCGAATGTATAGCAACGTTTGAAGGGCATAGTGATGAGGTGCGGAGTCTGAGTTTTTCACAGCCAAGCGGAGAATTTCTGGCGTCTGCGAGTAAAGACGGGGCAGTGGGGCGGTGGAATGTGGAAAGTGAAGAAGAGTTGCAGATGCTTGAAGGGCATAGTGATGAGGTGTGGAGTGTGAGCTTTTCACCACTAAATAGTAAGTTCCTGGCGTCGGGGAGTTGGGATGGGACAGTGAAACTGTGGTCGGTAGAAACAGGCGAATGTACAGGAACGCTTTCAGGTTTTGTTGGGTTGATCGATTCAATGGTGTGGCAAGAGCCTTCTGAACGTGGCATTCAAATGGTAGCAGGTGGAAGAGGTAGTGCGGTTCATATTTGGCAGGTAGGACCTCAAGAAAATAATAGGGAAGTCAGTTTATATTGGACCTCATCTCAAAACGAGCTGACCTTAGCCGATATGTCTATTGAGAGGCCCCAGAGTTTAAGTGCAATGAATGCTCGCTTGATTGAACAAAGGCCAAGAAATTCCGCACGAAGAAGACTTGGCGAAGCATCCTCAGAGGAGAGATAATCTATTGAAAAATTCTTCTAAAAAGAAGATTTGATCCTCGGCCCCAAGTTTCCTGAAATAAATGAGGAGGAAGCCACAGCATTCTTCTGTATATTGGCCGTAGCTGTTGATGAAAATCCTTCAATTCGATACTGAGTCACACTATTGCTACAAACACCGACTTTGAGTCCTGCTTTGAGCTAGTTTTTTGCCATGGAACAAAGCGGACATTTCATTTATTCGCGACATATATGCTTGACGGAATCGCTTATCCTGACTAGGCTTAAAATCAGCCTTTCATCTGAACTTGTAAGTAAAAGAGGTTCGAGCTAGCAGTTGATTCGGCTTCATTAACATGGGTTAAAGGGGCTATGCGAGCCTCAAGCTTGCAAAGCGTTCATTCACTTTGAAAAGGATGTGGGTTCGCGATAGGGTGCTCAAGCAAGTGGCGATGAGGTGGCAAGGTCGAGTCGCAACAACACTCGTCTGAAATCTACGAAGAGGCTTGACAAACTAGAAGGGGCTCATATGTATTGTTATGATGCCAATAACAGTATCTAAAATCGGACATTCTCTTAAGTACATACCTCTCTACGATCTGGCTCACTACCTCAAAGAGGGTCAACAGTACTTAGACCAGGCTCGTCAGCAGAGAGATAAAGATTTTTTTAAAGCCCAGCGTTCATTCATCGAAGCGCAAAACACTTTTAACAAAATTGATCCCTCTAAAAGGACTACAGAGGTTAGCAGATATTTGGCACTAGCTTACTTGGAATACGGTGATCTATTACTAGGTCAGAACTTAATCAAAGAAGCGCGTGCGAGTTATGAGGCGGTTCAAGCGCTCGATCCGTTTGAGGCAGATCGAAGACTGGCAGCATTGCATGAGTCTACGATCCCCTTCCTGCCTATTCAGGTCAGTGCACTTCACTTTAAATATAACCTGCCGCCCGTTGCGACTGAGCAATATGATGTTGTAAAGGATCCGCGTGACATCAAAAACACCTGCCATTTAGCACTATGTCTACGGTCCTCTCCACACGCAGCGCAAGAATTAAACGAATTAGCTAGTAATGTATTAGAAGCCTTCAGACAACGAAATGATAAAAATTTGAATATATGGCGGGAAGTCCTTCCGTTAGCCGCGACGCCGGATCCGAAGAAATGCCGCGATTTACTCGATGAGGCCCATAAAGTACTGACTATGCCAGAAGGACTCATAAATCTAACGGCACTCCAAAGTATAGCCGTGATGATTCATAGCCTGCCTGAATCGCTATTTAAGAGCATTGTAGGAGATTTAGTCAACCTGTTTCAAGCTTTGATAAAGCGTTTACGCAGGAAACATCGGAAAGGCAAAATTCACGAACCTCAGCAGCTACTGCGTTCTATATCACAGGTTTTAGACGCAATAGCCAAAGCCGGGATCACCGGCATTATCCGTACCGAGGTACAAGAACCGCTCGATCAGATTTTATCGAAGTTAAGTAAAATACCAGAGCTACGCTTTCAAGCCTACTATGCGCGTCAAGCGCTGTTGCATATTCCCAATGATGAAGGCAGATGGCAAGAGATATGGCGTTGGAGTTCGAGTATGGTTTTAGGGACGGGTACATTAGCTAGTGCGGCGCGAACTATCGATCCGAATAAATTACTGGAGACGTTTGATCATTTTAGCGAGGTGTTTTCTGGTACGAGCGGGACCGTCAAGCGCTTAGCTAAGCTGGCTGATGAAATGAAAGACTTTGGTCCAAGTGTGTCGGGGGCAGGCACGACCAATCGCGAGAGCCTGACAAAAAGCAGACAACAGCACTGGTATGCAGCGCTGCAATTTTTGGATACTTGTTTAGAAGAAGGTCAATTTGTCCAATTTGAGCATTTTGCACGGCAGAGTCCATATGGCCGAAATGAAGCTTTCTTATTGGGCTTGTGCCAACGCTTAGAACAAATAGTTCGCACTCAAAAAGAGGAAGCCATTCAAGAAGCTGCTATTAAGTTCTTAGATGAGTTGGTACAAAACAAGAATAAGCAGTGGGAGCAATATGAACGTGTGCAGCAAGCCGTATATCATGCGCTAAGTCAGCTAGAAAAGGCAAAGTCTTTACCTGATCAGATACAAACACACGCCAAAGCAATGTTAGCACAATTGGCTCTAATTGCTCAGCCGGCCCCAATAGAAGGTGAAGTGGATGATTACATAGCGCCCGTATGGGATCCTGCTTGGAAGCAAGTCGGCACTCAATTGTTATATAAAGCTCGAGGAGATGATCATCTTTTAACTCGATCCCGAAGCGCCGTGTGGCAGAGCAAGGACTCACTTGCATCTTTAGGTCTGGAAGAGGCCATCCAAGCGTTAGAAGCCCAGTATGCAAAAGAGCTCGAAGAAGTGAATGAGATCAAAGATGCGCTCGCGATGTACGTGGCGCCGGGAGGCAACCTCACCATGGATTCGGCCGAGTCCTTTGATTTAGAATACAAAGTCAGCGCGTTTCTCGCCTCAGACAAAAAAGTGTTGTTACTGTTGGGCGAAGCATGGTCTGGCAAATCCACGTTTAACCGACATCTTGCTCGCCGCCTATGGAGTGACTATAACAAAGCAAAGTCATCGCAGGAGCGTCCGATCCCATTATTCATTCCGCTGGATACCTTAAACAATCCGAGTAAAAATGTGATTGAGGAATATCTGAAAAAACAAGGTTTATCCGAGACGCAGATCAACGCATTGCGTGCCGAGCGGCGCTTTATCTTTATTCTGGATGGGTATGATGAGATCGCGCATCGCTCGCAGGCGTTTTATGCGGGAAATAAACTGGACCAGTGGCAAGCGAAAGTGGTGATCAGCAGCCGGCCAGAATACTTAGGGGAAAATTATCAGAAAGATTTTTATCCACCGGGCAGTCCAAGCTTATTGGAGGAGTGTCGTCTGGTCGGGTTTTCGGATAAGCGGATTGATGATTATATTGACAAATATGTTGAGAATACCAAGCCGCAGTGGTCAGCGCAGAGATATCAGCAGGCCTTTAAAGATCTGACTGAATTGAAAGAGCTGGTGCGCACGCCGTTTATGTTGAAAATGACGTTAGAAGTGCTCCCGACATTGAAAATCGAGGGAGAGCAAGCGAAGCTGACGCGGATCGGCCTCTATGAGAAGTTCGTGGAGAATTGGCTGAACCGATCGCAGGAAAGGTTAGCACGCATCCAACTTACACCCAAGGAACAGGAAGCGCTTGATGAATTGGATGAGGAATTTACGAGGCATGGCTGGGCGTATAGTCAGGATTTAGCGTTAGCGATGTATGAAAGGCGGTTGGTGTCGGTGACGTACTCAGCAGCGCAAGATTGGAAAAAACCGGATTGGCGAGCGTTTTATCTAGGAGACACGGAGGAAAAGACACGGCTGTTACGGTTTAATGCGCCGCTGTCGCGCCAGGGAGATCAATATCGATTTATTCATAAATCGATTCAGGATTATTTAGTGGCGCGCGGGGTGTGGGAAGAGTTGGAAAACTCGGCTGGAATAGAGTTATCAGCGGGTCCTGAGCCGTTGAACGGAATAAAGAATGTACAGGGTCTGTGGAGAGCGCTGAATGACTCGGATCAGGTCGATCAGGAAGGGGTATTGAACCGATTTAATCTGGTGGAGGATACAACGATTCAGCGGTTTTTAGTGGAGCGAGTGCAACAGAACAAAGCCCTGGTGAAACCGCTGCTGGCGTGGATCAAAGCCTCAACGCAGACAGGATCGGTCAGTCAGGGTGCGGCGAATGCGATCACGATTCTGGTCAGAGCGGGGATCCAGTTTAATGGGATGGATTTAAAGGGGATCCGAATCCCTGGCGCAGATCTGAGTTTTGGGATATTTGATTCGGCGCATTTACACGGGGCAGACTTAAGCGACGTGAAGCTTCGCACGAGCTGGCTGCGGGCAGCGAATTTAAGCGGCGCGCAGATGGCTGGAGTGCAGTTTGGCGAATGGGCGTATCTGAAAGAAGAGGGAGCGGTGAAATCCTGTGCCTATTCGCCGGATGAGAAATTCTGTGCGATGGGTCTTGATAACGGCGTGATTTGCATGTACGACACGTCAAGCTGGACAAAAATCCACACCTTGAGGGGCCATACCGGCTGGGTTAATAGCGTGGTGTATTCGCCGAGCGGCGCGCAGATCGCTTCGGGCAGTGAGGACAACACGGTGCGGCTGTGGGACGCGACAAGCGGCGCGCCTGGGCTCACTTTGAGGGGCCATACCGACTCTGTTAGGAGCGTGGTGTATTCGCCCAGCGGAGCGCAAATCGCTTCGGGCAGTGAGGACAACACGGTGCGGCTGTGGGACGCGACAAGCGGCGCGCCTGGTCTCACCTTGACGGGCCATACTTCCAAGGTTTTTAGCGTGGTGTATTCGCCCAGCGGAGCGCAGCTCGCTTCGGGCAGTAGTGACACTACGGTGCGGCTGTGGGACGCGACAAGCGGCGCGCCTGTGCTCACCTTGACGGGCCATACCAGCTGGGTTACTAGCGTGGTGTATTCACCGAGCGGAGCACAGCTCGCTTCGGGCAGTTGGGACCAAACGGTTCGTCTGTGGGACACGACAAGCGGCGCGCCTGGTCTCACCTTGAGGGGCCATACTGAGTCTGTTAGGAGCGTGGTGTATTCGCCGAGCGGAGCGCAGCTCGCTTCGGGCAGTAATGACAAAACGGTACGGCTGTGGGACGCGACAAGCGGCGCGCCTGGTTCCACCTTGACGGGCCATACCGGCTATGTTGAGAGCGTGGTGTATTCGCCGAGCGGAGCGCAGATCGCTTCGGGCAGTTATGACAACACGGTGCGACTGTGGGACGCGACAAGCGGCGCGCCGGGGCTCACCTTGACGGGCCATACCTCCTCTGTTACGAGCGTGGTGTATTCGCCCAGCGGAGCGCAGATCGCTTCGGGCAGTAGGGACAAGACGGTGCGGCTGTGGGACGCGACAAGCGGCGCGCCTGGTCTCACCTTGACGGGCCATACTTCCAAGGTTTTTAGCGTGGTGTATTCGCCCAGCGGAGCGCAGCTCGCTTCGGGCAGTAGGGACAAGACGGTGCGGCTGTGGGACGCGACAAGCGGCGCGCCTGTGCTCACCTTGACGGGCCATACCAGCTGGGTTACTAGCGTGGTGTATTCGCCGAGCGGAGCGCAGCTCGCTTCGGGCAGTAGGGACAAGACGGTGCGGCTGTGGGACGCGACAAGCGGCGCGCCTGGTCTCACCTTGAGGGGCCATACTGAGTCTGTTAGGAGCGTGGTGTATTCGCCGAGCGGAGCGCAGATCGCTTCGGGCAGTGGTGACAACACGGTGCGGGTGTGGGACGCGTACAGCGGGGCGGCGGTGCACACCTTAAAAGGTCATGCCGGCGATGTTAATAGCGTGGTGTATTCGCCGAGCGGCGCGCAGCTTGCCTCGGGCAGTGAGGACTACACGGTGCGGCTGTGGGACGCGACAAGCGGCGCGGTGGGGTTCACCTTGAGGGGCCATACCTTCTATGTTACTAGCGTGGTGTATTCGCCCAGCGGAGCCCAGATCGCTTCGGGCAGTGAGGACAGAACGGTGCGGCTGTGGGAGGTTGTTTCGGGTGAGTGTCTCAGCGTCATTCAAGCGTTTGGCAGGCCAGTTTATAGTGTGGCCTGGACGGAGCTAAATGGACACCAGTATTTGGTGACCGGTAGCAAAGATCAGTCCGTGCGGCACTGGGAGATCCAAAAAGAGCCGGAAGGCGATCAGATGAAATTGTGTTGGAGTTCAAAGCATGAAGCGTTGTTCGTAAAAGATATGTTGATCGAAGGGGTAGAAGGTTTGAGTGAGATAAATAAGAAGCTGCTAAAGCAAAGAGGCGCGATATGTACTAGTCAACATTTAATCTGACGGCACAGTAAATTTAGTTAACTGGATTGTCAGGAGCCTGTCAGAAATTAATGAGATGGTCCCCCCACTGTCTAAACTGTTTAAGTTAGTGGGGAATTTTACGGAGGCCATCAATGGATAAGGTAACGCTAATAGGAATCGATTTAGGTAAGACATCCTTTCATCTTCATGGACAAGACAAAGCAGGAAGGATGATGTTTCGCAAGAAAGTGACGCGCAAGCAATTGCTGACGTTTTTCAGCAACTTTCATTCAATCACAGTGGTCATGGAAGCGTGCGCTGGAGCCCACCATATGGCTCGCAAGCTGAAGGAATTCGGGCATCAGGTTAAACTCATTTCTCCGCAATTTGTGCGCCCATTCGTCAAGAGCAACAAGAATGACTTTGCAGATGCCGAAGCGATTTGTGAAGCGGCCTCAAGGCCTTCAATGAGATTTGTGACGCCAAAGACAGAATCGCAACTCGCGTTATCTGCTCTGCACCGAGTACGCGAAGCGTTGATTAAGGATAGAACTAGCACAATCAATCAGATTCATGGTTTTCTGCTCGAATTTGGTGTGAGTTTGCCGGTTGGACACGCGGTTATTAAGCGTTTGCCTGCCCTATTAGCTGAACACCCACTGCCACCCCGGTTAGTGGCCATGCTAGAACGGTTGCACGCGCACTATAAGTATCTCGCTGAACAAGTAAGCGATATCGAGAAGGAATTGCACACGCAATTGGCCGATGACGAGATTGCCCAGCGGCTCATGACCATTCCAGGTATTGGCCCGATTACAGCGAGCGTGCTTGCGGCAGATATGGGCGATGGGAAACAATATGGTTGTAGCCGAGATTTTGCCGCATCTATCGGGCTTGTGCCGCGCCAATATAGTACGGGCGGTAGAGCCAACTTGCTGGGGATTAGTAAACGTGGCGATAAAAATATCCGCCGGCTCCTTGTGCAATGTGCTCGTTCCATTATGAAAAACGCTGATAAACGTGTCGATCAGCTTAGCCTCTGGATACAAATCATGCTGACACGACGACACTCGAATGTCGTCGCCTGTGCACTCGCCAATAAGCTGGCAAGAATCGCATGGGCAGTTGTTGCTCGCCATAAAGTGTTTGAAGAAAAGGCTTTTGTTATGCCTGCTTAAGCATGTTTTTTTAACAATTTATTAACACCCACCCACTGGTTTTGCGAACGCTGAAATTTGATGACGTAAACGGCACAGAGGCCCGGTGAAGAACCTGTTCACACAATAAGTCACTAAGACTGAGAAATTTTTTAGGATCACTGGGCGCGGCTCTCATCGTGGAGCAGGGAGATTTCTCCCTACAATGACTCCGAATAGATTTAGGCAAGCCACCACAGCATCAAAAATCAGTCTTGCAAAAAACGGGGGGACCATAGATTTGTGTGTCCGAAGCCACGGTTAAATTTTACAGCTTTTTATAGTGAAGCTGTAAAACGCTCGCCAAATAAGATGGCAAATTGAATTTTTGCAGTCCGCCATGTGATAGGTGGCATTTTCCAATCTTGAGTGATATTTCGCAAAGCTAAATAAATAAGCTTAATGGCAGCTTAGTGTTCTACTTTTAAAAACTATTAAAAATGGGGGGATTACCCTCCTACTTACGCTCATAAATAACAAACGCATAAGCAAAATCGTTTGGCGGTAAGCTACGATGTTTACTCCGTGTGATTTGTTTCCAGACTAGGGGATCAGGTTTAGGAAAAAATGCATCCCCGTCAAAATCTTGATCAATTTCAGTAATGATAAGTTGATCGGCGTGGCGTAACCCTTCTGCATAAAGCTGGGCTCCACCAATTAAAAAGGCACGTGGCGCACTAGCGCAAAGCGCCAGCGCAGCGGTTAAACTACTTACTGTTTCGCAGCCAGCAAAGACGCGCGTAGGGTCACGCGTAACCACAAGATTGCGCCGCCCAGGCAATGGCCGGCCAATCGATTCATGCGTTTTGCGGCCCATAATAACTGGCGCGCCCAGGGTTGTGCGTTTAAAAAAGGCCAGATCCTCAGGGAGATGCCAAGGGAGTTGATTATCCCGACCAATTACGCCATTACGGGCGCGCGCGACAATGATGGAAAGCTCAGTCATAGTTTAGACGGCGATCGGCGCTTTGATCGCGGGGTGGGATTGATAGTCGGTCAGAATAAAGTCCTCAAAGCGGTAACTAAATAGATCATCGGGTTTGCGTGCAAAGCTGAATTGCGGCAGCGGATAGGGCGAGCGCGTGAGCAGTTGTTTAACTTGCTCTAAATGGTTGAGATAAAGATGACAATCGCCGCCGGTCCAAATCAGCTCGCCAACCGTGAGCCCGCATTGCTGCGCTAGCATATGTGTCAACAGTGCGTAGCCGACAAGGTTAAAAGGCGTGCCTAAAAAGACGTCTTGGCTGCGGCAATACAGGAGACAGCTCAGTTTATTGTCGCTCACGTAAAACTGCGTTAAACAGTGACAAGGCGCGAGCGCCATGCGGCCCGCATGAACATTTTCCACGGGGGTTTGCGATTCGTCTGGAAAATCGGCGAGATTTAAAGCCGTGAGCAATAAGCGGCGTGAGTGCGGTCGTTCTTTGAGTTGCCTGACGAGCTCCGCAATTTGATCGATTGTGCCGCCATCGGGTTTAGGCCAAAAGCGCCATTGATGGCCATAGACTGGGCCTAGGTCACCGTTCTCATCTGCCCATTCATCCCAAATGGTAACGCCATGATCGTTTAAATATTGAATATTCGTATCGCCTTTTAAGAACCACAGCAATTCGTAAATGACGCTTTTAAGATGAGTTTTTTTGGTGGTGACAATAGGTAAACCTGCCGCGAGATCGAAGCGTAATTGACGGCCAAATACGCTCAAGGTGCCGGTACCGGTGCGGTCTGGTTTAAACGTGCCGTTGCTGAGAATATCCTGTAAGAGTTCGTGGTAAAGCTTCATGATGTGTCAAATGGCTAAAGAGAGTCCGTGCTGATGTGCTTCATTAAAAATCTGCAAATCGCCTGCGGCAAGTTTGTGGTGATCTGAGAGTACGCGCCGCCAGCCGCGCGCGCCGGGCATCTCATGATATAGGCCAAGTATATGCCGCGTCATGGCGCCTAAATAAGTGCCGTGCTCAAGCTCCTGCGCAGCATAAGCAATAAATTCTGCTTCAATTTCCGCCCGTTGTGGCATGGGGGTGGCGGCCTGGTAGAAAGCGCGGTCAACGCTCGCTAATAACCAAGGTTGGTGGTAGGCTTGGCGGCCGATCATAACGCCATCTACCTGAGCCAGGTGTTCTTCAATCTGTTCAAGGGTTTGAATGCCGCCATTTAAAATGATTTCAAGCTCGGGGAAGTCGCGCTTTAAGTGGTGAACGTAATCGTAGCGGAGCGGGGGAATCGTGCGGTTTTCTTTCGGGCTGAGTCCACCTAAGATCGCATTGCGGGCGTGCACAATAAAAGTGCGGCAACCCGCATCCGCTACAGTTCCCACAAAATCGCGCACAAATGCGTAATCCGTTCGGTCGTTAATGCCAATGCGGTGTTTTACGGTGACCGGAAGAGATACTGCGTCGCACATTGCGCGCACGCAATCGGCGACCAGCGCGGGCTCTGCCATGAGACAGGCGCCAAATGCGCCGCGTTGCACGCGCTCAGACGGACAGCCGCAATTCAGATTGATTTCATCATAATTCGCGGTGGCGGCAAGTTTGGCGCAGCGGGCTAGCTCACTGGGTTCGCTACCGCCAAGTTGTAATGCAAGCGGGTGCTCTTTTTCGTTAAATGCAAAATGTTGTTCGGCATTGCCATGCAATAGGGCGCCTGTGGTCACCATCTCTGTATAAAGCCAGGTATGGCGCGTTATGAGTCGATGGAAGTAGCGGCAGTGACGATCCGTCCAGTCCATCATAGGCGCGACGCAAACGCGGCGGCGACTGTTTATCCCAACTGAGGACACGTTAGGTAGCGCTGCATCCGCGTTGACGCCATTGCGCAATATATTCTGAGTCATGAAAAAGTCATAAATTGAAGCTGCTTTTGTAGATACATCAACAATCGCACTTCAGGGAAGAGTGACTGAGTCACTCATAAAAACTATAAAAAAATATATTTTAACTGATAGTCTGATGGCGCAGCTCAAAGGTTAAGCCTAGCGAAAGAAATAAGGGGTTTGAGGAAGCGTTAAGAGGATGGAGGATAGAGTTTAAAATGCGCTCGGTCGGATTAAGCCAACTACGATGCCTTCAAGGGCGAAGTCTACCTGCTCAGGTTCAATCACCAAGTTAGGGTAATCCGGGTTTTCCGCAATCAGCTCCACTTTTTTGCCGTGTCGCTTGAAGCGTTTGACCGTGACCTCATGATCAAGCCGGGCGATGATTAGCTGGCCGTCTTGAGCTTCAGGTTGACGCCGTACCGCAAGTAAATCCCCATCTAGAATGCCTGCATCGCGCATCGATAGGCCGCGTACATGCAGTAAATAATCCGGCCGGCTGGCGAATAAGGAGGGGTCGCATTGATAATGTTGAATAATATGTTCGGTAGCGAGAATCGGGCTGCCTGCGGCTACGCGGCCAATCAAGGGGAGTGATAGTTGCATGAAGCTGGCGTCAGGTAGCGTAGGCTGGCGCGACCTGGCTTGGGTTGCGGCCGTTTTCAGCTTGATGCCGCGCGAGGCGCCTGCAGTGAGTTCAATCACGCCTTTGCGCGCCAGTGCTCGGAGATGCTCTTCAGCCGCGTTAGCTGAGCTAAAGCCAAGCTGAGCGGCAATTTCTGCCCGGGTTGGGGGAAAGCCGCTTTGCTTAATCGCGTGGCGGATCAAATTGAAAACTTGCTGTTGCCGTACGGTGAGTTTGGGCATAGTGTGATTACGTATTTAAGCGAATGGGCCTGTTTTTTTATACAGTATAAAGCGTTTTGTATATGAATGAAAGCCGGTGCTTGCTTTCTGCTGCCAGGCAGCCGTAGTTTGTCTGGCGCCGTGACGGCATTGAGCTTTTGTTGGCATAACCGGCAGCGGGTTTGTCGTTCGTGTTTATACAACAGTGTTGGCTAGCGTTTGCTTAAGTTTCGGAGTATTGTTCGCCCGTTTTGAAATAAGTTCGCGTCATAGGTGTTTGAGTTGCGCTCGGTTCGCCATGATATTCATAGCCGGCTTATTTTGTTCCCCTCTCAGCGATTTAATGGAATGCTTGCAGATTTTCTTCCCACCTCAGCTTCTTCTGCATCTTCTGCGTGTTTGCCGCGGATTGCTGTGGTCGCTACGGGCGGCACGATTGCCGGCGCGTTGACCGGGACCACGGCCGCTGCACCGGCGGCGGTTTCGTTAACCGCTCATTATCAAGCAGGCATATTGGAGATTGAGGACTTGCTTGAAGCGCTGCCAGTGCTAGCTTCAGTGGCCCATATCGAAGCTGAGCAAAGTGTTCAAATAGATAGCAAGGATATGACACTGGCTTATTGGTCGCAGCTTGTCTATCGTGTGAATGCGTTGCTGACGCGCGCCGAAATTGATGGGGTGGTGATTACGCATGGCACAGATACGCTTGAAGAAACGGCTTTTTTGCTCCATTTAGGGGTTAAAAGCTCCAAACCCGTGGTGCTTACCGCCGCTATGCGGCCCGCTACCGCACTGTCGGCGGATGGGCCGCTGAATCTTTTTAATGCAGTGACGGTCGCGGCGCATCAAGCGGCGATTGGCCAAGGCGTGTTGGTGGTTTTAAATAACCAAATTCATTGTGCGCGTGATGTAACTAAGACGAGTACTTATGCAGTAGACGCATTTCGCTCACCGGAGGTCGGTGCGCTCGGGTGGGTGCAAGATGGACGGGTCGAATTTCAGCGTGCGCCGCAACGGCGACATACCTGCGCGAGTGAGCTGGAGGCGCCGCTTGAGGCTTGGCCGCTGGTTGAAATTGTGATGAATTATGCTGGAGCATCCACGGTTTTAGTCGACGCGCTCATGGCGGCGGGGGTGCGCGGTATTGTCGCCGCGGGGACTGGCAATGGTTCACTGGGCGCCCCCTTGCAACAGGCGTTGGCCCAAGCAGTCAGGCGCGGGGTGGCAGTGGTGCGGGCCAGTCGAGTCGGAGCGGGGCATGTGATGCGTAATGGCGTTGTGCCTGATGATGAATTAGGTTTTGTGAGCGCAGGTACATTAAATCCATATAAAGCGCGGGTGTTATTGATGTTGGCGCTCAGCGGCGACCAGCCGGCGCCGACGAGTCGGCTGCAAAGTATCTTCGATACTTATTAAATCAGTGTTAAAATATTCAGTTGGTTCTGCTTGAGTCTTTGATAGGGCGTTCAAAAATTGGGCGTCATATATCCGGGTCACAGCGCAAGCCAAATCAGCAAGCCAGCGCATCCGGGGTGCCCATAGTCTTATTCGTTAAGCTAAAAATGGGTATCGCAGCTGGTTTTAGACCTAACCCTTATGGAGTATTTTTATGTCTATTACAATGCGACAAATGTTAGAGGCGGGTGTTCATTTTGGACACCAAACGCGTTTTTGGCACCCAAAAATGGCGCCTTATATTTTTGGCCAGCGTAACAAAATCCATATTATCAACCTCGAAAAAACGCTGCCGATGTTTCAAGACGCGCTGAAATATGTGCGTCAAATAGCGGCCAAGCGGGGGACGATCTTATTTGTTGGAACCAAACGTCAGTCACGCGAAATTATTGCTGAAGAAGCTGCGCGCGCTGGGATGCCTTATGTGAATAGTCGCTGGTTGGGCGGTATGCTCACCAATTTCAAAACCCTGAAATCATCGATCAAAAAACTAAAAGAAATGGAAGCGATGGTCGAGGCAGGCGAACTTGAGCGCATGAGCAAAAAAGAAGCGTTGATGTTTGAGCGGAATCTAGAAAAGCTGGATAAATCGCTCGGCGGCGTCAAGGATATGGGCGGGATGCCAGACGCGATTTTTGTGGTCGATGTGGGTTATCACAAAATTGCCATTACTGAAGCGAAAAAACTCGGTGTGCCAGTGATTGCGGTGGTGGATTCTAACCACTCGCCAGAAGGCATCGATCACGTGATTCCAGGTAATGATGATTCCAGTAAAGCGGTCGCACTGTATGTCCGTGGCGTGGCTGACGCGATTCTCGAAGGTCGCGAAAATGCTTTGCAGGGATTGGTTGAGGAAGTGCGCGGCGAGAGCTCTGAAGACGAATTTGTTGAGGTTAATGAAGAGGCGTAAGCTGTTTTTTCTCGGTTAAGAGAAGCGGCTGGGTGGACCCAGATGAAATGGGCACCCCAGCTGCTGCATAGTCTGCTTGACCAGATAAATTAGATACTGCTAGAACGAGCAGGCTAAGTAAACCGGATTGATAGGAGTGAAGCATGGCGGAAATCACCGCAAGCATGGTAGCTAAATTGCGCGCTAAGACAGATGCGCCGATGATGGAATGTAAAAAAGCCTTGATCGAAGCTGAGGGAGATTTGACGCGTGCTGAAGAGTTGCTGCGCGTCAAGTTGGGTACTAAAGCGGATAAAGTTTCTGCGCGCGTAACGGCGGAAGGCATTGTGGCGACCCATATTGATGCTGCGACCCAAGTTGGGGCGTTGGTCGAATTGAATTGCGAAACAGATTTCGTCGCGAAAAATGATGATTTTATCGCCTTTTCAAAAAAAGTGGCTGAGCTTGTCGTGACTCACAAGCCGGCCGATCTGGCAGCGCTTTTGGCGCTTCCTTTGACGGGCGAGACTGTGGATGATGTAAGGCGCACCTTGATTGGTCGGCTGGGCGAAAGCCTAACCATCCGCCGCTTTGTCTGCTATCCCAGCGCGCATAAACTTGCCGCCTATTTGCATGGCACGCGGATTGGCGTGCTAGTCGAATATGATGGTGCTGATGAGCAGGTGGGTAAAGATGTTGCGATGCATATCGCCGCCATGAAGCCAGTCGCGCTCGCGGCGGATGCAGTGCCGGTTGAGCAGATTGAAAAAGAGCGTAAAATCGCCGCGGAAAAAGCCAGTGAATCCGGCAAGCCGGCTGAGATTGTCGCCAAAATGGTTGAAGGCAGTGTGCAAAAGTATTTGAAAGAAGTGTCGCTGTTGGATCAGCCATTTGTGAAAAACGATAAGCAAACTGTTGGGCAGATGCTCAAGGCTGCTCAGAGCTCTGTGCAGCGTTTTGCAATTTACGTTGCGGGCGAAGGGATTGAGAAACAGCAAGGCGATTTTGCGGCTGAAGTAGCGGCGCAAGTGGCTGCTGCTCAGTCAGCGTAAACGCTTATTTCGCAGAACTTGGCCGAGTTTTTTTGGGGCTAAGTTCTGCGCTTAATTGAAGAATTTTCATGTCAACCTCTATGCCAATTTCTGCCCCCCAGCGCTATAAGCGAGTATTGTTAAAGTTATCTGGCGAAGCCCTCATGGGTGATGATGCTTTTGGGATTAACCGGGCAACGATTGAGCGCATGGTGGCCGATATTGCAGAAGCGGTTCAGCTAGGTACGCAGCTTGCGGTGGTGATTGGCGGCGGTAATATTTTCCGCGGCATGGCCGGAGGCGCGGCCGGGATGGATCGGGCGACCGCTGACTATATGGGAATGCTAGGCACCATGATGAATGCGCTGGCACTGCAAGATGCGATGCGTCACGCTGGGATTGAGGCGCGCGTACAGTCGGCGCTGCGCATGGATCAAGTGGTTGAACCTTATATTCGCCCGCGCGCGATTCGACAACTTGAAGAAGGTAAAGTTGTCATCTTTGCAGCCGGAACGGGCAATCCTTTTTTTACCACGGATACGGCGGCAGCTTTGCGTGGTTCTGAAATTGGCGCAGAAGTTGTCCTTAAAGCGACTAAAGTAGACGGGGTTTACTCAGCCGATCCGCGCCGAGATCCGACCGCCACCCGTTACGCTACAATTAGCTTTGATGAGGCGATCAGCCGTAATTTACAAGTCATGGACGCCACTGCCTTTGCGCTTTGTCGTGATCAGAAACTGCCGATTCGCGTATTTTCGATTGTCAAGCCGGGCGCTTTAAAGCGGATCGTGCTTGGCGAGGAAGAAGGGACGCTGGTCCACGTATAAACATTCTGTGTGTATCGATTCATCGCCTTCGGGTTAGAGGTTGGCGCACAGTGGCGATTGGGAGCTTTAAATGAGTATAGCTGAGGTTAAAAAAAATATTGAGCACAAGATGGGACGCTCGATAGATTCATTCAAACAGGAACTTGCAAAAATCCGTACAGGCCGCGCGCATACGGGGCTGCTTGAGCATATCCAAGTCGATTACTATGGCTCTTATGTACCGCTTTCACAGGTCGCTAATCTGACGCTCGTTGATGCGCGCACGATTGGGGTTCAGCCCTGGGAAAAAAAGATGGTATCGGTGGTCGAAAAAGCAATACGTGAATCTGATTTAGGTTTGAATCCAGCTACGCATGGTGAGCTACTGCGGGTGCCGATGCCAGCGTTAACAGAAGAGCGTCGCCGCGAGTTGACGAAAGTCGTTAAAAGCGAAGGTGAAACCGCGAAAATCGTGATTCGGGGATTGCGTCGGGATGCCAAGGAACAACTCGATAAATTGGTTAAAGATGAAGGTGTGCCAGAAGATAGCGGACGCCGCGCGCAGGATGACGTGCAAAAATTAACCGATAAATTTGTTGCTGAAATCGACGAATTGGTGCAAACCAAATCGAGCGAAATTATGAAGGTGTAAGGCGTCGCCCTTGCGGGTCTGTGAAACAGCTATGACCTATACAAGCTCTACCATAGAGGCGCCAGCTGCAGCTCAGTGTCCGCGGCATATTGCCATCATTATGGATGGTAATGGTCGTTGGGCGACGCAGCGGCGCTTGCCGCGCGTTGCCGGCCACACCAAAGGCGTTGAAACCGTGCGCAGCATGGTTGAAGCCTGTGTGCGGCGCAATGTCTCATATTTAACCCTGTTCGCTTTTAGTTCTGAAAACTGGCGCCGGCCAACGGATGAAGTTTCATTTTTGATGCGGCTTTTTGTCAGCGTGCTTGAACGTGAAATTGGCAAGATGCATGCGAATGGCATTCGGCTGCGCGTGATTGGCGATTTGACTAAATTTGAGTCCCACATCCAAGAATTAATACGTTGCGCTGAGGCAAAGACGGCAAATAATCAACGCATGACACTGACTATCGCGGCTAATTATGGTGGCCGCTGGGACCTCACGCAAGCTGCTTATAAGCTGGCGGCGCAAGCCGTCGCTGCAAAAGAGGTGCCATCCATAGATGAGGTGGATTTATCAAAACATTTGGCAATGGCGTATGCACCAGAACCTGACCTTTTTATTCGGACTGGCGGCGAACAGCGTTTAAGCAATTTCCTGCTGTGGCAATTTGCTTATACCGAACTCTATTTCACAGATACTTTCTGGCCTGATTTTGATGCTCAGGCACTCGACCTTGCACTCGATTGGTATCGTCAGCGCGAACGCCGTTTCGGTCGCATCAGTGCGCAACTTGAAGCTCCAAAAAATTTGTTGTCATGTTAAAAACCCGCCTTATCACGGCTGTAATTTTATTGGCGGTGTTTTTGCCAATGATTTTTTGCCCAGGAACCACCCATTTATTAAGTCTGCTGGTGATTGGCGTACTGACGCTTGCGGCTTGGGAATGGGCGCGTTTATTGAAGCTCGCGCCTAAGCTGCGCATCAGCTATGCGGCACTCGTAGGCTTGCTGTTGAGTTGCTTGGCGCTCGCGCCAGCGCAAATTAAAGGTTCGTTGCAAGATGTGTCGCCCGGATTTTTTAGCGTGGGCGGGTGGTGGCCAATTTTGTACTGGATTGCGGCGCTTTTTTGGGGCGCAGTGGTGCCGTTTATTTTGCTGCGCAAACCCATGTTGGCGGAGGGCCCCTGGCGGGTATTTTTGTTGCTGGTGGGCTTTGTGGTTTTTGCCGTAGGTTGGGATGCGTTGATGGCTGCGCATCAGGTAGGGCCGACTTTTCTGATCTCGGTTTTGCTGGTTGTATGGCTGGCCGATAGCGGCGCTTATTTTGCTGGAAAGCGCTTTGGGCAGCATAAATTGGCGCCCTTAATTAGCCCAGGCAAGACTTGGGAAGGCGTGTTAGGCGCTTGGCTGTTGGTGCTAAGCAGCATGGCTGTGGTGGTCGGCGCAAGTCGCGCTTTCGGGGTGCCGCCTTTTGCCGCTTACGTTAGTTCTTTCAGTGGCTGGTTAGGTTTGCTAATTATATTAACCTTATTGGTTGGCGTTGGAGTCGCAGGTGATTTATTTGAATCATTGATGAAGCGCCAAGCCGGCTTGAAAGATTCAAGCGCTCTCTTGCCCGGCCATGGCGGGATATTAGATCGATTGGACGCATTGTTGCCCATGCTCACCCTGGCGGTTGGCCTGTATGGGGGACTGGTGCGCTTGGCTCCTCTCTAAAAGGCGTGCAACTTTAAGCGATATGAAACAGCGCCTAACTATACTTGGAGCCACTGGCTCAATCGGCGACAGCACGTTGGATATTGTTGCGCGTCATCCGGAGCGTTTTTCTGTATTTGGACTCAGCGCGCACCGTAATATTGATAAATTGCTTGAGCAGTGCTTACGTTTTAACCCGCAGTTTGCCGTGGTTGGAAATGCCGGCTTGGCGACTCAGTTAGCCGCTCAGTTAAAGAGTGCTGGCAGTCGCACGGAAGTAGCATATGGTGAGGCGGCGCTGATTGAATTGGCGCATGCCACGCAATGCGATACAGTGGTGGCGGCGATTGTGGGCGCGGCAGGGCTGGCGCCAACGCTTGCCGCCGCTTATGCGGGTAAGCGCATCTTGTTAGCCAATAAAGAAGCGCTGGTCATGTCGGGCGGCTTGTTTATGGCGGCGGTCCGCCACCATGGCGCACAGCTCTTTCCGGTAGACAGCGAGCACAATGCGATTTATCAATGCTTGTCCACCCGCGCTGGCGTCGAGAAAATTACTCTGACTGCATCAGGCGGGCCATTTCGCACCCGTGCCCTTGACTCGTTAGCTGAAGTTACCCCGGATCAAGCGTGTGCTCATCCGAATTGGCGCATGGGCCGCAAAATCTCGGTCGATTCAGCCACCATGATGAACAAGGGGCTTGAAGTCATCGAGGCGCATTGGTTGTTTGACATGCCGCTGCAGCAAATTGAAGTGCTGATTCATCCGCAAAGTGTGATTCATTCGATGGTCAGTTATGTGGATGGGTCAGTGTTGGCGCAACTTGGCAATCCAGATATGCGGACCCCGATTGCGCACGCGCTGGCTTTCCCTGAGCGAATTGCCGCGGGGGTTGCGCCGTTAGATTTAGCCGCGCTTGCTACCCTTAGTTTCGAACGGCCCCAACCGGAGCGGTTTCCTTGTCTAACCCTGGCCATCGAAGCTTTACGTCAGGGCGGTATCGCGAGTGCGGTGCTAAACGCGGCGAATGAAGTGGCAGTTGAGGCTTTTTTAAGTGGCGCATTACGCTTTACTTCAATTGCTGAAGTGGTGGCTGAGGTACTGGAACGGATTGAGCCTAGTACAGTTCATACGCTAGATGACATACGCGTCGCCGATGCGCGGGCGCGGCGCTTGGCGGCGGCAGAAATTGCGGCGCTAACAATATAGATTTGCTTGGGTTTAAGCGCTCGATCGAGTCAGGTTGGGTGAGGCGGTGTGAATTACAGCGCCGGCTGATTAGAGCATGGCCGTCTAGGAAATAAGATGGCATGTATCTGTTATGATTATTAGTTAAGTTCTTAGTTAAGGATAGATGTTGCTTCCACTTCGTTTTGCATTTAAGGCAGTTATGCTCGCTGCCGTCTCAGCCTATGCCACGCTGACGCACGCAGTCGCTCCTTTTGTGGTGAAGGATATTCGGATTGAAGGTCTGCGCCGGATTGAAGCAGGGACTGTGTTTGCTTATTTGCCGCTTAAGCAAGGCCAAGCGTTTACCGATGAAAAAGGTTCGCAAATGATTCGCGCGCTGTATGCAACCGGATTCTTTAGCGATGTGCGCGTGTTGGCGCAAGGCGATCTGGTCGTGGTTCAAGTGCAAGAACGGCCGATTGTGGCATCGATTGATTTTGCCGGGTTGCGCGAATTCGATAAAGAAAATCTCTCTAAATTGCTGCGCGGCGCACTGGGTTTGTCGCCCGGCCATTATTATGATAAAAATCTAGTCGACAAAGCGGCACAAGAGCTTAAGCGCCGTTATCTAACCCGCGGCTACTACGCCGCTGAAGTGACTACGACCGTCACGCCGTTTGAGCGCAGCCAAGTCAATCTGCTATTTTCTGTGACCGAAGGTCCGGTTGCTCGTATCCGGCAAGTCAATTTTATTGGCAATCAAGAGTTTAAGCGCAGCACGCTAGAAGATGAGATGCAACTCTCGCCTCCTAACTGGTTCTCGTGGTACACCAGGAATGATTTGTATGCGCGCGAGAAACTGGAAAATGACCTGGAAGGTATTCGTTCTTACTACCATGATAGGGGTTACCTAGAATTTGATTTTGAATCAACGCAGGTTTCAATTTCCCCTGATAAAAAAGACATTTATTTGACGTTTAACCTGCATGAAGGCAAGCCGTACACGGTGACTCATCTAGAGCTCAGCGGCGAGTTACTCGACAAAAAAGAGGAATTACTGAAGTTGGTTAAAATCCGGCCCGGTGAGCGTTTTTCAGCCGCGAAGCTGCGTGCCGCCAACAAAGCGCTGACAGATAGACTGGGTGAATACGGCTATGCGTTCGCTACGGTTACGCCGCAGCAAACGGTTGACCAACAGCAGCATACGTTAGCGCTTAACTTGCAAGTTAAGCTAGGGCAGCGAGTCTATGTGCGGCGCGTGAATGTGATTGGCAACAATCGCACGCGGGATGAAGTGATTCGGCGCGAAATGCGTCAATTTGAAAGCGCTTGGTTTGATGGGCAGCGGCTGAAATTATCGCAAGATCGAGTGAATCGCCTGGGCTATTTTACCGATGTGAATGTCGCTATGGCGCCGGTTGAAGGAACCAACGACCAAGTCGATGTTGATGTGAAAGTCGTGGAAAAACCGACTGGCGCAATCAACGTGGGTGCGGGATTTTCATCCACGGATAAGGTCGTGCTGTCAGCGGGCGTCTCGCAAGATAATGTATTTGGCTCGGGCACCAGCTTGGCTGTTAATGTGAGTACGGCTAAAACCCGTCGCACGCTGTCGGTTATGCAAATCGATCCTTATTTTACGATAGATGGCATTAAACGGATTACTGAGGCTTATTATCGGACCGATCAGCCGCTTCTATATGGCGGCTCAAGCCTGATGTCAGGTTCGAGTAATTTCAGAATCATCAGTATTGGCGGCAATCTGAAATTTGGTATTCCGTTTTCTGAGTTTGATACCGTTTATCTCGGCGCTGGTTTTGAGCAAGACCAAATGAAAGCAGATCAAACTGCGCCCAAAGCCTACCGCAACTACATTGATCAATTTGGTCGGGTGGTGAATAATGTTCCCATAACTATTGGCTGGGCACGCGACAGTCGTGATAGCGCTTTAGTGCCAAGCCGCGGTTATTACACGCAAGCCAATGGCGAGTTGGGTACACCGGCAGGTGACACGCAATATTACAAAATCGATTTGCAGCAACAATATTATTATTCGTTTGCGCGTGGCTTTGTGCTGGGCTTGAATGGGCAATTTGGTTATGGGCGCGGACTTTCCGGCAAACCGTATCCGATTTTTAAAAACTACTACGCAGGCGGGATTGGCTCGGTGCGCGGTTACGAGCCGGGTTCATTGGGTCCTAAAGATACCGAGAGTAACGATGCAATCGGCGGCTCTAAAATGTTAGTTGGCAATATTGAGCTTACTTTTCCGTTACCCAAAACAGGTTATGATCGTACGTTACGTTTATTTACTTTCATTGATGGGGGTAATGTGTGGGGCGCAGATCAACAAATGGCTTTGGGCAGCTTGCGTTATGGCTACGGCGTAGGACTAGCCTGGATTTCGCCAGTTGGCCCACTAAAATTTAGTTTGGGCTTCCCATTAAGCAAAAAGCAAGGCGACAGTTACCAAAAATTCCAATTTCAGCTTGGCACGGCCTTCTGAAGACTTATCTATTAAAATTTGTGCAGACACCTAATATAGAGGCGCGTACCGTGTTAAATAATCTCTCTAAACCGCATTATGCGTGCTGCTTAGCATTACTTTTGTGCGTGAGCTCGGCCCCTGTAAGCGCAGGCCCGGTGGCAGCGCCCACCCAGGAAGTACGGATTGCGGCTGTCAATTCAGATCGTATTTTGCGTGAATCTGCGTTGGCTAAGGCGGCGCAAGAAAAGCTCAAGCAGGAATTCTCAAAGCGCGATCAGGAACTGCAAGCTCTTGCGAAGACCTTAAAAGCGAAGTCTAATAAGCTGGATAAAAATGCCGCCGCTTTATCCGATCCTGAACGCAAGAGAGCGCAATTAGAGCTGACGCAACTAGATGCCGATTTTCAGCGCAAGCAGCGTGAATTTAGTGAAGACCTTAATCAACGTCGTAATGAAGAGTTAGCTGCTGTGCTGGAGCGCGCCAATAAAGTGATCAAGCAGATCTCTGAGGCAAGAAATTATGATTTGATTGTCCAAGAAGCCGTCTACGTGAATCCGCGTATTGACATTACGGATGATGTATTAAAAGCGCTGAGCAAACCTAATGGTGGCTTCTGAATTGAAGGCGCCGCCTGCTGCCAACGACACAATGTTTACTCTTGAGCAACTTGCGCAGCAGTTTGGCGGTGAAATTGTGGGCGACAGCGCTTGCTGCATCCGCGGTTTGGCGCCGCTGGAGAGCGCGCAGCCGCAGCATCTAAGCTTTTTGGCTAATCCCAAATATCTGGCACAGCTCGAAACGACACAAGCCGGCGCGGTATTGATTACCCGCGCTGATTTACTGAAAGTTAAAAACCGTGGTGCTCGCTCGTTTCTTGTCGCACCTAACCCTTACGCTTATTTCGCTCGCGTAGCGCAATGCTTTGCAGCAGCGCAACAATTGCCGGCATTGCCCGGGATTCATCCCAGTGCCGTGATTGATCCTAGTGCGCGCATTCCGGCTACGGCATCGATTGGCCCGCACGTGGTGATTGAGGCCAATGCGGTGCTTGGCGCGCGCGCGCGTCTGGAGGCGCATGTCTATATCGGGCAAGGTGTGACGATTGGCGATGATGCGCATTTGTCGGCGCAGGTTACCGTGTATCACGGGTGTACGCTTGGCGCGCGCACGCGGATCCATGCTGGCGCCGTGATTGGCGCAGATGGTTTTGGTTTTGCCCCCGATTTTAAGGGCGACACGGGTGAATGGGTCAAAATTCCACAAACCGGCGCGGTCGTGCTTGGCGATGATGTTGAGATTGGCGCTAATACCACGATTGACCGTGGCGCAATGTCGGATACGGTGATTGAGCATGGTGTGAAAATCGATAACCTGGTGCAAATTGCCCATAATTGCCGGATTGGCGCTTACACCGTGATCGCCGCTTGCGCTGGCATTGCCGGCAGTACCGTGATTGGCCGGCATTGCATGATCGGCGGCGCAGTAGGTATTGCCGGTCATTTAACCTTAGCGGATCGCGTGATTGTGACGGCTAAATCAGGCGTTTCAAAATCTTTATCTAAGCCGGGCGTTTATACTAGCGCATTTCCCGCGATTGAAAATGCCGCTTGGAACCGTAATGCTGCTTTGATGCGTAATCTCGACAAAATGAAGGCACGCCTTAAGCAGCTTGAAGCATTAATACTAACTAGCCAAAATAAATAATTATCAGCGTGACTGAGACCAATCATTTTATTTAGGAAATTGATGAGTACCCAAGACATTCAACTCGATATCCACCGGATTCTGACTTTATTGCCGCATCGTTACCCGATTTTGCTGGTTGATCGGGTTTTAGAGCTCGAGCCGCATAAACGCATTAAAGCGCTGAAAAATGTATCTATCAATGAGCCTTATTTTACTGGTCATTTTCCGGCTTGCCCGGTTATGCCCGGGGTATTAATCCTAGAAGCATTGGCCCAGGCGGCCGGGCTTTTAACGTTTGCCGAAGAAGAATATGACCCGGCTAAATCGCTTTACTATTTTGTCGGGATTGATAATGCGCGTTTTAAACGGCCGGTCGAACCGGGCGATCAATTAATTTTGAAAGTGGAATTTGAGCGCCATTTGCGGGGCATTTGGAAATTTAACGCATGTGCTGAAGTAGATGGCGCCGTGGCGGCTGAAGCGAATTTAATGTGTACGGTTAAACCCGTGGCAGATAAGTCCTAAATCTCAAATGCTTAACAAAATAACCACTCAGCATGACAAAAATTCACAGTAGCGCAATCATTGAGGCGGGCGCCCAGCTCGACCAGACGGTCGAGATTGGCCCATATGCGGTGATTGGCGCACACGTTAAAATTGGCGCAGGCACAAAAATTGGTTCGCATAGCGTGCTTGAGGGCCATACTACGCTCGGCGAAAATAACCAGATTGGCCATTATGCGGCACTCGGCGGCGCGCCCCAAGATATGAAGTATAAGGGCGAGCCAACCCGCTTAGAAATTGGAAATGGCAATACCATCCGTGAGTTCACGACAATTCATACGGGCACGGTGCAAGATAGCGGCGTGACACGAATCGGCGACAATAATTGGATCATGGCCTATGTGCATATCGCACATGATTGCAGCGTCGGCAACCATACGATTTTTTCCAGCAATGCGCAAATCGCTGGGCATGTGCAGGTCGGCGATTGGGCGATCTTAGGCGGCATGGCTGGCGTACACCAATTTGTGCGCATTGGCGCACATTCAATGCTAGGAGGGGCTGCGGTTTTAATCCAAGATTTACCGCCGTTTATCGTAGCCGCGGGCGATAAGGCAAAGCCGTACGGCATGAATGTTGAAGGCTTGCGCCGCCGCGGCTTTACCGACGCAGCCATTGCCACGCTGCGCACCGCTTATCGAATGCTATACAAAGCAGGTCTTTCTCTTGAAGATGCAAAAACTCAGCTCGCTGAGCTGGCGGCACAAACGGATGAGGGCCAAGCCTATCTGCACCAGCTATTAGCCTTTATCGCTAGCACGCAGCGCGGTATTGTGCGCTAAAGCGTATGACTTCCAGCGTACATCCAGTGGGCCAGCCGGCGCCAATCAGCCTGGCCATGGTGGCTGGCGAGGCCTCAGGGGATCTACTCGCCGCGGCTCTTATCAAACAGCTTACAGCGCGTTTGCCAGCAGCGCAGCGATACTTTGGCATTGGCGGGTCGCAGATGATCGCCGCGGGCTTCGACGCATGCTGGCCGAGTGAAAAATTAGCGGTGCGGGGTTATGTTGAAGCCTTGCGTAGCATCCCTGAAATCTTGCGGATTCGCCGAGCCTTGAAGCGCCAACTGTTAGCTGCGCCGCCTACGGCTTTGATCGGCATTGATGCGCCGGATTTTAATCTGGGGCTTGAAGAGCAATTGCGGCGCGCTGGCATTCCCACAGTGCATTTTATTAGCCCCTCGATTTGGGCCTGGCGCGGCGCTCGCATCAAGAAAATTAAGCGGGCGACAGATCTGATGCTGTGCGTCTTTCCATTTGAGCCAGAAATTTACGCGCGCGCAGGCGTGACTGCGCGCTATGTGGGCCACCCGTTGGCGGATGTGATCCCGCTCGCGCCAAACCCAAGCGCTGCTCGCCGTCGTCTGAATTTATCTGAATCAGGCCCGATCGTAGCTGTACTGCCGGGCAGTCGGCGCTCGGAAATTGCGCTGATCGCCCCGACTTTTTTAGCTGCTATGGCGCGCATGCAAGCCTCCGAACCTGGGCTACGGTTTATCTTGCCAGCCGCCTCGGCGACCATTCGCGCGCAGTTGCAACCCATGCTGGACAACTATCCACAGCTTTCCGTCGCAGTGCTTGACGGAGATTCGCATAGCGCGTTAGAAGCCGCGGATGCAGTGTTGATTGCCAGTGGCACAGCAACCTTAGAAGCCGCGCTATACAAAAAACCCATGGTGATTTCTTATCAAGTTCCTTGGCTCACCGCTCAAATTATGAAAAGACAAGGTTATTTGCCTTATGTCGGACTACCTAACATTCTCGCGGGCCGGTTTGTGGTGCCTGAACTGCTACAACATCTTGCCACGCCGGACGCTCTTGCGCGCGCCATGCTAGATCAATTGAATGATCAGGCGAATCGAGCTAGGCTGACGGAGATTTTTACCCAGATGCACGATACATTAAAGTGTGATTCAGCGGTGGTTGCAGCTGACGCGATTGCTGAGTTTATTGAAACCTCACGCGCCGGGCAGCGTCGCTCGTGTGTTGCTTAAAGCTCCTTGGTCTCAATATGCTGACTCATTGTGATTGGCCTCTCGATAATCCAAACCGACTTATCTGCGGCGTTGATGAGGCGGGTCGCGGCCCATTAGCCGGCCCGGTAGTGGCCGCCGCTGTGATACTTGATGCAAAACGGCCGATTGAGGGGCTCGCTGATTCAAAAACGCTCAGCGCAAAAAAGCGGGCAGTGCTGTTCGAATTGATTTGTGAACGCGCGCTCGCTTTTAGCATCGCGTCGGCCTCAGTCGAGGAAATCGACCGTTTAAATATTTTGCACGCCACGATGCTCGCCATGCAGCGCGCAGTTGAAACCCTACCCATAACGCCAAGTCTGGCCAAGATTGATGGCAATCGTTGCCCAACTTTAAAGATGCAAGCGGAAGCGATTGTGCGTGGCGACGCCTTGGTGTCGGAAATTTCAGCCGCTTCTATTCTGGCCAAAGTAACCCGTGATCGAATGCTGCTTGAATTACACGCACTGCACCCCGAGTATGGTTTTGCCGCGCATGCGGGGTATGGCACTGCGCGACATCTTGCCGCCCTTAAGCAGTATGGCCCATGTAGCCACCATCGCCGCTCGTTTGCGCCAGTGCGCCAAGCGCTCGCTAGCGCTCATGCCTGATCCGGCCTACCCCCGCAAAGCATGAAAACCATCACGGCCCGCGATAACCCCTTTTTTAAGCGACTCAAGCAGCTTGCTGGCACAGTCCGCCGCGACCGCCGAGCCGGCCAAGCTCTAGCTGAAGGGCTACATTTAGCCAGTACCTACCTCGATACGCTAGGGCAACCGCGGGCCTGTATTATTGCCGAGAGCGCATTATCCGAGCATAAAATGCAGCACCCTTTGCAGCCCATCATGGCGCGCATTGAGCCATCGCGGATGGTAGTGCTAACGGATCCATTGTTTGCGCAATTATCGACCCTTGCGCGGGCAGCGCAGTGTGGCAACGTAATCTTTTTAATCGATATTCCAGCCCCCGAATTGCCGTTGCAGATTACCCATGATTGCCTGATTCTCGATGGCGTACAAGATGCAGGGAATGTCGGTTCTATCTTGCGTAGCGCCGCTGCCGCTGGTGTTCGATCTGTCTTCTGCGCTCCAGGCACCGCGTGCGCCTGGTCTCCTAAAGTATTGCGCGCGGGGATGGGCGCGCATTTTTTTCTGCACATTTTTACAGAAATTGAAATCGAAAAACTTGTGCCGCATTTTGCGATACCGTTAATCGTCACAGATTCGCACAGCACAGCTTCAATTTACGAGCAAGACTTAACCAAGCCTTGCGCTTGGATCTGGGGCAACGAAGGCGCAGGCGTTTCCACAGTATGGCGTGAACACGCTACAGACTGCGTGACTATCCCGCAAGCAGGGGGAATGGAGTCAATCAACGTTGCGGCGGCTGCCGCGGTGTGTTTATTTGAGCAACGCCGGCAGCGCACCGCTTAATTGTGCTGGCATAGTTTTTAAAATGTTGTGCAGGCAAATTGTTGCTGCGTAAATAAATATTGGGGACAATGAAAGAGCACGCTTGAATGTAAACTTTTCTCAATAGACTTTTCTTTACAGCTCTCGGCCATCGTCCGACGCTAAGCTCAATTAGATCGTAGTAAATCAGCAACATTTCTGTATTTTGCCCCCCATTATGGGTGCAAAACTTTGCCACATATTGTGGCAAGCAAACCCCTGCCTAATTACACCTTTTCGGGAACAATCAAAGACGTTTTCAACCCATGACGGCAGCCGCCGTTTTTATTAAAGGTTTGTCCGATGAAACGTTCCTTGTCTATTCCTGGTGATGCACTGTTTAAAAAATTTATGTCCAATGTCACCTTGGCTAAGGTTTTTTTAGAAGTATATTTGCCTACTTCGGTAAAACAAAATTGCGACTTTAATACCCTTCAGATTGCCAATGGTTCGTTTGTAGACACTCATCTGAGGCAAGATTTCTCAGATATTGTCTATACATTGAATGTTGCAGGCGCGCCTGGGTATATTTATGCTGTGATTGAACACGAGAGTGCGGTAGGCAGATTACCGCCATTTAAGCTTTTGCGTTATCAAACTGCAGTCATGCAACAGCATCTTGATCAAGGCAATAAATTATTGCCCGTCGTCGTGCCCCTGCTTTTTTATCGCGGGCAGACCAGCTCTTATCCAGGACCGCTAGATCCAGATGAACTCTTGCAGAGCATACTAAAATATCTTGTAAAAGAAGGAAAATGTATTGATTATTCGCAGTTCATTCAGTTGGTGATTGAAATTGCGTCAAACTATCGTGAGGAAATTATGACACTTGGTCAACAGTTAGAGCAAAAAGATTATCAAGAAGACTACCAAAAAGGTAGGCGTGAAACAATTCTTGAAATTGTCAGCAATATGTTAGCTACGGGAATGCCGCTCGATAGGATTAAAGAGCTCACCAAGCTTTCTAATCGAGATTTAGCAGAGTCAATTTCAGCTCTTTAATATTTAATACGATGGTTTATCAAGCCTAATTTCCTGCAAAATAGTTGCAGCGATTTCTTCGATTGATTTATGCGTAGAAGAAAGCCACTTGATATTTTCGCGACGCATCAACGCTTGGGCCTCATTGATTTCATAACGGCAATTTTCAAGCGAGGCATATTTACTGCCAGGACGCCGTTCATTGCGGATTTCCGCAAGCCGGCTAGAGTCGATCGATAAGCCAAAAATTTTCGACTTATGAGGAAGCAGGGGCGTAGGCAGCTTGCCACGCTCAAAATCTTCTGGAATAAGCGGATAATTGGCGGCTTTTATCCCATATTGCATGGCTAAATAGAGCGTGGTTGGCGTTTTCCCGCTACGTGAGACGCCTACTAAAATAACCTCGGCGTCCTCAAGGTTAAGATGGGACTGGCCATCATCATGGGTCAGAGAAAAATTGATTGCCTCAATCCGGTTTTTATAAGCCTCAGTATCTGCTGCTTGGTGCCCACGCCCCATCGCATGGCTGGATTTAACTTTAAGTTCGTGCTCAAGCGGCTCGATAAAAGTTTGGAACATATCTAGCACAAGGGCGTTTGAGCGCTTCACAATCTCATTTGATTCGCTATTGACTAACGTGGTAAAAACAATCGGCCGGCTGCCACTCAACTCAGCGGCATGGTTAACCTCATTCAGCGTGGCATAAGCCTTGTCTAACGAGTCCACAAAAGGCACGCGCACTAAACGAAATTTCAGATCAAATTGTGAAAGAATTGAATGCGCAAAGGTTTCGGCAGTAATGCCGGTTCCATCAGAAACAATAAATGCAGTAGGTGGCATAGTGTTGTATTACAGTCAATTTAAAGCATGGATAGGACAGGCTGTGTTATTGCCCATTGGGCGAGACACGCATAGCACGGTAGAATAGCGGTTTTTGAGCGTCAATAAAGCTTTTTTACATTTTAGGGACTGTGATGAATAGGGCAGTGGATAGCAATGCTTACGTGGTGCCGTTTGAGCAATTGCGCATGACGGATGTTGAGATCGTCGGTGGTAAAAATGCATCACTTGGTGAAATGATTAGCCAGCTTACACTTGCTGGCGTGAGTGTGCCGGCTGGTTTCGCGACAACCGCGCATGCATTTCGTGAGTTTCTACAACTCAATAATTTGAGCACGCGCATTGCGCAACGATTGCAAAATCTAGATATTGATGATGTTAAGGCGCTCGCCGTAGCTGGACGTGAAATTCGCCAGTGGATTATCGACGCGCCGTTGCCAGCTAGATTAGTCGCCGAAATTCGGGAACATTTTGAGCTGCTACAAAAAGATGCAGCGGAATTGTCATTTGCTGTGCGCTCCTCGGCAACTGCTGAAGATCTGCCCGATGCGTCATTTGCTGGCCAGCAAGAATCCTACCTTAATGTGGTTGGCATCGATTCAATTCTTGACCGCATCAAACATGTTTTTGCTTCACTCTACAATGATCGCGCGATTTCATACCGCGTGCATAAGGGTTTTGCGCACGCAGAGGTTGCCATATCGGCAGGGGTCCAGCGCATGGTGCGCTCAGATGTAGGCGCTGCTGGCGTGATGTTTACGCTAGACACCGAGTCCGGCTTTAAAGATGTGGTCTTTATTACCTCAAGCTATGGCTTGGGAGAAACCGTGGTGCAAGGTGCGGTGAACCCGGACGAATTTTATGTTTTCAAGCCCACGCTGGCGAGCGGCCATGACCCAATTATTCGTCGTACGCTTGGCTCAAAATTGCTCAAAATGGAATTCGCGCCGCCAGATGACGCGGAGCGGGTCAAAACGGTCGATGTAGAAGTCGCGCAACGTAATCGCTATTCGATTACCGATGAAGATGTGATCCAGCTTGCCAAATACGCAGTGATTATTGAACAGCACTATGGCCGCCCGATGGATATTGAATGGGGCAAAGATGGGCGCGATGGCAAGCTCTATATCCTGCAAGCGCGGCCTGAAACGGTCAAGAGCCAAGCCGACGGTAAACGTGAGCAACGTTTTAAACTTAAGAATGTTGCCCCAGTATTGGCTACAGGCCGAGCCATTGGTCAGAAAATCGGTGCTGGTCCAGTGCGTGTGATTCGCGATGTGAGCGAGATTGAACGCGTACAGCCTGGCGATGTGCTCGTCGCCGATATGACAGACCCGAATTGGGAGCCGGTGATGAAACGCGCTGCCGCTATTGTCACCAACCGCGGCGGGCGGACTTGTCATGCCGCTATTATTGCACGCGAATTAGGCGTGCCTGCGGTGGTTGGCTGCGGCGAGGTTACGGACCTATTACGAGATGGCGCGCTGGTCACCGTCTCGTGCGCCGAAGGCGATGAAGGCAAGATCTATGATGGTCTGCTTGAGATGGAGGTTACTGAGATTGAGCGGGGTGATTTACCCGCTTTGCCAGTGAAGATCATGATGAACGTTGGCAGCCCGCAACTGGCCTTTGACTTTTGCCAATTGCCGAATGCTGGAGTGGGCCTGGCACGGCTCGAATTCATTATCAATAATAATATTGGTGTGCATCCAAAAGCTGTGCTGGATTACCCTAATGTTGCGCCGGATCTCAAAAAAGCAGTGGAGAGCATCGCTCGCGGCCATGCCTCGCCACGCGCATTTTATGTCGAAAAACTAACCGAAGGGATCTCCACCATTGCCGCTGCCTTTTATCCAAAGCCAGTTATCGTGCGATTGTCCGACTTTAAGTCAAATGAATATAAAAAGTTGATTGGCGGTTCACGCTATGAACCTGACGAAGAAAACCCAATGTTAGGTTTTCGTGGTGCGGCGCGCTATATTTCTGAGGAGTTTGCCCCCGCTTTTGAGATGGAATGCATTGCTCTTAAGCGCGTACGTGAAGAAATGGGCTTAACGAATGTTGAGATCATGGTGCCCTTTGTGCGTACGCTGGCGCAGGCCGAGCGCGTAGTGGCGCTGCTGGCGCAATTTGGTCTAAAACGCGGCGACCATGGTTTACGCTTGATTATGATGTGCGAAGTTCCATCGAATGCGATTTTGGCGGCTGAATTTTTGCAATATTTCGACGGCTTTTCAATTGGCTCAAACGATTTGACCCAACTCACGCTTGGACTGGACCGGGATTCTGGCATGCCATTGTTGGCGCAAGACTTCGATGAGCGCGACTTGGCGCTGCGTTTTATGCTAAGCCGCGTAATTGATGAATGTAAACGGCAAAATAAATATGTCGGCATTTGCGGGCAAGGGCCGTCAGATCATTTAGATTTTGCGCAATGGCTGATGGACGCTGGCATCATGTCACTCTCGCTGAATCCCGATACCGTCATCGAGACTTGGCGCGCGCTCGTGAAAACAAATTAGAGGTTTTTTAAAGCGCCTACGCTTTTCAGGTTAATCAAGGAGCTTTTATGATGCAAGCAAGCCTAGTCTGGTGGCTTTTAGCCGGGGGGCTCGTGATTGCCGAGTTGCTCACGGGCACCTTTTACCTATTAATGGTTGCGTTGGGCTGTCTAGCGGGTGGCGCGATGACCTTACTAGGATTTTCGGTCGCCGAGCAACTGGCCATGGCGGCCGCGGTCGCACTGAGCGCATTGCTACTGTTACGCCGTTCCCGTTTCGCGGCGGCGAGAGGGCGCCAGGCGCTCAATAATCCCAGCAATAATCTCGATCTAGGGGCATCCTTGCAAGTAGCGGCTTGGCAAGGACGCCGCGCGCGCGCATTTTATCGTGGCACGCAATGGGATGTTGAACTGGCAGAGGGAGAAAATATAGCCAGCGAATGGTATGAAATTAAAGAAATGCGCGGCAATCTTTTGATTGTTGTGGCCAAGCGTAGTTAATCAGTGGGTTTATTTGTAAGGAAAAATTATGTTACTCGATACCAGCTTCCTCGCGCTTATTATATTTATCATCGCGATTGTGATTGCGGCGCAATCCGTAAAAATTGTGCCACAACAACATGCTTGGGTGCTGGAGCGGCTTGGCCGCTATCATGCCACGCTAACGCCAGGCGCAAGCATTGTGCTGCCATTTATTGACCGCGTCGCCTATCGGCATATCTTAAAAGAAATTCCGCTCGATGTACCGAGTCAGATTTGCATCACGCGGGATAACACGCAATTGCAAGTGGATGGCGTTCTATATTTTCAGGTCACTGACCCGATGAAAGCTTCTTATGGCTCAAGCAACTACATTCTCGCCATCACGCAGCTTGCGCAAACCACATTACGCTCGGTGATTGGCAGGCTCGAACTCGACAGAACCTTTGAAGAGCGCGCGGTCATCAACCACAGCATCGTTGAAGCATTAGACGAGGCGGCGGCCAATTGGGGCGTTAAAGTATTGCGTTATGAAATCAAAGATCTCACGCCCCCCAAAGAAATATTACATGCAATGCAATCGCAAATCACTGCTGAACGTGAAAAACGCGCATTGATTGCTGCCTCCGAAGGTAAACGGCAAGAGCAAATTAACCTAGCCACTGGCGCGCGCGAAGCCGCGATTCAAAAATCGGAAGGTGAAAAACAAGCTGCGATTAACCAAGCGCAAGGGCAGGCGTCAGCGATTCTCTCCGTAGCCGAAGCGAATGCGCAAGCAATTGCAAAGGTGGGCCACGCAATTCAATCGGCCGGCGGTACTGAGGCGGTGAATTTAAAAGTTGCAGAGCAATATGTGAGTGCTTTTGGTAACTTGGCTAAGACCGGCAATACGTTAATTGTGCCAGCGAATTTGAGCGAAGTGAGTACGATGATTGGAGCGGCGTTGTCGATCTTTAAGCAGGGGAAGTAAGAGTAAGTTTATAGTTGTTTTTTTACAATTTGATAAGAGAGAATTCAGAAATTTATGGTAAATTTGATATGAATGCTCTATTTTAATAAAATTATTTTAGCAGGAAAATTAAAAAATATTTTTTAATTAAGTATTAATGGATTATTTATTAGAAAAGTAATTTTTTTAAAAAATTAACCCTGAGTAAAGCGGAGTATAGAAGAAATATGAAAAAGTTAATTTTAATGAGTTTGTTTGTTACGGGAAGCTGGATTTCGGGCTGTGGTGGTGATAGCTCTATAAAAAATGCGGGGGCTTTATCGGAGCCGAGTAAAAAGCTTGTATCAGAAGAAATGCCTTCCAAAGTAAATCTTATATCAGAGGAAGGCACACTATCAGAAAATGGTGAGGATTTACTAGATACAAGTGAAATTTTTTCGCAAGAAGACGATCCTTCTGAAGTAAATTTTACGTCAGAAGGAGGCTCCGAAGCTTCAGTATTGGATGCTCGTGAAGCTAGTCCCGAAAGAGATGCACATGCAACTACCTCCATGTCCGAGTGGACTGGAACATGGGCTTGGGATTCAAGTATGCTCAAGGATTCGCAGCATGTACTTACTTCTGATTCTTTCCTTCGCGCTCAGCTGACTTTTGCCTTGCAAGCAGAGGCGCCAGGTCTAAAAATTACTTTGGAAGAGTGGAGGAATGGAGTTGATGAATACAGCTCGGGATTTCAAATTCAAGCAACAGATAATTATAGTGAAATGGTAAATGCTGACTCCACTAAATTTGAGTTTATTCTTCCAAGAGCGGCTTTAATAAGAGTATTACCTGAGTTGGAAGGGATTTGGCTAGAAAGTGGGGTGAGTTCGAAAAACAAAAAGAGGGCAGAGTCCATAGTACGCAAAGGGATAAAATATTTTTATGCTGAACAAGGGGAGTTACTCGAGCAAAATATAAAATGGGATTTGGATGGAGATCAATGTATTGCAAGCAAAAAGAAGGCAATATTGGGAAAGCATCTTTTTGAACCTCGAGATCGTGTAGCCAGGGCAGACTAAAATTTGAGTATATGCGTGGCACCAATATATTTATCATCAAATTTTGAGGTTGCTGTACGTTTTGGGTCGGTTATCACAGAATTATAAAGGAACGGAAGCCTGTTATAAATTTTGGTTTCAAACATACAAAATTTCTGGCAGGTTCTTTTCTTAAAAATCACCTAACTCTACGTATCAACCTAGCCTTCTCTAATCCCGTTTTTCTCCATCCCCCGTTTATCATGAATCTTCTTACCTGAGGCTAAACCGATTTCACACTTAACCTGCCCCTTCGTATAATGCAAACCTAATGGCACGGGCAGGAGCCATATTTTTCTATTTTAGAATGGAACTAATATTGAGGCAGAAATATCTATTATTTGATGAAGCTAATTTAAGGGGGGTAATGAGGTGTATTTTCGGCATTTTTTGGCGTTAATTGTCGATTTATGCATGTTGATTTATTTAAAAACTTAACTTCTGGTTAAAGAATTTTAGCAATTTGATTTTTTGGAAAAAGCGTGAAAAAACAGGTTTTAATAGGTTTACTAGTTATGGGAAGTTGGATTAGCGGATGCGGTGGGGATAATAGCATTACTGAACTTTCTAACCAAGAACGTTCACTTCAACTTACAGATAGTCGGCTTGTAAAATGGCATCAAAATAATGAAAATAATACATTTTCTGAAAATGGCATTGCTGCGCATTTATCTCGAGATGCACAGAAAAATGTTAACGCTATGCTTATTTTTACAAAATCAGATTCATCAGACTCAGAATTGGGTTTTGCTTCTTTGTTAAAAGATGAGGATGGATTTGAGGACGGTAAATATCAATATAAAATTGAGCAATTAAACGGGGCAAATTATTATAATGAAAATCAGCATCCTAAATTAGCTGTGCATATTTCTATAAAAAATTTATTGCAAATTTTCCCTGCGGAATCGCTTGATTCCCTAAAACAGACATCACTAAAAGATTTAGCAGAAAAACTCAATAATTCAGTAGAGTTTTTCTTTAATGGAAAAGACAAACTATCTATAGAGTTGGTTGGGGATCTAAATAGTGATAATTGTTGGGTTGTGGTCGACGCATTGCATCCAGGCGAGTATGGCGGGTGGGCAAAAGAAAATGCAAGTGCGTCCGCAGATAGCATCGTCGATGAGTTGGCGATAGCCGAGGGTCAATAATTAAACGGGTTAGGATTTCTATTTACGGAAGCTAAAATTCAATGTTTCCGAATTATTTGAAGCAATGACAAACTGCTCGTCAAATAAAATAACCCATTGAATTTTTTTTGAGCGCCGTTTCTGCAAGCCTCTAAAGGGTAAGTAGAGGCGGGCGGCTCTTTTTAAGAGTGAAGAGTGACTTTAAGTAGAATTTTTTGATCTTTACTTTAAGCTATGTTGCATTGCGAGAGTGCAGGTTTCATTGATTGTATTTCGCGCTTTCAAACTCACTCAGCCCGACGCATCAACCTAGCCTTCTCCCGCTCCCAATCCCGCTTTTTCTCTGTCTCTCGTTTATCATGCATCTTCTTGCCTTTGGCTAAACCAATCTCACACTTGACCCGCCCTTTCGTATAATGCAAATCTAACGGCACGAGCGTATAACCCCGCTGTTCGACTTTACCGATGAGCCGTTTGATTTGCGTTCTATGCATGAGCAACTTTCGAGTGCGCACGGGATCTGGCCGAATATGGGTCGAGGCGCTTAAAAGTGGGCTAATATGTGCGCCGATTAGAAAGAGTTCAGCATTGCGGATTACGACATAGCCTTCTTTGATCTGGGAGCGGCCAGCGCGGATAGCCTTCACCTCCCATCCTTCGAGTACAAGGCCGGTTTCGTAACGCTCTTCAATGAAATAATCGAAGAGCACTTTTTTATTGTTGCTGATACTCATGATGGGAGAAACGTATATGCTTCGGCTAAAATAATCATTCTAACAAAGCCGCTTGCCTTGTGCTGGCTGATTTGCGCAAATTGCGCAGTTTCTTAAGTAAATTTTTATGCCGGATGTCCAAAAAACCGTTTTGGTTCGCTATGCGGCCGAACAAATGTTTGACCTTGTTAATGATGTTGACGATTATCCAAATTTCTTGCCGTGGTGTGCTGGGGTCGAGATCTTTGAGCGCAGCGAAAGCGAGATGAGAGCAAGGATTGATATTAACTTTAAAGGGATTAAGTTGCATTTTGCAACGCGTAATACACAGCAGCGGCCGGCCCGCATCGATATGGTGTTTGCTGATGGCCCATTTAAAAAATTTACGGGTTACTGGTGTTTTACGCCGCTTCGCGCGGATGCCTGTAAGGTTGAATTCTCCTTGCATTATGAATTTGCAAGTATGATCTTAGGTAAGTTGATTGGGCCAGTGTTCCATCATATTGCGAATTCTTTCGTTGAATCTTTTGTAAAGCGCGCACAAATTAAGTATGCTCCCCCAGCTTGAAGTCGAAATTTGTTATGCCTTGCCTGAGCGCCAGACGGTGCTGAAGGTTATGCTGCCAGCCGGCGCAACGGTGGGCCAAGCGATTGCTGCATCGGGTATTGCACAGGTCCATCCAGAACTAGATTTAACCCAGCAAGCAGTTGGGATCTGGGGGAAAATTGAATCATTAGAAACCGTATTGGCGGCGCATGATCGCGTTGAAATTTACCGTCCTTTAAAAGTAGATCCCAAACTAGCGCGGCAACGGCGCGCGGAAAAGGCGCGCATGGGGCGTCCTGAAGGTCGTAGGTGGCGCACCTAAAACAGAAAAATGATTCATAGCGATAATTGCTAGGTAAGCATTGAAGCGCGTATAATCCGTTTTTGCGCCTCTAGGATATGTTATGCGCCTTCTTCAGAAAGCCTTGACCTTTGACGATGTATTACTCGTGCCTGCATTTTCCAATGTCTTGCCGCGAGAAACCTCCCTTAAAACCCAATTCACCCGCCGCATCACATTGAATATGCCGCTGGTCTCTGCGGCCATGGACACCGTGACCGAAGGCCGACTTGCGATTGCAATGGCTCAGCTAGGCGGGATTGGCGTGATTCATAAAAATTTGTTAGCGGCTGAGCAAGCCCGTGAAGTAGCGAAAGTTAAACGCTTTGAATCTGGCATCGTGCGCGATCCGATTACGGCGCCGCCTGATCTTAAAGTGCGTGACGTGATTGCGCTCTCGCGGCAGCACGGCATTTCGGGTGTTCCGGTGGTGGAAGGCACGCAGCTGATTGGTATCGTAACGAACCGCGATCTGCGTTTTGAAACTCGCTTAGACGAGCCTGTGCGCGCCGTGATGACGCCGCGTGAGCGTTTGATTACGGTGCCGGAAGGCACACCCCTGGCGCAAGCTAAAGAGTTGATGCACCACCATCGGCTTGAGCGCGTGTTAGTGGTGAATAAAGCGTTCGAATTACGCGGTTTAATGACCGTTAAAGATATTTTAAAAGCGACTGAACATCCGGATGCCTGCAAGGATGAGCAGGGAAAACTGCGAGTAGGCGCTGCTGTCGGGGTCGGTCCAGAAAACGATGAGCGCATTGAGTTGCTGGTGCAAGCCGGGGTTGATGTGCTGGTCGTGGATACGGCTCATGGCCATAGCCAAGGCGTGCTCGAGCGCGTGCGCTGGGTTAAGCAGAGTTTTCCGCAGATTGAAGTAGTGGGTGGCAATATCGCTACGGCTGACGCGGCCCGCGCTTTGGTTGAATATGGCGCAGATGGCGTAAAAGTAGGGATTGGCCCAGGCTCCATTTGTACGACTCGGATTGTGGCTGGCGTTGGGGTGCCGCAAATTTCGGCGATCGCCAATGTGTCTGCCGCGCTTGCCGGTACTGGGGTGCCGGTGATTGCAGATGGTGGAGTGCGCTATTCAGGAGATGTTTCTAAGGCGCTAGCCGCGGGCGCGCATAGTGTGATGATGGGCGGCATGCTGGCAGGTACTGAAGAAGCCCCGGGCGAGGTATTTTTATATCAAGGCCGCTCTTACAAATCTTATCGTGGCATGGGCTCAGTAGGCGCTATGAAAGATGGCGCTGCCGATCGTTATTTTCAGGATAATTCGGCGAATATCGATAAACTAGTGCCGGAAGGCATTGAGGGCCGGGTTGCATATAAAGGGAGCGTCAGCGCTATTTTATTTCAGCTCGTGGGCGGTGTGCGCGCAAGCATGGGGTATTGTGGTTGCCGCACCATCGAAGAAATGCACGAGCAGGCTAACTTTGTTGAAATTACTTCGGCAGGCATTCGTGAGTCGCATGTGCATGATGTACAGATTATGAAAGAAGCGCCGAACTATCAAGTGGAATAAATGCAAATGCATGACAAAATTTTAATTCTCGATTTTGGTTCGCAGTTTACCCAGCTTATCGCGCGCCGTGTGCGCGAGGCTCATGTATATGCGGAAATTCATCCTTGTGATGTAGACCCAGCTTTTATTCGGGATTTTGCGCCAAAAGGCATTATTTTATCGGGTGGCCCCAACTCAGTGACCGGGGCGGATACGCCGCGTGCGCCGCAGGTTGTGTTTGAATTGGGTGTGCCTGTGTTGGGGATTTGCTACGGCATGCAGACGATGGCCGAGCAGCTTGGCGGTAAGGTCGAGCACGGTCATGTGGGAGAATTTGGTTATGCAGAAATTCTAGCGCATAGTCATGCCAAACTCTTGCACGGTCTAGAAGATTTTCATACGGATGCGGGCCAAGGCGTGCTTAAAGTATGGATGAGCCATGGCGATAAAGTAAACGCAATGCCGCCCGGATTTACGCTGATTGCGTCAACGGATGCCTGTCCGATTGCGGCTATGGCAGATGACGCTAGGCGTTTTTATGGGGTTCAGTTTCATCCAGAAGTGACCCATACGCCGCAGGGCAAAGCGCTTCTTACGCGTTTTGTGCGTGAGGTGTGCGGCGCGCGTGCTGATTGGATTATGGGCGATTATGTCGAGGAAGCCATACAATGGATTCGCCGGCAGGTCGGCAATGAGCGAGTGATTTTAGCCATTTCTGGCGGAGTCGATTCCTCGGTCGCGGCAGCTTTGCTGCATAAGGCGATTGGTGCGCAACTAACCTGCGTATTCGTCGATCATGGTCTACTGCGGCTGAATGAAGCGGAGCAGGTCATGGAGACCTTTGCAAATCACCTGGGGGTGAATGTTATCCATGTCAATGCAAGCGAAACCTTTTTGCAGAAGCTGACCGGCGTAACTGACCCTGAGCAAAAGCGTAAAATTATCGGCGCGGAGTTTGTCGAAATATTTCAGCACGAAGCCCAGCAGTTGGTTGATGCGAAATGGCTTGCGCAAGGCACGATTTATCCAGATGTGATCGAATCGGCTGGTAGCAACAAACCAGGCGCAGCGAAAATCAAAAGCCATCATAATGTAGGGGGGCTGCCCGAAACCTTGCATTTGAAGTTGCTCGAGCCTTTGCGTGAACTGTTTAAAGATGAGGTACGTGAATTAGGCATTGCACTGGGCTTGCCAGCGGCGATGGTTTATCGTCATCCATTCCCGGGCCCAGGTTTAGGCGTGCGGATTTTAGGTGAAGTTAAACGCGAATATGCCGCTTTGCTGGCGCAGGCCGATGCAATTTTTATCGATGCGTTGCGCAATACGATCGATCCGCACACAGGCAAGTCATGGTATGAGCTCACCAGCCAGGCGTTTGCGGTTTTTCTGCCGGTTAAAAGCGTTGGCGTAATGGGTGATGCGCGTACCTATGAATATGTTGTGGCGCTGCGCGCAGTGCAAACGCAAGACTTTATGACCGCACATTGGGCGCATCTGCCGCATGAATTATTGGGCCAGATCTCAAACCGGATCATTAATGAAGTGCGTGGCGTTAATCGTGTGGTTTATGATATTTCGGGTAAGCCGCCGGCGACTATTGAATGGGAATGATTTGACGTTCAGCAAAGGCTGGCGCTAAGCAGCACGAAACACCCCGTAAGCCCGCGTCACTGCGGGCTTTTTTGCGTCTGCGTTTAGCATTTTCTGGCACAAAATAGCAGCTTCAAGCATCATTTTTTCATGGCATTTTGCATGGTATTATTTTTTTCAACATCATGACGAATGCTCAATACCATGCCACGATTTTCCAACGTCTCATGGTATTGAAATGGCTCAAGTCCTTTTTTTATAAGGATTTGAGGGGTGAAAAAAAGCAATTATTCGATCATGGTATTTTTAACCCTATGAAAAAATGCTTACCGATACGAAGCTGCGTAATCTCAAACCAAAGGACAAACTCTATAAGGTGAAAGACCGTGACGGCCTTTATGTGTGCGATTTACAGACATCTCTTGCACAGCATGGCTGCTTAGAAGTAATTGCTTCTTCTTTGCGCCTTCGTGGCGCACCGATGTCTGTAAATCGCACAGGTAATCAACTGTCGGCGGCGCATGACCAGGGCGGCCAGCATCTGTTGCGCCGACGTTGGCAATGGCTTGACGAACTTCTCACGCTCAGGATGACGCTCGATCACTTCGCCGAGTTGGGCAAGGGCACGCGCATCAATGCTATCCGTTTTAGCCAGCTGCCCCATCGCACGCGCAAAGTCACGCGCCTGGCGGGGATTGACGACAGCTACCGCGTGCCCGGCAGCTTGTAACGCACAGGCAACAGGCATTTCAAAGCCGCCCGTGGCTTCAAGCACAATCAGCGCGACCCGATGTTCCGCCAACCTTGCCAACAGAGTATCGAAGCCGCCCTTATCATTGGACATGCTAAAGGGAGGAGACTGGAGACCAATCGCCACATCCAGCGTCATCTTAGCTACGTCAATACCAACCGTGATCGGTGTTAGATTCGTATCTGGCAAGCTCTTCATTATCCCTCCTTGTACATGCGAATTGGGTTCAGACAACTGTTCGGGCTTTCGATGAGCGGCTCGGCCCGTGCGCCATTTGCTAAGAAACGGGCTGCAAACCCCAGGGGACCTCAAGCTGCACGGGCTCTACCAAACCGACACCAACACCATACTGTGGAACTTGTGGACAATGCGCTTTATGGCGCACTAGTAAGCTTGCGTTGCCCACCGCGCTTCCCTGCGTCCACAAGCTCTACAGCTTCCTACTATGAACAAAAAAAATCAACTTCAAAAACCGATACCAAGATACAAGGGGGCGGTGGTGCAGTAATGTACTGCTGCTACCCGACAACCTTGACCGCCACCTCAAACACCCCCCGCTCACCCCAATCGAGCGCACCCGTGTAACAAAGTCCTCAAAAAAGCTTTGTCAAAATCGCCCCTCCCTCTACAATTTGGACCATTGATTGACGAGGATGGCGGGGGTACTGACATCCTTCGCCGTTACTACCGAGTCACCGCTTTCTAAAATAGCCGCTCGAATGGGCAGGAGAACAAATTGCTTAACTTCATCGCTGGAATGCGTCCGTCATCGCCCGCCCTGTCTTCACCGCGTCTAGGTATATCCTCGCAGCATCTTTTAGGCGAAGCGCGAGCATATAAAACCGTAGAAAATTTAGAGGAAGCCAAAAAATCGTACGAAAAGGCGGTAGAACAAGCTAAAACCGAACAGGAAAGAAATCCTGGTGATTTAAAAGCAAAAAGAACCTTCGATACGATACGTGAGGAATACTTCACTTTTTTAAGTGGGCTTCCATTAAGTGAGCGTCAAGAGCAAGGGACAGCGGCTAACCAGGAAAAAAGCAAGCAGGTGGATTATCTGTTTGAAAAGGCGCTGTCGACATTGAGCTTCTTAGAGTTGTCCAATACAACTAGCCTGTTCCTGGTGTATGCGCACGACAATCCAGCATATGGAAAGGCGGATGCACAGACGTCTAAATATTTAATCGAGAAATTATCTCAAATCCGAGTCAACCTGTACTCCGATCAAACGCCGATGGGGCAAGCGCATTCAAGAGCCTCGGAAGCGTTAAAAGAGAACGGCAAACTGGAAGATATCTTAACCAGTCAGCTCTGTTTGTTGCCGACTCGATTGAGAGACGATGTGGAGCCGGTCCATAAGGTGGTGGTGTGTTGCTCTGAGGTATTAGAAAAATACCTGAAAGAATGGCCATACTACGACAGTTTTTATCAGCAACTCCGAGTTGCCTATCGCAAAGATAGTGAACAACGGAGCACTTCAGCCATTCGCGAAGTGGTCAGAACATTTTCACAAGAGCCAAACTATAAGATAGGTTTCCATCATGTATTGACGGAAATGGCTTTTTTGCGAATCCGAGCCGAGCAACGCGAAGATCAGCACGGCATTATTCCGGTTTCGTTAACCCCAAAGAGCGCTAAGCAATGCCTAAAGGATGTTATTTCCCAGACCACGGTTCGCATGGAGGATATTCCTCGATTTGAGGCGAAAGCCCGAGCAGGGCAAGAAGTGTACCCGAATCAAAGCCGGCACCTAGTGCTGTTTAAGTTAATCGAGCGACTTTTAGTGAGCAGTGGTGAGGCGAAAACGTTTCTAAACAAATTTTGGCAGGGATATAGCGCGTGTATTTCCCGACTAGAGAGTGGGTCTTCACCGCTTGGCTGGTCTGAGTTTGTCAAGCTCGTAGACGACATCTTCGGCGACATACAAAGGACGCTGCATAACGAACTCGCCCTTACCGTGCAGCAACAACACCAACAACTTAAGCATCAGCAAGGAATAGAGTTGAGATCGAAGAAAGAGCCGCTGGCGATCTTAGGTGAAAATATCGAAGAAGAATATTTCGCGGCTTGGGAAGAGCCGGGGGAAATTCAGGATGGCCTGGCGATGTATGTTGTCCCGCACGCGACGACCATCACGGATAGACAGACCACTTTTAATTTAGAGGAAGCCGTTAGGGTCTTTCTGACGCAAAAGAATGATTCTGGTCAGAAAACGCAGGTGCTGCTGCTGCAGGGAAAAGCGGGGGCAGGAAAATCGACGTTTAACCGACAGTTGGCGCGCCGCTTGTGGCGAGAATACAGTGCCGCGCCTGCTCCGGATAAGCTACCAATCCCGCTTTATATTTCTTTGCCAACGGTGAAAGAGCCGAACGAAAATCTGATCGGCCAGTATTTATCGAAGAAGTGCGGTTTTTCGCCGGAGCAGATCGAAGTCTTGCGCCAAAGCCAGCGCTTTATTTTGATTTTGGATGGCTATGATGAAATTCCGGCGGAACACCGCAACTTATATGCCGATGAAAAACTAGACAAATGGCAAGCTAAAATCATGATCAGTAGCCGGCCTGAGTATTTATCAGAAGGCTATCAAAACCATTTTCAGCCGCGAGGTTATTCGCGCTCTTTGCTGGAGTATGAGCTTGCCCCGTTTTCGGAACAAGTGATTGAGAACTATATTGATCAGTATGTTAAGCATGCTCGCCCCCCGTGGAATGCGCAAGCCTATCGAGACGCATTAGACCGTATTCCCAATGTCAAAGAGTTATTAGGCACGCCCTTTTTGCTCAAAATGGCCTTGATTGTTCTGCCCACACTAGAAGACGCAACACAGGGCCTAACGCGTATCAAGTTATATGAGCAGTTTATGCGTACTTGGTTTGAGCGTTCTCTCGCTCGTCTAGATGGGATCCGATTGACGCAGGCCCAGAAGACGGCTTTTCAGCGCTTAAAAGAAGAAGGCTTTACCGAGCATAGCGAGCGTTTTAACGCCGATTTTGCGCTGGCGATGTATGAGGCCAAAACAACCGTCGCGGAGTATTCAGCCATCCCTCGCAGAGGGGCGCCACAAAATAAACAGTACGAGGCCTTTCTGAGCAGCAAAGATGAAGAGAAAAATCTACTGCGTTTTAGTGCGCCGCTGATTCGTCAGAACCAACACTATCGATTTATTCATAAATCGATTCAAGATTATTTAGTGGCGCGAGCCGTGTGGGAAGAGCTCGAAAACTCAAGCGGACGGGATGTGTCCATGGGTGTGGAGCCGCTGAGCGGGATCAAAGCGATGCGCCTGTTATTGGAAGAACTCGACGCTTCCATTCAGGTGGATTCATCCGCGTTATTGAACCACTTCAATTTAGTGGAAGATTTAGCCATCCAAGGCTTTTTAGTCGAGCGTCTTCAACAGAACAGAGCACTGGTGAAGCCATTGTTGGCCTGGATCAAAGCCTCAACGACCGAAAAAAGCGCGAGCACAGCAGCAGCCAACGCCATCACGATCTTAGTCAAAGCAGAGGTGCCGTTTACGAGAGCGGATTTAAAGAGGATTCGAATTGTTGGAGCCGATCTCAGTTATGGGATATTTGATCACACGCAATTTTCGGGGGCAGATCTCCGGAAGGTCAACTTGCAAGGGGTTTGGCTGCGCGGTGCAGATTTAAGCGGCGCACAGATGGAAGCGGTGCAGTTTGGGGAAAAGCCTTCTTTACTGCTTGCAGCAGGTGTTAGAGCGTGCTGTTATTCACCCGATGGACGCTGGTTAGCTGTCACACAGGACTATACCATCCAGCTGTATGATGCGCACGCCCTGGAACTTATCTACACCTTCGAAGGACATATCTCGATGGTCAATAGCGTGGTGTTTTCGCCGGATAGCAAAATGCTCGTCTCGGTGAGCTGGGACCACGTCAAGTTGTGGTCGGTGGAAGACAAGATGCGCCTCCTGAAAACCTTCAAAGGACATACCCAGGGTGCTAATAGTGTGGTGTTTTCGCCGGATGGCAAAATGCTCGCCTCGGGGAGCCGGGACCATACCGTTAAGCTTTGGTCGTTGGATGATAAGGCGGCGGCTCTCTTGAAAGTCTTCAAGGGGCATACCGCCTCGGTTGAGAGCGTGGCGTTTTCGCCGGATGGTAAAACGCTCGCCTCGGGCAGTGATTTCAGCGACCGGACCGTTAAGCTTTGGTCGTTGGACGACAAGGCGGCTCTCTTGAAAACCTTCAAGGGCCATACCTGGTCAGTTAAGAGCGTGGTGTTTTCGCCGGATGGTAAAACGCTCGCCTCGGGCAGTGATGACCATACCGTCAAGCTGTGGGCGGTGGAGGACGAGATGCGCCTCCTGAAAACCTTCGAGGGGCATACCTTATGGGTTAAGAGCGTGGTGTTTTCGCCAAACGGCAAAACGCTTGCCTCGGGAAGTTCGGACCATACCGTGAAGCTGTGGTCGGTGGAAGACGAGACGCGCTCCCCGAAAACCTTCGCCGGTCATGCCGGCGGGGTTAATAGCGTGGTGTTTTCGAAGGACGGAAAAACGCTTACCTCGGGAAGTGAGGACCGGACTGTTAAATTTTGGTCGGTGGACGGTGAGATGCACAGCCCGAAAACCTTCGCCGGTCATGCCGGCAGGGTTAATAGCGTAGTGTTTTCGAAGGACGGCAAAATGCTTGCCTCGGGCAGTTATGACATGACCGTCAAGCTGTGGGCGGTGGAGGACGGGATGCGTCTCCTGAAAACCTTCGAGGGGCATACCTTATCTGTTACTAGCGTGGTGTTTTCGCCGGATGGCACAATACTCGCCTCAGTGAGTGATGGGGACTCTACCCTCAAGCTGTGGGCGGTTGAGGACGGGATGCGTCTCCTGAAGACCTTCGAGGGGTATAGGTATAGCGGCGGGTTTAAGATCGTGGCGTTTTCGCCAGACGGCAAAACACTTGTCTCGGGGAGTGATGATCATACCGTTAGGCTGTGGGCGGTAAATGGTGAAAAGAACCGGCAGAAAATCTTTAAGGGCCATACCTCCTCTGTTTTTAGCGTGGTTTATTCGCCAAGCGGTGCGCAGATCGCCTCGGGCAGTAGTGACATGACCGTCAAGCTGTGGTCGGTGGAAGACGAGACGTGTCCTCTGAAAACCTTCGAGGGGCATACCCATGAGGTTACTAGCGTGGTGTTTTCGCCGGACGGCAAAACGCTTGCCTCGAGCAGTAGTGACATGACCGTCAAGCTGTGGTCGGTGGAGGACGGGGCACATCTCCTGAAAACCTTCGAGGGGCATACCTTATATGTTACTAGCGTGGTGTTTTCGCCGGACGGCAAAACGCTCGCCTCGGGGAGTTTTGACCGGACCGTCAAGCTGTGGTCGGTCGACTCAGGTCAGTTGCTTACCACCATTGAAGGCATTAATGGGGACGTCACGGCAGTTGCTTGGAAAACCATCGCTGAAGGTAATTGGTTGGTGACGGGCAGTGGGGATAAAGCGGTTCGTCTGTGGCAAGTGAAGCAACAGGACGGCCAGCTGCGCGTGCTTTTACGCTGGGCTTCAACGCAAACAGCGCTTACAGCCGCCGGTGCCTCTATCCAAAACGTGCAGGGGTTAAGTTTGGTGAATGCGCAGTTGTTAAAGCAGTGCGGTGCGGTAGGGAGCCCGTTATCGCCAATCACATTCTCACAGCGTCAGCCGCAAGCGGAAAATCAAGAAGAAGCCGAAAAACTGTACGGAGATGGGGTAGAGAAGGCTAAAGCTGAGTATGAAAAAAATTCGGGTGATCCGCAAGCAAAACAAAACTTAGAGGCGATACATAATAAATACTTCCCTTCTTTGAATAGGCTTCCAGAGCTAGGTGCCGTATTTAACCAGGAAAAAAGCAAGCAGGTGGATTATTTGTTTGAAAAGGTATTGTCGATGCTGGGTTCTTTAGCGTTGCACAATACACCCAGCCTGTTTCTGGTGTATGCGCACGATAATCCAGCGTGTGGACAGGCGGATGCACAGACGTCTCAATATTTAATCGAGAAGTTATCTCAAATTCGGGTCAATCTCTATTCAGATCAAACGCCGATGGCGCAACCGGATTCAAGGGCCTCGGAGGAGTTGAAAAGGGATGGCAAGCTAGAGGATATCTTAACCAGTCAGCTCTGTTTGTTGCCAACTCGATTAAGAGCCGATGTGGAACCGGTTGATAAGGTCGTGGTGTGTTGTTCTGAGGTATTAGAAAAATACCTGAAAGAATGGCCGTACTATGAAAGTTTTTATCAGGAACTTCAAAAAGCTTATCACAAAGACTGTGAACAAGCAGGTACTTTTGCCATTCGTGAGGTGGTGAGAAGGTTTTCACAAGAAGAAGACTATAAGGTAGGGTTCCATCATGTGTTGACGGAAATGGCTTTTTTGCAAATCCGAGCAGAGCAGCGCAAAAATCAGCACGGCATTATCCCGGTTTCGCTCGCCCCAAAGAGCGCTAAGGAATGCCTGGGGCATTTTATTTCTCAGACCACCGTTCACATGGAGGATATTCCCCGATTTGAGGCGCAAGCTCGAGCAGGACAAGAAGTGTATCCGAATCAAAGCCGGCACTGGGTGCTGTTTAAACTGATCGAGCGGCTGTTAGTGGATCGCCATGAAGCCCAAACATTTCTGAACAAGTTTTGGCAGGGGTACAGCGAGTGTATTTTTCAGTTAAAGGATAAGTCTTCAACATTGAGCGGGTTTGAGTTTGTCGAGTTCGTAGACGGCATCTTTGGCAACATAGAAAGAGCGCTGCACAACGCGCTTGCCCTGACTGTGCAGCAACAACAGCAACATCTTAAACATCAGCAAGATTATTTAGTGGCGCGCGGAATATGGGAAGAGTTGGATAACTCGGCTGGAGTAGATGTATCGACGGGTTCTGAGCCGTTGAATGGGATGAGAAATGTGGAAGATTTATGGGTAGACCTGAAAGATTCGGATCAGATCGATCAAGAGAGGTTATTGAACCGGTTGAATCTGGTGGAGGATGCCGCGATTCAGGGCTTTCTAGTGGAGCGGGTAGAGCAGGACAGGAGGCTGGTGAAGCCGCTGCTGGCGTGGATCAAAGCCTCAAAGCAGACAGACTCCGTGAGTCAAGGGGCGGCGAATGCCATGACAATCCTGGTCAGAGCGGGGATTCAGTTTAATGGAATGGATTTAAAGGGGATCCGGATCCCTGGAGCGGATCTGAGTTTTGGGATGTTGGATTCAGCGCAGTTGCAGGGATCGGATTTAAGCGGGGTGAAGCTTCGTACAAGCTGGCTACGCGAGGCGAATTTAAGCCGCGCGCAGATGGCTGGGGTGCAGTTTGGTGAATGGGCGTATTTGCAAGAAGAGAGCACGGTCCATTCCTGTGCGTATTCACCGGATGGGAAAACCTGTGCGATGGGTCTTGCAAACGGCAAGATCAACCTCTATGACACCTCAAGCTGGGCAAAAATCCACACCTTAGAAGGACATATCTCCTCTGTTTATAGCGTGGTGTATTCGCCGAGCGGAGCGCAGATCGCCTCGGGCAGTAAGGACGGGACGGTGCGGCTGTGGGGCGCGCACAGCGGCGCGGCGGGGCGCGCCTTAAAAGGGCATACCTCCTCTGTTAATAGCGTGACGTATTCGCCGAGCGGAGCGCAGATCGCCTCGGGCAGTGATGACAAGACGGTACGACTGTGGGACGCGCACAGCGGCGCGGCGGGGCACACCTTAGAAGGGCATACCTCCGCTGTTTTGAGCGTGGTGTATTCGCCGAACGGAACGCAGATCGCCTCGGGCAGTGGTGACCATACGGTGCGGCTGTGGGACGCGCACAGCGGCACGGCGGAGCACACCTTAGAAGGACATATCTCCTCTGTTTATAGCGTGGTGTATTCGCCGAGCGGCGCGCAGATTGCCTTCGGCAGTGGTGAGAGGACGGTGCGGCTGTGGGACGCGCACAGCGGCACGGCGGGGCACACCTTAGAAGGCCATACCGCCTCCGTTAGGAGCGTGGTGTATTCGCCGGATGGAGGGCAACTCGCCTCGGGCAGTATGGACAATACGATGCGGCTGTGGGACGTGCACAGCGGTGCCCTCGTGCACACCTTAGACGGACATACAGGTCCAGTTTTGAGCGTGCAGTATTCGCCGAGCGGCGCGCAGATTGCCTCGGGCAGCCATGATAAGACAGTGCGGTTATGGGACGTTCAAGGCGAGGCGCTCGACCTCACCTTGACTGGCCATACCGACTCTGTTTTGAGCGTGGTGTATTCGCCAAGCGGTGATCAGATCGCCTCGGGCAGTGATGACAATACGGTGCGGCTGTGGGACGCGCACAGCGGCGCGGCGGTGCGCACCTTAGAAGGCCATACCTCCTCTGTTTTTAGCGTGGTGTATTCGCCAAGCGGTGCGCAGATCGCCTCGGGCAGTTGGGACAATACGGTGCGTCTGTGGGACGCGCAAAGCGGAGCGGCGGGGCACACCTTAGAAGGGCATGCAGACTCTGTTAATAGCGTGGTGTATTCGCCGAGCGGAGCGCAGATCGCCTCGGGCAGTGAGGACAATACGGTGCGGCTGTGGGATGTGAAAAGCGGCGCGGCTGGGCACACCTTAGAAGGGCATGCAGACTCTGTTAATAGTGTGGTGTATTCGCCGAGCGGTGATCAGATCGCCTCGGGCAGTGAGGACAATACGGTGCGGCTGTGGGATGTGAAAAGCGGCGCGGCGGGACACATCTTAGAAGGCCATACCGACGCTGTTTGGAGCGTGGTGTATTCACCGAGCGGCGCGCAGATCGCCTCGGGCAGTGATGACAATACGGTGCGGCTGTGGGACGCGCAAAGCGGCGCCGCTGGGCACACTTTAGTAGGACATACCTCCACTGTTTCGAGCGTGGTGTATTCGCCGAGCGGTGATCAGATTGCCTCGGGCAGTGAGGACGAAACGGTGCGGCTGTGGGAAGTGACCTCGGGCACGTGTCTCAGAGTGATTCAGACGTTTAGTCGTTCAGTTTATAGTGTGGCCTGGACGGAGTTGAATGGACACCAGTATTTAGTGACAGGTAGCGAAGATCAGTCCGTGCGACACTGGGAGATCCCAAAAGACGGCGCCGGCTATCAGGCGAAACTGTGCTGGAGTACTAGGCATGACGTGCTGAATGTGACGGAGATGCGGATTGAAGGGGTGCAAGGCTTAAGCGAGATGAATAGACGTCTTTTGAAGCAGCGTGGGGCAGTCGGCGGTGCATGATCGCTGAGCGCTTCAAACAGGACGGCCTGGCGTGGGGAGTCGGGCCTCGGCCCAATCCGACTGTTGGGGGGCAGTCGGGTTAGGATAGGGGCATTTAACATAAGCCCCTATTCTTGACAGCTTTTAACTATAAATTATAAAAACTAATCGTTTTAAGCTATGGCGTGGCTCGCCCCAAATGTATGTGCTGCAGCGCAGCGGATAATCTCTTCATTCACCTTAACGGTCTTCACGCGTATACTAAAGACGCAATATGTAGAGCGTGGAACCTTGAATTTCATAGTGCATTTCATAATGCTCTACAAAAATTCGGCGGACCTCTCTACTTGCGTATAAAATAATATTTATGCAAACTCCATTCTTATGGAGCGAAAGTATTGACCTGCTCCCCGTAATTAGCTACATATCTGAGTAGAATCCGAGGGTTTAAATTGATATATAGCCGCAAACTCAGTAGGGGTGTTATACGCTAGGGCACTATGGGGGCGAGCTAAATTGTAATCTTGCCGCCACCCTTCAATAAGAGTACGTGCCTCATGCAAACTCAAGAACCAATGAACATTGAGACACTCATCTCGAAAGCGCCCGTTAAAGCTCTCGATATAGGCGTTCTGGGTTGGTTTCCAGGTTGTGTAAAAACTAGGTTGACGCCGCGTTTATGCGCCCATGCATCGAGCATTTGGCTGGTAAACTCGGGCCCATGATCCACGCGAATCATCTTCGGCAAAGCGCGATGTTGAGCGATACGATCCAACACCCGAGTGACCCGCAGCCCAGAAATTGAGGTATCGACTTCTATGGCTAGGCTCTCCTTGGTAAAATCATCGACCACGTTCAAACAACGTATGCGTCTCCCATTATCCAAAGCGTCATGGACGAAATCCATAGACCACGCATGGTTCGGCTGTTCCCGTAATTGCAAAGGCACTCTTTCAGTTAAGCCAATTCGTTTGCGATGACGCTTTCTCACCGCCAAGCCAGCCTGCCTATACAATCTATACACTCGCTTAACATTGATGGCCCAGCCTTCTCGTTTCAGGAGTATATGGATGCGCCGATAGCCAAAGCGCCTCCTCTCGTTAGCCAATACGCTTATGCGTTCTCTCACCTGACCATCGGAATCGCCTTTGGACTCATAATGCAGTACCGAAGTCGATAATTTGACGAGCCCACACGCTCGGCGTTCTGACAGCTGCCACTCCGCTTTTAGAAGCGCTACTGCTTCTCGCCTAGCTTGCGGGCTCACCACTTTCGGGAGACTACGTCCTTCAACGCTGCATTATCCAATAAAGCTTCTGCCAATAAACGCTTCAGTTTGTTATTTTCTCCTTCTAGAGCCTTTAGGCGTTTGGCATCTGAAACTTCCATTCCTCCATATTTTTCCTTCCATTTGTAGTAGGTCGATTTAGAAAAACCATGCTGCCGGCACAGTTCTTCTACTCCTAAGCCCGCTTCTCCATCCCTTAAAAATCTTATGATTTGCTCTTCGCTAAATCTTTGCTTCATCGTCCTTCCTTATTACTGTGGACTCTATTATCTTATGAAGCTAATTTCGGGGGCAGGTCAATATGTCTGAGAATAAATTACACCGCGAAAGCCATTTGCGGTATAGCCAGAGCTAAATCATTGACCAGTGAGGAGCACAAAGCAATTGCAAAAAGCTGTTGCTGCAAGATGGGATATCAGCCGCTATGAGGGCGTTACAAAGGCCCACCACAGCGGCGTTATTAAAATTGGGAATATAGAAGTGGAATGTGCTGTGCTCAGCGATGGAGTTCACGTTCTTTCAGAGCGGGTATTAGCCAAGGTTTTCAGTAGAGAAATGCTTGATGGCTTGTATTCATCACAAACGCCAGAATTTTTTTTCACGTAAAAGTTCTGGTAAAGAGTTTATTAGAAAATAGCTTTTCTTATAATTTTTTCTCAAATATCAAGTCACATAATATGTAAAGTAGATCCGACCAATCAGAAGTGCTTTCTAATGATGCCATTCTGACTTTGATAAAGAGGTTACAAAATAATCAAGATAGAAATGAGCGTTATGATGCTGCTCGCGCACTAGCCAAGCAGAAAATGTTGCCCATCAAAGTGATCTTGGACTTAACGTTTCTGATGAAGAAAGATAAAGAGGGTGTCGCGAAAGCTTCTCGAGCGTTAGAATTTAATTTTCTAAGTTAATCCAATAAAGATGAGCACATCGCGCAAAATACCTTTTGCTGATAATAAGCAGTTTGATTTATTTGAAGGGGTACCTGCTGCATCAAAAGGAGTGAAGTTACAAACGTCGGTGAAGACGGGCCGCCGGTTTGTAGCGTGCGGTGCGCGAGAGATTTACCTTGGTAGTATGCGACTAGAAGATTATTTAAAGCACGCCAATCAGCGCACACCCTTGATCGTATCGCAGTTACTGGATGCCCAGGACTGGGCGCCTTTTGAACAGAGATATGCTGCGACGGGGCGTGCTCCGTATAGTCCACGTTATATGATGGGTTTGATTCTGTATGGGGTGATGCAAGGAGTGAGCTCATTGCGAGAATTAGAGAAGCTCGCGCGACTCGATTTGGGATGTATGTGGGTTGCGGGTGGAATTACGCCAGATCACGCCAATATCGGGCGTTTCATCGTGATGCATGAAGAGTCACACACACAGGGTTTTTTTGAGTCCTTGACAGGATCGATTTTGAAAGCGAGCCATTCAAATGGAAAGCGTTTAGCGGGTGATGGAACGATCATTGAAGCAGCGTGTTCACACTATAAATTATTGAAAGAAGAAGCGGTGCGTGAACGTATAATCAAGGCACACCAGGCACTTGAGAAGGCGCCAGATAGTAAAGTTGGACAAAAGGAGCTAGAGAGAGCCAGGCAATGCCAGGCACTGTTTGATGAACGCCTAGCTGCCCGTAAAATCCATAATGGTAAAGGCGAAGTGTTTATCAGTGCCCAAGAGCCTAAAGCGGTGGTACAGCGTTTAAAGCGAGGCCGTGGCTTTGCAGCTTCCTATAAACCATCGGTGCTTGCTAATGAAGATCGCATTGTGGTTGCACATGCGCTGCATGCCTCAAGTGAAACCCGAGTCATGGCTACAATGCTTGAAACGCACTACAGGGCAGCATGCAGCAGAACTGCTGCTCGATCAGGGTATTTCGATAATACGGTTATCCAATGTACTTTGGATCGAGAGATCAGCTTATTATGCTCGCCAGATAAGTCCTCCGAAGAGGTTGAAGGGGAGAAAAAATTTCGTAAGGGACAATTTCAATATGACGCTATCCAGGATACCTATCGTTGCCCCGCAGGCCAGGATTTGCATGTGATAACACAAACCAAGCCGACAGCACTAACGCGGGCACGCCGCATTTATGCAATTATGCAATTACCTCATGCGAGGGTTGTGCTTTACGCACGCGCTGCACGAAATCAGCAGTAGGACGGCGCATTGAACGCTACCCCGAAGATGAAGCACGGGATGCACTCAGAATAGTGATGCAGCATCCGCAAGCGCGCCGTATCCTTAGGTGTGCGATTTACAGACATCGGTGCGCCACGAAGGCGCAAGGAAGGAATTTCTTCTAAGCAGCCATGCTGTACAAGAGATGATGGTAGGCCCATCGGTGTCGGCGTACAGGCGCAGGCACCAAACTACCCACTGCTGCTGCGTTTAAGAGACGTGGTGGTGCGCGAGTTGGGAAAAGGTTGAGCAAGACTCGATCAGGTATGAATCGAAGAGACGAACGCAAGTGAACCGCTGATGAAGTGTCGAAAGTATAAAGATGATGTCGAAACCACGGGGGTGATGTTGCTGTGGGATAAGCGCAGGGGGCGGCCTGTTGACTGCCTGCGCGGCATCCGGCATGAAGGCGGCGTGAAGTCGATTCAGGCTCTTGTGCGGAACGTGGGAACCTGTCATCCCGATGCAAAGGGAGAGACGCAAATGGAGGTTCCATGAGCGTTAGAGTACCAATGCGGGGTACAGGGGCGGAGCAAGTTGTATTAGCAAAGAAGGACCGTAATGGGTCTGGAGCGAAGGACTTGCCCCATTGTGCTGAAGCTACAGCAACAACCACAAGCAGCAATGCATATGGGAGGATTGCAATAGCGAGAGCAAAGCCGCTTCCTATAAGCAAACGCCAAGTATGGGAGGCCTATAAGCTAGTAAAGGCCAATGGCGGAGCAGCAGGTGTCGACGGTCAGACACTGGATGAGTTTAGAACAGAGGAATGCAATAACCTCTATAAACTCTGGAACAGACTGGCTTCAGGCAGCTATATGCCGCCAGCAGTCAAACGTGTGGAAATCCCCAAAGGCGCTGGAGGGATGAGGCCGCTGGGTATACCTACCGTAGCGGATCGCATTGCCCAGATGGTGGTCAAGCAAATAGTGGAGCCAATTGTAGATCCGCTATTCCATGAAGACTCCTATGGCTATCGACCGGGGAAATCAGCGCATCAAGCGTTGGCACAAGCGCGGCAACGTTGCTGGAAATATGCATGGGTGCTAGAGCTCGATATCAAAGGCTTCTTTGACAATATGGACCATGAGCTGCTGCTCAAAGCAGTGCACCACCATGTCAAAGAGCGGTGGGTGGTGATGTACATAGAGCGCTGGTTGAAAGCGCCAGTGCAAATGCCAGATGGGACCACCCAGCAACGCACGCGTGGCGTGCCGCAAGGTGGTGTGATCAGCCCATTATTATCGAATCTCTTTCTGCACTATGCCTTTGATAAATGGATGCAACGGCATCACAAAAGCATACCGTTTGAGCGGTACGCTGACGATGCGGTATGCCATTGTCACAGTCAAGTGCAAGCCCAAGTGCTTATGGAACAGCTACGCAAACGCTTTGAACACTGTGGGTTGGAATTGCATCCGCAGAAAACTCGCGTAGTGTACTGTAAAGATGCAGATCGGCGAGGTGACTACCCCGACACATGCTTCGACTTTCTGGGCTATACATTTAGGCCTCGGTTGTCTAGGACGCGGTGGGGTAAGCACTTCGTCAACTTCAGTCCAGCAGTGAGTGCCAAAGCTGCGAAAGCGATACGTCAAGAGGTCCGAAGCTGGAAACTGCAATTACGCAGTGATAAGGCGCTGGACGACTTGGCGCGCATGTTTAATGCGAAGATCCGTGGATGGGTGAACTACTACAGTGCCTTCTACAAATCGGCGCTGTATCCGACCCTTGTGCAGATCGACACTAAACTAGCATTGTGGGCTACTCGAAAATACAAACGTTTGCGTGGACATCGTCGCCGAGCACGTCACTGGCTGGCGCGGATTGCACGTAAACATACTTGGATGTTTGCACACTGGCCATTGCTATGGAAACAGGCTTCAGTGGGAAGAGCCGGATGAGCGGAGACGTTCACGTCCGGTTCCGTGAGCACCTGAAGGGGGGGGGCCTTTGGGTGACTCGACTTTCACTTTTTTGCAAACCGTTTTTCATGTTTTTTAGCATAAAGATAAGTGGGATGATTAGTTCAGTAGGACTGTCACAAATGCGTAGCAGCGATAGCTAAATCGACTTTCCAATTGCTATAACGGATGCGTTCTTTGCGTGAGTCGTAAGCAGAGGTAACGTCTTCAGAAAGCGGGGTCTGCGCGCTTTGATGCGATCTTCACCCAGAAAACCCGCTACGCAACATTCAATCGCCTGCTCAGGCGGATTCACCTGAACAAATCCGAGTTACTGCTAGTGTTAGAGCGCCCGGAGGTTCCACTCCATACCAACGACAGTGAACGCGACATTCGCGATTACGTGAAAAAGCAAAAGATCAGCGGCGGCACCCGAAGCGAACTCGGTCGGCAATGTCGCGATACCTTTTTTAGTTTAAAGAAGACCTGCCGCAAGCTGGGCATCTCGTTCTGGGATTACCTGACCGACCGTATTTCATGCAGCGATTAAATCCCTCTTCTGTCTCATCTCGTCGAACAACGCATCACTGCCTCTGCTTAAGCAGTTTGCCGACGTTTGCGCCGGGTTATTGAGAAGTTACTTTTTTTTGCTTCGGAGCAATAGCCAAATTAAGGGTTTTTAGGCCTTATTAAGGCGAATTAAGCATGAGCTTTCCGAAGCAAATTTGACTTAGAATTGCATGAGTAAAACTTCAAATAAAAGTCGTTCTTTGGGAGATTTTGTTATTGCCTAAGCGCTAGCTCGAAGCATTGAGTTTTATTTGATAAAAGCCAGATTGTTGACTGGTGTTTTCAGAGATAAGTAAACACAAAATATAAAAAGGAGTAGTCAGCAATGTTGCCAATTTCAGGTTCAAACGTCCCCCCTATCTCCAATACTTCAACTCGCTCCAATCTGCTAACACAGATTGATGCAATTCATGAGCAAGCGAACGGAGAGGGGCAGAGTATTGTGCAAGCCAGTGAAAACTGTGTGGTGAGCAATCAACTCTATGGAGAGAGCCATACAGTCACAACGAACTTTTTCTTAACGGCTTCCGATTCAAATACCAAGTTGATATTTGAAAAATTGAATGGCCATGCAGAGGCCTCGCGTTACAAACCTTTGGCCCAATTAGGCACGCAGATTGAGGAACTAAGAACTGCCTACCTCAATGTGCTCGAAGAAGTTGATGAAATAAGAGATGGCCTCGCGTTATATATTCCTTCTGAAGGGCAAGAAACGGCGGATAGCAAAACCTCCTTTACGCTCATTGACAAAGTACGCGATTTTTTATCATCTAACAAAAAAGTGTTTCTACTGCTCGGCGAGGCAGGTTCAGGTAAATCAACTTTTAACCGATATTTAACGCGCACGCTCTGGGAGGAATATCCGCAATCCCCTACTGCACCCATTCCCCTGTTTATTGCGCTTGCCGAGCATAGGCTCTCTTGCGATGATTTAATAGAGAGTTATTTGCTGGAACAAGGGTTCACGTCAGAAGAGATTGCTCTGCTTCGGAAAGAAAAACGGCTGGTTTTTATTTTAGACGGTTTCGATGAAACTCAAGATCGCACACAAGCATTTTATACGCAGAATAAACTTGATCACTGGAAGAATGCTCAAGTCATTATTAGTTCACGCCCTGAGTATCTCCGAGAAAATTATCGCAGCCAGTTTCAGAAGCGGGGTCAAACTACCGCTGTACAAGAATATTGGCTTTCTACGATTTCAGATGATTGGATCACCGCCTATATACAAAAATATATTCAGCATACCCAACGCACTGGATGGGGTCTAAAACGGTATCAAAACACCTTAAATAATTTACCGACTTTAAAAGAAGCGATCCGCCGTCCATTTTTACTGCGGATGGCGCTTGATCTTTTACCCGATTTGGCCGAAAGCAAGTCAGCGCCGATGACTCGCATTGCGCTGTATGACGCATTTATATCGCGTTGGTGGAATCGCTCAGAAGAACGATTGCTGCATATTAAATTGACCGATGAAGAGGAAAAAGCACGACGTAAGTTGGGGCAACATCTGGTTGCAAAAGGGCTGAGAGCGAGCCAAGAGATGGCGATTGCTCTAACTCAAAAGAGACTCATACAAGCCTCCTATGACCCTGAAAAGGATGAAATTATTCCAGAAGCCTGGCGGACGTACCTTGATGAAAATGAGGTAGAAAAACGTTTATTACTTTTTAATGCGCCACTGATTCACCAAGGACAAAACTATCGTTTTATCCATAAATCGATTCAGGATTATTGTGTGGCCCGAGCGATTTGTGGGCCGCAATTTAAAGATGCTAAACCGGACATTCATGCGGTGCTGAATCGATTCTTACTGGTAGATGAACCGTTGATTCTCGATTTTTTAGTAGAACGAGTCAAGCAGCACTTTAGCTTTAAAGGGCATTTGCATGCATGGATAGAATCCTCTAAAGATCGTGATGCTGCTGTGACAGTGGGAGCGGCGAATGCGATAACGGTTTTAGTGAGAGCTGGAGTCCAGTTTATTGGAGCAAATTTAAAAGGAATCCGGATACCTGGTGCTGATTTAAGTTACGGAGTTTTTGATCATACCCAATTTGAAGGTGCGGATTTAAGTGGAGTGACGTTGCGAGGTGCGTGGCTGCGCGGGGCCAATATGCGCGAAGCGAACCTGAATGGCATTGAATTTGGGGAAAAGCCAGCGTTAGAGGTAGGAAACTGGGTGAATGTTTGCAGTTATTCGCCAGACGGCCGCTGGCTAGCTGTTGGTACAACGGAGAAAGGCTATATTAAGCTATATCAGGCGCAAACATTAGAGTTCAAGTATGCTCTTGAAAGGCCCCATGCTGGAGAGGATAGTGAAGGGGTAAACAGCGTAGCGTTTTCGCCAGATAGCCAATGGCTGGCCTCAGTCGGTGACGACACGCTTGTGAAGCTGTGGTCAGTTGCGGCAGGTGAGTTACAGCATATATTGACAGGGCACAGCGCTGAGGTTTTAAGCGTTACGTTTTCGCCAAATGTTCAATGGCTTGCCTCAAGTAGTAGGGACAAAACTATCAAAATATGGACAGTGCAAGGAAAACTGCTATACACGCTTGAGGGGCATAGTGATTGGGTACGAAGTGTGTCGATCTCGCCAGATGGCAGATGGCTAGCGTCTGGGAGTTTTGACAAAACAGTAAAGCTATGGGGGCTAGACAGCGCAGGAGCGGTGTTGCGTCAGACGCTCGAGGTGAGTGATAAGGTGTTTAGTGTGTCGATCTCGCCAGATGGTAATTGGTTGGCGTCGGGGAGTATGGACAGTAAGGTAAATTTGTGGGAGCTAGGAAGCGCGGGGGCTGTGTTGCGCCAGACACTTGATGAGCATTATGAAAATGTGTGGAATGTGTCTTTTTCATCAGACGGAAAATGGCTAGCGTCTGGAAGTGATGACTATTCAGTGAGGCTGTGGGAGCTAGAAAGCGCAGGAGCAGTGTTGCGTCATACGCTTGAAGGGCCTCATGAGGCAGGGCATTATGGGGCCGTGTCGAGTGTGTCATTTTCACCAGACGGCAAATGGCTGGCTTCGGGAGATTGGGACTATTCAGTGAAGCTATGGGGGCTAGGAAGCACGATAAAGTTGCGTCATACGCTTAAAGGGCATGATGAACCGGTGATGAGTGTGTCGTTTTCACCAGACGGCAAGTGGTTAGCGTCCGGAAGTAGAGATAGGTCAGTGAAGTTGTGGGCGTTAGACACAGGCGAATATGAAGCTAAAACGACGATTCAGGGTTTTGTTGGGTGCGTTAATTCAATTATTTGGCGAGAGGTTGTCGAGGGCTCAGCGAAAATCGTGCTGGGAGGGGAAAATAATACGATTCGTATTTTTCAACTAGAACAGAAAAGAAAGAGCTGGAAATCGAGTTTATGCTGGACCTCATATCAAAACGAGTTGTACGTAGCCGATTTATTGATTGAAGGCGCGCAGGGTTTAAGCCCAATGAATGCGCGCCTGATTGAACAAAGACAAAGAGTTGCCGCAGAATTTTTAGAAGAAGATTCTGATGAATTATCCTCCGAGTCGGAAGAATCTGGTGAAGTATCCTCTGAAGAGGAAAATTTTGATGAATTCAATATGAATCGATCTTTTGAGTTAGAAAATTTATCTCAAAACAAACTCAATTTAGCTAACGTGCCGATTCAAGAAAACCTGGATGTAAGTGCGGTTGAAATTGATCGTATTTGGAGATTGCCCTTTACCGATCTAGAACAGGGGAGAGAGTTAAACGTTTCGAATAGAGTAATCATTGAAAGCGAATCCTTGCCAGTTTTGGCAAAACCTGGCGAAATGTCCTGTGATGAGGAAGACACTGTTGAAGAGAGCAGGTCTGGGGCTGAGTTTCCCTTGAAAAGGAAAACTTATTCAGCACGTTCAGCCTCTTTAGAAATGGAGAGAAAGGTGGGAAGAGTTGACGATAACTTCCTATGAGCTTGCTGCATCTGCCTATGAAAAATCTTTAAGCCGATCGCTTTCAGAGTTTCTGATATTGCCCATGCTTTCATGATTTTGGGCAGATAGGTTTTATTCAATGAAGGCTGAATTTTTATCCGATGGTAAATCACTCAGATATAGGTTAAATACAAATTATTAGAAAGGGGTAGCCAGCATGTCACCGATTAATCCAAGCCAAAATACTCTTCCTTCCTTAGCTTCATATTTCCCTCAAATAGCTTCGTCTTTTTCTAGTACGCAAGCACGAACCGATGACTCAAGTGAAAGCAACTTGCAAATCGGTAATGGCTTAATGAATAACTTAGTTATTGGCACAAATAATACAGCGAATAACCATATATATTTAGCGGCGTCAGATTCCAAGTTGTTAGAAACGCTAATGCTGCAGCATATTTTTGCCTTGCAACCGAATACTGCCCCTTTAGCCAACCTAGACTTGACTATTGAAAAGTTGCGGAAAGAGTATTTGAGGGGTCTACAGGAAGATAACGAAATCAAAGATGCGTTGTCGAACTATGTAGCGCCAGAAGGAATGGGGCTTTATGATTCAACCCGTTTCGATTTAAAAAGTAATGTTCAAGTTTTTTTGAACTCTGACAAAAAAGTCTTACTCCTGCTAGGTGAAGCGGGTTCAGGCAAATCGACGTTTAACCGGGACCTTGCGATTAGTTTGTGGGAGGCCTATACCCAGAAGGATAAAACAAAGGATACGCCAATTCCCGTATTCATAGGGTTATCGAGCTTGTCAGGGCCGGATCGGAATCTAGTGAGCGCTTTTTTTGAGAAGCAAGGGTTCTCGAAAGAGCAGATCAAAGAATTACAAAGTAAATATCGATTTGTATTAATTCTGGATGGTTTTGATGAGATCGAGCATCGGCAGCAGGTATTTTATAAAGATAATGAATTAGATGACTGGAAAGGCTCGAAAATCATAATCAGCAGTCGCCCAGAATATTTAGGACCAAACTATCAATACAAATTTCGTCCGTCAGGTGAGCGTAGCGCGTTACAGGAGTATCGGTTAGCGCCATTTTCGGAAGAAACGATAAAGCGGTATATTGACCGTTATAGCGAAACTTATCCTCACGCGGTATGGAGTGCAGAGCGATACAAAGAAGCCTTAGACGAGTCGAGCTTAAAAGAATTAGTCAGTAATCCATTTTTGCTGAAAATAACCTTGAGCGTGTTGCCTGAATTGAGTCAAAGAGGCCAAGTAAAGAATCAGCGCTTAACTCGAATTGCAATTTATGATCAATTTGTAAAAAGCTGGTTTGACCGTTCGCAACAGAGGCTAAATCAAATACTTGAGGTTGGCTCCAAAGAAAGAAAAGAATTCAAAGATTTGGAAAGAGAAGGCTTTACTGGTTTCGGAGTGGATTTTAGCAAGGAACTGGCATTGGAAATGTATAAAGCTGGGGAAGTGATAACGCCTTATCAGGCAGTAACCCATGCGAGATGGAAAAAAAATGATACTTCTACAGAGGCGGATTGGCGCAAGCGATTACTGAGCAATGAAGATACAACGACAGTGTTGATGCGCTTAAATGCGCCCTTAATCTGTCAGGACAGGCCAAATGATTCAGGTAAGGAATATCGATTTATTCATAAATCGTTGCGGGATTATTTTGTGGCGAGAGCATTGTGGGAAGAGCTAAAAAAACTGTCTGTAGTTGAACAATCCAATAATTCTAACCCACTGAGCGTCATGAAAGAGACACGAACGCTGTGGGAAGCACTGAGTGATTCTGTGAGAGTCGATCCGTCAGCGCTGTTCAACACACTGAACGTTGTTGAAGATCCCGCTGTGCAGAGTTTTGTCGTTGAGCGCGTGCGACAGGAAAGGGTGCTCATCCAGCCGCTATTAGGTTGGATCAAAGCATCCAAGACGGAAAAGGGAGTCAGCGCCGCTGCGGCCAATGCGATTACGGTCTTGGTCAGCGCGGGTGTGCAGTTGAATGGAATAGATTTAAAGGGTATCCAAATTCCAGGGGCGGATCTAAGTTTTGGGGTATTCGATTCGGCTCAGTTACAAGGTGCGGATTTAACAAAGGTCAAACTTCATAATAGTTGGTTGCGTCAGGCCAATTTAAGCGGCGCGCAGATGGCGGGTGTACAGTTTGGAGAACGGCCATTGCTCCAAGAATGGAGCAGTGTGAATTCCTGTGCGTATTCACCTGATGGGAAAACTTTTGCTGCGGGTCTTACGAGTAGTCATATCAGTGTGTATACGACTTCGGACTGGCAAAAAATCTGGACCTTAAGAGGCCATAGGTATCAGGTTAATAATATTGCATATTCGCCAGATAATACTCAGATTGCTTCCGGCAGTGATGACAAAACGGTGCGGCTGTGGGACCTGGAAACCCGTGCTATCCCCCGCGTTTTCGACCATAGCGATAAGATTACGAGCGTTATATATTCGCCGAAAGGGGATCAGCTCGCCTCGGGCAGTTTAGACGAAACAATTTGGCTGTGGGATCTGAAAACTGGTGCTGGCCGCATCCTAACAAGCTCTGTTGGTAGGGTTAGAAGCATTGTGTATTCACCGGATGGCAATCAGATTGGCTTTGGCAGTCATGACACAGCCCTTGGCGTAATGCTATTGGATGTGAGAACCGGGATGACCGTGCGTTGCCTATTGGCCCATAGTAGGGGGGTTACGAGCGTTGTATATTCGCTGAGGGGGAATCAGCTTGCCTCCGGCAGTTTGGACCATACTGTGCGGTTGTGGGACTTGAAAACCGGTGCTGCCATTCGTATCCTAATTGGCCATAGTAGTGGGGTTATGAGCGTCGTGTATTCGCCAGACGGCACTCAGCTTGCCTCCGGCAGTCTCGACGACACAGTGCGGGTGTGGGACGTGGAAACCGGAGCCTCTCGTCACATATTAAATGGCCATCGTAGTGGAGTTAATAGCATCGTATATTCGCCAGACGGCACTCAGATTGCCTCCGGCAGCTCCGACGACACAGTGCGGGTGTGGGATATTCAAACCGCCGTTACCCGCCACGCCTTAATTGGTCATCGCGACATGGTTAGCAGTGTCGTGTATTCGCCAGACGGCGCTCAGCTTGTCTCCGGCAGTCTCGACGACACAGTGCGGGTGTGGGACGTGGAAACCGGTACGGCTCACTATACTTTAAGCGGTCATGCACATGGGGTTTATAGTGTTGCGTATTCGCCGAAAGGAGATCAGATTGCCTCTGGCGGCAACTATCGTTACCCCTACACGAGTAGCTATGCAATACAACTATTCGACATAAAAACCGGAGATGGACACACCTTATATGGCCATACAGACACGGTTAGAAGTGTTGCGTATGCGCCAGACGGTGCTCTGCTTGTCTCGGGCAGTTGGGACAAGACAGTGCGGTTATGGGACGTGGAAACTGGGGCGGTTCGCCACATCTTAAGCGGCCATAGTCATTTTGTTAATAGCGTCGCGTATTCGCCAGACGGTACTCAGGTTGCCTCGGGCAGTCATGACGAAACAATTCGACTGTGGGACGCGCAGACTGGCGCGATACGCCACACCTTAATCGGCCATAGTGGAGCGGTTACGAGTGTCGTATATTCGTCGGAAGGGGATCAGCTCGTCTCTGGCAGTGAGGACAATACCGTGCGGCTATGGGACGTAGAAACTGGTACTGTTTGCTATACCTTGAACGGCCATAAAGGTCCAGTTTATAGCGTTATATATTCGTCGAAAGGGGATCAGCTTGCTTCTGGGGGTTATGACCATACAGTTCGGCTGTGGGACGTAGAAACCGGTCGGTGTCAGATAATCATTCAAAGTTTTGACAAGCCAGTCCAGAGTATCGCTTGGAAAGAGGCTTCCAACGGCCACTATTTGGTGACTGGCAGTGAAGATAACGCCGTACGGCAGTGGCGAATTATCCAAGAGGGAGACAGCTATAAAGCACTTCTATGCTGGAGTTCGGCGCAAACCGCGCTTATGGTGTCTGGTACTTCTATCCAAGATGTCCTAGGTTTAAGCCCCGTGAATCAGCAGCTTCTCAAGCAGCGCGGCGCGGGGAGTGACCTGCCCCTTAAATTAGCTTCATAAGATAATGGAGTCCATAGCAATTTGATCCTGCCCCAGATTTGAGGTTCATTCTAGCCCGCGCTTTTTTCTTTAAAAAGTTGGGTTAAAAACTTCTGGCTTGCATGTTAGCATCCCCTTTTTTCATGCAGTGCACTTTATCCTAAAATGTCCGCCGGTTTAAACCAGGCACAGCGCGAAGCTGTGCATTATCTTGATAGTCCTTGTTTAGTCCTGGCCGGTGCGGGCAGTGGCAAAACGCGTGTAATTACGCAAAAAATCGCATATCTGATTGAAGCGCGAGGGTTTGAGCCTAAACATATTGCTGCCGTGACCTTCACCAATAAGGCTGCTGCTGAAATGCGGGAGCGCGTTGCGCAATTGCTCGAAGGTAAAACCCTGTCTGCCCCTGGCAAGGAGGGGCGCAAGATACCTACTAAGCAGCTCACCGTGTGTACGTTTCATTCACTTGGCTTGCAAATGCTTAGGCAAGAAGCTGAGCAGGTTGGGTTGAAGCCGCAGTTTTCAATCATGGATGCGCAAGATTGTTTTACGCTGCTCCAAGAACAAGCGGCGACCACGGATAAGGCGCTGATCCGCCGTATTCAAAACGCGATTTCGCTGTGGAAAAATGCGCTGGTGACGCCAGAGCACGCACTGGCCAATGCGAGCGATGAAGATGAGCATCAAGCTGCACTGATCTATCGTAATTATGTCGCAACGCTTAACGCTTACCAGGCAGTGGATTTTGATGATTTGATTCGAATTCCGGCTGAACTTTTGGCGGCGCATGAGGCGGTGCGCGATAAATGGCAAAACCGGCTGCGTTATTTGCTGATTGATGAATATCAGGACACGAATACTTGCCAATATACGTTACTCAAGTGGTTAGTTGGGCCGCGTGCAGCATTTACAGCAGTGGGTGATGATGACCAAGCCATCTATGGTTGGCGCGGCGCGACCTTAGAAAACCTTAAGCAATTGCAAATTGATTTTCCGGTACTTAAGGTGATCAAGCTTGAGCAAAACTATCGTTCGACGGTGCGTATTTTGGATGCGGCGAATAATGTGATTGCCAACAATCCCAAATTGTTTGAAAAAAAGTTGTGGAGCGAATATGGAATAGGCGATGCGATTACGGTCACCGCTGCCAATGATGAAGAGCATGAGGCTGAGTCAGTGGTTTTTCGGCTCTCCGCACACCGGTTTGAGCGGCGCGCGCAGTTTCGGGATTATGCAATTCTGTATCGGGGTAATTTTCAGGCGCGAGTATTGGAGCAGGTATTGCGCCGTGAGCGAATTCCCTATGTTTTATCAGGAGGACAGTCGTTTTTTGAGCGCACTGAAATTAAAGATGTATGCGCCTATTTAAGGCTGATTGCTAATGCGGACGATGATCCCGCTTTTATCCGAGCGGTGACGACCCCGCGCCGCGGCGTTGGCAGCACCACGCTAGAATCCCTGGGCGCTTTTGCCGGGCAAGCGAAGAGTTCGCTGTTTGAGGCGGTTTACATGGGAGCGCTTGAAGCGCGGCTTGCGGCGCGCCAGCTTGAGCCACTGCGCGCGTTTTGCGATTTTATTGAGCGTTTGCGGGTACGCGCTACTAAAGAGCCGGCGTCGGTTTTATTAGATGACTTAATGGCGGGCATTCAATATGAAGCTTATCTGTACGACACATACGATGATCGCCAGGCGCGCACAAAATGGCAAAATGTCCTTGAGTTTCTTGATTGGCTTAAGCGCAAAGGAACTCAGCCTGAGCGGGAAGAGCAAACAGCGACCGGCTTTGATACAGCCGATGGCTTAGCCGATACAGGTAGAAATTTATTGCAATTAGTGCAAATGGTGGCTTTGATGTCAATGCTTGATGGGCGCGATGAAGACCCCGATGTAGTTAGGCTATCAACTGTGCATGCTGCAAAAGGGCTGGAATATCCGCATGTATTTTTAATGGGGTGCGAAGAGGGGATTTTGCCGCATCGAGGTAGTGAGGGAAGTGAAATGGATGACGCGCGGATCGAGGAGGAGCGGCGTTTGATGTACGTAGCCATTACTCGCGCCAAGCGCAGCCTGCATATTACGTATTGCACTAAACGCAAATATGCGCAGCAAACGCAAGTATGCGAACCCTCACGTTTTATCGCAGAAATGGAGCTAGACGAAACGGCGCCTGGTGTGCCGGAAGTTGCACCGATGACGCCGAAAGATCGTTTGGCAAGTTTGAAAGCGTTGCTGAATTGACCGAGCCTTTTATATACAGAGCAATTTTATTTAACTGCATTAATCATATAATCAACGGCTGCTTTAACTTCAGCATCGGGGGCATTTGAGCCGCCTTTAGGCAGCATATTGCCTTTGCCATGCAAGGCGTAGTTATAGATGGTCTCCATTGACTCTTTTAAGCGAGGCGCCCAGGCGGTTTTATCACCCAATTTAGGAGCATCCATTACGCCCGTGCCGTGGCAGGCGATACAAAATTTTGAGTAGAGCGCTTTACCTGCTTGCGCTAGATCAGCACCTTGCGCGCTGGCAGAGGCGGATGGGGTTGGCAGTGCAGAGAGCGCGGCCATTGCAGCGGAGGCGGTAGCGGGTGCAGCCTGGGCTGGCGTTACAGTTGCGGCTAGGGCTGGCGCTGGCGCTGCTGCTTCGTGGATCTCAAGTTGCGCAATCGGGGCGATGCGCTGAGCGATAGCATTTTGCGACATCGCATCGGTGCCTGCACCTGCGCGATAGGTGTTATCAACATATTCAATCAGCAAGAGAATGCCTACGACTGGAATCAAAAAAGAGGCGATCACAACTTGGATAAGCTGCCGCGGAGTTTTAATTAGAGTGTCGTGAGAGGTTTCGCTCATGTTAGTTTTGTCTCCTTTGTTGAACGATATTAACAAATTATAAGTTTAAATGCTTGTTGTAAGAGCGATTATGGGAGCGAGCATACGGATGGCGATCGCACTTGGGGGCCCTCCGCTTTACCAGGCTTGTGGTTTTCGCGATACGGAAATGAAGATTGTGCCCCATTTGGCAGCGTGATTGGCAAGAAGTCGTGCCATTTTTGTCGATCCGATGCTGCTGCATAAAATGGGAGCAGCTCCCATTTTATGCAAGGTTGCTAAGTTATAAGAGTAAACTCAATCTAGATCGGTTCTAGAGATCAAGCTAAGATTTTGAGGTGAAATAATTTTGAAATGGGACAATTGGCCAGAGTCATGCAATATATACTGAATATGACAATCAATATTATTCAGATTAAATTTTGAGTTAACTGTTTTGGTATTTAATTTATTATCATTATTATGAATCGAGAGCTTACCGTATAATAGACTCATTTCTATTAAGCTAGCGAGTTTGCGTATCCGCTTAGGATCTTTATTTTTTAGCTCTTCAGGGAAATCGTAGACACTCATAAAAACAATTTTCTTGGTGTTTTCTGCTCTCTGTTTAGGTAACCGTAGAATAACTATAATATTTTTGGCAGAGGCTAATTTGGGAGATTGAAGGTCTTCAGATGGAATATTTAATGGGATAGCGCCGTAGCTTAATAGTTCGGTGAGAAGGTTGTTGCGATTTTGATCACCATTCGGTGCATTAATTGACGCTTGAGTTTTCCATACTGATCGATAATCCACGCCAATTGGAAAAGTAGAAGGATGATAAGTTGCATATAACTTTCCAAAGGCTTCGATAGCTGCCATCTTATCTTGGTTTTCTTTCGGTGAATTCTGCCATTTTTCATAAACCTTTATCTGTGCGTCAATGATTTCTTTGCCGGTTGTCTTATACATTGAATGTATAATCATTTCTTTTATTATATTATTTTTTGCCTGATCAAGAAGCATATGTTCTTGAAATAATGCATGGCCTTCATCTAGCATCCATTCATGAATTTTCTCTTTTTCAGAGTGTATTTCTTTGGGTTGATATTTGGCATGGCTTATCTCATGACTTAGCACGATCAAAGTCATGATAGGAGACTCTAAATTATTAGATCCGATCCATATTTGTTTTTTTTCTCTGTTACAGTAACTTGAGTGCTGAGGATTTAATTGAATGGTCCAGCCATCTTCTATTAATTTTGAATAACTTTTTTCTAGCTCCGAGAAATGAGAAAATAGTTCATCAAGCTCGGTTCCTGGGGTAGCGTCAATAATTTCCCCGTCTTTGTCTTTTATTATTCCAGTAAGAGTATAGGTATAAGTTTCATTTTCTCTATTTTTTAGAGTTTTCCTATACACGTTAAAGCCAGGCAGTTCTAAGCTGGCGCGGCAGCAATTTTCTGGTCGCATCAATTCTTTTAAGAATTGGCTAGGCTCCAGATTCACTGTAGCTGCCCACTCCCTAAATGTATGGTGATGCTTGCCTGCTAAAATGGCCTCAACACCCTCGCAATTAGAAGATTCTGACGAAAGCTGTCGTATATAGCTTTGGGTTACTTTGTAAGGCTGAGTAGTTGGCACAAACAAATTTAAAATTTCGCCTGACTTTTTATCGGATTGTATGAGCAGATCTAAAATCGTGCCTGCGTAATAAAAATTATAACAATGCCAACCTTCGCCAATATCGGGTGCCGGCTCTCCTGCAGCAGAAGTTAAGCCAGTTTTGATCAGACTATAAATTTCATCAGAATTGAAAATACCGATAGCTTGTAAATTATTTGCACAAGAATTTTCTATCTCTAGCGCTCGCTCCGTAGTTAACCATTTAAGATCTCCATTCAGATCAGAAGTATAAAATTTTAATTGTTCTGGTTTTAATATTTGATTCGTTTTATCAAAATAGATTTGTGTAATTTTAAAAATTATCGGCTCGTTTTTTTTGAGTTCTAGAGAAGTCTGTTTAGTGTTTTCTTCGCTATAGATTTCAGCATCACTTGCGTTCTTATTAGGGCTTTCAAGTTCTCTTAGGATTTGTTCAAATTGGTCGATCGATAAGGTTGTTGAGTTCAAATATGCATGCTGGTATAGCTCTTCCAAAGCAGAGGAGTTAAACGTTATTGCTTGATTTTGCCAACTATCTTTACCATATTCAGCCAGCATTTCATTCCGTAGCGTGAAATTATTTTGGATGCTATGAGCGTCTCGCTGCAAGCGGCTTTGGCTATATTGATCACGGTTTTCAATTGGAATGGGACTTGTATTGTTTGCGTGTCCTACTTTATAAGCTAAGGTAAATAAATAATGATCTGGATGGTAGCGGCTAGAGTTTTGATTGTTTAATTGAATGCCTGGACCAATGACCTGCCTTTGAGCCAGTTGATGAGGATACGCTTGGTCAGCTAAACGCTCATATTCTCTAAGGTTCCATCCTTTTTTCTCCAAAAGAGTGAGTGGACTCTCTAAAATCAAGCTATCGCCTTTTATAGAATTTAGATCAAGTACGGGATGCCGCGGTAAGGTCAGCGCAGGAAAATTGGCAAGCGATGGGCGAGCGCCGCTTCCTTTTTTCTTTTTTGCTACAGGGGGCGTTCCTGAAAGACGTTCCTGAGAATCCTGTTTCCTTTTGGACGAACCACTGGGCGGCGGAGCGGATGGCGCAGAATCGTTGGGCCGAGTTGAAGGATTAGAGAATCCTGTTAGTGGTTTGAATTGCTTCATTAACAACCTTTCAAATATCAAATTTGATCATGCCAGTTGCAATTCAATTTTTAAGAGCTACAGATTACTGATTGAACGCCTATGGCGCTTACTACGCATTTGCGCTCAATGCGCTAAACTGGATTAGTTTATAGTGCAGATTGACTTAAATATTCTCAAAATAGTTCAACTTGACGTAAAAATAGATTGTTGTTTGTCTGCGGCTCCCTGTCTGTAGGGCTGGTTAGAATTTTCCGCCCTGCGGGTGGCGTGTTCCATTCAGATTAACCATGCAGACGCATGGACTTCGTGTCCTGAAACGGGTATCCTTGCGGTTTCGCCGAGCAGTCTCTGATTTTGCGAAGCGCCCGTAGCTCAGTGGATAGAGTGTCGGCCTCCGAAGCCGAAGGTCGCTGGTTCGATCCCAGCCGGGCGCGCCATAAACTAAATAAAATAAGCGTTTTTACACTTTCTTTATGCTTTTTAGCATAACTTTTTCTCTTCTTTTATACGTATTAGCCTAACCTTCAGCTTGTCTTAAAGAACAAATGGAGAATAAAAAATGGATGCGTTGTACTTGGCTTGTCTAGCTTTTTTTAGCACGGTAAATGTTGCATTAATTATGGGTTGCGCTCAATTGCGCGTTAAACGCGAGGAGCGGTCATGATTTGGGTGGCGGGAATCAGTGCTGGACTGCTTTTTGCCTATCTTGTCTATGCCTTGTTATGGGTGGAGGCATTTGAATGAATACCAATCAAATTGCGCAAATGGCCTTTTATCTGGTGCTTTTGCTAGCACTGGCGGTTCCTCTCGGGCGCTATATGGCGGGGATTATGGAGGGGACTTCTTGGGTTGTGCGCCGCTTTGGCAGAGCGCTTGAGGATAGAGTGTTCCGGCTTGCTGGGATTCATCCGCAGGCAGAAATGAATTGGCGGCATTATGCGGTGGCGGTGGTTGCCTTCAATGGGTTGGGTGTTTTGGCATTGTATCTGTTGCTGCGCATGCAAGGTTTGTTTGCTCTCAGTGGGCCTGAATTTTCTGCCCCCTCGGCAGCGACGGCTTTTAATATCGCGGTGAGTTTTGTGACCAATACCAATTGGCAAAATTATGCGGGTGAGAGCAGCATGACCTATCTCACGCAAATGTTAGGGCTGACCGTACAAAATTTTTTATCGGCCGCGACTGGGATTGCAGTGGTGTTCGCGTTAATCCGTGGTTTCACGCGTCATAGCGCGCAGACGATTGGGAATTTTTGGGTGGATTTGACGAGAATTACGTTGTATATCTTGTTGCCCCTCGCGCTCATCGTCTCAGTGTTGTTTATGAGCCAAGGCGTACTGCAAAATTTCTCAGCATACCGCGCGGTGTCTACGCTGCAAGGGACGACGCAGACCCTAGCGATGGGTCCGGTTGCATCACAAGAAGCGATTAAGTTGATTGGCACCAATGGCGGTGGTTTTTTCAATGCGAATTCTGCACATCCGTATGAAAACCCAACTCCTTTATCGAATCTGATTCAAACGCTCTCGATTTTATTAATTCCGGCTAGTTTATGTTTTTCGTTTGGGCGCATCGTGGGCGACAGACGGCAAGGATGGGCTTTATTTGCCGCGATGGCGCTTGCCTTAAGCGTGGCTACTCTGGCTGAAGTCGCGGCAGAGCAGGCGGGCAATCCAATTTTGACTACCTTGGGTGCGGATCAAACGATGCAGGCAAGCCAGCCAGGCGGCAATATGGAGGGCAAAGAAACGCGTTTTGGGATCACGCAAACCGGTATTTTTACGGTTGTCACCACAGCCGCGTCATGTGGTGCGGTGAACGCAATGCATGATTCTTTAACGCCGTTGGGCGGACTGATTCCATTGCTCCTGATGCAGTTGGGTGAAGTGATTTTCGGGGGCGTCGGCTCGGGTCTGTATGGCATGCTGATTTTCGCTTTGCTGGCAGTTTTTATCGCCGGTTTAATGATAGGCCGTACCCCAGAGTATCTCGGCAAAAAGATCGAAGTCTATGAAATGAAAATGGTCGCGATCATTGTATTGCTTACGCCTTTTTTAGTGTTGCTGGGCACTGCGCTTGCCGTGTCAGTTGGCGCTGGCGTAGCGGCGATTGCTAATCCTGGACCTCATGGCCTATCGGAAGTTTTATATGCGTTTAGCTCAGCGGCGAACAATAACGGTAGCGCGTTTGCAGGCCTCTCGGTAAATACCCCTTTCTATAACTTGACCACGGCGCTGGCGATGTGGTTTGGTCGCTTTGCCGCAATCATTCCGGTGCTGGCATTAGCTGGCGCGCTGGCCGCGAAAAAACGCATGGCGGCGTCAGCTGGCACCATGCCTACGCATGGTCCATTGTTTGTCTTGCTATTGCTGAGCACCGTGTTGCTAGTAGGCGCTCTAACTTATATTCCAGCATTAGCGCTCGGGCCTATCGTCGAGCATTTAATCATGATGAGCTATCGCTAGTTACGAGGTTTTTTATGAATCGTCATATAAGCACTTCCTCAATATTTAAGCTAGAAATGATCCAGCCTGCACTAGTTGGGGCCTTTAAAAAGTTAGCGCCGCGCACGCAATTACGTAATCCAGTGATGTTTTGCGCTTATATCGCCAGTGTCTTAAGCACGCTGCTATGGCTGGTTGCGCTGGTTCAAGCCACCCCGACGGCGGGTTTTATTTTGGCCGTGACGCTGTGGCTATGGTTCACGGTTTTATTTGCGAACTTTGCCGAAGCGTTGGCAGAAGGCCGCAGTAAGGCGCAGGCGGCCTCGCTGCGTGGCGCAAAACGTGACTTAATCGCCAAGCAGCTCAGTGAACCTCATTATGGCTCGCCGCATCATGCGGTAAGCGGCAACGCGCTACGCAAAGGCGATCTGATTTTAGTTGAGGCGGGTGACACGATTGCGGCGGACGGAGAAGTGATTGAAGGGCTGGCGGCAGTCGATGAGTCCGCCATTACGGGTGAGTCTGCGCCGGTGATTCGTGAGGCTGGAGGAGATTTTTCCGCAGTCACAGGGGGCACGCGGGTGCTCTCGGATTGGCTTATCGTGCGGGTTATGGTCAATCCGGGCGAGGCTTTTCTTGACCGCATGATTGCGATGGTTGAAGGGGCTAAACGGCAAAAAACGCCGAATGAAATCGCGCTGACAATTCTTTTAGTAGCGCTCACAATCGTGTTGCTGTTAGCCACTGCCACCCTCCTGCCTTTTTCGCTCTTTAGCGTGCAGGCGATGCAAGCGGGGCAGGCGGTGAGCCTGACGGCGCTGGTCGCGCTTTTTGTTTGCTTAATCCCCACTACGATTGGCGGTTTACTCTCAGCGATTGGTGTGGCGGGGATGAGCCGTATGATGCAGGCTAATGTGATTGCGACTTCCGGGCGCGCCGTCGAAGCAGCGGGGGATATTGATGTGTTGCTGTTAGATAAAACCGGCACCATCACGTTAGGCAATCGGCAAGCCGCCGCGTTTTGCCCAGCCCCGGGGGTGAGTGAGCAAGCGCTAGCTGAAGCAGCGCAACTGGCTTCATTGGCGGATGAGACGCCAGAAGGGCGCAGTATCGTAGTGTTGGCTAAACAGCGCTTTAATCTGCGTGAGCGGGAGATGGGCGCGTTGCAGGCGGCTTTTCTGCCTTTTACGGCGCAGACTCGCATGAGCGGCGTAGATTTAGCGACGCGTCAGATCCGCAAAGGAGCCGCTGAGGCGATAAACCAATACCTGGCTGAGGGCGGCATGTCCTTTGCACCCGTGTTGCAGGCCACGATCGATGAAATTGCGCGTAGAGGCAGCACGCCATTGGTGGTTGCCGAGCAATTAGAAGGTCAGCGGCGCGCGTTGGGGGTCATTGAATTAAAAGATATTGTTAAAGGTGGGATTAAAGAGCGTTTTGCAGAATTGCGCAAAATGGGGATTAAGACCGTCATGATGACGGGCGATAATCGACTCACCGCGGCGGCGATTGCCGCCGAAGCGGGGGTCGATGATTTTTTAGCGGAAGCCACGCCGGAGGCGAAACTGGCAACTATCCGCGGTTTTCAAGCGGAGGGGCGGCTGGTCGCAATGACGGGCGATGGCACCAATGATGCGCCGGCTTTGGCGCAAGCCGACGTCGCGGTCGCCATGAATAGCGGCACCCAGGCGGCGAAAGAAGCCGGCAACATGGTGGATCTTGATTCAAACCCAACTAAGCTGATTGAGATTGTTGAAATTGGCAAACAAATGCTCATGACGCGCGGTGCGTTGACCACCTTCTCAATCGCCAATGATGTCGCCAAGTATTTTGCCATTATTCCGGCTGCGTTTGCGACTACCTATCCACAGCTTAACACGCTGAATATCATGCAATTGGCCAGTCCAACGTCAGCCATTTTATCGGCGGTGATCTTCAATGCATTAATTATTGTCGTGCTGATTCCACTGGCATTAAAGGGCGTGCGTTATCGCCCGTTAGGCGCTGCCGCTTTATTGCGCCGTAATCTACTGATCTATGGTGTGGGCGGCATCTTGACCCCTTTTGTTGGGATTAAGGTAGTCGATTGGGTGCTTGCTGGGTTGGGGTTAGCTTAAAAAATCAAAGCTGAATGGAAGTCACATCATGAAAAATTTATTTCGTCCTTTATTCGTCTTGTTTGCGGTCCTTACTCTGCTCACGGGGGTTCTGTACCCAGTTGTGGTTACCGGGTTGGGGCGTTTGGCTTTTCCCGCGCAAGTGGAGGGCAGCTTGCTTTATCGTGATGGCAAAGTCGTAGGCTCCAAATTAATCGGCCAGCATTTTGATGCCGCTCACTATTTTTGGGGACGTCCTTCGGCGACCGCGTCTGTTCCCTACGATGCTCAGTCATCAAGTGGTTCCAATTGGGGGCCAACGCATCCTGCGCTAGCGGATGGAGTGAAGCAGCGGATAGCAAAATTGCGTGCCGTCGATCCGCGCCAGACCCAACCGCTACCGATTGATTTGGTGACCGCTTCAGCCAGCGGTTTAGATCCTGAAATTAGCGTAGCTGCCGCTCAGTATCAGGCGTCTCGAGTAGCGCAGGTCCGCCATTTGCCCTTAGCTGAGGTCGAGCAGTTGATTCAGCGCCATACTCAGGCGCGGCAGTTTGGCCTATTAGGGGAAGCCCGGGTTAATGTATTGCTGTTGAATTTAGCGCTGGACGAGAAAAAAACGCAGTAACCCTAAGCACTAAGCTATGATGGGATGGCTATCGTGGTTAAATTTTTAACTAATTTAAGTAAATCTTCGTTTAGCGTGAGTGATGTCGCAGAGAATACCTGTTCCCCTCGCTCGACTACACCGCCGACATCGCGGATTTCTCAAACGTTACAGCGGTTCCGCGCCTATCCTAAAAAAATCCAGCAATGGAGCAACCGTTTTCAACTCATCAGTGTCACTAAAACGGTTGGGCCGGGCCTTCATACTCAAACTAAAACTCACCAATCCGCTGCCGATAATCCGATTCAATTCGCCCTCCAGCAACCGGAAAAGGCGAGTCATAACACTACAGCAAATACGGAGGATTTGAGTTTTGAGTTTAAAAAACCTAGCATCTTTAAAAGTCAGGTTGCGCCATTTGTAAGTATCTTGCAAACGCGGCCGGCGCGTTTGCGTCGCAAGGAACGTTCCAGCACCCGTAAAAAAATCGCGCAGGGTATGGCGCAAATTCGGCTTGACGCAATGCTGAGTAAGAGCGCCTGGTTGGCGCATCTGCGGCAGTTATTTCAGGTAAAAATTGACTGTCCCCAGGTCCAAGCACTAGGCGATATAGTGCACGAAATCTGGCCTAATGAGAGGGAAGATGTCGAGTTGCCGTTCGCCGCTCGGACCTGCTTGGTAGAAGCGTTAGCTGAGGGGGCGCAAGGCGATATTGAGTTGGCCACTCAAGTATTAAAACAGCTGAGGCAAAAAGGAATAGCGGAGCTGGAGATTGATCGTTTCTACCAGCAAGATGCTAAAGTAACCGGTGCTATTTGGCATACTGCTCAGGCGCTATCGCGTGCGCCAGAGGGCTTGCGCGCATTGGAAAAAATCCTCCCATCTCATCACGCACCATTTGCCATGCAAGAGGGCGAACTCAGTTCCTCTCAAGTTGAGCGTGTGCAAATGCAACAGCGCCGCTCACAAGCGTTGGCGATTTTTTTGCAAACAGGAGATTATTTGCGCACGCGTGATTTAAAGATGAGTAAAGCATCTGATGCGCTTGCAAAGTCAGCGCTGCGCGCGGCACAAAAATTATGGCGTGAGCCGCGCGTAGAGCATGCTGGACTTAAGCGTCAGGAAAAAAATGCGTATTTCAGTTGGCGGCAAGGTTTTGTGCAAGAGGGCCGGCATACCGATTTATCGCGTATGCGAGGGCGCTGGCACAAGATGGTGGGGCGCTGGGCGCAACGCGCGCAGAAACGCAAGTCGAAAACGGTGGTTTTTAAAATACGGAGCCTGTTGGGCAAAGATAAAACCCCGTTTAAGCCAATGATCAAACACTTGTTTGATGCCCATCCAAGTTCCAATGAAAAAACTTTTGCAGCCAAGCTACAAGAAACCCTAAGCGCATTGGCGCAACGCATACATAGCGAGAGCGACAACCAGGTGATTTTTACCGATGGCGCAAACGGTGGTTTGGACAATGCCGGACTCTCGATTAATCAAGGGATTTGGTCGATTACTCCCTACCTAACAGCCCTGAAAGGCCGGCATGGCATATTTAAAATGGGCGCGCAGCCAGCCGGAGGCATCCTCGAGTTTGGCGCTGAAGACCAATATAAAGGAGGGGCCGGAGTTGCAACGATGGCCGGGCTTACAATTCCCGGGTTTTTACTAGGCGGCGGCCTTGACGTAAGCGTAAGCGGCCAGTCTTCTCATTTTACAGGGGTCAGCCTACAAATGCCGAGTCACTTTGCCAGTCGCCCAGCTCAATTAAAGTCTGCTGATTGGCGTGCCGAGATGGCCGCTTTAACAGACTTTTTGGCGCATGAAATAGCGCGCGCGAGCCAAGCCGAGCTTGACGAAAGCGACGTGTGGGACGCCTTGGTCGACCGTTTCTTTGACTCAAATCTTTCAGTCGCTTGGCGCGCAGCCAAAAGTTCAGGGGTTAACTTGAGCAGCTCTTTGTTTTTGAGTGCGCGTGTCGACCTTGGTCGCGCCGCGCTGCCACCTCGTTTAAGTGCGACCTCTTCAGTTGCCATAAGCTATGATCCATTTGTGCAGCGTCGTCAGCAAGATAACAGTGGACGACTCCGTAACGAGACCTTCAGCATAGAAAGTGGCGTGAGTCTTTCCGCCTCATTATCGGCCGCGTTGGCTAACCCAGACCTAGCCATCAATGGCGGTGCAGAGCAGCCTTCAGCGCTGAGCTTGCCGCTGAATCCACTATATACTGCCGGCGTCGAATTTTTTACAGCGGGCGTCTCTACAACCTATTCAATGACGCGCGATGAAGCTGGCTACATTCCAGAGCTGATGTTACGCGAGGTCGCCTATTCAGACATTTATAGTATAAAAAAAGCGATCTTAAACACGCCAGAATGGCAGTCCACCGAGCAAGGAAAAAAACTACAGGCATTTATCGATCAACAGCTTGCCTCCAATCAGCCGCACTGTGCTTTGGTCGAACGCTGGAAAATGGAGCCACTGGCGGTCAAACAGCTGGACGGGCTTCACGCATTAGTGAATATTTTAGAGGTGCAGCATGCGCGCGCTTCCGCGCCAAAGGTTAAAGGTGCGTTGCAAAATCAAATTGATTACTATCGACACTGCGCGACGGAGATTATCAATGATGAGACGCACTGGTTGCCGTCCGGGCTTTATTCTGAGCAAGCGGTAGAGCACCAAGAAGCGCAAGGTTTTGCATGGGGCCTAGCGGCTCAGCGCGTGACTAGTGCAAGTGGAGTTGGGGCGCTGCGTTGGGATGACGCGACAGCGCAGATGTTTCGCGCCCGGGTGGCGCAGCTGAGTCGTGCTGAGCCTAGGTTAGAGCCTTCATTGGCCTTGCCTGAGGACCTTTTAACGCCTCTTTCGGTTTTATTTAAACAAGGTCTAGATGAATTAAGCGCGCGCCAGTCCAGCGTACATACTAACAATTAAGCGAGAGAACCTGGGAGAACAGTGTGGAAAGACCTGATCCAGATGAGCTACTGGATAAACTGCAACGTAGCGCAGAAAAACAGCGGCGCGGCCGGCTTAAAATTTTTTTTGGCGCATGTGCTGGCGTTGGTAAAACTTTCGCAATGCTAAAAGCTGCGCGTTGCCGTCAAGCAGAAGGCGAGGATGTGGTGGTCGGCATTGTAGAGACCCATGGCCGAGCTGAAACGGCTGACTTGCTAGCCGGCTTAGAGGTGCTGCCACGCCAAAAATTAATCCAGCACGGGCGCCAATTATCTGAATTTGATCTAGATGCAGCGTTAGCGCGCAAGCCGGCTTTAATCTTAGTGGATGAACTGGCCCATACCAATGTGGCGGGTGCGCGTCATTTAAAGCGCTGGCAAGATGTTTGCGAATTACTGGAAGCCGGCATTGATGTAGACACTACGATTAATGTTCAGCATCTTGGCAGTTTAAACGACATCGTGGGCCGCATCACGGGTATTCAAGTGCGCGAAATCGTGCCTGATCATATATTCGATTTAGCCGAAGAGGTGATGTTGGTAGATTTGCCGGCGGAAGAGCTGCTGACGCGTTTGCGCGATGGCAAAGTGTATTTGCCCCAACAGGCGGAGCGGGCGACGCAACATTTTTTCCGTAAAGGCAATCTGATTGCGCTGCGTGAACTCGCCTTGCGGCGCACGGCGGATCGCGTGGACGCGCAGATGCGCGAGTATCGCGCGGATCGTTCGATCCAATCTGTTTGGCAAGCGCGTGAGCGGCTTTTAGTTTGTCTTGGGCCTGGCCCAGAAAACCTCAGTTTAGTACGCGCGGCGGCGCGTCTTGCGGCTGCTTTGAAGGCGGATTGGATTGCGGCTTACGTCGAAACCCCAAAATTGCAGCGGCTGGGTGACGCGCAACGGACCCGCATCTTTGCTGCGCTCAAATTGGCGCAAGAATTAGGAGCGGAAACGGTGACGCCGAATGGCAGCGACGTAGCGGCCCAGCTCACAGCTTATGCACGGCTACGCAACGTGTCAAAGTTTGTGGTGGGCGCACCGTCCCGTACGCGTTTAGCAAATAGACTTAGCCAACCGTTGAGCATGAGATTGCTGCAGCAGGCCGCGGATATTGATTTGATATTGATTGCGACAGATGTCAAAGAGGCGCCGGCGACTTCAAATTTTTCTAGGCGCACCGATAAAAAGACAGCCACGCCCTCAAGCCATTTTGTCTACCATCGTTATTTGAAGGCCGGGGCGATGTGTGCCTTGATTACATGGCTAGCCACTACGTTTTTGGCGCATATTGATTTGACCAATTTGGCCATGCTTTACTTGCTTGGCGTGATTTTTGCCGCCGCTCGGCTGGGGCGTGGGCCGGGTGTATGCGCATCATTTTTGAGCGTAGCGGCTTTCGATTTCTTTTTTGTGCCACCTCGTTTTTCTTTAGCTGTGTCGGATGCAGAATATTTACTCACCTTTTTAGGGCTGCTGGCGACTTCGCTGGTGATCAGTCATTTAACCTCTAACTTGCGGCGCGAAGCGCGCATTGCCACGTATCGCGAACAGCGCACCAGCACGCTGTATGCAATGACCCGCGAGTTAGCGGCAGCGCTGACGACGGAGCAGATTATTGAAATTGGCAGCCGTCATATAAGCGAGATATTTCAAGCCAAGGTCTCGATCTTGCTGCCGGATAGTCTAGATAGAGTGCGTCAAAAAATTGAAAAGCCGAATCCACCTTGGAACTTAGACGAAGACCAAATTGATCTTGGGATTGCGCAGTGGACCTATAATCAGGCGCAAGCGGCAGGGCAAGGCACGGATACCTTAATGGCTGCGCCGGCGCTTTATTTGCCGCTTAAGGCTCCCATGCGCACGCGTGGCGTGCTCACGCTGATTCCCCGGCAGCAGCTCAGTGCGCCGGAGCAGAAGCAGTTGCTAGATACCCTAACGGCACAGGTTGCGTTGGCTCTAGAGAGAGTGCATTACGTTGAAGTCGCGCAAGATGCGTTAGTCTCGATGGAGTCGGAACGGATGCGTAACGCGCTCCTTGCCGCAATTTCGCACGATTTGCGCACGCCGCTCACTTCAATTGTAGGTTTTGCCTCAATGCTAATGTCTAAGACGCTAGAGCGCGCCACCCATAGCGAACTGGTTACAGCGATTCACGATGAGGCGCTCGCAATGAATCGGCTGGTCACGAATTTGCTGGATATGGCGCGCTTGCAAACCGGCGAAATTCAGCTCAATCGCCAGTGGTTGATGCTCGAAGAAGTGATTGGCAGCGCTTTGCATCAGTGCCGTCATTTGCTGGCTGGGCATTTAACCCAAGTGCAACTACCGCCTGATTTGCCTTTGTTGAAACTGGATGCTGTGTTGATTGAACGCTTACTGGTGAATTTATTGGAAAATGCCGCTAAGTACACACCGCGCGGAACGCGGCTTGAAATTAGCGCGACCTCGATTGTGGACCAGGGCCAGCCTATGGTGCGCGTTACGCTTGACGATCAGGGGCTGGGTCTACCGCTAGGAATGGAGACGCGTATCTTTGAAAAATTCACGCGCGGCGCAAAAGAGTTAACCCAGTCTGGGGTTGGCCTGGGTTTGGCGATTTGTCGTGCCATTGTAGCGGCTCATCAAGGTACGCTGGGGGCCGAAAATCTTTATCAAACCAAAGGCTCAACGCAGCCCAGCGGAGCTCGCTTCTGGTTTACCTTGCCGCTAGAAACATCGGACCCCATCGTGGCAGAAATTAAACTCTCTAGCGCTACAGAAAATGCAGCCCAGCAGCAAGGAGCAAGCTAATGGCCGAGTCTGCTATCAACATTGTATTAATTGAAGACGAAAAATCGATTTGTCGCTTTGTGCGGATTTCGCTTGAAGCTGAAGGAATGGTGGTGCATGAGGCGAACACTGGCCAGCAAGGGTTGATTGCTGCCGCCACGCGCCATCCTGCGCTGGTGATCGTCGACCTTGGGCTACCGGATATGGATGGCTTAGATGTGATTCGCGAATTGCGCAGTTGGAGTGAGCTACCCATCATCGTATTGTCCGCGCGAACGCAAGAACTTGAAAAAGTCGCGGCGCTGGATGCGGGGGCGGATGACTACCTGACTAAACCCTTTGGGGTATCTGAGTTAATGGCTAGGATACGCGCGCATTTACGTCGTTATAGCCGCGCTGAGGCAAATTCTGCGTCTAGCGTGACATTTGGCTTAATTACGGTTGAGTTGGCACAGCGGCAAGTTAAACGCGCGGGCGAGGTGATCCATCTAACGCCGCTTGAGTACCGACTCATCACAACGCTGATTCGCCATGCTGGGCGTGTGCTCACGCATCGCCAGCTATTGCGTGAGGTCTGGGGACCCTCACATGTCGAAAGCAATCACTATCTGCGGATTTATATGGGACATTTGCGCCAAAAATTAGAACGCGATCCGGCGCAGCCTGAGCATATTCTGACTGAAACTGGGGTGGGGTATCGGTTAGTTGGGGTGGATTACAGGGCCTCCGCTCACTAAGGCCAAGAATCGAATCACGCAAGTTGGAATCCCAAGCGGCGAGGGCTCGAATCCCTTTTAGGCTAACCCGAGTTAGGGCCAGCTCTTGCCGTGTGCTTCTTATAATTTAGATAATCCTCGATTCGTCTTTCTGTGTGCTTTGTTGTGCGATATACGCCGCGTTCGTCAGTATGTAGCAGGATGCCAGATTTGAGCCAGCTTTGCTGCATATGGCGAGGTATGCCGCGCACCATCAGACCACTTGGGGTGACGGTCTTTGCTGATTTCTGGCGCAGGGTTGTCATTTTTTTCTTTGCCGGTTCAGGCTGAACCGGCGTTACTTTATTCGTAACCACCTTTGGGTCAAGCGAGCGGGCCGGCTTACCAGAGCGCTTGGCCGTGACAGCAGGAGCCTTCGCCGCCAAAGAAGATGAAGATATCGTAACCGGTGATTCGTTCAATTCGATACCAAATAATGCTGACAGATCTGATGTATCCAGTTGCTGGTGCGGTTCCAACTGTGCATCGGTTAGCGCTACGTTACCCGCTTGCCGAATTAATTCCAGCGGATCGACATGGCGCAAAACAAATAACAATTCCGGCTGACTATCAAGGCGAGCACCTACACCATACAATGTCGCGGCAATATGTTTGCACATGGACGCTGAATCGTAGCAGCTGCAATCAAAATCAATCTGCTGCGGGAGCGGAAACAAGCCTGCGCCATGACGCGTGACCACTTCCATAACGGAGTTCGACAAACGCCCCTGCAACAACTCCACCAGCGATGCAACCTGACCCGCGCATTCACGCAAAATCGATTGCCAGAGTTCCGCCTCCAATGCGTCTACTCTAATGTTAACAGTGTACATTTCTGATCCAAAAACCAGCGCCGTAATTTTGCCTGCTTTGATTTTCAGGTCAACCACTGAACCATGCCGCACGTAGCTGCGTCCACGCGGTAATCGGCTAGCATAATCGCTGTAGGTTTCGAGATTGTCGCCCCATTTCTTGCCCCAGAAAGTACGAGCGATAGCGCGCCCCTCAATGGTGACTGGCTGACAGACTCGCCCTTTTTTTTCAAGCGATTTCAGTTTTCGTTGCGCTTTGGCGCGTCGTTCCGCGACCGATACATAAGGTGCCCAACCACCCTCATAAAAACTCATATTTTATTCCACATGACAAGCCGCAAAGCGGATTTATTTATCCTCAATGGCGCTGCTAATATCAAGCGACACAAGCTTCAGTAATGCCTCATTATTCATTTCGGTCAGCAACATCTCACCACTGCCCGCAAGGATATCATTTGATAGCCCAAGCTTGGCTTCGATTAGCTCATCGATCTTTTCTTCGACAGTGCCGCGACAAATGAACTTATGGACCAGCACATTTTTTTTCTGGCCGATGCGGTAGGCACGATCGGTCGCTTGATTTTCCACCGCAGGATTCCACCAGCGATCGAAATGAATGACGTGCGATGCCGCCGTCAGATTAAGACCAGTGCCCCCCGCTTTGATGGAAAGTACAAAAAACGGCGGTCCTTGTTCTTGTTGAAACTGATCAACCAACGACTTGCGTGTTTTGACAGGTGTCGCGCCATGCAACAGCAATCCAGGTCGCCCAAACACCTCTTGTAAAAATTCCATTAACGGTCCCGTCATTTCCTGGAATTGGGTAAATATCAGAACTTTTTCTTGCCGTGCCGCGATGGCTTCTGCAAGTTCGCGCAAACGGGCAAATTTTCCGCTGTCATCCGGCGCATAAGCACCATCGCCTAGCCATTGGGATGGATGATTGCAGATCTGTTTGAAGCGCAGCAGGAAAGCCAGCACTGCCCCTCGCCTGGCGATGCCATCCAGGTTTTCGATCTGCTTGGCCAGCGCATCGACTGCTTTTTGGTATAGGCTGGCTTGCAGTCGACTGAGTGCGCAATAAGCCTTAACCTCAGTTTTGTCCGGCAGGTCGGAAATAATGCGCTTATCGCTTTTCAGACGGCGCAGAATATAAGGTTGAACCAGTTTGCGCAACGGCGCGTAACCAACCTTCTCGTTTTGCTCTAGAAGACGTGCGAAACGACTGAACGTTTTGTCTGAGCCCAATAGACCAGGACAAATAAAATCAAACAGTGACCATAAATCGGTCAGCTGGTTTTCCACGGGTGTCCCAGTCAATGCAAACCGCACCCGGCTCTTCAATGCCTTGGCCGCTTGCGTCTGCCGTGCCCCCGGATTTTTGATGCTCTGTGCTTCATCCAGTACCACCAGCGACCAGTGGATCTCGAGTAGCCAGGGTAGCCGGATCAAGTTACCGTAACTGGTTATCACAACATCCCACTCGGTGAGTTGTCCGGCAAATAGTGTCGCAAGGGCTTTGCCTGGTCGTGCAGAGGAATGTGCAACAAACGTGCGTAAGGTAGGCGCAAAGCGGGCCATTTCAGCTTGCCAGTTGCCGATCAATGATGCGGGCAATACCAGCAAATGCGGACCGGGATCGGCTTCCCGTTTTGCCAGTAAGAACAGTGCGATGACTTGCACGGTCTTTCCTAGACCCATATCGTCCGCCAGGCATCCTCCTAAGCTTAGGCGATTCAACCACCATAACCACTGCACGCCATCTTGTTGGTAGGAGCGTAGCTGTGCCTTTAGCTCCGGTCCGGGATGCGCTTTGCGGTGCGCATTTTGCGGGTTGCGCAGCCCTTCCAACGCGTCCTTTAGCCAGTCACCCGCTACGACAGTAGACCAATCTGCAGTATTGTGCGATAGCGCGGCTATATCATTGCCTTCCACTGCGGCACCGGCTAACAAGCGTAAACCATGCAGGAACGAAATACCCTCACCAGCCGCCTCTTGCTCTACTTTTTGCCAATGTGCGAGTACCCCATCGAGCTTTTCTCGATCGAATTCAACCCAGCGTCCTTTTAATCGCACCAAGCCATCGCCGGCAGCGAGCAGCTGTTCCAATTCAGCAGACGAAAGCACCTCGCCATCGAGCGACAGCGACACATTGAAATCGAGCATCGCAGTCAGCCCCATACCGGCGGCACGGCTACCAATATTCACCTGTACCTGCGGTCGTGACGGCTGATGGGGTTTCCACCAATCGGGAATGCGCACCACGATGCCACACGCCTCGAAGAGTGGAACGTTACGCAGGAATTGATAAGCGTCAGAGGGTGTCCACGCGATTGGACGAAAAATAGCGCCGGAGTCCACCAGCACTTTTAACCATGGACTCTGCTCGGCTGCCTTGTTCACCGGCAGCAGCAGCCTCAGTAGGGTGTTGCGGTCGCCTACGCCAGCGTACTCTTGCAACGCTTTTCCTAGCGCTTGGTGCTGCACCTGTGATTGTTGTGATACGCCCGCTGCATAGGTAGCGAGAAAGGCGAATGGTGCCTGCTCATTATTTTTATTTTCAGCGAGATGAAAACAAACGCGTCCAACCAAATTCCAACTTGAGTGCTTACGCTGCAGCCATATCTGTACGTCGCCATTTTCGTCTGAGATTTCTGTGCGCGCCGCGGCGTGCAGATCAGCCCAAAGAATTTCCAAGCCGGCTACATCCAGATATTGTGCTCCGATCATCAGTGGAATGGACGCTGCTAGCTTTTCCAGTTCATAGCGAGGGGGGACAATCTCGGCGCTGTCCCACTGATGCGTTAAATCCGGAATCGCACACAAACGTGCCATGAATAGATGGCCTAACTCGCGACCAAATGCCAGAGAAGACGGCAACCACGTTGCCAATTCCACTGCGCCCAAGTGGAGTAGTCCGTGGCTGCTGCTGCGCTCGAATGCTTGGCGGATGCGCGTGGCGGCCGCTGGGGATAAATCAGAATGCTCTGCAACAGACGCCAGATGGATGTGTCCCGTCGGAGATATTTTAAGGGCCAGAGCACTTTCTTTAGAGTTAGCGTAGGGCCGCGCAGAATCGTCAACCTCAGATGGGAGGGGACTACCATTCCCTTTGCTTAAATGTTCTTTTACTACTTTAGGCATCGGCATTTTTTTCTTGATCAGCTAAATCTTTTAGCGCGTCCACGAACACACGTTTTTGGTAATCAAATTGATTATCTTGTCGCTTAGGATGGAGCGCGAGCGCAGCATTGATCTTTGCTTTAAGATGCGCAACCCCCTGTTGCCCCAGTGCGGGAAAAAGTATGTCGGTGATGCCAACGTATTGTCCGTAATCATCGGCCGTGATGGCAGTGAAGATCTGATTGGCTAGCGCAATCGGTGCAGCATTTGCGCGCTGTGCAATATCGCCAAGTTCTCGGAGAGCTTGATGAAAGGTCGCGCTTAAGATATCGTTGCTGTCGTCGCCGCACTCATAAACTGAGGGAGCAAGCTCCAGAAATAACCACAATAACTCAAGCGCCAGATCAGGTCGCTTGGGCGCAATACGTTCCACAATGGTTTCGTGTTGCAAATCGACCTCGTGGGTTAATGCATGAACTCTTTTGCGATCGATAAAAGCATACGCATGTTTCAATGAGGCTAGACTTTCTTTCACTTCGGCGACGACTGTTTCGACTCTAGTTTGCTCAGCCAAGGCAAGGCATAGCCTGTGCTCTATGTGTGTATCGTATTGCGATAGAGAGTACATCATAGCTGCAAGTCTTTCAGCGCCAAGCGTGATTAGATTATCGACAGTTATGGTTTTGGATGAGGGCATAATATTTCTACTGAGCTCCGGCTACTTTGCAATGCCGCAGAAGGGCGCTTTGGGAAAGTGTAAACAGGTTTTTTAAATCGATTGCACTTATAGGAAAAAAATCGCGGCGTGGCCTAAATTTTAAAGATCAGGATTTAAGTTAACCTTGCAATTATATTTCAGAGGAAAGAAGAAAAGTCAGATCAAGTCGGAATTACCAGGGCATCCGCATGAAGCCCCTAGTAAATAAAAGAGTTGAGCAATTAACAGGATTGTAAATAATTGATTAAATATGGCAAAAATTGCGCAGGCACAGTATCTAACTCGGGTTAGCCTAAAAGGGATTCAAACCCTCGCAGCTTGGGATTCCAACCTGCATGATTCGATTCTTGGCTTTAGTTAGCAAGGGGCTTCGTGCGGAGTCGAAAATTGGCGACAGTGGAGCCTAAATCCACGGATCTTGAAGTGTTTTGCAAGAGCCGTGGTGCCGATGCACGTGGCATTTATAGTTCAGATGGTCTCACCGTGTTCAAAGGGTCACGTTGCGCCGCTAAGCCGACCAACCAGGCTACATCAGAGACGATTTACACGAGGCGCGCAAATCATCCTAGTCCATTACAACATACGTAATGTCACTCTAAGCGTCGTCAGCCGCGCTGATAGGTCCTGCGCCTGGGTTTCAATCCGCAGCTTGTCTTGCCCAACCAGTTTGATGTGACGGTGCTTTTGCACTAGCGCAATGATAGCGGCTGGATTGACAGAGGGATTGGGGCCAAAAAGCAGGGTGATTGCGCTTTCTGACACGTCGATTTTTACAATGCCAAGCGCTTTCGCCACTAGCCGTAGCCGGTGTGTTTCAATCAGCGCCTGGGCTGGCGCTGGAAGTGCACCAAAGCGGTCGATCAACTCTTCGTGGATCGCATCAATCTGATCATCAGTAGCGCAGCTTGCCAGTCGTTTGTATAAGGACAGCCGTTGTTGCACATCGCCGCAGTAATCTGCTGGCAAAAGTGCTGGAACATGTAGGTTGATATCGGTTGCAGCCGCAAGCGGCGCACTTAGGTCAGGCTCTTTGCCTGCTTTAAGTGAATTCACTGCATCCTGCAGCATTTCAGTATAAAGCTGAAAACCAATTTCATGGATCTCTCCCGACTGTTTGTCACCCAGCACTTCGCCGGTGCCGCGGATTTCAAGGTCATGCATGGCAAGATAAAAGCCTGAGCCTAATTCTTCCATTTGTTGAATTGCTTCAAGCCGGCGCGCCGCCTGTTTAGTTAGCGCTTCTGGATCATGCACCAATAAATAAGCATAGGCTTGATGGTGCGAACGGCCCACTCGGCCTCGTAATTGGTGTAATTGAGCTAAGCCAAATTTATCGGCGCGGTGCATCAAAATGGTATTGGCGCTGGGTACGTCAATTCCGGTTTCGATGATGGTAGTGCATAGCAGCACATTGGCACGCTGCGCAACAAAGTCACGCATGACGCGCTCTAGCTCACGTTCATGCATTTGCCCATGCGCCACGGCGATGCGAGCTTCAGGCATGAGTTCTTCGAGCATTAAGCGGCGTTGATGGATGGTTTCAACTTCATTATGCAGAAAATAGATTTGGCCGCCGCGTTTAAGCTCGCGCAGCATTGCTTCTCGGATCGTGCTGTGGTCTTCGCGCCGCACAAAAGTTTTAATCGCAAGTCGCTTTTGAGGGGCGGTGGCAATCACGGAAAAATCGCGTAAGCCCTCGAGCGCCATGCCTAGCGTGCGGGGGATTGGGGTCGCGGTGAGCGTTAGTATGTCGACTTGCGCGCGTAAAGTTTTGAGGGCTTCTTTTTGGCGTACACCAAAGCGATGTTCTTCATCGATGATCACGAGCCCAAGTTGTTTGAAATTGATTTGCGGCGAGAGTAATTTGTGCGTGCCAATCACAATGTCGACGGTGCCATCATTGAGCGCGTTGATGGCTTGAGTAATTTCTTGCGCGCTTTTAAAGCGTGATAGCTCGGCAATCCGCACTGGCCAATCAGCGAAGCGATCGGAAAAAGTCTGGAAATGCTGCTCGGCAAGCAGGGTTGTAGGTGCGAGTATCGCGACTTGTTTGCCGTCCAGCACCGCGATAAAGGCGGCGCGTAATGCGACTTCTGTTTTGCCAAAACCAACGTCGCCGCAGACCAGCCGGTCCATAGGTTTGCCGCTGGTCATATCGGCCATCACAGCCGCGATGGCGGCCGCTTGATCTGGCGTTTCTTCAAAACCGAAACTTTGCGCAAAGCGTTCATAGTCATTTGGCGAGAGAGAAAAAACATGCCCTTCACGCGCGGCGCGGCGCGCGTATAAATTCAGTAATTCGGCTGCGGTGTCACGGATTTGCTGTGCAGCTTTGCGTTTTGCTTTGTCCCACTGGCCGGAGCCGAGCGCATGCAGTGGCGCCTGTTCTGGTTGAGCGCCGCTATAGCGCGAAATCACATGTAATTGTGAAACGGGTACATAAAGCGTGCTATTGGCTGCATATTCAAGGTGCAGAAATTCAGTTTCACCCTCGCCTAAATCCATTGACGCTAGCCCATGATAACGTCCAATCCCATGTTGGCTATGCACGACAGGCTCACCAATTTTAAGTTCGGACAAATCGCGCACCATGGCATCGACATCGCTCGCTCGCTCTTGCCGGCGGCGTCCGATGCGGCGCGCCTGTCCGCCGTAAAGTTCAGTCTCGGTGACGATGGCGAGATTTTCAGCGGGTAATGCAAAGCCAACCGCAAGCGGGGCGGTCGTGAGCGCAAAGCGTACCGCTTCAGCCTGGGTAAAAGCATCAAAGGAATCCAGCAGTGTGGGTTTGAGCGCATGCTCGTTCAACATTTGCAGGATGGTTTCCCGCCGTCCAGCAGATTCGGCGACGATTAATACACGTGGGGATGGGTTGGCTAACCAGCTACGCAGCGCAGCGACCGGGTCACCGGCCTGACGATTGATCGAGAGACTTGGCAGGGGTTCAGCCCAACGATTGCGTTGCGGCTGGCTTGCAGGCGATGGCGTTAGAACCAGACGAGCAAAAGGTTTAGCTAGGATAAAAAAATCTTCATCTGAAATAAAAAGGCGCGTAGGTTCGAGAATGGGCCTTTCTCTATGATGAGATAAAAACGCGTAGCGCTGTTTGGTATCGTTGGCGAATTGCTTGATGGCTGTATCTAGATCGCCGATAAAGGCTAGATGAGCAGTTGGCGGTAGATAATCAAAAAGCGTGGCCGTTGCGTCAAAAAAAAGCGGTAAATAATATTCGATGCCTGCGCTGGGTATGCCAACCCCAATATCTTTATACAGTGGAACCCGGCTTGGATCACCATCAAAGAGCTCGCGCCAGCGGCTGCGAAAGGCTGTGCGGGCAGGTTCATCAAATGGAAACTCGCGGCCCGGCAAGAGCTTAACCTCAGGCACTGGATAAAGGCTGCGTTGTGTATCGGGGTCAAATGCGCGGATTGAATCAATCTGATTATCAAATAAATCAAGCCGGTAAGGTAAGGCGGAGCCCATTGGAAAGAGATCAATCAGCCCGCCGCGCACACAATATTCACCCGGCCGCATCACCTGGCTGACGTGTTCATAGCCGGCGAGAAGGAATTGAGCTTTAAGTTGCGCAATGTCTAGCGGCTCGCCCTGCGTAAATTTAAATGTATAGGCTGCCATAAACGACGGCGGCGCCATGCGGTAAAGGGCGGTCGTGGCTGGTACCAGCACGATATCGCAATGGCCGGCGCTAATATCATGCAGGGTGGCAAGCCGCGCTGAAACCAAATCTTGATGTGGCGAAAAAGCGTCATAAGGCAAGGTTTCCCAGTCCGGCAAAAGACGTACGCGTGCCTCTGGCGCGAAGTAAGCGATTTCATGCTGCAGCCGCTGAGCATCGGTGGCTTGAGCGCAAAAGACGACCAGCAAGGGGAGCTGCGCGCGATGGGCGGTGAAATAGCGCGCGAGCGCGAGCGCATCCGATGAACCGGATGCGCCATCAAAGACAAAGCGTTGCCCCGTTTTAACTAAACTAGGCGTATAAGAGGAAGCAAGCGTAATGTTTTCAGGCATAAGGCGACAAGGCATAATACAAAAAAGCGGCGTAAGTTTTTGCACAACCGCCGACGCAAAGGGAGCTATTATAAAAGCTGAATCTATTTTTTTATTTGGTTGGAGCCTAAAGTGGCGGTAAGGGAACGTCTTTTTGTAGTGATCCCTTGTGCTGGCATGGGGAAACGAGCCGGCTCTCAATTGCCAAAGCAGTATCGGATAGTGGCTGGCCGCCATTTGCTGTATCACACGCTCGCGGCTTTTGACGCCTGTTCTGAGTTAACGCAGACACTTGTCGTATTGGCGCGTGATGATGCGCACTTTGACTCCCGTCATTTTAGCGGTTTGCGTTTTGCGGTGCGCCGTTGTGGTGGCAAGAGTCGCCAAGAATCGGTGTTAAACGGCTTGAATGCGTTGGCAGAATTCGGTGCGCGCGCAGATGATTGGGTCTTAGTGCACGATGCCGCGCGGGCGGGCATCCAGCCGGAGTTGATCCGTTTGCTGATTCGTGCCGTGCGTGATGACCCAGTAGGAGGCATCATGGCCTTGCCCCTGGCGGATACTTTAAAACGCCAGGCGCCAGCGCTTGACGCTGTGGCCGTGCCGTCAGCACCTTTGATTATGCACACGGAAGCGCGCGCAGATTTATGGCTAGCCCAGACACCGCAAATGTTTAGAGTCGGGATGCTACGCGAAGCATTGCTGCGGGCGCAGCAAGAAGGGCATATACTAACTGATGAGGCAAGCGCTTTTGAACGGCTAGGGTATGCGCCTAAACTCGTGCACGGCAGCCTGCGTAATTTTAAAGTCACTTATCCAGATGATTTCGAGGTCATCGAAGCCATGCTCAGTCATCAAAAGAGCTCACAAAAAGGGGATTCATCATGAAATTTCGTATTGGACAAGGCTATGATATTCACGAATTAGCGCCAGAGCGGCCGCTGATCATTGGTGGTGTGCACGTACCCTGCGAGCGTGGCTTGCTTGGCCATTCGGATGCTGATGTACTGCTCCATGCGGTGATTGATGCGCTATTAGGCGCGGCGGCGCTGGGCGATATTGGGCGGCATTTCCCCGATACTGATCCGCAATTTGCGGGCGCTGATAGCCGCATGTTACTGCGCGAGACGCTCAGTCGAGTGCGGGCAGCGGGCTATACCGTGGGGAATGTAGATAGTACTGTGATTGCGCAAGCTCCTAGGCTAGCGCCTCATATTGCTGGGATGTGCGCCAATCTTGCGGCGGATCTGGAGGTGCCGCTTGAGTGTGTGAATGTCAAAGCAAAAACCAACGAAAAACTGGGCTTTCTGGGGCGTAGCGAAGGTATTTGCGCGCAAGCAGTGGTATTGCTCAGCCAGACTTGAAAAACTTGTAGGTGACCCTAATCTGAGGTGCATTAACCAAGATAGAGGCTTTTCATGAGAATCGATAAATTCACTACCAAGTTGCAGCAAGCGCTGGCTGATGCGCAAAGTCTTGCCGTGGGCAATGATAATCAATATATTGAGCCGGCGCATTTGTTGTTGGCGCTGATTGAGCAGCCAGATAACGCGGCGCGTTCATTGCTGGCGCACGCGGGAGTGCAGCTCTCGGCATTGCAGCAAGCACTCAGCAGCGCGCTTAAGCATCTCCCCAAAGTCCAGGGTAGCGATGGCAATGTGCAACTTAGCCGTGATCTCACAGGCCTTTTAAATCAGACCGACAAAGAAGCGCAAAAAGCCGGTGATAGCTATATTGCTAGCGAAATGTTTTTACTTGCGCTGGCTGACGATAAAAATGCAATCGGCCAACTTGTACGTCAGCACGGCCTAACGCGCAAGGCGCTAGAAGCCGCGATTGCCGCCGTGCGTGGCGGTGATGCGGTACGTAATCCAGAAGCAGAAAGCCAGCGCGAAGCGCTTAAAAAATACACGCTAGACCTCACTGAGCGCGCGCGAATTGGCAAGCTTGATCCGGTGATTGGGCGTGATGATGAAATCCGTCGCTCAATCCAAATTTTGCAGCGCCGCACAAAAAATAATCCGGTCTTAATTGGCGAGCCTGGGGTGGGCAAGACAGCGATTGTCGAGGGTTTGGCGCAACGCATCGTTAACGGTGAAGTCCCCGAGTCGCTTAAAAATAAACGGGTTTTATCACTCGATATGGCAGCGCTTTTGGCGGGCGCAAAATACCGCGGCGAATTTGAAGAGCGACTCAAAGCCGTGCTCAACGATGTGGCCAAAGACGAAGGCCAGACGATCGTTTTTATCGATGAAATCCATACGGTAGTAGGCGCTGGCAAATCGGAAGGCGCGCTTGACGCCGGCAATATGCTTAAGCCTGCACTAGCGCGCGGCGAGTTGCATTGCATTGGCGCTACCACCCTGGATGAATATCGGAAATATATTGAAAAAGATGCAGCGCTGGAGCGTCGTTTTCAGAAGGTGCAAGTTGACGAGCCTACGGTAGAAGCCACCATCGCAATTTTGCGGGGCTTGCAAGAAAAATACGAATTGCATCATGGGATTCAGATTACTGACCCAGCCATTGTTGCGGCGGCTGAGCTTTCGCAGCGCTACATCACGGACCGTTTTCTGCCGGATAAAGCCATCGATTTAATCGATGAAGCCGCGGCCAAGATCAAAATGGAAATTGATTCTAAGCCAGAGTCCATGGACCGACTCGAACGTCGACTGATCCAATTAAAAATTGAACGCGAAGCGGTTAAAAAAGAACCCGATGAAGCCTCGCAAAAGCGCTGGCAACTGATCGAGGCGGAAATTGACCGGCTTGGCAAGGAATATGCCGATCTCGAAGAAATTTGGAATGCCGAAAAAGCCGCTGTGCAGGGCAGTGCGCAGCTCAAAGAAAAAATTGAGCGCACCCGCGCTGAAATTATGCGCTTACAGCGCGAGGGCAAGTTGGATCAGGTGGCGCAGCTTCAATATGGCGAACTGCCTCAGCTTGAGGCGCAGCTTAAACAAGTGAGCCAAGCTGAAACTGAAAAAGGGCAGGCCGGCGCTCGCCCGCAGTTATTGCGTACGCAAGTTGGCGCAGAAGAAATTGCCGAAGTGGTGTCACGTGCTACCGGGATTCCAGTAGCGCGCATGATGCAAGGCGAGCGAGACAAACTAATGCACATCGAAGCCAAGCTACATGAACGCGTCATCGGCCAGGATGAGGCCATTCGTGCGGTGGCCGACGCCATTAGACGCTCGCGGGCTGGCTTGGCGGATCCAGGGCGGCCCTACGGCTCCTTTTTGTTCCTTGGGCCAACGGGGGTCGGTAAAACTGAGTTATGCAAAGCGCTTGCCGCCTTCTTATTCGATTCACAGGAGCATTTGATTCGCATCGACATGAGCGAATTTATGGAAAAGCATAGCGTTGCCCGGCTGATTGGCGCGCCCCCCGGTTATGTCGGTTATGAAGAGGGCGGCTATTTAACGGAAGCCGTTCGGCGCAAACCTTATAGCGTTATTTTGCTGGATGAAATTGAAAAAGCGCATGCTGACGTTTTCAATGTGCTATTGCAAGTGCTAGACGATGGCCGTATGACGGATGGGCAAGGACGCACGGTTGATTTCAAAAATACCGTGATTGTGATGACTTCTAATTTAGGCTCGCAGCTGATTCAATCGATGGTCGATGAGTCTCATCAGAGCGTGCGTGATGCAGTCTGGATTGAAGTCAAACAACATTTCAAACCCGAGTTTTTAAATCGGATCGATGAAGTGGTAGTTTTCCATGGCTTGGATCGCACGCAGATTGAGTCGATTGCGAAAATTCAATTGGCTAACTTGACTGAGCGCCTAGCTAAACTCGATATGCAAATTGATATATCTGAAGCAGCGCTGAAACACATCAGCAAAGTCGGCTATGACCCGTTATTTGGCGCGCGTCCACTGAAGCGCGCAATTCAGCAGGAAATTGAAAACCCGATTGCAAAATTAATCCTTTCAGGAAAAGTTGGCCCAAAAGATCTGATTCCGGTCGATTATCAAGATGAACAGTTGGTGTTTGAGCCCATGGCGTAGTAATACAAGCTGACTATATAGCTTGCCCCTATTCCCATCGAATTTGACCACCCCCATATGGGCTGGCGAGAACTCTATTGCCATCTTTATGCTCGCCCCATCAATATTTAGATGTAGCAAGTATGGGGGTCTATTAGCTTTAAGCGATAAGCTCGGGGTTCATGGCGTTCTTACCCTTGCTTTGACACTCATTGGCTGTGTCACGTATTTTTATTGCAAGGTTATACAATTTGAGCTTGCCTTCCTCATCAAGCTCAAATTTTTCCTTATGTCCCAAGTAGTGCAGATTGAAAGCCTGGATTGCATTCCTAAGCGGTTCTACTTTATAACCTAATGTGATTAAATTATCAGCGGCGTCAAAATTATCCGGCGGTTCGCTATGTTGTTCTTCTGACTTCAGCCACAACCCAAACCCTCTTTCGCCAAGTTGACGCCAAGGAAAGAACCAATTCGGATCCACTTTTCGCCCCGGCGCGATATCAGCATGACCAATAAAATTTTCACGAGGGATAGCGTGACGATCTTTAAGATCTTCAAGTAACTCCAATAGCATGTTGATTTGTTCATCTGGAAAAGATTCAAATCCATTATTGACCAGTTCGATACCAATTGAGCAAAAGTTTACATTTTTCACTCCCTGCCACTGCGATACGCCAGCATGCCAAGCCCGATATTTATCAGGAACTAAGCACATCAACGTGCCATTATGATCGATTAAATAATGCGCGCTTACGTTATTCTCAGCCATTGATTTGATTGCCTTAGCCGCACTATTGCTTGCAGTATGATGCAAAATAATGTGGGAGATTTTAGTGTTGGCAGGCTTACGCTCATCTTGATTAACCGTGGGAAAAAACTCTATTTTTTCCCAAAATACAGCGGGCTGCTTACTTACTGCTTGCAGATCAGCAATAACATTTTTAAAGTGATGCGACAGCCAACCTTGGAAATCGATATTTTTTCGAAGTCTCTCCCGAAGCGCCCAGCGATTAATTTTATCTAATTCTTTAAAATAAGATATTTGAAAATTCTCATTTTCTGAAGCATCCAAAAAAGCCTCTTTCAATAACGTATTACCAAGCGCAGCAGCAGATTCGGGCTGTGCCAATGCTTTTTCCAAGGCAGCTGCTGGTGATAGACGGAGAGTATTTGTAATCGGCTTAAAGGAGTTGATGGGAGATGTACCAAACATTTGGCTTTCCTTTAAAAGGTGGGGTAGGGAAACCTGTAAAGCTGCTCACCGCGACAGCGATAACCGCTATGTCTAATTTGATCTGTTTTTAACGTAGCATACGCACTCTACTATTGCCTAGAAATCACGACATTTCAACTTTGGTGACGCTACAATATCTGAAATGAGGTTTGACAAAATAGCGTTTTTTGAACACTTTTGATAGGAATTGGTTTGGTTTATAAATTATGGGTCAACGAATAGAGCGGCCTTGTTAAGGAGGTGGCCGTTTATAAAATGGCCGCCGCCCCTTCAATTGCCATACTTTATTTTGGCTGTGGCTAAAAAACTCAATTTATTGATTTTTTATACCGAGTCTTAAGTGTTAGGCGCCGCAAAATGCGTGTTTTGACTAAAATTCTGATTCTCGTTAGAGGCGCTATTTAGGCCCTAAGCAGCGGGAATAGAGGTGTTCTGAGCGCCTCTCCATTAGTCAGATCTATTCTGTGCTAAAATATACGGCTTTTAAGCAAGCGATGCGGCGGTACATGCCGGCACGCTCTGGCTTTTCCCCTTCTAGAATATCTATATGACCCGCGCGCTTCGCAATATCGCTATTATCGCTCACGTTGATCATGGCAAAACCACTTTAGTTGATCAGCTACTCCGTCAAGCTGGCACGTTTCGAGAAAACCAACATATGATCGAACGGGTCATGGATTCAAATGACCTTGAGAAAGAGCGGGGCATCACGATTCTCGCCAAGAATTGCGCGATTGAATACGCTGGCACACATATCAATATTGTAGATACGCCGGGGCATGCCGATTTTGGGGGCGAGGTTGAGCGTGTATTGTCGATGGTAGATAGCGTACTGCTGCTAGTCGATGCGGTCGAAGGACCTATGCCGCAAACGCGCTTCGTCACAAAAAAAGCGCTGGCGCAAGGCCTAAAACCGATTGTAGTCGTGAATAAAGTTGATCGGCCCGGGGCGCGCGCCGAATGGGTCGTGAATCAAACTTTTGATCTATTCGACAAACTCGGGGCGACTGAAGAGCAATTAGACTTTCCTGTGATTTATGCTTCTGGTTTGAATGGGTATGCGGGTCTTGACGAAAACGTGCGCGCTGGCGATATGCGGGTGCTACTAGACGAGATTTTGCGCTTTGTGCCGGTGCGCGCAGATGACCCAGAGGCTCCGTTGCAATTGCAAATTTCCTCGCTTGATTATTCAACTTATGTCGGGCGTATTGGGATTGGCCGGATTGCGCGTGGCACACTACGGGTAGGTCAGGCCGTGGCCTTAGTGATGGGCCCTGAGGGTGAAGCCCTGAATCGCAAAATCAACCAGATCCAAAAATTCAAAGGGCTTGAGCGCGTGAATGTAGAAAGCGCGCAAGCGGGTGATATTGTGCTGATCAATGGCATTGAGGATATTGGTATTGGCGCAACGCTATGCGATCCGGCCCGGGCGGAAGGGTTGCCGGTTATTAGTGTAGACGAGCCAACCTTAACCATGAATTTTTGCGTTAATACTTCGCCTTTAGCCGGGCGTGAAGGTAAATTCGTAACCAGCCGGCAATTGCGTGAGCGGTTGATGCGCGAACTTAATCACAACGTTGCATTGCGCGTGAAAGATACGTCCGATGAAACCGTCTTTGAAGTTTCGGGCCGTGGCGAACTCCATTTAACTATTTTGCTTGAAAATATGCGGCGCGAAGGCTATGAATTAGCCGTGTCGCGGCCACGCGTGGTATTGCGTGAGATAGATGGCGTCATGCACGAGCCACTTGAGCAGCTCACGGTGGATGTTGAAGATAGCCACCAAGGTGGAGTCATGGAAGAGATTGGCCGCCGCAAGGGCGAGTTACTGGATATGGCATCAGATGGGCGCGGTCGTACGCGCCTTGAATATCGTGTGCCGGCGCGGGGTTTAATTGGTTTGCAAAGCGAATTCCTAACGCTGACACGAGGCACTGGCTTGATCAGCCATATTTTTGATTCCTATGCGCCATTGCGTGAAGGTACGATTGGCGAGCGCCGTAACGGCGTCTTGATTTCGCAAGATGACGGCGCGGCAGTAGCGTATGCTCTCTGGAAATTGCAAGAACGTGGACGTATGTTTGTGCGCCCTGGCGATGCTTTATACGAAGGGATGATTATCGGTATTCATAGCCGCGATAACGATCTGGTGGTGAATCCAATTCGTGAAAAGAAACTCACGAATGTGCGCGCGTCAGGCAAGGATGAGCATATCGACCTCACTACGCCAGTCCAACTTTCTCTCGAATATGCGGTTGAATTTATTTCAGACGACGAACTGGTGGAAATTACACCGCAATCGATCCGGTTGCGTAAGCGCTGCTTAAAAGAAAATGAGCGGCGGCGAGCAGAGCGCACCGGTGCGTAAACTCTGACATCTATTTTTGCGATGGATGCAATGCTGAGGGACCGCCGCCAAACCATGGTGCGATGTCTGCCGTTACTTTAAATAAACGCCATTATGTCTGAAACACTTATTTCGTCCGCTTCTGAAACCTATGTCGAGGATTCGCCGTGTTTTGACCATTTTGGCCTCCATGCCGATATTTTAAAAGCATTGGCTGGGCAAGGCTACACGACGCCAACACCGATTCAGGCGCAGGCAATCCCAGTGATTCTTGCGGGCCATGATGTGATGGGCGTAGCGCAAACGGGTACCGGCAAAACCGCAGGCTTTTCATTGCCGTTAATTCAACAGCTTGTGCCGTTTGCGAATACCAGCGCTTCTCCGGCACGGCATCCAGTGCGTGCATTGGTATTAACGCCTACGCGTGAGTTAGCCGACCAAGTAGCTAAAAATGTGTGGACCTATGCCGAACATACGGCATTACGCAGCACTGTCGTATTTGGTGGCATGGATATGCAGCCGCAAGTGGCTGAATTACGGCGTGGCGTCGAGATTTTGATTGCCACGCCTGGACGCCTGTTAGATCATATACAGCAAAAAAACGTCCAATTGGACCAAGTCCAAATATTAGTGTTGGACGAAGCAGATCGAATGTTAGATATGGGCTTCTTGCCTGATTTGCAGCGCATTTCAAATCTCTTGCCGCGTGAGCGGCAGACTCTGCTGTTTTCTGCGACTTTTTCAAATGAAATCAAAAAATTAGCCGCCAGTTATTTGCAGAACCCAATTACGATCGAAGTCGCGCAGCGTAATTCAACTGCTACAAATGTCCGCCAAATTGTCTACGAAGTGGCGGACGGCGATAAGCAGGCAGCGGTGGTCCAATTAATTCGCCAGCGTGGTTTAAAGCAAGCGATTATTTTTTGCAATAGCAAAATCGGCGCGAGCCGACTGGCGCGGCAATTGGAGCGCGAAGGGATCATCGTAGCAGCCATTCATGGCGATAAAACCCAGAATGAACGGATGCAAGCGCTCGATGCTTTCAAGCAGGGCGCTCTCGAAATGCTGGTTGCCACGGATGTCGCTGCGCGTGGACTGGATATTGCTGAGCTACCTGCAGTGATTAATTTTGATCTACCTTTTAATGCAGAAGATTATGTGCACCGAATTGGCCGTACTGGCCGGGCGGGGGCTTCTGGGGAAGCGCTTTCATTGTGCAGCCCACATGAATCTAAGCATCTAGCAGAGATTGAGAAACTTATTCAGCGCGCGCTTGAGCGTGAATCGCTGATAATTGAAACGGCGCGTGTACCAAGTCGTACGCGCCATCGAGATCATCCTTCTTCCGCGCGTCACGCAACGGGTAAGCGATCTGCGTTCGATGCGCAAACGGCGGAGCTGGACGATTTTTTCAGTAAACCTTACCAGCCCTCTAATCCCATCCTGCCAGCCAATTCGGCAGGGGCAGACAGTACTCACGCGAATCATCCGAAAGTAGCGCCAAAGCGTCCGTTAGCAGCCCTGCTAGGTGGCATGTCTTATAAGCCTAAGGCGAACCGGTAAAAGCCGGTGCATGCTTCCTCCCAGGAGGGGGCGTTGGCGCGTATCTAACTAGCTACGCAGCGGCCTGCCTAGAATAACAGTGCGCGCAGTGTTCACCGGGCACATAATAAGGCGAGCGTTGATCCTCTGGCGTGAGCACTGCGCGACAGCCAAAACACTGTAGCATAGCCGTTGGCTTAAGTTCTGGATTTAAAGCGGTGCGCTGATCAAACACAAAACAATCGCCGTTATAATGCGCGCCCCCGACTTCCTCGAAATATTTGAGGATCCCGCCATCCAATTGATAGACAGATTCAATGCCAATATTTTGCATATGTAAGGCAGCTTTTTCGCAGCGAATCCCGCCGGTACAAAAAGACACTACGGTTTTGCCAGTGAAATCCTCACGATGCGCTTCGATTGTGGCAGGGAATTCACTAAATTTGGTCAGTCGGTAATCTAGTGCGTCAGCAAACGTGCCGACATCTATTTCGAATCCATTCCGCGTATCCAGCATAACGACTGGGCGGCCGTTATCATCTTGCCCACGGTCAAGCCATTTTTTAAGCGTTTGCGCGCTCACTTCAGGGGCGCGGGCCTGGCCTGGCTGGATGGCTGGGGAGTGCATGGTGATGATTTCTTTTTTCAATCTAACTAGCATGCGCCGAAAGGGTTGTTTAGCGCTGAGACTTTCCTTGAACTGTAGATCGACTAACTGACCGGCAAAAAGCGGATCTGTACGTAGCCAGTGCGTAAAGGCATCGGCCGCAGCGCGGGTGCCGGCAACAAATAAATTGATCCCTTCAGGCGCTAATAAAATAGTGCCGCGCAGGCCGAGCTCATCGCAACGCGCGCGTATTGGCGTGCGCCATTCGGCGGGAGCGTTGAGGGTGAAAAAGCGGTAAGCAGCGAGATTAACGATCGAAGTCATGACACGAATCAGTGTAGTGAATTTTGTTGTAAACAGAACTTAGCATTGTCTCATTTTGCCAAATTGTTTGCTAAAAGTTAGCTTTAGCCTGACGAAAAATAAGCAGTGAGGATAACAGAATGCGTCAGGCGCTTCAAATGGGTGGGGGCTGTGGTCGAGTCTGCCTCGTGTTTTGCGCACGGAGTCCCTGCCAAAAATGATTCAAATCAATAATAAATTTCTTAAAAAGATTATTTAAATAAAAGAAATTATACAAGTTTATTTGGTGTTTTAAAAATTATCATTTAGACTTTGCACATTAACACTTTTATTTTGACGCTGTACCACAAAGCCTGAATAGCGTTATCAAAATCGTAGGAGGACCAATCCAGCTTATTTTTTCTAATGCCAATCGCATGGATAGATGAGGTTATCATTTTCTCCATACCGGCCGTATTGTACTCACAATAGGGAACCAGTTTTAAATAGTGACAGCAAGTCTCAGAGCTTTCGTCTGAAAACAGGTGAAATAATAATCCAAAAAAAAATCCTAAAAGGGCATGAGAAGATTGATGTCATTGCGTATTCGATAAAAATAGAGGACGAGTTATATGTCAATAAAATTAACCTAAGTACAGTGTATAAAGTAAATGACGGAGAAGTAGGGCTACGTATTACACTGCAATAGAATCTGCTAGTTGATATAAGCCGGCCAGTGCTATAAGAAAGCATCTTATCGGCATAATTTTTATTATTGAAATTTAGTTTTTGAAATTTTTTTAATAAAAATTTGTAAATAATGATAATTAGACTATATTGATGAAAGTCGCTTCTCTCATGGTTAAATAATAATATCCAGAGGGAGGTGGCTAATTGGCAATTTTTTCTAATTTTTGAGTCCTAAGGAGATAACAATGGGCGTTGTAGAAAGTACTTTACGTGAAGTTGAAAAAGTGACAATAAGGCCTTTGGGGGAAGTGGCGCGCACTGTAGAGGAGGTAACGGTAAGGCCTTTAGGGCAACTTGCACGAGAAGTCGAAAAAGTGACAATAAGACCTTTAGGACAAGCCGCTCGTAATGTAGAGAAAGAAGCTATAAGGCCTACGAAAGATCTTGTAGAAAGAACTGCGTCAATGATAGGACGTACCTTAGATATCTATAAGCCGGACAGGAGTATACCAGCTAATACAGGTATGCAAGGTATGGAATCAACTATAAGAGAAATGGCAAAATCAAACGATATAAGTCAATTAAAGGAAAAAAATAAAATATTACAAGGAGATATAAGAGAAAGGATATTGCAAACGCCATCAAATGCGGGGGAAACGTTAGCTTTTTTAAGTATGCTTGAGGGAATGACTGTGGTAATTGAGAATTTATCGAGAAGTAATGATGAATTAATGAAGCAGAATGAAGAGCTTAATCGTGCCTGCGAAAGGCTTACTTATGAGGAGAATGAGCTGAATGAGACAATAAAGCAGCTAGGATAGACTTGGTAAAAATGTTTTTTTAAATTATTTTTCATATTTAATTAAGCTTAGCACCGCTTTGTGGTGCTAAGCTTAATAAGCATCTGATAAAAATTTATTTTATTATATAGTGAACGTATGGGGTAGAAAGTAAATTGAAATAGAAAGAAATGAAACTATAAAATATTTTTTATTTTTAAGGTGATTCTGATGGGCACAATAGATGGCATATCACACGAAATAGCGAAAACGACGATAAGTCCTTTAAGTAAAGCTACAAGTGAGTTAGCAAGAGTATCTACTGAAATTTTATCAGGGTTGAGCGTTAATGGAGATGGATCAATAACCGCGAATTTAGAGAAAATTGGAAACGATTTAGAAATGTCGCTAATCGAACCGTTAGGTGGCCTTGCAAATAAAACCGTGCTGCTACAGGCCTGCCTGGTAAATTTAGTTGGACGAGCAGAGGAAATAATGCGGCCAAGCCCTGATATGAAAAACACGCAAGTCATTCTCGATAAGATGGCTGCAGATGCAATTCAACTGCAAAGAGAAATAAATAGAGCGGTATCTGAGATACCTCCTACTGCAGGAGAAAGTCTAATGTTCCTAAATGGTTTAGGTAAAGAAACGAACAGAATGCGAGGTGTAATAGAGTCTCTTCAAAAAAAGGTTGAGCTTATCCAAGACAATGCAGTACTGCTTGAAAGAAAACAAGCGCTTGAGAAAAAAATAAGTGCACTTAAAACCAAGGTCTTGGATAAAGCATAAAGTGCAACAGGGTATTCACGATGCGTCAGCTAAAGCCTTTTTCATCATCTCGCTTTGGGGCCGGCTACATGAGCCAGATGTTTTTTTTCATATTGATAAGCCTGGCTGCTCAGCCATTATATGAGGTTGAGCCTTCATTTAATCAAAGTGACATGATGGCTGAAAGTTACGGGTGCACCGATGGTCGGGGCGAGCAGCCTTGGAGTTTTTCAGAGAACGCAACTTCTTTTTTCCTGCGCGCTTTGCTTAATGCAAGGAGAGAGTGTCCATGAATCCGATTCAGAATATACCACCCCAGTTTTCCAAACCATCTTCCTCAACAGCTAGCCAACAAACCACTTCATCGAATCGCGAGCCTATACCCGAGCGAGACATTCCGCCGGCAGTTGAGCCAGAATGGGCGATTATACGCAGCCCACAATTACAGAGTGACCTTACGCTAAAGATTGTCCTGCATGAAGTCACCGGCCGGATGCCTGTTGAGCCCAATCTTTTTATCAAGATTGCTGGGCAGCCGGCGGAAATGTCCAGCGTCGAGGCGGATGGCACGACATATTGGGGCTATCGCTTTTTTAATCATGACCGGGTGGTGTTGACGACAGGTTCACCGGTTTGGCGGCAGAATGGTGGCCTTGACGCGCTCAGCGTGACTGAAGGACAAATGACAATCCGCTATGGAGCTAAGCTGAAGCGGTTTGCGCAACTAGATTTAATTGCTGATAGCATCAAAATAGAAGGTGAAGTACAGGCTCAGCGTATTCGTTTACTAAGTGGAGCGAATCAGCTTCATTACACGGAGGCGAGAGGCTGGGAGAATGTGTTTGGTCCACAACTTGCTGGTCAAACCGAGTTACCAGATCGAGGGCGGCAGACCGTGGCCCAACAAGCAAAAGTGCGGGCTGAGCGGGAGCTCTGGATATCAAGCCAAGGCGATTTGGTCAATCAGGGTACTCTGCGTACAGATCATGGCGATCTGCGCTTGACAGGCGCAGGCACATTCACTAATGACGGTGGTCTGGTCAAAATCTCAAAGGGGGCTGGCGTACTCACCGTAGATGTTGCTGCTCTAAGTAACGTGAGTGGAGACATCTTTCATCAAGGAGATGGAGAAAAAGTTGAAATTAAAGCCACTGATTTGAACAATCAGGCCGGAGCTATTCGATCGAATAACGACCTGACGCTTAGTATTAGAGCCTTGGAAGGTTCTGGCGTGATCAAGGCCAAACGTGATCTTTCGGTATCGCTACAGAACGATTACACGCATACCGACCCCCAAGCTTTGCAGGCCGGTCGTCATTTATCCTTTAAGACCCAAGGCAAATTGATTCACCAAAGTGTTTTGCATAGCAGCGGAGAAATGCATATTTCTGCGGCGGAGATCGAGACCCATCCACATTCTTCAATCGATAGCTTTAGCACCACAATTAAAGCAGAGAAAATCATAAATCAGGGGGTGATTAGAGGAGGATCGGTCAAAGCCGAAGCGCAGCTACTGAATAATGAAAAAGGCAGAATTGAGGCCGTAGGTGAGATAGCGGAACTGATCCTCAAAGCGGACGAGATAAAAAATAGTGCTGCGCAGATGATTAACGGTGGCCGCGGAAAAACCCACATTTCGGCGACTGGAACCATTGAGAATAGTCAGTCCGGCGTTATTTTTGGCAAAGGGGAGACCCAGCTTACGGCTTCATCTATCGTTAATCACTCTGAGCGCCAAGAGGTGAGCAGGACGAATCAGGGCGGCGTTATCGCGAGTTCAGGTGCGCTCACCCTCAACGCGCAAAAGCTGGAAAACCGGCTAGGCACGATCTACCAGGGCGCACTTGCCACGATACCCTCTGGCACGATGGATGACAGAGGCAAGTTCTGGACAGACGAGGTTAAAAAACGTCAGGCGGATCAAGCTGAAAATTTATTGCTAGCCGATAAACATGCAGCAAAACTCGAGTTGCGCGCTGTCAACGAGTTAGAGAATACCGGCGGACACATCATCCATACGAGCGGAGGCGACACACAGATTACCGCCGGCCAATTCAAAAATAACGCCGGGCATGATGAGCAGGTTGAGTCCCCAGGTCTAGTGATTGGTTATAGCAATCTCACGCTGCAGGCGCACAGTGTATCGAATGGACAAAGCGGCCAGTTATTGGCCGGAGGGAACTGGCAAATTTCCTCTGTAACGGATTTACAAAGCGCATCGAGCGCAGAATCCCCCCTCCTGGCTCAAGGCGATTTGGTGAATCAAGGTGTCATCGTCAGTGGAAAGCGAACCTCGCTTGACGCAAACCAGATTGATAATCAAACCGAGGCTTTAATTAAGGGAGAACAGGTATTGCTCAAGGCCAAAGGCAAGTTGATCAATAAAGGGCTGATCTATGGCAACACAGTTGCAGTGGGGGCTCAGACTTTAAGTAATTTCGAGTCAAATTACACGATTAACGGCTACAAACCCAGTGTCATTGCCGCGGATAGAAACCTGGATATAGGCGCTAAATGGCTTGAAAACAAAGACCATAGTTTGCTTTTCAGTGGCGGCGATATGGCCATTGGCCTGCAACTGGATGCGCATAACCAGGCGGTAGGCAAGGCGATACGCACGACGAATTCATCGGCCACGGTTGATGCAGGCGGTCAGCTTTTGATCAATACCTTTCGGTTAATCAATAAAACCGCTTATTTTAAAACCCGAGAACGGGTGGTGGATGAGCAATTCATTATAGAAGTTCAACCCGAAGGTTCGACCCAGCGTTATCGCCTTGACCAACTTGCATGGGACGCTAGCAAGGGAGGCCGCCAGGTGGTGAAAGATGGCACTGCGGGCTCTTTCGCTGACTATACTGAGTACGGCTTTATGCGTATTGTAAAAGATACGGTGGTCGAAGAATGTGCACCTGCGACGATCCAGGCAGGTGGGGACATCACCCTGTCTGGCCGGGTGTTGAATGACAAAAGCAAGTTGATTGCAGGTGGAGCAATCCGTCCCCTGGATCATACGTTCGAGATGGAAGACAATCGCGATGCGGTTAACACGATTACCCAAACGGATATAGGTCTATCCCGCTATACGCATAGTGAGTGGCACGGTTACCTTAGAGGGCGGGACCGCACGTATAGCGCCTTTATCGACTATCGGCTTTCTTCTACGGAACAGCGTAAATTGGATCTCACCCTGCAAGCAGAGGGTGGAATCGTTCAGCATGAAAATCCGGATTTATTGAGAATACAGGCGCACGATATGAGTGGCGCTATGAGGGTGCGAGATGCCAGCCAAAATGGCTTGATGGTCCCATCATTGCCAACAAGCGGCATGCATATTGTGCAAACTGCGCCTGAGCATTCTGTTTTAGTTGAGATTGATCCGCGCTTTCATCATGCTGGAGCGTTTCTTTCAAGTAACTATCTGTTAGATTTGCTTGGCATTAACCCGAGAAATGCGCCCAAACGTCTGGGCGGTGGTTTTTATGAACAGCAGCTCATACGTGCTCAAAGCATTGCCTTGACTGGACAGTATGCACTGTCTTACTCAAGGAATCAAAGAGCCGAATACCAGGCTTTAATGAGAGCCGGCGCAGAATATGCACAGCTGGCGCAGCTTGAGTTAGGCGCGCCATTGACGGCTGAGCAACAGGCGTTATTACCCTACGATATGGTCTGGTTAGTGAGCCAAACCGTCAGGTTGCCTGATGGATCGAAACAAATCGTACTCGCGCCTAAAGTGTATTTGTCAGGCGCGTGCGCCTATCGCCCACAGCTAGGCGGCTCCGGCATCGCCGCCAGCGAGATTGATTTAGTCAGCCAGGGCGTGATTAAAAATGCCGGTACGATGATTAGCACGGGGAAAATTCATCTTGACGCGCAAAATATTGATAATCGGCGCGGCACCATTGTAAGTCTGGACCGGATTGCTTTACATGCGAACGAAGATATAGACGGCCGTGCTGGCGTATTTGCCGGTCAACAACTCTCCTTGCAGGCTGAACGGGATATTCATCTGGAAAGCCAAACCCGGACAACGTATGCTGCTAGCGGTAGTGTGACCACATTAGACGGGCTGACCCATATTCAGGCTGAGCAACTGGAAGTCAGGGCCAAGAGAAACCTTGATTTGGCAGCAGCTCGTGTTGAAGTCAGCCAGGCCGCTATTTTAGAAGCGGGACATGATCTAAACTTGGGCACAGCCGAGACAGCGACGCAGCAGCAATTGATATGGGATGCGCGTAACTCGTTGAGCCAAAGCAGAAAAACAGAAGTCGGCGCTCACATTCAAACAGGCGCTTCACTTGAGCTTAAGGCAGGGCATGATTTCAATGCAGCTGGCACATATGTGAGCGTCGGAGGCGATCTCTCTATCCAGGCTGGACGGGATATTAATCTTGAAGCGGCGTATGAAGAACAGGCTTTTGCAGAATCCCATTATCATGAATTTGATCATTTGTTTTCTTCTTCGAGTGAATTAACCCAGACTAAGCAACGCGGAAAACAGGCGCTAAGCGGCCTTTTTTCAGGCGATAAGGTCGAATTAAAAGCGGGGCGGAATTTAAATGCGGTGGGTTCCAAGATCCTCAGTGAGCAACGTACCGATTTGTCCGCAGGTCAAGATGTTGTGCTCGATTCCGCTACGCAGATTGCCGAGGCCAGCCATTATACGGTGACGCGGCGCTCAGGGCTGTTGGATGCGGGCCATTTCGGTTATGCGGTAGGTGAGCGTGAACAGAAGAGCCAGGTAGAAAGCGAGCATACGCCCCAAGTTGGGACAATGATTGGCAGCGTATCAGGCGATGTTTATGTCAAGGCAGGTAATGAATATCGGCAAAGCGGTAGTCAGCTGGTTGTGCCGGCAGGGGATATTAAGATACAGGCAGCCAAAGGCAAGATAGATGCGGCCTATGAGCAGGGACAGATCTGGCAGCACAGTGAATACCATCAATCAGGTTTGATGGCCTCGTTGAGTGCGCCGGTGATTGCGGCGGCGCAAACGAATCATCAAATGCTGCAAGCCAGTCCCCAAGCCAGCGATCCACGGATGCAAGCTTTAGCAGCGGGTGCGGGGGCACTGGCGACAAAAAATGCCTACGATGCGATCAAAATGGATCCAAAGGCCGCGGGTGGTGCGACAGTAAGCGTGATGATTGGTGAAGACCATTGTGAAACCGAGCAGATGCAGCTGAGCAAGACAGCGCTGAACAGCACGCTGGCGGCCGGTGGCAATATATCGATCCAGATCAGTGGCTTAGGGGAAGAATCCACGCTGGATCTGATTGGCCCTCGTATAGTGGCAAAACAGGATATTGCACTGAACGTAGAAGGCCGACTGAATGTAGAAGCTGCGCCGAATAGTCTAATTGAGCAGAGTCAGCAGCGTAGTCAGAGCAGCGCCGTGGGGATGGCGGCAACGCTTGGCAGCCAGAGCTCAATAGGCGCTTCAATGGCAGTCAGTGCCGGCCATGGTCATGCCGATGAGGCGCAAATCAACTATACGCCGGCCTTGATCCAGGCGGGGGGCAGGCTGATGCTCAATGCGCAAAGCGATGTACGCTTAAAAGGTGCGCAGATTGCAGCAGAGCAGGTGAAAGCCCAGATTGAGGGGGATCTTGAAATAGAAAGTGTGCAAGACACAGCGACTTACCATAGTCATTCTCAAAGTATCAGCGGCAGTGCGAGCGCGGGGCCGTCTTCAGCAGTCAGCCTGCATTTCTCACAACGCAGGATGGATAGTCATTATCTGAGTGCTGCAGAGCAGGCGGGGATTCAGGCCGGAGATGGGGGCTTTCAGATCACGGTCAAGGGTGATACGAAGCTTTTAGGCAGCGTGATTGCAGGGAGTGATCAGGCGGTGCGAGAAGGAAGGAACACGCTGACAACAGCGACCTTGCAAATATCCGACCTGACGAATCAGGCGAATTATGATGCAACAAGTATTAGTTTAGGGGCTGGGTATAGTAAAAATGGCAAAGGGGTGGGTTCGAAACAATCGGGAGAAGTCACAACGCCTGCGCATAGTGGCAATCAGTTGGCGAGCCGAGGTGGGATAACGCCGGCAATTCCGCTTGTGATCGGTGCTTCGGGTGAGGCGAGGTCAATGACCCGCAGTGCGATCAGTGGTGCGGAGATTGTCATTACGGATGAAGCTCGGCAGATAGAGCTGACGGGGCAGAGTGCAGCAAAGACGATAGCGGGTTTGAACCGTAATGTGGCGCAGAGTCATCAGGCGTTAGCGCCGATTTTTGATCGGAATCAGATTGAGGTGGGTTTTGATATCGTCAATGCATTGGGTCGGGAAGCGGGGACGTTTGTCTTGAATAGGGTCAGGGAGGCTGATCATAAGATTGAACAAGCCGAGCGTTTGGAAGTACTAGCTGGTAATGAGTCGATGCCTGTGCAGCAGCAGGAATTAATCGAAGCAGCGGCAGAGTTGCGCGAGCAAGCGCAGATCTTAAATAAGCAATGGGGAGCAGGCGGAACCTACCGCCGAATCGTCACTGCGCTGACGGCAGCGGCATCGGGCAATGTGACGGGGACGGCTGCAGAATTCACCCAAGCAGCGGCGCTGAATTATCTGCAAAGTTTAGGCGCAGAAAAAATCAAGCATATTGCGGATAACTTGAATAACGAAACGACTCGTGCTGCGTTGCATGGGGCATTGGCTTATGGCAGTGCAGTCGCACGGGGGCAATCGGGTGGCTCAGCCGCCTTAGGCGCGAGTGCAAGTGTATTGGTGAATAATCTGTTAGGTCCTGTAGACGAATTTTCTGAAGAAGAGAAAGAAGCGCGCAAGAGTTTAGTTACCAGCCTGGTGGTGGGGCTTGCGGATGCAGGAGGGGCAGATGCGACCTCTGCGCAGAATGCGGCGCAGATTGAGATAGAAAATAATGCCATAGCGCTGGCGGCGGCGCCGTTAGTGGTAACCCCACCTGGGTTTATTTTTTTAGGCGCGTTGGCTGCGGGCATAGTGGTAGGGAGTGCTTATGAATGGTATAAAAAAGATCGAGCAAATAATGTAGAGCAACCCGGAGAGGATGAGGATCAGATAGTACAACCGGCTCCACCGCCAATGGTCATGCCTATGGAGCCACAGCAGCCGTTCCAGATTCCCGGCAGGGCATGGCATCAGGATGAAGAAGTGCTGCTTGAAGGCATGCCGAATCAATCTGGAGAGCATATCGTTCAACCTTTAGTGATGCCAAGGGAAGTTCAATCAGCAGGTAATGTGATGGTGAGGCCGCTTGGTGAGGAGTTGGATATATTTGACACGGTTATTTTTAGTAAGGGGGTTAAAGAAGAAAAAACTGATGAGCGGTTAGTAAATAAAATATTTGGTGGTAATCGCACTAGTTTAGAAAATATTACATCTAGAGGAACCAAGGTGGAAAGCATCCCGGATGGAACGAGGACTACAGCAGATGCAGATTTCGATGCGCTTGGCTTAAGTGATATCCGTGCTATTGATACAAATTACGGCCAAGGGCGGGTTGGAAATCTACCTGATGGGACAACTGTTATTGTTCGCCCAAGCCGTGATGGGAGGCCAACTATTGAGTTTCAATCATCTAATAGGACTATAAGGGAGATACGTTATGGCCGTCCATGAGTTAGTAAAAATAGAGGCTGATATAGGATATAAACTTAAGTTACTACTCTATTCCGAACAGCAATTTGATTATGTGGAAATCCGTAAACTCGGATGGGAAATTTTTTATATAGATGATAAAGCAATTTTTGACGAAGAATCAACTCACTTTGAAGAGGCAATGAGAAAATTTGGATGTGACTCTTTTTTTGTTGCGACAACTCTCAATATTTTATCTGATTTTAGTAATATTAAAGCTATTAAATTTCCGTCTAATAAATATTCTATTGAAAAATTCCAAAATGCTAGTGAATTTGAAATGAGTCTTAACGATTGTTTGATTTTTTCAATTCCTACTAATTTTGCAATATTAAGAACAGGAGAGGTTTTGTATACCCTTTATGCAGGGCCTTCTACTTTTACTGCGTGTTTTAAATAAATATCAATTTTTGATAAACCGTAAAATCTGTATTTAGTAAAGAGCGAAAAAAGCCAATAAAGACAAGGAGTATGTTCCGAATGCCGGATCTGTGGATCAGATGGATGATTTTTTTAATGAAACAGAGCTGGAGAGGACGCTGAATCACATATCTAATCCTACTAAAGAAATTTTTAACGGAGCAAAATTATACAAAGCAATCGATAAAATTAAAGGCGTAATAAGAATGGGCGACTTTTTTTACATAGATACAGCTCTCATGAATCATTTGGAAGTTTTTGACAGTATTAAAGAATTCAGCCATGTTTTAAAATTTGATGGCACAGTTAATCGAGACAAGACTGATAAAGCAAAAGGCAGAAAAGTGAGTAAATGAAATTTATATTGGATTTTAATAGATTCAAAGCGTGCCATATGGAATTCGCTTTGTGTGATTCATAGACATCGTTTCAATTAAAATAGAAGGATGGATATCGTCCATCAATTCATAGGCAAATGTCGGTTTGGCAACGCTTGTGTAGCCCGTCCCCTCCCTAGGGTTTATAAGCCCGTCCCGGAGCATATTGCGCACGAGCCGAGCCGCTCCGGGGTTCAAATCCCGAAAGGGATTTCTTCGGAAGACATCACCGCACCTCCCTGTTGGAGCAGGCGGGCATTCATCGAGCTCAAGCGCTCTGAGGGTTCAATGGGGGGTATAACGGACGCGCCCCTAACGGTTAACTTGGCCTGATAGGAAGTCCAACTTAAAATAACCCGAATGCGGCTGCCTTCCTGTTCTATTTGCCATAGGCGAACCGCTTTATCTTCTCCTCCTATGGCTAGCATAGGATAACCTTTTGCCGCTTCCTCCTCCTGCCACGCAACCGAACGAACAGGACCATTACAATCTTCAATGGTCGCTACACATTCTCCTGAGCCCAACCATAGCTTAATTCTGCCATCCCACCCCCCGGAAGCGAGCCAATTCGAGTCTGGCGAAAAACTCACACTCGTCACAGCACTATTATGCGGATATGTGCACACCGCACCACGCGTTGCGCTCTCTACACTCCATAGATTCACATTCTGGTCATCACTCCCAGAAGCGAGCCATTTCGAGTCTGGCGAGAAACTCACGCTATTCACACTAGCGCTATGCCCTTTATATGTATGGCCACGCATTTCGCTCCTCTCTATGCTCCATAGCCTCACACTGTTGTCTGAGCTCCCAGAAGCGAGCCAATTCGAGTCTGGCGAGAAACTCACACTAGTCACGACACCACTGTGCCAATACATCTCCACTGGGTCACGCATTGCGCTCCCTACGCACCATATCTTCACACTGTTGTCTGAGCTCCCTGAAGCGAGCCACTGCCCGTCTCGAGAAAGACTCACACTCGTCACACCAGAATTATGCCGTCCAACCGTGTGGCCATGCCTTGCATTCTCTACGCTCCATAGCCTCACACTTTGGTCATCGCTCCCAGAAGCAAGCTGCTTCCCCTTTCGAGAAAAACTCACACTCGTCACACTAGCCCGATGCCCTTCATACGTATGCGCTAGACTATATGTTGCGCTCGCTAAACTCCATAGCTTCACACTCTCGTCAGAACTCGCAGAAGCAAGCCACCGCCCGTCTCGAGAAAAACTCACACTCGTCACACGAGCCCGATGCCCTTCATATGTATGCGACGGCAGGCCACACGTTGCGGGCGCTACGCTCCATAGCCTTACACTGTGGCCTGAACTCCCAGAAACAAGCCAATCCCCGTTTTGAGAAAAACTCACGCTCATCACTCTGGCATGCCCTTCATACGTATGCGGCGGCAGGCCACGCGTTGCGGGTGCTGCACTCCATAACTTCACGCTTCCGTCATCACTCCCAGAAGCGAGCCAATTCCCGTCTTCCGAAAAACTCACACTCGTCACACCAGAACTATGCCCTTCATACCTATGCAGCAGGCCACGCGTTGCGGGTGCTGCACTCCATAACTTCACGCTTCCGTCATCACTCCCAGAAGCAAGCCAATTCCCGTCTTCCGAAAAACTCACATTCGTCACACCAGAACTATGCCCTTCGTACGTATGCAGCAGGCCACGCGTTGCGGGTGCTGCACTCCATAACTTCACGCTTCCGTCATCACTCCCAGAAGCAAGCCAATTCCCGTCTTCCGAAAAACTCACATTCGTCACACCAGAACTATGCCCTTCATACCTATGCAGCAGGCCACGCGTTGCGGGTGCTGCACTCCATAACTTCAAGCTTCCGTCATCGCCCCCAGAAGCAAGCCACTGCCCGTCTCGAGAAAGACTCACGCTGGTCACACCCACACCAGCATGCCCTTCGTACGTATGCGGCGGCAGGCCACGCGTTGCGGGCGCTACGCTCCATAACTTCACACTTCCGTCATCGCTCCCAGAAGCGAGCCACTGCCCGTCTTGAGAAAAGCTCACACTCGTCACACTAGCCCGATGCCCCTCATACGTGTCCAACAGCTCTAAGCTCTCAGCCTCATACAATTGAATCCAACCCTCTTCTGTGCCAACCGCCAACCAACCTCCATTGGGCGAATACGTGCAAGCACGAACCTCGGCCCCCACCTTTAAAGTGGGCTTTTCTCCAAATTCAACGCCAGCTAGCTTCGTTCCGTGCAATTGTGCGCCCCGTAACCATGCCCCTTGCAAGTTAACGCCACTTAAATCTGCCCCGTTGAACTTGGTATGGTCAAATATCCCATAGCTTAGATCCGCCCCAGCCGCCCATATTTCACTAAAATCTTTTGCACTAAACGGCACTCCTGCCCGGACCAGAATAGTCAGCGTATTCGCCGAGGCGATTTGCATATCCTCCCGCTTCGAGTAGTGCTCAATAAAATTCAGTAACTGCGCTTTAAATTCTGGCTCCTGCCGCACGCGCTCGACTAAAAAGTCGAGAACGGCCGGGTCCTTCACCAGGCTCTGGTTCAGTAATACGGTTTTCTTCACCAATGATAATTCCAGCTTCGACTCCCATATCGAGCGCGCTACAAAATAATCCCTTATCGATTTATGGATAAACTTGTACTGATCGCCTTGGTGTATCAGCGGAGCATTCAGGCGCATCAGTGAAGTATTTAGGCGCATCAATTCCGTCATGACATCGCCATCCCCCAAAAACTCATCGCGCCAGTCTGGCTGCTGCGATGCGATGTTAGCCTCTTCCCAGGGGGCATGCTCTGCAGCCACATAGGTAGTCACCTCATCCCTGGCACGGTATAGGGCGGTTGCAAACCGTTTGCTGAAGTCAACACTGTTTATGACAAAATTTGGGGTTAATTCAATCGATCCAAGACGCTGTTGCGAGCGCTTAAACCAGTCCTGAACAAACCGGTCATAGAGTGCAATACGCGTAAATGGCAGCCAATCACCGGGCTTGGATAGCCCGCTCAACGCCATTTTGAGCACAAACGGGTTACTAACCAGCGTACTTAAATCCGACCGCTTGAGCCTTGTTTTATATTCATCAGCAGTCCACTCAGATTGTGGGTGGGCTTTTTTATATTTATCAACATATTGCTCAATTAAGGGTTCCGAAAACGGCGCTAACCGGTATTCCTGAAGGGCTTCGGGCTGGCCGGACGGATAAAATTTGCGCTGATAGCCAGAGCCCAAATATTCCGGACGGCTGGTGATGATCACTTTGGCTTGTGTCCACTTATCCAGCTCGTTATCTGTATAGAATGAGCGCTGACGCTCCTCAATTTTATTATCAAAGCCATCCAGAATAAAAACAAAGCGCTCGGTGGCGCGCAACGTCTGTATCTCTTCTGTCGAAAAGCCCAGGCTTTCAAAAAAAGCGATGACCCGATTGTGATTGGCGCTTTTCAGGCTCGACAGCGTAATAAACACCGGGATGGGGGCATCCTCTAGGCTGATATACGCCTTCCACCGGCTACGGGCGAACTGCCAGCTAAAGGTCGATTTGCCTAAACCCGCCTCGCCCTGCAAAAGCAATACTTTCTTCGTGTCTAGCTCCAGAAAATCACACACCTTATTGTATAAATTAAAACGATTTTCTGCATCGTAATTCGGGGCGTTTATCAGCACACCGTCTGGTGATACATAATGCGCCAGCGCATCTCGGATCTCGTTATCCTGCTCCTGACCTGTTACATACGTTATCTGCAATTTCTGAATATCGGCAGACAGGCTTTTTAGCAGTCGATCCTTCAGCGGGATAGTTAACTTCCTGCGAGCAGCTTCTAGCAACTCCGTATCTGGACGTCCCTTCCAAAACGGATCCCAAGCAGGGGGCACATAAGTATTGCTCGGGTCGGCACGTGCCTCCAGCCGTGCTAAAGTAGCTGCCGCGTACTGGTTGACTTGAGTTACCTCTGGCTGAAACATAAGCGACGTACCAAGCGTCTTATTCAGCTCTCTGGCTACACCTTGTCGCAGACGAGCGACAGCGGCACTTTGCTGTACTTGACTCAGTACCCCTTCTTTTTGCATCCAGTGAGCAGTGTCATCCCGCAGGCTTTGTAAAAATTGGATGGCCTTCCTCGGGACATCCGTATTTTCCTGGGTACACGCCAGACGCTCCAGGCACTGACATACTCCCTGTAAAAAATCGGCGCTCTGACGATAGGCGCTGTTACGCACCAGTGTTTCGAACTTCTCTAACTGATTCGCCTGAATCAGCAACTCTACATATTGCAGCGCAACATACCACCTATTATGGTGCCGTCTGTTCTGGGTGTCTAGCCTACCCCTCTCAAGCTCTGCCTCTGCATTCCGTGCATTCTGAACGGCTTCTCTTAATTGATTACATTTAGTAGCGGTGCTGCTGCTGACGACCTCTACGAGATCAGTCAATGCGTCATGAAAGTTTCCAAAGTTCCGCCGCAATAAATTCACATTCAGAGTTTGAGTCGCCAAGCCCACCTTGCTCACCTCAGAGAAGCACCGCAACACAGCCTCCAACTTACTTTCATCATTGGGAATATAGGCCAGGGCTTCACACGCATAACGAATTTGCCAGGACAACGCTACATCTTCCGTGGGATTTAGCCAATTTCCATCGCGAAGCATTTGATAGAGCGGCTGTTGTAGCCTCTCACGGCTAATGCCGGATACGCCCGCTTGCCCCATCGTATCCAATAGTTGTGAGATGGCCTGCATTAATTCCAGCACAGGCACAGGATTTTCTTTATCCATGTTATTGAGAATGGCCCGCAAAGTCTGAAACACCTTGGTCCATTTACTTGTAAGGAAGGTGATGGTTGGGCAATTCTGCACGATCACGACCAGGCCCTGTACCGCAGCTATATTTAGAGCGTGCTTAGGGCCAAGCGCCTCCAATGTGTGGTCAACTAACAGGCCATACGTTTCTGCCTGCGGAATCGTTGCCAGCGCAGCGGCTTCTCGCATATAGAACAGCGTTTTATCTGATTTTCCAAATTTTTTCAGGATTGGGGTCACGAGCCGCGATACTCGTGTTTGTAGTTCCTGTTGCGGACCATTACCATAGGTTTGTTGCAAGCACCAGGCTAGGTGCTGCGTATCAGTAATGGCGGCGGGCTCTACCAGCGCATAAGGAGGACAAGCAGAAGGCTCATGATTCTCAAAAAAGGGGGCTGGTATCCCCGTGGAGTCAAGAGTGGAGGCGGGCGTTACAGACGAAGGTCGTAAGGAAATCGGGCGTCTAATCTGAGGTAAACCAGGCGCCGGCGCGCCTGACAAAAGATTCAAAATTCCCTGCACCGCAGCCCGTCGCTCTGGATCTGAAAAATACTCTCGCGCTTTTCTATATCTCTCACGCACGACCTCGACATCAGCGCCTTGTTGCCGCCAGAGTTCTGCCTGTTTTTGATACACCTCGCCAAGCACCGGCCTGCTTTCCGCTTCTCTGCCACATCGGACCCCACGCTTCAGCGCGGCTTTCGCCGTATTGAAGTGGCCCAGTGCCTGCTCGAATGCCTGGTTTTGATTCGCACCGCTAAGCTGCCGACCTTCCTTATAATAATTATCGGCGGCCTGTAGAGCGGCTTCACCACGTTCAACCGCCGTCTCTGGTGGCTGCCATGATTCAGTTATTTTTGCAGTGATTCTTGAAAGCATCTTTTATTCCCCATGGTCATTATGGAAAATGATTACTTTTTAGCACGACACCTTATGCTCTTGGTAGCCTGAAATACCGGCTCCACCTTTTATCCTTCCGAATAGCAGTCCACACGAATTTCACTATAGATCAACATACGCGATTTACAAAATAAAAAAGGGGGGCGATTTATAAGTTCCAGGGAGTCTGTTGCAAGGTTTGTAGGGAGAGTTGAGCTAGGTCGTCAATAGTGGACGCCATATTGAATAATGGCACCTTTAGCCCTTTGGTCTTAAGTATGTCAAAAGCTATATCGTTCATTTCGTCACAATTTCCAGCTTGATATTGCATAGAATATTTTATTTTTCGTTCGGTTTTTCCTATTGGACTTTTATCTGCTGAACTTTCTTTTGCAGCTTCTTTGATTGATTCTCGACACATTTTTTTGCGTATGGTGCTTTCTCCTCCTGTGTAAAGTATGCTAAATAACTTACTGCCAGAGCCATAATGCATAATATCTTTAACTTCCGCAATAACTTCTGAACAAATCTTTAAATGTTTCATGGTTTCTTCTGTGACTATTTCAGTTTGTTTGAGATATTTATTCAGATTTAGATTTAAATCTCTTGAATTTAATACTTGATGGCGGTTAATTGGCCTAGGCGGGAGATTAAATGTTGTATAATATTATGAGATAAGTGTAAAAATGTCTTGCCCTGGATCTGTTATGGAGTAAATGAGACTCGGAAAATCCCTCCATTTTTTTATAAACAAATTCATCACTCATATTAGTTAATGCTATTATTTTGCGTTTTGGAATAGTTAACTTTAATTGGGTGAAAGATTTTTGTATTTTCTAGTGCGAAGATAAATAGATTAATGCGCTTAGTATGGTTTTGCTTAACTCAAAATCTTATTTTTTTAAATTTTATGATTTTAAAGTGTTAATTTTAAAATGGTGATTATACTTAGGATGTGGATTAAATGATCAGCGAATCACTAATAGTCTATATGTGGGTCCATGCGAAATTGGACTCCGTTTTCGTCTGAGGACGAGTTTTACAACCAACGAAGGAAGACATCATGAATATCAAGATGATCAATCAACCCATGCAACCTCGCGTGGAACGCCTTAGTAAAATTATTGGTGCGCCAATATTCGAAAGTACCCTATGGGGACATGAATACACGTTGGACCACCTTAATGAGATGTTGACCGCTCAAGTGAAATCAGGTCATTTTGACAAATTCATATTCTATGGGATGGGTTGTTCCTCAGTCGTCTCTGACATCGTAAAGGGATTCTTTATTACCCATCAAATACCCATTGATGTTGAAGTAGTCAATGACTACGATACCGAATGGTTTGTGACCGACAAAGATTTAACTCGCGACAAAACCCTTGTCTTTATTGTTTGCTATTCAGGATGGTCTGTGGAACCGTGCCTTTTTTATGAGCGAATGAAACGTCTGAACGGTGCGCTCAACTTGATCGTCTTAAGCGGAGGCGGGCGGATTGCGAAGATGGCAAAAAATGATGGAAATTCGGTCATTGAATACAGAATGCGACACGCAGATAGAGAATACCCTCTCTATCATGTACAGCAATTTTTCTCGATTTTTCTTGACCTATTTCACAAACTCAACATCCTTGAGATTGATTACGAAGATCAATTGAGGGATGCGGTTTCATATCTGAAGCAAAAATTCGATAGCTCGCTGATAGATAAGGCATACGCTATGGCCGAGAAATTACAGGGAAGCCGCATTGTACTTCTCTCGACCTCGAAGTGGTATGTTCAATTGCTCAAGCAGACTACTATGTTCTTCAATGAGATTGCAATGGTTCCTACACATCGGAACCTGCTCCACGAATTCTCTCATACTGAAGTGGCGGCCTATTCGAATCCAGTGGAGAAACAGGCGATCATCATCCTGTCGGATTCTGAGGATGATGATTACACAAAGAACAAAGTGGCGACACTCAGAAAATTGTTTGGAGATAAGTCAATTCCTCAGAACATGAATATTGAATTTTTCGATATTCAACTTAATCAAGAGGATTTTTTCCAGAAATTCTATTTCGCACACTTCTTCATGGTTTATGTTGCAATGTTCCTTGGACAGATGAGCAATGTCGAAGGGCGTGACCTTATATCAATCGCGGCTAAGAATCCATGGTGGAGTCAAGAGTCTATAGATGAGCACCCCTTGTGCGTGGACATTCCCGGCGAACTCAGCGAATCGATCCAGAAGAGCATTGAGGTTGTTTAAGCATTCTGCAGCCTCACTATACGTGTATGGTGAGGCTGCACTAAGGAGTTGATTTTGAATAAATTGGCAATCCAAGATGATGCTGTACGACACGATATAAATTAATCAATTCACCGTTCGTATCGTTGATTACTTCAATATGTGCGGGTTCAGGCCGTAGGAAATACAGAGCAATACAGAGCAATCCCGCCACAAAAAGCCTCAACATAGCAATTATGCGGTGGAAATAGCGCAAAGAGCTTTTGAGCTAAACGATGCTTACCGCCCATCCACAGAATAATTGGAGAAGCAGGAAATAGGACTTGATTCATACCCATGTCACACAGTCGCCGATGGTGTCGTGCGTTTTGATAGCCGTTTTTAAGTTGGCCTCCGAGGAGTAATGCAACCGTTAACCGCCTTAAGAGTTAACTTATTTTGCTTAGATGCCACAATTCTGTACGCACGGGAGCCTTTTGACCCATAAAATAAAGTGTTCAGCAAAATATGAACTTTATCGAACTATTTTGCTTGAATGAGTTAAACGTCACTTGTTCTCAAAGCTATAAAGCTCTTATGCATGGGGAATTACAGTCACTAAGTAAAGCAAACTACCTTTGAATACCCCTTAAGTCGGTTAACGGTTCCATTACTCCCTGGAGGCCAATTTACATACCTAAAAGCAATGGTAATAAGAAAAGGCCGCTCGATATTCCCTGTATGATTGACAGAGCCCAACAAGCTTTATACCTATTGGCTCTGCAGCCTGTTTCGGAGACAAAGGCAGATCTGCATTCGGGGCCTAAGGTGCAGTGGAACGGTTAACCGGCATAAGGGCTGTTGTAGAACAATTTTTAGCAATAACATCCGTGAATATGGATGTACGAAATCGTTCTTTTTCGGACGACTTGACGATCCGTGTTCTTGAAAAAGATTTCCCGTATTTCAACGTTTTATCGAACTGATTGCCTGTGCGTCCCACAAAATAGGCATTCCACCCCTATGACAGGATTTTTTGCAAAAATCATTTGTCCATCGTTACAATTTGGAAAAATTGTTGATGAGGACGATGCGGCCTTTGAGCGTAGTGTACAAAATATGCCCGCATTCCCGTTTTCAGACTTGACCTATTGTTAAAAATCTTAAAAAATTGGAATTCTCTACACTATTCGTCCACTAAACTTAAAGGGAGTGAGAAATACCGGTACAAAGGATACAATGTTTACACCTGTCAATAGCATGTTGTCGAGATCCCATCCTGTTGCCCAGGGACAGCTTCCTTTGCAAACTCCGCAGCAGATACTTGAGCTGACCTGCCCCTTAAATTAGCTTCATAAGATAATGGAGTCCATAGCAATAAGGAAGGACCATGAAGCGAAGATTTAGCGAAGAGCAAATCATAAGATTTTTAAGGGATGGAGAAGCGGGCTTAGGAGTGCAAGAATTGTGCCGGCAGCATGGTTTCTCTAAGTCGACCTATTACAAATGGAAGGCGAAATACGGGGGGATGGAGGTTTCAGATGCCAAACGCCTGAAAGTTTTGGAAGGGGAAAATAACAAACTAAAGCGTTTATTGGCAGAAGCTTTACTGGATAATGCGGCGTTGAAGGACGTAGTCTCCCGAAAGTGGTGAGCCCGCAAGCTAGGCGAGAAGCAGTAGCGCTTCTAAAAGCGGAGTGGCAGCTGTCAGAACGCCGAGCGTGTGGGCTCGTCAAATTATCGACTTCGGTACTGCGTTATGAGTCCAAAGGCGATTCCGATGGTCAGGTGAGAGAACGCATAAGCGTATTGGGTAACGAGAGGAGGCGCTTTGGCTATCGGCGCATCCATATACTCCTGAAACGAGAAGGCTGGGCCATCAATGTTAAGCGAGTGTATAAATTGTATAGGCAGGCTGGCTTGGCGGTGAGGAAGCGTCATCGCAAACGAATTGGCTTAACTAAAAGTGTGCCTTTGCAATTACCGGAACAGCCGAACTATGCGTGGTCTATGGATTTCGTCCATGACGCTTTGGCTAATGGGAGACGCATACGTTACTTGAACGTGGTCGATGATTTTACCAAGGAGAGCCTAGCCATAGAAGTCGATACCTCAATTTCTGGGCTGCGAGTCACTCGGGTGTTGGATCGTATCGCTCAACATCGCGCTTTGCCAAAGATGATTCGCGTTGATCATGGGCCCGAGTTTACCAGCCAAATGCTTGATGCATGGGCACATAAGCGCGGCGTCAACCTAGTTTTCACACAACCTGGAAAACCAACCCAGAATGCCTATATCGAGAGCTTTAATGGGCGCTTTCGAGATGAGTGTCTCAATGACCATTGGTTCTTGAGTTTGCATGAGGCACGTACTCTTATTGAGGGTAGGCGGCAAGATTACAATTCTACTCGCCCCCATAGTGCCCTTGCGTATAACACGCCTACTGAGTTTGCGGCTATATATCAATTTAAACCCTCGGATTCTACTCAGATATGTAGCTAATTACGGGGAGCAGGTCAAATGCGCCCGCATTCAGAATTTAAAAGCGCTGAAGAGTGGGCTAAATCATTCGCGCCAAAAGCATGTGAAAACCTTATTGTACGTTTCAAAAAAACAATCTGAAAATGAATTGGTTCTTATAGAACGGCTGCCTCTGCCTCTGGCGATATGACTGGGACAACCTCACAGTTTACTCAGGCTGCAGCACGGGACTATTTTCAAAGTCTGGACGCAGAAGAAATCAAGCATATTGCGGTTAGTCTGAATGAGTTATTAATGATGAACAAGTGGTACTTTCACTGACCGAAATGGAAACAGGGAAAGTGATAAATATTTCAACTTCAACAGGCGCTATTTTGCCAACTTAATTTTCGAAAAAATCGCACAACTATGGTGGCGTTAGCCACCGAGTTGAGCTGCACTGCCCGGGGGTTAGGTACAATAGCGGCTATGCTAAATCCTCGCTTTATTCACCTCCGCCTTCATTCCGAATATTCAATCACCGATGGCATTGTGCGCCTTGATGATGCAGTTAAAGCAGCTGCAGCTGATGGACAGGGAGCGCTTGCGCTCACTGATCTGGGCAACCTATTTGGTCTAGTCAAGTTCTATCAAACAGCGCGTAGCGCAGGCGTTAAGCCTATCATCGGTTGCGATGTATGGCTGACTAACCCGTTAGATGGCGACAAACCCAGTCGGGTTTTGCTGCTCGTATGCGAGTTGCAAGGTTATTTAAATCTTTGCGAATTGTTAAGTCGGGCCTGGTTAACGAATCAACATCGAGGTCGCGCTCAAATTCAAATTGAATGGCTTGAGAGTGGTTTGGCGCAGGGTTTAATTGCTTTATCCGGCGGACTTACGGGCGATATTGGGCAGGCTTTTGCAGCCGGTAATGAAGAGGCTGCACGGCGCTTTGCGCAACGCTGGGCGCAGATTTTTCCTCAGCGTTTTTATCTGGAAGTGCAGCGTGCCGAGCTGCCTGGCGAGGCGCTTTATATCCAACAAGTCGCGGCGCTTGCCGCTGAGTTGCAGTTGCCGTTAGTGGCGACGCACCCAGTGCAATTTATGACGCCAGATGATTTCACTGCCCATGAGGCGCGGGTTTGTATCGCCGCCGGAAATTTATTGGCTGATCCACGCCGCGCTCGACCGTTTACGCGGGCTCAGTATTTTCGCACTCAAGCTGAAATGGCGGAGCTTTTTGCGGACTTGCCTTCTGCGCTAGCGAATACGGTTGAAATTGCTCAGCGCTGCAATTTGACGTTAGAGCTGGGCAAGCCCAAGCTACCACTTTTCCCAACCCCAGCCGGTCTATCGCTGGATGATTACCTAATGCAAGAGGCGCGGCAAGGGCTAGAGCAGCGCTTAGAGCAGTTATTTGCTGACGTGGCACAGCGTGAGCGCGAGCGCTCCACTTATTGTCAACGCCTTGAATTTGAATGCGCAACGATTATCAAAATGGGCTTTCCCGGCTACTTTTTAATTGTCGCTGACTTTATCAATTGGGCTAAACAAAATGGCGTTCCGGTGGGCCCGGGTCGGGGCTCCGGAGCGGGCTCGCTGGTGGCGTTTGCGTTAGGCATTACAGATCTTGACCCGCTGCGCTATAAATTATTGTTTGAGCGCTTTTTAAATCCAGAGCGCGTCTCGATGCCGGACTTCGATATTGATTTTTGTCAGCACGGGCGTGATCGCGTGATTCAATATGTGAAGAGTAAATACGGCGCAGATGCCGTCTCGCAGATCGCCACTTTTGGCACGATGGCGGCTAAAGCGGCGGTGCGGGATATTGGCCGGGTGCTTGATCTGGGCTATAACTTTACGGATGGGGTCGCTAAGCTGATTCCTTTTAAGCCCGGCAAGCATGTGACGATTGCCGATGCGATTAAAGAAGAGCCGTTGTTGGCGCAACGTTTGGCAGATGAAGATGAGGTGCAACAATTACTTGAGTTGGCGCAGCGCGTTGAAGGATTAACCCGTAATATTGGCATGCATGCCGGTGGCGTGCTGATTGCACCCGGCAAGCTCACGCATTTTTGTCCACTCTATACGCAACATATGCCGTTGGCGGAAAATGGCGCGGGCCTGACTGACAGCCAAGCCCATGGTGGGGCGGTAGTCAGCCAATATGATAAAGATGATGTTGAAGCCGTTGGCTTAGTCAAATTCGATTTTCTAGGGTTAACCACACTGACGATTTTAGATTGGGCTGAGCGCGATATTCGCCGACTTGATCCAAATCGTTCTGATTGGTCGCTGGCACAAGTCCCATTGGACGATCCAGCGACGTTCTCGTTTCTAAAAAAAGCCAATACAGTGGCTGTGTTCCAGCTTGAAAGCCGCGGCATGCAAGGGATGCTGAAGGATGCTCAGCCTGATCGCTTTGAAGACATTATTGCGCTGGTTGCGCTATACCGTCCTGGGCCAATGGATCTGATTCCGAGTTTTTGCGCCCGTAAGCATGGCCGCGAGAAAGTCGATTATCCTGATCCACGCGTAAAAGACGTGCTGGCAGAGACCTATGGCATTATGGTCTATCAAGAGCAGGTCATGCAGATGGCGCAGATCATCGGTGGTTATTCATTAGGTGGCGCTGATTTATTACGCCGCGCTATGGGTAAGAAAAAACCTGAAGAAATGGCGCAGCATCGCGCACTCTTCCGCGAGGGCGCGGCGCAAAATGGGTTAATGCGCGAAAAAGCCGACGAAATTTTTGATTTGATGGAAAAATTCGCCGGTTACGGTTTTAACAAATCACATGCGGCGGCCTATGCGCTGCTTGCATATCAGACCGCTTGGCTCAAAGCGCATTATCCGGCTGAATTTATGGCGGCTAATATGAGCTTGGCGCTAGATGACACCGATAAAATCAAAATTTTATTTGAAGACTGTCAACTGAACCATCTAACGGTATTGCCACCTGATATTAACCGCTCAGTGTACCGTTTTGAACCCGCCGCAGAAAGCGCGGGGCAGCCGGCGCGCACTATTCATTATGGGCTTGGCGCGATTAAAGGAAGCGGCCAAAGCGCGATTGAAGATGTTTTGCGCGCGCGCGCTGAAAAGCCGTTTACCGATTTGTTCGATTTTTGTTTACGGGTCGATCGCCGTATTGTCAATCGCCGCACGATTGAAGCCTTGATTCGCGCTGGGGCATTTGATGCCTTGCATCCCAATCGCGCTCAATTATTGGCCTCCGTAACGCTTGCGTTAGGCGCTGCTGAGCAGCGGTGTGCGCATGAATTGCAAGCGGGTTTATTTGACCAGACTGAGCTTGCCGACGGTTGCGAGCTTGTCGCTGAACCTGCATGGTCAAAAAAACGCTTGTTGCAGGAAGAAAAAGCGGCCTTAGGTTTTTATTTATCTGGACATTTATTTGATGCCTATCGCAGCGAAGTCAGTCGTTTTGCTAAACAAAAACTGAATAATTTGCAGGAAGGGCGGGATAAGCTGGTTGCCGGGGTGATTAACAGTATCCGTACGCAGCTGACGCCGCGCGGAAAAATGCTTATGGTGATGCTGGATGATGGTACAGCACAATGTGAAGTGACAGTGTTTAATGAGCTTTATGACGCGAACCGAGAGTTGTTCAAAGAAGATGAACTGCTGATCGTCACAGGCAATGCGCGCTATGATAGCTTCACCGGTGGCATTCGCTTAAGCGCTGGTGCGGTGCTAGATTTGGCGCGCGCGCGCGGTTCTTTTGCGCGAGTTCTGCGTATCTCAGTGAATCACCAAGTTAACTCGCGTAGATTGCATGAGCTTTTGCAATCGCACAAGGCAGTGAGCGATCTAAGCTCGTCTAGCAATCCAATGCATAAGCCGGTCGGGCGCGCCTACGACCCTCCAAAAAGAGAACCCAATAGCGGTTTGCCGGTGCTGATCGATTACTGTAACCAAGCGCTACGCAGTGAGTTTACGCTGGGGGATGGATGGCGCGTTAAGCCTTCGGATGAGTTGCTGGTTGAGTTGAAAGCTGAGGCTTGGGCGACTTCAGTCGAAGTGATTTATTAAGTCAACGCCTTATATGCTGGACTTAAGTTGACGAATAGATTGAGTCCAGTATCTTTTGCACAGAGTCTTCAGTACATTTTCAAGCGAAAGGGCGCTGTACGCTTTTAGCGTAAGTACGGCCTCACAAAATGAAAAAAGAAATTTGTACTTTATGTAGGAATGCTAAATAAGCATCAGTTTAATTTATCGGCGCTCTCTACATATGCTGTCAACGGTTAGATAATAGGATCAGTTACAGTGGAGACCTTTAAATGCAGCAGAATTCATTGCTTACTGATGCTTCAGCATTGGCTTCATCAGAATCAAAATCAGAATTAAAGGCGATCCGCTGGTGGCGGATCATGGATGAGCACCGTATTAGCGTCATTCCGCTGCCAATTTATTGCGTGCTATTCGTGAGCCTTGGGGCTCTCCTAGCAATAGAAAAATTTTCAAGCGAAATCTCGGTTATCTTCGCCATGCTTGCGGTACTGGGTTGTGGCTGCGCTGAATTGGGTGCACGCATCCCAGGTTTGCGCCAAATTGGTGGCTCGGTTATCTTGACCGTATTGCTGCCCTCTTATCTGGTCCATCGTTCGCTGTTGCCAACTCAACTCGTGCAGTCTGTGAGCGACTTCTGGCAGGCTACGAATATTCTTTATCTATTTACCATTGCGGTTATCGTCGGTGGTATTTTGAGTATGGATCGGCAACTTCTAATTAAAGGTTTTGCTAAGCTTTTCATCCCGCTGGCTGCGGGGTCGATTACGGCGGCAGTAGTCGGTACACTAACTGGCATGGCGCTCGGACTCAGTGCGCACCATGCCTTTTTTTATCTCGTCATTCCGATTATGGCCGGCGGCCTTGGCGAAGGTGCGATTCCGCTCACGCTAGGTTATGCAGCGATTTTACAAATCCCACAATCTCAGCTATTTGCCCAAGTTGTGCCGCCTGTGGTGTTGGGTAATTTGACGGCCATTGTATGTGCAGCGCTTTTTCATCAGCTTGGCAAGCGCTATCCGCGCTTCAGTGGTAATGGTCATTTATTGCCAGTAACAGCGCCCGCTTTATCGCTTGAGGAAAAGCCATGCTCAGTAACCGTTGAACATATAGCTGCGGCCGGGATGATTGCGCTTGGCTTATATGTGGCAGGTACGGTGATTTATCAATTTACTGGCTTGCCAGCGCCGTTAGGCATGTTGTTGCTCACGGTGCTGGTTAAACTAACCTGCGTTATCCCGCCTAAGTTTGAGCAGGGCGCGCATAAAATGTACCACTTTTTTGCTGTGGCTTCCGCTTACCCGATTTTGTTTGGGATTGGTTTGATTTTAACGCCTTGGGATGCGCTGTTAGAAGCTCTAACGCTAGCGCATTTTGTCACCATCTTTGCTACGGTAGTCACCCTAACTGTAGTTGGTTTTGTGGTTGGACGCTGGGCGGGCTTGCATTCAGTTGAAAGTGCAATTGTTAATGCGTGTCATAGTGGCATGGGGAGCGTAGGAGATATGGCGATTTTAACCGCGTCGCACCGCATGCAATTAATGCCGTTTGCGCAGCTTGCGACCCGCATTGGCGGAGCGCTTACGGTGATGCTGGCGCTGCTCATTTTGAGCCAATTGCCCCCCGCATAATGCATAAAAATTCCGCTCAAGCGCGGATGGGTAATCCCCCATTTTTAATAGTTTTTAAAAGTAGAACACTAAGCTGCGAGAGCTAACTTTTGTTTTGGGGGAATGCCTCCAATGGCCATGTTGGGCCGTTCATGATTATAAAACCATAGCCAACGGGTGGCGCACTCTTGTACTTGTTCGAGCGTATCGCATAGATCCTGAGCTAGCTAATCATAGCGGACCGTCCGGTTATAACGCTCAATATAAGCGTTTTGCTGTGGGTTACCTGGCTGGATAAATTCCAAAGTGATACAGCGTTGCCGCGCCCAAGTTTGCATCGCGATACTTACATATTCCGGGCCGTAGTACATTATCAACGCAAACATTCTTCAGAAAATAACCAAATTGCAGAATGGTTGATTCGATTGACAAGCACGCAGCGCAATTGGGGATTTGGTTTATGCTTTTTGTATCTGCGAATCAAACCGAAAAAGCGCTTGCTCCGCGAAAAACCTCAACCGCTTGCGGAGCCTGAAAAAACTAATGAGGTGTGGTCAATGGATTTTATGCAAGACCAACTCTCAGACGGAAGAAGCATCCGGCTGCTCAATGTCATTGATGATTTTAATTGTATTAGTTCCGACTTGATCGTACAGTAAGGCCATTGCCAAATGGTGGGGTTATCCGGTTTGATAGAGGTGCGAATCTTTATTAAACCAGCGCGTAAGCGCGTAGGAATAACCCCATGTATAGTGTTCATCAAAATATCATTAAACACAAGGTCGGTTTGCTCAATTTGGCAACAGAACTTGGTAACGTGTCTCGCGCCTGTAAGGTGATGGGATTTTCCCACGATACATTTTATCGGTATCAAACGGCGGTAGAAACAGGCGGAGTGGATGCTCTGATCGATGCCAATCGTAGAAAGCCCAACCTTAGAAATCGTGTTGAAGAAGCCACCGAAATAGCGGTAGCTGACTTTGCTTTGGAACAACCTGCTTTTGGCCAAGTCCGAGTCTCCAACGAACTGCGTAAGCGGGGTATTTTTGTTTCCCCATCGGGAGTACGGTCAGTTTGGCTACGGCGCGATTTAGAGTCATTTAAAAAGCGCCTTTCAGCGCTGGAGAAGCACATTGCTGCAACAGGTCGTGTTCTGACTGAAGCACAGGTTGTTGCGCTCGAAAAAAAGCAGGAAGACTGACGTAGCGCACGGTGAGATCGAAACAGCTCATCCTGGTTATCTTGGCAGCCAGGATACATTTTATGTTGGCACGATCAAGGGTGTAGGCCGAATCTACCAGCAAACCTTCGTGGATACCTACTCGAAGTGGGCGGCAGCTAAGCTTTACACAACCAAAACGCCCATTACTGCAGCAGATCTTTTGAACGATCGAGTGTGGTGTTGACGACCTTTGACGGACACTTTTAAACTACCTAAAAGGAGTCTGTAATGCGTCAAAGGTCGTCAACACCAATTTCCAATTGATTCATGGAAACACTTTACTGTCCGTGAGAGGGGGGCAACACCAATCGAGCACCAAAAAAGCGCATCACGATACCCGGTTATTCAAATTGCCTTCGCTTGCCTACTTCTTTATCGAGTCGCTACTCATTTCAACCAGCACGATTTCAAAAATTCTTCCTAAAATCGGTCACAATCATTTTGAAATGACCGGTCACGATGCTCTGAAATACGCAACGCTGTGCATCACACAGCGCGACATAGTGTGTCAAATACTTCTGATAGTCCGTACCATTTAGCGAGCAAAGCTACAGATAGACTCTGCTGCTAAAATCGCGCCTAAGAAAAAATCCGCACAGATTGAGATCGGTGCGTCTTGAATAAACAGGCTAAGGGGAAAAGGGTGGAAAGCATCAGATATGTATGGAGGGAGACCTCCATCAATTTTTGGGGAGGACGTGATTCTCCCAAGTCAGCGAGAGATTTACACCAGGAAGCGCGTGCTTATGAGAAGCGAGGTGAACTGGAAAGCGCCCAAGCTTGCTACCTTAAAGCATTGTGTGCGGCGGAAAAAGCACAGGGTATGAATCCGTCTGAAACCAAAATGTATCAAACTCTTGCTGAGATCAATCTAGATTATGGTTGTTTATTGGAAAAGCAGCGTAAGTCCGCCGAGGCTGGAAATGCCTATCAAGAAGCCAAAAGATACGGGCTTGACGCATATCAATTAGAGCCGCATCAACCCGAAATTCAGATTTTGCTCCAAAACATTGGCCTTTCTTACAGTTAATATTTGATTTCTAGAAGGCAAGGAGTTCAATCAGATCAGGTACTCCAAGAAACCGTTCAGCGGGTCCAGGAAGATAGGACTCGACAGGAGGCCATTCGTAGTGGATCTTCCCAGCCAATCAATAACTTAGTAGCAGAAGAGCGATCGATTACACAAATCATTGGCAGTGGTGTGCAGAATGCCCAAATCAACGGCTCAGGTAACACCGTCACCATGATTCATGGCCCAACGGCGACTATTGCCTCGTTGGCCGATTTACGTAAAGCGCTCTACGAGCATTACCAACGCTCCAATCTATGGATTCAGCGGGTATCCAGCGATAAAAAAATTTCATTAGCTGATTGCTATATCAATCTGGCGATCGTAGAAAGTCAGGCACAACGCGAAAATGATAAAAAAGAGCTGGAAAAGCAAAAAGCGAATTTTGAACGCCTGCCCAGCAGTGAGCGGCTTGAGGCGACCAATCCCAACAAATTGATTCAGCTCAAAAAGCTTTTTGAAGTACAGAAATTACGAGATGGCTCAGAAGGAGTGCCCAAGCGGATTTTGATTCAGGGGCGAGCTGGGATCGGCAAGACCACGTTATGTAAAAAGATGGTGTATGAATATCATCAGAATGGACAGTGGCAAGATCAATTCGAGAGCGTATTGTGGATCCCCTTACGGTACCTCAAAACGCATCCCCCTAAACGCTTAGAAGACTTGCTGTGCGATCAGTATTTTGTGGGTCATGAAAATAGCCAAGCGCAGGCTTTATCGACAGTGTTGCACGCCCATCAAGACAAGACTCTTTTTATTCTAGATGGGTTAGATGAGGTTACGAGCGAACTGAGTAGAGCCGATCGGTTAGGAGCCTTTTTAAAGGTATTACTTGATCAGGAGCATGTTGTTATCACTTCCCGGCCTAACGGAATCGATGCAAACACGCTGAATAAGCTGGATTTAGAATTAGAAACGGTCGGGTTTAGTCAGGATGATGTGCAGAAGTATATTCAAAAATTTGCGCCAGAACCCCAGCAATCGGCTATTCAGCAGTTTATAAAGGATACGCCGTTGATTCAGGGATTGGTCAATATCCCGATCCAACTCGATGCGCTCTGTTATAGCTGGGATAAGCTACCTAAAAGTCAAACTGTGACGATGGCGATACTCTATCGGGCTATGGTGGATAAATTATTGCGTAAAGACTGTGAACGCTTAGAAAAAGAAAACAAGGGCAAGCCATTAAGCCCACTAGCCATCCAAACGTTGTCTAATACAAAGCTAAAAAAGCTGATGGCCGATGAAATTCATTATTTAGAATACTTAGCCTTTAAGGGATTAGAGAAGGAAAAAATAGAGTTCAGTTTAGATGAGTTAAATCAGCGTCAAGAGGAACTCGAAGCTCAAATGCCCGAGGGGATCGAGCTGTCTTATAGCTTTACAACGGATTTGAAAAAGACGTCGTATTTAGACACAGCAGATAGGCATCGCCCCGAATCGGAGCGTCACTATCACTTTCTGCATTTAACGTTTCAGGAATTCTTTGCGGCTAAATTTCTGGTCCGGCATCTAGAAAAGCCTGCAAAAACAGAGAGAATATTTTCTTCTGAAAAAGTTGCCTCTACCAGCTTAGGTGTAATGCCTAGCCAAGAAGAACTCGAAACATTTATTGCTACGCATAAATATAACCCACGTTATGAGATTGTGTGGTGGATGGTGGCAGGGTTACTGGAGAACGCAGCATTAGAGCCTTTCTTTAGATTGTTAGAGCAGGCACCACATGACCTGATTGGCATGCGTCATCAGCAGGTGATGATGGGATGTTTGAACGAAGCTCGAACTCAATTGAGAGAAACGAGAATCCTGAGGCTGGAAACTGAATTAATGCAGTGGCTGGATTTCGAGCTCAAAAATAGGATAGATGATTGCTACAACTACAGCCGTTTAGGTCGCCAAAGTACTTTCCCTGAGAATCTACTGATCACGGGTTTACGTAGACCCGAAGATGAAAAGATAGAAATTATTGAAACGTTAGGTAGTCGCCAGACTTTATCATCCGACGCTATTTCGGCCCTGGTCTCGGTGTTGAAGGATGAATATGAAAACGAGTATGTCAGGTCTCGAGCAGCCTCTGCCTTAGGCCGCCAGGGCACGCGGTCGTTGGAGGCTGTCTCGGCTTTGATCTCGGTGTTGAAGGATGAGGATAAAAACGAGGAGGTCAGGGCTAGTGCAGTCGATGCCTTAGGCAGCCAGCGTACGCTGTCGTTGGAGGCCATCTCGGCCTTGATCTCGGTGTTGAAGGATGAAGATGAAAACGAGGAGGTCAGGGCTTGTGCAGTCGATGCCTTAGGCCGCCAGGACACGCTGTCGTTGGAGGCCATCTCGGCCTTGATCTCGGTGTTGAAGGATGAAGATGAAAACGAGGAGGTTAGGTCTCATGCAGCCTCTGCCTTAGGCGGCCAGAGTACGCTATCGTCGGACGCCGTCTCGGCCTTGATCTCGGCGTTGGGGGGAAGAAATGTGGATGTCAAGTGGAGTGCCGCTTCTGCCTTATACAGCCAGCGTACGCTGTCGTTGGAAGCCGTTTCGGCCTTGATCTCGGCTTTGCAGGATGAAAACGCGTCTGTCAGGTCTCGTGCAGCCGAAGCCTTAGGCCGCCAGCGTACGCTGTCGTTGGAGGCCATCTCGGCCTTGATCTCGGCGTTCAGGCATGAAAACGAGTATGTCAGGTCTCGTGCAGTCTCTGCCTTAGGCGGCCAGCGTACGCTGTCGTTGGAGGCCATCTCGGCCTTGATCTCGGCTTTGCAGGATGAAAATGCGTCTGTTAAGTTGGGTGCAGCCTCTGCCTTAGGCGGCCAGAGTACGCTATCGTCGGACGCCGTCTCGGCCTTGATCTCGGCATCGGAGGATAAAAACGCGTCGGTCAGGTCTCGAGCAGCCTATGCTTTAGGCAGTGAGTGTACGCGGTCGTCGGAAGTCGTCTTGGCTTTGATCTCGGCAATGAGGGATGAAAACGCGTCTGTCAGAGCTAGTGCAGCCTCTGCCTTCAGCCGTCAGAGTATGCTGTCGTTGGAGGTCGTTTCGGTCTTGATCTCGGCTTTGCAGGATGAAAACGAGGTGGTCAGGTCTCGTGCAGCCTCTGCCTTAGGTCTCCAGCGTACGCTGTCGTTGGAGGCCATCTCGGCCTTGATCTCGGCACTGAGGGATAAAAATTTGTATGTCAGGTTGAGTGTAGTCGATGCCTTCGACCGCCAGAGTACGCTATCGTCGGACGCCATCTCGGCCTTGATCTCGGCATCGGAGGATAAAAACGCGTTTGTCAGGTCTCGTGCAATCTCTGCCTTAGAGCGCCATAGTAAAAAGGAGTCTATCGAGTCTCGTGCAGCCTTTACGCTATCGTTAGACGCCGTCTCGGCCTCGATCTCGGCTTTGGAGGATGAAAACGCGTCTGTCAAGTCTAGTGCAAAATTTACCTTAGGCAGGCATCTTAATCAGTGTTACAGAATGCTTCCCGATTTATCGCCAGAGCAAATAAAAGCTCTCTACCTTCAAATCTTGTTACCACGCAGTTGCGAACGCATTGCGCCACTCTATATTCAAGATCGCCACCTTCACTTTTATACGGCAACGGGTCCTGGGCAACCGATTAAACTGACATCAGAGCAAGTCGAAAAGCTGAATCAAGCCTTTAGCGCAGCCCAAAAAGAAGAGGGGATTGAGCGTTTACCCGATGAAACACGATTTTTAATAGAGGAGTAAGCAGAGAAGTGCGCAGAGGTTTCCCTGCGCTTCTCGATGAGATAATGTTCAATTTAAGGAACCTCTGAAATAGGTCCAAACACATGGTGGTTTATGGGGAGCTTTGTCGCAGGAATTGTACTATTTTCCCTTTATTCTGGAGTTAGATTGGGTGGAGGAAAAGGGGTTGATGAGATCTTGCTTTTGTACATGATTATATCCATTTATTAAAAATGATAAAAAATATAAAAATAAATTACTTTTTAAATTTCTATAATTAATATAGCAAAGGTCAAATTAATTTTTTATTGGCAAGTGCGAAATTTTGTATTATTAAAATAATCTATTTTATTCTGATTTTTAAATAATATCTTATTGAAAGATACTTTCTTTGAAAAATAATTTTGTGTACTATACAAAAAATTTAATGGTCGCAGGGATGCGCCCATTGGGATTAAATTCTGCGGCTGGCCAACTTGATTAAGAAGGGAGCGGTAACGGTTTCGCTGACTAGACAGCTATCGGCGTCAAAACGGCTTGGCCGTGGGTGGCGTTGCATGAATAGGGCGCATCGAGCGCACACTCATTAATGCTTGATCCAACCCGTTTTTAGCCCATGTGCGTTTACTCTGCAAGACCGCAAGCACACGTTGATAGTTTATATTTTCAGAATCTCGCGGCTGCTCTTGATGCCATAAATGCAATACTTCAGTAGCATAGAAACCTCTTTTACGGCACACGCCGGCATTATATAAACGCGCGACAAAGTCGGCGTCCTCGTGGCCCCAACCGCTAAAATCTTCATCAAAGCCATTGATTGCATGCACATTAGCGGCCCATGCCGCAAGATTGCAGCTTTTAATGCCGCGCCATTTGAAGCCGTTGACGCGGCGTTGTGCAAAATTGGGTAACTTCACCAATAAAGGCAAAAGCTTGTTGATTCGCTGTGCAAAGCGCTGCTGGACCCAAAAACCCCAATTGGCTTGCGTAAGCGATAAACGTTGCGCCAAGAGGTCTGAAGTGAGCGCTTCGTTCAATAAAATACGGCTGCCAGTAACCGTCCATCCTGTTTCGGCAAGCGCTCGGTGGCAAGCAATAAAATCACGCTGCGGTACGCAATCGCCATCGAGAAAGATTAGGTATTCACCGCGTGCCTGGGCAATGCCTTTATTGCGAATAGCCGCTGCCCGAAACCCTTGGTCAGCTTGCCAAACATGACTTACTGTAATATTCGTATGATTTGTTGCAGCTTCAATTACAGCGCGGGTTGGCTCACCAGAACCATCGTCAGCAACAATCACCTCATAATTCGTGTCGGTTTGGGCCAGGCACTGGTCAAGCACTAACGCTAGTGCATCTGGCCGGTTATAGGTTGAAATAATGACCGAGATCAGAAAGTTAGCGTGCGCCATTTTTGCTGTTTTGCCGATGCATGAGCATGAGCTTGAGATAACGGTAATATGTGCCTTCGGCATTAGCGACAGCCAAGATAAAGCCTTCTTTACCATCCAGAAAACCGAGCCGCACTAAATACGTGCGGATGAAAGCCCATAAGCCATGCCCGATTGCTTGGCTGAGTGAGGCGTGTTGGCCACGCTCAAAAAGAGTTTGCGCTCCAGCGCTTGAATAAGCATTGGCTTTGTCGAGTGCTTCGCGCACATCCGGAATCGCAAGATGAATGATCGGTGCATTCAATTTGCCGACTGTGCCATCGATGATCAAGCGAGTATGAGTCCGCACATCAGTAAAACGCGCTTGGCCTCGCCTAAACAGTCGGTCAATGCGATCGGGCCACCAGCCTGAGTGTTTCATAAAGCGGCCGCAAAAGCTTGACCGGCGTGGCGTTGAGAAAGCGGCATGAGCGGAGCCATCTGTTAGCATACAGTCAATTTCTGCACGCAATTCGGGACTCACACGCTCGTCAGCATCAAGACACAAGACCCAGTCGCAGCAAGCCTGCGCCAGTGCACGATTTTTCTGAGGCCCGTCGCCAGGCCAATCGGTTTCAAAGACGCGCGCACCAAATTCACGGCAAAGCGCAGGTGTTCCATCCGTACTTCCTGAATCAAAAACAATGATTTCGTCAGCCCAATGCTGTACTGATTCAAGACAATCGCCAATATCATGTGCTTCATTCATGGCAACCACAATAACGCTAAGGGTGGCGCGCTTCATAAGCTTTTTGTATTGTGCGGGTTGGGCCGATTAGCGCAGCCAATTAGTATCCCACTTAAGAGAACAAATAAATAGCCTTCTGAAATATCAAGTAATAAAGAATTCACCAAACACCCCATGGTAAAGATGAATAGCCAAGTACTGAGTAGTTGACGACTTTGGGTGGGAAGACGGGCTGCGGCCCGTGCAATTTGCACCAGCAAATAGATAAAAAGTCCTAAGCCAACTAGGCCTAGCTCGACCGCAAACAAAAGATATTGATTGTGCGGATTAGCAGTAACCGCGCCACGGGCGCCGCTATAGCCGTCAGTTAATTGCTTGAATGCTTCATGCACTCCCATTGCACCGTAGCCAAAAAACGGACGCTGGGTAATTAACTCCATGCTTTTACGATACCACTCAAGGCGCAAGCCGGTTGCATTAGACTGGTTGTGTTGCTGGTACGCGCTGATTTCAGAGCCGGTATCAGCGAGTCGAGTACTCTTAAAATAGAGCGAAGCGCTTGTCGTACCGATTAAAATAGCAAGAAACACAGCTTGAGCAGCGATCAGGCGGCGATCATGGCGGAAGTTGATCTTTCTCAATTTACACACTATTTGGTAAATGGCAAGCATGATAATAACGACTTGGCCGGTACGGCCTTGCAACATGACTAATACGTTAACCAGCGCTAGTAGCGAAAGTAAATAATAGAGTCCTTTCGCGCGTGCAGATGATGCCGTTTCAGCTATATCCATCGCTAGGCTAAAGAGTAACGCTGAAAAAAGTCCCGCCGTAATATGATTTTTAAAGACCCAAGCATGGGTTACGGGATCGTCTGCGTTATAGAGCGGTCCGATAGTGGTTAGCCCAAGATAGTTGCTGATTGAGAGGAGTAAGACAAAGCTTAGGCTAACGCATAAACCAAGGCGGGCAACGTTGGCGAGCGGTCTGCCTTGAAACACAGCGATTAATAATGGAATAAAAAGTAACTTCCGGTATTTGGCGAGCCATTTTATGCTTTCTTCAAACGGCGCAGAACTATAGAGCACGCTGATCGCGAGCGCGCCAAGGAGGGCGAGCGTAGCAATACTGACAGGGTGGCGCAGGGCATTTCGCCAATTACGCCATAATTCTGGCGCTAGCAACGCTGCAATCGCGAACAAGCCAAGCGCGATATTCGTCAACGCAGTTGAAAAAGGCACACACCATAACGCAATTAACGCAAATAGTTGGGCGCTTGCTAGCGGATATGAAACAGAAACTTTTGTGCCAGGCATAATAGAGGGATTACGTTTTTAGCTTAGCCGAAAATTATAGCTTATTTCCCCTTTATGAATAAATCTTCTACTGTTACTGAAACATTAACGCGTATTTGGAGTTATCTCAAAGCGCATCGCTGGATTATGGTGTTGGCGGTTGCTTCAATGGCGCTGGTGGCAGCAAGCGAGGCCGGGATTCCTGCGTTACTTAAGCCTTTGTTAGACAAAGGCTTTGGCGCTAAAGATCAAGCGGCGCAGGTCAAATGGCTGGTGCCGTTGGCGGTGGTTGTTTTAGCTTTAGTGCGCGGCGCGGCGCAATATGCGTCTAATTATTTGTTGTCGTGGCTCTCTAATCGGGTCTTGCTCGATTTGCGTTTACATATGTTTCAACGCATGTTGCATGCGAGTGCGTTCTTTTTTCAGCGCGAGACCGCCAGCACGATCATGAATGCGATTGTTTTTGAAGTCAACCAGGTGCTGAGTATCCTCACGGGCGTATTAATTACGTTGGTGCGAGATTCATTAGCGGTTTTTTTTCTGCTGGGCTATCTATTTTATTTAAATTGGCGTTTGACTTTAATTTTGGCGGTGATTTTACCTATCATCGGCTGGCTGGTCGGCAAAATTAATCTGCGTTTGCGCCGCTTAAATCGCGAGCACCAAAAATTAACCAATGAACTTTCTTATATCGTTGAGGAAACTATAGCAGGCTATAAGGTGGTTAAGGTTCATCATGGTGAGCCTTACGAAATGCGGCGTTTTGCGGCAATGAGCGCGCGTCTGCGCGGTTATGCGATGCGCTTGACGGTTTCTGGCGCGCTAGCTCAGCCGTTGACTCAATTTTTGGCTTCTATTGCATTGGCGCTGGTACTGGCGATTGCGGTGATGCAGGCGGCGGCTGATCAAACTACGATTGGAGGTTTTGTTGCCTTTGTCACGGCCATGTTGTTGATTATCTCGCCGCTTAAACATCTGATTGATATTAACCAGCCGTTGCAACGGGGGATCACTGCGGCAGAGTTGATTTTTGGCTTAATTGACGAGCCGGCTGAACCTGCTGGCGGTGGGCGCACTTTAGCGCGGGCGCAGGGCAAGGTTGAGTTCCAGCAGGTTTCTTTTAGTTACGGAGCCACTCATCCGCCCACGTTGCGTGATCTTTCATTTACCGTAGCGCCCGGCGAGGTGTGCGCGTTGGTGGGGCAATCTGGCAGTGGCAAGACCACTTTGATTAACCTGCTGCCAAGGTTTTTCGACCCCAGCGCTGGGCAGATTTTAATTGATGAAACGCCGCTGACGGCTTATCAGCTGGCTGATCTGCGCAATCAACTTGCTTTTGTCAGCCAAGAGGTGGTGCTGTTTAATGATTCCATCGCTGCCAATGTTGCTTATGGGCAAACGATTGACCGTGGGCGTGTTGAGCAGGCGCTTGCGGCCGCGCATTTAATGGAGTTGATCGCGGAGCTGCCGGATGGGATGGAGACCCAAATTGGCGGTAATGGCATGCGGCTCTCGGGCGGCCAGCGTCAGCGGCTAGCGCTGGCGCGCGCAATTTATAAGGATGCGCCGATTCTGATTCTTGATGAGGCGACTTCGGCGCTGGATGCAGAGTCTGAGAGCCATGTGCAAGCCGCTTTAGATGTCTTGATGCACGGCCGCACCACGTTTGTGATCGCGCATCGGTTAGCGACGATCGAACGCGCGGATCGGATTCTGGTGCTTGAAGCTGGCCAGATTGTGGAGCAGGGCAAACATAGCGAACTATTGCGTCAAAACGGACGATATGCGCAGCTTTATCGGCTTCAGCACGAATCGCGCCAAACTATTTAAAGCAAAACAATATCGTATTGTTCTTGACTTAGACTGGCGGCGGCTTGTAATGAAACAGGCTTGCCAATGAAGTCGCAGAGCATGGCAAGATTTTGCGATTCCTCTTCCAGGAACAGATCGATCACCGTTGGCGAGGCGATAATCCGAAATTCGCGTGGATTAAATTGCCGTGCTTCGCGCAAAATTTCTCGCAGCACGGCATAGCATACGGTGCGCGCGGTTTTAATTTGGCCTCTGCCTGAGCAGGTTGGACAGGGTTCGCAGAGCAGGTGAGCGAGCGCTTCGCGAGTTCGTTTACGCGTCATCTCAACTAATCCAAGTTGAGAAAAACCACTCAGCGAGGTACGGATGCGGTCGTTCGCCAGCGCTTTACTCAGTTCTTTAAGCACGGCTTCACGATGCTCGGCGTTTTCCATATCGATAAAGTCGACAATAATAATGCCGCCAAGATTACGTAGCCGTAGCTGACGCGCAATCGCATGGGTTGCTTCTAAATTGGTTTTAAAAATGGTGTCGTCAAAATTACGGACGCCTACATAACCTCCGGTATTCACATCAATCGTTGTCATTGCTTCAGTTTGATCGAGGATGAGATAGCCGCCGGATTTTAAATCGACGCGTTTAGCTAAGGCTTGCCGAATTTCGGTTTCAATGTCATAGAGATCAAACAGTGGCCGCTCGTCAGCATAGTGTTGCAATTTTGCCTGCACGTCTGGGGTGAAGGCTGCAGCAAATTCAAGCAGAATTTGAAAGGTTTCGCGTGAATCGACTTGGATCGCTGTAGTGTGTTCATTTACAAAATCACGCAGTACGCGTTGCGGCAACTCAAGGTCTTGGTAGAGCAGGGGCGGCGCCGGTGAGCGTTGAGCTTGGCTTTGAATCGTGGCCCAGGTTTTACGCAAATAAAGTACATCATTGGCCAATTCTTCTTGGCTTGCATCCTCGGCAATCGTGCGTATGATGTAGCCGCCTTTTTCAGCGGCGGGTAAAACCTCTGCCAAGCGCGCGCGGATGGCTTCGCGTTCGATCTCGCTTTCTATTTTTTGCGAAATGCCGATATGGGGTTCGTGTGGCAAATACACTAAGGTGCGGCCAGCAATGCTGATCTGCGTTGAAAGGCGCGCCCCTTTGTTGCCAAATGGATCTTTGATCACCTGCACCATCAGCGTTTGCCCTTCGTTGAGCACTTTTTCAATCGGCTGAGGCGCTACGTGATGCTCTTTGCCGCCCGGCTGCCAAAGATCGGCAATATGTAAAAAAGCAGCGCGTCCAAGCCCAATATCGATAAAAGCCGACTGCATGCCAGGCAAGACTCGTATTACCCTACCCAAGTAAATATTGCCGACTAACCCACGCGACAAAGTCCGTTCAATATAGAGCTCTTGCGCCACGCCTTGTTGGACAATTGCAACCCGCGCCTCTTGCGGCGTAATATTGATTAAAATTTCTTGCTTCATCATTGTGCGGGGAATCTAAGCCTATATGTTGAGCAGAAATTATTTTTAAAATAGCGAGCGCGCTTAGGGGTTTAAGCGCAGCGATAGGGAGGGCTATGGTCCACAGTGAGGATCCATAATTTCATTGTAAGGGTGCTGGCCCCGAGAGTTTCATATGGACTGGCTTGCCGCCCCAAATTTCTTCGAGCCGGTAATATTGCCGTAGCGCGGGGAGCAAAATATGCACGACTGCATCGCCGCAATCGACTAACACCCATTCGCCCGTTTCGGCGCCTTCAATGCTGAGGACTTGGCCGCCAGCAGCTTTGACGTTTTCTCGCACGCTCAAAGCAAGAGAGCGAGTTTGCCGATTTGAGGTGCCACTGGCGATAATTACCCGGTCAAAGAAATCGCTGAGATGGCTGGTATTAAAGACTTCGATATTTTGCGCTTTCATTGCCTCAAGGCCGTCGACAATTGAGCGTTGGAGTGTACGTATATTCATATTACGAGGTGGATTGATAAAGATGGTGCTGAAGAATGTAATGCCAGATGGGAGCTGGCAAAAATGGCGGTGCTGCGGCATTTAAGGTTGCTCTGGATTCTCGTAGCTGAGCGCGGATCTGGGTTGCCGAAATCTCAAGCGCGAACTCGGTATCGAGTAAAATTAGGCCATGCGTGTGCTGGCTTAGTGCGGGCGCGGGCGCTGTGCGTTGGGCAATCTCTGCGGCAATCACAGGGGCGGCTGCGGCAAGCGAAAAACCTGGGCGCGCTGCTACGCAAAGATGTGCATAATCGAAGAGCCGCGGCCACTGATGCCAACTATCTAGCCGTATCAGTTGATCGGCCCCCATCAAAAACGATAACGAGGCGTGAGCGCCCACTTTTTTACGCCATGCAGCCAGTGTATCCACTGTGTAACTCGGGCTGGCGCGCTCAATTTCATCGGTGGCGACGATGACTTCAGTCTCAGGTAACTTTAGTTGAGCTGCGCCCAGGCGCGTCATCGCTAAGCGGTGAGAGGCCGCCGATACTTGGTTGAGACCGGCGCCATGCGCTTTTTGCCACGGCTGCCCCGCGGGCAGCAAAATCAATTGATTAAGGTGCAAACGTTTTGCAAAATCGGCAGCGAGCGTCAAATGCCCATGATGAAACGGGTCGAAGGTCCCACCGAAAATACCCACACGTAGCGTCATTGAAGGTACCAATCTCATCCCGCAGAGGATTGCGCACAAAATACCCCGCTGCGCACGGTATCTCTTACGGCAAATTGCATACAACCATTCAATTTAATCATAGCCAATCGCGCGCAATCAGAAAATCGCTATAAAGCTGGGCTTCAGGCGAGTCGGGCTCGGGTTTCCAGTTATAGCGCCAGTGTGCTACTGGGGGCAGCGACATTAAAATCGATTCAGTCCGCCCGCCGCTTTGTAGGCCAAAGAGCGTGCCGCGGTCACAGACGAGGTTAAATTCAACATAACGACCGCGACGGTAGGCTTGGAAGGCTTTTTCATTCGGACCAAAGGGTAGATGGCGGCGGGCCTGAATAATTGGCAAATAGGCTTTGGTAAAGGCATCGCCAACGCTTTGCATGAGCTTAAACCCTTGTTCAAAGCCTAGCTCGGAAAAATCATCATAAAAAATTCCACCAATACCGCGCGGCTCGTTGCGATGCTTTAAAAAAAAGTACTCATCACAGGCTTGTTTGAAGCGCGGATAAAGATCGGCTCCAAATGGCGCAACGGCATCACGGCAAATACGATGAAAGTGGCGCGCATCCTCTGCAAACCCATAGTAAGGTGTAAGGTCCATGCCACCACCAAACCAGAATACCGGAGCCGTATGCGCGCCGGCGGGCATGGCCGCCAGTAAACGCACATTCATATGCACGGTTGGGCAGTAGGGGTTATGCGGATGGAGTACGAGTGAGATGCCGAGTGCTTCAAAACTGCAACCAGCCAGTTGTGGCCTGGCAGAGGTGGCTGAACTCGGTAAAGTATCGCCGCTCACGTGAGAGAAGTTAACACCGCCGCTTTCCAGCAAGCCACCGGGTTCGATAATGCATGAAACGCCGTCGCCACGCAGGTGTTCGCTTGGTGCACGCTGCCACGGATCATGGATAAAACGCGGCGCATCAAGCTGCTCAAAAGAAGCTGTGATCTGTTGCTGTAAATTAAGTAAATAGCTGCGCACGCGCGCAAAGTCGATTTGAGAATCCATGCCTTGATAGCTTATCGATCAAATAAAAAATAATAGAAAACGGCGCAACCCCGGCGCTGAGTATTTTTAATTTAATGGTTTCCGATTTAAGGCGCGATAACCAATATCGCGCCGATATTGCATCCCATCGAAAGCGATTCGATTCACTACATCGTAGACCGCAGTTTGGGCGCCGCGCACAGTGTCCGCCAGTCCAACGACACACAGTACCCTGCCACCCGCTGTTACCAGGCGTTCATCAACCAGGGTGGTTCCTGCATGAAAGGTCTGGATCTGTTCAGTGTGCGCTGGAATGCCAGAAATTAAATCTCCTTTCCGCGGCGCTTCTGGATAGCCATGCGCCGCCAGTACGACCCCTAACGCGGTGCGGCGATCCCAGGCTAACTCCACCTGGTCTAGCGTGCCGGCAATGGCGTGTTCAATGACGTTAGAGAAATCCCCTTTTAAGCGCGCCATGATCGGTTGCGTTTCTGGATCGCCTAGACGGCAGTTGAATTCAAGCGCCTTGGGATTGCCCTGCGCATCGATCATAATCCCGGCATACAGAAAGCCGGTGTAACGAATTCCTTCTTGCTCCATACCTTGCACCGTGGGCAAGATAATTTCCCGCATAATGCGTGCATGTAATTTGGGCGTCACAATCGGGGCCGGCGAATAGGCTCCCATGCCGCCTGTATTCGGACCTGCATCATGCTCGAGCAAACGCTTATGATCCTGGCTAGAGGCCAGGGGGAGCACATGTTTACCGTCTACCATGACAATAAAGCTGGCTTCTTCACCGCTTAAGTATTCTTCAATCACCACCCGCGCGCCATTGCCTCCAGCCAACATCGTGTCGATAGCGGCATGCGCCTCAGCCAGTTCAGTGGCGACCACAACGCCTTTGCCCGCCGCCAAGCCATCCGCTTTAATCACGATTGGCGCGCCTTGTGCGTCAACGTAGCGGTGAGCCGCCGTCGCTTCCTCAAAGCTAGCGTAAGCGGCAGTTGGAATCTGATGCCTCATCATAAAAGCCTTGGCGAAAGCCTTGGAACTTTCCAATTGAGCTGCTTGCTGCGTTGGGCCAAATATTTTAAGCCCGCGAGAACGAAACAGATTGACCACACCCGCCGCGAGCGGCGCTTCTGGCCCGACCACCGTAAACGCGACCCGTTCTTTTTGGGCAAAATCGGCGAGCTCTTCCAAATCGGTTAGAGCAATATTGCGTAGCCGCTCGTCGCGCGCCGTACCGCCATTGCCTGGAGCCACGTAGACAAACTGTACGCGGGGCGCTTGGGCAAGTTTCCATGCCAGCGCATGCTCACGGCCTCCTGAGCCAATAACAAGTAACTTCATACGTATGTGTTCCTAGGGATGACTTAAATTTCGTCAATCAGTGCGTTCGTAAAGACAGCTTGTACGTCATCGAGATTTTCAAGGGTATCCAGCAATTTTTGCATTTTCACTGCATCTTCGCCGGTGCAGGCGATTTCGCTGTGCGGTTTCATGGTGATTTCCGCCAATTCAGCCTTAAAGCCCGCGGTTTCGAGAGCATTTTTGACTTGGCTAAAAGCGCTTGGCACACACACAATTTCAATGCTGCCATCGCTATGATTCATGACGTCATCGGCCCCTGCTTCGAGAGCGATGGTCATTAAGCTTTCTTCAGGCGCGCCCGGCGCAAACAAAAACTGCCCGCAGTGCGTAAACATGAAAACCACGGAGCCATCCTGTCCCAAGTTGCCGCCATGTTTGGAAAAAGCATGGCGTACTTCAGCGACGGTGCGAGTGCGATTATCCGTCATGCAATCGACGATAATCGCAGCGCCCGCTAAGCCATAACCTTCATAACGGATTTCTTCATAGTGGGCGCCTTCAAGCCCACCCGCGCCGCGTTGCGTGGCCCGTTGAATATTGTCCTTGGGCATATTGGCATCAGTGGCTTTGTCAATCGCCAGCCGTAAGCGCGGATTACTATTCACGTCGCCGCCGCCTAAGCGAGCAGCCACGGTAATTTCTTTAATCAAACGTGTCCAAACCTTGCCGCGCTTTGCATCCGCAGCAGCTTTTTTATGCTTGATATTGGCCCATTTAGAATGACCAGCCATAGGCTTTTTCTCCTGAGTGAATGCTAACGGTCGCGCGGGCGCTGACGAGAATTGCCGCGGCTGATGCGGTCACCATTGTTACGCGTTGTGCCGGCGCCATTTCCGTACGGAGCATTATTGTAACGATTGCCATTGCTATTGCCGCTGCGTACCCCTTCGTTAAAAGGAGTATGGGTTTGTCCGTAACGGCGCGGTGCAGGATTGCTATTGTAGTCGGGAAACCCAAGCGCAGTCTGCATCGGATCCGGTTGACGCCGCCGCGGCGCGGCTTGAGCTCGGCCCGTTTGCGAAGCATTACGCCCGGACTTATCGTTGCTGGGCAGTTTCAGTCCCACCGACGTTAATAAAGCTCGTACTTGCGCTTCATCCATTTCTTCCCAGCGGCCGCGTTTTAGGCCGCGGGGCAAAGAAATGGGGCCGTGGCGGGTACGAATCAGCCGACTGACCATGAGGCCGACCGCTTCAAACATGCGCCGTACCTCGCGGTTGCGGCCTTCGGCTAAAGCGACGTGATACCAGCGATTGGTTCCTTCGCCGCCACCTGTTTGCAAGCGCAGAAAATGAGCCGGACCATCGTCTAGCGTGACGCCGCGCAAAAGTTGTTGGCGCGCAGTTTCCGGCAATTCACCTACAATCCGTACTGCATATTCGCGCTCGACGTTGTAACGCGGATGCATGCAGCGATTGGCTAAATCGCCTGAAGTGGTGAGTAAGAGCAAGCCTTCTGTATTAAAGTCAAGACGGCCAATCGAAAGCCATTTAGCCATTTTTACGGCAGGCAATCTGTCAAAAACGGAAGGCCGCTGCTCGGGGTCAGAGTGGCTCACAATTTCACCAGCGGGCTTATGATAAATCAGCACTCGCGGCGGTTGGGTTGGTAATTTACGGGCGATCAGCTTACCGTTAATCCGCACTAAGTCAGTTGGCATAATGCGTTGCCCAATATGGGCTGGTTCGCCGTTGACGGAGACCCGGCCCGCCATAATCAACTCTTCCATTTCACGGCGCGAGCCCATGCCTGCTTCAGCCAATACTTTGTGTAGCTTAGGAGTATCTTCGTCCGGCGCGAGCACGCGTTTTGGCGGTTCGGTTTTGCGCAACCGTCCAAGCATTGGAGCACGCACACTTCCGCTGGCATTATCCGCGTCATAAGCAGGCGAGGTGACATAAGAAAAAACCTCGTCTACCGCTTGGCTATTTTTTTGGGGGGAGGTTTCACCAGAGGCTAAGTTCTTTTCTGGCTTGGGCGGGCGTTTCGGGCGTGGGTTAGTCGCTTGGCGTGCCGCGTCTGAGGGAGTGGCTGGCGGCTGCGCGCCTTTGGTTTTCTCAGCTCGACGCCGCGCAATTAAGCTCCGCGGGCCACGCCGCAAACCACGCCGCACTTGTCCTTCGCCTGCTGGCGTCGGTGCGGAAGCCGTCTCCGCTGAACTCATACTCGTATTCGCCTCATCCGTCGTGGGCGTAGCGGAAGCCGGCGCAGTCTCGCCTTGACTAACCTTAAGTAAATCGGTTTCTTGACTATGTTTCAAAACAACCTCTGGAAAGTGAAAGTAGGGGCGCTATGGGTAAAGTAGCGCGCTTTGTTTTTTTAATCTGTAAATTCGATTGTATGTTGCTCAATGGGATGATCTGCCGATAAATTAGATAAAGTGGGTAATGCATCTAGCGCAGTCAAACTAAGATCATCAAGAAAAAATTGGGTCGTTGCATAAAGCGCTGGCCGTCCTGGCGTGTCACGCTGGCCTATGATTTCAACCCAGCCGCGTTCTTCAAGCTGTTTGAGCACTTGGCTATTCACGCTCACCCCGCGGATTTGCTCGATATCGCCCCGCGTAACTGGCTGGCGGTAAGCAATAATCGCTAAAGTCTCAAGGACTGCGCGCGAGTATTTGGGCGGTTTTTCAGGATGCAGCTTGTCTAACAATGGCTGCATTGCGGGTTTACTCTGAAAACGCCAACCGCTGGCTAACGAAACCAGTTCAATACCTCGCCCCGACCAGTCAGCGCGCAAGTCTTCAAGCAGACTGCGCACCTCATCAGACGTTATCTCAGCAGCGAATAATTTACGTAAAGCATCGATTTTAAGCGGTTCCTGCGCACATATTAAAGCAGTTTCAAGCGCAATTTTCGCTTGCTGGGCGTTCATGCCGCCCACCTTTTTTTCCATCGATGACTGTGTCGCTTCCATCAAAAATATCAAATGTATATATAGCAAAGGCTATTTACAGATACGCTTTTGTTCGTTTCATCATAACCAAAAACCCGAGGCAATTTATTCCTATTGTACCGTTTTGCTGATTTAAGCTGACTGCACGGATGCATTTTTGCCACCCCCATTTTCCGAACACCGCCATGGGCGGCTGCGTTAGAATGAGTGCCTTTAAGCTTTTTTGCTACACGGTAAGGGTAAGTCATCTGCAATGCAATACGGATTTTTGCGCCGGCTGTCAGCCGTTTTAGGCTTTGTTTTACTCGCCGTTTTCTTAACGGCCTGCAGCGCGCCAGCAGGCTATTATCGAGTGCAGCGCGGCGATACTTTAAGCCGCATTGCCCAACGCCACAAAACCAGCACGAAAGACCTCGCGCGGTGGAATCGTTTATCTAAACCGAATGTATTGGCAATAAACCAAACACTGCGCGTCAAACCACCTGCCTCGAACAAACCGCCCTTGCGCGCCGCCACTCAACCGCGCCGTTTGACGCAAGCGCCGTCAGCTTTACCCGCTAGTATAGCAAAGATGCCCGCCGCTGTTCCATTTGCTTTGGATTGGCCTGCGCAAGGGCCGATTATCCGTGGTTTTGACGGCATTAATAACAAAGGCATTAATATTGCTGGCAAAGCAGGCGACCCTATTTACGCGGCAGCCGATGGCAAGGTGGTTTATGCTGGAAACAAGTTGCGCGGTTATGGCAATTTGCTGATTATTAAGCACCATGCGGATTTTTTAACCGCGTATGCGCATAATCAGACCCTCTATATTCCCGAAGGACAAGATGTAAAAAAAGGGCAGCGCATTGCAGAAATGGGTAACACGGACAGCACGGCAGCTATGCTTCACTTCGAGCTGCGTTATCAGGGCCGTTCGCTTAATCCGCTGCGCTATCTGCCGGCTCGTTAGTCGCGCAGCATGTGTTAGAATCCGCGTTTATAAAAAAGCCTCATGTCATTTTTCTGCCCATAGCTCAGTTGGATAGAGCATCGGCCTTCTAAGCCGAGGGTCGGGGGTTCGAATCCCTCTGGGCAGGCCATTTACCTCAAGTAGCATTCAATAAAATTCCTCAGAATAGTGTTAAAAGCCATATAGAATAAGGCTTTAATTAGGGTTGGTTCTTTAAATTTTGAAGGTAAAGTAACCCAGCTAAGCGCAGTTACACAGCTATTCTGTAGGTATCGGTGTAGGTACGCGAAGACGAAGAGGCCTCAGCGGTCCGTATGCTTTACGATTCAATACAAATTGCCGCGACGCAACCAAGGTCCCCATCGCCGATTAGCTCGCGTTCGTCCACCTTAGGTCGGCTTGCTGTGAACTCTTCAAAAGAGCCTGAAAAGCGGATAGAGCAGATTATGGATAAGATGGGGCTATGAGATTTTTTAGTGTCTGATTCCCATTAGAAAAAATCCCACCCAAGGATAGGATTTTTTCCCATAAAAATATAATCGATTGTGAATTATTTTCTTGGAATAAAATTTAAAGAGTAAAGTCGCATTCCAACGGGTTTATATTGTTTAAGGGTCTCGTCATAAGGGGATTCGGGTAATTTAATCCAAATAGTATTATTGTCTTTATCCTCTGTTTCAAATAAAACAGTGGCATAATCTTTGGCGTACTCGTCTCTCCAACCTTCTCTAACTAATTGAAACTCTTGTTTATGACGTTTTTCATCAAGCTTGCCGATATGAGCTTCAAAAATACCCTGTTCTATACCCCAGTCAAGTCGGGGAATATGAGCTTTGATGTCAAGGGTGAATTTTTCAGGAAAAGATGAAACAAATTCAATCATGACTTCATTTTTGCCAGCACATCGACCATCTTTAGAGTTGTTTTGGTAAAATCCGTGCGTACGATAGATTAAGTCGTACGTAGCTGGGCTACCGAAACTAAACATAATATTATCTTTTATAGATGCATTTGCATTTGCATTTGCATTTGCAGAAAGATCTTTGTTTGACCTTTCTAAATCCGAAATTCTTTGATTTAAATCTTTAATTATTTGATTTTGGTCTTTAATTATATTTTCTATTTGTAAAAATCGTTCCTTGTTAAAAATTCCAAATTCTTCAATCCTCCTATTTATCTGATCATTTATCACTGAAAGAGTATTATCATTGGATGCGGAATGGTTATCTACGGTCTGATGATAGATGCGTTGAGTTGGGATATTTCCAGAAACATTAGAAAGGCCACTTTCAGTCATGCTAACCTCCATACCATTGGGTTATGTTACGAATTGCGAAGAGCGCCCCAATAACCAGTGGAAAACTCACCACAAATTTCTTTAACTATAGAAGGCAAAAAGCGTTAAGCAATAAATTTTGAGTTTCTCCATTAGCCAAGGAAGCAACTTGTGGCGAAAGCGCTAACAGGTAAAACAGAAAATTAGGTGGTGGATTGACAAATTTTAAAATTTGTGAATTATTATTGTCTATCTCGTAAAAAGTCTAAATTTAACAATCAGGCGCTATATTGAGAATCTTAACACTTGAATTTGTCGCTGTTACCGCGGGGATCGCGTCCCGTAGCGCAGTTGTTTGTTTGAACTCCCGCTCAGTTCGTTTCTGAATCGTCTGCGGCAGCGGCGCTCGCAAAGCGCTCACAGGCGGCGTACCCCTTAGCCGAGCGCATACGTCAGCTCGGACCTAAAGCGAGTGTTTTTACTACGCCGGTGGCATTCGAAGCCTCGAATTAGGCAAACCGGATGGTTCAGCACAACCGCATTTTGTTCGCCGCTAAGCTTGACCGAGAACCCGCTGGAATTTCGCTTACTGAGCTGGCCGAAATTAATGCCTATAATGCCAGTGTCTGCTGGCAATGGCGCAAGCAGGCACTTGGATTAAAAGCTTTTTATAAGGAGTTACTGAGGGTAGGCACTATTGGCGATAGCGGGAGTAGGATAATTAGGTAAATACTCACCTGAGCCAATCAAGCTGAACTCGACCCAATATTCACCTTTTGGAGTCTCAATTACTTTTCCAGGTATATTTACTGGATTTCCCCCATTCCCGACAAAGGTAAGAACCTTGGTTTTGTCATATATATCTTGAAGTTTTTCTTTATTGTACTTGATTTTATTGCCAATATATTCTGCTGCTATAGGCTTATCTTCTGCTTTTTCATCTAATGTGATGTAAATATTATTTTTTTTCTGATTTATGGTAGTTTTAAATTTTTCCGGATTCGACGAATAAGAGGATGGTAGTATCACCATACTGTCTATCCGCCCTTGAAAATTCGAGGGATTATTTCTGAATCCAATTATCGTTCGGCCATCTTCCAGACTCAGCATAGGCTGTCCTACTATACCATGGTTGGGCGTGTTCTTTAGTAAAGAAGCCCACTCAGTATAGTTATTTGTTTTCGGCGCTTCACCTCCATCACCGCCTCCGCATCCGGCGATCAAATTCCCCATAACCAGTAGAGCAGCCAAAATTTGTTTCTTCATTTTTATCCTCATAAATTATTAAACAACACAGAAAATTTATATATATCTACTTTATTGTATCTTGCGGCAACCCTTTCATTCCTTGCTTCGTTTATCTGCAATGGCATGAGCAGGCCCTTGGATTATAAGCGGTTTTATCGGATGGCAGAGGTTAGCTACAAGCATTTTTATGAGTATCTAATTAAATTCCTGCCTCTTTAATAGATAGTTTCAGTGCCATCTATTTTTTTAAAACGCAAGGTGCAAAAACACTAAGCTTTGATTGTTCTACAATGAACACCATTCAATAAAATCATCTATCATTGCGCTGATTGATGATTTAATGTTCACCTTGATCAGCTACGTTCAAAATCGGGAGTACTTCCTTGAGATGTCGGACAACCTTATTGTAGGCTGCGCGGGCTTGATCTGTTTGAATAGCTTCATTGAACTCAATTCCTGAAGACAAATAATACAAACCATTTTCGGTTTGCTGCGGCGGTAATATGGCTTGTTGATGATTGATGGCCGCAAGCAAATCGTTGATTCTCCGCGCTGCAACTTCTTCTTTAACGTTGGTTATTTACATTGTGCTTATTAGATGTAACTATACTCTTTCATTTTGACTTTCTTCTTCCAGAAGGAGAGCAAGAGCGGGATCGCTACGCTGCAAGAGGACATGGATATTATTTGCGCCATACTGAAGGTTGCCGAGGCGCTGGCAAAGGAGCTACGACATTGTAAACAGCATGATTGAAGGCCTCGAGATCGAAGCTAGCTCGGGCAATGTCTTCGCCGATCTTGGCCTGCCCGATGCCGAAAAACTCAAGATCAAGTCTGGGCTGGTGGTCGAGATCACCAGCGCCGTGCATCGCCTCGGCCTGACCCAAGAAGAGGCCGGGTGGCGCATGGGCATTCCGCAACCGAAGGTATCGGGCATGATGCGTGGCGACTTCGCCAACCTTTCTGAGTGTAAGCTGATGGAATGCCTCAACCGACTCGGGTACGATATTGAGACCAAGGTACGGCCAGCGATAAATTCGGTCGGGCATCTAGGTTTGGGGCCGGAGTGGTAAGGATAGGCTCCGACATCTTCTTTGTTATATATAATATGCAAGGTACCATTCACTTTATTTGGGACCTACCAAAAAAGTTGATTGAAGCACTCAAACCTCAACTACTCGATGAAGAGTTGGTATTTTTGTAGGCACCTTAATTAAAATCAATGGAATCATCATATAAATACAGGGTATATGGATCCCTTTGGATAGGCTATTTTGCACAGCTATGAATCACAGACCGACCATTTTGCTGGCAATTGACACGTCTACTGAATTTTGTTCTGTCGCGCTTGCAATAAGCTCGGCCGCGCACGAACCACCTCAATTGTATAGCCGGCATGAACTGACAGGGGCAACAGCTAGCTTGCGCGTGTTACCCATGGTGCAAGAGGTATTTGCTGAGGCCAAGCTGAATCTGAGTGCTTGCACGGCGCTGGCTTTTGGCGCAGGACCAGGCTCGTTTACGGGCTTGCGCACTGCAACGGGTGTTGTGCAGGGGTTAGCCTTTGCGCTACAAGTACCTGTGGTTCCGGTGAGCACTCTGCTGGCGTGTGCACAAGCTGCCCGCGCCCGCGACGCAGCGCTCACCCGGGTGCTGGCGGTGCTAGATGCGCGTATGCATGAAGTATATTGGGCACAGTTTGAGTTGGACTTAGAAACCCATAATTGGCGTACAGTGCAACCCGTAACTCTGACGGCATCTGATGCAATTAATTTCCCAGATGCTCCCTTTACCTTGGCGGGCAATGCGGCTGAGCTTTTAAGCGCGCAGCTTGCTCGCGCACCGCACCTGGTTAGCATTGATTCATTGGCGCTGCCTCATGCGGCAGCGATCGCCACGCTGGGCCTAAGTGCTTTGCGCGCGGGTCAGGTGGTATCCGCTGAAGATGCGATGCCGGTTTATATTCGCAATAAAGTTGCGTTCACGACTGCGGAGCGCCTTGCGCGAGCCGCACATGCGTAACAACACGCAATACCCAGCGAGGGTAAGAGAATGAATGCGGTCATGGTTACTGCTGGGTATCACTTCACTGCCATGCGCCAGATCGATTTGGTTGAAGTCATGGCGCTTGAGTGTATGGCTTATCCCTTTCCATGGAGCCAGGCTAACTTTGCCGACGCATTAGAGAATAATAATATCGGCATTTGCATGCGGGATAGCCGTGGCGTTTTATTGGGCTATTGTGTTTTAATGCCAGCCGTGGACGAGATGCAGCTCTTAAATTTGTGCATTAGTCCGGCGCTGCAAGGACAAGGGATGGGGCAGACGCTGCTTAAAGCAGCAGTACAATCTACGCGTACAGCAAAGTTAAACCGTCTTTTACTCGAAGTCAGAGCCTCCAATCAGCGTGCCTTGCGCTTGTATCAGCAGTTTGGTTTTACAGTTATTGGCCGTCGGAAAGAATATTATTTAGCTCAGCATGGTGCGCGTGAAGATGCGCTTGTGATGAAGCTTACCTTATCCATGGAGGGCACCCATGCCTGAGCCGGATTCGATCCTGGAAGAACTAGGTTTGACGCCTGTTTGGCGAACGCGCACCGCGAGTACAATAGGCGCGGCTGAATCTGCTGCGGCCGAAGCGTGCCCAAGCGTAGACGTTAAAGCGCCAAAAAAAGAATTTGAGGTTATCTCTGAACCGATCTCAGAGGTTTCTGAAACCCCTATTAGCCTGCTTGATTGGGACACTCTTAAAGCACGTGTTGCCAATTGCACGCGTTGCCGGTTATGTGAAAAACGCAACCACACCGTATTTGGCATTGGCGATGAAAAGGCTAGCTGGATGTTGGTAGGCGAGGCGCCTGGCGCCAATGAAGATCGCTTAGGAGAGCCTTTTGTAGGGCAGGCCGGCAAGCTGCTAGATAATATGTTGGGCGCAGTAGGGCGCACGCGTGAAAATGGCATCTATATTGCGAATGTGATCAAATGCCGCCCGCCTGGCAATCGCGATCCTCAACTTGATGAGGTGGCTCAATGCGAGCCGTATCTAAAACGACAGTTGGCGATCATCCGCCCGCAACTCATTCTCGCGCTTGGCCGCTTTGCTGCGCAAAGCTTACTCAAAACCGATGCCAGTATTTCATCGCTCCGGACTCGCGTGCATCAATATGAAGGCGTGCCAGTGATTGTGACTTACCATCCAGCTTATTTATTGCGTAACTTACCTGATAAAGCGAAAGCATGGGCAGACCTATGCCGAGCGCAAGAGATTTATCAAGCCATGAACCATTAGTTCACGCTTCATTTACTGGCAACTGAGCTCTTTGATTTTATCATCAGAAAGTTGCGTAGCTTGTTTAATAAAATCGAGCTTTACGCCACAGGCTAGCAGATTTTTAGCAATTTCAAGCGCAGCTTCTTGCCAACCTTTTTGCTGTCCTTCTTTACGTCCTTCTTCTAAACCTTCTTGCCGGCCTTCTTCCATTAAATATTGTGCAGCAGACATAATATTCTCCCGATAATGTGGTGCTATGTTAATCATAGATTGGACAAATTGCTTGTCGATTCCTCGACCTTCCTTTGCTAGATAATATAGTATGCCATTTCTTTTTTCAACTGAGATAGGATAACGCTCAAAGAGCTCAAATATTTTAGGCGCAAGCTGTGTCAGGTCCCAACGATGGATGTACTTTTGCGCCAAACTCATCACTGCGCAACGCTTATGGGTTATCAACACCTCGTCGGGTATCGCTGATAAAGCAATCAATTGAATTGAGTTTGTTAACGCAAATATTTTTTGTGCTATTGATTTGTGTCTGAAGCATTCTAAAAGACAGAGTGGGCCTTTATATGGGCCTGTACCCCGATAAAAAATCAATGGCAACACCACCGGTAGTAATGCATGACCTTGATTAAGGTGTTGTTTCATAATGGCGCTTTGATAGCGCCATAGCTTAAAAGGCGTTAATTGACCCACTGTGCTTTCATGTTCTAACAGAATATAGGCTAGGCCTTGACCGTTGATCACTTGGATTGAATAGACAATATCGCTATAATGTTGGCTTAAATTGTCTTCAACAAATGCGCCTGGAGCGAGAGATAGGGTGTTGAAATCAAATTCTTGTTGCAAAGAATTTGATAAATGGATTTGTAGAAATTCTCTAGCAAATTCTACATCCATCAAAAATAATTTGAATAAGGCATCATGCGGCATGGATAAAGCATTCATTTTGTTTATCGACGTATCGCGGCAAGAAGTTAAGAATGCTCAACATTCTGCCGCGATGCCTCAAGGATGAATACTAGCCTAAATGGCTAATTTTTCTGATGATGCATGTTCCACATAATCGAAAAAATGAGCTATCGACGTCTACCACCACTGATAAAAATGATGCACCGGACCCGTGCCGCTTCCCACGGTTAGTTTTGCGCTATTTATCAATGCTTGGGTTAAATAAGCTTTGGCATCGCTTACCGCATTTTCTAAATCTAGCCGTTGCGGCCTTAAGGCCGCAATCGCTGAGGATAGAGTGCACCCTGTGCCATGCGTATGAGTACTTAAAATACGCGCGCCGCCAAGGCGTGCATTGCCATTTGCTTCAATTAGCCAATCCGGGCTGAACTCGCTACCTAGGTGGCCGCCTTTCATCAATACTGCGCGCGCCCCTAGAGCACATAGCGCTTCGCCCTGGAGCACCATCTCTTCTTCGCTGGTCGCGCAGTCTTGTTCAAGCAGAGCTGCCGCCTCAGGTAGATTAGGCGTAATCAGTTCGGCAAGAGGGATAAGTTCGGCGCGTAAAATGGCAATAGCCTCTTTATCAAGCAGCGCATGCTGGCTTTTTGAGAGCAACACGGTATCGAGAATCACATGCGCGGGTTGATAGCGCTGCAGCGCTGCAGCTACCGCCCGTACGATATCTGCCGTGGCGAGCATGCCAATCTTGACCGCATCAATCGGAATGTCGCTCAAGACGGCATCAAGCTGTGCGCTTACAGATTCTGCCGTCGCTGCATAAACGCCGTGTACGCCATGCGTATTTTGTGCCGTGAGTGCAGTGATAACCGTTGTTCCATATACCCCCAGCGCTGAAAAAGTTTTTAAATCAGCCTGTATGCCAGCGCCACCCCCGGAATCAGAACCGGCGATAGTCAGCACATTGTGGATGGAAGTAGACATAAAGAGCTTCCTTTATCTGACCTTTAACAAAATTTAGGGTTTACTTTCGCCAATCAACGCCACTGCATCAAATTGACGCTGATTGGCTCGATGTAAGCACATTAATGCCCACATCATGATGCAAACTAATATGCCAAACAAGATAATCACTAAGGTAACGGGTATCTCTAACCAAATCAAGGCGGCATAAAGGCACAACATAGCCAAGACCGACAAATTCTCGTTAAAATTTTGTACGGCAATGGAGTGACCCGCAGACAGCAAAACGTGCCCTCGATGTTGCAGCAGCGCATTCATCGGCACCAAGAAAAAACCAGAAAGTAGGCCAACTGTGACTAAGAGTAGATTAGCTAAAAGTAAATAAAGAGGGATGTGTATCGAGCCAAGATTTACCCCCTTATTAGGCGCTAGATCGCTGGTGATAAAGGCCATTGCAATTAGCGCTAAGCCCATAAAAATACCGATTGGCAAGACGTTTAACGAGCGCTTTAATGGGACTTTGGCGGCCGCAATAATTGCGCCTGCGGCAACCCCTATCGAGACAACGATTTGGAGTGCGGCTGCTCGTGATAGGTTCATGCCCAGTGATACCTCGGCCCATTTCAGCACAATAAATTGCAAGCTTGCGCCCACGCCCCAAAACAATGTGGTGACGGCAAGAGAAATCTGCCCCAGCTTGTCACGCCATAGCGTTACAAAACAATCGGCAAAATCCGTTAATAAGCGCAGCGGATTGCGTTGCTGTTGTGGGTAGCGGGCACCTGTATCAGGAATTCCAAGATTAAAGACGGAGGCCAAAATATAAATTCCGGTAATCACAAGAATTGCTGCTTGGGTACGGGTTTCAATCAGAGGGAAGTTCAGTCCTAGCAAATAATGCGCAACTGCGGGGTTAATTAAAATGCCGCCAAGCGCTGCGCCAAGAATAATTGAGCTCACCGTGACTCCTTCAATCCAACCATTGGCGACAACTAATTTTTCAGGGGGTAAAAGTTCGGTGAGGATGCCGTATTTGGCTGGCGAATAGGCTGCTGCGCCAAACCCCACAATGCCGTAAGCAAACAGTGGATGAGCGCCAAACAGCATGGTTAGACAGCCGGCTACTTTAATTGCGTTGGTGATAAACATCACGCGGCCTTTAAGCATAGAATCAGCAAAAGCGCCAACAAAAGCCGCCAGTAGCACGTAAGAAAGCACAAAAAAAAGCTTCAACAGCGGGGTCATCCAGGGCGGCGCAAACAGATCGTTCAATAACGCAATGGCCGCGATCAGTAAAGCATTGTCGGCCAAAGAGGAGAAGAACTGCGCGGCCATAATAATGTAAAAACCTTTTTTCATTGAAATCGAATCGCTTAGCCTACTAAGATAAAAAAGTAATGTAAAAGAGGGTTGTTTTCGTGACGTTATAACACGAAAATACGGTTTTTTAAGTGAACCGTCTTGGGACAATCGATTTGTCCTCACCATTAGAATCCATGCCTCGTCCAATTTCCGCTGCTATCGATCTTACGGCACTTGCCCATAATCTTGCCACCATCCGCAGCCTTGTACCCCAGTCAAAAATCTGGTCTATCGTTAAAGCGAACGCTTATGGACATGGTCTAGCCCGAGTTCTGCCGGGGCTACGCAAAACCGATGGTTTTGGCGTGCTCGACCTTGACGCTGCAATCAAATTACGAGAGTTGGGTTGGGCCGGGCCAATTTTGCTACTTGAAGGTTTTTTTCATGCGACCGATCTTGAAGGGATCGATCGATACAGCTTAACCACCATTATTCATAGCGATGAACAGTTGCAAATGTTGGAGGCAACGCGCTTAACCAAGCCTGTTAATATCCAGTTGAAAATGAATACGGGCATGAACCGACTGGGCTACCGGCCGGAGGTTTATCCAGCGGCTTGGCAACGCGCCCGCGCCTGCCCTAATATTGGTCAAATCACGCTTATGACACATTTTTCCGATGCCGATAATGGGCGAGGTGTCGAGTACCAAATGGGTGAATTTGAACGCGGCGCTAAAGAGCTAACCGGCCCGCGCTGCCTAGCTAATTCAGCCGCCGTGTTGTGGCATGCGCGCACCCATGCTAACTGGGTGCGTCCAGGTATCTTGCTGTATGGCGCATCGCCTTCTGGTGTAGCGGCTGCGCTTGCCAATCATAGCTTTTTGCCGGCGATGACACTTACCAGCGAGATTGTCGCGGTGCAAACCCTAGCGCCAGGAGATACGGTGGGGTATGGCTCTAGCTATAAGGCGGAAAAGCCCATGCGGATTGGCGTAGTGGCATGTGGCTACGCAGATGGCTACCCTCGCGCTGCGCCCTCTGGCACACCAATTATGGTGGATCATATCAAGACCCAACTGGTTGGTCGGGTGTCGATGGATATGATAACGGTTGACTTAACGGCACTGCCTATGGCTGGGATTGGTTCAAAAGTTCAATTATGGGGCGCGGAACTGTCGGTGGATGAGGTAGCGCAAGCTTGCGGTACCGTGGGTTACGAATTGTTGTGCGCCCTCGCGCCGCGCGTCTCCGTCTGTGTTGTGTAATGAATATGGCGAAAAAAGCACTTTATGTCTGCAGCGCTTGTGGCGCGCAATCGCCTAAATGGCAAGGGAAATGTTTTGCCTGTAACGCATGGGATACGTTAATTGAAACCGTAGCTGAAACGCCCGTAGCTCATCGTTATCAAGCATTAGCTAAGTCTGCCCCAAGCCAAAAACTGGCAACCATTGAAGCGGCGGATGTGCCGCGCTTTTCAAGCGGCTTACAAGAATTTGACCGGGTGTTGGGCGGTGGTTTAGTCGCGGGTGGGGTGGTCCTGATTGGCGGAGACCCGGGCATCGGTAAATCAACGTTGTTATTGCAATCGCTTGCCGCCTTAGCTCGTGAGCGCCGTGTATTGTATGTAAGCGGTGAAGAATCTGGTGCGCAAATCGCCTTGCGCGCGCAGCGTTTAGGTCTTATAGACAACGCTGCACGCGCTAGCGAGTTACATTTACTCGCCGAGATTCAACTTGAAAAAATCCAAGCGGCTATTGTGGCTGAACAACCGACCGTAGCGGTGATTGATTCCATCCAAACGATCTATTCAGAAGCGCTTAGCTCAGCGCCTGGTTCAGTCGCGCAAGTGCGCGAATGTGCCGCGCAACTCACGCGCTTAGCCAAACAATTGGGCGTCACCATTATTATGGTCGGTCACGTCACGAAAGAAGGCAGCTTAGCTGGGCCCCGCGTGCTCGAGCACATTGTGGATACGGTGCTGTACTTCGAGGGAGATACGCATTCTGCCTATCGGCTGGTACGCGCTTTTAAAAATCGTTTTGGCGCAGTCAATGAACTCGGAGTCTTTGCGATGACCGAGCGGGGCTTGCGTGGTGTGGCGAATCCATCTGCGCTTTTTTTATCGCAGCATGAACATCGCGTGCCGGGTTCTTGTGTGTTGGTGACGCAAGAGGGTTCGCGGCCGTTGCTGGTTGAAATTCAGGCTCTAGTTGACACTGCTCACGTGCCCAATCCTCGTCGACTTGCCGTTGGGCTTGAGCAAAACAGACTTGCAATGTTATTGGCGGTGTTGCATCGTCATGCAGGCATTGCATGTTTTGACCAAGACGTGTTTTTGAACGCTGTCGGCGGAGTTAAAATTTCAGAGCCCGCTGCTGACCTTGCGGTCTTGCTTGCGATTCAATCCTCCCTGCGCAACCAGCCGCTGCCCAATGGGTTAGTTGTATTTGGCGAAATTGGACTCGCGGGCGAGATTCGCCCTTGCCCACGCGGACAAGAGCGCTTGAAGGAAGCGGCGAAATTAGGTTTTTCATTGGCTTTAATTCCAACTGCAAACGCCCCTAAACAGCCCATTGAAGGGCTTGAGATCATTGCTGTTGATCGGATTGAAAAAGCCATTGAACAGATACGTATGAGAAATAACGGCGGGTGATTTAAGAGTTTAGCGCAACAATGTGGAGTGCGAGTAAATCAGCGTTTCCCTAGAGAAGAAGATATGAACTTGCCCCCGTTGACTGCCGCCATACCCTTATCATTACCTACCAGCGTAAGCGCTCAATCTTGTATTACAGCATGTACCGTGGCCGCTTGATTTTTGACAATTTTTTCCTTTAATGAATTTTAGCCTTCAGTAAGGGGGACGTTTCTCGGCGGCAAGGTCAGTCGATTGTCCGAGCTAAATTAGATTTTTCATTAGTCTATATCTAAACCTTACGCGGCAGATTAAACTAAATGCGCCCGCCCCTGAATATCTGTACATAAGTGGGAAAGCTCACTACTTGGGATTGAAGTAGGGAATGTCAGCTCTCTTATAAGAGAAGGCTCTACAGGACTCGAGCGATAAGCGTGGGAATTTGTCTGGATCTCTTTGGAGGAACGGTGGGGTAATGGTACGTCGCTCTCCGCCAAGGCGTTCATAAAAACAGCAATTTGTTGAGCTGTTAGAGAAATGGAGCTCTTTAGCCCAGCCGTTGTATAGAAACAAAGTCTATTCTTGCGAATATAAAGTGGCGCAATACGGGTGCAACTCCATGGAAATAAAACGCTCGCATAGAGCGACTGTATCTGCCCAGGGGTTAGGTTTGGCAGCAAGGTGTAAAGCCGATCAATATGTAAATTTAAAATTTTGGTAATCGTAGCTTGATCATTTTCCTTATTCGCTAGCATAGCGACCAAAGTTTGAAGCACGGCATCGGGTAATATTTCTTGTTGGCTAAGTGCTTGAGCCGCTGCGGATTTCACATATTTTTCTTCATTCTTATCTTCTAGCACAGCCACTAAGGTTTGTATTACAGTTTCTGGTAGCTCTTCTTGTTGGCCTAGTGCTGCGGCCGCTGTAGACTTGGCGAGTTTCCCTCCTTCCTTGTTTTTGAGTATCGCGTTCCAAGCCTGAATGACGATTTCAGGCCGTATTTTTTGTTGGTTTAATGCTTTAGCAACTGCAGATATGACATATTCTTCGTCATTTTTATCTTCTAACACCGCCATTAAAGTTTGAGTCACGGTTTCTGATAACTGTTTTTGTTGTCCTAATGCTTCGGCAGCTATGGATCTAAGGGTTTTTTTCTCTTCCTTATTTTGTACTATTGCATCCCAGGCCTGGATGGCCTCTTCAGGACATTCCTTCTGCCGGCTTAAGATTTTTGTAGCCTCGATTTTGAGTGAGTCATCTTGATCCTGTAATGCTTTGATAAGAGCTGATTCGGCGTGGTTAGGCAAATTTTGGTGTTGGCCTAACACCTTAATGGTTCTGGATTTAAGCGCTTGATCTGTACTCGCTAGCGCTTTGAGCCAGATGTCCCTAATTTCGTCAGACAGTTTTTCTTGTCGGCCTAATACCATGGCGGCTCCAGACCTGATTTTTTCATTTTGATCTTCTAGCTCGATGGCTAAGGCCTCACAAGTGGCGGCTGGCAATTTGGATTGGCGATGCAATGCTTCGATAGCCGCGGACCGGAGATGCCATGCTTTTTCTTTATTCTGTAGCACCTCGGTGAAACCTTCAATGATGGTTTCAGGTAGGATGGTTTCTTGGCTTAATGTCTCGGCAGCAATAATTCTGAAATACCCATTTTCGTTTTTATGCTCACCTTTGAAAACAGAGAGCAAGGCTTGAGTGAGGGGAGCAGATAGCGTTTCTTGATTGTTTAGCGCTTTGGCAACTGAAGATCTAACACTTTCTTTTTCATCTGTATTGAGCAACACGCTGGACAAGGCCTGAATAGCGGCTTCAGGGACTATTTGTCGTCGATTTAATACTTGGGCCGCGGTAGATCTGACATATTCTCTCTCGCTTCTATCCTGTAACTGTGAGATCAAGACTTGCATGATGTTTGGATCAAGCGGCTCTCGCCAGCTAAATACCTCGGCCGCTGCAGACTTTAAATCTTCGTTTTCACCCTGAGTTTGCAGTAATGCGAGCAAGGCGCGTATGGCTGCTTCAGGCAGGGTTTCTTGCTGGCCGAATGTATTGATGGCCATCGCTCTAACTTCCTTGTCTTCACTTTTATTTTGTAAGACTGCGATCAATGCTTGAGTAATGGTTTCAGAGAGGGGCTGTTGTTGGCCTAATGCCTCAGCGGCCGTAGACCGAATATATTTTTCTTGATTCTGTAATGATGCAAGCAGGACTTGAATGGCTGTGTCAGGAAGCTCTTTTATACGACCTAATATTTTGCCAGCCGCATATCTGATCTCCCAGTTCGCATCCAGTAATGCTGAAATTAAGGTCAGGATGACGGCTTCGGTCAATGGTTTCTGCCGGCCTAATGCTTTAATTACTGCAATTCTGACATCCTCATCTTCAGCCGTGTTTTTTGACACTGTGCTTAAGGCCTGAATCGCGTCTCCAGACAATGTTTGCAGTTGACCTAAGGTCTCGGCCGCCTGCACTTTTGTTTCTTTTTTTTCAGTCTGATCCAGGAGCAATGAAATGATAGCCTGGGTAGCATTGTTAGACAAAGCGGAGCGGGCTCCCAAAGTGCGCATAATGCTAGTCTTCTTGCTTTCAGGCTGATGCAGATAAGCGAGCAGCAGATGCTCTGGGAATCCCGGATGGAGCCCTAATGTGCTTACGTCATCTAGGTTAAGACTCATCTCAAAGCAAAGCCACTGCATCCACTCTTTTTCTAGTCTAGTGAGAGTTTTTTCTTCTAATTGGGCGCGTGCTGCTTGTACGCATCCCAGCATCAGTTGTTGATGGCGAGCGCCAAGCAAGTCCTGCGGCTCTTCTTCTAATAGCGTAAAGAAGCGTTCTAAGGCAGCGCCTTTAAGCAACCCGGCCAACATTTGCCACATTTGCTCATAACGAGGGTCGTATTTATGTTCGGCGATAAAGGTACGTAATTGTGCTGGGCTGAGGATTAAACCGGAATCGATGGGTACAAGGTTTGCCTGGGCCGACACTGACTCGGCTTGCGCATCAATTTGCAGATGCTGAGCCAGGAACTTTGCGGCAAAAAATTCTTGAATGGATGGGTGCAAGAAATGGTAAGTAGGCTCGACTTCAGGACGCCTAACATCAGTCGTGTGTAAGAAGGAGGAGTGTTTCAAATCAGTGATAAGCCAGAATGGCGATTTTATTCCTAGCCGTGCTTTATCCTGAATTAGCGTATCCAGATTCACTGCAATGGTTCCGGTTTCTAATCCCTTAAAGGCTAAATAGCTTAAAGAGTGGAGTTCCGTAGCGATGAGCTTTTCTAATTTGGCTTGAGGCAAATTTTGGAGTGCTAAGGGTTCCAGGCGTGCGCCTTGATGTCGTTTTTTTAAGCGAATGCAATCTTTGCGCCAGAGTTGATTGACTATCGCCTCGTATAGCATGGCTATAGTGGTTTCTTCGTTTGCGCGGAGTTTCCCCCAGTTGGCACAAAGCGCATCAAGTAAAAGCGGAAGATTGGCCGGCCCCTGAGTCAGTGGGGTGCTTTGCATCAATTGTTGGATCGTTGCTTGGTTTGATTCAGGGATGAACTTTTGAACGTAAGCCTGCACATCATCCAAATTTAAGCCCGTGGTTTCTAGTTCTAAATCAAACTGACCGAGGGCGCGTGAGTTCACCCCAACCGGCCGGGAGGTTATTAAAACATGAGTTTGACTGAGTAATTCTTGTAAGAGTGGACGTAAAGGGCGGCCCTCATCCAACTCGCCAATGACCTCATCTAAACCGTCCAAGATGAACAAAGTTTGGGCTCGGTGGCGCTCAAAAGTTTGAGCTAACGCTTGCGCGTCTTCTTGGTGCGCAAAAAAGTGCTCGCAAAGTAAGGTTTTTAAATTGAGGGGCTGATCGGTTTTGAGCTGCGCCAATGGCAACCACAATACGCAAGCAAAATGATCGTGCCAAAGCGCCTTGTGCTGATAGTCAGAGACCAGCTTTTTGCATACAACGGTTTTGCCGCTGCCCGCTTGCCCATAGATTAAAACTCGTTTAGGTCGACCGCTTGAGCCATCATGTAACGTTTGTGGCTCAAAGAGGTGATTCAGCGTAACTAGCCTCGTAGAGTGTGGCTCGCCGTTAGGTCGCGGCTCGAAAGCGGTGGTTGACTGCGCCAGCGCTGTTTGCTCGGGTTGCGGTTGAAGGTGATGCTCAATCCGAGTGAGATTGGCATAGCAGGTATCAAGCGCTGCATTTTGATCTGAGAATGGCTGGGTCGATAAGCTCGCGTACTCATAATGTTGGTAGAGTGCATCGCGCAAACTTGCTAGAGAAAGGGCTTGTGTCGAGAGTTCCTGTAGCCGCGGGTTGAGCGGAGCTAATGGATATAGTGCCGTATCTAGCTTGGTGTAACGTTGCGCTTTGCTCGGTATTATGTTGGCTAATGGTTTGCTTGGCGGAGTTGGCCAAAATGGGGCCCAAGCAAAAGACATAGAGACGTTTTGCTTAGTGCTAGCGCGCGGAGCTAGCCAAATTTGCTTTAGTCTGCTTAGACCGTGGCTTACGGCCTGCTGGACCCGTACTAATTTTTTGCTTTCGGTTGGCGCAAACGGCTTGACGACTTGCTTCGCGCGGGCCATCCAATTGTGTCTCTGACTGACGGACGTATTATCTGGCGGTACAACATAAGTGAGAGGATCAGTTTTTTGTACAAAATTGCTTGGCTGGCGAGCTGTCTCAGCCGGGGAGGGGGGCAGTCCGATGCCAGAGTCTTTGCGCTTGATGGATTGATCGTTTTTTTCAGAGGCGAGATCTATTTGCGACTGGGGGCTGCCGCCACGCGATATTGAGGGGGGTGTTATGGGGCTTAGTAAAATTCCTACTTTATTCATCGTTTTCTACATCACTCTTTTAAAATAATTCTCTATGCGCTGTAAGTCGAAAAAGACTTGGCTTATCCTAGCGCTAAGCCGGGATTGTATAGGATCTAACCCTAAACCATCTTCAGATTGTTCTTATTTGCATTGAATTTCATTCATCCAAGCAGCGAGGGTGACTTGCACTGAGCTCCAAAAAAATGATTTAAGTGATCTCCATCACATATTGGTTCACAACGAATCTTCCTTGAGATGGTAGAATCCAGGGTGACGGGCCTCCTCGCATGGCGGTGCGGCCAATCTGGTCAGGTCGGGAACGAAGCAGCCACAACCGTTTCCCGCTAGTGCCGAGGATTGGGCTCGTCACCCCTAATTTTAAATTTTTCAATGACCTATCAAGTTCTCGCGCGCAAATGGCGGCCCAAGGATTTTGCGTCGCTGGTTGGACAGGAGCATGTCGTAAGGGCGCTTACGCACGCGCTTGAGCAGCAGCGTTTACACCACGCTTACCTATTTACTGGAACGCGTGGCGTTGGCAAAACGACATTGTCGCGGATTCTTGCCAAAGCGCTGAATTGCGAAACCGGTATTACGGCAACTCCCTGTGGTCAATGTAACGCCTGTCGCGCGATTGATGAGGCGCGCTTTGTTGATTATGTAGAAATGGATGCGGCGTCCAATCGCGGCGTTGACGAAATGGCTAGCTTGCTTGAGCGCGCTGTTTATGCGCCAGTCGATGCGCGCTTCAAAGTCTATATGATCGATGAAGTGCACATGTTGACGAACCATGCGTTTAATGCAATGTTAAAAACGCTTGAAGAACCGCCATCGCATGTCAAATTTATTCTAGCTACGACAGATCCCCAAAAAATCCCGGTAACCGTACTATCGCGCTGCTTGCAATTTAATCTTAAGCGGATGCCGGTTGTACATATTGTGGAGCACCTGCAAAAAATCTTAACCGAAGAAAAGCTGAGCTTTGAGTTGCAAGCGTTACGCTTGTTAGCACGCGCGGCGGATGGCAGTATGCGCGATGCGTTGTCGTTAACAGATCAGGCGATTGCTTATGCTGCGGGCCAAGTGAGTGAAGCCGCGGTGCGCGATATGTTGGGCGCGCTTGATCAACATTATTTGATGCGGCTACTGGACGCGATTGCAGCGGCCGATGGCGCTGCGGTATTGGCGATTGCAGATGAACTAGCCGCGCGCAGCTTATCATTTTTGTCGGCCTTGCAAGATTTATCTACAATCTTGCACCAGGTTGCATGGGCTCAAGTCGCGCCACAGTCGGTACTTGACGAATTGCCTGAAGCACAAGATATTCGGCGCTTTGCTAGCCTATTCTCGCCGGAGCAGGTGCAGTTGTATTATCAGATTGCGACCATCGGCCGCTCCGAGCTTGGACTGGCGCCGGACGAATATGCGGGTTTTACGATGACGCTGTTAAGAATGCTGGCATTTTATCCAGCTACTACAGCGGCAGCGGGTATAACATCTACAATTGCTGCAAGCCAAGCAAGCCAAGCAAGCCAAGCAAGGCAAGCCAAGCAAGCCAAGCAAGCCAAGCAAGCCAAGCAAGCCAAGCAAGCCAAGCAAGCCAAGCAAGCCAAGCAAGCCAAGCAAGCCAAGCAAGCCAAGCAAGCCAAGCAAGCCAAGCAAGCCAAGCAAGCCAAGCAAGCCAAGCAAGCCAAGCAAGCCAAGCAAGCCAAGCAAGCCAAGCAAGCCAAGCAAGCCAAGCAAGCCAAGCAAGCCAAGCAAGCCAAGCAAGCCAAGCAAGCCAAGCAAGCCAAGCAAGCCAAGCAAGCCAAGCAAGCTATTTAGCGAATGCAGCGAAGGACCCCGAGCCCGAGCTAGCGCGGGCGGCCAGTCATCTAGCGGTCGCCATGCCTGAGCATGAGGATGCGGCCCAAACAGATTCGCTCGCAGCCTTAGGATGTGAGCATGATTGGCCAGCGCTGGTTACGCGCTTGCCATTGCGTGGTCTGGTAAAAGAACTTGCGTATCGTAGCGAGCTGGTGCGCATTGAAGGGACAAAGTTGACCTTGAAAGTCTCGGTAGCGCAGCTCGCTGAGCGCGGGCAATTGGATAAACTATGCGCAGCGCTAACTGAATATTTAGGCAAACCGCTTAAATTAGTCGCTGAGATTGGTTCAGTCACGCAAACTGCCGCAGCGTTAGATGCAGCGCACAACCTCCAGCGTCAGCAAGCGGCGGAGCAAGCGTTGGCGCAAGACTCATTTGCTCAAACGCTGATGCGCGATTTTGATGCAACCATCGTACCTGGCTCGGTTAAGCCGACGCCTTCCACCAATACCCCGAATATTTAAAGAGGAGTCGTTAATGTTGAAAAACCAACTCGCCGGGCTGATGAAGCAAGCTCAGCAAATGCAAGAAAATATGAATAAAGCGCAAGAAGAGCTTGCATTGATTGAAATTGAAGGGCAATCAGGAGCAGGCCTTGTCAAAATAACCATGACCTGCAAGCATGAAGTGCGCCGTGTAGTGATCGATCCGAGCCTCTTTGACGATGACAAAGATATGCTCGAAGATCTGATTGCTGCGGCGTTTAATGATGCGGTGCATAAAGTCAGTGAAGCAACCCAAGAAAAAATGGGCAGAGTGACCAACGACTTACCTTTGCCAGCAGGCTTTAAACTGCCATTCTAAGTTCCAACCTTATGTCTAATCAGTGTTTTTGAATGACGTCGCCCGCAAGCTTGAGTGCGTTAATTGACGCCTTGCGCATATTGCCCGGGGTTGGCCCAAAATCCGCCCAGCGTATCGCCTTTCATCTTATGCAACATAACCGTGACGGCGCTGCCCGCCTGGGGAGTGCGTTATCGCAGGCGTTGCAGAATTTACGCCATTGTGTGTGTTGTAACACCTTAACTGAGGCTCAAACTTGCGAGACTTGCGCAGATCCAAGTCGTGATGCATCATTACTATGCGTGGTTGAAACGCCAGCGGACCAACTTATGCTAGAGCAAACTTTAGCTTACCGCGGGTTATACTTTGTGTTGATGGGACGCTTGAGTCCATTAGACGGCATCGGTCCGCGCGAGATTAATTTTGAGCGTCTGATGCAGCGCGCTACTGATGGTCGAGTGCAAGAGGTAATTTTAGCTACGAATTTTAATAATGAGGGGGAGGCGACTGCCCATTACCTCAGTCAGATGCTGAAAGTCCGAGGCTTGGCAACCACGCGGCTCGCGCGTGGCGTGCCCGTGGGGGCTGAGCTTGAATATACGGATGCCGGCACGATTGCGCGCGCGGTACTAGATCGACGCCAGCTTTAAAGTGAGGGGGGTGGCATGCAGAGAAAAAGCCGCCTTGCAGCATGAGTGAATAAGTTAAAAACTGGAGACGAAAGATGAAATGGGTCGACATTCAAGAAATCGCTATGGCATTAACAGAGACGCACCCAGAGATTGATCCGCAATATGTCCGTTTCACGGATTTGCACCGTTGGGTTACAGAGCTGGCTGGCTTCGCTGATGACCCGCAGCGCTCAAGCGAGAAAATACTTGAAGCTATTCAAGCGGCCTGGATTGAGGACTCGGATTATTGATAGACAAAAATGATTAATATCGCCTATTCTTTAATTGGGTAGTAAGTGTAATTTTTCGTTGTATTTTTTAGATCTAAGCGCGGTGCGGTGTTCATAGAAGGGGAGATTATGTTTAAGCATATTCTGATTCCAACGGATGGATCTGAGCTGTCACAAAAGGCTATCAGCAGCGGGATTGAACTCGCAAAGGCGCTGGGTTCCCACATTACTGCGTATACTTGTTTATTGCAATATCCTTATCCGCTCTTTGCCGAGGCGTCGATTGAGGCGCCAGTTGAATTTCGGCAGCGCCAAGAAAAAGAAGCACACGAGTATCTGCGGCGGGTTAAGGAAGCGGCAAGGAATGCGCAGGTGCCATGCGCAAGCCATATCAGTGCGCATTCGTCGCCTTACTTAGGAATTATTGAAGCCGCACAAGTGTGCGGCTGCGATGTCATTTTAATGGCCTCGCATGGCCGCAGTGGACTTAGTGCGCTGTTAATTGGCAGTGAAACGCAGCGCGTGTTAACGCACACCAAGGTCCCGGTTATTGTTTATCGTTGACGTGCTGCAACTCGAGTGCTTGAGCTGCGGCGGCCTGGCGCATTGCTGTTATTGCTAGTACCGCGGTAGCCATTGCTGCTATTAGAAGGTCGGCCATTGTTATTTGGTTTTGCATTGCGTGAGGGTGGGCGCTTGCTGTTTGGGCGCGACGATGGTGCTGCTGAGGGCGTGCGACGGGGTTCAAAGCCTGCAACCACATTCACGGGCAGAGTTTGTTTTGTAAAGCGTTCGATCCGACGTACGGCCTGCACCTCAGTGTGGTGAGCTAAGCTAATCGCGGTCCCACTGCGTCCTGCGCGGCCAGTACGGCCGATACGATGCACATAGTCCTCAGCAAATTTTGGCAAATCGTAATTAAATACATGTGTAATGCCAGGTATATCGATGCCACGGGCTGCTACGTCGGTGGCAACGAGTACCCGCACACGCCGCTCGCGCAAGGAACGGATGGTTCGAGTCCGCGCGCTTTGTGGCAGATCGCCATGCAATGCTGCTGAAGAGAAGCCCGCATCGAAAAGCAAATCAGCTAGCTCATCTGCACCGCTTTTGGTAGCTGTAAAAACCACGGCTTGGTCAAGGGTTTGATCGGCCAATAAATGTCTAAGCAAGCGGTCTTTATGGGAGCGATCATCTACCCAATGAACCGTTTGCGTAATATTTGCGCGTTGTTCAGGGCGGTGCGTAATTTCAATACACTCAGGCGTTTTTAATAAATTTTTGGTTAAATGGCTAATCCGGCTATCGATGGTGGCCGAAAACAGCAATGTTTGCCGATTTTCTGGCGTTGCAGCGACGATGGTCTCAATATCGTCGATAAAGCCCATATCTAACATTCGGTCAGCCTCATCCAGCACGAGCATCGTCAGTTTAGACAAATTAATGCGGCCGCGCTTAAGATGATCTAGCAAACGGCCGGGCGTGGCGACGACGATCTCTGGCTGCTTGGCTAGCAATGCAAGCTGTTGAGGGTAAGGCACGCCGCCTAAGATGCTGACGGTGCGCAAAGATTTTAAATGTTTGCCATAAGTGGTTGCGGCAGCTGTCACTTGCGCTGCGAGTTCGCGCGTAGGGGTCAGGACGAGTAAAGCCGGGTAGGCAGCCGGCTGCTGCTGATTGCGGCTATTGCCGCGGCGCTCACGGGAGCGCTCAGTGGGAGCGGCGGCAGCAGCAGGCGCTTCTTCCTTTTGCATTTGCGCAAAGCGCTGAATCGCGGGCAACATAAAAGCAGCTGTTTTGCCCGAGCCGGTTGGGCTGGAGACTAGCAAATCGCGGCCGGCGAGAGCAGCCGGAATCGCTTTTTGCTGGACGGGTGTAGGTTCGGTATAACCTGTTGCCTCTAGAGCCGATAAAATGGCCGGGCATAGGCCAAGCGCCGCAAAGGCTGCATTGCTTTTTGCTTGATCTGTGGTCGTAGGTGTAGGTGTGCTAGCTGAAGAATCAGAATTCATTGAGGATCCCTAAAAGTAAACAATGCGTCGGCTATTTGTAAGCTAAAGTCATACCATGCCGAAATGCGCGATACGGCGTAAAACCCAAGGTTTATACGTTGCGAGCATTGTTTGGAAGCTGTATTAAAAACGACAGCCTCTGAATGGGGAATCCGTGCAAAGCACGACCTAGACGGAGGAACAGTTTCCAGGCGGGGTAGGAACAAAACGCTGAAATGCTGACCAACTTATAAAAATTATAAAATGGTGAGCAAAGCGCATTATACTGAATTTGTTGCTTTAACTCAACAACTGATTTGTTTAATCGAGCTGAGGGGACGTTGCTTCGTTTTTTTGTTGGATGTTTCGCGTTACATCCGCGTCATTATTATTAAAGCACCATAATGAAATGGGGTCAGCGCTGGGTTTGAAAAAGATGCTCTGTAAAAATAGAGCGAGCCAGGGCTGAGCGTATAGATATTGCAAAAGCAATTCAAAGATTTATTGACCAAGTCTCGGGGTAGTTATCATGGGTACTTTTCGTACAGTTCATTCTTTTTTCTCGGCTCATTCATTTCCGAAAAAAACTGAAGCAGCGCCCAAAACTGAAGCGGCGCCCGTTTATAGGTCGTTTCCGGCAAGGCGAGGGATGGCTACGCAATTAGCTGGTTTACCTAAGCGTCCGTCTAGCCCGCAGAAAACCTTATTAGTGGACGAATTAGTGGATGATCCGATTTTTCCACTATGGTTGTCGCCTGATTATCAAGCCGGCGCTTGGGGCGCGGAAATCGCCATGGAGGCATCTGAAGCGGAAGTCATGCAACTGGTTGAGCAGTTTGTCGCGCCTGTGCAGGCTGTTGCGCGTGAAAAAATATTGCAAGAGCTCGACATGCAGTTGCGCATGGTTAAACCGGAGGTCGCTGGAAAAATTATTACCAAAGTGGCCCAAGCATTAGAGACTATACCCCGCGCATTATGGCCTCAAGTCCTGAACTTGGTGGACACGCTGCCGATTGATAGTCGGCCACAAGCCCTTGCGTGTCTGCATTCTGCTTGGCAGAAGCTAAACCTAGATCAAGCTTCACGGAAACAGATCTTTAACTTAATCGAACCTTGCTTAGCGTGCTTGACGCTTGCGGGGAGGGCGCAAGTGCTGGAAAGTATCGTAACTGAAGGTAAAGCCCAACTGGATGCGATTCAATTTGTTATGAAATGTTTGCCGACCTTAGGCAGTGGGACAACGATGTATCAGAAGGTATGCGCCGCTGTGCAACACGCTATACAAACTTTGCCCTCTGACACAAAAAAACCAAACTTGGCTTTCTCTAAGCAAAAGCAATCAGAGCTATTGGCCATCTAGCTAGGCTATAACGGACGTTTATTTCTTTAGGGGCCGATGGTCCATCGTATAATAAAGGGGACCGATTCTAAAAGTTCCCCCCATGGCTGATTTACTGAGTTATTTAAACCCCGAGCAACGGGCCGCAGTGACTTTGCCGGATGAACCAGCGTTAATCCTTGCCGGTGCTGGCAGTGGCAAAACGCGGGTGCTAACAACCCGCATTGCCTGGCTGATTCAGACGGGCCGTATTAATCCGGCGCAAGTGCTAGCTGTGACGTTTACTAATAAGGCGGCGCGCGAGATGATTGCGCGTTTAAGCGCACTGTTGCCTCTCAATCCTCGCGGCATGTGGATTGGTACCTTCCATGGCTTGTGTAACCGTTTGCTGCGCGTTCATTGCCGCGCGGCGGGTTTGCCGGCGACTTTCCAGATACTCGATATAGCCGATCAGTTGTCAGCGCTTAAGCGTTTACTCAAAGGACTCAATCTCGATAGCGAAAAATACCCGCCCAAACAGTTACAAAACTTTATCAATCATGCAAAAGAGGAGGGCTTGCGACCTTCTAAAATGGATGTCGACAATCCCTTTAATCGTAAGTTTGTTGAACTCTATGAAGCCTATGAAATTCAATGCCAACGGGAAGGTGCAGTTGACTTCGCAGAGCTGCTCCTGCGTAGTTATGAATTACTCGCGCGCGAGGTATCGCTGCGCGAGCACTATCAAGCTCGTTTTCAACACATTTTAGTGGACGAGTTTCAAGATACGAACAGATTGCAATATCAGTGGTTAAAGCTTTTAGCAGGTTCCAAAGGAGCGGTATTTGCGGTTGGCGATGATGATCAAAGTATCTATGGCTTTCGGGGCGCTAATGTTGGCAATATGCTGGATTTTCAGCGTGAATTTGAAGTGCGTAATTTGATCAAGCTAGAACAAAATTACCGCTCTCATGGCCACATCTTGGATGCCGCCAATGGCCTTATCGCCAATAATGCGCAGCGTCTGGGTAAAAATCTCTACACCGAAGCTGGCGCGGGTGAACCCGTGCGAGTCTATAGAGCGGAGACTGACACGCGGGAAGCCAATTGGTTGGGTGAAGAAATCCATGCTTTGATCGAACAAGGGGGTGCGCTTGATCAAATCGCATTGCTTTACCGCAGCAATGCGCAGTCTCGGGTGTTTGAGCATATGTTGGTCAGCCAGGGAATTCCATACCGCGTATATGGCGGCTTGCGCTTTTTCGAGCGGCAGGAAATTAAACACGCGCTGGCGTATTTGCGCTTACTTGATAATCTGGATGACGATACTTCGTTTTTACGGGTTGTCAATTTCCCAACCCGCGGAATTGGCGCGCGCGCGCTGGAGCAATTAAATGATATGGCGCGCTTGCATCAATGCTCGCTGGCGGCTGCCGTCACTTATGTGGGCGGCAAAACCGGTGCCAATTTAATTGCGTTTGTCCAGTTTATTGAACAAATGCGCCATGCTACGCAAGCCATGAGCTTGCCAGAAGTCGTTGAATATATTACGCAGACAAGCGGCCTGATTCCCCATTATGAAACTGAGCGTGAAGGGCAAGATCGGATTGAAAATTTACGTGAATTAGTCAATGCGGCGGTGGCTTTTGTGGCGGAGAATGGGGATGAGTTGAATACGCCAGCGCGTTCGATCCCTTTAGCGCCTGGTGCTACGCCGGCCGCTCAGTTGCCGGTAAACGAGTCGGCACAAATCAGCTTGACAGCTGAAGCCACAGATGGGATGACACCGCTGTCCGCTTTCCTGTCCCACGCTTCGCTCGAGGCGGGCGATAACCAAGCACAGACGGGGCAAAATGCGGTGCAACTGATGACCGTGCATGCAGCAAAAGGGCTTGAATTTAATGCGGTTTTTATTACTGGCCTCGAAGAAGGGCTGTTTCCTCACCAAAACAGCACAAATGACGCAAATAGCCTGGAGGAAGAGCGGCGTTTAATGTACGTTGCGATTACCCGCGCGAAGAAACGTTTATACCTATCCTTTGCGGAAAGCCGTATGCTGCATGGGCAAACGCGTTATAACGTAGGCTCTCGGTTTATCGATGAATTGCCTACTGAGGGACTGAAATGGTTAACCTCTAAGCGCGACTCATTTGCCCAAAATAGTATGACGCGAAGCCGTGACGAGAATAGTTGGGGGCGTAACTGGTTTGCGAAAAAGTCCACGCAAGAGGTGCGCGTTGCGCCATCTGCCCTTGAGGCGCGTCAGCGCACGGCGGCTACGGGCTTCTGGATAGGGCAAGCGGTGTTTCATACAAAGTTCGGCGAAGGCACTGTAGCGGCTCTTGAAGGTAACGGCGCTGAGGCACGCGCGCAGGTCAATTTTAGCCGGCACGGCGCGAAGTGGCTGGCGCTAGCGGTAGCAAAATTGCAACCGATTGATGATTAGCAATATCGTCAATGCACAGGGGTTAGATCATATGACAGACACCGTAGTCTTGATTCTCACCACGTTACCTTCGACGGAAGCAGCGGCTACATTGAGCCGCCAGGCGCTCGACACGAAATTTGCGGCCTGTGTTACACAATTTGCGCCCGTGCACTCGCGTTATTTTTGGCAAGGCAAGTTTGAAGAAACCGAAGAGATCGTGCTTCTTTTTAAAACTACGGTTGAAATGGCGCCAAAGCTAAAAGAATGGATTGCGCGCCATCATCCTTATCAAACGCCTGAAATTCTCAGTTGGCCAACTTCGGCTCATCCTGCTTATGCGCAATGGGTCGCGGCTACTGGGCTGCAATAACTTGAAAGCGCGTGTACGATTCATTTGACCATAAGCAGAAAACGAATCGCCTTGGCTTGGAGTATTTTTAGCCGCCTCACCGACTACTGCCATCCCTGAATAAAGAGTTCAGCGGAATAAATATGAAAAATGTCGGTTAAATATTCGTTGCGGCCTTTGCAGCTCTCCAAAATTGCAGCATGGGTTCGAATTGGGTCAATATACCCCTCTTTAGCTAAAAAACCTTCGAGGCAATGGGCCATCACATGAGCTTTATGTTGCCGTATGCCAAGCAAGTGGATGCCGGTTGTTTCACCTTTGTTGCGCCGCCAGAGGTGCGGATAGCCGGTTGCGGTAGAGACAGCCTTTCTAAGGATAATGCGATTATGGGCTCCCTCAAAGTGACGATAGCTAGGTGTCGACAGTGCGCATTCGATCATTGGCTGACACAGAAATGGATAATGTGTGCCTCTTTTGAATGGATGCGCCGGCGTTCTTACATCATCTAGCGATAAATAAGCTAGAAATAGCTGGTATAATTTACCGGGAAGGCGAATATTTGTGTTTTGAATAAATGGATGTAAATGGGACCAGCCATCGAGCGGTTCTCCTTGAGCTGCATCAGACAGTAGCTTAAACGCGCGACTGACATTTCCGAACGGATCCGAAGAAAATACAGATTTGATGGCAGACCACGCGATATGGGAAAGAGGTTTTCTACGGATTAACGCCAAATCCACCGCCCTACGCATCAGATGCCGCCAGTGCAACGTAAGCGCTGCATCGGCCAGCACGCTGCAAGGAGGCGGCGCGAGAAAAAGTGCATCCCCGCCATGTCCGCTGATGAGTATAGTGTTCTCACATTCGTCGAGCCTGCTGGCAATATGCTGATTAAATGCAAACGAGTTAGAGCGGAAGTGGGGCTTTGCGAGGCGTGGGATGAGCTTGACAGGCGCGAATGATAAAACTTTGTTATCGATTTCGTTAAGCCGGGCGCCCGTATATTGAGCGACGCGGCGCGCGTGCTCAAGCTCGTTAGACGAGCCAACCTCAGAATTATAATAATGAGCACAAGAAAGCGGTTGCGTAACAGGCGCTAATGCCTGCATGGCCAGCAAAATAGAACTCGACTCTAAGCCACCTGAAAGCTCTAACACCGGCTGGTCGTTGTGCGACACGTTTAGGCTTAGGTAGTTTTTTAAAATATCGTACGGATTTTGAGAGATTGAATCACGAACTGGGCTCTTGAGCGGATCCCAAACAGACGACATTTCTGGCTTGCGCCCATAAGTATAGAAAATAGCGCATCCTGGCGGAAGTTCCAAGATGTTATCAAATGGCAAGGCACCACTTTGAACTGTGCTCGTGCGCAGCCAAGTGGTAAAGAACGATTTATTCCAGCTTGGGCGCTCACCTATCTCAGTCAGAGTTTGATGTAAACAGGTAATCGTATCTGAAAATAATAATCCATGGCGCTCAGACCACGACCAATATACCGCCCATCGATTACTTGGATCGCAACAGCAAATGAATTTTCTAGCTATTTTGTCGAAACAGATAAATAAATACGCGCCCCAAAATTTAGCCGTTAATAAAGAAGGGCCTTTTAAGGCGATTTCACGCAAGTCACTTTTGTTAATTTCCCGATTGTCTTGCTTTGAAAACGCTTGCCCATAAAGACAATAAAAAAGCGTTTCGTCGTGGCTAAACAAAGTACACATGCTATGGTATTCGTCCGCCTCTTGCCAAAACGCACCGGCTAGCCGCCTTGTTTTATCATAAGTTAAAAACCAGTCTCGGTTTGGCGTTAATGGCTCTTGTGGTGTGGGGTAAACGCAGCCTAGAATGGTCATAACGGAGTTCCAACTTTAAGATGCAACTCCAAGCAGATCTACGCTCAAAGGAATCGTCAGCAATTTCCAACCGCCCACAGACATTCCGCCCGTTTGAGGGAAGGGCTAACCGAGTTTAATTTTGGATTAATTGCTGGAAACGTTTGCGCGGTGACCAAATTCTCATCGTTTTTGCGTAGGACAGGCGCGCTTGGAGTATAGTCATCGCTAATAAAATGCCAGACAAGCCGTGAGCATGCTTGTCTGGCCCGACTATTTACACGTCATCGTATTTACCAAAGCCGGCTTCGTTTTTCTCTCCTACCGCGCCCATGGTTGCTTCAGAAGCGCAAAATTCCATTAGGGTTTCTTCCAACTGAATATCTTGGCTTAGTTCTTTGCTCTTGGTCATGATCGTTTCCTTATTTTTACATTTAAAAACAAACCACCCCACGATGCAGGCGGGCAATATCTACACCAATCCACGCATAAGGCATCGAGAAAAAAATCACCTTAAAAGTGCCACAGCGCATTTCTTAGTGTAGGAGATAAACCCTATTAAGCAAGAGTTTTTTTGAGGGTTGGATTAGCCCCTTAAATAGCTCGCTCCTAGACGGCAAAAATCATGGCTGCATAGTCGCAGGCGGTTCAGTTGGAAAACAGCTAATATAACTTGCATAACGGGTACAAAAAGAAAGCGGAACTAAAATAATTTGCATAGTAAATATTAAGTTTTGCTTAATTTGTTCCTCAGCGCTTCCGAGTACGGACAAGATACTGAACACGACTAATGACAACGCACAAGCAAAGCCTAGCCACAGTAATCCATGCACAATAATCGCGGTTAGATTCCGCCAGCAGACAACCACACTAAAGAAAATTGCCTTATGCAAAGGCACTTGGCGCCATGCGATTAAAGCGGGAGAAAACCAAAGTAGCATCGCATTCGCAATAGAACTTAGAATCATCGCCAACATCAATATAAATAATATTGAAGGGCTGCTTTCCATGATTTTGGGTTGGGCATTCAGCGATACGACCTTTTGTATCAAGAGTACCAAAATGAAGAGAGCGAACGCTTGGCATAGGCCGAGCAATAACAATTGCCATACAGCGCCCTTGTTGAAAGTGGCGCGTAAGCTAGTGAACAAAGCGAGGGGGGAGGTTGATTCATGATTGAGTGTGTTGCGACATACTGTCATGAAGCAAATCGTTACGAGCGGCAGTAAAACTAACGGCAGGTAATGGCCCAACACAGGTGCAGAGGAAATGAGCAGCATTAACAACGCATAGCCCAAAGAGGCAATTAGAAAAGTCGTTAAATTTTTCCAAAAGAGCTGAAGCCCTTGTTTAAACCATAAATAGCCAGTTTTGGCGGTAACTTGATTAAAATACATAGTATTGGGCGATTTTCAAAGTGATAGTTATAACCAAGTTATGGCTGCCATGTGCGTACATAAGCCAGTTTGAATTGGCGTTAGCCAATTGACGAGCCAACCACCCATCCCAGAGTATCCGCTGGGATAAAAGGTTAGGTCAGTTGCTGGCGCGCAGTCGCGCGTATTGGCCCAGAGGAAAAACAGCCAACATAGCTCGCATAAAATGTGCAAATGCCTATTGAAAAATAAATTATAGAAGCGGTAAAAAAGAGGGGGTACAACGCTAGTTTGATGCTTCTAACCTAAGCAATGCTCCCCATGCTCCGATAGTCCATAAGTTATATTAAACTCAACCACGGCAACCCTAATAGCGAATGTAGCATAAAAGCACTCAAATTTCGCCCAAATATGCCCATGCTGAAAAAAAGCGCCTAATGCACAGACATGGGATGCTATGCGCTTAAGGACGCTCGTTATACATAAGCCCGCTGAGCCTTATCTGAAAAGGCTTTGCGACCTTTATCCGCAGCGATCGAATCACGGCAAGAAGGGCGCCCGCCACACGTAGCAAGGTACTCCCCGAGTGAAAGTAACCCTGCCAAACCCTTGAGCTGGTAGAACCTCGTCACGCTTTTTCAGCCGCTAAGTCCCGCCTTAAAGACTCAATATCGTGTGAAAAGCAGTCAACGTAGCTTGCATAATTCATGCACAAAAGAATTGGTATCGAGTTAATGGGAATGGTAAGCGCTAATACGGCATACACTGGCGGATTAGCGTTTAACATAAAGAGTATGCCAAACGCTAAAGTATAGGTAATGCTTAAACATAGCAGCCACAGCAGTGAATTCAGCATAATGGCGCTAAAATTACGCCAACATGCAATCACGCTAAGGCCTAGCGCTTTATGTACCGGTATCCGGTGCCAAGCGATTAAAGCTGGCGCAAATCTGGTTAAGATACAAAATATTCTGTAAATTATTAGCCTGATCACCAATACGCATAGCACATAAAACGACGCATAATTTTCTGCTACCATATCTTTAATAAAATTATCGGGCGTGGTCCAGATTAAGACTATTAAAAATGCTAAAACTGCTGAGATCAGAAAGGCAATTATTTCATATAAGCCGAGTAATAGCAGTCGCGCCACAGTTTTCTTATTATAAGTACTAAGTAGAGTTATCTGGGTTGTGGGTAGGGTAGATTTTTGATTAAGCTTTTTGCGACATACTGCCATAAAGCCGACTCGTATGAGTGGACTTAAAAGCCGTTCCCCCACAATTAAAAGAGGCAGAATTAAAACTAAACTACATAAAGAGCCAATTAAAAAAATAAATGGGTTTTGCCCAAATAGCCAAAGTCCTTGTTTAAACCATGCGTAACCTGCTTTGGCAGGGAGTTTATTGATATGCATATATGGGCGTAAAAATTCTAAAAATTAAAGTGACTACAAAGCTGTCCCCATTATATGAGTACGCAGTATTTTCTCAAAGTGTGCAGGGTCATGAGGCTCAAGCATTTGCGCTTGACGTGGTAAATAAACATCATAAAGGCGCGATAGCCAAAAACGTAAGGCGCTAGCGCGTAGCATTGCGCGCCAACAGAATGTTTCGCCTGTAGTAAAAGGGCGTACCGTTTGATAACTGCGCAAAAACGCCTGTACCCGCACCGGATCAAGCTCGCCGCTTGGAGAATTAATACACCAATCATTGACACAAACTGCGACGTCGAAAAGCCATTTATCCACACCTGCAAAATAAAAATCAAAAAAACCGCTTAAACATTCAGCTTGATGAGTCGTGTTGGCTGGCGCAAAAAGCACATTATCGCGAAATAGATCGCAATGGCAGGGCCCCTCAGGCAAGGCAAGATAATCAGGACTCTTCTGCAAGGTGTGTTGAAACGCCAGTTCAGAGTGTAATAACTCACGCTGTGGCGTGGTCAAAAAAGGATCCACTGCACTGGCGGCTTGTTGTTGCCAATTTAGGCCGCGTAGATTGGGTTGCGCTAATGAAAAAGTGCGCCCCGCTAGGTGCATTTGCGCTAGCATTTGCCCGACTTGGGCGCAATGCTGTGCACCCGGTGTGAGCTGAGCTACGCCCTTCAGTTTGGTAACGATCGTAGCCGGTTTGCCGCACAGTTCGCCAAATAAAGTACCGTCATTACGCATCACGGGATCTGGCACGGGCACTTGATGCATTGCCAAATGCTGCATCAGATTGAGATAAAACGGCAGTTCGCTGGCAGCCAGTTTTTCGAAAATCGTTAGTACATAACTGCCGCGGCTGGTTGTGAGAAAAAAATTACTATTTTCAATCCCCGCCGTAATGCCACGCAAACTGAGCACCTGTCCAAGAGAATAGTGTTGTAGCCAAGATGTAAGTTGAGCGTCGGTAACAGGGGTGAAAACAGCCATGCGGATTTATAAAATAACAGCTTGATTGAAAGGAAAAGGCGATTTTAGCAAACCTACTGAATCCACTGGATGCAAAACCGCGTGCTTGTACGGCAAGAATGCTACACTCCTTTAGCTTGTTGTGCGCAGCTCGATCTCTACCATAGGCAGGCTTAAAGTAAAGCGGCAGGTTACCAGGCCAGGACGGTTCAAGGTGTGTGCATTTATTTAAAAATGTATTCAAAAAATATGACAGCTACAGAGCAAATTAAAGATCCAATCCTGGCCGTTAAACGGGTAGCCGAACTCTATGAGATAAGCACGACCGCTTTGCGCGATGCCTTTACGCGTTACCAACGCGGTGAGCAGTTTACGCGCCGAGTTCGCGCTTATTATCCTTATGTACGAGTGCGCACTGAAAATAGCACGCGACTTGATTCACGCCTCTCGTATGGATTTGTGTCAGGTCCTGGAGTCTTTGAAACGACGCTGACGCGCCCAGATTTATTCGACTATTATTACCAGCGGCAATTTAGTTTATTGGCTAACAATCATTCGGTGCAGCTTGAAGTGGGGCTATCCGAGCAACCGATCCCGATTCATTTTGCGTTTGCCGAAGGTATTCATTTAGAAAGTGCGCTAGCTTACGAACAGCTTAGCCAAATGCGCGATATTTTCGACATGCCTGATTTAGCGGCGTTTGATGATTGCATTGTAAATGGCTCTTATCAACCATTACCTGGCGGACCCCACCCACTGGCTCTTTTTACTGCGCCGCGAGTTGATTTTTCTTTGCATCGACTCAAGCATTATACGGCGACCTCGCCGACGCATTTTCAGAATTATGTACTCTATACGAATTATCAATTTTACATTGATGAATTTGTTCAGCTTGGCCGTACCTTAATGGCGCCGGCCAGTGATCCGGTTGAGAGTGCATATCGCAGCCAGTACGTGGCCTTCATTGAACCGGGTGATGTCGTTACGCATAATGCCAACCTTGCTGGGCCGGGGAGTAAGACGAGCGTAGCTGGAGTGGCGCCGACGCGTTTGCCGCAGATGCCTGCCTATCATCTAAAGCGAGCGGATGGCTCGGGCATTACGATGGTGAATATTGGCGTGGGACCTTCTAATGCCAAAACCATCACTGATCACATCGCGGTGTTGCGTCCCCACGCGTGGATTATGCTAGGCCATTGCGCGGGCCTACGTAATTCGCAGCGCTTAGGGGATTATGTGTTGGCGCATGGTTATGTGCGCGAAGACCATGTGCTGGATGCGGATTTGCCGCTTTGGGTGCCAATTCCGGCCTTGGCTGAAGTCCAGGTCGCGCTTGAGCGGGCGGTGGCTGATGTTACGCAGCTCGAAGGCTTAGCCTTAAAACGCGTCATGCGCACGGGCACCGTAGCCAGTGTCGATGACCGTAATTGGGAGCTGCGTAGTCACCAGGAGCCGATACGCCGCCTTTCGCAAAGCCGCGCAATTGCGCTGGATATGGAGAGTGCGACGATCTCGGCCAATGGTTTTCGGTTTCGTGTGCCGTATGGCACCCTTTTATGCGTTTCTGACAAACCGCTCCACGGAGAATTAAAATTGCCTGGTATGGCAAATACATTCTATCGTACGCAGATTAGCCAGCATTTAAAAATTGGCGTGCGAGCGATGGAATTACTGCGCGAAAACGGCCTAGATAACTTGCATAGCCGTAAACTGCGCAGTTTCGCCGAAGTAGCGTTTCAATAAACTAGTCTTAAATTGAAAACATGCGATCGCCATCGGATTGTTTAGTTTCTTGCGTGACCTCAGCCGATTCTTCAACCACTTCAGGGGGAATGGTGTGTTCTTCGTAAAAGGCTAAGATGGCATCGAGCACTTGATCTGGATCATCGATAACTTGTATCAAATCCAGATCCGTTTGGCTAATCAACCCCATAGGCAGCATTGCGGTGCGGAACCAATCAAGCAAACCTTGCCAAAATTTAGAGCCGACTAAAATCACCGGCACGTGCCGCGCCTTACGGGTTTGAACTAAAGTGAGGACTTCCGCCATTTCGTCTAAAGTGCCAAACCCCCCTGGCATCCCGATCACCGCATCAGAATGTTTGGTGAAAGCGACCTTGCGCGTAAAGAAATGGCGAAAGCGCAGTGAAATATCTTGAAACGGATTACCATGCTGTTCATGCGGCAATTCAATATTTAAACCAACCGATGGCGCTTTGCCGGCATGCGCCCCTTTATTCGCGGCTTCCATCAGCCCTGGGCCGCCGCCGGAAATAACCGCAAAGCCTGCATCTGAAAGCTTGCGGGCAATTTTTATCGTGAGATCATAATAGGGCGTATCGGGTTTTAAGCGCGCGGAGCCATAAATACATACCGCGGGCCGGATTTCCGATAGATATTCAGTGGCTTCGATGAACTCTGCCATAATCGTAAACATTTGCCATGATGCACGCGCTTTTTTTGCGGTAGCACGCTCTTGATCTGCAATTGCGCGTAAGCTTGGCGTCATTTTTCTATTGTTTGGCGTATTCATATGTTTGTGCAATCCAATTTAAAAGGCCAGACTTTGTTATTGGTCGATGGCTCAAGTTATTTGTATCGTGCTTATCATGCATTGCCCAATTTGCGCAGCCCCAATGCGGAACCGACTGGTGCGCTATACGGCATGATCAATATGCTGCGGCGCTTGCGCAAAGACAACCCGGCGCAGTATAGCGCGTGTGTGTTTGATGCTAAAGGTAAAACTTTTCGAGAGGACTGGTATCCCGCTTATAAAGCGCATCGTTCTTCGATGCCAGAAGACCTGGTTCAGCAGCTTGAGCCGATTCATCGCGCCGTGCGCGCTTTAGGTTGGCCATTGCTCATGGTGGATGGAGTTGAAGCTGACGATGTGATTGGCACCTTAGCGCAGCAAGCTGAGCAGGCTGGCATGAAAGTCATTATCTCAACCGGCGACAAAGACCTGACGCAATTAGTGACAAGTCAAATTACGCTAGTCAATACAATGAGCAATGAAGTGCTCGATGAAGCGGGAGTCAAGCAAAAATTTGGCGTGCCGCCAGGCTTAATTGTGGATTATTTGGCGTTAATCGGCGATACCTCAGACAATGTGCCAGGCGTTGAAAAATGCGGTCCTAAAACCGCGCTCAAATGGCTGACGCAATATGCTTCATTGGCGGGCGTGGTGGAACATGCTGCGCAAATTAGTGGCGCGGTCGGTGAGAATTTGCGCCGTGCCCTTGATTTTTTGCCTTTAGCGCGCAAGCTAATCACGGTACGCACGGATTGCGTGCTTGAGCCGCAAATTCAATCCATTGAAGCTTCACTGGCGATGCGTCCCGAAGCGCAAACGGAACTGCTAGATTTATTCACCCAGTACGGCTTTAAAAGCTGGTTGCAAGAACTCGCAGCGGCAGGCGTAGCAGGGCCTGCTAACGGCGCTTCTAGCCACTCAGTCGCGCCCGTGCTGGAAGACGCTCCGCATTATGAGAGCATATTGAGCTGGACGCAGTTCGATATCTGGTTAGAAAAAATCCAGACCGCCACATTAACTGCTTTCGATACTGAAACGACGGCGCTTGACCCGCTGCGCGCGCAGCTCGTTGGCCTTTCATTCTCAGTCGAAGTCGGTCATGCAGCTTATCTGCCGTTGGCCCATCGGGGGCCGGATATAGGCGGCGAGAGTGCCCAATTGCCCCGTGATGCTGTGCTGGAGCGGCTTAAAGAGTGGCTGCAAGATCCGACTAAAAAGAAAGTTGGCCAGCATATGAAATACGATGAGCAAGTGCTCGCCAACTATGGCATCACACTGGCCGGCATCGAGCATGACACCTTGCTTCAATCGTACGTGCTCGAATCGCATCGGAGCCATGATATGGATAGTCTGGCGTTGCGCCATCTGGACCTGAATACAATCAAATATGTCGACATTTGCGGTAAAGGCGCAGCTCAAATTGGTTTTGATCAAGTCCCGCTTGAGCAGGCAATGCAGTACGCGGCGGAAGATGCGGATGTGACGTTACGCCTACATCATGCGCTTTATCCACAACTTTCAAAAGAACCTGGCTTGCTGCATGTCTATCGTGAGATTGAAATGCCCACAGCGCGTGTACTACGCGTCATGGAGCGTAACGGCGTCCTAATTGATACTCAATTACTGGCTCAGCAAAGTCATGAGCTTGGCACGCGTCTGATGCAAGTAGAAAAAGAAGCGCACACCTTAGCTGGTGGCCCATTTAATTTGAGCTCGCCTAAGCAAATCAGTGAGATCTTTTTTGAACGCCTGCAATTGCCGGTTATCAAAAAAACCCCGGGCGGTGCGCCATCAACGGATGAAGAGGTCTTGCAAAGGCTAGCAGAAGATTATCCGCTGCCCAAATTGCTGCTTGAGCATCGTACGCTGTCAAAACTCAAAACAACTTATACGGATAAACTGCCCAAAATGGTTAACCCCCAAACGGGGCGGGTCCATACGAATTATGCGCAGGCAGTCGCAGTCACGGGACGACTTGCTTCAAATGAACCTAATTTACAAAATATTCCGGTACGTACGGCCGAAGGGCGGCGTATCCGCGCAGCCTTTATCGCCGCACCTGGATCTCAGATTGTGTCGGCAGATTATTCGCAGATTGAGCTGCGCATTATGGCGCATATTTCAGGCGATGAAAATTTATTGGGCGCTTTTGCGCGTGGTGAAGATATTCACCGGGCCAGCGCCGCCGAAATTTTTGGCATTGCGCTACAGCAGGTCTCTGATGAAGAGCGACGTGTCGCAAAAACCATTAATTTTGGCTTAATTTATGGCATGAGCGTATTTGGGCTGGCGGCAAACCTAAAACTCTCGCGTGATGCCGCTAAGGTTTATATCGATCGCTATTTCAATCGCTATCCAGGAGTTGCGCGTTATATGGACGAAACCCGCGTGCGCGCAAAAGAGCAGGGCTATGTCGAAACTGTCTTTGGCCGGCGTTTATGGTTGCCTGAGATCAATGGCGGTAGTGGGCCACGCCGTCAGGCGGCTGAGCGGGCGGCAATCAATGCACCTATGCAAGGCACTGCAGCCGATTTGATCAAACTATCGATGATTGCCGTGCAGCAGTGGTTGTATCAAGGAGTACGTCAAACCAAGCTCATCATGCAAGTCCATGATGAGCTTGTGCTTGAAGTGCCGGATGCAGAATTGGAGGAAGTGCGCGCATGCTTGCCGACCCTCATGGGCGACGTCGCGCAATTACGCGTGCCGCTGGTGGTTGAAGTGGGGGTAGGCAAAAATTGGGAAGAGGCGCATTAATAGGGCGAATTGAGCGCGAGCAAGGCTTCTCTTGAGTATTCATTTTCTGAGTTATACCCTTCTCGTGCAAGCGCAACATTTTGGCCAACACAGTGAGCTACTGGGCCTCGAGCCAGGGTGGCCCCAAAAGCTACGATGTCTTGAGGAGAACCCAGTGGGGTTGAGGTGATAGCCTGATTCTCTAATTGAACAAATTGATAAACGGAGTCTGGCGTAATGGGTTGTGAGAAAAAATCATCAGATTGACTGTCATGGGCTTGCATAATAATCGGAGAAGTGCCGGTAGTCCTTTCAAAAGCTGTTTTTGCAAAGTGAGAAAGACACCCGAGAGTGTAAGAAGGTCTTCTTATAAGTGCGGGTCTTTTGGCTTTGCTTTTGGGATCTTTAGAGATTTCTGTAGATGAGATAGGTGAATGAAGGGGGAAAGCAGAGACAAAAAAATTTCGTGACATAGATACACCATTTAAAACATAAAAAAACAAAAACTTTGAGACATTTTTTATGCCTGAATAAGTTAAAGATTATATTTGTTAGCGTATTTGCAAACGAAGCTATACTTCGTTTAACGAGCTTTAATTTCGTTTCTTATTAGGATAACGAGTATGCATCGCATTGTGATAGTAGGCGGCGGCGCCGGCGGGCTTGAGTTGGCAACCCGTTTAGGCAACCGTTTTGGCGCTCGCCAAACTGCGCACATTGTGTTGGTTGACTCTCATCCGACTCATCTGTGGAAGCCTGTGCTGCATGAAGTCGCAGCGGGTAGTATGGATCCCTTTACACATCAACTTGAATATGCCGCGCAGGCGCATTGGCATCACTTTGAATTCCGGCTTGGCGCATTAATCGGTCTTAACCGTTCGGCGAAGACCATCACGCTGGCGGCTGTCTATGATGCTAACGGCGCTGAGTTATTGCCTTCTCGCGAACTGGCTTATGACACATTGGTTATTGCCATCGGCAGCGTTACACATTTTTTCGATGTGGCGGGCGCTCAGCAATATGCACTGGCGTTGGATACCGTAGCGCAGGCGCAAGCCTGCCACCAGCGTTTACTGACGGCGTGCATGCGCGCGCAGGCAAATTTGGCTCAAGCTGCCGCTCCGCCGCGGCTTCAAATTGCCATTGTCGGCGGTGGTGCAACCGGCGTTGAATTATCGGCACAATTGCGCCAAACTGCCCAAATATTAGCCGCCTATGGCGTATCCCCGCTTGATCCTAAACAGATTTGTATCGCTATTATTGAAGCGGGGCCGCGTATCTTGCCAGCGCTGCCGGAACGCGTCTCAAAAGCCACGGCTGACTTACTGGCCAAACTCAATATTGACATTATGGTCAATGAGCAAGTCGCGAGCGTGTCTGAACGAGCACTTTTGACAGCAAGCGGCAAAACGCTAGCAACGGATCTCACGATATGGGCAGCCGGCATTAAAGCGCCGGCCATATTGAGTCAATTAGATGGGCTTGCGACCAATCCACGTGGTCAACTTAAAGTCCGCGCTACACTACAAACCGAAAGTGATCCTGACATCTTTGCATTTGGTGACTGTGCGAGTTGTTCGTGGCCTGAGAAAAAAACCACGGTTCCTCCGCGCGCACAAGCCGCGCATCAACAGGCCAATTTTTTACTGCGCGCATTAACCCGTCGCGTTAAAGGCGCGTCCCTTCCTAACTTCCATTATCGAGATTTTGGCTCACTCGTTTCACTCGGCCACTTCAGCGCGGTAGGCAATTTAATGGGCGGCATCATGGGGGGCAATTTGCTTATTGAAGGACTTTTTGCACGCTTTATGTATACGTCTTTGTACCGGATGCATATTGCGGCATTACATGGTTTTGGATGGATGGTGGCGGATACTATAGCCCATTGGTTACGCCGTTCGACCGCACCAAAAGTAAAGCTGCATTAAGATGATAAAAAAGGTTAATCCAAGCAGAATATGTGCGGCGTTATGGATTGAGGAAAAGTAGCATCGAGTTTGTTCGTAGAGAGGTAGCGAGTGCTATAAAGAAATGAGGTAAAGCGTCATGAAACGAATTCTCTTATCTATATTGATCGTATTTTTTCTCCTTGTAGGGTGTGGCGAAGGAGGGCAAGATATTGGAAAAAGTGAAAATTCAAATAATGAGACGAGTACTAATAAGACTAGTACAATCGTTAAAAACCCGGACTTGGTTGAGCTACCCGATAACTGGGCAAAATTAAAATATTGGCAGACTTTGGAGAGTCCCGGAGAAAAGCGTGGAGAAGCTGTCCTACGTATTCAGCAGTGCCATCATTGCCGAATATTAGATCTTGGCGGCCTAAATTTGACTGATTTGCCAGAAATATTGGGTGATTTTGATAATTTGAAAAATGTTTACCTTATAATTTTGAAAAATAATAAATTAAGTGAATTGCCAGGCTTCATCCAGAAGCTGAAAATTCTATTTTTTTTAGATATATCGAATAATGAAATTAGGGGAATGAAAAATTTCCCCTCTTGCTTTAATAATATTGTGATTGATATCAGAGGCAACCCAGTAGCAGATTCAATTAAAAATAAAATTAACTCTGACGCTAATAATTCTCGCAACCTAGAATACTTGGAGCATTTTATTCTGGAGGAGGCCACAGCGGATAAGATTAATGCGCTTATCGCGCGACGCTACCTTGTTAGGACCCTCCAATTCTTGGACATCTCTTCCGCTAAGGAAAATAAACCTTTCGAGAATTGGATCACCCATATTACTACTAAGGACGCGTTAAACTTTTCAGATTTCCTTCTAAGATTATCTGATACAGCGGATGCTAGAACCAGAGTGGGTTTAGAGCATCTTAAGCAACGTCTGCGTTGCGTGCTTCGGGAGCTAAAGGAACATGAAGATTTAAGCCCACTCTGCTTTGATTTTGTAAAAGAGGCTTTGGGAGAATGTGGCAATAGAGTGAGTCATGGGCTGAACTGTATTGAACAGGCATTTCTTAATGCGAGAGCTGAACGCGGTGAGATTAGCCCAAATGAATTGGTGAACATTATTGTTCAACAATTTCGTTTAAATAAACTGGAGGCAGTAATCTCCGAAAAATTAAAGCATTTGCCGTCCTCTACTCAGGTTGAAACCTATCTTGCCGTCCAGATTAACTTAAGAGATTTGTGGGATTTACTGATTCAAGAGCAAGATATGTTGTACCCGAGGCTGTCAGGCATGACAACTCCGGAGCTGGATGCAATAAGACAATTATTAGAGAACGTAGGGCGAGGGGCTGAACTTTTAAATTTCTTTGCGCATCATGCGGCTTGGCAAAACTATCTAAAAAGAACATATTCTGAAGAATTTGAATGCTATGAAACCAGGTGCAAGGCGTTACGGGATGCGTGGTCGAACAGGCCTGAAAATATGACGGAGCAACAATATATAGAAGAAGTAAATAGGATACCAGTCCAAATAGATGAAGGATTACGTGAACTATACATAAATTTGACCAAGCAAGCGCGCATTGACTTGGGCATATCGTTGTTAGAAGAAAATTTACAGAGGAATGCACTATAAACTTGATTGGTCTATAAAAATACTTTTTTGAAAAAGTATTTTGATTTAAATATAGAATATATCCTTTGTGAGGATACTTGAAAATAAAAAATAACTCTCCTATATTAAAAAAATTACTTCATTTATAAATTAAGTGACAATAACTAGTCGATACCATTAATTGATAATCTTTCTTAATTTTTAAAACCTAAGGAGAGAGCTATGGGTGCTGTAGAAAGTGTTTTGCGTGACGTGGAAAAAGTGACAATAAGACCCCTGGGAGAGGTAGCGCGGACTGTGGAGAGAGAGGCGATAAGACCTTTAGGAGAAGTTGCGCGTGATGTGGAAAGAGTAACGATAAAACCCTTAGGGCAGGTTATACGCGGTACTGAGAGAGTTGTACTCAGGCCTACAACAGAGTTTGTAAAAGAGAGCATATTGCTGATGGGGCGTACTTTAGATTTAGTAAAGCCAGACGTAGACATACCCACTAATACAGATGTGCAAGCCATGGAGGCACAGTTAAGAGAACGGGCAAAGGAGGCGTTCAATAACACAGAAGAAGAGTATTTGAAATCGCAAGGGAATCTAAACGAAAAAATTTCACAGACGCCAGCAAGTGAGGCAGAAAAGCTAAATATTTTGGGGAGGACCTATGAGTTAAACGCTAAAATACGGGATAAAGCAAAAGAGATTATAAATCAAGAAAAAGCTATTTTAAATAATCAAGCACTTACCCGTGAATATTATGCTCTTTCTTCTGAAATGAGAGAGCTAGAGAATAGGGCAAATGCATTAGTGAATGATCAATAATAAATTTATCTAAGGGTTTTATATCTGGATTTTTATTTGTTTAAATTGGTCTCAGCACTGCATATCCAGTGTTGAGACTTTTATGCCAATTACAGAAAAACTAGAGAAGACTAAAATAAAAATCACGACAACTATTAGACTAACCCCTTAAATCATCGGACATAGTCACTCACTTAAAAAAGTAAATATATGACAGTGTTTATGACGCATATGAATCTAGAGGATTATGATGAGTGCTTTTCAAGCAGTATCGTGTGCAGGAACTCGAGCTACGGTAAGACCCTTAAGGGATATTACGCGTGAATTGGATAAAGTACTACAGGGGCTTTCATCAGAAAAAGTGACTCCTGGGAAAATGACGACGGCCGAACATTTAGAAAGGATCGCACGTGATTTAAACCAGTCATTAATGACTCCTGTAGGTGTCTGTGCAAGTAAAACGCTATCACTGATGGCTCGCCTGACGCATTTAGTTGAACAGATTGAAGAGAAAATAAAATCTGGTGCAGAGATGGAAGCCGAGCAAAGTATTTTAGCCGAAATGGCGGCAGATACAGTCCAACTGCAAAGAAAAATAAATGACGAAAGGTTAGCAACGCCACTCTCTTCAACAGAGGACCTGAATATTCTAGATGGTTTTAATGGAGAGGCTAATAAAATTCGAGGCACGATAAAGCATCTTCAGGAGAGTATTGAACTGGTTCAGGACAATGCGGCGCTCATTGAAAAAAACCAAGCCCTTAAGCAAAAAATTAGTGAGTTAAAAAATAATGCTTTGGCTAGAGCATAACGTGAAGCCGAGCCACCGCTTATCAGAGGCATTATGTGTGATGGTTATGGACAGACCCCCTATGCTTGGGGAGGGCGGCCTCGAGGTTTTTCAAAAAAACACAGCTTTTTTCTGCGCGCTTTGCTATATGCAAGGAGAGTCTGATCATGAACCCCATTCAGAATACGACCCAGCTTTTTCAGTCATCCTCAATTTCTGTTCGCCAACCGACGACGTCCCCCGCAGATACCCGCGAGCCTGTGCCTGAAGAAAACGCATTGCCGGCAACTGAGCCAGAATGGGCGATTGTGCGCAGTCCACAGCCACAGAGTGACCTAACGCTAAAAATAGTCCTGAATGAAGTCACCGGAGAGATGCCATCTCAGCCCAATATGATCGTTAAGATTGCTGGGCAGCCGGCCGAAATGTCCTATGTCAATGCTCATGGCGTGTCTTATTGGGGCTACCGTTTTCTTAACAGTGGCCACATTGCGTTGACAACAGGTTCGCCGATTTGGGGACAGAGCGGCGGTCTTGAAACACTGCATGTGACCGAAGGGCAAATTACAATCCGTTCGGGGGCAAAACTGAAGTTGCTTGAACAGCTGGATGTAATTGCCTATAGCATCAAAATAGAAGGTCAAGTACAGGCGAAGCGCATTCATTTATTCAGCGGAGCCAACTGGCTTAATTACGCGGAAACTGGCTATTGGAAGCGTGCCATTGGCCCGCTGACTGAGCCCCCCAAAACCCCTGATCCGGGCCAGTTGATCCTAGCCCAACACGCTAAGGTATGCGCGGAGAGAGGACTCAGGGTTTCGAGTTCGGGTGACGTAGTGAATCGGGGTAGCCTGCATACAAATAAAGGCGATTTGAGATTGAATAGCGCCAGCAATTTCAATAATGACCATGGTTTGGTCAATATCTCAGCGGGGACGGGCGCACTCACCATAGACGTGGCAGCTTTAAGCAACCAGAGTGGACGCATCCTCCATCAAGGTGAAGGCAAAAAGGTTGAAATTAAAGCAACTTATTTGAACAGTCAGGCCGGAGTCATTGGATCAAATAACGATCTGGAGTTAAAAGCAACTGCGCTGGAAGATCCTGGCATCATCAAAGCCAAGCGTGATCTCTCGGTATCGCTACAGGAGGGCTATACGCATACTGACCACCAAGCTTTGCAAGCAGGGCGTCATTTAACGTTTCAGACCAAGAGTAAATTAATTAACCAAAGCGCTTTGCATAGCCATGGGGAAATGCAAATTTCTGCAGTGGAGATTGAAACCCATGCAGAGTCTTCAATCGATAGCACTAGTACCACCGTTATAGCCGAAAAACTCAAAAACCAAGGCGTGATAAGTGGCGGGGCGGTAAGGGCTGAGGCGCAACTCTTAAGTAATGAGAACGGCAAAATTGAAGCCTCAAGCAAGACAGGAAAGCTGATCGTTAAGGCCGATGAAATTAAAAATAACGCAGCGCAAATTATTAACCGAGGTAACGGCAAAACACAAATTTCGGCGACCAGAAAAATTGAGAACCTTCAAGCTGGTGTTATTTTTGGCACGGGCGAGACAGAGCTCACGGCTCAATCTATTGTGAATTACTCAGACAGTCAGGATGAGCGGTCTAAAGTAAGTCAGGTTGGCGCAAGCAGCGTTATTGCAAGTTCAGGCCACCTCACACTCAGGGCGCAAACGCTAGAAAACCGACTCAGCACGATTTATCGCGGCGATCTGACTGCGATACCGGCCGGTACGATGGCTGACAGAGGAAAGGCATGGATAGATGAGGTTAAAAAGTGTCAAGCACCAGCAGCGCAAGTGAGCGATCAGCTTGCACTGACATTCGATAAAACCCCTGCAAAACTCGAACTGAGAGCCGTCAATGAGTTAACTAATGACGGCGGGCATATCGTGCATGCTGGCGGTGGCGATACACGGATTATTGCAGGCCAACTCAAAAATAATACGGTACATGATGAGCAGGCCGAGTGGCCAGGCTTGGTAATGGGTTACGGCAATGTCACGATAACTGCACAGAGTGTATTGAATGGCCAAGCCAATCAGATGTTGGCCGGTCAAAATCTCAATCTAGAGGTAGCTCATGAGGGCTTAGGGGGACGCTCGATGGTAGATCTTTCCGTCTCCTCGAAAAGGGCATCTAATGCGCCCCATGAAGACAATGTACCCGTACTAACTAAAGGCGATTTTGTTAATCAAGGAATAGTGCAAAGCGGACAGCAGACGTCGCTTCACTCTATGAATATTGATAACCAATCAGAGGCTCTGATTACGGGGCCTCAGGTGCTTCTCAAAGCAGAAGATACGTTGAGCAATAAAGGGCTGATCTATGGCGACACGGTTGCCTTGAGCGCTCAGACTTTAAGTAACTTTGAGACAAAATATACTGTCAATGGATATAAGCCAAGCGTCATTGCAGCAGATAAAAGCCTGAATATAGGTGCTAACTGGCTTAAAAACGAAGATCATAGCCTGCTATTCAGTGGTGGCGATATGGCGCTTGGCCTGCGGCTTAATGCACAAAACCAAGCGACGGATAAGGCGCTGCGCATAACTAACTCATCCGCAACGATTGATGCGGTAGGCCAACTTTCGATTAATACCTTTCGGCTCATCAATAAAACGGCTTATTTCAAAACTCGAGAGCGCGTAATCGATGAGCAATTCATTGTAGAAGTGCAACCTGAAGGTTCAACCCAGCGTTATCGCCTTGACCAACTGACATGGGATGCAAGCCGGGGAGGTCGTCAAGTTGTGAAAGACGGAAGTGCTGCTCCTTTCGCTGACTACACTGAATACGGCTATATGCGGATCGTAAAAGATACGGTCGTAGAAGAAATCCAGCCAGCCACGATCCAAGCGGGCGGCGATATGAAATTGTCTGGCCAGGTTCGCAATGACAAAAGCAAGATAATCGCAGGCGGCGACATCTCCCATCTGGATGACAGTTTCGAGATGGATCAAAATCGTGACGCGATCAACTTAATTACCCAAATAGATGTGGGACTTTCTCGCTATACGCGCAGTGATTGGCGCGGCCATTTAAGAGGGCGAGAGCGTACGCATAGTGACTTTATTGACTATAGAGCTCCTCCTATTACACAGCAACGAAAATTAGATCTCGCCACTCAGGCAGAAGGTAGGCTGGTTCAGCACGAAAAACCGGATCTATTAAGAATACAAGCTCACGATACGAACGGTACGGTGATGGTGCGCGATGCAACAAGCCAGAATAGCTTAATTGTCCCGCTCCTACCTACCAGTGGCATGCATATTGTGCAGACTGCACCTGAGTATCCGTTTTTAGTCGAGCTCGACCCGCGCTTTAACCATGCTGACTTACCGTTATCGAGTAATTATCTATTAAGCCTGGTTGGCATTAATCCGAGACACGCGCCTAAACGCCTAGGGAGCGGTTTTTATGAGCAGCAACTCATACGTGACCAAAGCATCGCCTTGGTGGGTCAATATGCACTGTCATATCAAAGGAATCAAAGAGCTGGATACCAAGCTTTAATGAGAGCTGGCGCAGAATATGCACAGCAGGCTAACCTACAATTAGGCATGCCCTTGACGATTGAGCAGCAAGCGTCGTTACCCCATGATATGGTTTGGCTGGTGAAGCAAACGGTTAGGCTGCCTAATGGTTCTGAGCAAACGGTACTCGCGCCGCAATTGTATCTCTCCAGCGCACGCATCAATGTACCGCGGCTAGGAGGCTCTGGTATAGCCGCGCGCGAGATTGATTTGGCCAGCCACGGCATGATTAGAAATGCCGGCACGATGATCAGTACCGGGAGAATCAATCTTAACGCGCAAAATATTGTTAACCAACGCGGCGCAATCGTCAGCTTAGATAATATCTCTTTACATGCTAGCGAAGATATTGACAGCCGCGCCGGCACACTTGCCGGCAAACAAATTGCCCTGGAAGCCGGGCGTGATATCCATCTACAAAGTCAAACTCATACGACCCACGCATCTAGCGGTAGCCGGACTACGCTAGATGGCTTAAGCCGTATTCAAGCGGAGCAACTGGAGGCCCGTGCTAAAAGGGATCTTAACCTAGCGGCAACTCACATCGAGGTCAGTCAAGCTGCAACTTTAGAAGCGGGACATAACCTCACATTAGGCACAGCCGCTACCGCAGCGCAGCAACAATTGACATGGGACGAGCATAACTCGTTAAGCCAAAGCAAAAAAACCGAAGTGGGTACGCACATTCAAACGGGTGGGTCACTTGAGCTTAAGGCGGGCCATGATATTAATGCGTTTGGCGCTCATGTGCATGCAGGGGAAGCACTTTCTATCAAAGCGGGCGGAGATATTAACCTGGCCGCAGCTGATGAAGAGCACGCTTTTGCGGAATCCCGATACCATGAATTTAATCATTTATTATCTTCTTCGAGCGAATTAAGCCGAACTCAGCAGTATAAAAAACAAGCATTGAACACGACTTTCTCGGGCGATACCGTCTGGATGGAAGCTGGGCATGATCTCAGTGTTACGGGCTCAAACATAGTCGGTATGCGTGATGTGGACTTATATGCTGACAATGACATCAAACTAAAAGCGGCCCAGCAGATTGAAAAAGCGAGCCATTACTCAGTCAAAGAGCGCTCAGGGCTATTAGACAGCGGTGGTTTAGGCTACACCATTGGCGAGCGCGAACAAACGGAGGCATTAGAAGCTGAAAGCACGCCGTATATCGGCACTGTAATTGGCAGTGTGTCAGGCCAGATCCTGGCCCTAGCTGGCCGCGAATATCAACAAAGCGGCAGCCAGCTGGTCGCGCCTGCGGGCAATATCCGGGCTAAAGCGCTTAAAGGCACAGTCGATGCAGTCCATGAACAAGGCCGACGTTGGCAGCATAGCGAATTGCGTCAATCTGGCTTGACCGTTGCCGCGGGCGCACCGGTGCTTGCTGCTGCGCAAACCAGCCAGCAAATGCTTGAAGCCAGCACTCAAGTGAGTGATTCACGGATGCAAATTTTAGCCGCTGGTGCAGGCGCACTCGCGCTTAAAAACGCCTATGACGCGGTCCAAGCAGATCCTAGAGCAGCCGGCGGCGCTACCGTCAGCGCAATGATGGGCGAAAGTAGCCATGAATTTCAGCAAACTCAGCTGAGCGCAATGGCATTGGGCAGCACAATCACGGCGGGCGGTACTGTGGTCCTCGAGATGGAAGGTTTAGGCGAAAGATCAACCCTCGATATCATAGGTTCTCAAATTGAAGCCAAGCAAGATGTTAAGCTCAAAGTAGAAGGTCTGTTAAAAATTGAGGCAGCGCCTAATACCTTTGCCCAGCACAGTGAGCAGCACAGTCAAAGTAACGCGGCAGGGGTGGTGGCAACTCTCGGAGTCCATAGCTCAGCAGGTGCCTCGGCCGCAGTCAGCAGTGGATGCGGCCACGCAGACGGAGTTGAAGTCAGTCTTACGCCAGCTCAGATCAAAGCCGGTCGTAAGCTGGTCTTAACCACACAAAGCGATGTTCACTTAAAAGGTGCTCAGCTCTCGGGTCAGCAAGTCGAAGCCAGCATCGAAGGTAACCTGGAAATTGAAAGCGTGCAGAACGCGAATGCATATAACAGCCGCTATCAAAGTATCAGCGGCAGCGCCACAGCCGGCCCTGCCTCTGCGGTGAGCATTAATTTCTCACAACAAAAGCTAAACAGTAATTATCTGAGCGTAGCGGAGCAAGCGGGCATTCAAGCCGGTTCAGGAGGCTTCCAGATTGAAGTCAAAGGCGATACGAAACTGCTTGGTAGCATGATCGCAAGTACAGATCAAGCGATTGAAGAGGGCAAGAATCAATTTACAACGGGTACTTTAGCGGCTAGGGGTATAGAGAATCAAGCGCACTACGACGCAAGCAGCCTGAGCTTAGGCATCGGGTACAGCAAAGGCGGCCAAGACGTGGGTTCGAACCAACGCGGTCAAGCGGTTACGCCGGCACATAGCGGTAATCAGTTGACGAGTTTAAAAGGCGCTAGCGCCTCGATGCCGATAGCGATGCGGGCTTCGGGTCAAGCCGCGTCAACTACTCAAAGTGCGATTAGCGGTGCGGAAATTGTAATTACGAATGAGCCGCGGCAAAAGGCCCTGACGGGGCAAAGCGCGGCACAGACAATTGCCAGCCTGAACCGCAATCCGGCACAGAGTCATGCGGCGTTAGAGCACATTTTTAAACGGACTGAGATTGAAGCTGGCTTTGATATCGTCAATGCATTAGGTCGGGAAACGAGTACATTCATCGTCAATAGGGCCAGGGATGCGGATCATAAGATCGAGCAAGCCAGGGATATGGAGGTACGGGCCACTGAAGAGGTAATGCCGGTAGAGCAGCAACAGGCATTACGTGAAATGGCGGTTGAATTGCGCACCCAGGCGCAAGTGCTGAATAAGCAATGGGGGCCAGGTGGCTTAAACCGGCGGATATTGACAGCGTTAACCGCGGCGGCTTCTGGCAATGTAACGGGTGCAACCGCACAGTTTACTCAGGCAGCGGCGCTAAACTATTTGCAAAGCCTGGGCGCAGAAAAAATCAAGCATATTGCGGATAGCCTGAATAATGAAACGATGCGCGTTGCCTTGCATGGAGCTCTGGCTTATGGCGGCGCAGTCGCACAGGGCCAATCGGGTGGCTCAGCTGCCTTGGGTGCCAGTGCAAGTGTCCTGGTGAATAACCTGTTAGGCCCCGTAGAAGGTCTGTCTGAACAGGAAAAAGCCGCGCGCAAGAATATCGTTACTAGTCTGGTGGCAGGGATGGCAAGTGCAGGGGGGGCAGATGCTGCATTAGCACAGAATGCGGCGCAGATTGAAACAGAAAATAATGCCGTGGCGGCACTAGCGGCACCGTTAGTGGTAACTCCACCCGGGCTTGCTGTATTAGGCGCGTTGGCTGCGGCCGTAGTGGTAGGGGGCGTCTATGAGACTTATAAAAAAGATCAAGAAAATAAGGATGACGATCAGTTAATACAACCGCCACCACCGATGTTCACGCCTACGGAACCGCCACAGCCGTCTCAGATTCCAGGCAGGGAGTGGCATCAGGATGAAGAAGTGTTGCCTGAAGGCATGCCTAATCAATCTGAGGAGCATATCGTTCAGCCTTTGACGACGCCAAATCAATCCGGAGCATATACGGTAGCGCCCCTGATAAATCCGATTGCTGAAGCGCTAGAGAAACTCGGGAATTTGATTTTTAGCGAAAATAATAATAGAGAAAATGCTCTAGATAAGCCTCCACTTAATTATGCACCTACCTCTAAACACGATAAATTAGGTGGATGGGGAAGCAGAATGGATCTGAGTGATGCAGAAGCAAAGGAAGTGTTGGACAATTCAATTCAAAATGGTAAGCAAAGATATGGAGTACGTAATGGGCAGGTGTATGAGTTTCAGCCAGATAATGTGGGCGGATGGCATGGCTATCCTATGCGAGGAGCGGATACTGCCCCTGCCGCTGTGCTTAGACAATTATCCGCACAAGGTCTTATTAGCAAATCTGAATACAAGAAATTAACTAAAGGAACTGGGTGGATGAGGAAGTAGAATGGATCTGAGTGATATAAAAACAAAGGAAGTTTTGGACAATTTAATTCAACGCATGGAGTATGTAATGGGCGGGTGTATGAGTTTCAGCCAGATAATATGGACGGGTGGCATGGCATATCCTATGCAAGGAGCGGATACTCCCCCGTCGCTGTGCTGAGGCAATTATCCGCACAAGGTCTTATTAGCAAATCTGAATACAAGAAATTAACTAAAGGAAAATGATGTACAAGCTCGACTTGAAGATTAAAAAGCTAGATCCTAGCCAATATATTGATACCCCTTCTGAAGACGAAGTGTATGCAGATATTTCACTCGACGTTTTATTAGATGGAAGGAAAATATTAAATATATTCAATATTAGATGGGATGTAATGTGCTTATTGAGATGGTTTATTGAAAACAAAGAGTCTATTCTTTTTGAATCTCCATTGGATTTGATTAAGAGTGATTTTTCTATTGCATATGGAATTTGGAATTATCTTGATCTGGTTGACCTAGATACTGTCAAAGACTCAGACATGGATTTGGTATTTGATTATAAAACTCGCCATGGATTAGTATTTGCCTTGCGTGGGGTTGATGTAAATAACGTCTATATTGGTCGGGCAACCAAAGGTTATGAAATATCGTACTCTCATGATGATTATCATTGGACTTGCATAGTAGATTTGCCTGAATTTATTGCGTCTGTTGAGGATTACTATATGAAGCTAAAAAACCAGTAGTCGTGAAGGAGAAATTCTTAGCGGATCTTTGGCATGAAGGGCAAATGGTGTGGAACTGGCTTTACCCTTGAGAAACGAATCCCTTGTATAGAAAACAGATGTTAAGCAGTACTTTCTCAGGAAAAAGTTGGGATCCGTTTAGGTCCAAGAGTTTTTGTATGTTGACTTAGCGCAAGCGGGAAGAACCTTAGGACCCAATGGCAAGCCGCTATTAGACTCTAGTTTGTTGGTAGCTAAACAAGCAACTGCACGTGCCCCAATCTCAAGCCAAGCAATCGCTATGACTATAAGCAGTAACAGATTGACTATTTAAGGTGGGAGCACCTATCGCTCTTATCTACGGATCTGAAGCGGCAATTACGTCTGTGGCGACAATTTTAATAGGGATGTTCGGGGCAACTGCATTAGCGGCCTCAAATGTGGTTAATCAACTCGTCACCGTTGTGTATCAGATTAACATTGGTTTGTCTCACGGCTCTTCGGTTCTTATAAGTCATGCAGTTGCGAATGATCGGTATCATGAAGTTCGCGGGATCGCAGGTCGAACGTTCAAATTAAGCTTTGCCTTCTTGATGATCGTTGGCATACTCTACCTGCTTGCGCCGAGATGGATATTATTTCCATTTCTAGGGTCGGCTAGCGAGGCCGCCGTGTTTACCGTTGCTATGAGCTTACTATGGTTTGCGGTCGCTCACCAATTTGCTAATGGCTCGCAAAATATCTGTATCGGTTTGCTGCGTGGTCTTGGGGATACCAAAACAGGCCTTATAAACACATCTGTCGGATATTGGCTAGTAGGAATCCCAGCTATGGTTGCATGCGGATATTGGGCAAACTGGGGAGAAAACGGAATTTGGCTTGGCCGCAGTATTGGTTTTGGGGTTACAGGTTTATTGCTGTGGCGTCGCTTTATAGCTACCTCGAGTCTTTCGATTCATGACAAGGGTCAGGTTGCATTAAGATGAAGCAGTCACCACGGGCCGCTCGGGATCACTGCACCATTCACTCCATGATCCAGGATACAGCATTGCTCCAGGCAAACCTGCAATCTCCATTGCTAGCGCATGCAAACAAGCAGTCACCCCCGACCCGCACTGCAAGATAACCTGTTGCGCAGGTTTGTCGCCTAATAGCACATTAAATTCATCGCGTAAAACAGGCGCTGATTTAAAATGACCATCGCTGGTCAGGTTATCTTGAAAAAACCGATTGAGCGCTCCCGGAATATGGCCGCCAACCGCATCTAGCGTTTCGTTTTCACCCCGATAACGTCCAGCAGAGCGTGCATCGATAAGTGTGTATTCACGCGTCTCCAGATTGCGCATTACGGTGGCTACATCGACTGTCTGCGCTAGCGGCGTAGCAGGTTTAAAGTCTCCTGTACGCAGGTCGGGCAATGTATCAGAAAGCGGTAACCCAACTTTGCGCCAGGCTTGTAACCCGCCGTCAAGTAAAGCTACTACTGCATGGCCTAACCACCGTAATAGTCACCATAACCGCGCTGCGAAAATCCCGCCTTGGGTGTCATATACAATTACTTGATGTTGATTTTGCAGGCCATAGGACGCTAATGCCTGCGCCAGTGTGGTGCGCTCAGGCAATGGGTGACGTCCATTGTGTCCTGTGCGAGGACCGGAAAGAGTTTCGCCAAGATGGAGATAATGCGCGCCAGGCAAGTGCTCAGTGTTGTAAGCACGTTTGCCCGCAGTGTCGTCAGTGAGATCGAAACTACAATCAAAAATAATGATGGTTTCGGGTTTGCTTGCTATCAGCGCTGCAAGCTGGGCCGCGCTGATTAATGTTGTATAGCGAGGAGTAGACATAAAAAGGTCCCATTAGGCAGCTAAACTCTCCTCTATATTACCTAATTGGCGCCGTAAAAACTGATGAAAATGCCGCATTCCATCTTCTAGCGGACTTTGATAGGGCCCAACCTCAGAGATGCCGCGTTCCATAAGGGCGGCACGCCCAGCATCCATACGCCTGGCAATTTCATCATCTTCAGTTACGGTTTCCATATACGCTGCGCGTTCAGCCGCAACTAATTCAGGCTCAAACAGTGCAATCTCTTCCGGGTAATAAAATTCGACGATGTTGGTTGTATGCCGAGGGCCACGTGGTATCAGCGTTGAGACCACCAGCACATGTGGATACCATTCAATCATCAGATTAGGGTAGTACATCATCCAAATTGCGCCGTGCTGCGGCAACTTGCCTTGGTTAAAACGCAAAAGCGCATCTTGCCATTTTCGGTAGGCTGGACTGCCCGCTTGGCTAAGCGCTTGGTGGGTGCCCACTGTTTGCACGCTATACCAATCGCCAAATTGCCATTCTAATTGGTCGCAAGATACAAAGTGACTCAGCCCAGGGTGAAACGGCGCAACGTGATAATCTTCTAGATAAACCTCGACAAATGTTTTCCAATTGTAATTGCATTCGTGGACTTCAACATGGTTAAATAAGTAACCAGAGAAATCCAAATGAGAGTTAGAAAGCATCGCCAGATCATGCAGCGGGTTGCGCCCATTCGTATCAAATAACAACCCGCGCCAGTTATGCAGGGTCGTACGATCCAGGTTTAAGCAGGGACGATCAGGAAAATGCGGTGCGCCCAATAACTCCCCATTTAAGGCGTAGGTCCAGCGATGCAGCGGGCAGACGATATTTTCTGTTTGCCCCTGGCCCTCTAACAAAATAGCTTGGCGGTGACGGCACACATTTGATAAAAGCTCAACCGCGCCACTTTTTTGGCGCACCAGCACCCGTGCATTACGTTCGCAGGGTAACGTAAAATAAGCGCCAGCCTCAGGCACCATCAATTCATGGCCGACATAGCGAGGCCCGCGCTGAAAAAGCGTTGCAAGTTCGCGCTCGTAAAGCGCCTCATCAAAATAAGCACTAACAGGGAGTTGCTCGCAGGATAACTTGGGCAGGGCGCTGCTCAGATTAAACATCTACTTTTCGTTAAAAAAGTCGGCAATTATACCGCTCTCTTCAGCGAACAACGCCCCCGTAATTCGGAATAATTTTGATTTGTTCGTTAGCCCGGTACTTGACTAAAAATAAGAAGTGCAACCATGACCGTTAAGGCTCCGCCAATGCGGGTTGCGAGCTGCGCAAATGGCATTAATTGCATGCGATGCGCTGAAGTTAGAATCGCCAGATCCCCCACGCTCCCCATGCCGCTGTGGCAAGCATTCACAATCGCACTTTCAATGGGATGCAAACCCGTCCAGCGCCCAACTATGAAACCAACCGTAGTTAAGGTCGCTACGGTAGCGAGGATCGTGACAAAATGGCCCAGTGTTAACGTGGCTAAAAATGCCTCCCAAGGCGTCAGAATCAAACCAATTCCAAACAGCATAGGATAGGCCGCAGTGACAGCGAAAAAACGATACATAGCATAAGCGCCATGTTCAAATTTAGGCGGAACAATACGCGCTAACTTGATGATTACAGTGAGCAATAGCATACCCAATGGCGCAGGCAAACCGGTGCAATGATAAATTACAACGCCGACTAAATACAGACTGATCGCAATCATGCCAGCCGCCGCCAGGGTTTCAATCGTAAAAGAAAACGCATGGTTCTCTGGCGGCGACTCAGAGTCAGAAGTGCGCAGTAATTCGCCATTTCCGCTATAACGAGGATAACGTTTACCGAGTTGATGAAGGATGGACGCGCATACGATGGCGGTTAAATTGCCCAATACGACGGGCGGTACAATCTGCGCAAATAGTTGGGGTTGCGGTACATTTAAAATTGTAGCGTAACCCAAGGTCAGTGGAATTCCCCCCTCGCCAAGACCGCCGGCCATAATTGGAATCACCAGATAAAAAAGAGCATGGTGTGCGCTAAAGCCAAATGCTATGCCAGTCAGGGTACCCACGATAACTGCGGCAATCGAACCTGCCGTCAGCGGAATAAAGAGCTTAGCAAAGCCTTTAATCAGAAGCCGCCGGTCCATACTGAGAATACCGCCGACAATAACGGCAGCGGTAAACAAGTAAAGAATATTTGTTGTATGCCAAAAGTTATTAATCGACTGCACTAATTTGCTGGGCAGAAGTGCATGGTGCACCAGGAAAGACGGCAGCAAAATCGTTAAGATAACGGTCCCACCGATGTGCCGCAAACCGGGTAAGCGCGCGCCTAATTCAGCACAACTAAAACCTAGTACAGTAAGCGCTGCGAAGACCAGAGAGATCTCGCTTGAGAACTCGTTTATGCTAAGAAGGAGGATGAGGCTAGCAGAAAGTATGTAGAAAATAGGTAGTGGAATGATGCCGATGCTTTTATTCATCCATTGTTGCCATTGGCTTTCTACGCGGGGGGGATGAAATAAGAGTGGTGCCTGGCGAGCTCTATTTGGGGGAGGGACGGAAATTGTAGTATAAAGACCCAGAGCTTCGAGGGCTCCGCTCGGTGGCGCATCACTGAGATTAAATAGATCATCTTTCTTTATGCTATGATACATTTTGCTTACCCTTTCCTTAATAAGAGAGATTGGCGCTGCTCTGGTCAATAGCCTCCAAGCATCTGGCCAGAGCAATCTTTATGACAAATAGTTTTTAACTTCCTCCAGATTTTTTCAATTTCACCCAAACTTTGTTACGCAAAGCCAATACTTTGGGCGAACAGATCTTAAATGGTTTAATCCGGTTGCGGAATTCTTTGGGAGTGTTAAATGCTGGGTCATTCACCAAATCAGAATCTATGAATTTATCTGATCCTATAATTGCATTCGTATATTTGTATTTATTGGAAACATGAGCAATATTCTCTGGCTGTAGCATCCAATTAATAAATTGATGAGCTTCATCCACATTTTTAGCTTTATCTGGCATTGCAAAATTATCTCGCGAGAGAATGACTCCTTCCTTAGGATAAGCAAATATAGTCGTTGCTAGTTTAGACCTTACTCGTACAGCAACACCATTCCATACTTGCTGCATAAAAACTTCCCTGTTCGCCATACGAGCAGTCGTCCTGTCATTACTATAGGTAATAACATATGGCTTCTGTTGTTGTAGTAGTTGAAGCACTTTTTCAGCATCTTTAGGGTTCTCCGAGCATTCGTCTAGGCCAAGGTACCAAGAGGCGGCGATAAACAGATCATCTCGTTCATCCAGGTTAGCAATTTTGCCCCAGAATACTTTATCTGGATGGAAAAAAGCCCCCCAGCTATCCTCTAGCTTGCCTCCTGGAACACGGGCGGAATCATAGGCAAAGCTAGTCAAAATCGCTGTATAAGGCATCGTGTACTCCCGCTTTGGATCAAATGATGGGGAGAGGTATTCGGACTGGATATTTTTCAAATTAGACAGTTTTTCCTTGTCTAATTTTCTAATAGATCCATTTTTAATTAGAGTTGGCACATAAGCTTCATTGACAACGATAACGTCGTACATTTGCCTGCCTATATTCAGTTTAGTGGCCAAAGTACCATCGCTATCATAAGGGTTGAGTGTTATTTTTATTCCTGTTTCTTGCTCGAATTTTTGCAACAACTCAGCGGGGTAATAATTCTGTGCGCAAGCAAAATGAAGCTTGCCTGCTGCATTTGTAACGTGATATGAATAGATTAATATGCTGGCAATAGACCATTTCAATAACTTCATAGAAGTCCCTAAAAAATGTCACTTCTGTTTTTGCCGCCCGATAAAATAAGCCAATGTAACAAATAGTACGGATACACCTAAAATGAGGGTTGAAACGGCGTTAATTTTGGGTGAGAGACTACGCCCGATAGTCTCGAAAATGTAAATGGGTAAAGTTTTTGCGCCGGGTCCCGCAACAAAATATGTAATAATAAAATCATCCATTGACGTAATGAATGCAAGTAAGGCCCCGGCGGTTACGCCAGGCATTAGTTGTGGCCAAGTAACGCGCCAAAAGACTTGCCAAGGATTGGCGTAAAGATCTTTTGCTGCGTCGATTAAATAAGGGTTCGCTCTGGATAAACGTGCTTGAATCGGCAAATAAGCAAAGGGTATGCAGAAAACGATATGCGTGACAATGACGGTTATCAGACTGGGCTCTAAGCCAGTGAAAGAAAAAAACATAAGGGTGGCCACGGCAATCACAATCCCTGGCGTAAGTAGCGGTAAGCCAATCAGTGTGGCTATGATTGATTTACCAATAAAATCATGTCCCCGTAGCGCAAGTGCAGCAAGCGTTGCCGCTAACGTTGAAACCAACATGGCGATTGAGGCTACGATTAATGAATTTTGGGCGGCGCGGAGGAGGTAAGGATCTTGCCAAATTTCCACATATCCATTGAAGCTAAAACCTTGCCAAATGGTGGTTGGATCGCTTTGATTAAAACTTAAAAATACAAGTACGATGACTGGCGTATATAAAAATAAAAAGGCAAACACAGCGGTTGCTTGAATTCCAGGAAAGGTGCGCCATTTAAGCATGTTCACGAGTATGCTCCCCAGCTTTTATAAAATATACTCTGCGCATTAGTATTCCTAGTAAAGCCAATCCCAACAAAACAAAACTAAGGGCGGCGCCAAATGGCCAATTGTGTGCATTAGTAAACTGCAAGTGAACCAAGTTACCGATCATTAAAAATTTGCTTCCACCTAAAAGGTTAGGAATGATGTACATACCTAAGGCAGGAACAAAGACCAACGTGCAACCTGAAATAATTCCCGGTAGAGCGAGCGGTATAATAATCCGGCGTAATACCTGCCAGCCATTCGCACCCAAATCATGAGCTGCATCGACTAAACGCCAGTCTAGCCTGGCTAAGCTAGCGTAGATGGGGAGCACCATAAAAGGCAAAAATGCGTAAAGCAATCCGATTTCTGTAGCTGTGTTGGTATACATTAAGCCAAGAGAAGGGGCTGTTATGATGCGGAGATGGTGCAACAATTGTTCAATAATACCGCCGTCGCGTAGCAATGCGATCCACGCATAAATGCGTACCAGCAGATTTGTCCAAAATGGAATGCTTACTAATATTAATAATATATTGCGGTATTGTATGGGCCGCGAGGCGATGAAAAGTGCCGTGGGAAAACCTAAAAGAAAGCAGCCTAGGGTGGTGACTAGCGCCAGTTGGAATGAACGTAGAAAAATCAACAGATAGTCTGAATTAAAAACTAATTGGTCGCTAAAATCTTGTTCAAATAAGAATTGGGCATAAGCAGCTGCCGAGAATTTCCCCCACAATACGCCGCCATAATCTGCAGCGCCTGAAAATGACGCAATGGCCATGATAACCATCGGCAACACCATGCCGCCCAATAGCAGTAACACGACTGGGCTAAGCAGCAAGAACCGCCGCCGTGGGGGATTTAAACTGGTCCAAAGATTCATCATGACGCAAGCACTCGGAAAGCGTGTTGGGGAATTTGCACATGGACTTTCTCACCGATCGCAAATGGCGTGCATTCATCCGTTATATTTTGCGACCGAACCTGAATTAATGGCTGTCCTTCGCAATCCACATAGTAGAGCGTGCTTGTACCAAAATAAGCAATCTCCTTGAGATAGCCAGACAAGAGACCAGATTGTCGATTTAATTTTGCATGCTCAGGGCGAAAGGCTAGGGTGACGAATCCATCATTAACTGGTTGAACCGGTAGTAATTGTCCGCCAGCAAGGATAATAGAGTTTTGTTCTGAAACGCCCTCTAGAAAATTTATATCTCCAATAAATTCGGCAACGCAGCGATTGAAAGGGCTGTTATATATTTCCTCTGGGGTCCCGATCTGTTGGATTTTCCCATTTATCATTACGCCGATACGATCGGACATGGAAAGTGCTTCGTCTTGATTATGTGTAACAAACAAGAACGTAGTACCCGTTTCATGTTGTAAATGTTTAAGCTCCCTTTGCATTTCTTTACGCAGTTTTAAATCAAGCGCAGAGAGCGGTTCATCAAGTAATAATAATTTCGGTCGTGAGGCTAAAGCTCTTGCTAGTGCAACTCTTTGTTGTTGTCCGCCGGACAGTTCTTTAGGATAACGGTGTGCTTCGTTTTCCAGTTGTGTTAATGACAACATATGACTGACAGTTTCCTTAATGGTCTCCGCAGAGAATTTTTTCATTTCTAGACCGAAGGCTACATTCTGTGCGACGGTCATGTGTGGAAATAAAGCATAGTTTTGGAAAACTGTATTGATTGGGCGTTGAAATGGAGGTTTATCGTTCAAAGAATGGTTGCCAAGCAAAATTTCGCCAGCGGTTTGTTGTTGGAAACCAGCGATAAGACGTAGTAAAGTTGTTTTGCCACAACCAGAAGGTCCGAGTAGAGTAAAAAATTCGTTCTCGTATATTTTTAATGAAACGTCATCGAGTACCCTAGCATTGGTCTGTTCGGGATATGAGAAACTTAAACCATTGATGGTAAGGCAAATAGGCTTGGTGGCAAGCGAGGTAGATTCTTTTTCTTTTAAAATGTTTTTTTCTGAAGCCTGTGGCCATTTAACTTGCATTACCTGTCTCATACTATTCAAAAGATTTTTTAGGAAAATTAAATGTTTAATAAAAATCTCTACTGATACACTTACTTTAGACATTTAAAAGATTGAAACAAATGCTAGCAAATGATGGTTGAGGAAAGGGAATCATAAATAGACATTCAGGCGGTAATTTTGGACAAAATGTGACCGGCTCTCCGTAATTAGTCGCCCCTGAATAATTCGTAAGCCCTTATGTGCTAAGACTTTTTAAGCGAAATGTAGTGGCATAAATTGCAAGAAAATGGCATATTGAGAAAATAAAGCCTGCAAATTTTGATGAGAAAAGAATGAGACCGAAGGCGCAAGTGATTGAAGCAGATATGTTCAGACAACCGTTAAGAGAGCAGATCAATCTGAAACATGAGTTGGTAGGTTTAGGAGATTTGATCAATTGGGAGAAATTAAGCGAATCGATGAGTGAGAGTTTTACCTCATCGAGAGGTCGCCCAGCCAAGTCCCCTCGCCTGATAGCGGGGTTATTGTATTTGCAATATGCGTTCAACTTGTCTGATGAAGAAGTCGTTGGGTCGTGGCTAGAAAACCCATATTGGCAAGTATTCACGGGAGAGGAGTATTTACAAACAGAAGCGCCCATAGATGCATCAAGCCTAACGCGTTGGCGGAAACGTCTTGGCGAGGCGGGAGTCGAAGAGTTATTAGCCGAGACGATCGAAGCGGCGAAACGGAGTGATGTGATCAAAGCATCGAGCGTGAAACGAGTGATCGTAGACACCACCGTGATGGAGAAGGCGATAGCCCATCCGACCGATTCCAGATTGCTCGAGCGTTGTCGAGAGCATTTGGTGAAAGCGGCAGCCCAACATGGTTTGCAGTTGCGACAAAATTACAACCGAGTGGCGCCCCGTTTGTCACTCCAAGTCAGCCGTTATGCGCATGCGAAGCAATACAAACGGATGAACAAAGCGTTAGGCACACTGCGTTCTCGAGTGGGACGAGTGATGCGCGATGTTGAGAGACAAATCGAGTCGGTGGCGGAGAAAAGCCATGATGCCTTGCGAGAGTTGATAGCCCGTACGAAAAGAATCATTTCGCAAAGCCCCAAGGATAAAAACAAACTTTATGCCCTGCATGCACCGGAAGTGGAGTGTATAGCCAAGGGCAAGGCACGTAAGCCCTACGAGTTCGGTGTCAAAGTATCGATTACGACAACTCACCAGGAAGGACTTGTGTTGGGTGCGCGCTCGATGCCGGGAAACCCTTACGACGGTCACACGCTGGCTGAAGCACTAGAACAAGCCGCAATTCTGAGTGATGTGACGCCCGAAGTTGCGATCGTAGATCGCGGTTACAAAGGGGTTGAGGTCGATGGCGTAAAAATCTATCACTCAGGTATGCGCCGGGGTATCACACGTACGCTAAGTGCTATCATCAAACGACGCAGTGCCATTGAACCTATCATCGGTCATATGAAGACGGATGGGAAACTTGGTCGGAATTGGCTCAAAGGGGCATTAGGCGATGCCATACACGCTGTGCTCTGTGGCGCTGGGCATAACTTACGGATGATCCTCAGAAAGCTTCGGCTTTTTTACGTTTTACTTTTATCCGATTTCTTCCGCCCTACGTTTGCTGTTGGTTTCAGGTTTTGGTTCTAATTAGTTCACAAAACGATTTATTCAGCGACGACTAATTAACATTTCAGTTGGGTAGAGTCCGAGGAATTAAATTGATGTATCGCTGCAAATTCAGTTGGTGCACTGTACCCGAGGATACTGTGGGCCCGGAGATTCGAGCATAGCTCTCGGTAGATACGATAGGCGTACATGATTCCAGCTCAAACTATTGACACTACACGGATAAAGAAAGTATAAAGCGAAGCCCCAATTGCGTTGTACCCTTCTCAAGTCTAACAACCAATCTGAAATTTTTCTATTTTCTTAAAAAAATTTGGATTTAAACGATAACATGTTTGGCTCGCCCCAAACACTTCACCAGTCAGCCGGATACTCGTGTCCTTAGCTTCGCGCCCATTGAGTTATCTTGCAGCGCCAAGATGGCTCTCTTTTTTGCATTGCCTCCTGAATAATTTCTGACCTCAGCTTTTTTCCGTCTACATTTTTGTGGTCGTCAATTTTCTACTTCAGGCTGCTTAAGTCTTTAGATCATTGAGGCATGTATACTACCTTATTTGCTACGCCATTTATAAAATAGCGATGAGCTTGTCTCAGTTTCACTGCATAGCGCTGGTACCGGTGTTGCTATTTCTGCTTGCTTCAAGATACTGATGATTTAGCTTTCTGAGAATTTTCCTCTTTATTATTGGAGAAAGCTTTACTTTAAAACCCTACCAATTTATGGGGGATTACCTTGATAATAATTTTCTAATTTTAATTATTTATCTTTAATTTCATCCAGACCTTGCTGCGTAAGGCTAACGCTTTAGGCGAGCATAGCTTATATGGTCTAAGTCGGTTACGCAATTCATCGGGGGTGTTAAACGCAGGATCATTGACTAATCTAGGATCTGTAAATTTTTCGGAACCAATAATTGCATTACTATATTTGTATTTATTCGAAACTTGAGCGATGTTTTCCGGCTGCAGCATCCAGTTAATAAATTGATGAGCCTCATCCACGTTTTTGGCTCTTCGAGGCACGACAAAATTATCCCACGAAAGACTAACCCCTTCTTTTGGGTAAGCAAATACAATCGTGGGTAATTGGGGCCTTACTCTTACAGCGGCGCCATTCCATATTTGCTGCATAATAACTTCTCGGTTTACGAGGCGGGGGATTGTTCCTTCATTGTTATAGGTCATTACATACGGTTTCTGGTGGCTCAATAACTTCAGCACTTTTTTCGCATCTTTCGCATTTTCAGAACATTCATCTAAACCAAGATACCAGGAGGCCGCGACATATAGATCATCAGGTTCATTCAGATTCCCGATCTTGCCCCATAGCGCTTTGTCTGGTTTAAAGTAGGCCCCCCAACTGTCCTCCAATTTGCCTCCAGGAATTCGGGCAGAGTCATAGGCGAAACTAGTTAGAATTACGGTATAAGGCATGGTGTACTCTCGCTTTGGATCAAACAACGGGGAGAGATATTCAGGTTTAATATTCTTAGTATTCGGTAATTTTTCTGCCTCTAGTTTTCTAAGTAGATGACTTTTAACCAGAATTGGAACATGAGCTTGATTAATGATTACAACATCGTATATGGCACCACCGGCTTTAAGCTTAGTGGACAAGGTAGTATCGCTGTCATAGGTGTCAAACGTTGTCTTGATCCCTGTTTCTTGTTCGAATTTTTGCAATAGTTCAGGTGGATAGTAATTTTCAGCACTAGCAAAATGCAACGCACCTTGTGCATTTGCTATATTGCACAGATAGAGTAAAGTGCCGGCAACAGAAAACTTTAGCTTTTTCATTTCCGTCCTCGTTGAATAATAAAATAAGATATTGCGATAAACAGTATCGATATTCCTAAAATGAGTGTTGAAATTGCATTAATTTTGTGAGAAACACCTTGTTTGATGGCTCCAAAAATATAAACTGGGAGAGTTGTTGCGCCAGGACCAGCAATAAAATAAGTAATAATGAAGTCATCCATTGAGATAACGAATGCCAACAGTGCCCCTGCTATTATGCCTGGCAATAATTGGGGCCACGTAACGCGCCAGAAAGCTTGCCAGGGATTAGCGTAAAGATCTATTGCTGCATCGATTAAACTGAATTGAATTTTTGATAAACATGCTTTAATTGGAAAATATGCAAATGGGATGCAGAAGGTAGTATGGGCGATAATTACCGTGAATAAACTTAACTCTAAGCCAATAAGAGAAAAAAGCATTAGCGTTGCTACGGCAACCACAATTCCGGGTATCAACAACGGCAGACTAATTAAAGTTGTAATGATAGATCTGTCGGCGAATTGACCTTCCCATAAAGCAAGCGCAGCGAGCGTGGCTGATGGCGTCGAAATTAGGGTGGCGATTAGCGCCACGAGGAATGAATTTTTAGCTGCCAGGATGATATAAGGATCTCGCCAAACTTCTATGTATCCATTCAAACCAAAGCCTTGCCAAACTGTTGTTAACTCGCCTTGATTAAAACTTAACAGCACTAGCACGATGATTGGGGTGTACAAAAATAAAAAAATCAGCGCAGTGATGGACCGAATGCCCGGGAAAGAGTGTAATTTAAACGCATTCATATATTTTCCCGGCTTTCCTAGAGCAAAATCGGCACAACAGTATGCCCAATAGAGCGAATCCTAACAAAACAAAACTTAGCGCTGCGCCAAACGGCCAATTGTGAGCACTAGTATATTGCAGGTGAATTAAATTACCAATCATGAGGAATCTACTCCCGCCCAAGATGTCTGGAATAATATAGACTCCTAAGGCGGGCACAAAAACTAACGTGCAGCCTGAAATTACTCCTGGTAGAGCCAATGGCATGATGATGCGCCGCAACGTTTGCCAACGATTTGCGCCCAAATCGCTAGCAGCATCCACTAAGCGCCAATCTATCTTTTCCAAACTAGCATAAATTGGCAAAATCATGAATGGCACGAATGCATAGAGCAAACCAATTGCTGTTGCTGTACCGGTGTACAGTAGTCCGAGCACATCTTTTTTGAGGTGAAGCCAATGTAGCAATTGCTCAACGCCACCACCATCTTGGAGCAAAACAATCCAAGCATAGAGGCGAACTAATAAATTTGCCCACATTGGAATGCTGATCAGAATAAGCAGCATATTGCGGTAGTGTATAGGCTGTAATGCTATGAAAAGGGCGACGGGAAAACCTAAAATTAAGCAACCAAACGTAGTTAGCAACGCCAGTTCAAATGAGCGTAAGAAAACAAACAAATAATCTAAATGGAATACTTTTTGTTCATCAAAATCTTGCTCAAATATGAGTTTAGTGTAGGCACTTGCTGAGAATTCTCCCCATAATATACCTCCATAATCAGCAGCGCTTGATATCGAGGCAATTGCCATTATTAACAACGGCAGCACTATGCCGCCTAATAAAAATAGCATTGCTGGACTAAGTAGTCGTCGTCGATTATGCGTTAGGATGGCCCAAATATTCATGTTTTAGATACCTGGAAGGCGTGTGATGAAGACGAGGTATTAGCAACATATCCTTACTATTGCTTTGATTGTTATATCTCTAAAGTTTATGTGATTTTTCTTTTCTTAAGCGTTCTCTATAGTAGATAGGAGATTGGCCAGTCCAACGCAAGAATGCCCGTCGGAAGCAAGTTGTTTCAGCGTAGCCGAGTTCTTGCGCAATTTCGCCTATCGACAGCGTGCTATGCGCCAGATATTCCAGAGCTAAGTCGCGTCGCGCATGGTCCAACAGATTTTGAAAAGAACTATTAACGTGCCTAAGCCGCCGACTGAGTGTTTTGGGCGACATGTGCAACGCTTGAGCTGCTGCATTTAAAGAGCCATAGCGATGCAAGCTAGAGCGAAATAATAATAGTATTTGTGTCGTTACGTCATGAATCTGCTGGGCGGCCCACTCCCGATGTATATGCTCACAATATCCACGCATCATATGATATTGAGTTGGGTTAGATCGACGTAATGGTGCGGTGAGTAGTTTCGCTGGGAAATATATTGCGTTTTCTAGCGAGTTGAAGTCGGCATTGCAGTCAAATACATTAGAGTAAAGAGTTTCATGCGTAGGGCGCTCTTTATATGCAAAGGTGAGTCGTTTAACGTCCAATGGCTCGCCTAAAACTCCGCTCATTTGCATGTACCATGAGGCAAGACACATGTCTGTATTGACTACTGTCAAATCTGGACGATAACGATAACCGCTAGCAGTGGCCACCGCCATCGCACCCTCAACTCTTAACGTTTGTTTAAAGTAACTAACTTGCAGTAGCGGGAAATCTAATAAACATTGCAAAGCCTCCCCTAGAGTTGGCGCGATTAACATCGCAGCTCCGAGAATACCATAAGCATAAATATCTAATGCCTGTCCAATGCGTAGACCAATCGATGTGTCACCACAAGCAGCAAGCATATTGCTAAACACAGTAAGCTCATGCGCATGCGTGACCATTTTCATCTTTTCTGGAGTTTGTAAATCCTCCAAAGTCACTCCGCTATTTGCCAATGCAATATGTGCTGGAATTCCCATCTTGTTTGCTACGGCAATTGCAGTGGAGATAGTCTGCAATGGAGTAGGAGCATTGGTGGGAGACATAATTTCATGGGCTACATGAATATGTGGTTTTTTTTGAATCATCCCTAAAAATTATAGCAATCAAAGTTCAAATAAGAATTTAACTTGGCAGCCGTATTCGTCAAGCTCCCCACGTTTCCAGCCAAGGTGTTGATAAAAACCATCCGCTCGAGAACCAGGATCGGTAATAAGTTCAACGGATTCAATATTTTTTGAACGAAACCAGTCTAAACACAAAGTTAATAGATGCTTACCTATTCCATTCCCATCATATTCTGGGCGAACAAAGAGTGAAAAAATATGTGGATAAGGATTTAAGGTTGCGCAACAAATTCCCACTTTTTTGTGCGCGTCTAGACAAATCCAGCTGCCGCCTTCCTGGAACACACCTAAAATTAAATTTCTATCGAGTAAATGGACTTGATGCGGATAAATTTTATTTTCTGCTACAGAAAAGCGAATGTCATAAAAATCTCCAATATCGTTTTCAGTAATTTTTCTGAATTCAAATGACATTATTTAAAATTCCCTAAAAGCTAAATTCTATAATTTTTACGTGGATATAAATGCTAAGATGGAATCAGTTAACTTTTAAAAAATTTAACTTGGAATTGGATGTATATAAAGGAGCATAATCATTGAATTTAAAATTTATGCCATTTAATTAAATCTTCTTAGTTAAACTGGTTGACTGCCCCTTTATCTTAAACAGACGGGTAGTTAGAGTATTGAGGACCTTAGCGACGAAGCTATCATGCATAATGGAAATACCCTCAAATGCAACAAATATTTATCGCTCCAAATTGCAATTCCTTATAAACGCTCGTTGTAAAATTCTCCCCTTCTGTTGCAAATCACCCGCCTCAGTCATCGCTCGCACCTCTGCCGCACTGCTCACTCCTGTTGCTAATATATCAGCCGGTACAGCACGATCAACCATCGCTAATGGCAACAGAGGTACTTCTCAAGCAGCTGTAGATAACATGTCAGTGAACTTAACCCCTGTGGTGCGGTTGACATGATCTTGGCCGCAAACACCGCACTGAGTGCAATATAGCTCGGTTATAAGTGGTAAGCAATAGCCGTGGGTCGAGCCCGAGGTGTAACTCTGCGTGGGCGATAGTTTGTAGTTACGCTGTGCATAGATGTGAGCTGCCTGCACGGACCGTTTGGTTCCGCTTGGATAATATCGCACCCGAAAATCTTTTAGCAGAGGGATTTTAGGAAATTTTTCATATCCCCACTACAATAGCAATTTTGAATGAATCATCAGATATACAATAAAGCCTAGGATTAACGGGATTCGAACGTAAGCCAAAGAAGATGCGTAAACAGCAATTTCTAGAGGAAATGGAGCAAGTAGTACTGTAGACGGCCTTGGAAGCGTTGGTTGAGCTCCATATGCACCGAAAGCCGGTCGTCAAGAAGGGCGTCCTGGGTATGTAATAGGGGCGATGTTGCAGATTCACTTTATGCAGCAGTGTTTTGGATTATCTGATCCAGCGATGCAAGAAGCGCTGCATGATTTTCTGCTCTATCGAGCCTTCACTGGCCTGGAAGTTAAGATAAATTATCTGCCGGATGAGAGCATGATTCTGCGCTTTCGGCACTTGCTGCAAACGCATCACCTGGCATTGCGTATTTTGCAAACCGTTAATACGATTCTCAGTACGAAAAGGTTGATGCTTAAAAGCGGCACGGTCATTGATGCTACGCTTATTTCAGCACCGAGTTCAACAAAAAATAATCAAGGACAACGTGACTCCAAAATGCACTCGACTAAAAAAGGCAAGCAATGGCATTTCGGTATAAAAGCACACATGAAGTCGATGCCATATCGGGGCTTGTGCGCAGCGTTATCGGCACAGCAGCGAATGCCCATGACGTCACATAGGCCCACGTTCTGCTGTATGGAGCAGAAACGAATGTCTTTGCTGCAGGATATCAAGGCGTTGCGCAACGCGAAGAAACCCGTGCATTCGAGATCCAATCGCATGTCGCTATGCGCTCTGGTAAGCGACGCACCTTAAAGGAACCCGTAACGTGGATAGTTTGCTCAATCAGCTCGAGAAAGTCAAAGCCCGCATACGGGCTAAGGTCGAACATCCGTTTCGGGCTATCCAGCGCTAATTTGGCTATACCAAAGTGCGCTATAAAGGACTGGCGAAGAATACCGCACAGATCATCACATTGTTTGCATTGAGTAATCTGTGGATGGCGAGGACGACAATGCAGTCTGCTTAAGATAAATCCGTCCTCTCAGCTCTTATACAATTGCTCAGACCCTACAGATCGCCGATAAAGGCTTAAAATATATTTTTATATTCTTATTTTTCAGAATTTTCCTCAATTTAATATTTTTATTGAATTTATTTTAGTATCATGCAGAGATTATTTAATGGACCTGATTATTATTCTAATGCAATTGAAGATGAGCTGGAGTCTCCAATAGATGCAATAAATCGCAAGGTATGGGGGGTGATGGGATATTTATAGTAGTCTTTCAGAGAGGTTATTTTTAGTAGTTTCAACTCGCTGCAAATAGACTCCTGCAACCTGGCTCTACAGTAGGCAAGGGCCTTACTGGTACGATCTCGTTGAAATCAGTACAGTTAAAAAGAAAAAAGGATCAAGAAAACAACTTTGAATTTCGGCACAGTGTATTTGCTTGCCAAGCATTTTCAAATACTTCTAACGAGTTGTCTATTGCTTTGCTTGATTCAAATAGCATGTTATAAACTTTCTCAGGGACTGTAGCGGCCGCAACCCCGGCTTGGGCGCAATGTAAAAGCTGAGCGGGTGAATGAATCGCTGCGGCTAGAATTTTCAGAGGGAAATTTTGTTTATGGATAATATCTTGCATGGCCGTTAGTACAGAGTCAGCATTTCCTTCGGTTTTTTCTATTCGGCCATAATAAGGCGCAGCGTATTTTGCTCCTGCAATTGCGGAAAACAATACTTGCCTTGGCTCAAAAATTGTTGTGGCCATGGTTGAGATATTTTCTTTTTTAAGCAATCCCATCGCCCTAAATCCGTGGCCATGCGCTGGAATTTTAATAATCATGCGTTTATCTAATTGTGCTAGTTTTCTGGCTTGCGTCATTATTCCATCAAGCTCAGTAGCTACAACCTGAGCAGCAACATAACCTGGTTGTATGTCTAAAAGACGTTTAATTGTTATTTCTGGTAGAGCGTCTGTTTGGCTTAATATGGATGGGTTTGTTGTGACTCCAGTTAAAATACCTAGGTGGCTAGCCTCTTTTATGATATCCAGATTAAGCGTATCAAGCCAAAATTCCATATTAAAAATCCTTATGTTTAATTTTAAATTGATAAAAAATTTTTATGTCTAGAAGACCCAGGCGGTAACCTAGTGTAAACATGGTTTTGCATTCAAATTTTTCTTTTATCTTATTGGTATTGAGGTGCAAGGGTTTTTTCCGGATTTTTCAATTGTATAAGGAGCACATCATTATAAATTCTATCGAAGGTAAAGTGGCTTGTGCTTATTAATAGCGCGTGCCTCACTAAATTTAATTCAGTTTAGTATGTTATTCCTCGGCCCCCTGTAACGTATTTCCCTATAGTCAAATTGGCATTTAATAACCTGCAATAGGTATTCTACTTTTGCATGTATTTGCGCTTTAGTTTTTTCGCTTCTCCATCAGTATGTCAATCACATCGGCTTGCTTGAACGCTCGTTGCTTGCTCGATAATTTAAATCTTGCCCTGGAAAAACGCATTTCATACTCTGTTTGATTCGTAAATAATTTATATTCGTCAGAATCGAGACTTTACTCTATTTGCCCAAACCAGCATTTGGCGCAAATCCCTGTTGCAACGCCACAACCGCTTCCCGCAAATCACTTGCCTCAGTCACGGCCCGCACCACTGCCGCACTACCCACTCCTGTCGCTAATACATCAGCCAATACAGCATGATCAATCCCGCCAATCGCAACCAACGGCACTTTCTCTTTAAGCAACTGCACATAACGCGCCAGTCGACTTAACCCCTGCGGTGTAGTCGGCATGACCTTGGTGGTGGTTGGAAACACTGCACCGATTGCAATATAGCTCGGTTGGAAGTGGTAAGCAACCAGCATTTCATAGTAGCCGTGGGTCGATAATCCAAGCCTTAATCCTGCGTTAGCAATCGTTTGTAGGTTCGCCGTGCAGAGGTCTTCTTGACCTAGGTGAACACCATAAGCATTGGCCTCAATGGCGAGCTGCCAATGGTCGTTGATAAAAAGCTGCGCATTATGCTGGCGTGCGGCCTGCACTGCCCGTTTGATTTCCGCTTGGAGCATTGCGTGCTCAAGGTTTTTCGCGCGTAACTGAAGGGTTGTTACGCCCAAGTCAAGCAAACGCTCAACCCAATCGGCGTTTGGCACAACGGGATAGAGTCCGAGCTGCCAAGGGCAGGGTGCAAAAGGGGTGTTTGAGCGCAAATGATCTAACCCTACCACGCGCGGAAAAGAATCATAATCAACGGGCCAGGCGTCGTTGGCCGCTAGATTATCAGTGCGCCACGCATGGGCCAAAACAAGCGCATCATGCGGCATAAAATTACAATCAAGAAACGCAGCAAAGGCGGCGAGCCAATCGTTTGACCGAGCACCGGCTAGTGAATATATTTTGTCGCCACATTGGAGCGAGATGGTTTTGTCCGCGACGGTCAGCACGCCGGCAGCAGCGGAAAAATAGCTCGATTCGGCCTGAGCGGCATCTGTGGTGCTATACAGAATGATCAAATCATGCGCTTCAATAGAGGAGGGCACGGCGCGGCATAAACGCCATGGTATCGAAGGCGATGGCCACTGGCCTAAACGAGCGCGAATGCGGGTTGCGGTTGCGCGTAATGCGTTATCAAGTGGCCAAAATGTTGTTTGACCTGCTACAGTGTGTGGAGAAATTGACCTGTTCATGCTTATTTATGGAGTTGGCGTTTGGTGCCAAAATGGCATGCCGACCACGGGCGTGCTGGCTTGGGCGCTCTCTTGTACCGGCATGGGCCCAGCCAGATAAGCGACGCGTCCGGCGCGGACTGCTTCGGCGAAAGCGCGCGCCATTTGTACTGGGTAAGTGGCTTGAGAAACTGCGGTATTTAGCAGAACCCCGTCAAACCCCCATTCCATGACTTGACAAGCATGAGAGGGTACGCCAAGGCCGGCATCGACAATCAATGGCACATCAGGTAGTCGTTCGCGCAATAAACGTAAACCATAAGGATTAACAATCCCTTTACCGGTGCCAATCGGTGCTCCCCACGGCATGAGTACTTCGCAGCCAGCATCGAGTAAGCGTTGTCCAACCACCAGATCCTCAGTGCAGTAGGGCAGAACTTTAAAGCCAAGCCGCGTGAGTTGAGCTGCTGCCTCAACCAAACCTATTACATCAGGTTGTAAGGTGTAATCATCGCCAATTAATTCTAGTTTGATCCAGTCAGTACCGAACACTTCACGCGCCATCTGAGCCGTAGCTAAAACTTCTTGTACCGTATGGCAGCCTGCTGTATTGGGTAAAAAAGAGACGACGTGGTTTTTAAGGGTGGTGAAAAAACCAGTATCCGCTGCCCCAGCTTGGTTTATCTGGCGGCGTAAGGCAACGGTCAATAACGCAGGTTGCGCCGCTTCAATCGAATGACTGAGGATTTGTAATGATGGGTAACGAGCCGTGCCTAGGAATATGCGGCTGCTAAAGGTCTGCCCATAGATCGTTAAAGTATCGGTAGAGGTGCTCGAATTCATTTAATCCTCAAAAGATAAGTAGACAGTGTACATTTTTTGCCCTTGGCAGGGTGCTGGCTGTTTAATGCTTAGCCGCCCATAACTGGCTGCACAACATCAATATAATCGCCATCTTTGAGCAGGTGCTGAGGGTAATCTCTCTGTGCGACGAATACCCCATTCACCGCTGCTGCAAATGGGGGATGTGCCGCAAATGCCTCGAGGGCGTCATCTAGGCTCGCGCCTTGGAGGAGTTCAAAAGGGCGTTGATTAATCATAATTTGCATAAGTCAACCTATAGGGTGCAGAGGGAAGGTTTGGAATAAGGTGGGCCAGCGGGTTCGCTGACGCCAAGCTTCAAATGCGTCTACATCGGTTATTGTACCGGCTAGAAGTGGCTCAATCATGGCTAACGCCTGCTGGCAGAGCGCCGGTGCAATTAAATAGCCGTGCCGAGATAAACCATTAATGCGCAGTACGCGCGCACCATCCCAGGCAATGGCCGGCTGGTGATCCGGCAGAGTTGGACGGCATTGCGTACTAAGCTCAAGAATCCGCGCTTCGCCAAATCCTGGATGCACTGAAAAAGCCGCGCTTAATAATTCAAGCGCGCTGCGCACACTGACTGCCGATTGATCTTCGCTTTCAATTTCAGTAGCGCCAATAACGTATATGCCATTTTCTTTAGGGGCAATATACAGAGGATAGCGCGGGTGCAAAAGTCGTAGCGGTCGGGTTAGACCAAGGTTGGCCACCTGGATCCTAATGACCTCACCTCGCACGCCGCGTAAGGCAGGCCAGCTTGGTTGGGCACCCAGTCCGCGGCAATCTATCACCAGGCCAGCTACAGGCAGTGCCAGATCGTCAATGGTCACGCCCCAATGCAATTCAGCTTTATGCTGAGCCAGTCCTGCCGCTAAAGCGGCGAGGAGCTGCCGATTATCGAGTTGACCTTCGTGCGGCAGCAGCAGGGCTTGCGAAAAACGCGTGCCCAAGGCGGGTTCTGCGGTTTGCAGCACCGGCCCTTGCAGTTTAACGATACCGGTTTGTTGTAAGTCGGCCGAAAGGTGGGCGCGCATACTTTGCTCAAAGAGCTGGGCTTGCGCGCGATCCGCAGCGTGCCAAACAACTAAGGTGCCATTGCGCTGAAAAAATACGGGCTCTGGTAATTGAGCCAAGATAGCAGGCCAAAGAGCCAGTGATTCTATGCCAAGCTCAGCGATCAGTACTTCAGCTAGCGCGGCTTCTGCGAACGGCGCTAACATGCCGGCTGCGACCCAGGCGGCGGCCTGAGCGCCAGTTGCATCGCCACGGTCATAAAGCGCTACGCGGTAGCCGCTACGGGCGAGCTGCCAACCCATTAAGCGGCCCATCAGCCCACCGCCGATAAGTGCAATATCAGGCGTGGTTGTGGCCGGGCGAAGAGCGGTGGGCGCCATAGTTTGGGGCATGGGTTTCAAAATTTCAGCATCAAATAGAAGAGAAAGCGCGCCAAATACAATTTGGCAACTAATTTAGCGTAAACAATCGGCATATAATATGGAATTTACTCCAACTTGAAAACCCATGGTTAAAGTTCCGTCCGCTCAACCTGAATCTGAAAACGATGTAGGGGAGAGCGCTGTCGAGGCGCCGCCTCATAGTTATGAGATAGCTTTGGCTGAGCTTGAGGTCCTCATTCGGCAAATGGAAGACGGCAGTTTGAACCTCGAGGCATCTATGACTGCCTATCGGCGCGGCGTAAGCTTAGTGGCCTATTGTCGGCTGCAGCTTGAAAAAGCAGAACAGCAAGTACGCGTGCTCGAGGGGGAAATGCTTAAGCCCCTTGAGACGAACGACTTGTCTTCAGGGGTATGAATGGGGACGGATTTTGCAATCTGGCGGCAGGCCATCCTCGCTCGCACTGAGCAAGCGCTTGAGACTTATCTGCCGGCTGTCACTGAGCCGCCTAGTCAGCTTCATCAGGCGATGCGGTATGCGCTGCTGGGACATGGCAAGCGTATCCGTCCATTGCTGTGTCACGCCGCGGGCCTAATCACGGGAGCGCCCTCGAGCGTGCTTGACGTCGCTGCCGCAGCGCTTGAAATGGTTCATGCTTATTCGCTGGTGCATGATGACCTACCTGCTATGGACAATGATGACTTGCGACATGGCAAGCCTGCAGTGCATATAAAATATGGCGAGGCGACTGCGCTATTAGTGGGCGATGCGTTACAGACGCAGGCGTTTATTACTTTAACTCAAAGTCCGCTTGAGCTCGTGCAGCAAGCAATCCTCGTCCGTGAGTTAGCGGCGGCCAGTGGCTCGCAGGGTATGGCGGGCGGGCAAATGATCGATTTGCAAAGCGTCGGTGGCGAACTTTCGTTGGCGGCGCTTGAAACGATGCACCGGATGAAAACGGGGGCCTTGCTAAGCGCCGCGGTGCGCATGGGCGCTTTATGCGGTCAAAATGCGGATGCTTATAAAAAAGCGCTAGATGATTATGCGGCTGCCATTGGGCTCGCATTTCAAGTGGTAGACGATATTCTTGATGTAAGTGCAAATTCAGCAACACTTGGCAAAACAGCAGGCAAAGACAGTCAAAATGGTAAGCCAACTTACGTCTCAGTGCTTGGGCTTGAGGCATCGCAGCGCTTGGTTAAACAATTGCATCAGCAAGCTCAAGCGGCGCTTGCGCCGCTTGGAAAGCAAGCGGATTGGCTGGCTCATTTAGCTGATTTAGTGATTGAGCGGGCCTGCTAAGCTTTTATTTTTTAGCCCCAGCCAGAGCGATCCTAGCTAGAAGAAGCACAAATCGCTTCGATTAAAAATGGAATCAAGATGAGTGAATTGTTAAATACGATCAATGAGCCGGCGCAGATCCGTAAACTGAGACGCAGTGAGTTAGAGCGTCTAGCCAATGAGTTGCGTGCTTTTGTGCTGGATAGCGTAGCCCGCACAGGGGGGCATTTGTCCTCTAATCTGGGCACGGTTGAGCTCACCATCGCGCTGCATTATGTTTTTAACACTCCTTATGATCGGATTGTATGGGATGTGGGGCACCAGTCCTATCCGCATAAAATTTTGACGGGCCGGCGCGAGGCGATGTCAACGCTGCGTCAACTAAATGGGCTCTCTGGTTTCCCATGCCGCACTGAATCTGAATATGATGCATTTGGCACAGCACATTCAAGCACCTCTATTTCGGCTGCGCTGGGGATGGCGCGCGCTAGCCAATTAAAAGGCGAAAAGCGTTTTTCGATTGCGGTGATTGGTGATGGGGCAATGACGGCGGGCATGGCCTTTGAGGCCATGAACAATGCCGGTATTTATGATGATCTGCCACTCATCGTGATCTTAAACGATAACGAAATGTCGATTTCGCCGCCAGTAGGGGCGTTAAATCGCTATCTGGCACGGCTTATCTCGGGGCGCTTTTATGCGGCGGCAAAGAAAGGCGTTGGACAAATTTTAAGCATTGCGCCACCCGTACTTAAATTTTTGCGCCGCATGGAAGGGCATGCAAAAGGCATTTTGGTGCCGGCTACGCTCTTTGAGGAATTTGGCTTCAATTATATTGGTCCAATTGATGGACATGATTTGAAGTCTTTGATTCCAACGCTGCACAACCTCAAAGAACTCAAGGGGCCGCAATTTCTGCATGTGGTGACTAAAAAAGGGCAGGGTTATAGCCTTGCCGAAGCCGACCCAGTGCTCTATCATGGTCCCGGAAAATTTAACCCGGCTGAGGGCATTCAATGCGTTCCGGCAGTTCGCAAAACCTACACCCAGGTGTTTGGCGAGTGGCTCTGCGATGTAGCTGAGCAAGACGAGCGTGTGATTGGCATTACGCCTGCTATGCGTGAAGGTTCAGGCCTGATTGAATTTGAGCAACGTTTCCCTAACCGCTATTATGACGTTGGCATTGCTGAGCAACATGCGGTGACTTTTGCGGGTGGCTTGGCGGTTGAAGGTTTAAAACCCGTGGTAGCGATTTACTCTACCTTTGTGCAGCGCGCTTATGATCAATTGATTCATGATATAGCATTGCAAAATCTGCCGGTATTATTTGCCATAGACCGCGCCGGTCTCGTGGGGGCAGATGGCGCAACGCATGCGGGAGCTTATGATATTGCGTTTTTACGCTGTATTCCAAATATGACGGTGATGGCGGCCTCGGATGAAAACGAGTGCCGGCAAATGCTGTATACCGCCCTGCAACAATCGGGGCCTACGGCGGTGCGCTATCCGCGTGGCGCTGGGCCGGGTGTTGCTACACAAAAGCAGATGAAGGCATTGCCGCTTGGCAAAGGCGAGATGCGGCGTAAGTCCACTCAGCCGGCAGGGCAGCGGATCGCGATTCTTGCCTTTGGCTCAATGGTGGCGCCAAGCCTGGCGGCGGCGGAGACCTTGAATGCCAGCGTAGCGAATATGCGCTTTATTAAGCCGTTGGATGAAGCGCTAGTGCATCAATTGGCTCAGACGCATGACGCCCTGGTTACGGTTGAAGAGGGATGTGTGATGGGAGGCGCGGGCTCAGCGTGTATTGAAAGTCTACTCGCGGCGGGTATTCACTGTCCTGTTTTACAATTAGGTTTGCCTGACAATTTTATTGCACAAGGCGATCCAGCGCGGCTTTTAGCCAATTGTGGTTTAGATAGCGCCGGTATTGCGCAGGCGATTCGTCAGCGTTTTTTGGCGCATGCAACAGAAAATTTAGGCGCGCCAAGCGCGCCAGAATTAATCATAGAAAAAACTCAGGAAAGTATTGTTTTATGAATGGATTGAACTCTGTGGCTGTCATGTCAGATGTACAAGGCAGTATTGACACCCGCCAAATCCCAATTCAACGGGTCGGTATCAAAGCGGTACGTCATCCGCTTACGGTGCGTAGCGCAACTGGCGCTAGCCAACCCACGGTTGGCCTTTTTGATCTTGATGTTTATTTGCCAAGCAATCAAAAAGGCACGCATATGTCGCGTTTTATCGCACTCTTGGGAGAAAGCACGGCAGATGCTGTGACGGGGGACGCTATCGTGCTTGACCTTGCCGGATTCCAAGTCATGCTGATGAAAATGCTGACTAAACTGGAGAGCACGGCAGGACGCATTGAGGTCACGTTTCCTTATTTTATGAATAAGACAGCGCCCATATCAGGTGTTAAAAGCTTGCTGGATTATGAAGTAAGCTTTATTGGCGAAGCGCAGGGCGAGCGCAGCCGGATTTTTATGAAAGTGCTTGTGCCGGTGATGAGCTTGTGCCCATGCTCAAAAGAAATTTCTTTATACGGTGCGCATAATCAGCGTTCGCACCTGATTATTAAAGCAGAATTGCAAGATGATCAGCTACCGGTTGAGGATCTGATACGGATTGCTGAAGAATCCGCATCTTGTGAATTATGGGGACTCTTAAAGCGGCCAGATGAAAAATTTGTGACTGAACGCGCGTATGACAACCCGAAATTTGTCGAAGATTTGGTGCGCGATGTCGCCAGTCGGCTCAACCAAGATGACCGGGTTGTCGCCTATGTGCTAGAGGCTGAAAATTTTGAATCGATTCATAATCATAGCGCTTACGCGCTGGTTGAACATGACAAACGGCAAAGTGGGCTAAAATCTGTTTAAACTGGCATAAATAACTCTAAATAGCAGCTAAATCCCAGCGCGGCCGTACGGTAAAAGCGTACTGCTTGCGCGCTTGCTCTGGCCAGCGCTGCAACCTGAGCGCGCCAGCTAGCGCAATCATGGCGCCATTATCTGTACATAGCGCTAAATCTGGATAATAAACCTCAAATGCGTGCTGTTGCGCCGCAGCTGTAAGTGCGGTGCGCAGTTGTTGATTAGCGCCCACTCCACCTGCTACAACTAGCCGAGCTAGGCCCGTTTGTTTCATCGCTTTTATAGATTTTGCAGTCAGCACATCAACCATCGCCGCGACAAAGCCATGGGCAAGATCTGCTTTGGCCGGCTCCTGAAGTGGCTGGTCCGATTGCTTTAAATGCGTGAGCACTGCCGTTTTAAGGCCGCTAAAGCTGAAATCGAGGTCTTTTGAATGAAGCATTGGCCGTGGTAGGGTAACCGCTCCTGGCGTTCCACTTAGCGCTAAATGCGAGACGGCTGGGCCACCTGGATAATCTAGCCCAAGCAGTTTTGCGGTCTTGTCAAATGCTTCTCCTGCAGCATCATCGAGGGTTTCTCCCAACATTTCGTAATTGCCAATATCGGTAACGCGCATTAACTGAGTATGGCCGCCCGAAACCAATAAGGCGACAAACGGAAACGCCGGGGGCGTGCTCGCGAGTAACGGCGATAGCAAATGCCCTTCTAAATGATGGATTCCGAGCACGGGCTTATCCCATGCCAGGCCAAGGCCATTTGCAACGCTAGCGCCCACCAGTAATGCTCCGGCAAGTCCGGGCCCTTGGGTAAAAGCGATCGCGTCAATCTGCGCAGGCGTAATCGCTGCTTGCTGCAAGATTTGTTGGAGTAAAGGCAAGATCCGCCGAATATGATCGCGCGAAGCCAATTCAGGCACGACCCCACCATAGGCGCGGTGCATGTCAATTTGCGAATGCAAGGCATGAGCTAATAAGCCGCGCTCTGTATCATAAAATGCGAGGCCGGTTTCGTCGCAAGAACTTTCGATGCCAAAAACGAGCATAAAAATGACGGATGATAGCCAAATGCGCGAGAAAAATGAACCTTTTGTTTTCTAATGCGCAGGGCGGAAGAGTCTTGAGATAATAAGTTGGCAAAGTAGGACGTCTTAAATATGGCCCTGTCTGATACGACAGGGTCGTACTTTTTTGCTATGCTAGAGAGTATATGAATTCAAATGATCAAACTGAGCACCCTCAAGCAGCTGAAGAGTTATTTAAGCTATGAAGCGCAGCATTACCTGAGAAGCAGGAGAGTATTATGAATTTTAACGAAAAATTGAGACAGGAAGGTGAGTACCGGAAAGCGCTCGCTAGCGCTAAAAAAATGCTGGCCGAGGGATTAGAATCTTCCTTTGTCAAGAAAGTGACCGGCCTTTTTGATGAAGACATCACAAAAATGATGCATCAGCACTGAGCATTTTTGCCCTTGCCAGGCAGTTCTGCTAACAATTTGGTCCCTAAGTACATCACTCTGAAGCATCGTCTGAGATGATATGTCAGCGTTTTACTTTCAATATGCTATAATCGATGTTTTTTGTACGGCCCTATTTTATAAACCTACGCTAAACACATGACCACTATTCGCGTTAAAGAGAATGAACCGTTTGAAGTAGCAATGCGACGCTTTAAGCGCACCATTGAAAAAAATGCGCTTTTAACTGAGCTGCGCGCACGCGAGTTTCGCGAAAAGCCAACGGCTAAGCGCAAACGTAAAAAAGCTGCTGCAGTCAAGCGCCATTTCAAGCGTTTGCGTAGCCAGATGTTGCCTAAAAAGCTCTACTAATCTTTTCGGCGTTGTCGGCCTGCTGCTTTTCTGAATGAAATAAACTGTGAATGGAAAGCGAATCGTGATTCTTAAAAATCGGATTAACGAGGACATCAAGCTCGCTATGCGAGCCCGTGATGCAGGTCGGCTAGGAGCGCTCCGTTTGCTGCTGGCCGCTATTCAGCAACGGGAAATTGACGAGCGCGTTGAGCTAGATGATGTAGCAGTTCTGAGCGTTATCGATAAGCTGGTTAAGCAAAGAAAAGAGTCTATCGTTCAGTTCCAGAAGGCTGACCGGCTCGATTTAGCGGCTAAGGAAGAGGCTGAGCTTGCTATCTTGCAAGTGTATCTGCCGCAACAGCTCACGAATGAAGAGATTGCAGCCGAAGTGCAAGCTGCACTGACGCAAACCAGCGCTGCTGGCCCTCAAGAGATGGGTAAAGTGATGGCGTTGCTGAAAAGCAGCTTGGCAGGTCGAGCTGATATGACTATAGTTTCGATGCAGGTTAAGGCGGCGCTGTCAGCCTTAGTATCCGCACGTTAACGAGCTGCGCTTATTCTCTTTAGGCAAACGTCTGCCTATATGCTCACCAAGGTGAGCCATTAGCGCTTAATCAATCACTTACCGATAACCAGAGAGTCGATCTCATCCAATCGGAGTCAGTTCTATAATGATTCCCCACGCTTTTTTGCAAGATTTACTCAACCGCATCGATATTGTTGAGGTGGTGGGTAAATATGTGCAGTTAAAGAAAGGGGGGGCGAATTTTATGGGCTTATGCCCATTTCATACAGAAAAAAGCCCGTCTTTTACTGTGAGTCCGGCCAAGCAATTTTATCATTGCTTTGGCTGTGGCGCGCATGGCAGCGCAATTGGGTTTTTGATGGAGCATACGGGGCTTGCGTTTGTCGAAGCGGTGACGGAGTTAGCTCAATCTGCAGGACTGACGGTTCCGCATGAACCTCAATTTAATGGGGCGGATGCCCACCCTCAGGGCGTGGCCACCAACCCACGCAATCTGGCAAGCAGCCTGACAGATAGCATGCGGCAGGCTTGCGACTACTACCGCAAACAATTGCGTGGCGCAACTAAAGCGATTGACTATCTGAAAAAGCGGGGCTTAAGCGGTGAAGTTGCGGCGCGTTTTGGGCTCGGTTACGCTCCGGCTAACTGGCAAAATTTAAACGCGGTATTTCCTGAATATCGAGCGCCTGAGCTGAGCCAGGCGGGTTTGGTGATTGATAGCCCAAAAACCGATGTGCAAGGCCAGCCGCGCCGTTATGATCGCTTCCGCGACCGTATTATGTTTCCCATCCGTAATCCGCGGGGGCAGGTGATTGGCTTTGGGGGGCGAGTGATTGAAAATGGCGAGCCAAAGTATTTGAATTCACCGGAAACGCCCTTATTTAATAAAGGAAGTGAGTTATACGGGTTGTTTGAAGCTCGCATGGCTATTCGCGATAAAGGTTATGTACTGGTAGTGGAAGGTTATATGGATGTAGTCGCGCTGGCGCAGCTTGGTTTTCCCAATGTTGTCGCTACGCTTGGCACCGCTTGTACCCCCAATCATGTGCAGAAGCTACTGCGGCAAACGGATCAAGTTGTTTTTAGTTTTGACGGCGATCTTGCGGGCCGGCGTGCGGCGCGGCGCGCGCTTGAAGCATCTTTGCCGCATGCAACAGATAATCGGATCATCCGCTTTTTGTTTTTGCCAGCGGAACATGATCCAGATAGCTATTTACGTGAATATGGGGCCGCAGCGTTAACCCGTGAGATTGAAGGTGCGTTGCCGTTGTCGCAATTTTTGTTGAACGAAATTCTTTCTAACAAACTTCTGGCGCAGCCAGAAGGACGCGCGCAAGCGTTATTTGACGCCAAGCCATTATTGCAAAGCTTGCCGGCCAATGCCTTGCGCGCCCAAATCTTGCATCGATTAGCGGCCCAGCTTGAATTGCCGCTGGCCGAGGTCACGGCTTTATGTAAGTTTAAAGACGCGCCGCCGCAAGCCATTCACACGGCGCCGGTACGCAGCGAACGGCGTCGCGTGACAGATAATGAGCAACGTGCGTTACGTAATCTGATTGCTTGGCCACGGATTGCGCATACTTTAGATGAAGAGGAGCGGCATGTACTGATGCATATTACGCGCCATAAAACATTTTTTGGAGAGGTGTTATCACACGCTCAGGCGCTCGGCAGCACAGCAAATTTTAGCGTGCTTTCGGATTTATTGAGAAATTCTCGCAATGCGCCAGCTTTTGAGGAGATTTTTCGCGAAATTCTTGTCTATGATGAAAATGTACGTGATTTGATGCATGGCAAGTCGGATATGTCGCATATGGACACCGATTATTATCAAGAGCAAGAACGCTTAGCGGGCGTGGAATTGCGGGCGGCGATTATTAAGTTACGCTACAGCTCGCTGTGCGAGCGGCGTGAGCATTTAGCCAGACAATTGAAATTATCGGCTGAAGAAGCGGTGGAGTTTGCGAAATTGTTACAGCAAACAGCAGAACTTAAGCAACGTTTAGCGGTTTCGCAAGTAGAGAAGATATAAAGTCTTAATTAAGATAAGTTCACATGTTAAAATAGTCGGTTTTAGCTGGCTATTTTTAAAAGCAAAGGTAGAATGGTAATGGCAAAGACGGTAAGCGAAAAAACGGCGAGCAGTAAAGTCACCGGGGGGCAGAAGAAAGCTATCTCCGGTAAAGCTAAATCAAGCAAAACCGTGGTTGAGGCCGCGCCAGCCCAACCGATTACTGATGTCGCGACTGATGAGCTACAGCAAGAAGAAAGTTCCGGCAAAGGTGAAAAAACAAAAGCTCGCGATCGTCGCGCCAAAGAGAAAGCTTTATTAAAAGATGCCTTTGCGTCGCATCAGCCTGGCACCACTGAGGAACTTGAAGAGCGGCGGGCGAAATTACGCACGCTGATCAAATTAGGCAAGGAACGAGGCTTCCTTACCTACGCTGAAATTAACGATCATTTACCTGACGATTTAGTTGAAACCGAAGCGCTAGATAATATTATCAGCACTTTTGGCGATATGGGGATTTCTGTTTATGAGCAAGCCCCTGATGCAGAAACCCTGTTACTGAGCGACAATGCGCCGGCGGTAGCCAGCGACGATGAAGCCGAAGAAGAGGCTGAAGTTGCCTTATCCAGCGTCGACTCTGAATTTGGCCGTACGACAGATCCGGTCCGCATGTATATGCGTGAAATGGGAACGATTGAGTTGCTTACGCGCGAAGGCGAGATTGAAATCGCCAAACGCATTGAGCAGGGCTTGAAGAACATGGTTCAAGCCATCTCTGCATGTCCAACAACGATTGCGGATATTCTCGCCATGGCCGAACGCGTGGCTAACGATGAAATACGGATCGATGAGTTGGTGGATGGCCTAGTCGATGAAGCTGCCGAAGGTGGAGATGAATTGGTCGAAACTGAGGTTGATTCAACCGAGGCTGAAGACAGCGACGCTGACGAAGCAGATGCTGAGGAAGAGGACGACGAGGGTGCTGCGGCCGAGCGGGCAAATGCTGCGCAGTTGGCTGAATTGAAACAAAAGTCGCTGGAAAAATTTGCCGTTATCGGCGACTGGTTTGAAAAAATGCGTCATGCTTTTGAGAAAGAAGGGTATCAATCAAAAGCTTATTTAAAAGCACAAAAAGCAGTGCAAGCTGAGCTCGTTTCAATTCGCTTTACGGCTCGTACGGTTGAGCGCTTATGCGGGACCTTGCGCGCGCAAGTAGAAGAAGTACGCGTGGTTGAGCGCCAACTTTTACGGATTGTGGTGGAACGATGCGGAATGCCGAGGGATGAGTTTATTTCGATTTTTCCGGGACATGAGACGGATCTTGAATGGGCAAAAAATATCATCGCTAAAGGGCGTCCATATAGCGCCACGCTTGAGCGTAGCTTGCCCGCTATTCAGGAGCTGCAACAAAAGCTGATCGATTTGCAAGCGCGTGTCGTCTTGCCTCTTAAAGAGCTTAAAGAAACCAATCGTCAAATGGCACGGGGCGAGTTAGGCGCTCGTCAGGCCAAACGCGAAATGACGGAAGCCAATTTACGGCTGGTAATTTCGATTGCCAAGAAATACACCAATCGTGGTTTGCAATTTCTTGATTTAATTCAAGAAGGCAATATTGGTTTGATGAAAGCGGTAGATAAATTTGAATATCGCCGCGGTTATAAATTTTCGACTTATGCGACTTGGTGGATTCGCCAGGCTATTACGCGTTCGATTGCCGATCAAGCGCGCACGATCCGAATTCCAGTGCATATGATTGAAACCATTAACAAATTGAATCGGATTGTGCGGCAAATTTTGCAAAAAACTGGACGCGAGCCTGATCCCGCTATTTTAGCCAAAGAAATGGCGATGCCTGAAGACAAAATCAGGAAAATCTTAAAAATCGCGAAAGAACCTATTTCAATGGAAACCCGCATTGGCGAAGATGACGATTCTCATCTGGGCGATTTCATTGAAGATACGAACACTATCACCCCAGAAAATGCAGCTTTGTATTCCGGCCTACGTGACTCTGTTAAGGATTTATTGGATACGCTGACGCCGCGTGAAGCTAAAGTGCTGCGGATGCGTTTCGGGATTGATATGAGCTCGGATTACACCCTCGAAGAAGTTGGTAAGCAATTTGACGTAACGCGTGAGAGGATTCGCCAAATCGAAGCTAAGGGTATGCGTAAAGCGCGTCACCCAAGCCGTTCTGAGAAATTACGGCCTTATTTGGTGAGCGGCTAAAGAGCGGGATGAAATCACCGGCTGAATCTCCTACCAGTCCATTTATCGACCTGCTGCGCATTCAGCAAGTCCACGCTGCAAACGGCGAGAGCGAGCTGCTTTTGCCACTTGAGCCGTTTCATCTGAATGCCTGGAAGATTGCGCATGGCGGCGTCACCATGACACTTTTGGATAGCGCCTTAGCTTTAGCTGCGCGTAGCGTCGCTCCAGCCAATACCGGCGTGGTGACAGTAGAAATGAAAACCAACTTTATGCAACCCGGGCAAGGTTGCTTGTGCGCATTCGGGCGCGTACTTCATAAGTCCAGCACAATGGTCTATTGTGAAGGCGAAGTACGCGATAATAATGGTGCTTTTGTAGCTAAAGCGTTAGGCACGTTCAAATTTTTGCGAGAACGGCCACTGGGCCGCTTAAAGTGAGCCACTAGCGGGTAGCGCATAAGGTAGCGCAAGCCATTTAAGCACTGGCCCAGCCAGTGTTTTTACATGGATTGTGCCGCCGCTTGCGGGATCAAGCATCGCGAGTTTGACTTCAACTAAGCAATCCACCCCGCCACCCGGCGCGGGTGCTGCATTCACCACCATCCCGCATGGTTGTTGTGGATCGGCGGAGTGAAATACCTCTGCGCCGGGTTCGGCCTGATCTGTATGCGCTAACATCATACGACGCTTAATCGTCCCTCGATATTGGCTGCGCGCGATAATTTCTTGACCCGGGTAGCATCCCTTACGAAAATCTACTCCGCCAATCACCTCAAAATTAACCATCTGCGGGACGAATTGATCCTGCGTGGCCTCAGTAATACGCGGCTCGCCCGCGTGTATTTCAAGCCAGTCCCAAATTGCCGGCGTAAGTGAGGCAAGGTTTGCGCTCAAGCTAGCGCGCTGCGCATTATAGATAGACTGCGGCGCAGCCCATAGGTAACGCGCGCAGTGAGTCGGTTGGGCAGAGCTCTCGGAAGAGCGGGTTTGAGCTGCAAGCGGCACATCCGACAAGCGTATGAGGGTGCCCGCTGCGCTTTCGACTTTACTGTGCGCTTGCTCTGGCAGGTTGGGAAAAAGCGGGGCCAAAAGCTTTACCGCAGCGCCGGTTAAGCCAATTAGCGTAAGGCTAGCACTCACATCACTCAACTTGACCTTGCTGCGCAAAATAAACATGGATAAGCGTTTTTGCACGGCCGCTTGCAAATCACGCGATAACATAAGCTGAATCGTTTCGGCCGCCGCCTCAGGGTTGGGTTGAGCTGCGCGCCAAACTAGGAAAGTCGCAAGCAAACGACCCTTAATTGAGCACAGCCCGGCAAATTGGGTTTTTTCCGTTACGAGTTTTGCAATGTTATTGGTCAATTGGCCATGAAGAAAAACCGCTGCATCGGGGCCTGTAGCCTGCAAAGTGGAAAATTGATCGAGTACCGTAAAAGCGCCGGCTGTAAGATCCGCAACATTTTTAAAGGACGGAGAAGGTGCTTCGCTCCAGCCAGCAGAAGTTGTCATATGCTCCATTTTTTGCCTTAAGATTACGCTAAACTTCGTTCCATCTAAACAAGCAAGTATTATATGGGCTTTTCAATATGAAGCACGAGAGGCTTGTGATTAAACAGCAAAGAAAAAAGCGCTTGCGACTTTATGCCGTAAAACTTTTGTGCGTTGTGACGACATCTGCTGTGCTGCTAGCAAGCGGTTTCTTTATCTGGGCGAACCTGCCATTACGGCTCGCCCATCATACGCTCGATGTCACCATCAAGGCCAGCAGCGGGGTGAGAAGTATAGTTGCGCAGTTGCGCAGCGAGGGCTTACCTGTGCAGGCAATGCCATTTGAAATTTTGGCGCGCCTGCTTAAAGTGACGACCCAACTGAAAGCGGGCAACTACGAGTTTAAGCAAGGCGTTACATCGTATCAAGTGCTGCAAAAGATTGCGCAAGGCGATGTCAGCCAATATGCCGCCACCGTGGTTGAAGGTTGGACCTTCGCGCAAATGCGCACTGCACTTGCGCAACATCCTGCTTTAACGCATGATGTGGCTGATCTGACCGATGCGCAATTAATGCAAGCTATTGGTGCGCGAGAAACGCAGCCTGAAGGTCTGTTCTTCCCAGACACCTATTTTTTCGAAAAAAACGCCAGCGAGCTCGGTATTTATCGCCGCGCCTATGAACTAGCGCAAGAGCGTTTAATGCTTGCTTGGACGACTCGAGCAGCCGATTTACCCTATAAAACACCTTATCAAGTATTAATTGTGGCTTCTTTAATTGAAAAAGAAACTGGCCTGCCAACTGATCGTCCTTTTATTGCGGCGGTTTTTGCCAACCGGTTACGCATCGGTATGGCATTGCAGACGGATCCAAGCATTATTTATGGATTAGCAAACGACTATACTGGCCGCCTGCGCAAAAAAGATTTAAAAATGGATGGGCCTTATAATACCTATACCCGCCCAGGTTTGCCGCCGACCCCGATTGCGTTGCCAGGCCAAGCCGCACTCGATGCTGCCACCCGGCCAGGGCTAAGCGCTGCGTTGTATTTCGTATCGCGTGGCGATGGCACGAGCGAATTCTCGAATAACTTAGCCGACCATAATCGCGCGGTCGACAAATTTATTCGAGGTATGCAATGACTGCACGCGGTAAATTCATTACCTTTGAAGGGATCGACGGAGCGGGCAAATCGACTCATCTGAGTTGGTTTCGCGCGCAGCTTGAAGCCAAATTAAAGCCTACGCAAGCGGCCGTTATAACCACGCGTGAACCAGGTGGTACGGCACTAGGCGAAGCGCTACGCGAGTTGTTGCTGCATCAGCCTATGCAGCTAGAAACGGAAGCCTTATTAATGTTTGCTGCGCGCTATGAGCATTTGGCAACCGTGATCGAGCCTGCACTTGAGCGGGGCGACTGGGTTTTGTCTGACCGTTTTACGGATGCAAGCTTTGCTTATCAAGGCGGCGGGCGAGGGCTGGCATTGCCTCGCCTGAACGCATTAGAAACTTGGGTGCAGGGTGAGTTTCAGCCGGATCTCACCGTGCTTTTTGATCTTTCCCCTGAGCTTGCCAATCAACGACGCGGCTTGGCGCGCGCGCCGGATAAATTTGAGCGCGAATCGGAGGTGTTTTTTACCCGCGTACGAGCCGAATACCTGCGCCGGGCAGCAGAAATGCCGGAGCGTTTTGTGTTGATTGATGCGGCCCAAAGCATTGCAGAGATCCAACAAAAATTAGATGAAGTAATTGTATTTTTATGACTCCAACCCTCTACCCTTGGCAACGCAAAGACTGGCAGCGGCTCTATGCGTTACGCCCCCAATGGCCGTCCGCACTTCTTTTTCACGGCCAAGCTGGCATCGGCAAAGTTAGCTTTGCGCGTTACCTTGCGCAAGGGTTGCTTTGCGAAATGCCGTTGACCGACGGCCAGCCCTGTAACGAATGCGCGGCTTGTCATTGGTTTGTCGCAGGCAATCACCCCGACTATCGTATTCTTTGCCCAGAAAATCTGGCTCCCGCGGCCAGCGATACGGCCGCAACTCAGCCCAGCCGCGAAGAGGCGCAGGAACCCGAGAAAAAAACCCGCGCCCCGAGTAAAGAAATTAAAATTGAACAGGTTAGGGCGCTCTTGGATTTTTGCGCCTTGGGTTCGCATCGCAGCGGTCGGCGTGTGATTTTACTGCACCCAGTTGAGGCGCTTAACACCGCCGCTGCCAATGCTTTATTAAAAACCCTAGAAGAACCGCCCGTCAATGTAGTTTTTCTCCTCATTTGCACCCAAATTACGCAACTCCTGCCGACCATTGTTAGCCGCTGTCGCCGTTGGCCAATGCATCTACCGGAACCCTCTCAAGCGTTAGATTGGTTACACGAACAGGGTTTAGAAGATGCCGCTAGCGCTTTAGCGCATGCGGCCGGCTCACCGCTTACGGCATTGGCTGATGCCCGCGACGAAAATGGTGCATTACGGCGTTTTGCCCTCGATCAGCTAGCCGCAGGCATTGCATGCGATCCCTTTGCCTGTGGCGCAAATTTGCATAAAGTACCGATTCCGCTCGTCCTGAGTTGGCTGCAAGCTTGGCTATATGACCTTACCGCACTGCGCTTAGCGAACCAGATCCGTTACCACCCAGCTGATCAGCAAGCCTTAGCTCGCTGCGCCCAACACCTTAATCCGCTGCGCTTAGTTCGTTATGCTCGTACGGTAAACTTGCGCCGCGTGGCTGAAAACCATCCATTGAATGCGCGTTTAGTATTTGAAGAACTGTTTTTAGAGTACCGGTCTATTTTTACAATTCATTGACATAGGCGTAGAGTATGTCTCAGTCAGTCAACTTCTATATTAGAGACGCCACACTTGACGATTTACCTGCCATAGTGGCTATCTATAATTCAACTTTGTCATCGTATCAAATCTCGGCTGACATAGAGCCAATTACTGTCGAAAGTCTCGTGACCTGGTTGAAGGAACGTGAAACAAAGGCCAGACCAGTCTGGGTAATAGTCCCTGAAAGCGCCGATGACGCTGTTTTAGGCTGGCTCAGTTTCTCAGATTTTTATGGTCGGCCAGCCTATCGCGCGACCGCAGAACTGAGTATTTATATTGAAGAAAGCTGGCGCGGACAGGGGCTTGGCAAATATCTTTTGGCTTGTGCCCTTGAATCAGCGCCAGAGCTTGGCATTAGTACTGTGCTGGGCTTTGTGTTTGCGCGCAATACACCAAGTCTAAAGCTTTTCTATAGCCTTGGCTTTTCTGACTGGGGCCTACTGCCGCGGGTCGCCAAACTGAATGAGACAGAGCATGATCTTATTATTGTTGGCCGCAGAGTTTAATCATTAATATAAACCGGAATACCTATGTTTGTTGATTCACATTGCCACCTCAACTTTAAAGGCCTAATCGAGCGGCTGCCACAATTGCTTGAAAACATGCGCACTCATTCAGTGAGCCATGCGCTTTGCGTAAGTGTTGATCTCGAAACTTTGCCAGAGGTATTGGCTGTAGCGCAAGCCCATGACAATCTATTTGCGTCAGTGGGCGTGCATCCTGACTATGAAAACGTGCAAGAGCCGAGCGTAGCGCAGCTCATTGAGCTGGCGGCGCATCCCAAAGTGGTCGCCATTGGCGAAACTGGGCTTGACTATTACCGGCTAGAAGGGCGCGCGCCGGCTGATATGGAATGGCAGCGCGCGCGGTTTCGCACACACATTCGGGCCGCGTGCGCGGTGAATAAGCCACTCATTATTCATACCCGCGCTGCAGCGGAAGACACGCTCACCTTAATGCGCGCAGAAGGCGCAGATAAAGTAGGGGGGGTGATGCATTGCTTCACCGAAAGTTGGCAAGTCGCGCAGGCGGCTATGGAACTGAATTTTTATATTTCCATATCCGGGATCGTGACTTTTAAAAATGCGCGAGATTTGCAAGAACTGGCACAAAAAGTTCCATTAGAGCGCTTACTGCTTGAGACCGATGCACCTTATTTAGCGCCTGTGCCACACCGGGGGCAGGTCAATGAGCCGGCTTTTGTCAGTCATGTTGGCCGTTTTGTTGCGCAATTGCGGGGTGAAAATGAAGAGCAAGTGGCACGCGTAACAAGTGACAATTTCTTTAGGCTTTTTAAGATTGAAGCGCCTCACGTCGCAAAAATCTGTTGAGCATCAAGCTAAGCGTTTTCGGCTTTATGCGCTTCGGGCTATTTGAACTAATTCCGCGGTTGCGGGTTGAGCTTCCTGTCCGTATTCAATAGGAACTCGAGTTGCGAATGACGCGACGGTCATTCTATGACTGTTCTTACTAATTTCCTCATCTTTATTATTCTTTAAGGCAGGATTTGGCACTTTTAATGCGTCTGCCTTGCGAAAAACAACTTTCTGGGCGGATAACTCGACGGTTGTTCGCTTATTTTGTTTTTGAGCCAAATTATTAATAACTTTTGGTTCAAAGGCTTTAGCTTGCTGTAATGTAACCGTTTTTGGGTTGTCTGTTTTATGTGAATCATTCAGTGATGACGCGCTAGTCGTCTTCGCAGCAGGCTTCATTTTATCAAGTATATAATTAACATCTTCTTGTATAAAAGATTGCATAAACTCATCGGAGAAAACAGAAGATTTCCGATTCTTTAACTTTCCGAATTCTTCTGAGAAAGACAGATAAAAATCGGTGCGCGGAATTTCTGGTAATGTGGAATTTGAAAAATTTTTATATTGATAGATTGCTGCGTTAGATTGAACTGTATTTTCATTGCTTTGTTCTTTTCTTTTTTCCTCGGCCAGCCTCATTCTTTGTTCTGGGCTATAAACATCAGTTTCTGATAATCGAGTGAAATGTACGTATCGTTGTTGCACGGCTTGACTTTTCTGAGGGCGAAGAAACTCAGCAGAGTTGTCATGCAGAGAAGTTTGGTCATGTGTAGAAGGCGGCTTCTTAGCTTCCTGTTTTTTTCCTTTGGCGGGGATTGCCTTAAATTTAGAGGATAAACTAGATTTTCCGGCTTTAGGTGTTGCGTCTAAATCTCTACCGCCTCTGCCTATATTAGTCAGTTTATTTGGAATAGAAAAAAATGGACTTTTAGATTTGGCTGGCGTAGTTTCATATTTTTTCTGAGGCAGACCCAAGGTAAATAAACTAGAAGAAGGGATAAATTCAGAAATTTTACTGAATATTTTCATGAATATTCTCCTATACGCTCTTAAAATTAAATTAGAAATTATTTTGGCTTTTAAAAAAAGAGTTTTTTCTGGAAAGCCGATGAGTGGTTATGTAAAGCGAATCCATTTTTTAAGATTTTATGTATCAAAAAATTTGAAAAATTTCTCTAATTTTGGCGCACGCATATACCCTATGCAAAACTGTCCTGGATGATGCGCCAGATTCGGTTATCAAACGCTACGCTACACTTATGAGTTTCCAAGTCACTTTACAATATAGGGCGCAGTGCCTGGCCGCTTAAAACTGTAGCTAACCGAAAATAGGGATGAGAATGAATTCTCCAGAGAAAAAAACGCTTGATCGCAAGACATCTTTTGGCGCAACCAGCAAAGCTATATTCTGGTCTTTTATGGGCATCCGCAAAAGCCGCGACTCCAAGCAAGATGCTGAACGTCTCAACCCGTTTCATGTATTGATTGCAGCTTTGATCGGGGCAGCGCTCTTTATCACAGCGTTGATCATGGTTGCTAAGCTCGCCATTAAAATTGTGAGCGCGCATTGAACGTTTTTTGCAATGTGCCTATGTCTTCAACGAACCCCTCGCAGTGATCGGAATATTAGAGCTTGCTTATTTTGATATTTTCGTCAAAAATATGTACTAATAGCCTATTTTTTGATATAAATATCAAATGAAAACTCTTCAAGAACTCGGAGAAGCTGTCTCTGCACGCCGCAGGGCCCTTGGCCTCAAGCAAGGTATGGTGGCTATGCAGTCCGGTATCGCCCAAGAATCTCTTTCACGTTTTGAACGCGGGCATGCCCCCGAATTTGGTTCGCGTAAATTGCTGGCTGTACTCGCTGTACTTGGCATGGAACTCTACTTTATTAAAACGGTGCCTGGGGGCTCTCTTGATGAATTGCGCAGAGAACGTGGTGGCTTATGATGCTCTCAATTTATGTCCGCGGCTGCGCAGTTGCTACTTTAGAAGCGGTTGGAGACTTTAAAAGTATACTGACTTATCAAGCCAGTGCGGCGCCGGATAACTTCGTGTGCAATATGCTTTGCCGTGCACTGGGGCGCCATAAGAAATACAGATAGCATAGGACAAATAGGGCTTTCAAGTTAGCTTTCTTATTGTAGCTTTGCTCCAACTAAGTCAAATATTCAGGTTAAAATCTATGCAATCATTAATTTTCTCCTGCTTTTAGCAAAAAACTGGCTTATGATCGAGACAAACAGTTGGTCTGTTAATATTTCACCGAATCAAAACAACTCCGCTCTGTCGAAAGAACAAAAGGCGTTCAATTCTCTGATTAAACAGATTGATAAGCGACGCAAGCGGCTTGGCACTTGGGAAACCGTGACGTCCGCGTTCCAACAACAGTACGTTAATGAGCTCCTACCTCTTGAGCAGGCCTCGACCGCTTTACAAATTCAGATGGTATATTGCCTTGATCGTGCCTATAGCCAAAAGGAACTTACCCAAGCAGAACGTCGCAAGACCGCTGCCGTAATCGTTGATCGGGTGCGTGATCTGATCGACGAAGAGGAGAGCTTGAAAACGATTTACAACAAATACAACCCGATCGACTACGACAGTGAAACCGCTAACGAAGTCGACGATATGAGGTCGATATTGGAGGCTATGCTCGGTGTCGATCTAGGCGATGATTTAGACATAAACTCGCCGGAAGATTTGTTGCAATATGCTCAGGCGCATATTGAGCAAGAACAAGTGAAAGCGGAAGCCAAAACTACAGCGCGGGAAGCACGCCGGGCGGCAAGAAAAAAATCGCCCAAACAACTTGCGGCAGAAGCTCGTGCACAAGAAGAACAGGCGCAGGTCAGCCTTTCTATCCGTGAAATCTATCGCAAACTAGCCAGTACTCTACACCCCGATCGCGAAGTTGATCCGCGAGAACGTGATCGAAAAACCAAGCTGATGCAACGCGTCAATGCTGCTTATGCCAAGAATAATTTATTGCAGTTGTTGGAGCTGCAATTGGAGCTGGAGCATATTGATCAGCATTCGATCAACGGCATCAGCGAAAACCGGCTGAAACACTACAACAAGGTTTTGAAAGAGCAAGTTCGAGAACTAGACCAAGAAATCCTGCATGTCGAAACCACATTTCGGCATACTTATGGAATCAGGCCTTTCGAGGGACTGTCTCCAGATATTGTTTTACGAGATCTTGCCATTGAAATCAAAAATTTCCGGCAAAACATCCGAGCCCTTGAGCATGATCTTGCTGCGTTCGAAGATATTAAGAATCTGAAGGGCTGGCTCAAGACCTTCAAGCTTGTGCCGGCTAGATCTGTATCATTCGCATAGAGGAATAAAATTTCATACAATGAGTCGAGTGATCAATGAAAAAAACAGATAAAACGGTTGGCTCTCGCAAGGAAGTATTGACCAGCTTAGCGGTAGACATGATGCAGACACATGGCTTTTCAGCGTTGAGCTTGCGAGAACTCGCACAGGCCGCTTGCATACAAGCAGCAAGTCTTTATAGCCATTTCGATTCGAAGAATGCAGTCGCCCTTCAAGCAATGGCTTTGTATTCTCAGCTGGAACGAGAGGACCTGGCAGAAATCGATCAGGCACCGGCAGGAAATGTTCGGCTTCACCGCTACGTTCAGATGTTCAGTAATAATACATTGAAAGACGAACGCCGCCTCTGTCTCGGACTCATGTTGGCGGTCGAGCGCAACTCACTACCTGAAGAGGTAATGCAAGAAATTCGTCTATTCACCACACAGAACATGGATTGGTTAGCCGCCGCATGGGAGCTTGGGCGATCCGATAAGAGTATTGTGTCGACACTTACCGGCGTCGCTGCCGCACCGATTATCTTTGGAGCGGCAGAAGGCATTATGGCGTTCTCACTGCTGCAAACTGACCCGCCATCAATCTTCGAAGAACATCTCTTGCGCTTGCTTAGCGCACTCGGAGTGCAATCAGAGTAGGGAATGTCGAAAAAGCGTAAACGCAACTAATTACTTGACATGATTTGAAACTTAAGGCAACCTAACGTTCGTTAGCTTTTCGTCTAATAACTTTAAGGAAAAATCATGCTTTTAGAAAGAGAGGTTGCGCGGCAATGGAATAAAACAGATATTGACGGGATGCTCATTTCAAATGTGTGGGATGAAAATGGCGATGGCAGTTATTTTGTGCGCTTTGAGGCCGGCGCACGTTTTCCGATGCACGATCACAATGGATGGGAACAAATCTTCATGATCGAAGGAATCGTAAAATTTGGCGAAGTGGAATTGCATGCTGGTGATTGTCTGCTGCTAAACAAAGGTGAGCAGCATGCGGCTCTGGCACTGACCGATGCGACGTTCTTTGTTGCTCATCGTGGTGGCATTGAGATGATCAATTAAAGATCGTTGACCCTAGCTGTTAGAAGGTCATTGAATGGAATTCAATCCGGATTGAGGAGGGGCAGGGAGGAGAGCAAAGAAGAGGTGCGCGCTAAGTATTTCGAAGAGAATGTAAGTCTTGCAAACCGAACCCTCTAAGAAAGAAAGGCCAAAGCACCCATAACTCAGCAGTTCACCCATTGCATGTAGTGTGAAACCAAAAAAACTATCCAGTGGAATTATTACCACCGCTGCCAAGCCGTCAAATACATGATGGCGACTATACGTAGATCGTCGCAAACTGCGGTCGGCGTAGAGTCTACAATAGAGATCCCTGATATGAAGCGCATTGCCCTGTCTGCTTTCGATCAAGCCATAGTGTGCCGACGTTCGATTATCGAGACAGGCTGAAAGCAACCCCAGCAAGATAAGTCACATAAAATTTAACGAGAAGCGAACAGGAAAGCCGGATGCGGGAAAACCGCTTGTCCGGTTTGATGTGGCGGGGGCTGGAAACGTAGCAATGGGGGGCCATTGCGAAAGATCTGCCGAGGGCTTAGGCCCAACGTAAGCGTCCGTGTGCCCCACGTTGATCCTAGCCGTAGCCTGGTGCAATCTTGCCAAATTTAAGGGAAGAAAGCATGAGAGCAGAGGCAAGATTGCAAAGGCGCGAGCATTGGGCAAGCCATGTTTCGAATTGGAAAAGGAGTGTTCAAACGCAGGCTGCGTATTGCGCGGTTCATGGACTGAAGCTGAATACCTTCAAAGATTGGGTGGTCAAGTTACGCAAGGATGGGGGTTTGCCCACTAAGCCCCCGCAAGGATTAAGCTGGGTGTCAGTCAAAGTGCAAACAGATGAAGCGTCGCCAAAGTTGACCGTGTGGGAAGCCAGCAGATGGCAACTGGAATTGCCCCAGAAGGTTTGCCCGCATTGGTTAGGGCAGTTGTTGCGAGAGCTGGGGTGATGCTGAAACCTTGCCAGGTATGGCTAGCGGTAGAGCCAGTGGATATGCGTCTGGGGATAGACGGGTTATCGCAACGTGCCCAACAAGCGCTAGGGAAAAAGCAGTGTAATGGAACCGCTTACGCCTTTCATAATCGGCGTGGTACGCGCTTAAAGCTGTTGGTCTGGGATGGAGGCTCAAAGCTATTGCAGAACGGCAAGGGGTCCATTTAGCGCGCTCAAGTCTGGCGTAATGGATAGGACAGACTGGTGCTGCTTTACAGCCGCTAGCGGAACGCCTGGCGGATTTATTGCGAGCGCGTCCCGTTTTACACGCAGATGAAACCCCTGTAGCTCAACTTGATCCAGGCAAAGGCAAAACGAAACGCGCCTATCTGTGGGCTTACCGCGGCAATAATCTGGACGCTGGGCCACCCATTGCGGTGTTTGATTATCAATTGAGTCGTTCAGGCAGTCATGCACAGACCTTCTTGCAAGAGTGGCAAGGCGATCTGGTTGTGGATGATTTTAAAGGGTATAAATCCTTATTTAGCAAAGGCATCGCCGAAGTGGGGTGTATGGCCCATGCGCGACGAAAATTTTTTGACCTCTATGCTGCCAATCAATCTCCTCTTGCCCAGCAGGCTCTGGAAATGATTGGGGAGCTTTATGAAATTGAAAAACGGGCGCGAGCCAGTCCAGGTGAATGCGAAGCCTTACGGCGAAAAGAAACGATTCCAAAACTCCAGACCTGCCATCAGTGGCTATTGGAGACTCGCGTCACGGTAGCGGATAACAGCGCGCTGGCGCGGGCGATCGACTACAGTTTAAGACGCTGGCAGGCGCTATCACGCTTTGCCCATTCGGCCAACCTGCCCATAGACAATAACGCCATAGAGAATATCATCCGTCCCATTGCCGTGGGCCGCAAGAATTGGCTCTTTATAGGCTCTGAACGTGCGGGTCGGCGCGCCGCTGCGATTCAAAGTCTGTTTGCCACAGCCAAGCTCAATGGGCTTGATCCCGCTGCATGGCTCAAAGACACTTTGGAAAAATTACCTGCTTGGCCTCATCGGCGAATCGACGAATTGCTCCCTTTACCGCCTCCTTTATAACCTGTCAACAGTGGTCCGGCTGACCGCTTACGATCATATTGCACTGTTAGCGAGTGCGTCACACAACGCGACTGACGTCATGTCAAAATCTTATCGAGATCTTCATCTTTGCGCAGTGGCCGATGAGCATTGAAATTATTTTTAGGCGGCTTGGCGAAGCGCGCATTAAAGTCGGCAATAAAATGCGGTACAAAAGCATTGGCTGCTTCCATGGTGTTTAGCCATCATGCACCTCAGATCAGCGACATAAGCCGCTTAGCATAAGGTGGCTGATTAGAAATAGGACATTTCTATCTGGCTAAAGTGAGACATTACTATCTAGCTGCTACATTCAAACTGTCCAGAATATGGATTATGTTAAGTTGATTGCCTGTAAATGCAGGAAAACCCCTGCATCCAGTTGATCGCTTGACCCCCTTATCAAAAAGAATACTCTTCTTCCTCTTCGGAAAAATCTTCTTCATCAGACTCTTCCAGATCAGATAGTAAAGTCCCATCGTCGGCGCCCCGTTGCTTCAACAGCGCTCTATTCGTATCGCTTAAGCCTTCCACGCCTTCTATTAATGCGCCCTTCACTGTCAATCCAGAATGCGGGGACATCCAGCTCAGGCGAACCCGCACTTCAGCTCCCTCTGCTATCTCCCACTGACGAACGCACTTATCACTACTGCCTGTCAACAGATAGGAGCCCTCTGGCGTCGCTTTCCAGGCTACGCTAGTGACACTCCCAGCAAAATCTTGAATCATTCTTAGACATTCACCCGAAGCGACCTCCCACAGACGTACCGTCTTGTCAGAACTCCCCGATGCGATCTGCGAACCGCTCGGCGAATACGCCACGCTCAAAACAGAGTCGGTATGTCCTTCTAAGGTGTGACCCGCCGCTCCGCTGCGCACGTCCCACAGACGAATCGTATCGTCAGAACTCCCCGAGGCCAGCTGCAAACCGCTCGACGAATACACCACGCTCAAAACAGCCTCGGTATGGCCCGTCAAGGTGAGGCCGGGCGCGCCGCTTTGCGCGTCCCACAGACGTACCGTCTTGTCTCTACTCCCCGAGGCCAGCTGCAAACCGCTCGACGAATACGCCACGCTCAAAACAGCCTCGGTATGGCCCGTCAAGGTGAGGCCGGGCGCGCCGCTTTGCGCGTCCCACAGACGTACCGTCTTGTCCCAACTCCCCGAGGCAATCTGCGCTCCGCTCGGCGAATACACCACGCTCCAAACAGTGTCTGTATGTCCTTCTAAGGTGTGCCCCGCCGCGCCGCTTTCCGCGTCCCACAGACGCACCGTCTTGTCAGAACTCCCCGAGGCGATCTGCGTTCCGCTGGGCGAATACACCACGCTCCAAACAGTGTCTGTATGTCCTTCTAAGGTGTGCCCAGACGCGTCGCTTTGCGCATCCCACAGACGTACCGTCTTGTCTCTACTCCCCGAGGCGATCTGCGTTCCGCTGGGCGAATACACCACGCTCATAACAGTGGAGGTATGTCCGCATAAGGTGTGCCCAGCCGCTCTGCTCTGCGCGTCCCACAGACGCACAGTCTTGTCCTGACTCCCCGAGGCGATCTGCGAACCGCTCGGCGAATACACCACGCTCTTAACAATGGCGGTATGTCCTTCTAAGGTGTGCACAGCCGTGCCGCTTTCCGCGTCCCACAGACGCACCATATTGTCCCAACTCCCCGAGGCGATCTGCGAACCGCTCGGCGAATACACCACGCTATTAACAGCGGAGGTATGTCCTTTTAAGGTGTGCCCAGCCGTGCCGCTTTCCGCGTCCCACAGACGCACCATATTGTCCCAACTCCCCGAGGCGATCTGCGAACCGCTCGGCGAATACGCCACGCTATTAACAGCGGAGGTATGTCCTTTTAAGGTGTGCCCAGCCGCTCCGCTGTACGCGTCCCACAGACGCACCGTATTGTCCTCACTCCCCGAGGCGATCTGCGAACCGCTCGGCGAATACACCACGCTCACAACAGCGGAGGTATGTCCTTCTAAGGTGTGCACAGCCGCTCCGCTGTGCGCGTCCCACAGACGCACCGTATTGTCCTGACTCCCCGAGGCAATCTGCGATCCGCTCGGCGAATACACCACGCTATAAACAGAGTCGGTGTGTCCTTCTAAGGTGTGTCCAGCCGCGCCGCTGTGCGCATCCCACAGACGCACCGTAGTGTCATCACTCCCCGAGGCGATTTGCAAACCGCTCGGCGAATACACCACGCTAGTAACATGGAGGGTATGTCCTTCTAAAGTGTAGGATTTTTCCCAATTCGAAGTCGAATAGAGGCTGATCGTGCCGTTCCAAAGCCCTACCGCACAGTTTTCCCCATCCGGGGAATACGCGCAGGAATACACCTCGCTTTCCTCTTGGAGATAAGCCCATTCGCCAAACCGCACCCCAGCCATCTTGGCTGCGCTTAAATCCGCATGGCGAAGCCAACTATTACGAAAATTGACCTGGCTTAAATCCGCCCCTTGCAACTGCGCTGAATCGAATACCCCAAAGCTCAGATCTGCACCGGGTATCTGGATTCCTTTTAAATCCGCTTCATAGAACTGCACCCCAGCTTTAATCAGGATCGTGATCGCGTTCGCCGCAGCCATGCTCACGCTATTCTGGCTCGTTGACGCTTTGATCCACGCCAACAGCGGTTTCAGCAGCCCTCCATTGTGTTGAACTCGCTCGACCAAAAAGCGCTGGATCGCTAAATCCTCCACAACATTGAAGGTATTCAATAAGGCCGCAGCATCCACTTCAACAGGAGGGCTGAGCGCTTCCCATAACACCCGCACCTTTCCTACCCAGTTTAACGGGGTAGAATGATCCGATGCCGCCAATTCCGTGAAGTTTTCCAGCTCTTCCCACACCGCGCGCGCCACTAAATAATCCTGGATCGATTTATGAATAAACCGATATTGCTGCTGCTGGCGAGTCAGTAACGCGCTAAAACGCAGTAGATTCTTTTCTTCATCCTTATTGCTCAGAAAGGTCTCATATCGCTTACCCTGCGGCATATTTAGGCGAGCGATCGGGGAATATTCCGCTACGGTTGTTTTAGCCGATGACATCTTCAGCGCAAACTGTGTATTAAATGTTTGGCTATGCTCAATAAAGCCTTCGTCTTTTAAACTGCGCAAAACCTTTTGCTCTGCATCCGTCAATTTAGACTGAATCGCATCTAAACGCGCTAACGAACGCTCAAACCACGTCTGCACAAACTGCTCGTAGAGTTTGATTCGGGTTAACGCCAGGTGACCGAGCCGAGTTTCGTTTAATGTAGGCAACACGCTTAAAGCCATTTTAAGCAAAAAAGGCGTACCCAATAGTTCTTTGACATTTGGAATACGCGCTAACGTGTCTTGATAGTCTTCAGCGCTCCACTGAGCCTGGGTATATTCAACATACTGATGAATATACGCCTCGATCGACTGTTCCGAGAATGGTGCAAGCTGATACTCCAGCAGCACACGTGAACGTCCTCGCGGCTGCAGATGGTTTTTGTAGCCCTCCGTTAAATACTCGGGCCGGCAACTCAGTAGGATTTTTGCTTGCCATTGGTCAAGTTTTTCATCCGCATAGAGATTTCGTTGTTCCGCAGGAATCTCATCGTAGCCATCTAAGATTAAAATAAAGCGCTGGCTTGCTCGCAACGCGTCGATCTGCTCTGGCGAGAAACCGCATTTATCCGATAAATATTGGCCGATCAAGTTCTTGTTGGGCCTGTCTATCGTCGGTAAAGAGATGTATAGGGGGATCGGTCGCTCTCCCGAAGCCGCACTATAGTCTCGCCATAAGCGACGCGCTAAGTGCCGATTAAAAGTCGATTTACCTAAACCCGCTTCGCCCCGTAGTAGGAGTACCTGGGTTTTCTGGCTAGAATCCTGGGCTTGAGTCAAAAAGGCGGTTACCGCTTCGTCTAAATCAAAAAGAGTCTTTTTGTCTGTGACAGTTGTAGCCTGCGGGGCCACATACATCGCTAGGCCATCCTGAATCTCCCCCGGCTCTTCCCACGCGGTGAAATATTCTGCCTCGATATTGCGGCCTAGGATGGCCAGCGGTTCTTTCTTCGAGCGTAGTTCTAGCGCTTGCTGTTCTTTAAACCGATCTAGATAGGCGGTTTTTAATTCTCCAACGGACGTATGGATTTCTTGGATGTGCGGCAGAAGTTCTCTATTCGGTGAGTAGTAATGCACGTTGACCGTATTATTCTTGCCATGGACTGGCGCATTAATCGTGCCATGGCAGCTTTGTACTAGCGTCTCCACCCCAATATAATCGGTACCGGCTGAATCGGTTAATATCGGTTTAAAAGAGAAGGTTTGGGCTTCAGCTGAACTCTCCTGGAAGGCTTCGAGCTTTGTATTGGGATAGCTGAATAAAGAAGCATCCACCCCGGCAAGTCGTTCAATGGCAACGGGAGGGTTTTTCTTATTTAAATGCAAACTACTTGACCCCCTCTCAACCGGTCGCTTTTTAGAAAAGCCAGCGTTATTGAGTCTATATCGCTCAAAAAGTTGCTGTCTCTTTTGTTCTAGCGTCTCTGCTTCGGTCCTGCGCCCTTGTTCATTTAACAATAAGCCGTAACTTAAATAAATAGACTCAATTATTTTTCCCGACTGAGGGACAAGAGACAATTTTTCTGCTTCTTCTTCAAAAAGCTTTTGAGCCGCCTGATAGAGCTTTTCTGCTGCGTCAACCTGACCGATTTTTGTATACTCATCCGTTAAAGTTTTATACAGTTCGACTTGCTCAAGTATCTGCTGCGGAGTTTGCAAGGGAAGCTGTCCCTGGGCAACAGGATGGGATCTCGACAACATGCCATTGATCGGTGTAAGCATTGGGTTCCTTGCGCCAGCACTTTCTCACTCCCGTTGAGTTCAATGAACGAACGACGTAGAAAAGCCGAATTTTTTAAGATTTTTAACAATAGGTGAAGTCTGAAAATAAGGGAGTACGCGCATATTTTATGTACTCCGCTCAAAGACCGCATCGTCTTCATCCACAATTTTTCCGAATTGTACCGATGGACAAATGATTTTTGCAAAAAATCCTGTCATGGGGTGGAATGCCTATTTTGTGGGACGCACAGGCAATCAGTTCGATAAATCATTGAAATACGGAAGATCTTCAAAAAAAACATGGATCGCCAAGTCATCCGAAAAGGAACGGTTTCGGTCATGCCTATTCATGGGTGTTATTGCTGGAAATTGTTCTGCAACAACCCTTATGCTGGTTAACCGTTCCACTGCACCTTAAGCCCCAAATTCTGCGTCTGCCCCAAGATTAGCTCTGGGAAAGCTTTTCCACATCCTTGAAATGGACTTCGGTCGACATCGTCTGACCTTCAAACGTGAAGGAGACTCTTACGTGAAAACGTTCGGAATTAATTTCTTCAATAGACCCGCTTAAGGGAGCAAAAAGCCCTCTTATAATGCGTACTGTTTCTCCCACATTAAAACGGATTGATTCAGAGGGAGGGCCGTCAGCCCGCATCAGGGATAAAATTTTATCTACCTCATCCTGAGAAATGGGCCGGAGTGGAGAACCTTTTAGATGGCCGTCACCCACTCCCTGCACCTCGACCGTTTTTTGTACCATAGCCGAGGTTATATCGTTCATTTCCATTTCAATGAACACATAGCCGCGACAAAATATTTTTTCGGTAATGTTTTTACGGCCATGTTTAATTTCTCTAACTTTATGAGTAGGCACCAAAACAGAGCCAAATTTTTCCAGACAACCGGATTGCATAATGAATTCTCGTAAGAGATTGAGCGCTTTCAATTCACTTTTGAGACGAACTCGCATGAGATACCAATCTTTCTTTACAGAAGGGGATTGACTTACGCGTGGCGACATAGTGCTCATAGTGCCTCTCATCAATTGACTAAAAAATAATTATTAAAATAGGCGTGCAGCCGTCCCACATTAATGGGCCACCTCACGCTACGCCCCTCTACAAAAATTTGCCTCGGCTTGAAAAGACGCATTTTTACGGGTAGTATACCTGTATATTTATACAGTATTATGCCATTCATGAGCCCTGCTCTATCTCTTTCTCCCGAGTCCATCCATCCTACGCTATGGTGCGGTGCGCAACGCGCACACGCGACACGCCGCTGCATCGATACAGGCCACCCTGAGCTGACCGCAGAATTGCCCGGAGGCGGCTGGCCACAAGGCGCATTCACGGAATTACTTGTCCAGCAACCGGGCATCGGCGAATTGCGGCTACTCGTGCCAGCGCTGCGCGCATTGGGCAGCCGTCCAGTCATGTTGATTAATCCACCACACCTATTGCAGCCGCTGGCGCTAGGTTACTGGGGTCTTGCCAGTGCGTCCTTCTGCGTGCTGCACGCGCCAAAGACGGCTGACGCGTTGTGGGCGGCCGAACAGGCGCTGCGCGCCGACTCGTGCGGCGCGGTGCTGCTGTGGCAATGCACCATGCGCGCCGAGGCACTACGCCGGCTGTCTCTGGCAGCGCAACACGGCCAGGCGCTGTGCTTTTTGCTACGCCCGCTTTCCGCGGCGCTCAACGCTTCACCCGCCCTGCTTCGGCTTACCCTAACCCCCGCGAGCGCTGGCGTCCAACTGACCCTCCTCAAGCGGCGCGGCTCGCCCCGAGACGAGCCGTTGTGCGTGCCGCTGAGTCCCTGCCCTATTTTGTTGAGTTGATATGCGTGTGTGGATTGGCATGCATCTGCCTTGCCTACCGCTTGAGTCATTCCGCCCATTGTGGTCTCCCTCTGATACGCGGGGTTGGGTGGTGCTGGAAAAAGACCGTGTCGCGCAACTCGACACCGTCGCGCGGGCATTGGGGGTCGTGCCAGGTATGCGTCGCGGCGGGGTACTCACGCTCGCGCCGCACGCGCAGATACGCGAGCGTGACCCCGCACGCGAACATACTCTCCAGCGCAGCGCGGCGCTCGCGCTGCTGCGCTTTACACCGCACGTTGTGCTGGCCGATGAGACAAGCGTGATACTCGACGTGTATGCAAGCCTTCGGCTTTTCGGGGGCATACGTGCGTTGCAGCGCGGAGCGCGCGCGCTCATCGAGGCATTCGGCGTGTCGGCCCATTGGGCCGTCGCCCCAACGGGTCAGGCCGCGTGGCTGCTCGCGCGCTCAGGGGGTGGCTACGCGCTGTCGTTCAAGACACTCAGCCGGGTGCTGGGACGCCAACCGCTCGCCATCTTGCCGCCGGCGCAACAGTACGCTGAATGGTTCGAGGGTCTGGGCTGCCGCACGATGGCGGATCTATGCTGCCTGCCACGCGCGGGACTGAATAAGCGGTGCGGCACCGCGCTGCTCGATGTGCTCGATCGCGCACTGGGTACCGCACCCGAAGCGTACGAGTGGCTACAAGCCCCGCCCGAGTTTGAGGCGCGCATCGATTTACCGGACCGAATCGAGCAAGCAGAAGCGGCGCTCTTTGCCACGCGCCGGCTGCTCCTACAGATGACGGGCTGGCTCGCCGCCCAGCAGCTCGCCGTCGTGCGCTTTGCCGTCGTACTCGAACACGAACGTGGCCGGTCTGCGATCGAACCGAGCATCATCGAGGTCGCGCTGGGCGAACCCATGTGGCACGATGCGCACCTCGTGCGCCTGCTCAAAGAGCGGCTTGCCCGCACCGAACTGCGCGCGCCGGTTATCGCTATACGGCTGCTTGCAAAAGACGTGCGCACAGTGCAGTTGCACAGCGACACGCTTTTTTCAGAGCCAGGCGGCTCAGCCACCGACCATGCGCGACTACTCGAGCTGCTCGTCGCACGCCTGGGCCGCGAGAATGTACTCCAACCCTTACCGCTCGCCGATCATCGCCCAGAGTTGGCCTCTCGCTGGGTACCCGTGGATAAGACATTCATCTCTGCGCCCTCGTCATTACCGCGTCCAGCCTGGCTACTGAAAGAACCGATCCAGATCATGCTACGCGGCAATCGGCTTTTCTACGGCACGCCGTTACGCCTTATCTCTTCAGCCGAGCGGATCGAAGCGGGCTGGCACGACCGGCACGTTGTGATGCGGGACTATTACGTCGCGCAATCCGAGGATCATGTGCACTACTGGGTGTATTGTGAACGGGTGGGCGTGAACGCCTCGCGCACACCGCGCTGGTTTCTCCATGGGCTATTTGGCTAGCGTATGGACACGCCAGCATACGGCGCACACCCTGACTATGCAGAACTACAGTGTGCGTCGAACTTCTCATTTCTGCAGGGTGCCTCGCATGCGGAGGAGCTGGTCGCGCGCGCCTCGCAACTTGCTTACACGGCACTCGCCATCACCGACGAATGCTCGCTTGCCGGCATCGTGCGTGCCCACCTCGAAGCAAAAAAGATCGGTTTACCGTTGATTGTGGGTGCGTACTTTCGGTTGACTCAACCGAATGGCGACGATCCGCTCGCGTTGACAGCGCTGGCGATGAATCGCAATGGCTATGGCAATCTATCCGAGTTCATTACGCTGGGCCGCATGCGCAGTGAGAAGGGCAAATACCAGTTATTCCAAGCGGATCTAGATTGTCTCAACGCAGATGTCCCCCACTTGCACGCGTTACCGGATTGTGTGGTCATTTTGAATCCAGAATACCCTGCCAATGCGCAGCGCCTTCACGACCAACTCACCTGGTTTAAGAAACTTTTTGGCACGCGCGCGTGGGTCGCGCTCACGCTACATGCACGCGCGCTGGACGACCTTCATCGAGACGTCGTGCAACGCGTTTCGGCGTTGCACAATGTGCCCATGGTCGCCACGGGCGCAGTTCTGATGCACGTTTGCTCACGCAAGCCATTGCAGGACATGCTGACCGCCATCCAGCGCCATCAGCCTGTGCATGCGTGCGGTTATGAACTAGCGCCCAATGCCGAACAGCATTTGCGCACGCGAACTAGGCTAGCCCTCCTCTATCCGCGCGATGCGCTCGAAGAAACCACCCGCATCGCCCGCCAGTGCCAGTTCTCATTGGACGAGCTGCGCTACGAATATCCCCAAGAGCTGGTTCCCGCTGAACACACGCCGAGCACTTATCTGCGCCAGGAAACCTATATCGGTGCGCATCGCCGCTTTCCCAGCGGTATCCCACCTACGGTACAACAACAGCTCGAGCACGAACTGGCGCTTATCGAGAGCTTGCGGTATGAGCCATACTTTTTAACTGTTTATGACGTTGTTACGTTCGCGCGCAGCGAAGGTATTCTTTGCCAAGGCCGCGGGTCCGCGGCGAACTCCGCAGTGTGCTACTGTCTCGGCGTGACCGAAGTCGATCCGGCGCGCTCGAGCTTGCTCTTTGAGCGCTTTATCAGCCAGGAACGGAACGAACCGCCCGATATTGACATTGATTTCGAGCACCAGCGCCGCGAAGAAGTGATGCAGTACATTTATCGTAAGTACGGACGCGAGCGCACAGCGCTGACTGCCGCAGTCACGACCTATCGGCCGCGCAGCGCCTTGCGCGACGCTGGCAAGGCGCTGGGCATCGATGCGCTAATCGTCGATCGCATAGCGAAGTCGCACCAGTGGTTTGACAGCCGCACCGATTTGCTTAAGCACTTTGCCGGGTCCGGGCTGGATACGCAAGCGCCGATGATCCAGCAGTGGGCGACGTTGGCCACGGCGCTGTTAGGCTTTCCGCGGCACCTGTCGCAGCACAGCGGCGGGTTCGTGATCAGCCAAGACCGCTTGAGCCGGCTCGTGCCAATCGAGAACGCGGCGATGCCGGATCGCTCGATCATTCAGTGGGACAAGGACGACATCGACGCGCTTGGGCTGCTAAAAATCGACATCTTAGCGCTCGGCATGCTCAGCGCCATCCGGCGCACGCTCGAACTGATTGCCGAGAAGCGGGGCGAACCGTTCGAGCTACAAGACATTCCGGCCAAGGACGAGGCGACTTACGACATGATGTGCAACGCCGACACCGTGGGCGTATTTCAAATCGAATCGCGCGCGCAGATGAGCATGTTGCCGCGCTTGCGTCCGCGCTGTTTCTACGATTTGGTGATTGAGGTGGCGCTGGTGCGCCCGGGTCCAATGCAAGGCGGTATGGTGCATCCGTACCTACGCCGGCGCGAGGGGCTTGAGACCGTGACCTATCCGAGCGACGCGATGAAAACGGCGCTAGCCCGCACGCTCGGCGTACCAATCTTTCAGGAACAGGTGATGCAAGTCGCAATGCTCGCAGCCGGTTTTTCTGCTGGTGAGGCTGACCAGTTACGCCGCGCAATGGCGGCCTGGCGCCGCAAGGGCGGACTCGGGCAGTATTATGATCGCATCGTCAACGGCATGATCGCGCGCGGCTATGATCGGCCCTTTGCTGAAGCGATTTTTGCGCAGATCCAGGGCTTTGGCGAGTATGGCTTCCCGGAAAGCCACGCAGCGAGCTTCGCACTACTCGTCTATGCGAGCGCGTGGCTCAAATGTCATGAACCGGCTGCCTTTTTATGCGCGCTGCTCAACAGTCAGCCGATGGGGTTTTATACGCCTTCGCAGTTGGTGCAGGACGCCCGTCGTCATGGGGTCGAAGTCTTGCCGGTCGATATTACCGTCAGCCATTGGGACTCTACCCTCGAAGGCGCGTGGACGCGCGCGCCCGTGCGACTCGGTCTGTCCCTGATCCGCGGCATGAAGGCCGAAGCCGCTGCGCGCATCGAATTGGCGCGCGCAGTCCAGTCTTTCACTGATGTGGCGGATCTAGCGCGGCGTGCCGCACTGAGTCGCCACGATTTACAGGCATTGGCCGCAGCCAATGCACTCGCTTCGCTGGCCGGTAATCGGCGCGCGGCGCTATGGCACGCCATGGCGGCAGTCCCTGATTCAGCGCTGTTACGCAACGCCTCTATCGATGACGCGACACCTGCATTCGCACCGCTTACCGAAGGACAAACAATCACTCACGATTACCGTGCGCTGGGCCTGACGCTGGGCCGCCATCCGCTCGCGTTGTTACGCACCCGGCTGCTGAAACACAATTTACTGCCGGCGACAACACTGGCACAGTGTCGCAACGGACAGCTTGTGCGCGCCTGCGGTATTGTGGCAGTACGCCAGCGTCCGGGCACGGCCAAAGGGGTGATGTTCGTGACGCTTGAGGATGAGACCGGGCAAGTCAACGTGATTGTATGGCCTTCATTGCTTGAGCGTCAGCGCAACGCAGCGCTTAATGCAACGCTACTTGCGGCAGATGGCGTATGGCAGCGACAAGGCAGTATCACCCATCTGGTCGCCAAGCGCCTGGTCGATTTATCTCATTTGCTCGGTACATTGAGCACGAAAAGCCGCAGCTTCCGTTGATAGAGGGCACTTTGACGTGTTTTGGACACAACATCAACAGTCAGCTAAGTTTACGTTTCACTAGAGCCTTGTGCTCCTCCTGTTGCTGGGTCTGCTGAACGTCGCGGGCTTGGTGCATCTCTTGGATCTTAGAAACAGCTGCTTGCACTTGTCGTTCGAGGCCGTCGACACCCAGCGCGCTCCTGTTCGCCAAGTCGTTAAAGTCGGTGTGCTGCTGCATGACAGTTAAGAATGCCTTTACCGATGCAGCTCAAGGTAGTTTGGAACCTTCGCCCGTACGCCGGTTCCGAGGGGCCTGCCCTCATCTTCGATACAGCATTGCGACCGAGGCTCGCGTCCCTACACATTTGTGACACACTAGCAAACTGCAATTGAAAACTCCTTGACCTGCAATCCATCGGCGCAAACCCACATTATTTGCGATTATTCTTTCCAAAAAACGATCGTTACCTGGACTTCAAATGAGCCATTACTATCTAGCCCTTACAGGTAAATTATCTGGAGTCCTTCTTATGTTAAATCCGGCAGTCCATTTCAAACTACGGGTCTACTAAAATGGATTAGTTCCGCATTTTCAAACTTGCAGTATGGCTTATAATGGGTTTCCCAAATTTCTTCGAACAGGCTAACTATGTTATACCATCCTCCTGTCCATACACCATTGTTAGCATCAACTAAAAAGCTATTCCCTAAATGTCTATAAACCGCAATCGCGTGGCCTGATTTTGTAGATAGTGGCCCTATACTTAGAACTAAGCGGATTAAACAATAGTTTCGAAAGTCAACGCTCCGAAAAAGTTCGCGCGGGACAAATTCTGATTTTAGAGAATAGTATTGAGAATCTGCAACACTGCTACCAATGACTACTGAGCGGAACATTTTGTCACGCTCTACTTTATGTTCAGCTTCATATTTTTTTTGTAACTCTGGCGAAAGAGTATCAAGAGTATCTTTATCAGACGTAAACGTATTAGAAATAAGTGTTGCCCCCCAAGATAATAGCGAATTCGACAACGCATTTTCTTCTGTCAGCTTTTTCTGCTCCGCCACATACTTTGCATCTAAGAGCTTACTCTCATCTACGTAACGATGCTGCAGTTCGTTGTGCCGCATTTGCACACCCATCAAAATCTGGACCCTCGAATTTCTACTGATCGGACTACCCGAATTATTATTGCTATTATGGCTGTCTGGATCAGTTCTATTTTGTACTTCTTGTTGTCTCATTCCAACATAAGTGTCCCACAACTTGGCGTTTTCTGGACAGAAATGCTTCGAAATCCAAAGGGTGGCTAGTCCAGCGCAATAACCCAAGCGTATTCCCGTTGCTTCAAGTTCCTTGTAAGTGAAATCTGAATCAATACTCTGGAAAATAGGAACTACCAGTTCAACATTGTGTTTTGCTTCAAGCTGTTTCCAAGCATTAAGGTCTAATGGCATTAAAGTCCTCTTACGCAAAATAATATTGTGCTTAATTTGTTAAACGACTTGTAAAACTTTCCAGCTCATGAGAGGAAATAGCGCACATAAATCTCCACCTTAATGATTTGACTAGTGAATAAATTTGTCAAGGTATTTTGCGTGTGTTTACGGACGATTCTCCCTGATACCCTACTTACTACGAGCAAACACGAAACGACTAGTTTTGGTATGCCCTCGCAAGCATCGTACTGGCGTAGCGTTCTACTAACGTACGATTTTTTCCGCAGTAAAATATCGTACTAACTGATACCTTTAGTTCGTTCGCAATCTTGCGCATGCTAAGTCCGTTAGCATTTCGTTCACGCCGTTCAACACAGTGGATTGACCCCTTAAATCGCTGGCAGGGAATTCCTGATCGGCAGGAATGATTTTGATATCGCGATCAGTAACGAATGCGGGCGCCTACTTGCTAACTTTTTTCTAATTTTTAAGAAACATCTATATGGTGATTCGTTTTATACGACTTTACTTCGCATTGTTTGCTAAATTCCTTCTCTTATTTATATAAAGTTGCGATTTTTATAGGAGTATATTGATGTTTAGAGCGCCTCATTTATCTTTTAGTATTCGATCCAAATCGGGCCAAAGTTCAAAGCAAAAAGAGAAAAAATCAGGCCCAAAAGAGGGGCCCCAACCTACAAATAGCGACGATAGTAACGCCGGCGGCCCATTAAAAGGGCTATTCTTTAAGATGCGTATAAAGTCAGATAAAGGTAATAAAGGTAATAAAGGTAAAAATAAAGCAGCTGATGACGACAAGGTCATAGATGTTAGTTCTTATGTACCCGATTCTTTTCGCTTAAACCCAGGCTCATCAACCAGAAAAAACTCTTCCGCAAATAAGCGACCTAATTCAGGCTCTACCAAAAGCGTGAATGGCGGTAATGGCGAAGATAATGATTCATTTGATTGCTCTAAAGCTGCTGATCTTGCAAAAGAAGGCAAACCTTCAATTTTTTTTAAAAAAATAAAAAAGAATACAAAAAAAATTACTGATCAAGCTAGTCAAAAATTTTCTTCTATTAAACACAATTTATCTGAAAATATAGATAGTTTGAAAATCGGTTTAGATAATTTGAGAGCGCGCGCTAGTGAGCATCTTTCTTCGATTAGGGAAAAAACTGAGAAGGCTGTATCTGAAAATAGACGCGATCTGAAAATGGGTTTAAAAAAACTTAGGAGAAGAGCTATTTATTCTGTTGGTAACAGTTATCTTGCCGCTCATTTTAAAAAACCGTCTGCCCTTGACAAGGAAATGAAAAAGGCGCTGAATAAATGGAAAATAAAAAAAGAATCAGAAAGTAAGCATGAAAAAGATTCAGATTTGATAAATTTACGCGTGGCAACGCTTGCCGATCGGATTTATAAGAATAGAGTTAGGAAACATAATTATATTGATATTGAAAAAGTTCGCAAATCGATGCTTAAGGGTAGGCAATATAATGAGCATCAAATAGCGGAAGAATATCGTAAAATTGATGAATTATTTTTTGATGAAAAATTCCAGTCAATTTTGAAAGCATACATGCCAGAAAAAGATTTAAAAAAAGGAAATATTTATATTTCTCCTTCAATGCAAAATGATATATCGGAAGCGACTAAGAGTGCTGCTCCATTTTCAAGTTCTCTGCCAATAGCAAGTACTTTTCGAACCGCTCCCATTAATATAAATAATTTAGATGAAGAAGATGAAGAATTAGACATGCTTGACATACCTGAAGTACCTGATTCAAGTGTGCATGATTCAGATGAGGGAAATGAAGGATTACCAATTGCTTCTGAAGTACCGCCTGGACAAACTGGATTTTATAACGATATGGGTACCGTCTAAAGTCTGATCAAAAATATCAAATAAAATTTAATTTTTTTGTTCTCTAGTTCTCTGATATGGGCAATATTAATCTACCTTAACATATTGCCCATATTTTTTAATTTTTCATGTCAGCTTAAACTCTAACTTAAAATAATGGTTCGAAAGTAAACGAAGCCGAATTAGATTATCTCCCTACAACATTAAACAAGTATCAACCCACTCACGCTTAACCATAACTTCCACCCCAAACAAAAGATTGTTGTTATATAGCAATTAATGCATACTGCATTGGCCGTCTCTCCGGTATGATCCTGCCCTTTGCTTATAGATTCTAGCGTTTTGGCTCTTACGCAAATCTCTCCCCAAACACCTCGAATGAGCATATATTTGGACCGCAAACTTTGCTACTCGTTGTGGTTAGCGGTTACCTTGATAATCTCGACTCACGTGTATAGCGCTGAGAAAAAAATTTGCTTTTCTGCTGAAGAGCGGGTTTGGCTTGAGCAGCGCCCAGTAGTGCGGATCGCGGTAGCGCCGGATTGGGGGCCGATTGAATTTATTGAGCATGGCCAGCATCAAGGTTTAACCGCTGGCTACCTACAGGCTATTACACAAATCAGCGGCTTACAGTTTCAGCTCGTCCCTACCCGCTCTTTGCAAGCATCGCTCAAAAAATTAAGAGCCGGCCAGGTTGATCTATTGCCGGTTGCTTATGGCTTTCCTGAGGTTGATGAGGCGCTGGGCTATGTGCGTTGCACGCGTCCTTATTTTAGCGGCTCAAGTGTTGTGATTACCAAGGGTGAGACCCCGGTAACCGGAGATCTGCGCCAACTCGCCGGCCATGTGGTGGCCATTAGTAACAGTGCATTTTACGCGTACTGGTTGCGTCAGTATCACCCCGATATCAAAGTATTACAGGTGACTTCGCCAGAAGCCGCGCTCTCCGCTGTAGCCAAAAACAAGGCGTATGCAGCGTTAGGCTTTGGCATGAATTTTCATCATTTAATGAAGACAAAGTACCGGGGCATACTTTTTTATTCAAGTAAGGTCCCTAATTTACCCATTATTGGCCGCATGGGGGTACGAGGCGATCTTGTTTTATTGCGCGATATTTTAGATAAATCTCTCGCTATGCTTTCAGCCGCGCAAAAAGATGAAATTGAACAGCGCTGGATTTATCTTTCTCCTCAGCCGGCTAAGACGCAACCCGCACCTCAAATAGTAGCGTCACAAACTTCATTTTATAGCATCTATAATGAAGCGTTAGTGCTTGCGGTTAGCTCAATTATTTTTATTTGTCTGGTTTTTCATCTGTGGCAAACGCATAAAAAGGCTTCTGAAACAGTCAAAGAAAAATCTATGTTACTGGCTATTTTCAGCCATGAATTACGTACGCCGATTAGCGCTATTATCAGCGCAGTTGAAATGCTTAAAAGGTTTTCTGGCGATGCAAGGCGGCAATCGCGCTTGATTGCCGTGACTGAATCCACCGCTCAATCACTCCTATTATTACTGAACGATACCCTCAATAACGCTGGGGATTTGTCGTTTAAAAAAACTCCAGTACAGCCCGCCGAGCTAGCCAAAGAAGTGGTAGATGTTGTGGCTGCGCCCGCTGCAAATAAGCATTTGCCTATTTTTATTCAGATAAGTGAAAATTTGCCGGAACGAATTTGTTTAGACGTTTTACGATTTAAGCAAATTTGTGTCAATTTACTTGCTAATGCAGTTAAATTTACCGATACCGGCTCAGTCACTTTAAAGCTTGCAATAGATAAATCGGATTTTGTTGAAAATACCGCTGAACTTATTTTATCTGTGTGTGACACTGGGATCGGGATTTGCCCACAACAACAAACCCGTTTGTTCCGCCCTTTCTCCCAAGCTAATCATTCAATTGCACGCCGCTATGGCGGCTCTGGCTTGGGGCTAGCGATTTCAAATAAGCTAGCTAAACGCATGGGTGGGTATATTATGATTAACAGCGTGCCGAATCAAGGCACGACAGCGAGCGTACGGGTTCCGATACAAGTGCTGAAATGGCATTCTGAGGCTGGCGCTAGCCAAGACGAAAGGCCGTGTGTTCCAACACAAACTCAACAGAATGCGAAGCAACCTCCATTACTAAGCGTAACGCAGCCGGCGGCCGCACCGCGTGCTGTGCCTAAGGTGCTTTTGATTGAAGACCATATTGCCATTCAATCTGTTGTACTGGAGCAGATTACCCTGCTTGGTTATCATGCTGTGCTTGCTACGCATGGCGCGCAAGGGTTGAAAATTTGGCAAGAACAGGAATTTCCAATTGTACTGGTGGATTGTTCACTGCCTGATATGGATGGTTACACCGTAGCGCGTGAAATTCGGAGCATCGAGCGGGAGCGAGGTCCGCTTTATCCGTACACTGCCCTCTTCGCCCTTTCTGCCGCTACCGATGACGCGCATCAAATGCAATGTTTGACGAGTGGCATGGATGGGGTGCTCAGCAAACCGCTAGAGAGTGAAGTATTACAACGTATATTGGCTGTTTGGGCGCCCTTGCCTACTCTTGAGAATAATTTTGAAAGCCTGGCGCATCAGTCGGCAGCTTTTTCTGAGGCAAATGGTTTGGAAGGCGTGAAAGAAACGACCCGGACCCCAAGCGAAGATCCGCATCATCTCATTACACGTTTTCAACAAACTACGGTGCAAGATATTCACCAACTTAATGCTGCTTTAAACCAGTGCGACATGGAAGGCGTTGCCCGCTATGCGCACCGGATTAAAGGCTCAGCTTTAATGTTTAAGTTTTCTTCGATTGCTGACACGGCTGACCAACTCGAAACATCTGCCCGCTCGCGCAGCACGGATCGAGCACGGCTAGACAAAGCGTTACAGGCTTTACGTGAAGCCTGTAACGGTCAGCTCTACCCGTTGACTTAAAATTCGTAGCCAACCTGTACACGCATCCCTGCGTCTGAGCCTGCTTTTGAAGCAGCAGCATTAATGACCACTTGCCCCCCGCGTGAACGGTAAGTTACTCCAACACCAGTTGCTTTGTGACCTTTAAAGCTTGCGGTGCCTATACTTACCATGGTACGGCCAGGACTAACTGATCCCATATTGGGCATAGCCATGGCGGCCGCTACTCCTGAATAGGCGTGGTTTGCTACGTTGTTGATGCTTTGGCGCATATCATTTATGTTTTGCCCCATTTCATTCATGCCCTGTCGTATTTCATTCATACCTTGCCCCATTTCAGAAAAACGTTGGTCTGTGTATTGAACTGAATAATTGATGCCCTCAAGAAGCTGGGCCCCGTTGACTGCATCAGTGCTGTCTTCTGATATTTTGCCAGGTGCTACGTTCGAGAGTTTGACAAGAGTTTTAGAACCGACGCCACCTAGAGTAACAGTATTACGGTTGTGATTATCGTAAAGTACTGGATTAATATGGTTTCCTGAAGTGGCGTCAATCGTATTAAACCGTAGCTCAAAGTTGTCAAGTTTTTCTTCGAAAGCTATAAATTTATCGTTATTAGCTGTGATGTTTTGCTTGGCTGTTGTAGCTACCATCATAAAATCAGCTTTCTCATTAGCAATTTCTTCTTGAGCCTCTAAAGCAGCGCTTGCGACCGTTGTTAAGTGAGTTGCCATATTTTCTTGAGCAGTTGTAGCGGCGTTATTGACAGCCGTTGCATCAGTCGAGATCGATTCTTGAGCCTCTGTAGCAGCGCTTGCGACCGTGGTTACGTGAGTTGCCATATTTTCTTGAGCAGTTGTGGCAACGTTATTGACAGCCGTTTCATTAGTCGAGATCGATTCTTGAGCCTCTGTAGCAGCGCTTGCGACCGTGGTTACGTGAGTTGCCATATTTTCTTGAGCAGTTGTGGCAACGTTATTGACAGCCGTTTCATTAGTTGAGATCGATTCTTGAGCACCTGTAGCAGCGCTTGCGACTGTGGTTACGTGAGTTGCCATACTTTCTTGAGCAGTTGTGGCAACGTTATTGACAGTCGTTTCATTAGTCGAGATCGATTCTTGAGCACCTGTAGCAGCGCTTGCGACTGTGGTTACGCGAGTTGCCATACTTTCTTGAGCAGTTGTGGCAGCGTTATTGACAGCCGTTTCATTAGTCGAGATCGATTCTTGAGCCTCTGTAGCAGCGCTTGCGACCGTGGTTACGTGAGTTGCCATACTTTCTTGAGCAGCTGTGGCAACGTTATTGACAGTCGTTTCATTAGTCGAGATCGATTCTTGAGCACCTGTAGCAGCGCTTGCGACCGTGGTTACGTGAGTTGCCATATTTTCTTGAGCAGTTGTGGCAGCGTTATTGACTGTCGTCGCATTAGTCGAGATCGATTCTTGAGCACCTGTAGCGGCGCTTGCGACCGTAGTTACGCGAGTTGCCATACTTCCTTGAGCAGCTATGGCAGCGTTATTGACAGCCGTTTCATTAGTTGAGATCGATTCTTGAGCCTCTGTAGCAGCGCTTGCGACCGTAGTTACGCGAGTTGCCATACTTACTTGAGCAGTTGTGGCAGCGTTATTGACTGTCGTTTCATTAGTCGAGATCGTTTCTTGAGCACCTGTAGCAGCGCTTGCGACCGTAGTTACGCGAGTTGCCATACTTACTTGAGCAGTTGTGGCAGCGTTATTGACTGTCGTTTCATTAGTCGAGATCGTTTCTTGAGCACCTGTAGCGGCGCTTGCGACCGTAGTTACGCGAGTTGCCATACTTCCTTGAGCAGCTATGGCAGCGTTATTGACAGCCGTTTCATTAGTCGAGATCGTTTCTTGAGCCTCTGTAGCAGCGCTTGCGACCGTGGTTACGTGAGTTGCCATATTTTCTTGAGCAGTTGTAGCGGCGTTATTGACAGCCGTTTCATTAGTCGAGATCGATTCTTGAGCCTCTGTAGCAGCGCTTGCGACCGTGGTTACGTGGGTTGTCATATTTTCTTGAGCAGTTGTAGCGGCGTTATTGACAGCCGTTTCATTAGTCGAGATCGATTCTTGAGCACCTGTAGCAGCGCTTGCGACCATGGTTACGTGAGTTGTCATATTTTCTTGAGCAGTTGTAGCGGCGTTATTGACAGCCGTTTCATTAGTCGAGATCGATTCTTGAGCACCTGTAGCAGCGCTTGCGAGCGTGGTTACGTGAGTTGTCATATTTTCTTGAGCAGTTGTAGCGGCGTTATTGACAGCCGTTTCATTAGTCGAGATCGATTCTTGAGCACCTGTAGCAGCGCTTGCGACCGTAGTTACGCGAGTTGCCATACTTCCTTGAGCAGCTATGGCAGCGTTATTGACAACCGTTTCATTAGTCGAGATCGATTCTTGAGCCTCTGTAGCAGCGCTTGCGACCGTGGTTACGTGAGTTGTCATATTTTCTTGAGCAGTTGTAGCGGCGTTATTGACAGCCGTTTCATTAGTCGAGATCGATTCTTGAGCCTCTGTAGCAGCGCTTGCGACCGTGGTTACGTGAGTTGTCATATTTTCTTGAGCAGCTATGGCAGCGTTATTGACAGCCGTTTCATTAGTCGAGATCGATTCTTGAGCACCTGTAGCAGCGCTTGCGACCGTAGTTACGCGAGTTGCCATACTTCCTTGAGCAGCTATGGCAGCGTTATTGACAACCGTTTCATTAGTCGAGATCGATTCTTGAGCCTCTGTAGCAGCGCTTGCGACCGTGGTTACGTGAGTTGTCATATTTTCTTGAGCAGTTGTAGCGGCGTTATTGACAGCCGTTTCATTAGTCGAGATCGATTCTTGAGCCTCTGTAGCAGCGCTTGCGACCGTGGTTACGTGAGTTGTCATATTTTCTTGAGCAGTTGTAGCGGCGTTATTGACAGCCGTTTCATTAGTCGAGATCGATTCTTGAGCCTCTGTAGCAGCGCTTGCGACCGTGGTTACGTGAGTTGTCATATTTTCTTGAGCAGTTGTAGCGGCGTTATTGACAGCCGTTTCATTAGTCGAGATCGATTCTTGAGCCTCTGTAGCAGCGCTTGCGACCGTAGTTACGCGAGTTGCCATACTTCCTTGAGCAGCTATGGCAGCGTTATTGACAGTCGTTGCATTAGTCGAGATCGTTTCTTGAGCCTCTGTAGCAGCGCTCGCGACCGTGGCTGTGTGAGTTGCCATGCTTCCTTGAACAGCAGCAGTAGCTTCATTACCGACAGTAACAGCACTGTTACTTTGAAATAAGCCTGCCAGTGTTTCACTACTGGTTTCACGAATAGGCACTAAGTTTGAGCTGAAGTATTTTCTTTTTAGCTTATTGTTTGGACTAGAGTTAGAACTTGTAGTGTGGTTAGTGTCTGTATCGCTATCGGATAATGAGAAGGGATCATTATCGCTATTACTTGTAAAATTAGATGAGTGTACTAGCATTTCAGTTATATCAGTTGCTTGCGTTATACCATTTATGGCCGATTCGAGGAGTACTTGAAAATGGGGCTCTAATTGGCATATGGATTCGACTACCGTGTATAATTTTTTTACATCACTAACCAAAATATTGAATGTTTTTTTAGATACTGTGTTTTGGCGCTTAGATGTAGCAGTGTCTCGCCTGTTTGTTGTTGCGCTACTATCACTTGAATTTCCTTCATTAAGATACATTTTCTTCTTGTTTTTTTTTCTTGAGAAAATTATAGAATCTTTATTGGGGCTAAGGGGAGACTTTCTAGCAGTATTATAATTATTTGAACTTAAAGAAAATGGGGCATCACTGTCTTCTTCGAGAGGGTGATAACCTGGTGCGAACATAGCAAGCTCTTCTCCAAGAGACGCACGGGATGAACGAGCTGAGTTATTAAATGTTGGTATTTGATTTACTGCTGGGCTGGTACTTAGCATATTTTCAAAAGCTTGGCTTTCAACATAGCTGTCAAGAGTCTCTTGAATATATTTTTGAAGATTATATGATCCTGCAGGATCTAAACTAATCTGTTCAGTTTTGTTTTTAACTGTTTTGACCTCATCTGTGATAAGGTTTACATCTGCTACCATGCTGTTAATTTTTCCATCAAATTCATTAATTTTTGCGCTAACTTGGCCATAATTTATAGCGATAGCGTTATTAAATTCTTTTGACTTGTCTCTAAGCTGAGCCATGGTTGCTGCATCGTTATCAAGGATACCGGGAGCAATATTTCTAAGGATCACTCCTGATTTTTCTTGAGGAATTAATTTGATAACGTTATGATCTCTTTCATAGTCAATTATATTCATTGAATGCCTGCGGCCGTCAGAAAATGTTTCGGGCCTATTGGATATTGAATGATTACGAAGTCTTTTTAATGCCTCATCATTCTCGTCTTTAAATTCAACTAATTCATCTACTCTACGTTTTTCATCTAATGCTTTAACTTCTTGTTCTATATTTCTTGTAATTATATCTAATTCTAATTTCTCAATTTTACCATCTATAGGCATTAATTTATCGACATCTTTTCTTAAAGAATTAAGTGTATTATCAAAATTTCTATATGAACTTTCAATATGGTTATCATTATAGGTTTTTAATCGAATTTCGGCTTCATTCAATTCTTTTACAACTTGTCTAACATTCACTGCATCAGTCGGATCTTGACCATCCTGGACATGAGTAATTTGACGTAGATTTTCTGGTCTCCCTACTGATACCGTATCTCGTCTTTCGCTAATACTATTCGCACCAAGTGCGACTGAATTGTATGCATCTGCAACAGCACCATATCCAAGTGCGAGTGAATTGTATGCATTCGCGATAGCCCCATGTCCAAATGATGAAGCCTGCTCACGATTCGCTCGTGCATTGCTGCCAAATGTAGTAGTCCCAACACCTAAAGCTGATGCATACACACCAAATGCAGTTGCTCCGGAGCCTTCTGCACCGCTATATAGGCCCAGGGAAAGCGGAGGTATAGACGTTCCTAGCTGGATGGACTCATCTGTCAGAAATAATGATGGAAATAATAAATTAAGTTTAGAATTAAATTGATCTAAGTTTTTTATAAAAAAACCTTTTGTCAAACTTTCTATTTCTTGGGTTTTTTCATTTAATTTATAATCAAGTACCTTAAGGGAGACTGCATCTCCACCTTCTTTGGCTGGTGCGAGTCCACGAATTATTGTAGGGCGACCGCCATTCTTATCCAATGTAATTGAGTCTGTATCAGATTCATTATTTTTAGTATCATCATAAAAGACCGGCCTTTTGTAAGGTTCTACATCTAACTCTTTAAGGTAATCTGAATACTCGGTATATGTATATGTTTTGCCATTTATTTCAATCTTACCGTCAGAGAACGTAGAGCCAACAGAGTCAATAGAGCTATTAGGGTCAATCAAATTTTCCGGTGATAATAATTTTTCGCTTGATCTCTTGTTTTTCTCAAGCGTAACTTTGCCTATATCAACTTCGTTGAGTCCCATATCAAATAGGTTAGAGCTTTGTCGGATTTGAGAGCTAGATCTAGGTCTCTCCTTTGACGCGTTTGGTAGCAAGTCAGAGTCAGATCCTCTGCGTGTAGATGAAATAGATGGAATTTCTATTTGTGGATTAGAGCTCTGATCTGGCGATATAGAGTCATTCGGTTCGCCATTTACAGCATGTCCCAGTGTGCTGGCAATAACACTTAAACTAATTGCTGTATAAAAAAATGTTTTCCGTAATAATACACATACATATTTAATAAATTTACTTTGCTCAACTTTGTTTTTGGTGAGCGCATTCAAAAAATTTAAATTACAAAAGTACCGCATTAAAACCTCAAAATAAAAATAGTTAAATATATCTTAAAAGACCTTGAATTGAATATGAGAATAGTCTTAAATTAAATAAAATAAAGATTATTTTTTTATCATTTGTATAATTTCCAATTAATATTTGTTTCAAAAATTTAAATTCAAATAATTTTAATTTTTAAATGTTGCTTTAACCAAAGTATCTATAAATAGTCGCCGCACCAATGGTGCCTTAACCGGCATTTGTGCTACTTCAAGCTTATGAAAAATATTATTAATTTCTGCTCGATTGCGGCCAGTTCGGCCGCTAAAAAAATTTTTCAATTTTTTCTTTATTTGTGATAACCGCCGTAGGAAAATCTACAATGATCTTGCATTAGATGCCTCAAAATGAAAAACTAAAAAATTTAAAGCTTAAAAAAGTGCTAACTGGATAGAATGGTAGTCTGAAAAAAATAAAATTAAAAGGATTTATTTTTATTTATTATATTAAATCTCAAATAATAAAGTGGAGTGTTTATTTAAATTTAATTAAATTTAAATAAATAAGCGCCGCGCAAGTGGCGAACCGGCTGGAATTTGCGCTGCTTCAAGCTTAGCGTAGAGAGTGATTAATTGCTGCTCGATTGCAGCTAGTTCGGCCGCTGACAAGGCGCGTTGCTTGTCGTCAGTTAAGTGCGCACCAATGCGTTGCGAGAGAGAGGTTGCATAATTGCACATTAGCCTAAATGGAAACGCTTCTTCGTCTGCAGCCGGTACATCAAATAAAAAAGTGATGTTTTGCCCTCCTTTAAATGTTAGGTCATCTCGCAAAAAATTGATGTTGTTAAATTGCAACATAAAAATCGGATTTTGCTGAGCATCAAGTTTGATGAAACGCGTGCCGTCGCGTGACAGTAGCAATCCATCTTGTGTCGCAATGGTTTGAATATATTGGGCGGACCAAGGCGCACCGTCCGAGGTTGCATTGATTGAGAGCTGTACGTCACATTGGGCAGCAAAGGCGTCAAGTTCGCGGGCAATCGCAACAGTTGCGGTCATGTCAGGGCACTCTAATTCGGCGTCTAACGCATCAGCAAGGGTTTGTGCGCCAGTGATGAATTCAGAAAATTCTAGCTCGTTTAACGGGCCTGAGCGGTTTGCAAGTTGTACTGCAATGCACAAAGCTTGATAACGGTCACCAGGCTGTAAGTTTTGCCAGCTGGCGCTGTTGGCGCTGGCTTTTCCCTCGATAAAAATAGGTTTATTGCCAGCGCGGCGTAGCCGTTGCGCAAGGGGAATGAGTTTTTCAGCAACAATCGGCGCGCTCAGATGTAATGGCACAATGCAGTCGATACGATGGTCGATGATACTCCTAGGCTTAGGATTACGATTGGCGTTGGTTAGAAGATGGCTTGTGGGATCGGCTGGCGAATTAGTCGCTGAGGTTGAACTTAAGGTAGCTTCCTTAGCTGCTTCGTCGCACTGCATATACGCTTGGGGCTGTAGGCTGGTTTGTACAGGATTGAGCAAGGCGATTTCATCAACTATTTCTTCTATGTGTTCCTTCTGCTTAAGCTCTGTTGTTGGCAATGAACGTGGCAAAGCACGCCGAATTTTAATGTGTTGCCAGGCGTTGTAAATTATAACGCCCAGTAAAACCGATACTCCCGCACCGATTAAAGCAAATTGCAGTTCGTCCATGCCCTCTCTCTAGTGTGTTCCATGCATCAGGCTGCGACCACAAAATTTGCTGCCGCTTCCATATCGACTGCGACAATCCGCGAAACGCCCTGCTCTTGCATGGTAACGCCAATCAGTTGCTGCGCCATTTCCATCGCAATTTTGTTGTGTGAGATAAACAGAAATTGCGTGTGGTCGGACATTGCCCGCACTAAATTGACAAAACGCTCTGTGTTTGCATCATCTAGAGGAGCATCGACTTCATCCAGCAGACAAAATGGCGCTGGGTTAAGTTGAAACAAGGCAAACACTAGAGCGGTGGCAGTCAAGGCTTTTTCACCGCCGGAAAGTAAATGAATGGTTGAGTTTTTCTTGCCGGGCGGTTGCGCCATCACTTGCACGCCGGCATCGAGAATTTCGTCGCCGGTCATCAGAAGTTTGGCTTGCCCTCCTCCAAAAAGGCGGGGGAAGAGTTCGCCAAAATGACGGTTTACTTCATCAAAAGTGTTTTGTAAGAGCTGCCGCGTTTCTTGGTCAATTTTGCGAATGGCGGTTTCAAGCGTATCGATCGCGCTATTTAAATCGGTGGATTGCGCATCTAGGAATTGCTTGCGTTCACGGGCGGCGGCGCATTCGTCAAGCGCTGCCATATTGACCGGACCGAGCGCCTGGATTGCCTGGTTTAAGCGGGTGAGCTCACTTTGCAAAGCGGACGGCTTAAGCTCCAGGGGAAGTTTAGCGGCAAGTTCAGCTTGGTCGGCGCCGGCGCTAGCAAGTTGTTCGTCGAATTGCGTTTGATTCATCTGTGCCGCTTGTGCTTTGAGCTGCAAGCCCGTGATGTGTTCGCGTAGCGGCTGTAAAGCGCGCTCGGCCGTTAAACGCGCCTCGTCGCTCATGCGGAGTTGCGTGCCAAGCGTATCGAGCTCGGTGCGCGCTGCTAATAATCCGTGTTCTTTAGCAACGCGCGCGTTAAGCGCCTCTTCTAGGCTTTCCTGTAGGGCTTGGCTCTGGGTTGCTTCGAGTTCAGTCTGGCTTTGCTGTAGCGTGTTAAGGTGCTGCTCGGCTTGCTCTTGGGCCGCTTGGATAACGCGTTTTAATTCATCGATGCGAGTGGTTGCAGCGCGCACCGCGTAGTGTGCTTCTTGCGCATTCCGCTCATGTGTGCGGGCTTGCTGACGCGCTTGGGTTAGCTCGTGCTCAAGTGTGCTGAAGCGGTGTTGCTCATCGCTGAGATTCGCCTGGGCCGCTACTAGCGCTTGGCGTGCTTGTTTAAAATTATCTTCGGCTTGAGCGAGATGTTCGTTTTGCGTCTCGATGTGCGCAATGACTTCCGAGAGTTCTTCATTGATTTGTACGCTGCGTGCAGTATAGCGTTCTTCGGCTTGGGTCAGTTTAAGTGCTTCTAGTTGCAAGGCATGGCCGCGTTGGGTGCTCTGTTCGAGCTGTGCGCGCGCTTCGGTGAGAGTTTGATTGGCTTGACGCCAGGCCTCTGCAGTGCGCATTGCCGTGGTTTTGAGATCTTCTGTGAGCAGGCTTTGCGCGCGCGCTTGTTTGTCCAAGTTTTCAATTTCTTGCGCGCGTGCAAGCAGGCCAGCTTGTTCTGAGTCTGCGGCATAAAATTGCACGCCAACTCGGCTGATTTGGTGCCCCGCCGGCACGACAAAGACAGATCCAAGCGGCAGTTGCGCCCGCTCGGCGAGCGCTTGCGTCAGAGTGTCGGCAATAAATATACCCTCTAGCCAGTCCGCTAGTACGGTGCGCAAACTGGGGTCATTAATGCGTAAAAAGGCGAGCAACGGACGTAAGCCGGTGGGTGGCGTTAATGGGCGATGCGCTGGCGGTGGCGCAAAAAAGGCGAGTTTTACGGGCGGAGCTCCAGCGGCTAGCGTAGGAGTTTGGGTCAGATCTGAAATTTCAAGGGCGGCCAAGCGTTCGCGCAACACGGCTTCGAGCGCGGTTTCCCAGCCTGCTTCGATATGCAGTTTTTGCCATAAGCGCGGCGCTGCGGCGAAAGCGTGCTGCTCAAGCCAGGGCTGCAGGGTATCGTTGGCTTGTACGCTTTGTTGGAGTTGCTTTAATGCGTTGAGTCGCGCTTCGAGCTGTTGTAGGATCGTGGTTTCAGCTTGCCACTGTTGCTGGGCTAAGCGCTGTACTTGCTCGCTTTGTAGAGCGGCTTGCTGGGCTTGGTTTAAATCTTGCTGCTGCTGGTGTAGATTCTCATTTTGTTCAGCGAGTTGGATGCGCGAGGCTTCAAGCTGTGCCGGATCGGGCATAGCCAGTGAGCGGATTTCCTGGTGCAGGCGTTCGCGCCGCTGTTGCCATTGGTGTAACTGCTGTTGCGAGTGTTGTTGTTGGGTGGTTTCAAGTTTGCAAGTCTGTTCAAGCTGGGCGATTTGGCTATGCCCACGTGTTAATTTAGCTTGTGCTTCGCGCCAGCGCGTTTCGAGGGCGGGTAGCGCATGGTTTTGGGCTTGAACGGCATGCTCTGCTTGCGCACTTTTTTCGGTGGCGGCAGCTAGGATTTGCTCTGCATTTACGCTTTCAGCGCTAGCTTGAGCTGCCTGCGCCAGCCATTGCTCACGCTGCGCGCTCAGGTTGCTAATTTGCGTTTGTATCCGCTGACGGGTTTCTGTGATAAAGCGTATTTGCGTTTCAAGTTGGTTGATTTGCGCATTGATTTCATACATTACGCCCTGCTCTACTTGTAATGTATCGCTAGCCACAGCATAGGCTTCTTTTAAAATTTCGAGCTGAGCTTCAATTTCACGTAGTTTAGCGGTTTGTTCTTCAAGCTCGACTTGAGCGTTAGCCAACGCGCTTTGTTGGCGCGCTTTTTCTGCTTGCGCTTCATTTTTGCGCAGCAGCCATAATAGAAGTTGTTTTTCTTCGCTTTCGGCCGTTAGTGTTTGGTAGCGTTGCGCGACCGTTGCTTGGGCTTCAAGTTTATCTAGCTGATGGGTGAGTTCGCGTAGAATATCTTCCACCCGCGTCAAATGTTCGCGTGTGTCATGCAAGCGATTGGCGGTTTCTCGCCGCCGTTCTTTATATTTTGAGACGCCGGCGGCTTCTTCAAGGAAAACCCGTAATTCATCAGGTTTGGCCTCGATGATGCGTGCAATCATGCCCTGCCCAATGATGGCGTATGCCCGAGGGCCTAAGCCCGTGCCGAGAAAAATGCCCTGAATATCACGGCGTCGCACGCTAAGGTTATTGATGTAATAGCTCGACGCGCCGTCGCGTGTAAGGATACGCTTAACCGCGATTTCAGTGTATTGGCTCCACTGCCCTGCCGCGCGGCCGGCGCTATTATCAAAAATGAGCTCTACGCTAGCGCGGCTCGCTGGCTTGCGTTGCGTTGAACCGTTAAAAATCACATCTTGCATCGATTCGCCGCGTAATTCGGAAGCGCGCGATTCCCCTAGCACCCAGCGCACGGCGTCAATGATATTGGATTTGCCGCAGCCATTTGGTCCAACCACACCAACCCGTTGACCTGGCACCGCAAAAGAAGTCGGGTCGACAAATGACTTAAAGCCTGCCAGTTTGATTGAGATTAAACGCACGAAGCAACCGCTGATCTAAAAAGCTTAACGAAAAAATGCAAAGCGCCTGATACTGCATTGCCTCGTGCCAGCGAACAGCCCGAGGTCGATGCGTCGGCGCTAAACCGAGATCATACCACTGCTGGCATTTTTTTAATGCGTTCTGCCTAATGTAGATGGGCTAGGTATATATTTGCAGCCATCTTTGAAATTCCGTTCGAATCACTCTCAGCTTTAATCAATCAATTTGTGCCGTATAAAAAAATAAATGCTCTAAAGGTTGTGAATAACTATTTTGGGCGATATGTTTCCTGTTTAGATGATAATTGGTGCTTAATTTGCGTGGAATAGGCTGCTTCTAAAAAATGAAAATCAGGCCTGCTCCCTTCTCTCAACTAGGCTGAGGATTATTGATGATTAATTTTGGTTTGCCCTACGGTGATGATAAGGATAATTTTTTGAGCAAGATTTAATGCGCGGAGTTTCTTCTAATAACCATATTTGAGCTCGGGTAAGTCCAACATCTTTTAATGCCTCATCGTCTAGTATGCTCAGCGCTGAACGAGTGCGAGCGATACGCCATTCATTTTGCAATATTTTAAGTATTTTAGCCCATAAACGAGAAAAATCCACCATATTTAACCCCGATTTAGTTATTGATAAATAGTTTGGTTTAAAAGTATAAGATGTAAGAAAGTTCAAAGCCTAAGACTGCTGCCAATGGTTAACCCAATAATAAAGCGAATTTTTACTGCTTTATTAGGCTAGTTTGAATCAACAAAAATTAATTTAGGGTTTTTCAAGATAAACTATAAAAAATCTTTGTCAAGATTTAGTCGGCAACGATACACAGAATATGATTTATTTTATATCCTGCTAAAAATAATTTGACGCGCTGCAAAATTATAATAAGTTCATACAAATTCTGATTTTTTATAAAGTTTCAAGCAAATTATGTTGCGGCGCAAAAACGGCTGGATCGGTCGATCTGTATAAATAATAAGTTGGCAGCGGCGCTTAATTGAGTCGATGGCGCAGGAGATACGGAGCCCGCTATCTGCCTGCGCATTTCAATTGCCTGACGAAAAATCGAGGTCAACGCCGCCGATGTACCCAGCTGGATAAAAGCGTAGCAACAATAATACAGCTTGCTCCGCTCCATTCCCGCGGCTTGGGCATTTCACCTGTGAGCCACCAGACAGAGAGTGCGGTGATGACAATTTCAAAGAGCATAATCAATGCCGCGCGGTTTGCTGCAATACGCTGGATCCCGTATTGCACGAGCATATTATTTAACGCGAGCACGGCTCCCAAGCAAATTGTCAGGAGCAGCGCATGGCTTAATGCGGGCGGCGCGAGTGGTAAGCTAGCCAGAGAAAACGGTTCAAGTGGAATGAGCGCTAAGCCGACTAAAGCGCCGCCGCCAAAGATGGTAACGGTGCGTAACTGAGCGGGTAAGCTAGGCAACACGCGGCTTATTTTACGGGAGAGCACATTTTGCAGCGCGAAGCTGATGCCGGCAAGGAGTCCAGCCCATTCAGCGAGGTCTGCGGGTAACGGGACGCCAAGCTCAGGGGACCAAAGCATGAGCATGGCGCCTGCTAACGATAAGCATGCAATGGCTATATCCGCTGCATTTATACGTTCGTGCAATAACCAGTGCGCAAAAAAAACCGTCCAAGCTGGCGATAAGTAAAATAGCAACATGACCCGCATGACTTGCCCGTGAATCGCGCCCCAGGTGAAGCCAATATTTGTCATGCCTCCGGCGAACGCAAGCGCGGCGAGTAGCAGACAGGCATCGTATCTAGAAATGGGGAGCGCATTCGATAATATTGAGCGAAGCCCTGTGGATAGAGAGCGCCAAAATACAATCCACAAAAATAGACAGGTGGAGAAGCCAACCAGCGCGCTAGCCAGCGTGCCAGAGATGCCGAGCGCAGCTAATAAGCGCAGCGGATACCAAATCACGCCCCAAACGGATGCGCCGAGTAAAATAGCAAGCGCTGGCAAACTTTGCTTGCTATATGAGCTTAGGGTTGAAGGCCCTTTGCCAAGTGGATTTAAATTCATATTGCTTTTTTTAGGTTGTTAGTTTTAAAAATTTTGAACGGGTTCTATTGTCTGGCATTCTGTAAACTTTGCTTAGGCTAAGATCGGTTCTGCCGCTCTAGCGTTTTTGCCCTACAATCTTGAGCTTAAACTGAGTGTGCTTTTTTCATTTCTTATGCAAGATCATTGACGTGAATCCTCTTCTGAATCAATTACAGCCTTATCCGTTCGAAAAGCTGCGTAGGTTGTTTGCTCATATTATGCCCGCACCGCTGCCACCCATCAGTTTTGGCATTGGCGAACCTAAGCATCCTACACCAGAGTTTATCAAAGACGCATTAATTAGTGCTTTAAGCGGGCTGGCGCACTATCCATCTACGGTGGGTTCAGTCGAGCTGAGGCAAGCGCTGGCGGCTTGGTTGCAAGCACGTTATCAACTTCCAACAGTTGATGAAGCAACTCAGGTGTTGCCCGTGGCGGGTTCCCGCGAAGCGCTTTTTGCGCTGGCGCAAACTGTGGTTGACAGCAGTCGCCCGGGTGCGCTGGTGGTGTGTCCTAACCCGTTTTACCAGATTTATGAAGGTGCGGCGTTGTTAGCGGGCGCACAACCCTATTTCGTTTCTGCGCAGGCCCAGAATTTTGCCTGCGATTATAATGCCGTGCCTGCTGACGTTTGGGCCCGCGCGCAGTTACTCTATGTTTGTACCCCAGGAAACCCAACCGGTGCGGTATTGCGTCTGGAAGATTGGCGGCAGTTGTTTGCCTTATCGGAGCGCTATGGCTTTGTGATTGCTTCCGACGAATGTTATTCAGAGATTTATTTTGATGAGGCTAAGCCGCCATTAGGCGGCCTGCAAGCGGCGCAGCTCCTTGGCCGTGGCTTTGAGCGGTTGCTGGTACTGTCTAGCCTTTCTAAGCGCTCAAATGCGCCAGGTTTGCGCGCGGGGTTCGCCGCGGGTGATGCGGCGTTGCTTAAGCAATTTATAAAATACCGCACCTATCATGGCAGTGCCTTAAATCCAGCAGTGCAAGCGGCCAGTATTGCTGCTTGGAATGATGAGGTGCACGTGCGCGCAAACCGCGCCCAATATCGCAGCAAATTTGCAGCCGTAACGCCTTTATTGGCTGAGGTGTTGGATGTGCGTATGCCGGATGCGGGGTTTTATCTATGGGCGCGCGTTGACGAATTGGGGATGAATGACACAGAATTCGCGCAGCGTCTGTTTGCTGAATACAATGTAACGGTGCTGCCAGGTAGCTATTTAGGGCGTGATGTAGGTGGCTTTAATCCAGGCCGTAATTACGTGCGGATTGCGCTGGTGGCTGAACTGGATGAATGCTTGGCGGGAGCGCAGCGCATCGTTGCGTTTTGCCAAGGGCTGAAACGGATTTAAAGCGTCTAAACTTTCTTTTTTTATTTTTATGTCAGAACAACTCCAAGCTATTATCAACCGCGCATGGGAAAACCGTGCTGAACTTTCACCTGCATCAGCTGACGCCGAAGTGCGCGAGGCTGTCGCACATGTGCTGGATAAACTGGATAGCGGCGCTTTAAGAATCGCTACCCAACAACCTGAGGCGCCTGCTGGCAGTGGCTGGGAAGTCCAACAATGGCTAAAAAAAGCGGTCTTGCTCTCCTTTCGGCTGAGCGACAATACGCCTGCCGCAGCAGGTGGATACACGCAATTTTATGACAAAGTGCCAAGCAAGTTCGCTCAGTATTCAGCAGATGATTTCGCTGCGGGTGGTTTTCGGGTGGTGCCGCCTGCGTTTGTGCGGCGCGGAGCATTTATTGCAAAAAACGTGGTGTTGATGCCATCTTACGTAAATATCGGCGCGTATGTCGATGAAAACAGTATGATTGATACTTGGGCAACCGTGGGTTCATGCGCGCAAATTGGCAAAAATGTCCATATATCGGGCGGTGCGGGGATTGGCGGCGTGCTTGAGCCTTTGCAAGCCAATCCGGTAATCATTGAAGATAATTGCTTTATCGGAGCGCGCTCGGAAATCGTAGAAGGTGTCATCGTGGGCGCACATTCGGTGATTTCGATGGGCGTATTTATTGGACAAAGTACTAAGATTTATGACCGTGAAACCGGGGAAACTTTATATGGCCGAGTGCCACCTGGCTCAGTTGTGGTGGCGGGTAATTTACCTTCGCCTGACGGCCGCTATAGCTTGTATGCTGCCATTATTGTCAAGAAGGTCGATGCAAAAACACGTGCTAAAACAGCGCTTAACGAACTGTTAAGAGAAGATGCATGAAGGTTGTTATGTATGGTATTCCTAATTGCGAGACGGTGAAAAAAGCCCGTCTTTGGCTGGCGGCGCGCACTATTCCGTATCAATTCCATGATTTTAAAAAAGTCGGCGTTGATAGAGCCCTATTATCTAGCTGGTTAGAGGATGTAGCGTTAGATCTTTTGTTAAATCGGCGCGGCACAACTTGGCGTACGCTGCCGGATGAGGTTAAAGTTGAGGCGCTGGATCAGGAGTGCATGTTAAAGTTAATGATTAACAGTCCTTCGGTGATTAAACGTCCAGTGTTGGTAGTCGATGGTCGGGTTCAGGCAGTCGGTTTTTCGGAGGCTGCTTACGACGCTTTTTTTGCTCAAAGTTAATGCTATTTATTGCTTAAGTAAATTTCTCTAAGCCTTTGATTTTTAAAATTATTATTTTCTAAACTTAATCGTGTGGCAGAAGAGGTTAGCGCCTCTTTTGCATGATCTTTTAAAACCAAACTGCATGTCTACTACGCTCTCTCTCGCTGAAGAACTCATTGCTCGAGCCTCAATCACGCCTGCTGACGCGGGCTGCCAGGACCTGATTGCCAAACGCTTAAAGCAGATCGGTTTCGCTTGCGAAACGATCGCTGACGGTGAAACCACAAACCTTTGGGCGGTGCGTCACGGTGCTGCAGCGGGCACGGGTAAACTGCTGGCGTTTGCGGGCCATACGGACGTGGTGCCGCCCGGTCCGCTTGAGGCCTGGAATTCGCCCCCTTTTTCCCCCACTCAACACAACGGTAAGCTATACGGTCGAGGCGTGGCCGATATGAAAACCTCGCTGGCGGCTTTTGTGGTTGCGGCTGAAGAATTTGTTGCAGCGCACCCTACTCATACAGGCTCGCTGGCATTTTTGTTGACGAGTGATGAGGAAGGCCCGGCCACAGACGGCACCATTAAAGTGGTAGAACGCTTGCAAGCACGCGGTGAACGGCTCGATTATTGTATTGTGGGCGAACCGACCAGTCATAAACAACTGGGCGATACGCTTAAAAACGGTCGGCGCGGCTCATTATCCGGCAAACTAACGGTATATGGTTGCCAGGGACACATTGCTTATCCGCAGCGTAATCCGATTCATCTATTAGCGCCGGCGCTCGCGCAACTGGTCGCGACAGAATGGGATCGCGGCAATGAATACTTTCCGCCAACCAGTTGGCAGGTGTCAAATATTCATGCTGGAATGGGCGCAACCAATGTGACGCCAGGTGAAATTGTGGTTGATTTCAACTTTCGCTTTTCAACCGCAAGCACCGCGGATACGCTTAAACAGCGTGTCCACGCTATGCTGGCGGCGCATGGACTCAACCCAGGCAAAGAATATACGCTCGATTGGAACCTGAGCGGCGTCCCTTTTTTGACGCAGCCAGGCACTTTATCCAATGCCCTGATGCAAGCGATTAAAAATGAAACTGGCATACAAGCCCAACTCTCTACCACCGGTGGCACTTCGGATGGCCGTTTTATTGCCACTATTTGCAATCAGGTGATCGAATTTGGGCCGATGAATGAAAGTATTCACCAAGTCAATGAGTCAATCAGCCTGGATGATATTGAGCCCCTAAAAAATATTTATTTTAGGGTAATTGAGCAACTTATCGCTTAGAAGATTCTTTTATGACCCCTCCATTTCTGACGGTGCGCGACCTATTGCGTTATGCTGTGTCGCGCTTTAACGAAGCTAAGTTATCGTTTGGGCATGGTAATGCCAATGCGTATGATGAAGCCGCTTATTTGATTTTGCATACGCTGCATTTGCCGCTCGATATGCTCGAGCCTTTTTTAGATGCGCGCTTGCTTGAGACCGAAATGACTAGGCTGTTGCAAGTCATTGAGCGGCGGGTGCAGGAACGCGCGCCCGCCGCCTATATTACGCAGGAAGCCTGGCTGCATGGCTATCCATTTTATGTCGATGAGCGCGTGATTGTGCCGCGCTCGCTGATTGGCGAGTTATTGCAAGAAAAGCTGGCGCCATGGCTCAATGAAACTCACCCGGTCCAGACCGTGCTGGATTTATGCACCGGTTCGGGCTGCTTGGCGATCCTCGCGGCTGAAAATTTTCCTGAAGCTACGGTGGATGCAGTCGATGTGTCGGCGGATGCGTTGGCAGTGGCTCAACGGAATGTCGCCACATATGATTTGGCGGCACGGATTACCTTATATGAGGGCGATTTGTATGCTCCGCTGCCCGCCACACGCCGCTATAATTTAATTATCGCGAATCCCCCCTATGTGAATGAGGCTTCCATGCACGAGTTGCCGGCTGAATATCAGCATGAGCCGCGGCTTGCGCTAGCCGGCGGCAGTGATGGTATGGATATTGTGCGCCAGATTGTTGCCGGGGCGCGGCGCTGGCTAGCGCCACATGGCACGTTGATCGTTGAGATTGGGCATGAGCGGGACTACGCGCAAGCGGCGTTTAGCAAGCTTAACCTCAATTGGCTGACGACCAGCGCGGGGGATGATTTTGTTTTTATGCTGAATGCGGCTGATTTGAATTCCATTTGAATTCCTAATGTTGCTCGATTTATTAGGCATTGGCACTCTCATTGCCCTCATCCAGTTGTTGGGGGTGCTGGCCGCTTTTCATGCAATCCGTCATGCGCGTACTTCGCAAGGCGCAGTGGCCTGGGCCGTGTCGTTGGTGGCCGTACCCTATGTAACCCTGATTCCTTATCTTTTTTTAGGCCATAGCCGGTTTACCGGTTATGTTCGAGCGCGGCGGCTGTGTAATCAGCTTATGCACCGCCGCGCCCAGCAAAAAATCCTGACGCGCGCGCTTGATTTAGAGCCTGAGCACGGTAAACGGACCGGCTATTTAAATCAATATGCGCTTGCCGCTCTGACCCAATTAGCGCAAAAACCTTTCTCAGACGGCAATCAAGTTCGCATACTCATCAATGGAGCCGCGACCTTTGCCGCGATTTTTGCGGCGCTTGAACGCGCAACTCAATATGTGATGGTGCAGTTTTTTATAGTGCGCGATGATCGTCTCGGACGGCAGCTCAAAGACATTTTATTAGATAAAGCGGCAGCGGGGGTGCGGGTTTATTTTTTGTACGATGGCATTGGCAGTCATGAATTGCCGCGGCATTACACAGAGAGCTTAAGAGCGGGTGGCGTCGAAGTCTATCGATTTGCTGCGCGGCGTTTTGTGAATCGTTTTCAGCTCAATTTTCGCAACCACCGCAAACTCGTTGTGGTCGATGGTGAACGGGCATTTGTTGGCGGACATAATGTTGGTATTGAATATCTTGGCGAAGAGCCGCCGCTGGCGCCCTGGCGCGACACACATATTGAAGTTCTGGGACCCGCCGTGCACGATCTGCAAGCGGTTTTTATCGAAGATTGGTATTGGGCTACGCAGCGCGTTCCGGTGCTTGAGCCGTCCCGACCCTGCGCACCGCTTAAGGCGGAGATGCATTGCTTGGTCATCCCAAGTGGCCCCGCAGATCCTTATGAAACCTGTTTATTATTTTTTATCGAGCTGATTAATGCAGCCCGCCAGCGAGTCTGGATTAGCACCCCCTACTTTGTGCCGGATGAGGCTTTGTTCGTGGCCCTGCGCTTGGCCGTCATGCGCGGCCTCGATGTGCGTATTCTACTACCCGCGCGCAGTGATCATACTGTGGTTTTCGAAGCGTCCACGCTTTATGCTTATGATGCAGTGCGGGCCGGGGTCAAATTATTGCGCTATCGGCCCGGTTTTTTGCATCAGAAAGTGGTGTTGATTGACGAAGCCGCTGCCGCGATAGGTAGCGCGAATCTGGATAATCGTTCGTTCCGGCTCAACTTTGAGCTGATGGTATTAACGCTTGACGCTACCTTTGCCGCCGAAGTCAGTAAAATGCTAGAAGCAGATTTCGCCCTGGCCGATGCTGTAGCGTTGGCTGAATATATAAAACTTCCCCCTTGGCGGCGCACGGTAATGCATGTGGCGCGGCTTTTTTCACCGCTTTTATAGTGCATAAGCATGATTCGTTTTGATCAATTTACTTTGGCCCGTGGGGTTAAACCCCTTTTTGAAAAAACTTCATTTACCCTAAATCCTGGCGAAAAAGCTGGTCTTGTAGGCGCTAATGGAGCAGGTAAATCAACCCTCTTTGCGGTTTTGCGCGGAACTTTGCAAGCGGATGCTGGAGAAGCGACTTGGCCGTTATCCTGGCGCATTGCGCACGTCGCCCAAGAAACCCCTGAAACGGAGCGCAGCGCACTTGACTACACGCTAGATGGCGATACCGTGCTGCGTGAGATTGAAGCGCAGATTGCGAGTGCGCATGCGGCTCATGATGGCTTGGCTGAGGCCAATGCCCATGCTGCCTTTGCAGATGCCGATGGGTATACAGCGCCAGCCCGGGCGCAAGCGCTGCTACTGGGCTTAGGTTTTACGCTTGAGCAAACTAAGCAACCGGTTGCGCATTTTTCCGGGGGCTGGCGTATGCGGCTTAACCTAGCGCAAGCGCTGATGTGCCGCTCGGATTTGCTGCTCCTGGACGAACCGACAAACCATCTCGATCTCGATGCGATTGTGTGGTTGGAAGATTGGCTCAACCGCTATCCGGGTACCTTGGTGGTGATTTCGCATGACCGTGAGTTTCTGGATGCGGTCTGTGCCGTAACACTGCATATCGACCAGCAGCAAGTGACTCGTTACGGCGGCAATTACAGTCAATTTGAGCAGTTACGCGCGCAGCAACTTAGCTTACAGCAAAGCGCTTATGACAAGCAGCAGCGCCATATCGCCCATTTGCATAGCTTTATTAACCGTTTTAAAGCCAAAGCCAGCAAAGCGCGCCAAGCACAGAGCCGGGTTAAGGCACTTGAAAGAATGGAGCAAATCGCCAGTGTACAAGCGGACTCCCCTTTCAGTTTTAGTTTTCGTACGGCTGGCACAGCCCCCAATCCAATGTTGACGCTGGATGAAGTACAGTGTGGCTATCGTTTGGCAAATCGTGATGCCACCATCATTAACGAGCTAACCTTATCGATTCAAAATGGTCAGCGCATTGGTTTGCTGGGTGCGAATGGTCAAGGTAAATCCACCTTAGTTAAAACCCTCGCTGGCGTGCTGCCGCCATTGACTGGCGACATGCATATTGGCAAGGGATTGCGGATTGGCTATTTTGCACAGCATCAATTGGAAACGCTACGTGACTCAGATTCGCCGTTGCAGCACTTAATGCGCTTAGCGCCGGAGGCGCGCGAGCAAGAGCTACGTAATTTTCTGGGGAGTTTTAACTTTAGTGGTGCGACTGCCACCTCCCCCATCGCCCCGTTTTCCGGTGGTGAAAAAGCGCGGCTTGCGCTAGCTTTGATGATTTGGCTTAAGCCCAATCTGTTATTGCTGGATGAGCCAACCAACCATCTTGATCTCGAAACCCGCGAGGCGCTCACTTTGGCATTAGCGCAATTCGATGGAACTTTGATTGTGGTTTCGCATGATCGACACTTGTTACGCGCCGTATGTGATCAATTTATGCTAGTTGCAAACCATTGTTTGCAACCTTTTGATGGCGACCTTGAAGATTATCGAGCTTGGCTTTTGCGTGACGCAGCCAATAAGCGTAGCCTAAGCAATAGTGCTACTGTCAGCGCGTCAACCAGCAACCATGCGGACCGCAAAGCGACGCGGCGCGCTCAAGCGGATCTTCGGCAACAGGCGATACAATTGAAAAAGCCGATCCAGCAGCGCATCACGCAATTGGAAAAGGCGTTGCAGCGCCTAGGCGCAGAGAAAAACGTAATTGATGCTCAACTGGCAGATCCAGCAAGCTATGAAAGCGCAAATAAAGCGCTGTTAAGCGATACGCTAAAACGTCAGGCCGAAGTCGCAGCACAGCTTGCAGAAGCTGAAAGCGCTTGGTTAAATGAACAAGCAAGCCTCGAGCAGCTAGAGGCTTAAGCAACCAATCTGTATGCAGTAAGTGAGCTTTTCCTTAGCTATCTGCAGTTGGGTTACTACAGTTTTTTATTATGGCGCCCCAGCGCATGGCTATAATAGCTGTAAGAGACAGTATCAGTATCCAGCTTTTGCCTAAAAAGTAAGAACTATGCTTGAATCAATCGTCAATATAGTGACAGCCTGGGAATTTGATTTTGTCGGCTGGTTGCTTTTGCTACTACCCAGCTCTGCTGGGGCAGCGTGCTCGCTAAAATGTTTAGAGGGGCCTTTGGATAAGTGGCAAAAGCTTTACACTTTTCTGATCGGCGTGAGTTGCGCTGTATTTATTGCCCCCGCTCTGGCTGAGATATTGGCGATTACAACCCCTAAAATAGAAATTTGCATTAACTTTTTAGTGGGTTTATTTGCCCTAGCCGTGATCAGCGAAATCTTCAAAGAAATCCAATCTGCAGATTTTATTGGCACAATTAAACGTTATCTGTTGAAAAAATCATGAATATCTTAATTGCGATTGGCTATGGGGTGATTTTTCTGATTACCACTTGGGCGGTGCTGAATCCGCGTGTGCCGACCCGAATCATCGGCACTTTGGGTTTATCGGGAATAGCTTTGGCCGCTTTTTCTTCAATCGTTGTAGAACCTGCGCGCTACAGCGCCAATGCAGTCAGTATTAGGCCAACAGAATGGATGCTGGTGCTCTGCAATGCGCTGGTTGGAATCTGGTTTTTTATCCGCTGGATTCGACGGAAATAGCTGTTGGGTTGATTGGATTTGCCTTTATATGACCAGGTCATAGCTCACACTTCGCTTATGAGGCAACCCCGATATGAATCTGGACTTCCTCCGGACCGCTATACCATTCAAAGTCAGTTAGGTAACTTCGCTTCACGTGTGGATGCTGTTCAAAGTACGCCCAAATTGCAGCCCAGGTTTGAAAAAGAGCTGTGGGCATTGGGCCTTTAGCTTCGAAGACCAGGTACTTGCCTTCCTGAACCTCAATATTATTAAAATCAGGGTTCGGAGTTGTGACGGACACGCCCGCAGTGACATTGTAAAAGCTGGTAAGGTCAGAATCGTAGGTCGAATATACACCAACAATTGGCGTATCAGGCAACCGGCCCGGAATTTTATCTGCAGTACCATTAGCGAAGAACTGCGCCCACAAGCCAGGAATTTTCGCGGTTTCCTGATTGAACTCATCGCGATTTATTGTGCGTACGGTTAAGCCAGATACTAAGAAACGTGAAACATGAGTAATTTTTGGTGCCATGAAGATAGTCCTATATTGAATCAAGTGTCTTAGCCAAAACTCTCTTTGTGGTTTTGCCAGAATGCTCTGGCTTAATCCTAATACAGCAAAAGTTATATGAACAGTTCAAGAACTTTTTAGTGGGTTTTCTGTACATAGGATATATCTATGCATATAATGAACTTTATTGTTCACTTTCTGTGTATTTAAATGCATCTGCGAGAATTGATGGCCGCCCTAGAACACTGGGATGCTGCGGGCGTTTGGGCCTTTTCGTCCAACACCTTGAAGCTCCTCTTCCCAGGTGACGGCCGGGCTCGGTTGAAAGCGCTCTCGGCGCACCAGAGCGCGGGACTCATTGTCCGGGTGGCGCGTGGGCTTTATATCAATCCGCGAGCACGCTGCTTACCCGACGACTTGCTCGCCGCCCTGGTCCCTTTTCTCCGGCCGTGGGATCTGAATTACTTGAGCATGGAATCGGTGCTATCCGAAGCCGACTGGATCTCTCAGATTCCTTCCCGTCTCACGCTGATGACAACAGGCCGGTCTCAGACTTTCCAGACGCCATACGGCACACTAGAATTTGTACACACGGCACGCCAGATCTCGGATTTGCGTCCATATCTCAACTGGGACGAGCGGCGGAGCATCTGGGCTGCGACACCGGACTGTGCCCTACGCGACCTGCGCAGAGTGGGCCGTAACCTCGACCTCGTGACTGATCTCTCCCAAGAACCTTATAAACATGCGTACACAAAGTGACCTTCTGCAGTTGGCCGGCCGATATGCGACGGAACGCCGCGTTCCCGTCAATACAGTTGTAAAAGAGATTCTACACTATGAAATCCTGTACGCGTTGGGCCAGAGCGGTGCATCTAGCGCGCTGACCTTTCAAGGGGGCACCGCCCTGCGACTTTGCTATCAAGGCACTAGGTATTCGGAAGATCTCGACTTCGCCGCAGGTACTTCGTTTGATCCGGCAACGATGGCGCCATTTGCAGACCTCCTGGAGCGAGAAATCGGCGAGGCTTATGGGTTGGAAGTTGATATTAAAGCACCAAAGGATCGGCCGGCTTCTGACGGCGTGAATGTGGCGCGCTGGAGGGCTCGTGTTCGAGTGCCGCAAGCAGACCTTAGCAGTCCTCAGAACCAGGTGATCAACATTGAGGTAGCCAGCGTTCCCGCTCATGACCCTGAACTAGTGGCGGTGGCCGCAAACTATCCACATCTGCCAGCGCCCCACAAACAGATGCTCATCCTGGCAGAATCGAAGCAAGAAATCCTCGCGGACAAGATCGTCGCGCTGGGCGCTCGGCCTTTTCTTAAAGCTCGCGACATATGGGATATTAAGTTTTTGACTGACCTGGGTATCGAACTTGACTTTGATCTGGTTGGCCGTAAGCTGATCGACTATGGCTGGGAAGAAGCGCGATTCAAAGAGTGTCTCAGTAAACAGATTGAAAAACTAAAGACCCCTGAAAAATCTGCCGCTTTTACACAAGAGATGTCCCGTTTCGTTGACGCCACTGTAGTCAAGCAACTCGAAAACCCTGCTGTGGTTCAGGCCTATCTGAAACGTGCGCACGCCCTTGGCATAAGCACTATTAATCATCCTTTTTCCGCTGCCTCTAAGCAACCATCCCCATTAAGACGATTGCAAGAGTAATAGTAAGTGCCCCACCCAGACGAGTCGCTATTTGCGCAAACGGCATCAGTTCTAGACGGTGAGCGGAAGTCAGAATCGCAATACCGCTAACACCACCCATGCCACTGTGACACGTATTAATAAAAGCACTTTCAATTGGATATAAACCCTATCCATTTCCCTACAAAAAAGCCAACCGCGGTAAGCGTAAAGACCGTTACTATAATCGTAACGATATTGACTAAGTTGAAAGCTGCCATTAAATCTGCCCAAGAAGTGGTCGTTATCCCAATAATAAACGGGCCGTCTCTAATTTTACAATTATTCGGCACACGGCTTTCAATTTACTACAACAAGATTCTTCTTCTCTCAGCATTAGGCGGCGTAAAATGCGAGCTTTAATCAATCTTCAATATCAGGAAAAGCTCCTTTTTAGCCAGCAGAAAATATAGCGCGATCGCCCTGTAATTTTACCTTGCTTTACCTGTTAGCACTCTCTCTAAAAGCTCCTGCCCTAGCTTATGGGGGCACTAAAAATTTATTGCTTAACGCTCCTTGCTTTCCTATAGTGAGAAAACACGCTATGGGGTTTTCATTAGCAACATATGGAGGCTAGCATGACACTCATCGAGCCTTCTAGTAATTCCAGAAGTATATCCGCTTCAAATACTCATTATCATATGGTGGATAACATGACTACATTAACTAATAGTGCCATCTCGGGAGTTAAAGAATGAAGAAACAGATTTTGGCCACTCTACTACTGGTTATTGGGAGTTTGATCGCCGGATGCGGGGGAAGTGATGACCTAACCGAAACACCCAAAGCTGAAACACCCAAAGCCGAAGCACTCAAAGAAAATAACTATACTGAGTGGGCTTCTTTACTAAATAACTCGTCTAAAGATGATGGAAAAGGGAACCTTATAGTAACCCTAAAAGATGGTCGAACGATAATGGGGTCTCGTGGAAACTCTACCGATCGTCAAGGAGGGATTGAAAGTATATTGGTTCTACCATCTTCTTATTCGTCGAATCTGGAAGAATTTAAAATGGAAAAATTGAAAGAAAATAGCGTTCACATTACATTAAATGACAGCATAAAAGCTAAACCTAAATTAGCTTTTTATATTCCGTATAAAAATCTACTAAATAAAGAAGAGATTCAAAATAAACTTAACAAAATCAGGATTATTTATTTAATTAAAAATATAGAAAGCCAAGTGAATATACCTTTCAAAGTAATTCAGACTCCAGAGGATGAATCTTGGATCGAGTTCAGTTTAATTGGCTCGGGTAAATACTTATTTAAAACTCTTGCACAATAATAGTTAAGCTCAGATAAAGACTCAGATTTCACCGATTAAATTTTGAATCGGTGTTCGGCCGCAGCACACTCCTCATCCTTGGAGGAAACTTTGCCGCGGCCTCTTAAGAAAATACTACCTACTTATTTGCCTTTGTGCGAACAAGCGAGCGTTCATTGGACTCAAACCTTGTGCACCTTGAATAGAGGCATTGGTTAAGGTTAATTTATTTTGCGAGGAAGCCCAATATAAGCCCATTTTCCAGTCATTGGCTGTAGGTTCTATTTGCCAAATATGAGCGGCACGGCCTTTCCCACCGGCTAGTTTAATATTATTTTCAGCAGACTTTGGCCAAGCGATAGAATCAACCCAGTCAAAAAAACAAGGCAGGGTCGCTGTGCATTTTCCGGTCTTTACTGACCACAACTTCACCGCCTCATCCTTTGCGCTCGATACCAAGTATTTGTTATCTGGGGAAAAATTGACACTCATCACCCAACTGCTATGTCCTGCAAGCATATGCAACATTTCTCCGCTTTCTACTTTCCATAGCTTCACTAACCTATCGGCTCCCCCTGATGCCAAAAACTTGCCATCTGGCGAAAAGATAATGCTACTTACCCCGTACCTGTGCCCGTCAAGCGCACGCAACTCCTCTCCATTTTCTACGTTCCATAACTTTACTGTGCCGTCTTGACTTGCTGATGCTAAAAGCTTACCGTCGGGCGAAAAATTTACACTACTTACCCAACTATCATGCGCCTTTAGCAGATGTAACTCTTGTTTGTTGTCTACGTTCCATAGCCTCACTGTGTTATCCCAACTCCCTGATGCTAGGAGTTTGCCATCTAGCGAAAAACTCACACTGCTAATTCTTTCACTGTGTCCTTCAAATGTATGTAACTCCTCGGCACGGTCCACATTCCACAGCTTCACCGTTTTATCCCAACTTCCTGATGCCAAAAATTTGCCATCTAGTGAAAAATTCACTTTCAGCACGCTGAGTTTGTGGCCTTTGAGGGTATGTAATTCTTCTCCGCTTTTTACGCTCCATAGCTTTATCGTGTTATCCGCGCTGCCCGACGCTAGGCACTCACCGTTTGGAGAAAATTTCACACTCCTCACCCCATGACTATGCCCTCCGAGCATCTGCGACTCTTCCCCGTCTTCCACACTCCATAACTTTACCGTGCCATCCCCACTTCCTGACACCAAAAATTTATTGTTTGGCGAGAAATTCAAGCCTTTTACCCTGCGGCTATGCCCTTCAAGCGTATACACTTCTTCGCCACTATCGATATTCCATAGCTTGATCATATTATCTGAACTTCCCGATGCCAAAAACTTGCCATCGGGTGAAAAAGTCAAGCTGCTGACCCAACCATTATGCCCGGCAAGGCTATGCAATTCTTTGCCGCTTTTTACTTCCCACAGCTTCGCGACTCGATAATTTCCTGCCGCCAGAAATTCGCCATTAGGCGAAAAGTGCACACTATTTACAGCACTGCCGTAGCATTCAAGCGTTTGTAACGCTTCTCCGCCTGCTGTGCTCCATAGTTTCACCGTTCCATCTTTACTTCCCGAGGCTATAATCTCACCGTTTGGCGAAAAACTCACACTCCTCACCCTGTCACTATGCCCTTTGAACGTGAGCAATTCTTCTCCACTTTCGGCTCGCCACAACTTCAGCGTTTCATCTCGGCTCCCCGACACCAAGAATTTACCGTCAGGCGAAAAACTCACACTATTCACTGCATCGCTATGGCCTGTAAGCATGTGCAACATTTCTCCGCTTTCCACTTGCCATAGCTTCACCTGTGTATCCTCTCCTCCTGAAGCCAGAAATTCGCTGTTTGGCGAAAAGCTTACGCTATTCACCGCCTCCCCCTCCTCTCCAAACGTATGCACCAACTCTAATACCTCAGTTCGATACAGTTTGATTCCAGACTCACTGGTACTCACAGCTAACCAGTGCCCATCAGGGGAATAACAACAATCAGAAACCTTGCTCCCCACTTCTAAACTAGGCAACTCACCAAAGTTAACGCCTCTTAACTGAGCGTTCTCTAAGTTTGCGCCCCGTAACCATGCGCCGCGGAATCTCACTTCAGTTAAATCAGCTCCTGCAAATTGGGTTTGGTCAAATAAGCCATAACTTAAATCCGCCCCCGGCACTTTGATTTGACTTAAATCTAATCCATTCAATTGCGTGCCTGCCTTGACTAAAATAGTCAAGGCATTAGCAGCGGCGCTATCCATTCCGTCTCGGGACTTTGAAGCTTTTATCCAAGCTAAGAGAGGTTTGATTAAAGTAGGCTCTTGCCGTACTTGCTCAACTAAAAAGCTCAGTACCGCTGGATCCTCTACTATGTTAAGTTGGTTAAGCAACGCCGATGACTTTAACTCAGAAAGATCTTCCAATCCGCTCCATAACTGACGCAAATTCTTTGTAACACTGAATTGCTTAGATAAATCTGCGTGTCCAATCTCATCAAACGCTCTCATCTCTTCCCATAGCGCCCGCGCCACAAAATAATCCTGTAATGATTTATGGATAAATCGGTACTGATTATTTTGACGAATTAACGGAGCATTAAAGCGGAGCAAGCGCGTCTTTTCAGCGTTTCCTAAAAATTCTTCGCGCCAATCTCCTAATTTGGCATCGCTTGCCGCTGAATAAGTGACGGTGACCGCTCGAGCTAGATGCAATGCTACGGCAAAGCGTTGACTAAACTCTATTTCGTGGGCCACAAATCCCTCTTCATCTAAACGCTCAAATGCCTCTTGTTCGGTTGGTCTTAATTGAATCCGTCCTAAACGTTCTTGCGAACGTGCACACCAGCTCTCAACAAAGGTGTTATACAGGGCGACTCTAGTCAGTCGAGGTGCCCAGCTCTGGTCGGGATCCATCGTAGACAATACCTCTAAAGCCATATTGAGCATAAAGGGATTGCGCACGAGGTCTTTTAATTCCGAGTTACCTTTAAAAGCTTGTTGATATTCTCTAGTGCCCCATTTTGGTTTCACATATTTCACATATTGATAAATATAGTGTTCTATAGACGCATCCGAAAATGAGGCCAACCGACACTCCTCAAATAAACGAGGTTTGCCTTGTGGCTGAAACTTACTTTGATAGCCACTCCCTAAATATTCTGGTCGGCTACTGATAATCACATGTGCCTGCCATCGATCAAATCTATTATCAAAAGCACGTGAGCGCTGGGCAAGCTCATCATAGCCATCTAGAATAAAGATAAAGCGGCGCGCTTTACGTAATGCTTCCACCTGCGCCGTTGATAAACCCTGCCCTTCCAGATATTGCTCAATCAAATTCTTACTTGAATTATCTAAAGTAGACAGTGGAATAAATAATGGGATAGGACGCTCCTGCGATGGCTTAGCTTTGTTATAGTCATCCCATAAGCGATGGGCAAGGTACCGGTTAAAGGTTGATTTGCCAGAACCTGCCTCGCCCAATAACAAAAACACCTTTTTATCTGATGCAAGGAATGCGCGAACTTTGCTTTCTAAATCGAACTGTTCAGACGAATCAACGGTGAGCTTGCCTTGTGGCGCAACATACATCGCGAGAGCATCTCTAACCTCATCCACGTCCTCAAGCTCTTTTGCATATTGGGCCTCTAACGTAGAGATATCCTTTTCTAAACCTAAAAACGCAAGCGGCGCTTTGTTACTTTGCAACACCACGCTTTGCGACTGAGTTAAAAGACGTTCATCTCCTCTGGCTCGATGCAGTAACTGCGTACCAACTTGCTGCCAAGCAGGATCCCATACTGGCACAATATACTGATCTATATCACTCGCTGTTTTAGTTTTCTGAACCATAGGCGGCCACTGCTCTAACAGCAATCTGACTTGCGCTTGCATGGGTTCAGACAATGCTTTAGTCTTTTCTAAGCGGCCTAAGCTGCGGTGTACGGCTTGTTGCACGCGGTCATACTGGCCCCATTGCCGACTCTTGTTTTGCACCAAATCACCTAAAAACTGAAGCGCCGCTGCTTGGGTGGTTTCTTCTTTATGGATGTAAGCGATTTGTTCTAAGCGTTGGCACAGCCCTAATAAAAAGGCTTCGTTACGGCTATATGGACTGTGCCGAGCAAATTGCTCGAATTGCACAAGTTGGCCTTCTTCTAAGCAGATATCTAAGAATTGTAGCGCTGCATACCAACGTTGTTGCTTATTTTTGGTTAAGCTATCCCAAATCGCCGTACCCGTCTCCAGCATAGTTGAACCAAAATCGTTCATTTCATTGGCCAATTCGGTTAAGCGTTTGACGGTCTCGCTTGCGCCAGAAAACGCCTCGCTAAAATGATAAAAAGCATTCAGCAGTTTTTTCGGATCAAAAGTCTGCACCACATTAGCTAAATTCGTCGCGCCTAAAATCACACTTGAACTCCGGCGCCAGGTTTCTTGCCAACGGCTTTCATCATTCGGAAGATGCGCCAAGGCTTGACGCGCGTAGTACGCTTGAAAGCGTAGCTCGGGCGTTTGGCTTAATTTCGATAAAACCTTGTCTAGCGGTTCCTGAACTTGGATACGGTTAATACCGGTGACGCTCGCTTTGGCCATCACATCTAAGATCTGTGAAGTGGTTTGTAGTAGCAACTGAAATTGCTGCACATTCCCTTCTATATGTTCGCTAGATAAACGCCTGGTTAAGGTTTGTAACAGCTTGACTAAATCCCCTGCACTATTCTTAAAGAACGGTTCTGGCAGACTGTGAATCATCATAGCCAAACTCTGGAGGGCCGATACATCCAAGAGTTTTTCTTGAGTAGTCAGTGCATCATGAGCTTTGCCAATCAAATAACGACATTTCCCTGGGTCTGCTGTGGCAGCCAATGGGACAACTTCTCGCCATATATCTAAATCTTTGAAATCCCTTTTGGCAAAGGCTTCTAATATATTGCGCGCTAATTCATTTAATTCTTGATTTTTAGACGCTTGAGCGGATTGCAGACAGCGCGCTAAGTGGCGAGTATTTTTGATGTCGCGCGGCGCCGTTGCAATATCAGCATCCACCACAACCGGCGGTAAATTGTGCTTAAAGCAGGTTGCACTAAGCGAAATAGACTGTAAAAGTAGGCGGGCTTCTAAATGTGTTGAAGCTGAAATTAGGTTTTGAGATACAAATTTATGAGGAAGGCTTGGTGTCTTAATATCACTTAATGCTTGCAGCTTTTCATCTGCGGCGGGTTGATCAAATGCTTGGGCGGCTTCATAACTCGCTCGTGCTTCTTTGATCAAGCCCATATCTCGCAGTCGATTGCCATGCTCCAGATATGCTTGCGCTATATTTTTGTTAATTTCTGTATTTTTTTCAGAAGGGGGAATTTTATTATTAGAGATTTTTTGCGCTGTGCTGAATGGGCACCGAGTTTCAATAAAACTTTGATTTTGCGGCTGGTAAGCACGGCCTAAGTAATTTTTGCCTGCTTTGAGGTAAAGAAGCTGGTCAGATGCTAAAACATTGCGCTTGAAATTCAAAATTCCAGAGATTTTTTGCATTGTGATAAATAGGGACCCTTCCTGGTTTTCCAAGCTAATTCTCGAATTTTAGGCTGATGGAGCTATTTCTTGATCTAAGCTTATCACCTTATCGCCACTTGCTTGAGCCACCTATCACGAACCCATATCCTATTCAAAATAAATGACGAATACCATGCAAGTTTGAAATTTGCATAGCCCCTCTAGCTTCTGTTTATGGAACGAAATGAGCAAGTAATCCACGACTTACTTATAGCCTCAGCTATGCTATGGATATTAATCATGCTAAACATGATTCGTCAATTCTATTGCGCCTGTCAGTACGACTGGCGGATTCTTTTTAAAATACGCCATTTATCAAGAAACAACGACACGAGTATCCGCTGCCAATGCTATGCCGAACGCTGGATGTATTCAAGAGAGGTCATCTGATGGTAGGCTGTAAGCCTTCAGCACGAGCATATGCGCAGTGTCTATAAATCGCTATAACTGCACTATGCACTCAAGGGGCAAGCTCACTACATCATGACTTTTAGCATCCCCTCTCAGCCCTTCCCACAATGCTCGCGCCACAAAATAATCCTGAATCGATTTATGCACAAACTCATATTGATCCTCTCAGCATATGAGTAGTGCATTAAAACGTAATAATTTAATCTTTTCATTACTATCACTTAAAAATTTATCTCACCAAGCAAGGCTGAAGGAGCTTGAAGAAGAAAAGCGTCGTCTGAAGAAGATGTATGCAGAAGAAAGATTGAAGTCAGAAGTTATTCAGGAGGCGATGCAAAAAAGTGGTAAAGCCATCTTGTCGGCGCAAGATGGCGCAAATGGTCAGTAGAGGCTAAGGATGTGAGTATCCAGCTCGAATAACAACCTAACTTCCCATACAATATTGAGCGGCCCCAAAAGCCGCAACGATTGCAAAATTAAATACCTTTGAAACGCTAATTGCAGCTACAGAAATCAAACAAAGGTATCGTCTGAAAACAGGCTAGTTAACCGCCGCTTCAGCATAGCGACGGCGGCCGGACGGCTTTACAAGATACCTCTTCAGACGCAACATAGGACCTTCGACCATGTGCCATGATAGAAGTGCGAACACTAGCGTGACGGCGGTGGAGATAGCCAATAAGCTCCATATACTAAGGTGATCTCCAGCGAGCAAAACTACAGTTTGTTGCACTGGGAATGCATAGATGTAAACACCATACGAGATATCCCCGAAGCGTCCAGCACGCCTGAGAAAAGGAGTCGATGCCGTGCCGCAGAAAATCACCAGCGCCGGCAAAACGAGAAACAAAGCAGTGTATTCCTGACCGATGGCGAAAAGTGCAGTTCCGGCTATGCTAAGCGTAAACAGTATTGGCCTTATGAGCGTAGCCCAGAAATCTCGGAAATAATACAGACACACTCCATAACAAAAAAACGCGCCGAATTCGAGACTAAATTTTCGCTCGGGGTTGTGTTGTGCGTCGTAAATCAGAAAGACAAACACTGCGAATGTGATCGCGCTGATCAAAATCAAATAGCGGTGGCGAAGCAAGCCAACCATGCCCAACACCAAAAGTATCAGGTACCAGCGGAACTCGACCGGTAGAGTCCATAGCGAACCATTCACCGCATTGGGAAATGGGTTAGCAGAAAACACGCCAGGCAATTCGGAGCGTATCGCCGTCAACTTCAAAGTACGAAAAAAATCCCATGTCTTGTAATCGAGAAAGTATTGATCAAGCGGAACTGTCGAAACCATCGGTCCAAGCAGTAACGCGGCCATCGTTGTAACGACGACTAATCCGGGCCAAATGCGCAAGACACGCTTAGCTAAAAAACGCCAAATAGACTGATCACGGTCCCAACTCTGGGCGACCAAATATCCACTGATCGAGAAAAAGATCAGGACCCCAAGCCCTCCAAAAGTATGGAAATTGATACCGGGTTCCGGTTGCCCAGCCAACGCAAACTGATGGCTAAACAAAACCAAGCATGCAGCAAAAAGGCGGAGGAAGTCAAAGTTGTTAAACGCAATGTTTTTCATACATGGATTTATTTCGTATCTCAGGCCAGCGAGATGCAATTATGCCCGAAGGCGGAGCAAACTCTAACCCCTGCTATAGAAGCGCCCGCAGTTATACATCCCAAACTCGGCCTCGAGTTCTTTCTTTTACTACCTCGAATTGGGATGCGGATGACCGAATTCAAACGCGATGAAGGCGAGCGCTTTAAACCCTACTTCGATACCGTAGGCAAAATTACCATCGGCGTCGGACGCAATCTGACTGATGGGAGCGTCTCTCAGGGCGAATGCGAGCTACTTTTGCAAAATGATATTGCCAAACGATTAGATGGCTTGATTGGAAGTCGGCCAACGAGCACTGCGCTGCTTTAAAAGGGTCTCATTCATCACGCTTAAGCCTTGTACCTCTTCGAGTAAAATATCCTTCACACTTAACTCCCCATGCGGTGATACCCAGCGCAGGTATACCTGAATTTCCCCTTCCTCTTCTATCACCTGCCACTGCCGGACGAACTTATCCCCACTGCCAGTTACCAGATAGGTGCTGTCGAGGATCGTTTTCCAGGCAACGCTATAAACACCTCCGTCAAAACCTCCAATTACCGCACGACACTGACCCGAGGCAACATCCCACAACCGCACCATCTTGTCAAAACTACTCGAGGCAATTTGCGCGCCGCTCGGCGAATACTCCACGCTAAAAACATAGGAGGTATGTCCGCGTAAGGTGCGCACAAGGGTTCTGCTTTCCGCGTCCCACAGACATACCGACTTGTCCCTACTCCCCGAGGCGATCTGCGAACCGCTCGGCGAATATGCCACGCTACTAACTTCGTCTGTATGCCCTCTTAAAATATGTATACAGGCTCTGCTTTCCGTGTCCCACAGACGTACCGTACTGTCACCACTGCCCGAGGCGATCTGCGAACCGCTCGGCGAATACGCTACGCTCTTAACCCAGGCGGTATGTCCTCTTAAGATATGCATATGGGCTCCGCTTTGCGCATCCCACAGACGTACCGTTTTGTCACCACTGCCCGAGGCGATCTGCATTCCGCTTGGCGAATACACTACGCTACTAACAGGGGCTGCATGTCCTTCTAAGGTGTGCCCAAGGGCTCCGCTTTCCGTGTCCCATAGACGCACCATTTTGTCAGAACTCCCTGTGGCGATCTGCGAACCGCTCGGCGAATACACCACACTATTAACCCGGTCGGTATGTCCTTCTAAGGTGTGCCCAACGGATCCGCTTTGCGCGTCCCACAGACGTACCGTCTTGTCATAACTCCCCGAGGCGATCTGCGTTCCGCTTGGCGAATACACCACACTATAAACATAATAGGTATGTCCTTCTAAGGTGTGCCCAAGGGCTCCATTTTGCACGTCCCACAAACGAACCGTTTTATCAAGACTCCCTGATGCGATCTGCGTTCCGCTCGGTGAATACACTACACTATTAATCCAGTCGGTATGCCCTCCTAAGATGTGCAAGAGGGCTCCGCTTTCCACGTCCCACAGACGTATCGTACTGTCACCGCTACCCGAGGCGATCTGCGAACCACTCGGCGAATACACCACGCTAAAAATATAGTCTGTATGCCCTTCTAATATGTGACCGGAGGCCCCGCTTTGCGCGTCCCACAAACGAACCGTTTTGTCAGGACTCCCTGTGGCAATCTGCGAACCACTCGGCGAATACGCCACGCTACTAACACCGCGTGTATGTCCTTCTAAGATGTGGCCGGGGGCTCCGTTTTCTGCGTCCCACAGACGTACCGTTTTGTCACCACTGCCTGAGGCGATCTGCGAACCACTCGGCGAATACACCACGCTATAAACAGAAGAGGTATGTCCTTCTAAGGTGCGCCCAAGGGCCCCGCTTTCCGCATCCCACAGACGTACCGTTTTGTCCTTACCCCCCGAGGCGATCTGCACGCCGCTCGGCGAATACACCACGCTCCAAACAGTAGCGGTATGCCCTTCTAAGGTGCGCACAGCCATGCCGCTTTGCGCATCCCACAAACGGACTGTCCCGTCTTCACTGCCCGAAGCGATCTGCGAACCGCTCGGCGAATACACCACGCTATTTACCCGGTTTATATGCCCCTCTAAGGTATACCTTTTTTCCCAATTCGGAGTTGAATATGTACTGATTTTATTATTATCAAGACTTACCGCACAGTTTCTGCCATCTGGGGAATACACGCACGAATGCACCTCGCTCTCTTCTTTCAGATAAGGCCATTCGCCAAATTGTACGCCTGCCATCTGCGCTCCGCTTAAATTCGCTTCCCGCAGCCAACTATTACGAAGATTCGTATTCCTTAAATCTGCCCCTTGCAACTGCGCTGAATCGAATACTCCATAGCTCAGATCCGCCCCAGGTACCTGGATTCCTCTTAAATTACATCCATTAAACTGTATTCCTGCTTTTACCAATACCGTCAGCGCATTCGATGCACCTCTTTTAACACCCTCTCGCGTCTTGGACGCCTTCACCCAAGCTAAAAGGGCCTTCAAAAATACTCTATCCTCTTGCACTCGCTCTACTAAAAAACTCTGCACTGCTGGGTCTTCTACTACATTTAGTGTGTTGAATTGCCCAGATGGCTCAAATTCAAATCTATCTCCTAGACCTTCCCATAACGGACGTATATTTCTTATCACACCCAGTTTCTTAGATAACTCTGCATCATGACGCTTACTATCCCCTCTCAGCCCTTCCCACAATGCTCTCGCCACAAAATAATCCTGAATCGATTTATGCACAAACTCATATTGATCCTCTCGGCATATGAGTAGTGCATTAAAACGTAGTAATTTAATCTTTTCATTACTATCACTTAAAAATTTATCTCGCCAATCTTGTGCTACCGTATTGGATTCATCATAGAAAAGCTGCTCAGAATACGTCACACGCACTAAGCCCGCTTGATACATTTCTATTGCCAAATCTTGGTTAAATTTTTTACCATACTTAGCAAAGGATTTATTTAAAAAATTAAATGCCTTCTGCTCTGCATCAGTTAAGTGAATATAACTTAATCGATCTTGCGAGCGCTTAAGCCAGCTCTCTACAAATTGATCATATAATGCAAGACGGGTAATACGTTGATTACTATCCTTGTATTTCTCGGCCAAAGTTGGCAATTCGCTCAAGGACAACTTGAGTAAAAAAGGATTACGTATCAGCTCTTTGACTTCAGGCCTATCAAGAATTTCCCCATGTTCCGCGACACTATTTTCCAATTCTGGGTACGTGCTTTTATATTTATTTACATATTCTTCAATCGTCAAATCTGAGAATGGGGAGAGTTGATAGGTTTGAAGTAGATATGCCTGACCTTTTGGGTGAAACTGGCGTTCATATCGGTCGCCCAAATATTCTGGACGACTGGTAACAATCACTTTGGCTTGCCATTCATCCAGTTCATTTTCTCTATAGAATAGGCGAGTGCGATCTTTAATCTCATCGTAGCCATCTAAAATAAAGATAAAGCAATAATTCGCTTTTAAATCAGTTATCTGGTCCTCTGTAAATTTCTCTTTTTTTAGGTACTCTGAAATCAGATTAGCATTTGGCTTTTCCAAGCTTGATAACCTAATAAATAACGGGATAGGAGTTTGGATGGACTTATTAGCCTCCTTATCATAAGCCCCCCATAGGCTACGCGCCAAATAACGGTTAAAGGTTGATTTACCAGAACCCGCTACACCCAACAAAAGCAGCACTTTCTTTTCTTTTGAAACTAAGAAATCTCTTACCTTCTCTTCCAGGCTAAAGCGCTCTCTTATATTCGTAATTGAGGTGCATTCTGGCGCAACGTACATTGCCAACGCATCTTTGATTTCTCTGTCTTTTTGCAAGCTTTCTAAATATTTTTTTTGCAACCCCTCGATACCTAAACTAGCGAGCGGTGCATTATTTGGCTGCATAGCCATGCTTTGCAGTGGTCTCAGTATTTCTCGTAACAATTGAGCATCTGAGCCCGTTGAATGGTAATGCACCGTAATTTCGTTATGCGAACCAACAGTTGGCATATTAATCAAACCATAGTTAATTTGCATGACAGATGCCGCTGTCTCAACCCGATCCATTGAATTAGTTCGTGACGCGTTAGCAAAAGCCGAAGAGAACTGGGGAAAATATGAAGATAAAGAAGGTTGAGTGTTTTGGCTTCTATTAATCGGCGACATGCTAGTTATTCTCCTATATAGTTCACATTTATCTATCTGTGAGCACCTCGCTCACTAATGACTAAAATTTCATTTCCACTGGATAAAGCCCATCTGCCACACGTTACGGCAGCGTAGGTAATATTAAAAGCTCTAAAAGCTATCTGGCACTGTCAGCACTCCATGCGGTTACATCCAGATCAGGCGCGCATTATATTCAGAATCCTCTGCTATCACCTGCCACTGACGAGCCAAATTATCTTCACTACCTGTCAACAGATAGTTGCCCTTGACCCTGCCCCAGAATTAGTTTCATTCTAAAATAGAAAAAAGCGGCTCTTGACCCTGCCCCAAAATTAGTACCATTCTAAAATAGAAAAAAGCGGCTCTTAGAGGTCCTCTTTCGATGGCCCATTCCTGCATTGACGGGCGAACTCAGTCAGCGCCGCCACCGAACATGTTGGCGGTGGTGGCTGCGGAGTACTGAGGATATAGCGGCAGTACCAGCACGCAACGCCCCCTTGTTCTTGCAGGGCCCGTAATTGCGTGGCTACGGCAGGCTGGGCGTAGTGTATGCGGGCAACACTTGCAGTGGCGAGTCCGTGTGGTGCAGTTGCGTGCCCAGCAGCTCGGCTTGAGGCTGCGTTCATAACGCCAGTGGCGAGCCAGCGTAGCGTATTTGGCGACAGATCGGCGCGGGCGTATGCGCAAGATCACGCCATGTAGCAGTGGCGGCCATAGGGTGCGCGGAATTTCCAGCACTCGTGGGTCAGATAAGAATTACGTCAGGTAGCGGCGTAGTGCCAGTGCTGTGGGGGCATCGGGGGTACCTAGGTTGCGCAAAAGCGCGGCGGTGGGTCTGTCTGTTGAAGTAGAGGCGCTGTGATTCATAAATTCGTCTGGCCTGTGCGGGCATGAGGTCTATGGGGTGTGCAGAAGTTGCTCCAGCGCTGGCTCCAGTGCTGGGTGACGCCAGGCAAAACCCGCTGCCAGCGTGCGGCGCGGTGTCAGGCGCTGGCCGCCTAGCAGCAGCACCGACATTTCGCCCAGGGCTAGGCGCAGCGCCCAAGCCGGTGCTGGCAGCACGCCGGGGCGGCGCAGCGCACGGGCTAGGGATCGGGTGAAATCTTGATTGCGTACTGGCTCTGGCGCGCAGGCGTTGAAGGCGCCACTGCACTCTCCACGCTGCAGCAGGTGGTTGATCAGGTCGACCTGGTCGTCGATGTGTATCCAGGGCATCCACTGCTGGCCGCTGCCCAAAGGACCACCCAGGCCTATGCGGAAAACGTGCAGCAAGCGCGTCAGCATGCCGCCCTGCGAAGCAAGCACGGGCGCGGTGCGCAGCACTGCCACGCGCACCCCCCATTGGACCGCGCGTTCGGCCTCGTGCTCCCAGGCCACACACAGGCGGCTGCCGAAGTCGGCCTGCCCCGGCGCGCTGTCTTCATCCAGCAACTGCTCGCCGCGGTCGCCATACCAGCCCACCGCCGAGCCCGATAGCAGCACGCGCGGCGGCGTGGGCTGCTGGCCCATCCAGTCCACCAGCGTGCGGGTTAGGTCCACGCGGCTGCGCCACAGCAGATGGCGCTGGGCCTGCGTCCAGCGGCGGTCGGCGATCGGCGCGCCCGCCAAGTTGACCACGGCGTCCACGGGCGGACCGCCGTCGAGTTCCTGCAGTCGGGCCATGCCGCGCGCGCCGCTGCACAGCGCGGACACCTGGTGCGGGCTACGGCTCCAGACCCACAGTTCGTGGCCTTGCCGCTGCCAGTGCCGGCACAGCGCGCGGCCGATCAAGCCCGTGCCGCCCGTGAGCAAAATGCGCATGGTGTGTTCTCCTTGAAAGATGCGTTGCATTCGGCGTGCTTTACCATGGCAGGCGCTGGCCATCGTAGGCCCAGAAGCCGCCAGTGTCTTCGGGGGCCAAGCCGTCGAGCAGCGCCAGCAGATCGCGCGCCGCATCGGCCGCCGGACGACCGATCTGGGCACCGCGAAATGGCGCCGACAGGGCGGAATCGACCGTACCCGGGTGCAGGGCGGCGACCACGGCCTGGGGATGGGTGCGGGCCAGTTCGATGGCGGCGGTTTTCATTACCATGTTCAGAGCGGCCTTGGAGGCGCGGTAGCTGTACCAGCCGCCCAGGCGGTTATCACCAATGCTGCCTACCTTGGCCGACAGCACCGCGAACATACTGCGTTCGCCCCGCGTCAGCAAAGGCGCAAAGTGCGCCAGCGCCAGCGCCGGCCCGATGGTGTTGACGGCGAAGCTCGCCGCGAGGTGTTCGGGGCGCAGATCGCCCAGGCATTTTTCGGGCGCGCCCGTGGGACCCTGCAACATGCCCGTAGCCACCACCACCAGGTGCCAGGGGGCCAGATGACGCAGGGCCTGTGCTGCCTGGGCCACGCTGGAGGGGGCGTTAAAGTCGACCTGGGGTGTGCTGCCACGCCCCAGGGTACGGACCTCGCCACAGCTAGGGTCGGCGCGCAACAGGGCCACCATGGCGCCGCCGATGGCGCCCGAGGCACCGAGAATCAGGGCGCGATAGCCTGTGGGAAGAGATCGCATGGAAGGCTCCTTTCACGTCCTGTGGTTACAGTTTCTCCAGCGGCTCGCGCAAGCGGCGTGCGGCGGCCAAACCCGAGATCCCCGGTCCGATGACTGCAATTTTCATGATCACTCCCGATCTCCGGCGGGATGCCAGAGGCAGCGCGGCGCGCTGGTCTTATGGGGTAATGTACTAGACAAAACTATTTTTGTCCTAGACAATTCAATTAACTTCCTGGCGCCGCCCGTTCCGCAGGGTCCCAAGGTGGGCTGCTTGCTCACTACCCTGCACCAGGAGCTGCGCAGCCTCGGGCTGCCGATGGTCGAGGCACTGCTGACGCTGGAGGGTTGTAACCTGTTTCTCCCTGGGTACGCAGACGCCGGTGAACGACGTGGCGCAGTGGCGCCATACCCACTTGAAGGACATCCGAATGAGCACCATTCAGCTCTGCTTTTCCTCCGCACAGCGCCGCCGATCCATGTTCAGCCGCCTCGGGCTGTTGGCGCTGTGGATAGCATGCGCCAACCTGCTCGCAGGCTGCGCCAACACCAGTCCGCCGCCTGGCGTGGAGGCGGTTACACCATTTGACATACAGCGCTACCAAGGCCGCTGGTACGAGCTGGCGCGGCTGGACCATGCGTTCGAGCGTGGCTTGATGGACGTATCGGCTACCTACATACCGCAGCCGGACGACAGTGTGCGCGTGGTGAATCGCGGATTTGACCTTGCCTCGGACCAGTGGCGCGAGGCCGTTGGCAAGGCCGTGTTCACAGGGGCGCCTACCACCGCATCGCTCAAGGTGTCTTTCTTCGGGCCGTTCTATGGCGGCTACCACGTGGCCGCACTCGATGCCGACTACCGCTGGGCGTTGGTCGTAGGCCCCGATCGCAGCTATTGCTGGATCCTGGCGCGGGACAAGGCCCTTGCGCCTTATACAAAACAGGCAATCGTGGCCCGGGCCAAGGCCTTGGGCATCGACATCGATGCCTTCATCTGGGTGAGCCACCAGAGTCCTCAGCCCGCGCAAGAGAGCCAGCCATGAGTGCCGCAGCCGCCGTGACCGGCCAGGCTACACACATAGTAGCCGTAGTAGGCGCCGGCCTTGCGGGCCTGGCCTGCGCCCAGGTTCTGGCACAGGCCGGTTGTATAGTGCATGTGTTCGACAAAAGCCGGGGCCCCTCGGGCCGAATGAGCACCCGGCGTGCCGACGATGCGCAAGTTACCTGGCAATGTGACCATGGCGCGCAGTACTTCACAGCGCGCGACGCCGACTTTCGCGCCGAGGTGCAGCGCTGGCAGCAAGCCGGTGCGGCAGCCTTATGGCCGGCCCGCCTCGCCAGCCACGATGGACAGGGCTTTGCGCCGCTGCATACTCCGCTGGAGCGCTTTGTTGGCACCCCACGCATGACGGCGCCTGCAGCTCACCTGGTGCGCACGCTGGGCGCATTGCCTCCGCCATTGGTGCCCGTGCAGGTCCGGCTGCAAACCACGGTGCAGGCTCTGGAGACTAGCGCCTCAGGCTGGTCTCTCACATCGGCGGAGCATGCGTCGCACGCCACACGCTACCGGGCCGTGCTGTTGGCAGTGCCAGCCCCCCAGGCAGTGCCCCTGCTAACCCCGGTAGCGCCAGACGGGGCTGCCCTGGCTGCCAGTGCCCTCATGCGTGGCTGCTGGGCGGTGATGGTGCGTTGCATTGCACCTGTATCTTTGCCGTGCGACGGTGTCTTTATCAATTCAGGCCCGTTACGCTGGTTGGCCCGTGACAGCAACAAACCCGGCCGCACCGGGCCGGAAACTTGGCTGCTCCATGCCAGTCCAGAATGGAGCGAGGCCCATATCGAAGACGATGCCGCAAGCGTCACCACTGCACTACTGCGGGCCTTTGCTGCGCTGGGCGGCCCCGACCCAGCTACCGTGCATGCCACGGCACACCGCTGGCGCTATGCCGACACAGAACCACCACTGACCGCTGGATGCTGGTGGAACGCCAGCCTGGGCTTGGGCCTTTGTGGCGACTGGCTGCATGGAGGCAAGGTCGAAGGCGCTTGGCTCAGCGGCCGCGCCCTCGCCCGGTGCGTGCTCGACACGCTGGCTCCCTGACTCTCACAGCAAGCAAGCGTGGGGGCTACACCGTTGTTTGGTTCAAGCGCGACCTGAGGGTGCATGACCATGCGCTTCTGGTGCACGCTGCGCGGCCAGGACCCGTGCAGTGGTGCAATTCGCGCATCACCGTGATGACAGACATGGCCGATGGAATAAAATTCTCATACAGCGCCGACACACAAGCATTGCTTCGATTGCTGTGACAAACAAGACCGCTCGTATCGCGTGGGCGTTGCTAAGATACGAAGAGCGCTTCAACGTAGCATGACTTACACGTTTCATCAGAGTACAGCCTAACTTCTGTTCGATTGCGCAAGAATTGGCAAGCATGGAGAACCGGTCGGACCGGCGCTGGCAAACCCTGATATATTCGACGACTGCTGTATGAAGCCAGAAGGCCGATAAGGAGCGAGCGCACAAATCTCCAGCTTGGCTGGTGCTGAAACACGCACAATCACAAGCCGAATGTACGGATGCAGTCGTGACCTTCAACATGCAAACTAAACTAGGTCTGAACCGAAAGCCCACCGGAATTTCGATTGCTGGGTTTGCCTAAGTGAATGCATTCAAGCGCTCTGATTCAGAGCCCTATCGGCACTTACAAAGTGCTCTAATACAATCAGCTAAGGCAGCTTAAGCGGTGAAACACTCATGCCATTTTTCTTTTTAGCGCCCCTTTCTGCTTGAGTAGTCGCTCATTTATCTCGCTTAATCCTTCTACCCCTTCTATCAACATGTCACTCACCGTCAGGACTTCCTGCTCCTTACTATTCCAGCACAGTTTCACCTTATAGCCTTCTGCGCCTTTTTCGACCTCCCACTGACACACCGACTTGTCTGCACTGCCACTCACTAAATACTGCGTGTTGCCCGTCGCTTTCCAGGCCACACTATGGACAGCGCCACTAAACGCTTGAATCACTCTAAGACACTCACCTGAAACGACGTCCCATAGCCGCACCGTCTTGTCTCCGCCTCCCGATGCGAGCTGCAAACCGTTCGGCGAATACGCTACGCTTAAAACAGCCCAGGTATGTCCTTTTAAGGTATGCACACGGGCTCCGCTTTCCACTTTCCACAGACGAACCATATTGTCCATACTACCCGAGGCAAGCTGTAAACCGCTCGGCGAATACACCACGCTTAAAACAGCGCTAGTATGACCAGTCAAAGTGTGCCCTGGAGCGCCGCTTTTAGCGTTCCACAGACGTACCGTATAGTCAGCACCGCCCGAGGCGAGCTGCGTTCCACTCGGCGAATACGCGACACTGCAAATGTGGGATGTATGTCCTTTTAAGACTCGTACAGGCGCGCCGCTTTTAGCGTCCCACAGCCGCACCGTATGCCAACAGCACGAAGCGATCTGCGCTCCGCTGGGCGAATACACCACGCTATTAATAACGATGCCGGTATGGCCAATCAAGGTGTGCCCAGGCACACCGCTTTTAGCGTCCCATAACCGTACCGTCCTGTCCTCACTACCCGAAGCGATCTGTGCTCCGCTGGACGAAAACGCCACGCTGACAACATCGCCGGTATGGCCAGTCAAGGTGTGCCCTGGAGCGCCGCTTTTAGCGTCCCATAACCGTACCGTCCTGTCCTCACTACCCGAAGCAATCTGCTCCCCGTTCGGCGAATACACTACGCTCCTAACACCGGAGGTATGTCCTTCTAAGACGCGCATAGCGGCACCACTGCGCCCATCCCATAGCCGCATCTTGTCCCTACTACTCGAAACAATCTGCTCTCCGCTCGGCGAATACACCATACTCCAAACAGGATCGGTATGGCCAGTAAAGGTGTGCTTTAGCGCACCACTGTGCGCATCCCATAGCCGCACCGTCTTGTCCCTACTACTCGAAGCAATCTGCTCTCCGCTGGGCGAATACACCGCACTTACAACATCGTCTGTATGGCCAGTCAAAATGTGCCCTGGAGCGCCACTTTTAGCGTCCCACAACCGCACCGTCCTGTCTTCGCTACCCGAAACAACCTGCTCTCCGCTGGGCGAATACGCCACACTTACAACAACGCCGGTGTGGCCAGTCAAGATATGGCCTGGAGCGCCGCTTTTAGCGTCCCATAGCCGCACCGTCTTGTCCCTACTACTCGAAGCAATCTGCTCTCCATTAGGAGAGTACACCGCACTCACAACAACGCCGGTATGGCCAGTCAAGATATGGCCTGGCGCGCCACTTATAGCGTCCCATACTAGCACCGTTTTGTCATTACTGACCGAGACAATCTGCTCTCCGCTGGGCGAATACATTACGCTTGTAATCCACCATTGACGTCCTCGCAGGAGGTGTACAGCTGCCCCACTCTCCGCATCCCAAAGTCGTACCGTATTGTCATTGCTGCTCGAGGCAATCCGCTCACCACTCGGCGAATACACCACACTAGTTATCGATGCTATATGTCCGCGTAAGGTGTGCACAAGGGCGCCGCTATGCATGTCCCACAGTCGTATCGTCTCGTCCTCACTCCCCGATGCAATCTGCTCTCTGCTCGGCGAATACACCACGCTAGTTATCGATTCTGTATGCCCTTCTAAGGTATACCTTTTTTCCCAATTCGAACTCCAATACACGCTGATCCTACCGTTTTTAAGGCCTACCGCAAAGTTTTTCCCATCGGGTGAATACGCGCACGACTGCACCCAACTCTCCTCCTGGAGATAAGGCCATTCGCCAAACTGCACCTCGTCCATCCGCGCTCCACTTAAATTCGCCTCACGCAGCCAGCTCGTACAAAACTTCACCCCCCTTAAATCCGCTCCTTGCAACTGCGCCGAATCGAACACACCATGACTTAAATCTGCGCCAGGAACTCGCATTCCACGGAAATCTTGACCACTAAAACTCACTCCTGCTTTGACCAACAACGTTAACGCTTTAGCAGCTATAGGCTGTACCTCTTCTGTTTTCGACCTCTCGACCCAAGTCAATAACCTCTGCTTTAAATACGCGTCTTGTTGGATTTTTTTCTGTAAAAATCTAAATATCTCTGAATCGTTAACAAGACATACCAACTCAAAAAGGGCTAATTTCTCCACAACCTGACCGAGTTGCCCTAAGTCTGATAATTTTCGCAATTGACTTAACGCAAACTCTTTTAACTCTCCATCCGATCTTATTAGATTTTCTTGATATTGAGTCTGAATCCTTTCTTTGATCAGATGTAGCTTCAGAGCGGGCGCTTCTATAGGCTCACCATCACAAGTTACTGTGATTAATGCTTTAAACAACGCCTGCCGGCTCGGAAAATCCAGCAATTTTTCTATTTCTTCTCGGATTTCCAAAGGAAGTCTGAAGGATAAAGATTTTTCGGGTCTTTGCGTTGTTGAATAATGCGTTACAGCAGAATTAGAAACAGGGGCTAACATAGATATATTCTCCTATTGAACTAAGACTAACGACCCATTTAGTAAAATTTTAATATGTCATGATTTAGCACTTACTCTTGATCTATTTTATATAGATAACCTATTTATGCTATTGCATTTAGTACGTTATCGCAACGAATGCGCTTTGGCTGACCTCGCCACTCAATGATTTGTTCCAACGAGCGAATCACGCGCTCTGAGGGCAGTGAGAAATCCACTTCGATACCTAATCCCTCGCGATTAAAATCATCGATGACATTAAATAGCCGGATGCTTCTTCCATCCGAGAGCTGATCGTGCATAAAATCCATTGACCATACTTCATTACTTTTTTCTGGCACTGCAAGGGGTTGAGGCTTTTCTCGGATCAACCTCTTTTTCGGCTTGATTCGCAGATTCAATTCCAGCTCTCGATAAATACGGTAAACACGCTTATGATTCCAGCTTAAGCCTTTAACATTGCGTAGATACAAAAAACATAAACCAAAACCCCAATGGCGATGCAGGCTGGTTAATCGAATCAACCAATCTGCGATCTGATCGTTTTCTGAAGACTGCTTAGGCTTATAACGGTAGCATGTTTGGCTTACCCCAAACATCTCACAAGCCAGCCGGACACTCACTTCCTTTGTCTCTACTGCCCATTGCGCCACCTTGCGTCGGCAAGATGGCGTCACCACTTTTTTTGCATGGCCTCCTGAATAATTTCCACCTTTAATCTTTCTTCTGCATACATCTTTTTTAGACGACGATTCTCTTCTTCAAGCTCTTTTAGCCTCGCTATCATCGACGCATCCATTCCCCCGTATTTGCTCCGCCATTTATAAAATAGCGACGAGCTCATCCCATGCTCTCTGCATAGCTCTGGTACCGGCGATCCCGCTTCCGCCTGATTCAAAATACTGATGATCTGGCTTTCTGAAAACTTTGATTTCTTCACGTAAAACTTCCTTTTTCTCTTTGGAGGAAATTCTACTTTCAAATCCTATCAATTTGTGGGGGGATTACCGTGCTTTTGACAGCGACCGAGATAAATAGCTTCTTTCGCCGCGGAAAGGACTATTATCTAGCCATAGATTGATTAAGTCTGAGATTCCTACAGTTTTTCAAGAGCGCTCTAATCGCACCGCTGACGACTCAATTTCGCTACTTTTCAACATGCCCTTTTCTCTTGATACCGTGGATATTTCTAATTTAGCTGACAGATTCAAGCAATCTTTGCCAGATAGCTTTCTATCACTTGGCCCTGATTTTTATACAAAGGTGCCGGTAACGCCTGTTCCGAATCCTTATCTAGTTGGCTTTTCAGCAGATGCCGCAGCACTCTTGGGCTGCACAGCACAGATTGCACATGACCCCGCTTTTGTTGCCTGGTTCGCCGGCAACTCCTTGTCTACGGCATCTGAAAAAATGCCCTTTGCAACTGTGTATGCAGGCCACCAATTCGGTGTCTGGGCGGGCCAACTTGGCGATGGCCGTGCGCTGACCTTGGGTGAAATTGAGTATGGTCAAAGCCACTATGAAGTTCAATTAAAAGGAGCAGGACCTACGCCCTATTCCAGAATGGGCGATGGGCGCGCAGTGCTACGCTCTTCTATCCGTGAATTTTTATGTTCCGAGGCAATGCACGCTCTTGGTGTGCCTACTACACGTGCATTGTGTGTCATCGGTTCGGATTTACCCGTGCATCGTGAAGGCGTTGAAACAGCAGCCATTACCACCCGCATTGCCGCAAGCTTTGTGCGCTTTGGTCATTTTGAGCATTTTTATGCACGTAACCGCCCTGATCTGATTGCACTGCTCGCCAAACATATCATTACGCGCCATTATCCTGATTGCGACAACACCGATAAGCCCTATCTCGCCTTGCTTAAAGCAGTCACACGGCGCACGGCAGATCTGATTGCGCACTGGCAGGCCATTGGCTTTTGCCATGGCGTGATGAACACCGATAATATGTCGATACTGGGTTTAACCATTGATTATGGCCCTTATGGTTTTATCGATGGCTTCAACTTTGACTATATCTGTAATCATTCAGATACAACGGGTCGCTATGCTTATCAAAAGCAGCCAGAAATCGCCTATTGGAACCTATTTTGCCTGGCACAAGCATTATTACCCATCATCAGCATAGAAGTTCAGAGTGCTAGCGGTAAGCAAGATGCTTTCGAGGAAATAAGAACTGTTCTTGGCGAGTTCAAGCCTCGCTTCATGCAGGCATTGCAAACAAGAATGTGTGCCAAATTGGGCTTAGCGCATCAGCATGATGGCGATGCTGCATTAATCGATCAGCTGCTTAAAGTAATGCATCAGAACCGCGCAGACTTTACGTTGACTTTTCGCCGGCTTGCTCAAGTTTGTCAACACGATACGCTTGGTGATGCAAGCGTAAGCTCTCTTTTTACTACTGATTGCACAGCTTTTCATGCTTGGTTACACACCTACCGTGCGCGCCTCGTATATGAAGGCCGCGATGATAGCCAACGCGCTAGCGCGATGAACTGCGTGAACCCTCAATATATTTTGCGCAATCATTTAGTCGAGCAGGCCATCGAGCTTGCTCAAGAAAAAGATTTCTCTGAAGTTGAGCGATTATTGAATGTCCTGCGCCGCCCCTTCAATGCCTTGCCAGAGTATGAGGTGTATGCGCAACTGCCTCCTGCCTGGGCAAGCTCGCTCCAGGTCAGTTGTTCGTCTTAAAGTGCCTGAGCTCGGCGCTAACGAGTTGTCACCACCGAGGATCCGCTCAGGATTTTCTTGCCTACTTCACAGTTATAACGACTCTCTCACTGCCCCCCTTTGCTTCAACAGTATCCGATTCGCCTCGCTTAAGCCTTCTGCGCCTTCTATGACTGTACCCTTCACGGTCAGTTCGGTATGCGGTGACATCCAGCGTAGCCGCACTTGAACTGCATCACTCTCTCCTGTCACCTGCCACTGCCGAACGAACTCATCCTCACTGCCCGTCACCAGATCGTTGCCGCCGACAGACCGTTGCCAGGCAATGCTGTAGACTCTCCCGCTAAAACCTTCAATCACCGCCAGACACTGGCCCGAGGCGACTGCCCACAAACGAACGGTCTCGTCCTTACTCCCCGAGGCGATCTGATCGCCGCTCGGCGAATAAGCGACGCTATCAACCTCAGAGTCATGTCCTTCTAAGGTGTGGCGCAACGCACCGCTTGCCGCGTCCCACAGTCGAACGGTCTTGTCCCAACTCGCCGAGGCGATCTGATCGCCGCTCGGCGAATACGCGACGCTAAAAATCCTATCGTCATGTCCTTCTAGGGTGTGGCGCAGCGCACCGCTAGCCGCGTCCCACAGTCGAATGGTCTTGTCATCACTCGCCGAGGCGATCTGATTGCCGCTCGGCGAATACGCGACGCTCCTAACATAATCTTCATGTCCTTTTAAGATGTGGCGCAACGCGCCGCTTGCCGCGTTCCACAAACCAACGGTCTTGTCCCAACTCCCCGAGGCGATCTGATCGCCGCTCGGCGAATACGCGACGCTACTAACAGAATCCTCATGTCCTTCTAAGGTATGGCGCAGCGCACCACTTGCCGCGTCCCACAGTCGAACGGTAAGGTCATCACTCCCCGAGGCGATCTGATCGCCGCTTGGCGAATACACGACGCTCAAAACCCTATCGTCATGTCCTTGTAAGGTGTGGCGCGTCAAACCGCTTGCCGCGTCCCACAGTCGAATGGTCTTGTCCCAACTCCCCGAGGCAAACTGATCGCCGTTCGGCGAATACGCGACGCTATTAACAACCTTCTTATGTCCTTGTATGTTGTGGCGCAACCCACCGCTTGCCGCTTCCCACAAACGAACAGTCTGGTCCTCACTCCCCGAAGCGATCTGATCGCCGCTTGGCGAATACGCGACGCTATAAACAGTCTTTTCATGTCCTTTTAAGGTGTGGCGCAGCACACCGCTTGCCGCGTCCCACAGTCGAACGGTCTTGTCATCACTCCCCGAAGCGATCTGATCGCCGCTCGGCGAATACGTTACGCTCCTGATCCAACTGTCATGTCCTTGTAAGGTGTGGCGTAGCACACCGCTTGCCGTTTCCCACAGACGAACGGTATGGTCATCACTCGCCGCGGCGATCTGCTCGCCGCTCGGCGAATACGCGACGCTCCTAACAATAGAGTCATGCCCTTGTAAGGTATGGTGCAGCACACCGCTTGCCGCGTCCCACAGTCGAACGGTCTCGTCATACCCCCCAGAAGCGATCTGATCTCCGCTCGGCGAATACACAACGCATCTAACATAATCTTCATGCCCTTGTAAAGTATGGCGCAGCGCACCGCTTGCCGTGTCCCACAGTCGAACGGTCTCATCATCACTTCCCGAGGCGATCTGATCGCCGGTTGGCGAATACGCGACGCTCCAGACATCAGACTTATGTCCTTCTAGGGTGTGGCGCAGCGCACCGCTTGCCGCGTCCCAAAGTCGAACGGCCTTATCTTTACCCCCCGAGGCGATTTGCTCGCCGGTTGGCGAATATGCGACGCTCCAAATATCAGACTTATGTCCTTCTAAGGTGTGGATTTTTTCCCAACTGGAGGTGTCATACACGCGGATCTTACCGTTTTGAAGACCCATCGCGCAGGTTTTCCCATCTGGTGAATACGCGCAGGACAGGACCTCGCTCTCTTCCGGAAGATAAGGCCATTCACCAAACTGCACCCCGACCATCTGCGCGCCGCTGAAATTGGCGTTGCGTAGCCAACTCGTACGAAGCGTGGCCTTTCTTAAATCCGACCCTTGCAACTGCACTGAATCAAATACCCCAAAACTCAGATCGGCTCCGGGTATCTGGATGCCTTTTAAATCCGCACCATTAAACTGTACCCCTGCTCTGACCAAAATCGTCATTGCATTGGCCGCTGTTTGGCGTATCGTCTTATCGGTTTTAGAACGCTCGATTATCGCTAACAGTTGTTCCTTAAATGTAGGCTCTTGCCAAACGCGATCAGTCAACAAGCGCGTAACGCCAAGGTCGCCAATCCAATGCTTTGGGCTTAACGATAAACCTTGCTGCGTTCGAATGTGCACAACAGCTTGCTCTTCAAAACTATAGATTGAAGCAGCGCTACCTCGACGCTGGCGAGTACTTCGATCCATACATCCATCGAACGACTCAAGCAGCGCCCGCGCCACAAAATATTCCAGCAGCGATTTATGGATAAAACGGTATTCAGTCCCACTTCGGATCAAAGGCCACGCTTCCCGCAGCAGTTGATTTTCTTTTTCTCGACCGAAAAAAGCATCCTTCCAACTTCCCTTGTCTTTGAACAACGAGTATTCGACAATCGGATTACCTGCATTCTCTTTGTACAGTTGCACCGCCAGCTCTTTCACAAATCCAATGCCATGCTGGGCAAAGCCATCATCATACAACTCTCTAAATACCTCTTGTCTGGCCTCCGTTAAACTTTGGGTGCTTAAGCGCTGCTGGTTGCGCTCGAACCATTGTCTAACGAACTGATCATACAGGTCCATCCGTAACTGGATCGTAGATACCGCTTTCCCCTTTTTTTCAGCGTGCGGCAAGGCTTCTAGCACTACCCGCAGCAAAAATGGATTACTAATCAAGTCTTTTAAATTAGGTTGTTTGGAGAAAGCTTCTCGGTATGCTTGCGCAGTCCATTCCGTTGGGTTGTGCGCCACATATTTTTCTAGATATTGATCGCTCTCTTCTTTTGAAAACGGTTCGACCACGACTTCTTGAAACAACGTGTCCTTGTCCTGCAGCATCGGATTCGGTTGAAAACGGCTTTGATAGTCCTGCCCCAAATATTCGCTGCGACAACTAATCACCATGTGACCCTGCCAGCCGTCAGACTTGTTGATGGAATTGCTCACATACAGATTTTGCGTCTGACGTATCTCATCATACCCATCCAAAATAAAGATAAACCTTTGGTTTTCTTTCTTTAATTTCTGAATCTGAAATTTTGACAGGCCTCTTTTCTTTAACGCTTTAGCAATCAGATCGTGCTCAGGCTTATCAATGCTCGGCAGAGAAATAAACAGTGGGATCGCATCGTCTGCTTTTTTGTGGTCCCATAAATGCTTTTCTAGGCGGCGGTTGAAGGTGGTTTTGCCCGCCCCAGAGTCTCCCGTCAACAAAATCACTTGTTTATCTTTTAGAAATGCTTGAACTTGGGGTAAAAGGTCAAAGGTTTTGCTCTCCCCATCCAAATTCGCTCGGCAGCGCGGTTCAATATAGAGCTTAAGGGTTTCTTGAAACGCCTCATTTTGCGTTAAGGCCGCCTCATACTGTTCTTTCAGCGCGGCTCTAGGGTCGGCACGGAACACCTGCAACTGTTCGTGTTCTTGCTGCACGGTGGAAGCAAGCTGGCTATGCAGCGCTGTCCGTATACCATCGAAAATGCCGTCTAAGAGCTTCGCAAATTCTAGTTTGCCAAAGTTTAAATCACTCTTTAAACGCGATATAACATGGCTGTGCCCTGTCCAAAACTTGTCCAGAAACGTTTTCGCTTCGTTGCTACCCGCTAACAGCCGCTCGATCACCTTAAACAGCACACCATGTGACCCTTGGTTCAGATAGACTTCCTCCCCCTTTTTCACTTGCAAATCAAAGCGCAGAGGGTCCTCCATCCGAACCGTCGTCGAGTCAATAAAATCCTTCAGGCAGTAGTCATAGCTATTGGGCGTTAATGAAACCGGGATAATCCCGTGCTGACCTTTCAGATGCGCTGCTCGAATCTCCAAAAAAGCCATTTCCGTCAACACATGATGGAAGTCCGCCATATATTTTTCCTCTTGGGAAAATTTTCTGACCACCTCACGTAACGCTGGAGTACCCTTTTGTTGGTTGTCTTTGACGTAGGCTTCTCGATCTATGTCATAGGCTTTTTTAAGCTCATCACAAAACGCTTTATAGGACTGACCTTTTAGGTAGCTTCCTAAGACATCAGAACAACACACGATCACCTTATCGACCGGCTTCACATCCGCTCGCACCTGAGCGGGCAGCAAACAGAATTGATTGGTTAAGATGTCTTCTAGCTTGCCATCTTCTTTCAGATTTTCATCCGAATTTGCATACGCCTGCCCTATCGGCGTTTGATCCGAATAGAGCGTCACCCCTCGGATTTTAGATAAATTATTGATTAAATATTTAGACGTCGAGGCCTTCGCCTCCCCGTGAGCATCATTATCATGGGCATACACTAGAAACAAGCTGGGTTTCTTCGACACCTCTAAGGAACTTAGTGTCAACAGCGCCTTTTCAAACAGATAATCCACCAGATCACTTTTTTCCTCGGCAGATATTGAAGCAGATATGGCAGGAGCGGAAGCCAATTTATTTGAGTGAGCACTATGCTCTGATGGAGGGGCCAAAGCTTCCGCACGATGTTTGGCTCCATCGTGCCCCCACGCTCCAGCCTTAATATAGCTGATTCTTGCTTTGGTAAATAAATTTAAGCTTTCTAACACTTCCCCACGTTCGAAATAGGCATCAGCCATCATCGCTCGCAATGTCTCATCGGCTAATGTTTGGGGATCTTGCGCTTTCCTCAAAGCTTCTTTTACGCCCCCAAGCGATTTCAGCGTTTCTTTCAACTGATCGTATAGGGTCAGCGCTACCTCCAAGTGCCCCTTTTCCTTCTCAGCACGAGCTTGACCTAAATAATAATCACCGAGGTTCCGCGCGAGGGTTTCTGGTAACGCCGAGTGAGATATGCTCTTTAACATGCTTGTCTCCTATTTTCATTCGTACTAATTAGATCAAACTCGAGCTACTCGAGTGCGCTCCGTTATCCTGATTCCGCCACCAATCACGATCGATAAAGATTATGCAAAAGCTATATTGAAGCTTGAGTTCGGCCGACCATATCGACCAGCGTGGTTAGAATTTGATGGATATTAATGGCACCGCGATTGAAAAACAAGAAAAATGTTTTTCAATGGCTATTGCTCTCAGACTACATTTTTAATGTACGGCGCTTACAAAAAATGGCTACATTGAGTTTGGTGGTAAAACTACTGCACGCAGATACTCTTGTGGTCCGTGAGCCATGACATTTATTTCGTCAACTTGTTTTGCCATTGCTGCATATCGTAAGAACACCATTAACCTTGCAATTACCCACATTTTTTATGAACCTATTTCTTACGGAGTTCATTACTGTACAAGGCGTAATACCATATCGGCCAAGGTAATAGGGATGTAACCAAGGATGAAAAACCCCTAAAAGCTATCTTGTTGCGGCTAGAGACATTACTTCGCTGATCAGTCAAGCACTGCAAGAAAGCGCTCGACGACTTTATTCATAAGGGCTCCTGACAAAGACTAGGGGCCATAACCGTATCCAGGGATGTGAGTAATTGCAAGCTGGCAGATACCAAACACACCTGTCCGGCTCAGGCCCATTTGTGCCGCAATCTTGTCGTACGTGTAACCTGCTGCGCGCAACCGAATCACCTGCACACGCCGCTCATGCCGCGCCTCGCGCGACAACCTTCTCATATCGGTAGATTTCATTCCGTTCATATAAGGATCTCTTGGCTTTTTTCAAGAATACAAATGCCGGATCAATAATACCAACAACCCCTTCGATATCAACCATTTTATCGATAGCTATGGCATATCTACAAAAAAATGCCATAACTTTTTCTACCTCTATTTCAGCCAAGCATAGTGTTGATAGTCAGCTCTTCCTTTTAAACATATTCTTCAGCAGAGTCTTACCCTCTGTATATTTCGGCAGACTCTGTTTCAACTCAGTCAATATTTCGGCAGATTTTGTACTGATACCTTCTTTTTTCTTCAGAAATAACGCGCCGCGCTGCTTCAACAGTGACTCATTCACCCCGCTTAAGCCTCGTACACCTTCGAGTAACGCACCTCTCACTGTCAAAAAATCATGACTCGTACTCCAACTCAAATACGCCTTATATTTCCCCCCCTCTTTTTTCAATTCCCACTGCCGTACTGATTTATCATAACTGCCTATCCCTAAATAGCTGTGACCATCCCAAGTCTCTTTCCAGGCTAGGCTTCTCACTGGCCCGCTATCTTCAATCAGCATTTGACACTCTCCCGTTCGGGGATCCCACACTCGCACCGTACTGTCAACACTCCCCGACGCTAGCCGATCTCCTCCAGGCGAATACACTACGCTCATAACTTGACTGGTATGCCCTTCTAACTTCTGCTTCAACGCGCCGCTTTCTACATCCCACACTCGCACAGTATTGTCGTCACTCCCCGACGCTAGCTGACCTCCTCCAGGCGAATACACTACGCTCACAACTTCATCTGTATGCCCTTCTAACTTCTGCTTCAACGCGCCGCTTTCTACATCCCACACTCGCACAGTATTGTCAGCACTTCCCGACGCTAGCTGAGTTCCTCCAGGTGAATACACTACGCTCAAAACTATACCTGTATGCCCTTCTAACTTCTGCTTCAACGCGCCGCTTTCTACATCCCACACTCGCACAGTATTGTCAGTACTCCCCGACGCTAGTTCAGCTCCTCCAGGCGAATACACTACGCTCGTAACTTCATCTGTATGCCCTTCTAACTTCTGCTTCAACGCGCCGCTTTCTACATCCCACACTCGCACCGTCCTGTCAAAACTCCCCGACGCTAGCTGATCTCCTCCAGGCGAATACACTACGCTCACAACTGCACCTGTATGCCCTTCTAAATTTTGCTTCAACGCGCCGCTTTCTACATCCCACACTCGCACCGTCCCGTCCTCCCCCCCCGACGCTAGCTGACCTCCTCCAGGCGAATACACTACGCTCCAAACTTGTGCGGCATGCCCTTCTTCTAACTTCTGCCTCTCCGCTCCGCTTTCTACATCCCACACTCGCACAGTATTGTCAAAACTCCCCGACGCTAGCTGAGCTCCTCCAGGCGAATACACTACGCTCCAAATTTGATCGGTATGCCCTTCTAACTTCTGCTTCTCCGCTCCGCTTTCCACGTCCCACACTCGCACCGTCCTGTCAACACTCCCCGATGCTAGCTGATCTCCTCCAGGCGAATACACTACGCTCAAAATTCCAGCTGTATGCCCTTCTAACTTCTGCTTCAACTCGCCGCTTTCTACATCCCACACTCGCACCGTCCCGTCCTTCCCCCCCGACGCTAACTGATCTCCTCCAGGCGAATACACTACGCTCCAAACTTGTGCGGCATGCCCTTCTTCTAACTTCTGCCTCTCCGCTCCGCTTTCTACATCCCACACTCGCACAGTATTGTCAAAACTCCCCGACGTTAGCTGAGCTCCTCCAGGCGAATACACTACGCTCATAACTTCACCTGTATGCCCTTCTAACTTCTGCTTCAACTCGCCACTTTCCACATCCCACACTCGCACCGTATTGTCAGTACTCCCCGACGCTAGCCGATCTCCTCCAGGCGAATACACTACGCTCACAACTGCACCTGTATGCCCTTCTAAATTTTGCTTCAACGCACCGCTTTCTACATCCCACACTCGCACAGTATTGTCAGCACTCCCCGACGCTAGCTGAACTCCTCCAGGTGAATACACTACGCTATAAACTCCAGCTGTATGCCCTTCTAACTTCTGCTTCAACTCGCCGCTTTCTACATCCCACACTCGCACCGTCCCGTCCTTCCCCCCCGACGCTAGCTGAGTTCCTCCAGGTGAATACACTACGCTCAAAACTATACCTGTATGCCCTTCTAACTTCTGCTTCAACGCGCCGCTTTCTACATCCCACACTCGCACAGTATTGTCAGTACTCCCCGACGCTAGTTCAGCTCCTCCAGGCGAATACACTACGCTCAAAACTTCACCTGTATGCCCTTCTAACTTCTGCTTCAACTCGCCACTTTCCACATCCCACACTCGCACAGTATTGTCTAAACTCCCCGACGCTAGCTGACCTCCTCCAGGCGAATACACTACGCTATAAACTCCATCTGTATGCCCTTCTAATTTCTGCTTCAACGCGCCGCTTTCTACATCCCACACTCGCACAGTATTGTCAGTACTCCCCGACGCTAGCCGATCTCCTCCAGGCGAATACACTACGCTATAAACTCCACTTATATGCTCTTCTAACTTCTGCTTCAACGCTCCGCTTTCTACATCCCACACTCGCACAGTATTGTCAGTACTCCCCGACGCTAGCTGAGCTCCTCCAGGCGAATACACTACGCTCATAACTTCACCTGTATGCCCTTCTAACTTCTGCTTCAACTCGCCACTTTCCACATCCCACACTCGCACCGTATTGTCAGCACTCCCCGATGCTAGCCGATCTCCTCCAGGTGAATACACTACGTTCATAACTTGACTGGTATGCCCTTCTAACTTCTGCTTCAACGTGCCGCTTTCTACATCCCACACTCGCACAGTAGTGTCCTGCCCCCCCGACGCTAGCTGAGCTCCTCCAGGCGAATACACTACGCTCCAAACTACACCGGCATGCCCTTCTAAAGTATAGATTTTTTTCCAATTCGAGGTCATATAAACACTGATCTTACCGCTCTCAAGCCCTACGACGTGGGTTTGACCATCCGGCGAATAGGCACAAGAGAACACTCTGCTCTTTACTTGTAAATATGGCAATTCGCCAAACTGCACCCCACCCATCTGCGCTTCACTTAAATTCGCCTCATGCAGCCAACTCGCGCGAAGATTGGCTTTTCTTAAATCCGCTCCTTGCAACTGAGCCGAATCAAATAACCCATAACTCAAGTCCGCTCCAGGGATCTGAATCCCCTTTAAATCTGCTCCGATAAATTGCATTCCGGCTTTGACCAATATCGTTATTGCATTGGCCGCTGTTTGGCGTAACCCAGGATCAATTTTTGAGCGATCGATTATCGCTAACAGCTGTTCCTTAAATATGCTCTCTTGCTGAACACGCTCAGTCAACAATCCCACAACACCTAGATCGCCTACCCAATGCTTGGGTGCCAACGATATGTCTCGAAGCATTCGGCGGGGCACAATAGCTTGGGTTTCAAAACTATAGACCGAAGCGCCGCTACCACGACGCTCGCGAGTGTTTGGCGCAACACACGCATCGAACGAATCGAAGAGCGAGCGAGCCACAAAATATTCCAGCAGCGATTTATGGATAAAACGATATTGATTGCCGCTTCGGCTCAGTGGCCACGTTTCTCGCAATAGTTGCTGCTTGGCTTCCCGCCCAAAAAAAGACTCTTTCCAATTCCCCTCGTCTTTGAACAACGAATACTCGACTATCGGCTTACCTGCATTCTCTACGTAAAGATGCACCGCTAAATCTTTCACAAATCCGATACCGTGCTGGACGAAACCATCATCGCACAGCTCTCTAAAGATCTCTTTTTTGGACCCCGTTAAATCCTGTGTGCTTAAGCGCTGTTGGTTCCGTTCGAACCAGCTTCTTACGAACTGGTCATACAGGTCCAAGCGTAACTGCACAACACTTCGATCTTTCCCCTCGTTTTCCAGGTATGGCAACGCTTCTAATACCACTCGTAGCAAAAATGGGTTGCTGACCAAGTTTTTTAAATGCGGTTGGTCGAGGGCTTCTTTGTATCGTGGCGCCGATCCGCCCATTCCGTTGTACTCTACATATTTTTCTAGATACCGATTGCGCTCTTCCTCTGAAAACGGCTCGATCACGATTTCTTGAAACGACGTGTCCTTGTCCTGTAGAAGCGGTTTCGGTTGAAAACAGCGGCGATAGTCCTGGCCCAGATATTCGCTGCGGCAACTGATCACCATTTGACCCTGCCAGCCGTCGGATTGGTTGATCGAATTGCTCACATACAAATTCTGCGTTTGCCGTATCTCATCATAGCCGTCCAAAATAAATACAAACTTTTGTTTTTCTTTCTTTAACTTCTGAATCTGAAATTCTGACAGCCCTCTTCCCCTTAACGCTTTGGCAATTAGATCGTGCTCAGGCTTGTCAATACTCGCCAGAGAAATAAACAGCGGAATCGCATCAGATTCTTTTTCATCGTTGTTCCATAATTGCTCTTCTAGCAGGCGGTTCAAGGTTGTTTTTCCCGCCCCGGAGTCTCCAGTCAACAAGATCACTTGTTTAGCAACTTGCTTATCGTATAGAAACTTTTGAACCTTGGATAAAAGTGGAAAGGTCTCGGTCTCCCCATTCAGATCCGCTTGGCCGCGCGGTTCAACATAGAGCTGCTGGGTCTCATTAAATGCCTGATCTTGCTTCAGGGCAGCAAAATACTGTTCCTTCAGCGCAGTCCTCGGGTCAGCTTTGAGTACCCACCGCTGCTCGTTTTGTTCCTGCATGATAACGGCAAGCTGGCTGTGCTGTGCGCTCTGGATGCCGTCGAAGATGCTGTCTATTAGCTCGGTAAACTCACGCTCGCCAAGCTTTGAATTATTCTTTAAAAGGGAAATAAGATTGCTGTGCCCTGTCCAAAATTTGTCCAGAAATGTTTTGGACTCATTGTTGCCTACTAACAGCCGTTCGATCAACTTAAACAGCACCAGGTGCCGACTTTGATTCTGATAGACTTCTCCTCCCTTTTGGGCCTGCCCCTCCAATCTGGGAATATCCTCTATGCGAACCACGGTCGCTTTAATAAAAGCCCCCAGGCACTCCTCATAGCTATTTAGCGTTAATGAAACCGGGATAATACCGTGCTCTTTGGGCTGCTCTGCTCGGATTTGCAAAAAAGCTATTTCTGTCAACACATGATGGAACCCCGCTTTATATTCTTGTTCTTCTGAAAATTTCATCAGCACCTTACGTATTGCTAAAGTGTCATTTTGCTCATTGTTTTTGCCATAGGCGTCTAGGTCTTTGAGATAAGCTTCTCGGAGTTCCTGATGAAATTTTTTATAGTCCACCCATTTTAGGTAGCTTCCTAATACCTCAGAACAACACACCACGGCCTTATCGACCGGTTTCACATCTTTTATTACCTGAGCGGGCAACAAACAGAGCTGATTGGTTAAAATATCGCCTAGTTTGCCGTCCTTTTTCAAGTCTTCCGGCGACATTATGTACGGTCGCCCCATCGGCGCTTGGTCCGAATACAGCTTGACGCCCTCGATTTCAGATAACCTCTCGATGAAATACTTAGACGTCTCAGCTTCGGCCTTTCCATGATCTGCATTGTTGTGGGCATACACCAGAAAAAGACTAGGTTTATTTGACACCTTTAAGGCGTTAAGTGTCAACAACGTCTTTTTAAACAGATAATCTACCAGATCACTTTTTTTCTGGACAGACATTGAGGTGAATATGGCAGTCCGAACCGAAGCCCATTTATTTGAGTGAGCGCTATGTCCTGATGGAGGGGGTTGCACAGCTTCCGCACGATGTTGCTTGGCTTCATCGTGCCCCCACATTTCAGCCTTAATATAGCTGATTCTTGCTTTGCCGAACAAATTTAAGCCTTCTAACACTTTCCCACGCTCGAAATAGGCATCGGCCATCATCTTTCGCAATGTCTCATCTGCTAATGTGTGGGTATATTGCGCTCTCCTCAAGGCCTCTTTTACGCTCCCGAGCGACTTCAATGTGTCTTTCACCTGATTGTATAGCGTCAGCGCTACATCCAAGTGTCCATTTTCCTTTTCAGTGCGAGCTTGACCTAAATAAAGTTCACCGAGGTTCCGCGTGAGGGTTTCTGTTAACGCCGAGTGAGATATGTTCCCTAACATGTCTGTTCTCCATTTTCTTTGATTCGTATTAATTAGATCCGATCGGAGTTACTTGAATGTGGCCGCTATCGCAATTTCGCAGCCGTTCACTCATGGTGGATACAGATTGTGCAAAAGCTAGCTTGAAGCTGATTTCGTCCGAACATGTTGACCGGAGAAAATGGATCTCAATGAATACTAGTAACACCCCTCTAAAAAAACAAGAAAAATGTTTTTTTTATTTTATTATTTTTCACCATGTGAGATTCTTCTATGCGCAAAATGCTTATTGCTCTCGCACCGAGACGGCTCCACCAAAATTCCCAGGAAATGATCAGTTAAGAATATTTCAAGATAGCCATGGATGGTCGGATAGAGCACAAAAAATTAGCCCGTAACTTATGTCAAACTCCATTTTCACGTTCCGCAAAAAAGAGGCAGTTCAAGCCGGTTAATGGCTTAAATTGCTCGTTTAAGAGCTAATTGCGGAACGGATTTTAGCCTAACTCTTTGATTTTTCTACACCTAACGACAGCTTTTTAATCCGCTACTTTATTGTTTACACAAAAATAGCTTGACACCCGCTTTTATTGGTTTTTCTTCTTGTCTAGCCAATGAGGGGTCTACACCTTGAGCTAACAGCGCTTTGATTTTGTCTCTGATAAGGCGGGCAACTTTAAGACTTACTGTAGGGTAAGTACCTAAAGATAGCATTTTCTCTTTACCCGCAAAGCGATACCGTAGCCGCCACCAACGGGAAGCATTCGGCTGCACGAGTAGGAGCAGCCCGCCACCATCTGTGAGCTTGAGATGCTTTGTGGTCGGTTTTGTATTGCGAATCAGAATATCTGTGAGCGCCATAGCGACTCTGTGCGGATAACTTTTTCACGGTTGAGGGTAACATATCTGAAAGTTACCCACAATTTGCGCTGGCTGCCCCTTGCTAAAGTTGGGCATTATGTGCAACAAAAACCCCGTCAAGCCTTTTAAATGTTGATAATTTTTGTTAAAGCTTGGCAACGTTTATGCTACAACTGGCGGAGACGGAGGGATTCGAACCCTCGATGCAGATTTTGTCCACATGCTCCCTTAGCAGGGGAGTGCCTTCGACCTCTCGGCCACGTCTCCGAACTTTTGCTCGCGTTTGAAGATAAAAACGACGAAACCGAGATAATAGCGGGTTCGGTTTTAGAGGTCAAATTTTTACTTGTATTTTAAGTGGATCTGCCCTGCTCTAACTCAAATGCTTTATGGAGTGCGCGCACTGCGAGCTCCATATATTTCTCATCGATGAGCACTGAAATTTTGATTTCGGAGGTAGAAATCATTTGGATATTAATGCCTTCTTCCGAAAGAGTGCGGAACATCTTGCTGGCGATGCCAACGTGTGAGCGCATGCCCACCCCAACTACAGATACTTTAGAGACTTTTGGATCGCCCAGCACTTGTTGGGCGCTGACTTGACCTTTGATGTGTTGGTTTAAAATATCCATGGCGCGCGCGTAATCGTTGCGGCCAACCGTGAAGGTAAAATCGGTTTTGCCTGCTACGCTTTGGTTTTGGATAATCATATCGACGTCAATATTCGCCGCGGCGATCGGGCCTAGGATTTGATAGGCAATGCCTGGCGTGTCCGGTACGCCAACCACGACAATGCGACCTTCATTGCGCTGAAAGGCGATTCCGGAAATAACAGCTTGTTCCATAGTTTTATCTTCTTCAAAGGTGATGAGTGTGCCTGAGTGCATTTCTTCTTCAAGCGGCATCAAAGGGTCTGTGAGGCTGGATAAGACTCTTGTTTTAACTTGATATTTTCCGGCAAATTCGACTGAGCGGATTTGCAGTACTTTCGAGCCCAGACTCGCCATTTCCAGCATTTCTTCAAATGTGATGCGTTCAAGGCGACGCGCTTCTTCTACGACGCGCGGATCTGTCGTGTAAACGCCATCCACGTCGGTATAAATCAAACACTCATCCGCGTTGAGCGCAGCCGCGACCGCGACCGCAGAGGTGTCGGTGCCGCCGCGTCCTAGCGTCGTAATATTGTGTTCGTTATCCACGCCTTGAAAACCCGCAATCACGACAACCCGGCCGGCCGCAAGGTCTTGTTGCACGCGGGCACCATCAATTTCAACAATACGCGCTTTGGTGTGAGTGTTATCAGTTTTAATCGGCACTTGCCAGCCAGTGTAGCTGCGCGCATCCAACCCTAATTCTTTGAGCGCGATGGCAAGCAAGCCTACGCTGACCTGTTCGCCAGTGGCGGCAACCATATCCAATTCGCGTGGATCGGGTTGGGGAGAAATGGCATGCACTAACTCGAGCAAGCGGTTGGTTTCGCCAGACATGGCTGACGGGACGACTACAATCTGATAGCCGGCCTTATGCCATTTGGCAACGCGTAACGCAACGTTTTTAATGCGCTCAATCGAGCCCATCGAAGTACCGCCATATTTATGTACGATTAGAGCCATAGTGGTTTGATAAAACAAAGGAATAACAGATCCCAGCGCATCGCGTGCAAGGCAGATGCGGGCAAGCGTTGAAAACTACATGAAGCGAGCTAAAAAAACAAGATTATTGCTTAGAATATCTTATAGCTGAATTAAATTTCGTGCTGATTTTACGAAACCGTTGATGCCAATGCGAATCCCTTCGAGCGCAAGTGTGCCGCTGTGCGCTCTATTTATGTAGCGCGCGACAACTTGATTACGCAGTAATAGTACTGTATATTTATACAGTATATAGAATCGTGCGGGGGATCACACGTGAACGGCAAATCATTTTTTCTTTTGTTTGTACTGGCTGCGCTTTGGGGCGGTTCGTTTCTTTTTATTTGTATCGGTGTTTCTGCGTTTGGCCCGGCTCCGTTGATGGCGGTGCGCGTAGTGATTGCCGCTGGCTTTTTGCTGGCGGCGCTTATATATCAGCATGGAATATCTGGGTTGCGCAATTTATATATTTATTTTGGGCCGCTCTGCGTAGTAGGCATGCTGAATGCCGCTTTGCCGTTTGTTTTATTTGCTTATGCAGAGCTCACAATCGCCGCTGGTCTCACCTCCGTGATTATGGCTACAGCGCCTCTTTGGGGTGCGCTGGTTGGGCGGTTATGGTTTAAAGAACACTTAGGCTTGTCTCGTACCCTAGGTTTGTTAATTGGTTTTGCTGGAGTGCTCTTGTTGGTTTGGCATCAAGTGTCTGTTTCCGTGGATAGACTTGAAGAGGCGCCAGACCCCTCGCCTATTCTGCTGGCCATACTCGCCTCGTTGGTGGCGTCGTTAATGTATGGAATCAGCGCGAATTATACAAGTCGTTATTTAAGTCAATTAAACCCTATGCAAATTGCAGCGGGCACCATGTTAAGTTCCGCCGTGCTGCTGATTCCGTTTGCTATTGTGCAATGGCCAAGTGCGCCTGTGCCTTGGCAGGCATGGGCGGTAGTTGCCGCATTGGGGATTGCCTGTACAGCGGTTGCCTTCATCGTATATTTTCATTTAATCGCCACGACAGAACCCGCTTACGCTATTTCTGTTATGTTTTTAGTTCCGATTTTTGGGGTGCTGTGGGGCGTGCTTTTTTTGCAAGAAGAAGTGTCTCTCGATATGCTTGCGAGCGGCTCGGTGATTTTAATCGGCGTACTTTTGTCGACGGGGCTTTTGAATCGTTTGTATGCTAAATGGAAAAATTTATTGCGGATTTAGATGAGTATAAATCCGGTAGGCCGCCGCCAAGTCAGGTGCGGTCATCTGCGCATCGTAGGCGAGATCAGGCCATTCAGCCCGATGCCAGATCCAGGTGGATTTTGTGTTCATGAGCCGTAATCTACCATATTCGGCTCATATCGTGAGCCGCTTTCGAGCCGAGTTGTAGTAGATGATTGCGTTGGCGATTGCGGGCTAGCGTTTACCTGGGAAATGCAAATGGTGGTTGCGATAAATTTGCTCATCAGGCAAAATCTTTCCCAGCTTCAACAGAAGTTCATCCATAAGAAGTAATCGACGCATCACAAACTCGAGTTGTGTCAGACTTATGCCTGCTTGTGTCAATCCAAATCCAGTTACCTATCCTTTATCCGCTGCACAAATGGAGATTTGGCTCGCGCAGCAAATCAACCCCCGCAGTCCTGTCTACAATATTTGCCAATTCACCGAAATCCATGGCGCCGTTGACTCGGCCTTGTTCGAAGCCGCCTTGCGTCAGGTGGTCGCGGAAGCAGAAAGCTTTTGCCTTCAGTTCATTGAAAGTAGCGATGGCATTCAACAATTTGTCAGTTTGCCGGATTGGTCGCTTCCTGTGATCGATCTCAGCGCAGAGGTTGATCCTCAAGCTGCTGCCGAAGCTTGGATGAAAGCGGACTACGAACAGCCAACCGACCTACTGAATAACTTGCCGTTTGGCTTTGCCTTGTTAAAAGTCGCACCTGACCGATTTTTTTGGTATCAGCGTTGTCACCATATCGCAATGGATGGAGCCGGTGGCCGCCTCATCGCGCAACGCATGGCGCAGGTGTATAGCGCACGAGTTAAAGGGGTCGTAGCGCAAGAGCGCCCATTCGGGCCCGTAGCGCTGCTGCTGGAAAATGATGTTCGCTACCGCGCCTCTGCGCACTTTACAAAAGACTGGGAAGTTTGGAGCGCATCAGTCGTTACGACAGTTTCTTCGCGCTCGGTGGCCACTCGCTGCTCGCCGTGCGGATGATCAATCGTATTCGCACCACGTTGGGCGTTGAGATTGCCCTCCACATGTTGTTTGAAGCGCCTACCATCGCGGGACTGGCGCAGCGTTTACTCAAGCTAGACGGCACCCAAGACGATTCATTTAATGTATTGCTTCCCATCAAACCAGAGGGCAATCAGCCTCCTCTTTTCTGTGTTCACCCCGTGGCGGGTCTGAGCTGGAGCTATATCAGTCTAGCTCAGCATTTAGACGCGGACCAACCTGTCTATGGTCTACAAGCTTGTGGACTCAGTGGCGTAGCGCCACTTGCAGAAACCATCGATGCCATGGCGTCAGACTATATTAAACACATTCGCCGCATTCAGCCTAACGAGCCTTATTATTTGCTGGGATGGTCTTTTGGCGGCAATGTTGTCCACAGCATCGCAACCCAGCTTGAACAACAAGGCGAAAGAGTCTCGTTGCTGGCTTTGTTGGATAGTCATCCGGGTCCTTTCCAGTTGGACAATAAACTTGAATTAGATCAAGAAACTATCTACATCAAACTTCTTAATCGCTATAGCGATGGCACGCCGGTACAGGCGTGAAACAAATGGGGTGAAAGTCCCCTGGCGCCAATTGCCTATTCGGGCGCCTAGCAGGAGGTAGGGTTAGCCAAGTGATTGGCTGGCTCAAGTTACCTTGAACGGTAAATGCAAAACAGCGGGCTGCAATGCAAGTGAACCCAAATTAGCCTCGTAATACGTAGAAGCACTTGCCGACCGCATCGTCGCAGCGGGAAGGCTGACAGGGGATGGAATCCAAATAGGCAATAGTGCCATCCTTCAGGTGCCGGGGTGTTAGGGGTTGCACGCTGTGAATGTTTCACGTCGTAGGCCGGGAGGCCTAGTATGAATCCAGTTGGCCGCTGGAAACGAGCCTGTATAAGGTTATACCGAAGTCAGGTTTGGTCATGCTAGGAGTCCGCGGGGCGAATAGTACCGTTGGTATCGCTTGGGAAACCAAGGGAGAGGGAAGGCGCCCTGCTTCAGTTAATGATACTTAAAGGAGTTGAGGATGTTTGATTGCCGAAAGGCTAAGAACGACAGAGTTAAAGTTCGGCAACTCCAGAGAGTTCTATATCGGAAATCCAAGCAAGATAAGGGGGGCAGATTTTACAGTCTCTACGACAAAGTCCATCGAAAAGATGTGCTGTGGGAAGCTTGGCGACAAGTCAAAGCAAACCGAGGCGCGCCTGGTATTGATGGAACGGCAATCGAAGAAGTGATTGCTCAAGGAGAGGAAGCATTAATCAACAAATTGCAAAAGCAGATATGTGAAGGAAGCTATCAATTCTCACCTGTTAGGCTGGTAGAAATACCCAAACCGAAAGGCGGGACGCGTCCCCTGGGGATCGCAACGGTAGCGGATCGCATTGTGCAGACGGCGATGAAGTTGGTGATCGAACCGATCTTTGAAGCAGAGTTTCACGATTGCTCGTATGGATATAGGCCTAAGCGCAATGCCGAGCAAGCTAGTTTGGCGATACGCGAAGATCTATACCAGCAAGCTTGGGGTGTAGTTGAAGTGGATTTGAAAGCGTATTTCACCAGCATTCCCCATGAGAAGCTACTAAAGCTAATCGGTCGGCGGATTGTGGATGGCAGTATGTTGAAATTAATCAAGCAAACGCTAAAAGTGGGGGTGATGAAGGCTGGTGGGGTAGAGCCAACGGAAGTGGGCGTTCCGCAAGGTTCACCGATTGCGCCGTTGTATAGCAATATCTACCTGAATGTCATCGACCAAGCCTGGCATACAAAGGGATATCCGGAGAAGTTTGGGGCGACCCTACATAGATATTGCGATGATGCCATACTGGTATGTCGCAAGGACGCGAAACCTGCCCTGGAGGCGTTTGCGGAGATGGCGGAGGAACTGGATCTGACACTCAATCGCGAGAAGACACGCATCACGAAATTGACTGATGGATTTGACTTCATTGGCTTTAACTTTGTGAAACGTAAGAGTCCCAAGAGCGGTAAGAATACGATCTATGTTTTTCCTGCTAAACACACACAACAAGCGATTCGTAACAGATTGAAATTTGTCACTTCGAGAAGAGCGCCAATCAAGCCAAAGGACTTCCTCGCTCTCATTAAGCCGATAGTGTTGGGATGGGTGAACTATTTCCGACACACTAACGCAAACGAGGCTTTTAGGCGATTACAGCGCTTTATCAAGACCCGCTTTCGGCGTTACTTAACCCATCGAAGTAAAGGCCGTGGGTTTGGATGGCAACGCTATCCAAATAGTAAGCTCTATGCTATGGGGATGGTATACATAGGTAGTGGCTTAATTGAGTATGCTGGGAGGCCTGCGCATGATTCACGATGAAGACTGTCGGACCGCCGTATTCGGGAAAACTGAACGTACGGTGGGATGAGAAGGGGATGGTGAACTAATCATGACAAAACTAGTGAGGCACTGCATAGGGAGAAATCCGCAGAAACAGATAGGTCTTGTCTACCAATTACTGAGCCATTTCTTTACTCTAGAAGAGCGTGTCAGAAACTTTGTGTGAAGAGGAATTCATCTGATAATAGAAGTAATAAAAAAGGAATCCTATGACAAAGTTAGACGAAGGACTATTAGATAAAATCTTAGAAGGAGTAGATCCGTCGAATCCGCAATCGCTATTTACAGAGGCCGGGTTATTTGGTCAGCTAAAAAAAGCATTAGCAGAGAGAATGCTGCAAGCGGAATTAGACCATCATCTTGCTCAAGAGCGGAATGCGGGAGAAATAAAAAATAACTATAAGAATGGGAGTAGCAAGAAGACAGTATTAGCGTCTCAGGACAAGATAGAGTTGAATATACCTCGAGATCGGGAGGGGAATTTTGATCCACAATTGATAGCGAAGCACCAAAGACGCTTACCTGGGTTCGATGATAAGGTGATTTCCCTGTACGCAAGGGGTTTACCGGTAAGAGAGATCCAAGGGCATCTGACGGAACTTTATGGTCTAGAAGTCTCGCCAGACCTAATCTCAAAGGTGACCTCAAGCGTAATGGATGAGGTGACTGAATGGCAGAATCGTCCGTTGGAGTCCGTGTATCCGTTGGTATTTTTTGATGCGCTGCGAGTGAAGATACGGGATGAAGGCAGCGTAAAGAATAAAGCGGTTTACCTGGCGCTAGGTGTAAGATCCGATGGCCTGAAAGAAATTTTAGGCATTTGGGTAGAGCAGACTGAAGGGGCAAAATTCTGGCTTAGGGTGATGACAGAGCTCAAAAATCGGGGCGTGACGGATATCTTGATTGCTGTAATAGATGGGCTCAAAGGGTTTCCAGAAGCGATCACAGCCGCTTTCCCGCAAACGCAAATTCAGACCTGTATTGTCCATTTAATACGGAATAGCTTGGAGTTTGTGAGCTGGAAAGACCGCAAAGCGGTGGCGGCAGAATTGAAAACGATTTATCGAGCCACGACCGAAGAGGAAGCGGCTCAAGCGCTTGAAGCCTTTGCCAATGGCCCATGGGGCCTCAAATATCCGCCCATTGCTTCAATTTGGCAACGTCATTGGCAAGAAGTTATTCCATTTTTTGCCTACCCCCTGGAGGTTCGTAAAATCATCTATACAACGAATGCCATTGAAAGTCTGCATATGCGCGTGCGTAAGGTGATTAAAAATCGGGGCCATTTCCCTAACGACCAAGCCGCTATTAAATTAATTTATTTAGCCTTGCGCAATATCTCTAAGGAGTGGAAAATGCCTCCGATTATATGGCGAGCAGCTAAAATTCAATTTGCCATCTTATTTGGCGACCGATTTACTGTTTCTTTAGCATGAGACTGTAATTTCTTGGTGAGGCTTCCTCGCACACAAAAATAATGACAGGCTCCTCTAGAAAATATTTCAGATGCGGGGGAATATTTATGGGAAAAAACCCGAAATATCATCAAAAATAACCTTTGCCTTTTAAATAATTTTTCTCCACTCATTTATTCTGGCGACATGCTCTTCTTTCATGCAACGATAGCGGAAAATGGATCTACCCAGCCCTTCTTTGCTTATTTATGGAAACATTACGTTCTAGGCAATATCGAAACTTACGATATCCACTGCAAACACGACGATATGGATAGGCCTGTGCCAATCGCTAAAATTGGGCGCATCCTAGCCCGAAAACTAGATGAACTACAGAAGAAGCAGGTGATGTGTGTAAGTTAGCGTAGCGACGGTGAGCTGTAGTACGAGTGCTTCGCATGCAAGCTACAAGGCTGGAGATTGTGGCGCGCTTACATATCTCTCACGTGCGATTGATTTTTTCGCTATTCAGACGCCCGCCATTCAAGCCGCACACGTTCTGTTGCGGTGGGATCAATGAGCTGCGCAAGCTCATAATTTAAACCGAGATAGGGAACAAAGAGCAACCTATCGCCAAGGTAGATACAGGGTGTATTACGTAGCCAGGCGGGGATGCCTGCTTCTTGAAAGAGATTTTTTAGCGTGCGCTGCGGACCCTGCGGCGCTTTGCGCATGCGCTCGCCACCCTGGCGCGGAGTGGCGCGGAGCGGCGCTAATTGGAGTAATGAGGTGGGTACGCCGGCTGGATCAGCGTTATGCGTGGCGGTAAAAAGTAGCGTGCCGTGCCACTGAGGAAGATCCCAGGCGCTTGGCCCTGACCAGCGTAAGCTTGGCTCTGATGCATCTGCGAGTAAAGCGGCATGAGGCGTTGTTGCACCCTCTGCGCAAGGCGGATGGTGTGGGAGTTTGACTCGGTCCCACCAAATTTTGTCACGATACACGCGTAGTCGGTGGCCCGCATGATCGAGTTGGAGCGTAGCGTCTGCGCGCGCCGTGCACAATTGTTTGAGTATATTCTCGAGGCGAGCGTTTGAGGGGGCTGGCAAACCAAGCGTCCGCAACCAGTAGCGGATTAAGTTGACAGCGCGCAAGGTTTGCTCTGTATTGAGCATAATCAGAGCGGAGCGGGATAATGCAAAGGCATTGGGTGGCGCCGCGACGCGCTGTAAATCGAGCTTTGCCAACTCATCTAATAAAGTTTGCGCATCTGCTGCGTGTTGCGCTGCACGCGCCAGGGTGGCGCGATAAGCAGGAAAATATGCCCCAATCTGCGGCAATAGGGTATGCCGCAAGGCATTACGCGTATAACGCAAATCGGTATTTGATTCATCCTCAAGCCAACGCAAATTATATTCCATGGCGTACGTTTGCAGCGCTTGGCGGGGTATGCTCAATAAAGGCCGCAGATAGCTTAGCTCATTTGAGGCCGAGCTTGGAGCAGGCGCGAGCGGCTCCGTCTGCACGATTTTTTTCGCTTTTTTAAGCACGGGCATTGCTGCCAGTCCGGCGACCCCTGTGCCACGCAATAATTGTAGCAAGACGGTCTCAGCTTGATCGTCAGCATGGTGCCCAAGGAGCAAAAGTTTCGCTGATTGTGCCTGGCAGAGTTCGTTTAGCGCCGCATAGCGCGCGTCCCGTGCTGTAGCCTCAAGGCCAAAGCCAGACTTCATTTCGAGGGTGACTCGGCGCGCAGCAAACCGCACGCCAAGCTGAGCGGCGCAAGCTTGACAATGCCCTAACCAAGCATCGGCATGCGGGCTTAAACCATGATGAATGTGCAACGCAATACAGTGTTCAGCGCCTACCAATGCAATCGCTGCGTGGAGCAATACCGTCGAGTCAAGCCCGCCACTAAACGCAACCGCCAGCGTCTGTTTGGCATACAGTGGGGGCAACGCCGCGTGGAGTGCTTCTGCTACCGACTTAGCCTGAGTAGCTTTACCGCTGGATGGAGCCAAGCGTGGTGGTTTCCTTGAATTTGCCATAGCTCATTAAACGCTCAAAGCGGCGCTCATGCAAATTCGCTGGGCTCATGCCCTGTAATTGGCGTAAGGTATCGACCAGAGCGCGCCGTAGTAATGCGAACATGGCTTTTGGATCCCGGTGTGCGCCTCCCAAGGGTTCATTGACAATTTTATCGATTAAGCCCAAAGCTTTGAGCCGGTGAGCGGTGAGGCTAAGCGCTTCAGCAGCCTCCGGCGCTTTGCTCGCGCTTTTCCAAAGAATAGACGCGCAACCTTCTGGCGAAATCACCGAATAAGTTGAAAATTGCAGCATTAATACGCTATCCGCTACGGCAATTGCAAGCGCCCCGCCCGAGCCGCCTTCGCCAATGATAGTCACGATAAGAGGTGTTTTCAATTCCGCCATCACATAGAGATTGCGACCAATGGCTTCTGACTGCCCGCGCTCTTCAGCGCCAATTCCAGGGTAAGCGCCGGGCGTGTCGACAAAGGTAAAAATCGGAATCCCGAATTTTTCAGCTAGCCGCATCAAACGTTCTGCTTTGCGATAGCCCTCAGGACGAGGCATGCCGAAATTACGCAAAGCGCGCTCTTTAGTATCGCGCCCTTTTTGATGGCCAATCACCATGCAGGGTTGCCCATTAAAGCGCGCTAGGCCACCGACAATCGATAAATCGTCAGCATATGAACGATCGCCATGCAGTTCATGAAAGTCCGTGAAGATTTCTCTAACGTAATCAAATGTATAAGGACGCTGTGCGTGCCGCGCGATTTGCGCGACTTGCCAAGGGGTTAGCTGAGCATAGATATCTTTTGTAAGCTGTTGGCTTTTCTTGGACAGGCGCTCAATTTCTTCCGAAATATCGACGGCTGAATCATCTTGTACAAAGCGCAATTCGTCAATTTTTGTCTCAAGTTCAGCAATCGGCTGCTCAAAATCCAAAAAAATGGTCTTCATTTTATTTACATTCCTCGTTCTTCATGCTGAGCATGGACTTTAACATCTTAATGTATGGTCTTTATCTAGCGCTGGTTTAGCGCTATGACAATAGATTTAGTAATCAACCGGCAGCGGATCGAGGCTACGCCACATGTACCAAGTCGCAACAGTGCGCCAAGGCTCCCAATTGGCCGCCACCTCACGCGCCTCGCTGCGCGTCACCGGCTCGCCGCTAAAGTAATTTAGGCTAATCGCGCGGATTAAGCCAACATCGTCCAGCGGCAGCACATTCGGTCTAAGTAGGTTAAAAATCAGAAACATTTCGGCTGTCCAACGGCCAATGCCACGAATTTGCGTCAGTTCGATAATCACCGCCTCATCATCCATGGTTACCCACTTATCGACATGCAACGCACCCGAGACGAAATGTTGTGCTAGGTCAAGAATATATTCAGCTTTTCTTTTTGACAGCCCACACTGGGCGAGTGTGTCGCTATCTAATTTTAAGAATTGTTTGGGGGTCAATTTGGGACAGGTTTTTTGCACCCGCTGCCAAACCGTTTGTGCCGCTTTAACTGAAATTTGCTGTCCCACAATCGAACGGGCCAGCGTGACAAAAGGCTCGCCCCGGCCCACCAAGTGTACCGGTCCAAACTTTGGAATCACCTTTTTCAGGATCCGATCGCGCTTAACCAGATCCGCGCATGCTTTATCCCAATAGGCTGGCCGGATAGCAGTAGGCTCTAGGGTATCGATCGGCAAGCCCACAGAAGTTTCTTGCAGCGCGCGTTGCACGCTGCTGCTGGTTTTTGCTTTGGGCGTAGCTTGGGCCGTCACCACCTTAGTGATCGCTATCGCCTGGGCGGTAGATTCAGTTGCCGCAACCTTGCCTTGGTTGCGGGCGGTTTTCGCCACGGCCTTTACTGGCGTTTGTTTGGCGGCGCCCAGATGCAAGGCCGCCTTACGAACTGTCTTACTGGCTATTGCCATGGTGCCCTCTAATTGACTCACTGACTTAATTGCTCAACCGTTATGAAATGATGGGTAGGCCATGCGGATTAAGCGCGCCGCCATTCAGTCAATTCATTTGATTTATCTTCAAGCACCACGCCGGCTGCCAAAAGCTCGGCGCGAATTTGGTCCGCCAGAGAATAGTTTTTAGCTCGCTTGGCGGCTTGCCGCTCGGCGATACGGGCGGCAATCGCGGTTGGATTTAAAACTGTTTTGATAGACGCACTTTTTTGTAAAAATAACTGCGGCGCGCGCGCCAGTAAGCCGAGCACTTCAGCTAATCCTTTTAACTGGCGCGCGAGCGCCTGATCTCGGCTTTTATTCACAGCGAGCGCTAGGTCAAACAAAATAGCCACAGCGATAGGCGTATTGAAGTCATCATTCATCGCGGTCCGAAACCGCTGCGCATGCGCTTCACTCCAATCGAGCGGCGAGGTATCTGGCGCGGTTTCTTTAAGCGCTGTATATAGCCGCGTTAGTCCACCCCGTGCATCTTCAAGATGCGCATCACTGTAGTGAATGGGGCTGCGATAATGCGTGCGCAAAATAAAGAAACGAATCACTTCGGCATCGAAGTTAGCCAACACGTCGCGAATGGTAGAAAAATTACCCAGCGATTTTGACATTTTTTCATCGTCAATTTGCACATAGGCATTATGCATCCAGTAATTCACAAATGGATGCCCATGCGCGCCCTCACTTTGCGCAATTTCATTTTCATGATGTGGGAACTGCAAATCCTGCCCCCCGCCGTGAATATCGAAGCGCTTGCCTAATAAGGCGTGACTCATCGCTGAGCATTCAATATGCCAACCGGGCCGTCCACTGCCCCATTTAGAATCCCAACGGGCCGCCGCCGGTTCATCCGACTTAGCGCGCTTCCATAGCACAAAATCCAGCAGATCTTGCTTAGCCGTATTGGCGGCAACCCGCTCGCCAGCGCGCAAATCATCCGGCGCGAACCCAGCAAGCTGGCCATACGCAGCAAATTTGCGTACCGCGTAATTAACATCGCCATCGGCCGCCTGATAGGCATAGCCGTTTTGTTCCAAGATCTCAATCATGGCGAGCATTTGCGGCACAAAAGCGGTTGCGCGAGGCTCAAAATCTGGCCGCTCCACGCCGAGCGCGTCGGCATCTTCATGCATCGCGCGCGTGAAACGCTCGGTCAATGCGGCAATTGGTTCGCCATTTTCTGAGGCGCGGCGAATGATTTTGTCGTCAATATCCGTGATATTGCGCACATACATGACCCGGTAGTCAAGCGCTTTCAACCAACGCTTAACCATGTCAAATACCACCATGACACGCGCATGGCCGAGATGACAATAATCGTACACGGTAACGCCGCAAACATACATGCGGACTTCGCCAGCCACAAGAGGTACAAAAATCTGCTTGTCGCGCGTAAGCGTGTTATAAATGCGCAGTGAATTCATAAAAAACAGGGAGCCGGCCGTCGATGCTTCACCTATAAAATAAGGTTTGCTCGCCGGAATTTTTGGACAATAGTTGACGTTTTGTTAAAATGGTCGAGATTATAACATTGATGGATTTAAAGCTATGAAGACCTCCGCTTGGGGCCATGGGGCGCGGATTTGTGCCACCCTTTTATGCATTAGCAGCTGTTTAAGCAGCGCTTATGGGCAACCTACAGCGGCCGCAGAGGATAGCACACGCATAAGCCCTGCTGCCGAGAGTGCGTCTTCCGCACTCGCTGCGCAATTGCAAAAGCTGGAGCAGCGCATTAAAAACCATCCTAAAGACGTGCAGGCGCGCTTTAAACACGCCACCACACTCATTCAGCTTGGCCGCGAGCGCGAGGCGATGGCGGCCTTTCAGGCTCTGATTAAACGCTACCCTGAATTGCCTGAGCCTTATAATAATTTAGCTTATTTGCATAGCCGGCATGGTGCGTATGAAGCGGCGCGCAGCGCGCTGGAAACTGCGTTAAATGCTAACCCCAATTATGCGCTGACGCAACAAAATCTCGGCGCGCTTTATCTACAACTTGCCGCTCAAGCCTACCAACGCGCACTTGCGCTTGATCGGCGCGATACGCTTTCTGCGCAGCGCCAACAACAGATATATTCTATTCTGTCCAGGCCTGAACAACTGCGCAATACCCCTGGCAATCCTCTTAAGATTGCGCCCGCCCCCACTAGTCTAAAATAAGATAAGAAAAATCAAGGGATCAAATTTAACTTTTTTCGCCGACAGGCTTTTTTTTACTTTTATTTTGCAAGGATATTTTTGATGATCGAGCTGCACACTAATCACGGCGTGATTAAACTTGAACTCAATGCTGACAAAGCACCTAAGACAGTTGAAAATTTTATTCATTACGTCAAAAAAGGCCATTACGACAATACGATTTTCCACCGCGTGATTTCAAATTTCATGATTCAAGGTGGGGGTTTCGACCCTGAGATGCAACAAAAACCGACCGCGGCTCAGATTACTAATGAGGCTGATAACGGTTTAAAAAACACGCGTGGCACGATTGCGATGGCCCGCACCAGTGATCCGCATTCAGCGACAGCACAGTTTTTTATTAACGTAACAGATAATGCATTCCTCGATTTTTCCAAGCCTACTCCACAAGGTTGGGGCTATTGCGTGTTTGGCGAAGTTGTGGAGGGTTTAGAGGTTATTGATGCCATCAAGGCGGTTAAAACCGGCTCGAAGAACGGTCATCAAGATGTCCCGCTTGAAACCGTTATCATCGAAAAAGCCATCGTAATTGCCTAAGGAAAGACTTAGCAATGTCTATAACCGGTGGCGCATCAAAGCACCAAAGCCTTCAGCCAAATGATGCGCGGCCGGTTTATTTTATTTCAGATCTGCATCTAAGCCTGGCCATTCCAAATACAGTGGCCGCGTTTGAGCACTTCATCGAAAACACCGCCAACGATGCGCAAGCGGTTTATATTCTTGGCGATCTATTTGAATATTGGATCGGCGACGATATGCTGGTCACGCCGTTTGCCCAAAAAATCGCCGCGCAGCTCCATACGCTGGCTGAGCGCGGCATTCAACTTTATATTATGCCTGGCAATCGAGATTTTTTGCTGGGCGCACACTTTGCTCAGGCGGCTGGGGCGACGCTATTAGATGATCCATGCTTGCTTGAGGCCTTTAATCTGCGCACGGTTCTCGCGCATGGCGATGCGCTTTGTACGGCTGATGGTTTTTATCAAAAGTATAGAAAAATTGTACGCTGCCACGCTGTACAGCGTTTTTTTCTGAGTTGGCCATTGCGATGGCGGTTAGCGCTCGCGGCACGCATCCGGGCGCGCAGTGGTGCGCAAAAACGTCCACGCGAACTCATGCTGGGAGATGTAACCGAAGCGGCTGTGTTGCGCCTTTTGGCACAATATGATGTCACGACGATGATTCATGGCCATACTCACCGGCCCGCGCAACATAGGCATGGCGCTGCCACGCGCTGGGTACTCCCTGATTGGGATTACGATCAGGGCACGCCGCGTGGCGGGTATCTAAAGCTGGATCAAAATGGCATTCAAGCCTGGCCGTTAGAGTTTAGGTATTTTTGACTAAAACCCCGAAATGTCAATTAGCGATTTTCCCACGGCCGTTTAATTCTTCTAGGGATTCCAACCCCAAACCGCAGATTTTTTTAAAGTTGTTTAGATTCATGGATTAGGATATCTAGGCGGTTAGCAAGGTTGTGAGGTCAATTGGATTGAGGTTCGGCTGGGATTACGGTTTTTTCTCCAAGAACACTTTAACTTGATGATTTATAATAAGAAATCTAATTCGTAACGTGACTGCACAGCAGCGTGCCCTAGTTTTTTTAAAGATTATTAGGCTTGTACCATGGGTTTATTGTGACTAAATTAGTTCAATTCCTCAATCCGTATTATCATTGAGATTCACCTGTTTCGACTACTTCAATTTTCCAATCCCCAATAGCATCGTAGTCTATCTTTTCCGGCTTGATGTACGGCATCTCAGGCTCCGAAGTTATGAGCACGTCCACCGTTCCTGAAATTAGCGGCTGACAACGCACCCAGCTTTTATCGCTGGGCAATTCGTTCTTATCATTTACATGATTCCGCACACTAAATTTAGCGGTCGCCGAATTGAAAGCAGATATTCCAAGCGGTGCATAGACAAGGACTGGCTGCTTCATTTCAGAGAAAGATCTAGCCAGGGTCGACGCGAACGATTCTTTTGAGTCGACTTCGACCCCCATAGAGCAAGCATATATTACAATTTTTTCCAGGCGACTTATATCTTGTATATCCTTCAGTTTGTTGAACAAACCCAGAGCGCTGAGTCTTGTATCTGTGTTAAAGCCTAAAGTCCCGTTGCCGGCGTGAGCGCTTATTATTATAGTGTCACCCGTTAGCGTCTTTCCGATAGGCAGACTATCCGGAAATAAATCGATGCAGTCATCGTCCGCGATACCGTATCCGTCTTGCAACATCTTTTTACCTTCGTTTAGGGAGCCTTTTTTCCACTCTTGGCCAGATTGGTTCCAATCCAAAGTAATCATAATATTCGGCATTATCGTATCCTTTTCATAGTACTGGCATTATCGTATTTTTTTGCAACATCCCATTATCTAAGTTTAAGGCGTCATTTTTCCACTCTTCGCCAGGTTCGTCCCAACGCAAAGTAACCATAGTATCGGCATGTGGCTATTCTTCGTATCGAAGCCTCCTCCTCACCGTAACTGGCCCCACCAACAGTGCAAGAAGTTAGCCGCTACCTAGCGCACTATATTAGGGTCAGTTTCTGTATGGCTTCGCTTTCTCTCTGTTTCTTGTTTATCGGCTCGCAGTTTTTGCTCCCCGCTTCTTTTCCACATTCCGGTCACCTTCATGCAGTTAAGCTTCAATTCACTCGTCATGGTCTACTTGTGGGAGGATTTTCACCTCCAGAAGTGTGCCCATGCTGGGCGCATCAAAAAAATAGCCGCCCCAAACAGGGTAGCTATTTTTAGGCGCAGAACGTGGCCAGTAGGAACTTGATTTACAAAAAAAATATATTAAATAATTTATAAATTTTCTCAATTTATTTTAGAATTTTTACTCTAACTCTATCGCATACATTCCTCACTTTGGCTTATTTCTTGGGTACTTTGAACTTAGCGCTCTTTTTTTGACAGCGACAGGGGATTGCTCGGGTTCGAGCAGATTGAATGCCTGTTCCCTGACTGCTGTGAACGACGCATCATCGGAGATCAAGTTATCGGTAAATAACCGGCACCAATACGCTTTCAAGCATTTGAGTAATTCGATTGCGTTCGCCTGCTACGACGCACTCCACTATATATATCTCGGAGAGTCGTGTAGGACAGCGCGACGATGAGTTACTTAAACAATTTAGACAGTGGGGAGATTATCTCATTAGATTCGCTTAACTCCGCACATTTGCGCAGTCACTCAATACAACTAATTTGGCATAGTACAAAATAGGATACGACAGCTAATTTTGACTAATACACTTTTTAGCATACGAGAGGCAATTTATATGGAAAAATTAGGGTCTTCACCCCACTTCCCCTCAGCAATTGGTGAGGTAGCACCTCAGAGTAGTAACCCTAACCTACCCTCTCAGAAGCAGCAGTCCACAGGGCCTCTTAGCGGATTACATTCAAATTCATCCTCTCCGAAGCAGTCGGTAAAATCAGGAATCAACTTACCGATATTAAACCACCCTCCTCAATTTCCTTCTCTTCCAGCGGCAGAGCATGCTTCATTATCCCATGAAGAAACTATGTCTCGATCTCTCAATAAAGCCCTTAAGCGTATGTTTGATAATGGGAAAAAATGGAAAAAAGATGATAAGGATTGGGGCAATGAAATCAAAGATTTCACCTCGCTCCAGGAGATTTCAAAAGAAAACTTACTATACGTCGAGGAAAAAACTAAGGACCTAACCGAACAAGAGCAGGTCCTCGTAGATGCGGTCCTCGGTCTCGATTTTCATGCGTTACATGCAAGTCCCTCGGATTTGGGAGATGATAATACGCTTTTATCAAGAAAACAGGTAAAAGTAAAGAGTAAGGAATTTGCTAGGAATAACACAGAACAAGACGACCTTGACGCAGTAAAAACGGATGATTTCGTATTTTTTACTTTAGAAACTTCAGAACAGGTCATGAAGCCAAAAAGTCGCTTTGGAAATAAGACATATTTAGCTAGCATACAAAATAACCAAGAGCTCCGCAATGGCTTTATCGTACTACATGACCCTGCTGCTGCTCCGTCATCAGTTGCTCACTATACATCTGCAATTGGACGTCGGATTCCAGATATGACTGGGGCAGAGGAACAAGATCAATTGGGAGGCACTTATGAACAATTAGCTCACGCTATCCTGGATTACGGGGACAGCGATAATAAAAGGCGCCATGAGAAGGGGAATGAGCCTTACAATTGCATGGTTGAATCTCGTGACTGGAAATCTGCACAAAAGTATATCGCACTTAATCTAATCAAAGCTATCCGTTCTGTAACTAATGAAGACGATAAAAATAAATTACTTAGTATGACGAATGCAAGAGAGGTAAATGATTTAATAAGTTCATTCTTCGGAATTCAATTGCTTGTTGCTCAGAAAGTTTCGGCACCATGGATTAAAGGCGAAATAGAGCAGTCTGCGGATCCTCAAGAGCTAGCGTTGTCTGAGGGCACCCTGTCCGACAATACAGAGGACGAAGGCGAGCAAGAAGTTAAATAATAAATGATATGTGTGATTCATAGACATCGTTTCAATTAAAATAGAAGGATGGATAGGGAAATAGCAAAGCGATTACGTTGGGTAAAGTTATTTGAAGTAACAGGCCATGCGGGTCTTGTTTGTCTGAAATGTGGGACATCAAGGCCAACGCTTCGAAAATGGGTCAAACGGTATACAGCATTAGGCGAAGAGGGTTTACAAGAACAAAGTCGACGGCCTAAAACGAGTCCATCGAAGAAAATTTTTGCCGAGCAAGAAGCACTCATATTGAAGTTACGGCGTGAGCGCTCTTTAGGCCATAGACGCTTAGCTAGTGAATTGAAGCGCAATCATGGCACACCCTATTCATTGGCCACGATTCACAAAGTTCTTCAAAAAAATGAAGTCAAATTGCTAGGTAAACGGAGTATTCGAAAATCATTCATTCGTTATAACCGCCCCATTCCTGGTGATCGCATACAAATTGATACCTGCAAAATTGTACCGGGGTTATACCAATACACCGCGATTGATGACTGCACGCGCTGGCGGGTATTACGACTGTACGCTAGGCGTACAGCAGAAAATTCATTGGCATTTTTGGAATGCATGCTCGAAGAATTTCCATTTGCTTTTCAAAGAATTCAAACAGATAGAGGGCGTGAATTTTTTGCTTATAAATTTCAAGAACGCTTGATGAAATACGGAATTAAATTTCGCCCCATCAAACCGCGCTCCCCCCACCTGAATGGCAAGGTAGAGCGCTCGCAGAAGACAGATCTTGAAGAGTTTTATCCCACGGTCAACTTGAAGGCAGCAGAAATTCGCGACCAGTTATCTGAGTGGCAGCACTATTACAATTGGGAGCGACCTCATGGCTCACTTGGTGGCAAAACGCCAATCAAACAGGTAGTCGAGTTGTCTTCAAAAACTCCATTTTGGGATGACGTTGGCGCGCAATATGATCAGGCCAGAGAGCGCATCCAAGAGCAGAATTATTATGCCGATTTACAGATCAGAAAATTGAAACGATGTCTATGAATCGCACAGTTTAACAGTCAAGCAAATCCACAAAAGGCTCCGCGCTGTTTTAAAAGTCTTTGATTGAGCAAGCTCAGGTCTTGTACATTTTGAACAATAGTTTGAGAAACATTAAGTTCAGCGTGCGTTGAACTCCAGCACAAATTGACTTGAGCCGGCGCACCCATTTGCACTTGCCAAATGCGAACGGAATGATCCGCGCAGCCCGTCACTAAATAGTTCCCCTCGGATGAAGGTTGCCAGGCTATGCTTGTGATGCAGTCTCCAAAATCCCGAATAACTGCCTTACATTGACCAGACGCCGCGTCCCACACTCGCACGGTATGGTCATCACTCGCGGAAGCGAGCTGCTCACTATTTGGCGAATATGCCACACAAGTAACCGACTTCGTATGCCCGCTTAAAGTATGAAGGCATTGCTTATTTTGCGTGTCCCACACTCGCACAGTATTATCTGCACTCGCAGAGGCAAGTTGCTCACCACTCGGCGAATATGCCATGCAAGTAACTGATCCCCTATGTCCACTCAAGGTCTGGATGCATTGCCCATTTTGGGCGTCCCACACTCGCACAGTACGATCCCAGCTTGCGGAAGCAAGTTGTTCACCACTCGGTGAGTACGCCACGCTCGCAACCCTCTTCTTATGTCCGCGTAATATGTGAAGACGTTGCCCATTTCGGGCTTCCCATAGACACACAGTGCCATCCATACCCCCAGAAGCGATTCGTTCTCCGCTCGGTGCGTATACCACGCTTGTAACCCATTCTGTGTGTCCTCTCAAAGTATGAAGACATTGCCCATTTTGCGCATCCCACACTCGCACGGTCTTGTCTCGACTTCCAGAAGCGATCTGCATACTACCCGGCGAATACGCCACGCTCATAATTAAATTCGTATGTCCACTCAAAGTATGAAGACATTGCCCATTTTGGGCGTCCCACACTCGCACAGTATTATCCCCACTCGCAGAGGCGATCTGTTCACCGCTTGGTGCATACACTGCGCTCAGGACCCACTCCGTATGTCCTTGTAATGCATAGAGGCTTTGCCCACTTCTGGCATCCCATACTCGCACAGAATGATCCGAACTAGCAGAAACAATCTGCTTGCTATTTGGCGAATATGCCACGCTCTCAACGCTCTTTGTATGCCCACGTGAGGCGTGGAGACTTTGCCAATTGTGTGCGCTCCACAGACGCACAGTACGATCTTCGCTAGTAGAAGCGATCTGCTCGCCATTTGGCGAATATGCCACGTTCCTAACCGTTTTCGTATGCCCGCTCAGAACATAGAGAGATTGTCCATTTCGCGTGTCCCATAGTCGCAGGGTCATATCCCCTCCCACAGAGGCGATCTGCTGACCATTTGGCGAATATGCTACGCTCTCAACCGATCCCGTATGTCCATTCAAAATATAGAGGCTTCGCCCATTTTGCGTGTCCCACAATCGCACGGTACGATCCGCTCCTACAGAGGCGATCTGCCGACCATTTGGCGAATACGCCGCGCTCGCAACGGATCCTGTATGCCCACTCAAATTACGATGGCATTGCCCGTCTTGCCCATCCCACAGTCTCACGGTACCATCCATACTCGCAGAAGCGATTTGCTGACCATTTGGCGAATAGACCACGCCCAGAACCCAATCTGTATGTCCGCGTAAGATGAGGCTGTTTTGGCTAGTTTGCATGTCCGACAAACATATAGTATGGTCTGGACCCATGCAGACGATCTTCATACTGTTGTGTGAATATACGGGGTACCCTACATATCCGCGTAGGGTGCTGAGGTTTTCCCCAGTTTGCGCATCCCACAGCTGAATAATCTGGTCATCACTCGAGACAATCTGCTCACTATTTGGCGAATACACCACACTGGTAACCCTATGCGCATGTCCATCTAAGGCGTGGATTTTTTCCCAGTTCGCTGTCGAATATACGCTGATCTTACCGTTCCAAAGGCCGACTGCGTAATTTCCCCCATCCGGTGAATACGCGCATGAATGCGCCGCGCTCTCTTCTTGCAGATATGGCCACTCACCAAACTGCACCTCGGTCATTTTTGCCCCGCTTAAATTCGCCTCGCGCAGCCAGCTTGCCTGAAGCGTGGTCTTTCTTAAGTCTGCCCCTTGCAACTGCGCTGAATCAAATACCCCAAAACTCAGATCCGCTCCAGGTACCCGAATTCCTCTTAAATCTGCCCTATTAAACTGAACCCCACTTTTCACCAGTATTGTCAGCGCATTTGCTGCTATTTCCTGCACTTCTTCTGTTTTTGAGCGCTCGACCCATTTCAACAGCTTTTCTTTTAACTCCGGCTCTCGTTGGATTTTTTCTCTTAAATATCCAAATATCGTCTGTTCGCCAACAAGTCTTAATAACCAAAATAACGTTGGTTTTTCTACCACTCTATCAAGTTTTCCCGAGTCCCATAGTTCTTGCAATTGATTCAATGCAAAGGCTCGCAAACCCTCATCTGAACTCGCAACGCTCTGATGATATTTTGGCTCAACCCTTTGCTGCAATAACTTTAATTTCACAGCGGGGAAATTCACTGGATCCCCCTTATGTGTAACCATAGTTAATGCTTCAGAGAAATTTTGCAGATCCAGTATTTGCAGATGGTCTTCTATTTTTGTTAGAAGTTCAGTGGGCAGCGAAAGTAACGATATTTTTGGAGATTCTCGTACTGCAATACTGTAATGTGAAATAGAGCTTAACATGCAATCCTTCTTTAATTATTTGAGGCTGTGTTATCAAGGTTTAATCTGATGGTCACGTCAAAATTAACTCATCTGACTGCTATGGAAGTTAAGTGGCGTATAAAACTTCCAGATGACATAGACTGGAAACAGTGTAGAAAATTCCATAAGCGCTCAATAAATCCACCTATGCAAAGGCACGAGCTTTGTAGAAGCTTATAGCTTTGTAAGCGATAGATTAGGAAGCATCTGCATAACCCTATCCATTATTTAGCAGTCCCTCTGATTTCAGTGCAATAAACGACAGTAGCATCCCTAGTGTTCATGCATGTTTCCATGAGCTATCATAATTCAGCTCTCGCCGAAAAGGAACTCGATCCGAAGATGAGGTAAAGCATTCCGCCATGCCTGGCATAATTGGACACAGAGCTTTCCAGTCTATGCGCTAGGAGGAATAAAAATGGCAGATTTAGATAATACTCAGGCGCATGACGCCCGTGAGTTTGCGGCAATTAGTGCACTTTGGAACTAAAATTTCCGAATGGGGAAATGCTCCAATCAAGAAGTGATTCATTTGTTTGCGCGGGCAAATATGTAGATAGATAACCTAGCACCAATTACAGGTTCAGTCTGTCCAAACTAAAAATTGAAAGAAAACTTCTCACAACCGAGCACAATACCGCTGAACTGAAAGCGGCATTAGCGCTACTGGTAGCCGAATCGGTGCCGGTACAAAAGAAAACGATGATCCGCCTGATTGAAAACATGCTGTTCGGAAAGCGCAGTAGCAAGCCATGAACGGACAACGTATTGGGCACATTCGGGTCAGCACCCTCAAACAGAAGTGGTTTACCCCCCTTTTACACCAGATCTCGTGATTTTGCTTGCCAGATGATGCGTTTTGCGATGCCTCGCAAAATATTCACTTCTTCACGTTCAAGCGCGGTACGCGCGAACAGCCGCCGCAGTCTAGACATGAGTTTTTTCGGTTGGGCCGGCTGCAAAAAATCCAAGGCAATTAAGGCACTTTGCAGATGTGTAAACATCTGCTCGACTTCGTCGTTTGTAGCCAGTGCACTGACGGATAAACCGTGCGCCAAGGTAGGTGTATGCGTTTGAGCATCGCCATCGCTTAGCAGCGTGGTTCTTAATTCATAAGCCAGCACCTGCACGGCCTGCGCGAGATTGAGCGAACTGTAAACTGGATTGGCTGGAATATGCACCAGCGCGTTGCAACGTTCAACATCCGCATTGGATAAACCAGCACGTTCATTACCAAATATATAGGCCACTTCTCCTTGTGCTGCGACTAAGCGCGCTTGCTGCGCCGCACTGCGCGGAGTCAAGATAGGTGGGCTATAGCCACGCGGGCGAGCTGACAGCGCAACCGACCATTGCACGCCGCTTAGCGCGGCCTCAAGTGAATCGGTAATTTCGGCTGCAGCCAGCACATCCTGCGCGCCGCTGGCGAGGGCCAGCGCGTCAGGATGTTTCAGTATATTTGGTTGTTGTGGCTTAACCAGGACGAGACGGAACAAGCCCATGGTTTTCAGCGCTCGCGCCGCAGCGCCAACGTTACCGGGATGGCTCGGTTCAACCAAGACAAAGCGGGTCGAAGTTAAAGCATGATCTAAGCCAAAGCTGGGCTCTACGGGAACGGTGAGTTGAGGGTTTTGCTGTTGCATATTCACGTATAGAAAAATTCAAGATGCATATCGGCACCTCGCAAGTCAGTAAGTCCGTTAAAATAACGGGTTTTATAAGTTAGTATAAAGCTAGCACAAAGGATTTCGCTCATGCACCCCATGCTCAATACTGCGATCAAGGCCGCGCGCCGGGCCGGGCAGATTATTAATCGTGCTTCAGTTGATCTTGATCGAATTCAGATCAACAAAAAACAACATAACGATTTTGTGACTGAAGTCGATAAGGCCGCTGAAGCCGCGATTATCGAAATTCTGCTCACAACTTATCCGGGGCATGCCATTTTGGCTGAAGAGTCAGGCCGTTCTGAACGCTCCTCGGAGTATCGATGGATTATCGATCCACTGGATGGCACGACCAACTTCATTCATGGGTTTCCCTATTATTGCGTATCTATTGCACTGGCGCATAAAGAGGTGATTACGCAGGCGGTAATTTACGATCCGATTCGCAATGACCTTTACACTGCCTCACGCGGAAGCGGCGCATTTTTAAATAACCGCCGTCTACGCGTCACCTCCGGCGATCGGTTAGCTGATGCGCTGCTGGGCACGAGTTTTCCGTCCCGAGTTCAACCCAATCTGGACAAAGATCTGAAAATTTTGGGGCAAATGACTCAGGCGTGCGCTGGCTTGCGCCGCCCAGGTGCGGTTGCACTTGATCTAGCTAACGTTGCTGCAGGCCGGCTCGATGGCTTCTTTGAGCAAGGACTTAACCTATGGGATATTGCCGCGGGCAGCCTGATGGTAACTGAGGCCGGTGGATTAGTGGGGAATTATACCGGCGACTCAAATTTTATCGAACATAATGAAATTATGGCGGGCAACGCCAAATTGTACGCACAGATGGCGCAAATTCTTAGCCCATATTCAAAGGTTAACTTAAAGAAATAGTATCCCGGGGCTCACGCCAAGAAAATCGAGTCTGCTGTACAGATTAGACTTTTTTATGTGAGTCCCGAGCTTATCTAGAGTTTCTTTCACGTGGGCCGGTGCTAGGTTGTCCCCAAAAATGCTAATGAAAAAGGACAAGCAATATTAAGGTCAGGCGCCCACTAATTAGACTAACCCTGCACGTAACCACGTCCATACCAGCGGGCCCGCCAACGATAGCCAGATTAATCCACACAAACACAGTGCGATAAAAACAGCTGCACTCGCAAAATCTTTCGCTTGTTTGGCAAGTGGATGCGGCTCTAGCGAAATACGGTCAATGGCGGCCTCAACAGCAGAATTAAGCAGTTCAAGACTTAATACCCAAAGTATCGAGGCAATCAACATCAGCCTTTCAACCATCGTCACCGGTAAAACAACCGCCAGTGGAATTAGCATGAGGGCTAGCACCATCTCTTGGCGGAAAGCCCTCTCGTTAATCAGCGCATCGCGCATACCACATAAAGAATAGCGTAGCGCATGCCAGAGACGGGCAAACCCGCGGTGCTTTTGATAAGAATTATTCATTGACTTTTGCTCCTCTATTTTGCGCATTGGCGCGCTGCAACCCTTGAATCACTTGATAACGCGTATACCAATCAGCCAACGCCAACCATGCTCGCGCTTGCCGACCTTGCTCTTGTAACAGAGGTGTCGGGGCTGCGCTTGCGGTTAGCGCAGTCTGAGAAGCATCCCAGTCAAAAGCAGACGGATGCCGGCCAACGAAGGGCAATAAAGCGCCTTCTCGGCTGAATAATGACTCAAAAGCTACGATCGCATACTGGTTTTGTGGCGGCGCCTCAGCAAACAAGTTGTCTCCAAAACGCGGATAAACTGCATCCGACAAGGCAAGATGATACAGGCTCGGAAAAATATCTCGGTGGCTGGCATAGCGGCTAGGATCGGGTTTATAGCTGGGTCGATACGCTTGCGGCACACGAAAGTAGCCAGGAACGCGATACAAATCTTTACTATCGGTTGGTTGGCGATAGTGCAATAAAGCACGCAGATTATGATCCCCGGTTGCCGCCACCAGCGTTTTCTCCTTTAAAGCTGAATGGTCAATGCGATCAAGGAATAAACCCAACTGATGATTTGCATATTGGTAAGTCCAAACCATTTTCTGAGCGTTCTGCGCATCAGCAGAAAAATGGGGGGCCATCTTAGAGAGCTCAAGTGCTAACGGCTTATAATGATCAGGTGTTTGATGAGGGGGATGATTCGTTGTCGTTAACAAAAAAAGAAAAACTTTCTCCCCGCGCGCTTCGCTATCTTGCAAAAGGTCATAAGCAAAGCGGAATAAATATTCATCATAGATACCCCATACATTACGTTGCGCATCAGGGTAACGCTCAATAATGTTACCCATATCGTAGACTTCATCAAAGTACTGATGCTTCATCACACGGCCAATCGAGCGCCACGCATTGCTGCCGCCATAGAGAAATAAAGTACGATAGCCCTGCTCTTTAAAGGGTTTTGCTGCCGCCGCTGGATAGCTCATAAAGCCATAGCTGCCTTGCGTCAATGGAGTCAAGGGTGAATTGAGCAGAAGTGCTTCTAGCGTTGGGTGAGTTCCTAGTTGGGCGGAGAAAAAATTATGAAACAGTGTATCGCGCTCTAAATGCTTTCTTAATGCGCCAGTTAGATCGTTTTGTGCAGTATCAAATTCAAGCTGATGCGCACCCCATGATTCCATCAATGCAAATACCACATGCGGTGGGTGTGCTTTAACAAAGTCATTAGGTGGCGTACGATGAAAAATAAAAGCCTCTAAATCCTCTTGATTGCCTGATTTCGCCCCGAGCGTATGAGCCACCTCTTCGAGTGAACGAAATCCATATACTGCCAATTGTCGAGTTGGATCGTTAGTAGTTAGATTAATTTGCTGACGCCGATCTTTAACCGCATCGTAGAGTGTTTGCCAGGCATTGCGGACCAAATCATTAATGAAAGGGTTGGCGCTGACGACAGCATCTTGATCGCGCAATGGAAATTTACCTAATTGCCCACGTGCAAAAAATCCCAGCGCCAGTAGCGTCACCAGCACCGCAGCCGGCGGCCACCAGCGGAACTGTGTTAAGCGTGGCCCACGCTGGGATCCCCTCGCCCACCAAAAGGTCAAGCGCATTTGCAGCCAGCTTAATGCAAGCACCAGCAGCAATGCCCAAACAACTGGATAATCACTCCAAATCGCCGCTATGACACCATGCGTATCGTCTTCATACAAGCCGAAGAGAATTGGCGTAAACGGTGTCTTATAAAAACCATAATAAAAATATTGGCAAATGGCGGCAAAATTGGCAGCGACAAACAATGCGATCACCATCGCTCGCTGCAAATAACCTCCTATCTTGCGTGAAAATTTTGGCGCTGCGATTAGACTCGCTGATACAAAGAATACGAGCAATCCGGTCGCCAACATTTTGAAATCAAAACGCGCGCCCATCCAAAAGGCTCGGGCCAACTCTTTACCCTGCTGTCCAAGCAAGCTTGGGTCGCCATAGCTCAATAACTGAGCGATACGAAAGCCCATAAAACTTAAAGTACCCAGAATGAGCACGGCCCATACCGCGCGAGAAAAACTTAAACTTGGCATAAAATGAATGAATTTAATAGACGACTTATGTTACGTCTTATGTCAACGAAGTATCTACGGTGCCTCGATTTGGAGCTTCTAGGTAACTCTTTGATTGCATTTCAATAATCCGCGACACCGTGCGCGCAAATTCATTCGCCAACGGGCCTCCAAAATAAAGCTCGGCTGGCGTGACTTCGGCTGAGATTAATAGCTTAACTTTATGATCATATAAAACATCGATCAACCAGGTAAAGCGGCGCGCCTCAGAAGCCATGCGTGGCGTCATTTGTGGCACCTCTGACAAGATAATCGTATGAAAGCGATTCGCTAGCTCAAGGTAGTCATTTTGTGAGCGCGGTCCCCCGCACAAGGTCGCAAAATCAAACCAGACCACACGGCCGGCGCGGCGCAGCGCAAGTAGCTTACGTTGTTCAATGCGCAATAATGGGCTTTCGTCAGGCCCGGCGGCGAGCGCCGCAAAAGTTTGCCGCAAGGCTTCATCGGCGGCTGGGCTAAGCGGCGTATAGTAAACGTTAGCTTGCGCGAAAGTCCGTTGACGGTAATCGACGCCGCCATCGACGTTGATGATTTCAAGCTTGGTGCTCAGCAGGTCGATGGCCGGCAAAATACGGTCACGGTGCAAACCATCTGGATAGAGCGCTGTGGGGTGGTAATTTGATGTCGTCACAAATTGCACACCGCTTTTAAATAAACGCTCCAGCAAACGATGCAGGATCATGGCATCGGCAATATCCGACACATGGAATTCATCAAAGCAAATTAAGCGATAGCGTTGCGCAATATCGCGTGCTAACACATCTAATGGATTCGCGGTTTTTTTAAGTTCTTCAAGTTGCCGATGCACTTCACGCATAAATTCATGAAAATGCAGCCGAATTTTATTCGGCAGTGGCGCGCAAGCGTAAAAACTATCCATCAAGAAGCTCTTACCGCGTCCTACTCCGCCCCACATATAAACGCCTTTCGGTGTTTCGCCACGGCTGAGTAATTTCATAAACACATTGGCGTGCCGTGCTTGGTATTTGACCCATTGCTCATAGCAACGCTGCAGGCTCGCCACGGCTGCATGCTGAGCTGAATCTACGCGATAGCCGCGGGTTTCGAGCTCGCGCTCGTAATATTCTATGACATTCATTGCGCACCTAATAAAAAAGACGAGTCACCTCGCCTTTTTTATCGACCTCTATTGTGCTTTCCGTTTATCCACGCATTACATATTCAGCGCGCGCTTTTCGACGGCTAAAGCGGTTTCGCGCATGACTTCAGATAAGGAGGGATGGGGATGGCAGATACGGCCAATATCTTCAGACGCTGCTTTGAATTCCATCGCAACGACCGCTTCTGCAATTAAATCAGACGCGGCAGATGAGACAATATGCACGCCGAGAATTTCATCGGTTTTTGCATCCGCTAACATTTTGACAAAACCTTCCGCTTTCGCCATGCCAAGCGCACGGCCATTCGCCGCAAATGGGAATTGCCCAGCTTTGTAAGCCCGCCCTTCTTGCTTAAGTTGTTGCTCGGTCTTACCCACCCAAGCAATTTCAGGCGCGGTATAGATCACCCAGGGAACACAATTGTAGTCGATATGCGGCTTTTGGCCGTCAATCACTTCGGCTACCATGACCCCTTCGTCTTCCGCTTTATGGGCCAACATTGGGCCTCTGACGACATCGCCAATTGCGTATAGATTCGGCAATTGAGTCCGGCACTGGTCATCGACTTCAATCATACCGCGCTCGTTCACCGCTAGCCCAATCTTCTCTAAGCCTAAACCGTCCGTATTTGGCACGCGCCCGACGGAGACGATTAAACGATCTGCCACCAGCGTTTGCGCTTTGCCTTCTTTGTCAGTATAGGCAATTGAAACACCCTGCTGGGTAGTTTTAACGTCGCCGATTTTGACCCCAAGGTGAATCGCTAGCCCTTGCTTGGCAAATTGTTTCGAGGCTTCTTTGGCAACGCCATCGTCCGCGGCCGCCAGAAAACTCGGCGCGGCTTCTAGCACGGTGACTTGTGCGCCGAGACGACGCCATACCGAACCCAGTTCAAGGCCGATCACGCCCGCGCCAATCACTGCAAGTTTTTTAGGCACTGAATCAAACGAGAGCGCGCCTTCGTTATCGGCAATGATGCGGTTATCAATCGGGATGTTTGGCAAATGACGGGCTTTGGAACCAGTCGCAATAATCACATGCTGAGCGGTAATGGTTTGTGCTGCGCCCTCACCGCTGACTTCGATTTGATAATTCCCCGCGCTATTGCGAGCAGTAAATTGCGCATGACCTTTGAGCCAGGTCACTTTGTTTTTGCGAAATAAAAACTCAATGCCCTTGGTCATTTTGCTCACAATGCCATCTTTACGAGCCAGCATTTTGGCTAAATCGAGCTGCACTTCTCCATTGACTGTAATACCATGCTCGGCCAGGTGATGCGCTGTATGCTCAAACGTTTCAGACGAAGCTAACAAGGCTTTCGAAGGGATACAGCCGACATTTAGGCAAGTGCCGCCAAGAACCGTTTCGCCGTTTGGATTTTTCCATTTTTCCACGCAAGCAACAGATTTACCGAGTTGCGCTGCGCGAATTGCTGCGATGTAGCCGCCCGGGCCACCGCCAATCACAATGACATCAAATTGATTAGACATAATTCAGATACAGAAAAGTTAGACGGTTACAGGTCGAGCAAGAGTCGCGCTGGGTCCTCTAACGCTTCTTTGATCGCAACTAGCGCTAATACGGCTTCCCGCCCATCGATAATGCGATGGTCATAAGACATGGCGAGGTAGTTCATTGGGCGCACCACAATTTGACCATTTTCCACTACGGCGCGCTCTTTGGTGGCATGGACGCCAAGAATCGCGGATTGCGGTGGATTAATAATGGGTGTGGACAGCATTGAGCCAAATACGCCACCGTTGGAAATAGAGAACGTGCCGCCTGTAAGTTCTTCTAGCGACAGCTTGCCTTCTTTTGCTTTTTGGCCATATTCTGCAATCTTGCTCTCAATCTCAGCCAGGCTCATTTGATCTACATCACGCAAGACGGGCACCACCAGTCCGCGTGGCGAACCAACGGCAATACCAATATCAAAGTAGCCGTGATACACCACATCATTGCCATCGACTGAGGCGTTGACGACCGGGTATTTCTTTAATGCGTGCACAGCTGCTTTAACAAAGAAAGACATAAAACCTAAACGCGCGCCATGGGCTTTTTCGAATTTATCTTTGTATTTATTGCGCAGCTCCATGACCGGCTGCATATTGACCTCGTTAAAGGTCGTCAAGATCGCGTTAGTTTGTTGCGATTCAAGTAGACGCTGCGCAATACGCGCGCGCAAACGTGACATCGGCACTCTTTGTTCTGGCCGGCCTTCAAGCGACTGGCTAATATTAACTGCAGCTTTTACTTCAGGCAACGCGGGTTTAACTGCGGTGCGGGCCGGTGCCATCGTTGCCGCAGGCTGGGCGGCGGGAGCTGCGAGCACATCGCCTTTCGTGATTCGCCCATCGCGGCCACTGCCTTCTATTTGAGCAGCACTTATGCCTTGTTCAGCCATGAGTTTTGCTGCTGAAGGCATGGCTTTCGCACTGGCTGGTTCAGCCGGCGCGGCAGCGGGCATAGTTGCGGCTGGCGCTGGTTTAGCCTCGCTGGAGGCGGCTCCAGCCTGAGCGGTGGTATCGATTTTAGCAATCACTTCATCCGCGACCACTGTATCGCCATTTTCACGGACAATCTGCATCATAACCCCTGCTGCTGGCGCAGGGACTTCAAGCACGACTTTATCGGTCTCAACTTCAATGATAATTTCATCTTGCGCAACCGCCTCGCCGGGACGTTTTTTCCATTGCAGCAGGGTCGCATCAGCGACGGATTCGGATAGCTGCGGCACCTTGACTTCTACAATAGCCATTGATTTTCCTGAATAGATCTCTAACAAATCGAAGTATATTTATTTTGCTGCACATTAATTAGCGTGCAGCAAAATGCTTGTATTTTATAGCGGTGTTGGGCCTTCAAAGCCCAACACTTTTATTTTACGCGTACTGCACCTTTTAAGCGGCCAAACGCCCCATCAATGAGTTGCTTTTGCTGCTCATAATGTTTCGCATAATACCCCACCGCTGGCGAGGCAGAAGCAGGACGGCCACTATATGCCAGTTTTTGCCCTTCTTTCATGCCTTCTAGCAAATGATGCTCGATATAGAACCAAGGTCCTTGGTTTTGTGGCTCATCTTGGACCCAGACTATTTCGGTAACATGCTCATATTTCTTCAATTCCGCTTCAAAGGCTTTATGCGGGAATGGATAGAGCTGTTCGACCCGAATGATGGCCGCATCTTTTAGCTTGGCCTCACGGCGATGCGCTACTAAGTCATAGTAGACGCGACCGGAGCAGACCACAAGTCGCTTGATTTTTTTAGGCTCGAGCGTCGCATCCGTTTCGCCTATGATGGTGCGGAAAGATCCTTTAGCTAGCTCGGATAAACTGCTCACGGCCTCTTTATGGCGCAACAGCGATTTTGGCGTAGCGACAATTAAAGGCTTACGGAACAGACGAATCATTTGCCGACGCAATAGATGGAAGACCTGTGCCGGCGTGGTTGGCTGCACCACTTGCATATTGTGATCCGCGCAGAGTTGCAAAAACCGCTCAATCCGCGCTGAGGAATGCTCTGGCCCTTGGCCTTCATAACCATGCGGCAACAGCATCGTCAAGCCTGAAACTCGACCCCATTTCACTTCGCCCGATGAAATGAACTGGTCAATCACAACCTGCGCGCCATTCGCGAAATCGCCGAATTGCGCTTCCCATAATACGAGGGTGTTAGGCTCTGCGGTTGAGTAGCCATATTCAAAGCCCAGCACCGCCTCTTCGGACAGCACTGAGTCGATCACATTAAATGTGGCCTGATTCTCGGTGACATTCTTTAACGGAACATAGCTGCCGTCATCCCAGCTTTCGCGGTTTTGATCATGCAGTACAGCGTGACGGTGCGTAAATGTGCCGCGCCCGCTATCTTGTCCGGTTAAACGCACCGCGTAGCCAGAGGCGACTAACGACGCATAGGCAAGGTGTTCGCCCATGCCCCAATCCAACGGCGCCTCACCTTTACCCATGGCGCGGCGATCATTCACCACCCGCTCCACTAATGGATGCAGTTTGAGCGTTTCCGGCACCGTAGTAATGCGTTCAGCTAAGCGTTTGAGTTCAGCCAGGGGCACTGCAGTGTCTGCGGCATCGGTCCATTTACGGTTTAAAAATGGCACCCAATCGACCGCATATTTACTTTTGTAATTCGACAAGACAGGATCAACCGTGTGTTGCCCTTCGTCCATCGCTTGACGGTAGCGCTTCACATACGCATCGGCTTCGTCGCTGTTTAAAACACCTTGCGCCACTAATTTCTCGGCATACAGTGCACGTGTGCCTGGATGCTGAGCAATTTTTTTATACATCAATGGCTGCGTGACCGCCGGGGTATCTTGCTCATTGTGGCCCAGCTTGCGGAAGCAGACAATATCCAGCACCACGTCTTGATGAAATTTCGCGCGAAAATCGACTGCAAGCTGAGTCGCCAAGATCACGGCTTCTGGATCGTCGCCATTTACGTGAATGACGGGTGCTTCGATCATCTTGACAACGTCTGAACAATACAACGTTGAACGCGCATCGCGCGGATCAGAAGTGGTAAAGCCAATTTGATTATTAATTACGACATGCAGAGTGCCATACGTGCCATAGCCCCGGGTTTGAGCCAGATTGAGGGTTTCCATCACCACCCCCTGTCCAGCAAACGCGGCATCGCCATGCACCAGCACCGGCAATACTTGGCTGCCATCTGGATCGCCACGACGCTCCATCCGAGCTTTGGCTGAACCTTCAACTACTGGGTTGACAATTTCAAGGTGGGAAGGATTAAATGCCAGCGACAAATGCACGGGACCGCCTGGGGTCGAGACATCGCTGGAAAACCCTTTATGGTATTTAACATCGCCCGCCGGCAGCTCATCCAAGTGCTTGCCTTCAAACTCAGCAAAAAGATCTGCTGGCATTTTGCCCAGCGTATTGACTAAGATATTTAAGCGGCCACGATGCGCCATCCCAATCACGATTTCTTGCACACCTAGCGCGCCGGAATGGCGCACTACCTCGTCCATTGCCGCGATAAAGCTTTCACCCCCTTCGAGCGAAAAGCGTTTTTGGCCGACAAATTTCGTATGCAGGTAACGCTCAAGACCTTCGGCTGCCGTGAGTCGCTCGAAAATATGCTTTTTCTTTTCAGCGGAAAAATCTGGCGTGGCGCGAATCGATTCAAGGCGTTCTTTCCACCAGCGTTTCTGTTCAGGGTCGCTGATATACATAAACTCAACGCCGATCGTGCCACAGTAAGTATCGCGCAGCGCTTTGACGATTTCTCTTAGAGTCGCCTGCTCAAAACCAAAATATAAATTCCCGGCATGGAAGACTTGATCCATATCGGCTTCAGTGAAGTCATAGAAAGCCGGTTCAAGCTCGGGGATGTGTGGGCGTTCCTGGCGCTTAAGCGGATCTAGATTAGCCCAGCGCGAACCCATAAAGCGATAGGCATCAATCAGAGCTTGCACGTAAACTTGTTTACGTGCAGTTGCTAAATCAACGCTGCCCGTTTGCTGCACAAATGTATTCGCTTTAGCACGTTGCGCAAAGGACTCAATAATTGGACCATGCGCCACATCGCTTGCGCTGGAGCCATCCACTGCAGGCACATTTTGGAGCGCATCAAAATAGTCGCGCCAATGATCTGACACAGAGGCGGGATTGTTGAGATAGGCTTCATAGAGCTCTTCAACATACGGCGCATTACCGCCAAATAAATACGAGTTTGATCGAAATTGTTGCATCATTTGACGCTCACCTTTTCCTCAAGTTTGTCGAGAAATAGCGGGTTAACCAGACCTCCCGCAGCACGGCCTGACCGTTTAGCGGATCGCAATTAGCGCACAGGTAGGAGGGGAATCAGATAGCGCCTCAATCAAACTACTGACTGAGGTTATCTACAACGATAATTTTAACACAGCAAATAGCGGGTGCTGTTCTTAATGCTTTTCTTTTGCATGATTAATTGTATAACGTGGAATTTCAACCACGATAGCGCCCTCGGTTTCAGCCGGGATTATGGCTTGGCATGATAAGCGAGAAGTGGCCTCCAAACCCCAGGCCATATCCAGCAAATCTTCTTCAATTTCATTAGGATGGCCGAGTTGCTTAAAGCCTTCTCTCACAATCACATGGCAGGTTGTGCAGGCACAGGACTTTTCGCAGGCGTGCTCGATCTCCACCCCATTTTCCAGTAATGTCTCGCAGACACTTTTGCCTGGCGTGGCATCAATCACAGCGCCTTCTGGGCACAATTCGAGATGAGGTAATACAATGACCTGAGGCATCTAGGGTTCCAGTTTTTCTTAAAAATAATCTTACTGTTCAGTCAGCTCTCTAACTTTGCGGCCAGCCAGCGCCACGCGGATATTCTGATTCATGCGCCGCGCCGCGAATTCATCCGTGACTGCCGCTAAGGTTTTAATTGCATCTTCCAGCGCATCGGGTTGCTGGCTATCTTTGATTTTCTGCAAGCTTTCTAGGGCGGCGTCAATCTCGGCGCGCTCAGCCGCGCTGAGTAAAGTTGCGTCGCTAGCCAAAGCGCTTTCGGTGGCGGCTAGCAGCCGCTGCGCATCGACTTGGAGTTCGCGCAATGCACGCGTGTCTTTATCCAGGTTAGCCGCCTGAAAACTGTCACTCAGCATACGGGAAATATCTTCGTCGCTTAAACCATAGGCCGGCTTTACCGCAACTGAGGCGGCAACGCCAGACTGCGTTTCGCGCGCAGACACAGAGAGTAACCCATCCGCATCAACCTGATAACTTACCTGAATACGCGCTGCCCCAGCCGTCATAGGCGGAATCCCGCGCAACTCAAAACGCGCCAGCGAACGACAATCTGCAACCAGCTCGCGTTCACCCTGCACGACATGAATCGACATGGCCGTTTGCCCATCTTTAAAAGTCGTAAACTCTTGCGCGCGCGCAACCGGAATGGCTGAATTACGCGGAATAATTTTTTCCACCAGCCCGCCCATCGTTTCAACCCCTAACGAGAGCGGAATCACATCTAGCAATAGCCAATCGTCGTCAGCACGTCGATTGCCGGCTAATAGATCTGCTTGGATGGCGGCCCCCAGCGCGACCACTTGATCTGGATCAATACCAGTCAGCGCGGGTTGCTCAAAAAACCCTTCGACTGCACGCCGAATCACCGTCATACGCGTTGCGCCGCCGACTAAGACAACACCTTGTACATCTTTTACAGCAATCTGCGCATCGCGTAAAATTTTACGCATCGGCGCTAACGTCCGTTGCACGAGAGGCTGAACCTGCTCGGCAAATTCAGCTTCAGTGACGGACACGGCGATCTGCGTACCATTTGCCAGCAAAACCTCCACCGTGGCTTGCTGGGTTGTCGATAAAGTTTCTTTCGCGCTGCGCGCAGCGTCGAGTAATAGCCGCTGCTCGCCAGCGCTCAGCAGATGCATCTCTAAACCTGCTTTGACAAGCACATAGTCTAACAAAGCTTGATCAAAATCATCTCCGCCTAGCCTTGAATCACCGCCGGCGGCGAGCACTTCAAACACACCTTGCGTTAGTTTAAGAATCGACAAATCAAACGTGCCGCCCCCTAGATCATAGACCGCATAGATGCCTTGTGCGCCGCTTTCCAGCCCATAGGCAATTGCCGCCGCAGTGGGCTCGTTTAATAAGCGCAGCACATTAAGACCAGCAAGCTGGGCTGCATCTTTTGTGGCTTGTCGTTGCGCATCATCAAAATAAGCCGGTACTGTAATCACTGCGCCAAATAGTTCGCCGCCCAGTGCGGCTTGCGCACGCTGCCGCAATGCCGCAAGAATTTCAGCCGACACTTCAACCGGATTCTTGACACCCGCCGCGGTGTTGATTTGCACCATGCCTGGCGCTGCGACTAAATCATAGGGAGCGTGGGCGGCCTGCTCAATTTCTTCTTTGCTGCGCCCCATTAAGCGTTTGACCGAGACAATCGTATTTTTGGGATCAAGCGCAGCATGTTTTTTCGCCATGCGGCCTAGCTGTCTCTCACCCGTTGGCAGATAACGCACCACCGAAGGAAGCAATGAATCCCCTGCCCCATCCGGCAGGACTTCGGGTAGGCTATGGCGTACCGCCGCCACTAATGAATGAGTTGTGCCAAGGTCAATGCCGACTGAAAGCCGCCGCTCGTGAGGCGCTGGCGCTAGACCCGGCTCGGAAATTTGTAATAAAGCCATCAGCTTGCCTTCTACGCGTATTCAAGGTTTTCAATCTGAGCCTGCGCTTCCTGCGCGACCCGTTCGATGAACATCAATTCGCGCACCACCTCCGCCGCAGCTTGATCCATCTGAGCTTCAAACAAGCTCACAAGTTTCGTCAGACGGAGTGTGCGCTCATGATGCAGTTTATCCAGCAATGCTTGCAGCGCGGGCAGATTCTTTTCAAGTTGCGCGGCTTCGATTGCTTCTCGCCATTCTAGCTGCAGCATAAGAAAGGCGTGCGCCATCACCGTATTATGCTCGGCTTGCGTTTCAATGCCACGCAATTGCAGTAAATAAATCGCGCGTTGTAATGGATCTTTTAAGGTGCGATAGGCGTCATTTGCGTGAGTCGCCCATTGCAAGGCAATCCGCTTTTGAGCTTCCGAGTCCGCGGCGAAACGATCTGGGTGAGTGTGCGCCTGCACCGTGCGATACGCATTGGCAAGTTCTTGATCTTGGACCACAAAATTTGCAGGCAAGCCAAATAAATCGAAATAAGTACCGCTGAAAGAGGACATTGGAATTACACCGTCAAGCTTTTAATTAACGGCAAAAAAACTGACGTGGCGCGGCTAGATACGCGACGGTTGCATTAGATGCGGAATGATTCACCACACCCACATTCATCTTTGACGTTAGGGTTTTTAAATTTAAAACCTTCATTCAGTCCTTCGCGCCCAAAATCTAATTCAGTGCCATCAATGTAAGCCAGGCTTTTAGGATCAACCACAACTTTTATGCCATAACTTTCGAAGACTTGGTCTTCTGGCGCGAGCGCATCAACATATTCAAGCTTATAGGCTAGTCCTGAACATCCTGTTGTACGCACGCCTAAGCGCAAGCCAAGCCCTTTGCCGCGGCGGAGCAAATATCTTTGTACATGTTGCGCTGCTTTTTCGGTCAATGTAATGCTCATATCAGTCAAAAAAATGTAGAGCGCTTCGCCCTGCTTACTTGATTAAACTGCGGCTCAACTTGCAATCAGTTCAGCCGTTTTCGCATGACGCTCTTGATAATCTTTAACGGCAGCTTTAATTGCATCTTCGGCCAGAATTGAACAATGGATTTTCACCGGCGGCAACGCCAATTCTTCGGCAATTTGCGTGTTCTTAATGGTCAATGCTTGCTCTAGCGTTTTCCCTTTAACCCATTCGGTCACCAGCGAACTCGAAGCAATCGCCGAACCACAGCCATAGGTTTTAAACTTCGCGTCTTCGATAACGCCATCAGCGCCTACCCGAATTTGCAGTTTCATAACGTCCCCGCAGGCGGGCGCACCGACCATACCCGTGCCAATGCCATCGCCGTCTTTATCAAATGACCCGACATTACGGGGGTTTTCATAATGATCGAGCACTTTATTGCTATATGCCATGATCTAACTCCTAAAAAATTCTTTTATTAACCAACTCATAAGGGCCTTGCTGTTCTATGCCAACGCCCAATCTATGCTATCAAGCGGCCGCTACTTTCAATGCGCAGCCCATACGATCGAATTCAAATCGACCCCTTCTTGATGCATTTCCCATAATGGCGACAAATCGCGTAGTTTGGCGATTTTACTTTCCATTAAACGTATCACGTAATCGACTTCTTGCAAGGTGGTAAAGCGTCCCACGCTAAAGCGGATTGAACTATGCGCCAATTCATCATTGCGCCCAAGCGCGCGCAACACGTAAGAAGGCTCAAGCGACGCTGAGGTACACGCGGATCCAGAAGAGACCGCGATATCCTTCACGGCCATAATCAGCGATTCGCCCTCAACAAAATTAAAGCTAATGTTTAAAATATGCGGCACGCGCTGTTGCGCATCGCCATTTACATAGACCTCTTCCATTTTGCTTAAGCCTTGCAACAACCTATCATAGAGCGCGCGCGCATGCTGGTTTTGCGCCGCCATTTCTTCGCGCGCGAAGCGAAAAGCTTCGCCCATGCCGACAATTTGGTGGGTTGGCAAAGTGCCTGAGCGCATGCCCCGTTCATGGCCGCCGCCGTGCATTTGCGCTTCAATGCGCACCCGTGGTTTGCGGCGCACATACAGGGCGCCAATGCCTTTAGGGCCATATACTTTATGCGCGGACAACGCCATTAAGTCAACCTTTAAGCGCGCCAGATCAAGCACCACCTTACCGGCTGCTTGCGCTGCATCAACATGAAAAATAATGCCTTTATCGCGGCATATCTCACCGATTTGCTCAATATCTTGGATCACGCCGATTTCATTATTGACCATCATCACTGAAACCAAAATCGTATCGGGCCGTAGCGCTTGCTTAAACGCTTCTAGATCGAGCAAACCATTTTCTAAAACATCTAGATAAGTCACCTCAAAGCCTTGCCGCTCAAGCTCGCGACAGGTATCAAGCACCGCTTTATGCTCAGTTTTAACGGTGATGATATGTTTGCCTTTGCTTTGATAAAAATGCGCAGCGCCTTTTAGAGCTAAATTGTCAGATTCTGTGGCGCCTGAAGTCCAAACAATTTCACGTGGATCGCAATTGAGCAGTGCTGCGACCTGCGCGCGCGCCTCCTCGACCGCTTGCTCCGCGGCCCAACCATAGGAGTGGCTGCGCGAAGCGGGATTACCAAACTGCTCGCACAAGTAAGGAATCATCTTGTCCGCTACACGGGGGTCGACCGGCGTAGTGGCGCTGTAGTCCAGATAAATCGGAAGGCGAGGAAGAACGTTTTGCATCAATAACTCCGAAAACTGTGCTTAAAGTGTATCCATGGTGTTTGCGCGCTGGTCGCGCAGCCTGGCTGCGCCAGTCTCACGCCCATATTGTTGCAGCACCAAATCTTGTAGCGAGACTGAATCAAGATACTCGCGCATCTTTTGATTCAAGGTCGACCATAGTCTATGCGTCATACAGTGCCCATCTTGATAAGTTGTATGACCACAACTGCCCTTGCCGCCGCAGCGCGTTGCATCAAGGGACTCATCCGCGGCAATAATAATATCGGCCACCGTAATTTCTGCCACCAGCCGACCGAGTTTATAGCCGCCACCTGGACCGCGCACGCTCTCAACAATCCCTTGCCGGCGCAACTTGCTAAACAATTGCTCAAGGTATGACAGCGAAATCTGTTGCCGCTCGCTAATACCAGCAAGCGTGACAGGGCCTGTTTCACGGTGTAGCGCTAAATCTAGCATGGCGGTCACAGCGAAGCGACCTTTAGTCGTGAGTCTCATAACTAGACAAAAACATTAAAGCGGACAAAAATATCAAATTAGGCTAAATAGTCCAACTACCTCTTATCCTGCATACGTAATTTACATTACTAATAGTGTTAAGTATAAATAACCTATGAATTTAGTCAAGTATGTGGCGGTTCTTTATTCGCTCAAAGACGCTTCCGAGTAGGCGCTTTAGCTTGGCCGCCCATGAGAGAGCGCAACGGCCTAAATTTCCCTATGCCGAGCTGGGTGCTGCTAAGCTACACGGTAAGCACCGTTCAAGCATAGGCGATCAGCCATTAGCTAGGCGCGCAAGCCGCTCACCGTCAAGCATGAGCAATGGGCGGCGGACAAAAGATAGGTGCACGTAAGGCTGCACAAGCTCTCGAGAAAATTTTGAGATTAGGACAAGAATGCGCAAAACTGCTTCACTAACGCCGCTATCAGCCAACCGCCCCCTGTTTATTCTTCAGATCATCATCGCCGCTGCTCTGTTCATGGAGGGCATCGATGCCAGCATGCTGTCGACGGCTCTACCCGCTATTGCCGCAAGCTTTCAGGTTGACGTAATACAGTTAAAGCTGGCTTTTGTTGCGTATTTTTTAGCCATGGCCATTGCCATTCCAATAAGCGGTTGGTGCGCCGATCGTTTTGGGGCGCGCACTATTTTCTGTAGCGCGCTGACTATTTTCACCTTGGCCTCGATTGCCTGTGCCTGCGCTCCAAATTTTTATATTTTCCTAGTTGGCCGTAGTCTGCAAGGCGTTAGCGGGGCGCTGGTCTTTCCTGTTGGGCGGTTAATCTTGGTTCGTTCCATGCCTAAGAGTGAATTCATCCGAGCATTCTCAAACGTAACCATTCCGGCCACGATTGGAATTATCGTTGGCCCAATGCTTGGAGGTTTTTTAACCACCTATATGCATTGGAGCTGGTTATTCTGGATCAATCTACCCATCGGCATCGCGATCATCGCAGTTGGCCTTAAGTATGTTCCTAAATTTCGCGGCGCGCCTCCAGCTTTCGATTTAATTGGCTTTCTTCTTTCTGGTTTTGGCTTGGCGGCTTTAGGATATGGCTTTTCAGCGCTTGGGGACCGGTCATTGCCTGCGCATACAGTGGCGCTACTGACAATGTCAGGGGTGGTTTTAATGCTGGTTTATTTTTGGCGCGCCAGAAAAATGGTGGCCCCTGCATTAGATTTGCGGCTTTTTTCTATCAAGACTTATCGGATAGGTATTGTTTGCGGTTTCATCATTCGTGCTGTGGGCGCAGGCACTTTTTTCTTTCTTTTACCCATGATGCTTCAAGTGGGATTCGGTTTTACTCCGCTCCAATCTGGATCTGTGACTTTCGCCAGTGCGGCAGGATTTCTCGCCGCTAAATGCTTGATTCAAAAAATACTACGTCGCTTCGGTTTTCGTCGGGCACTCAGCATCAATGCGATCATCGGTAGTCTCTGTATCGGCATGCTAGCGCTATTTTTGCCGACGACCCCACGCATTGTCATGATTGCGCTCTTATTTGTAGCTGGGCTTAGCCGCTGTTTGCAATACATGGCATTGGATATTATGTCTTACGCAGATATGCCACCGTCAGCAGTGAGTCGGGCTTCGACCATGGCGAATGTTTCGAAGCAGCTCGCCATGGCGGGCGGAGTTGCTTTTGCGGCATGGGTGCTAGAGAGGGTTGAAGCTACTCGTCAAGTTTTTTATGTCGACATTACCAATTTTCACATTGCATTTATTCTGGTTGCAATTCCTGCCATGGCGACCCTTTTTATGCTCCTGCGCATGGCCCCCGATGCGGGCAAGGAAGTTTCTGGGCATCAACCTCCGGTAAGACGTTGTGACTGATTTTAGTGTTATTTTGCCCTGAAAAAAACGGGTTCATAAAAGTACTAAGAATGTAATTCGTCTTGTCTATTGTTGTGTGCATGATGACGCTCGTACCTTCCTCGCAGACAAAAAGAAGCGCGGATTTTGCGCCGTCTCATGCTCAGGGTAGAAGGGTTTTGTCGTAGCAGGTTAAGGACCATACGGCTCGAGTGCCGATACCAATAGCTTAATCACGCTAAGCAAATAAATTGAAATGGCAAAAAAGATATAATTGTGTACACTAGACTCACTTTCATATATTAAAGCCATATTTATGTCTTTATCTGAACATCAACGTTCTACCGACTGCTTACATATAAAAGTTGTTCCAGAAGGCAGGATTTTAGTAAGTAGCATGCCCCTCCTTTTATTTATTATTAGGACCAACAGCATTGACAGCTACACAAATCAATGTTGTATTGAAACCCAATCTCCAAAATTTTTGTATCGCCCCCGGATTTCGTTCTGTAGAGTTTACGGATAGGCATTGCATCCGTAATTGTGGGGGGTAACGCAACTGGCGCTGAGCTATCGGCTCAATTGCATCAAATCGCTGAATTCATCAAGGTGAAGCGTGGAAACAGAGCATAAAACTCACTGGTATAAGGCAACTTGGAGCAAATTTTATCGTGAATTTGGCTTCATTAAACGCTGTATTTATTTTTTAGCCAAGCGTAGTAGCGAAGATCGTCTCGCGCAAGTGGCCGGCAGCCTGACATTTATTACAGTGTTAGCATTAGTTCCGTTGCTGACGGTAGGACTCTCTATTTTTACAGCATTTCCTCTCTTTGCTTCATTGCAGCTTGAGTTGCAAAATTATTTTGCTGAGCGCTTAATGCCAGCACAGATCAGTAATCAAATTTTTGAATATTTAAATCAATTTTCAGCGAATGCAAAAAGTTTGACTACGGTAGGTTCAGTGGCATTGATTGGGACGTCAATTATTACGCTTATGACGGTCGAAGCTGAGTTCAACTCAATTTGGCGTAGCCACAAACCGCGGCCGATTGTGCAGCGTGTGCTGGTGTATTGGGCAGGTATCACGCTCGGACCCATTTTATTGGGCCTGAGTTTTTCTATTTCCTCTTATCTACTGAGTCAGTCTGTACTGCCGCTCCATACCGACGTCTTTGCGTCTAGATGGCTGATAGATAGTGCGCCGCTAGTTTTGTCAGCGTTGGCGTTTACCTCCCTATACCTTTACTTGCCGAATTGCCATGTGAGATGGCGCGATGCGTTAGCGGGCGGCATCGTAGCCGCGCTTGCGTTTGAAGGCGCTAAGCGTGGCTTCGGTTTTTATATTCATCAATTTCCCACTTACACGGCCGTCTATGGGGCATTTGCTGCGGTGCCAATTTTCTTGCTATGGGTGTATTTAAGTTGGTTAATTATCTTGGCCGGAGCCATGTTTACCGCAGCTTTGCCAGTGCTTCGCATGCGTGCAATTCAGCGTCCGCGTTTTGTCGGGAGTGATATGTTGGATGCTTTAGCTGTGCTAATCAGCCTCGAAGTTGCGCGTGAGAAAGATGCGATCGGCTGTACAACAAGAGACTTGATCTATATTGTGCAGCGCGATAGCGAAAACACTAAGCGGCTTCTCGCCAAGCTAAACACAGCCGGATTGATTGCAAAATTGCAGTTAAATGACGCAAAGCAGCAATGGACTTTAGTCACTCCAGCGCAGCACATTACTTTATTAACGCTGTTTAATTTATTGCTGATGGATCGCCCTACATTGATTGCTCAACTTGAGCACTCAGCGCTACCAATAGATCATCAAAAGCTGAGTGCTGCGCTTAAGAATAATAGATTGGATATTTCGCTCGCCGAATTATTGAATGAACCCAGCTATACCTGCTTATAGGACATACCTGACCTTTTTAGCGTTTAAGCGATAATGGCGTATCCACAGCACCACACTGTTCCCGCCGTTTTTTCTTCAAGGGCGATACACCTATGACGCGCTGCTACCGCACCTGCCACCATTGGATTGAGAACACTTCCAATCTAGATCAATCTAAGCAAATAAATTAAACCAACAAAAAAGATATAATTATGTCCATAATATCCACTTTTATACATTAAAGTCATATTTATGTCTTTATCTGAACCTCAACGCTCTACCGATGAATGGATGCTTCATCTCGGTAGCCAAATCCGTGCGCTACGCATTCGAACCAATCTCGATCAAACTGAACTTGCCGCGCTTGCCAATAGCAGCACAGGGGCAATTAAGAATTTAGAAAATGGCAAAGGCTCATCTCTTAAAACCATGGTCAAAGTCATCCGTGCTTTAAACCGTACAGATTGGTTAGAGTTACTCGCCCCCATGATGCCAATCAGCCCTATGCAAATACTTAAAGCCAAGCAGAAAAATAAGCCGCGCATGAAGGTTTATCGAGCACGCCAGGTTAAAACGGACAACGGATAAAAGAAATGTACCAAGCAGTTGATACGATTGAGGTGCGCATATGGGGTAAAACGGTCGGCGCAGTGACCTTTGCTCCTACGCTTGGCTACTATGCATTTGAATATGATCCAGCCTGGCAAAAGCAAGGCATTGAATTGGCCCCATTGACGATGCCGATTGCTCAGGCTTTTTATGTTTTCCCTAGCTTGCCAGAAATAACCTATAAACGCTTACCAGCAATGCTAGCGGATGCCCTCCCCGACGACTTCGGGAATGCTCTAATCGATGCTTATCTGGCACAGGCAGGGGTCGAGAAAAATGCTATTACACCGCTGGATCGCCTGGCCTATATGGGGAATCGTGGCATCGGCGCCTTAGAATTTCGTCCGGCTCGTGGTCCCAAACGAAGTAAAGCAACCGCTCTCAAACTCCACGAATTGGTAAGCAGTTCACAAAAAACGCTGGCCGGTCAATTTGCGGGTGATAAAGAAACTGAAGCCGCGATTATGAACTTGATTCAAGTGGGTACTTCAGCGGGTGGCGCGCGCGCCAAAGCGGTCATCGCTTGGAATGCGGAAACCAACGAAATTCGCTCGGGTCAGTTGCCAGCAGATCCCGGATTTGACTACTGGCTACTTAAACTCGATGGCGTGGGTCAAGACAGCGAACTTGGAGCAAGCGCTGATTATGGAAGAATCGAGTATGCTTATTATCTGATGGCAAGCGCGGCTGGTATTACCATGACCGAATGCCGCTTACTCGAGGAAAACGGGCGCGCCCACTTTATGACGCGGCGCTTCGATCGGCAAAATGGCGCAAAACTTCATACGCAAACGCTGTGCGCAATGCAGCATTTAGACTACAAGCAACGTGCAACCCATAGCTATAGCCAGTACTTCCAGGTGATCCAACAGCTCGGATTAGGGCCCGCTGCGTTAGAAGAAGGTTTTCGTCGCATGGTTTTTAATGTACTGGCTGCGAACTGCGATGACCATACAAAAAATTTGTCGTTTCTTCTAGCGGAAAATGGGCAATGGCGGCTAGCGCCTGCCTATGATGTGACCCATGCTTATAATGCACAAGGGCAATGGACCTATCAGCATTTAATGTCGGTTAACGGGGCCTTCAAAAATATTACGCGCGATGACTTATTAAGCGTCGGTGACCGCTTCTTTGCGCCTCGCTGCAAAGAAGTGATTAAACAGGTTAAAGCAGCCATTGCGCGCTGGCCAGAATTTGCTGCACAAGCGGGTATTTTAGAAGTAGACGCGGCGCGCATTCAGGGTGATTTCGTCGTCATTTAAATAGAGGCCATGCTTTCCGCGTACTTTTTAGCTCAAGCCCAGCACCTTTGGCTTGCTCTCAGTTACAACGTTTACTGAGAGCAAGCACACCAACGCCTCTACGAACCAGAGTTGGCGGCTACGCGGACAGTGTCAATCCGTGCTGTAGCCTGGCGAACGTGGGCCGTAGAGGATGCCACCTTCCTGTCCTGGCGACAGCAGACGAAAGCTAGTCACTCCGGCGAGTCCGTAACTCTTGTCAGTTGAGCTGTGGATGATCTGCTTGACCACCGCTGTCACGAGCATGGCAACCAAGCTGCCACCGCTATTATTGTCGCCCTCGTTGCTCGACGCGCGAGCCTGGCCAGCCCATAACATTCGGCCGCTCTTGAGGTCCACCAGCTTGGCAGTGGCCGCCACGGTGCTAACGCTGTCGAGCACCATAAACTTGGTGCCGTACTGCGTGATCGTGATATACAGAGCGGCATCCGCGTTAAAAATGTCTCTCAGCTTGGCGACCGACACGCCGTGAATATCGCCAGCAACAGTCAGGCCATTCTGTCGGAAAGTCTCGTCCACCAGCGTGACCGGCAGCACATAATAGCCTGCCTCGGCTAGCGGCACCGTCACCTGCGATAACAGGCCATAGGTCGCGCCCACTTCGGGCGATTCGTTGAGCGGCGGCAACACGACAATCGAGCGCGGCTTGCTGGCCTTGAAGGCCGCATAGAAGGCCGTATAGTCGATCTTCTTGGGTGCAGCACACCCTACCATCAACACAGCCAGGCCAGCGGCGGCACACAATTTTAGAAAGCGCTGGATCATCAGTGGGCCCCCTTTTTGACGTTCTTCATCAGGAAGTCGATATAGGCTGCCGACTCTGGAAACAGCGCCTTCTCGGTCTGGAATTCTTGGACCATCTGGTCATCCTTGCCTAAACTCGAATACAGCAGGCCTAGGTGGGCATGGTAGCCTGGCGGTACCGCACCATTGCGTGACTTGATCTTCTCTAGGCCGCGTTCGAGTTCTGCGACCTGCTGTTCCTTCGATCCGCCCTTAAAGTATTCATAGACCTGTGGCTGGTAGCTCTCCCACTGGTAAAGCGGCTTGCTCGGCGCCGCACAACCGGCCAGCAGCGTGCCCCCCATAACAGCAGCAGTGGCCACTCGCCAAATCGGGAATGTTTTGCTCATGACGTAGTTGTCCCTTGTGATTTCCTGTTGCTCTATCTTATTGCGCCTGGCTTCCACGCGCCGCTTTCAACACCATTGACCAGATTCGTCACGGCTTCTCGCATAGCTAGATCCAGCACCTTGCCATTGAGAGTCGAGTCATAACTGGCGGTGCCACCGAAGCCAATCACCTCACGGTTTGAGAGCTTGTATTCGCCTGCTCCACCAGCCGAGAACACTACTTCAGAGGTGGAGATGTTAACCACGTTTAGATTAACCTTTGCATAGGCGACCTGCTCTTTGCCGCGCCCTAGGATGCCGAATAACTGACGGTCGCCGGTTTCTTTGCGACCGAATTCAGTCACGTCGCCGGTGATCACATAATCCGCGCCCTTGAGTTTCTGCATCGCTTTTTGGATGTTGGCCTCCTGCTTGATCTCTGCTAGGTTGTCGCGATCGAGCACGTTGAAGCGATTAGTCTGCTGCAGGTGCGTAATCAAGATGGTTTTGGCCTGGCCGCCAAGGCGATCCACCCCATCCGAAAACACGCCGCGCATGTAGGATGATCGGTTATCGAACTTGCCCACCGCGATGGGTGCGCGTACACCTGCGTAGGGACGGCTTGCGCTTTCCACTTTCTGCACTGCCAGCGCCTGCGAGGTTTCGGTTGCGCAACCACCCAGCATGACGACGAGTAGAGCTGTACCGACACATGCGATGCCTGCCATCGCCCCAGAAGAAATTTTCATAATATGTTTCATAGGCAAAAAATTTGTTTGTTTTTCAATTTTCATAGGATCAGTTCTCATTAGAATGTCGATTATTATATATTAGCTAGTTGCTGATGCAATTAGTTAGTCAAAATATATAGTAATGAATAGATCGTCGCAATCATTAATTGTGGATAAGATTTTATGACAAATAAAGCGGGAGAAAGGTTCAATTTATGAATGCCTGATAGGGCAATATCCTTTAGCTAGAACTTTATTCACAGTTTCATCCTTGTTTCATCTGCCCATTTCAATTTAGATCGAGCCAAGTATGAATATGTCTCTTTTAACCCACAAGTCTTTGGCTTATAAAGCTCTTAGAAAAAGGCGAGCTGACTCCGAGGAAGAGAAAGGGAAAGAGAGTTTTTATAAATTTCTGAAAAACTTACTTTACAAGAAAGAAATGTGTTTACTTATAAACCTTATTTATAGACAGGTTTTCTGCAATAAACTTTTTCAGAAAAATAAATAATCATGAGCCGTCCAATATGGTTATTGGAGGTATTCCCCAGAAATAGAAGTTAGCCCTTGGAACTTAACGTTTTACTTTTAAAAACTATTAAAAATGGGAGGATTACCATTGTCTATACATATACACAGATTGGAGCTGGTTATTCTAGATCAATGTATCCATCGAAAATTTTTAGCGTGCAAGAAAAATGGGCGCACCCGCATTAAACTCGATCAAACTGAACTCGCAGCACTTGCCAATAACAACACGGGAATGATTAAGAATTTGGACCGTCACTGGATTACAGCGCCACGCTGTCTGAGTAGTTGCGCATTCATTTCACTTAACCCTACGGCTCCTTTTAGATGGGCTTCTGTCGCCATTAACATGGCTTGATAAGAAGTCCACTCTAATACCGCCTCATATTTCTTCTCTTCGCCTTCTATGCGCCATTTCCGTATAGTTTTATCTGCTCCTGCTGTGATTAAGTGCGTTTTACCTTCTTCTAACTTTTGCCAAACGACTGAATAAATGAATCCGTTAAAATCCTTAATGGTTGTAACACATTGCCCTAAGGGTAACGACCACAGCTTCACTGTCTTGTCTTCACTCCCCGTGGCGAGCCATTGACTATCTGCACTGAACGCTACACTATTGACTGCTCCACGATGCCCTGAAAATATCTTAGGCACTTGCTCTGTGCTGCTTTCTAGAGCCCACAGCTTTGCCCGATCCCAACGCCCCGAGGCCAGCCACTTGCCATCGTTGCTGAACGAGATACTATATACACTGCGATCGTCCGCCCGCCCTTGAAATATCTTAGGCACTTGCTCTAAGCCATGCTCTACACGCCACAGCTTGATATTCCTATCCCATCCGGCTGAGGCGAGCCATTTGCTATCGACGCTAAACGAAACACTGGTTACGCCATCATAATGCCCTTGAAATGTCGTAGGCGCTTGTTCTGAGCCATTTTCTAGGCTCCACAGCTTCACTGTACGATCCTGGCTCCCCGATGCCAGCCACTTGCCATCCGGGCTTAATGAGACACTTGTTACCCTATCACTATGCCCTTCAAAAATCTTAAATGCTTGCTCCGAGTCGCTTCCTACACGCCAGAGTTTGACTGTCTTGTCAAAACCTCCCGAGGCCAACCACTCGCCATCGGCGCTTAACGACACACTCGTCACACCATCAGGATGCCCGAAGGTTTTTAGTACGCGTTCCGAGTCACTCTCTACACTCCACAGCTTCACTGTATTGTCAAAACCTCCCGAGGCAAGCTGTTTCCCATCGGCGCTCAACGAGATACTCGTCACCCTATCAAGATGCCCTTCAAACAACTTGGGGGTTTGATCTAAGCCGCGCTCTAGTCTCCACAGCTTGACTGTATTGTCGTTGCTGCCTGAGGCAAGCCACTTTCCGTCGGGGTTAAACGAAACGCTATTGACATAACTGCCGTGTCCTTCAAATGTTTTAGGCATTTGCTCCGAGCTGCCTTCTACCCACCAGAGTTTGACTGTCTTGTCGTCGCTCGCCGAGGCTAACCACTTGCCGTCAGCGCTGAATGAGACACTATTTACATTATCACTATGCCCTTTAAATGTTTTAGGGATTTGATCTACGCCGCTTTTTACCCGCCAGAGTTTGACTGTCTCGTCCTCACTTCCCGAAGCGAGCCACTTGCCATCAGCGCTGAACGAGACACTCGTCACCGACTCATAATGCCCGGCAAAGGTTTTAGGCGTTTGATTTGGACTGCTCTCTACATACCATAGCTTAACTGTATTGTCTTTGCTCCCCGAGGCTAGCCACTTACCATCGGCACTGAATAAAACACTCATCACGCTATCACTATGCCCTTCAAATATCTTAGGTGTTCGCTCAGAGTCGCTCACTGTATCCCACAGCTTCACCTCATCGTAATTTGCCGCAGCTAGCCACCTGCCATCCGGGCTCAAGGAGACACTTGTTACCGCATCACGATGCCAGCTAAATGTCTTAGGCTCTTTCTTAAAATCACTAGCTATACTCCATAACCTCGCCGTCAAGTCCTCCCCCCCCGAAGCCAACCACTTACCATCAGCACTGAAAGCGACACTCATCACCTCACCCTGATGACCCTCAAACGCGTGTTTGAGCTTTAGAGTTTTAGCATCGTACAGTTTAATACTGTGTGCCTCTGAAGCAACCGCTAGCCACCGACCATCTGGCGAATAACCGCAGGCATGAACCCAGTTTCCAATCTCTAAAGCGGATCGTTCTCCAAACCGAACCTTACCCATTTTCGCATTGCTTAGATTCGCTTGGCTTAACCATGCTCCCTGTAAATTACTGCCGCTTAAATCAGCCTCCTCGAATTGTGTATGGGCAAAAACACCATAGCTCAAATCTGCCCCGGGGACTCGAATTTCTCTGAAATCTTGTCCGGTTAAAGCAATACCTGCTTTGACCAAGAGCGTTAATGCATTGGCTGCTATGGTTTGTACCTCTTCGGTTTTTGAGCGTTCGACCCAATGCAGCAGCCTTTGCTTTAACTCGGGTGCTTGTTGGATGGTCTTTTTTAAAAATTCAAATATCTCTGGATCGCAAACGAGAAGCAGTAGCTTAAAGAGCATAGGCTTTTCTACGACTTGATCAAGCTGATTTGATTTCCATAAGCTCTTAAGTTGGTTCAACGCAAATATTTTTAAATTAGTATCCGATCTAGCTAGATCATATTGATATTCCGATGGAACTCTTTGCTGTAGCAGGTGCAATTTTAAGATGGTGGAGTCAGTCAACTTTCCGTTGTGAGACACCGTAGTCAGCGCTTCAAAAAGCGCCTGCAGGGCAGTTGCATCCAGTCGACTTTCTATTTCTTCTTGTATTTCTAACGGCAGCGAGAGTAATGAAGGTGCAGGAGACTTTTGTACGGCCGCATAAGATTGAATTGCCGAGCTGGAAATAGGAGTAAACATGGATATTTTAGTATTGAGTTATGGCAACGCCTTTAGGCAAAATTTTATAGCCACTGATCTAAAGAGTGGACATTTCAGCGATCGTAGCCATCGGTTTTAAACTTACCGTGATTGGTAAAGTGAGGCAAGCTAAGGTATTTAGATTGTACAGAAATAAGCCACGATGGGAATCGAGCCCAAAATAAAATATCTATTTTTGTGCTTAATCACGGACCTCATTCTTAGCTTTTTAGCGTTAAGGATGCGTTACACAGCAGAGGATCGCGTTTATACTTTTTACCATTTAGCGCTTGACTCATTAAATCGCTCAATGAGCGATTTTTGATCGCCCTTCTTCAATGGCTTGTGCTACCTTTACTCATGCGGTGGCTGGGTTGGTACGGCTGAGCGAGCTTTTAATTCAACCTACCTGTGGATTGAGTTTCTGCGCTTTGGACTGTAATTTGTTCAACGCCGCCAGATAAGCTTTGGCCGAAGCGGCTATAATATCCAAATCTGTCCCAACGCCATTCACAATTCGACCATTTTTGGATAAGCGCACCGTCACTTCACCTTGCGCTTGGGTCCCCATCGTGATTGCATTCACGGAATAAAGAATTAACTCCGCCCCACTTTTAGTCTGCGTTTCAATCGCGTTGAAAGTGGCGTCAACCGGACCATTGCCTACCGCTTCGCCCGTTACATTGCTGCCATCAATGGTAAAAAGAATGCAAGCATAAGGCTCTTCGCCAGAGATTGAACGTTGTGTGAGCGAAGTAAATTTAAAATACTCATTGAGTTCGGAAGCTACTCCGCCAGCGGCGACCAAGGCAATAATATCTTCATCGTAAATTTCAGCCTTACGGTCAGCCAGCTCCTTAAAACGCATAAAGGCCGTATTTAATTCATTTTCACCGTCCAGCGCAATGCCTAATTCTTGCAAGCGTTGCTTGAAGGCGGTACGGCCAGAGAGTTTGCCCAGCACAATTTTATTTGTGCTCCAGCCCACTTCCTCCGCGCGCATAATTTCATAAGTGTCGCGTGCTTTAAGGATGCCATCTTGGTGAATGCCAGAAGCATGGGCAAAGGCATTGGCCCCTACAATTGCCTTGTTCGGCTGTACCATAAATCCGGTAATTTGCGACACCAATTTAGAGGTTGGCACAATTTGCGTGGTGTCAATGCCCACTTCAAGTCCAAAATAATCTTGGCGCGTCTTGACCGCCATGACGACTTCTTCAAGCGAGGTATTGCCCGCGCGCTCGCCTAAGCCATTTATCGTGCATTCAATTTGCCGCGCGCCGCCAAACTTGACCGCGGCCAGGGAATTCGCCACGGCTAGGCCTAGGTCATTATGGCAATGGACCGACCACACGGCGCGCTCCGAATTGGGAATGCGTTCACGCAAGGTACGCAACAACTGGCCGTGATGCTCGGGCATGGCATAACCCACGGTGTCGGTGATGTTAATCGTGGTCGCGCCCTCAGCTATGACGGCTTCGAGCACTCGACATAAAAAATCTAACTGAGAGCGGCTGCTATCTTCGGGAGAAAATTCAACATCGTTGGTAAATTGGCGCGCATGACGCACCGCGCTACGCGCTTGCTCAAGCACTTGCTCAGGCGTCATGCGCAGCTTTTTTTCCATATGCAATGGCGAGGTTGCTATAAAAGTATGGATGCGAAATGCCTCAGCGCTACGCAAGGCCGCGGCAGCCTGCTCAATATCCTGCTGATGCGCACGCGCAAGACTACATACCGTGCTGTTTTTGATCACTGCAGCGATTGCCTGGATCGCTTCAAAATCGCCTCTTGAGCTAGCGGCAAAACCCGCTTCAATGACATCCACTTTTAGTCGTTCAAGCTGTTTAGCGATGCGCAGCTTTTCCTCTTTAGTCATGGAGGCACCTGGCGACTGCTCACCATCTCGCAAAGTGGTATCGAAAATGATCAATTTATCCGTCATGCCTAGCTACCAAAAAAGCAAAAAATAAGCTAAATCCCAAATCGTTCGTATGCCCTACTCTAATGGCTGCGGCTCTTTTGAGGCGGGATTGGCCTTACCGTGCAACAGGCGAATTCCCCAGAATACATAGCCCGAAAGGCCATATAAAACAAATAAGCCAAACAACATAATCGGGGGGTCGGATGACACCAGCACAAAAGCCAACACGACTAACAAAATCACCCCAAATGGCACGCGATAGCGGATGTCTAGGGTTTTGCCACTATAAAACGGCGCGTTTGACACCATAGTGATACCGGCATAAAGCGTCAACGCAAAGGCCACCCACGGCAGCCAACTGAGCTTCATTGGAATACGGTTATCAATCACTAGCCAGACGAAACCCGCAATCAATGCCGCTGCCGCCGGACTCGGCAAGCCTTGAAAAAAACGCTTGTCGATTTTGTTTAAATTCGTGTTAAAACGCGCTAGGCGTAAGGCTGAGCCCGCGCAATACACAAATGCCGCCAGCCAACCCCAGCGCCCTAAATCCTTTAGTGCCCATTCATACATCACCAGCGCCGGCGCCACACCAAATGACACCATATCGGAGATGCTGTCATATTGCTCGCCAAACGCGCTTTGCGTTTTTGTCATGCGGGCCACCCGACCATCCATCCCATCTAGCACCATGGCCGCAAAAATAGCAATCGCAGCCATTTCAAATTGTTGGTTCATCGCCTGCACTACGGCAAAAAATCCACAAAAAAGCGCAGCCGTAGTAAATGCATTCGGCAATAGGTAGATACCCCGTTTACGTAAGCGCCTTTGACGCTCGGCCCTTAATCTATCATCATTATCAACCTCACTTTCGGCTTGACGACGAAGTGGGCGCGGCAAAAACGTAACGTTCTGGCGTACGCGGCGTAGCTTGGAAGAAGACATTCAAATCCCTCTTAAAAAATTTAGCTTACCTAAATGCCGAGTCTGCATGCCCTTGGGCTGTGACCTGAAGGCACGCCATCAGTCGAACAAAGCCGGAAAATAGGCTTTGCTCGACTTTTTTAAGGCTAAAACTCAGCAAGAATAGTCGAGCTGGCGAACACTTTTTCGCCAATCGCCACCTTGGGGCGGCTGCCCAGCGGCAGATACAAATCCACGCGTGAGCCAAAACGGATAAAACCGTAACGTTGGCCACGCTTAACCGCATCATTCGTACTCACATAGCACAGAATGCGACGCGCCACTAACCCAGCGACCTGAACTACGGTCACGGTCTGTCCCGCCTCAGTTTCAACCACCAAAGCGTTGCGCTCGTTCTCAAGCGAGGATTTATCTAACGCCGCATTCAGAAATGCGCCAGGAAAATAAGCGGCTTTTTGAATCACGCCATCGACTGGCGAGCGCTGCGAATGGGCGTTAAAAACATTCATAAATACGCTAATCATTAAGGCTTCACGTTCAGCGTAAGGATCGTAGCAGGTTTGCACCGCGACTACCCGACCATCGGCGGCACTCAACACAGCGTTTTCCTGGCTTGGAATGGGGCGCGGCGGATCACGAAAAAACTGCACCACAAAGGCAGTCAGCAACCAAAATGGCCAAGCCCATGAAAAACCCGCAAAGATCTGCACGAGCAGCGTCAAAACCGCGATGATAAGTAAAAATGGCCAGCCTTCGCGGGCAATAATTGGGTGAGGATAGTTCATATAGAGTTTAATTTTTTGATTGGTCAACTAGCTTATTTTTTGTAATCCAGGGCATCATCGCGCGCAGTTTTCCGCCCACTTGCTCGATTTGATGCGAGGCATTTAAACGCCGCCGCGAGATCAGCGTAGGTGCACCGGTCAGATGCTCGGTGATAAAGCTTTTGGCATATTCGCCATTCTGAATGTCTTGCAAGACCTTGCGCATCTCGTCTTTAGTTTGCTCGGTAATAATCCGAGGGCCCGTGACATACTCACCGTACTCCGCATTATTCGAGATCGAATAGTTCATATTTGCAATTCCGCCTTCGTAAATCAAATCAACGATCAGCTTCAGTTCATGCAAACATTCAAAATAAGCCATTTCTGGAGCGTAACCTGCTTCGACCAAAGTTTCAAAGCCAGCTTTGATCAATTCAACCGTGCCACCGCATAAAACCGCTTGTTCTCCGAACAAATCCGTTTCAGTTTCTTCACGGAAATTGGTTTCGATAATCCCAGCCCGTCCGCCGCCATTGGCGACGGCATAAGACAATGCCAGCTCACGCGCCAGCCCGGATTTATCCTGCGCAACTGCAATTAAATGTGGGACGCCACCGCCTTGAGTATAGGTTGCACGCACCGTATGGCCTGGCGCTTTGGGCGCAATCATAATCACGTCTAAATCCGCGCGAGGCGCAACCTGCCCATAATGAATATTAAAACCATGCGCAAACGCTAGGGCCGCACCTGACTTGATATGGGGTTCAACTTCACGTCGATACACTTCAGCGATCTGCTCGTCAGGCAGCAACATCATCACAATATCGGCATTCTGTACCGCTGTGGCCACTTCTTGTACCTTCAATCCTGCTTGTTCAGCCTTATGCCAAGACGCGCCAGTGCGACGCAGCCCAACGATGACCTTAACTCCGCTATCGTTCAAGTTAAGTGCATGCGCGTGGCCTTGCGAACCGTAACCAATAATGGTTACGGTTTTACCCTTCACTAATGAAAGATCCGCGTCTTTGTCATAATAAACTTTCATGTATATTTCCTTATAAAATTTAAATCTTTTTAAAGTTTGAGAATACGCTCGCCCCGTCCAATCCCTGAAACGCCAGTACGTACCGTTTCCAAAACGAGGCTAGGCTCAATGGCCGCGATAAAGGCGTCAAGCTTGACGCCGTCTCCGGTTAATTCAAGCGTATAAGTTTTATCTGTCACATCAATAATGTGACCGCGAAAAATATCCGCCATACGCTTTATTTCCTCGCGTTCTTTGCCGACGGCTTTGACTTTAATCAACAGTAACTCACGCTCAATATAAGCGCCATCGGTCAAATCAATCACCTTAACCACTTCAATTAAGCGGTTCAAATGCTTAGTAATTTGTTCAATAATATCTGCCGAACCAGTTGTGACCAAGGTCATGCGGGACAGAGAGGGATCTTCCGTGGGCGCTGCCGTCAGCGTTTCGATATTGTATGCGCGCGCTGAAAAAAGCCCAACCACGCGCGACAATGCGCCGGGCTCGTTTTCTAGCAAAATAGAAATAATGTGCTTCATAACAAAAACTAGAGATCTTCGGAGCCCAACAACATTTCAGTAATACCCTTACCTGCTTGCACCATTGGCCAGACATTCTCGGTGGGGTCCGTTTGAAAATCCAAAAAGACCGTACGATCCTTGAGCCGCAAGGCCTCTTTTAACGCTGGCTCAACGTCAACGGTTTTATCAATCCGTATCCCAATATGACCATATGCCTCTGCCAGTTTCACAAAATCTGGCAAAGCCTCCATATAAGAATGGGAATAACGCTTACTATATTCAATTTGTTGCCACTGCCGCACCATTCCTAAATAACGGTTATTCAACGAAACAATTTTGATGGGCGTATTGTGCTGTAAACAAGTCGATAATTCCTGAATGCACATTTGGATTGAGCCTTCGCCCGTAATGCACACCACATCCTGATCAGGATAAGCCATCTTCACGCCCATCGCTGCTGGCAGGCCAAATCCCATAGTGCCAAGGCCGCCAGAGTTAATCCAACGGCGTGGTTTATCAAAGCGATAATATTGCGCCGCCCACATCTGATGTTGGCCTACATCTGAGCAGACAAAAGCGTCGCCATGCGTCAGTTGATGTAGTGTTTCGATGACAAATTGCGGCTTAACCACCTCACTGGTGCGATCATATTTTAAGCAATCAATGCTGCGCCATTTCTCAATTTGCGTCCACCAAGCAGCCAATGCTTCGCGTTTAGGTGACGCGTGCCCTGCCCGCAATTGCCCGAGCATATCTTGCAACACTTCTTTGACATCGCCCACAATCGGAATATCGACTTTAACGCGTTTTGAAATCGACGAGGGATCAATATCAATATGGATAATCTGGCGCGAAGCGGACATAAAATGCGCAGGGTCACCAATCACCCGATCATCAAAGCGCGCGCCAATCGCAATCAACACATCGCAGTGCTGCATCGCCATATTGGCTTCATACGTCCCGTGCATCCCCAGCATACCAAGAAATTTACGATCAGAGGCCCGAAAACTGCCTAATCCCATCAAAGTGTTCGTGACTGGATAATCGAGTAAATCAGCAAATTGGTTAAGCTCATCCGATGCATTTGCATGAATCACGCCACCACCCGCATAAATATAAGGGCGTTGCGCCGTTAATAAAAGATTCAGAGCCTTGCGAATTTGGCCGGCATGACCTTTAGTAATGGGGTTATAAGAGCGTAATTTAACGTTTTTCGGATACTCAAAATCGCATGGCGTTTTTGAGATATCTTTGGGAATATCGATTAAAACCGGACCAGGCCGTCCGCTTCTTGCAATATGGAAGGCTTTACTGATCGTGAGCGCCAATTCGCGGACGTCTTTAACCAAAAAATTATGCTTCACGCATGGGCGCGTAATGCCCACTGTGTCGCATTCCTGAAAGGCGTCTTGTCCAATCGCCGCGGTAGGCACCTGTCCACTGATGATGATGAGCGGCACGGAATCCATATAAGCAGTAGCAATACCGGTCACCGCATTAGTCACGCCAGGTCCCGACGTCACTAGGCAGACTCCCACCTTACCGGTTGCGCGCGCATACGCATCGGCCGCATGTACGGCGGCTTGCTCATGGCGCACTAAAATATGCGCAATCGTATTTTGCTTGTATAGCTCATCATAAATATACAGCACCGAGCCCCCGGGATAGCCCCAGATATATTCAACCTGCTCTTGCTCGAGCGAACGGATAAGCACGGTCGCGCCAATTGAACTGCTGATGGTGTGCGCATCGGACTCGGACGCCGGCGCATTAGAAACAGAAGATGGCTGATTACATTTTTTATTCATTACACTCATTTTTCACCATTTCAAATTTTGGGTAAAAATCGATCAGGCTCTTTGCGCGCAAGCTTGTGGCTCGCTTTGCAATTGAGACTCTCACGTCCTTAAGTAAACTGAGTCATTGGGCCGGTGGCCTGCCTGTAGCAACTCTTGGCCCTATGCAATACACAATTTCTTACAATGAGAGAGCACTTTTTACTTAGAACCCAGGACGATAGCTTGCTACTATGCGTGGGTCAAGCAGAAATTTAAGTCTTGCTGGGTCATAGCAGCTTACAAAACATTCGTAGCGCGCTACGAGACTTCGTTTTGGGCTAAGATTGATTCGTTTTAGGCACTTAAAGGTTACAGATTGTACTTTGCAGGCGATGGCCGCGTTCAATTCAAGCAGGGGCTCATGAATGGCATCCAATAAAGAGCTGGCGGATTTTTTGGCCGGCATCGAGCGGCGCGCATTCAAACAAACTCTTTACACGGTACGTGACGAAGAGGCGGCGCTCGATATTGTGCAAGATGCAATGATCAAACTTGCTGAAAAGTATGGCGACAAGCCAGCCACCGAGTTACCATTGCTATTTCAACGGATCTTGCGCAATACTGCGCTTGATTATTGCCGGCGGCAGAAAATCCGCAACACGTATGTGAGCCTGTTCTCTTCATTCAACTCCAATGAGGATGAAGACAGTTTTGACTTTCTTGAAACGTTTCCAGTTGAAACTCATACGGCGGCTCTGCAAAGCAGCGAAACCCAACTCGAGCAGGCGCAAGTACTGCGTCTGATTGAAGACGAAATCCAAAAGTTGCCGCCGCGTCAACGCGAAGCCTTCCTCATGCGTTATTGGGAGGAAATGGATGTTGCTGAAACGGCTGCGGCGATGGGGTGCTCTGAAGGCAGTGTTAAAACTCATTGTTCGCGAGCCACCCAAAGCCTCGCCCAAGCGTTACAGGCAAAAGGAATTACGCTATGAGCTCCGCCCTTGATACGAAAGAAGTCGAATGCGCGCATAAAATATGCGCCCTGCTCGATACGAGCGTGGCGCAACTCCCTGAAACTACACTGGCTAAATTAGCGCAGGCGCGCCGCAGCGCCCTGGCCGCCCAAAAACCCGAAAAAGTGAGGCAACCGGCCTATGAGATGGCCTTTGCTTCAGGCTTAAGCCGCTCGAGTGCCAACGCTGCCTCGCACGGCCGGCGTTTATTCAACAAATTTGGCTTAATCTGGCCGCTATTAGCACTGCTTGCTGGACTCAGCGCGATCACCTATTGGGCAGATCAACAACGCGCGGCAGAAATAGCGGATATTGATGCCGCTATCCTCAGCGACGAACTCCCATTAAATGCTTATCTCGATCATGGTTTTCGTAACTATTTATCCGACCCACGCTAGCGTATAAGGAAGATAAAGTGATAGGTCAACGGGGATACGCCATCGTATTGCTAAGTTTAATTGCGACATTGCTCACGCTTAGCGCAACCTACCCGCGCTGGCGTCACTTATTAGCAAACTCTGATTTGGCACCAACCATTCAGTCGAAATTAAATACTAGCCCCGCCGAAGCAAAAACGCGCTTTAGCAAACAGATGCACCAATGGTTAGAAATGACCCCGGAGCAACGCCGCATTGCGCGTGAAAACTATCAGTTATCAAAATCATTGCCCCCCGAACAGCGGCAAAACGCCTGGCAGGCATACCAAAACCTTCCCGCTGGACAAAAAGAAAAACTGAGCGCCTCAGCGCGCCCTCGTCACCGCTCAACCGTAGTGAGCGCTCCGCCTTCTGGCAAAACTAAAATCGAAGGATTACAACGCATCCCGCGCAAACGCGCTACGGCGCCGGTTCCGTCTACGCCCAGCGCTTTGCATCCTGCTGCACCAGACATCTCCATCCCCCTTGCCACGCCCACAGACAAAGCCAATCATGCGCCACCGATTTTCAATGAGCGCGCCCAGTAATGCCTTTTAAATTCTACTTAAACGCATAAAAATACATTGAGGCTCGTTGTAGCAGCACGACAGAAGGCCCCGCGCAACTGTGCTTAAGCTCCCTATAATGACTTATAGTATCCTGTAGCAGATCCAACTCGCTTTTCATAGACTTATTTAAATTTAGAATACGGGATATCCAATGATGGACGTAAAACCACCCCGCCGCACGCGAGAACGCATTCTTGAGCTTTCTTTAAAACTTTTTAATGAAATTGGGGAGCCCAACGTAACGACAACCACCATTGCTGACGAAATGGAAATTAGCCCGGGCAACCTTTATTACCATTTTCGCAATAAAGATGACATTATCAACAGCATCTTTATGCAATTTGAGCAAGAAATTGAGAAACGCTTGCGCTTTCCAGAAGACCATCGGCCGGCCATCGACGAAGTATGGGCTTATCTGCAATATATGACCAATTTTCTTTGGCGTTACCGGTTTCTTTACCGCGACCTAAATGACCTGCTGGCGCGCAACCGTACTCTTGAAACGCATTTCAAGCAAATTATGGAGCATAAGGTACGCTTTGCGCGGGATTTATGCGAGTTACTGGTCACGGACGGCGAGATGGCCGCCACGTCTGCGGAGATTGGAATTATGTCCACCAATATGTGCGTGCTGGCGACCTATTGGCTGTCCTATCAGTTTGTGATGAATCCACGTAAATATAATGACCAAGCCGCGATTGGCGCCGAGTTAAATCAAGCGAGTCGGCATATTTTATCCGTCATAGCGCCCTATTTGCGTGGCCGTTCACGCCAGCTATATGATGACCTGCTCAGCGGAAAAATTCCGCCTAAAGAATATATCTCCCCGACCAAAGCCGCGAGTCAATAGGAATCAGAGCACGTTTTTGAAAATACTTTATTGAGCAACGTTTAACTGGAGTCTGACTAACCTGGGGGGCAACCTTTCTAGTCAACTTTTTAGGGGCCATGTACGCCCAAAGGGCTAAAAAATAATATTTACTGCAGATGCTAAGGTAGTCCGTGAAATATAGTTCATAGAAGGGGAAAAAATATGTCACTTATCGTTGCGGGACGTTTTGATACTTATGAACAAGCCCAGAAAACTGCCCAACTCTTATTTGAGCATGGCTTTGCAGAAGAAGATGTGACCATTTTCTTTGTAAACCCTCCAGGCCAGCATGATCGCCCGGTAGATGGCACTCATCAAGTTGCAGATCCAAGTTCAAAGTCAATTTATAAAGGCGCGGGCATAGGACTCATGATTGGCGCGACGCTTGGCGCAAGCATCGGCGCCATGCTCTGTACGGTAGTTAGCCTGCCCCTGCTGGTGACTCTAATCGCTGCCTCAGTGGGAGCTTACCTTGGTTCATTAATGGGCGCGATGGCCGAAGCACGAACTTCTAAGCAAGAGCCCGCTTCTGCAAAAATACATGAGTCTGGCGTGCTAGTGGCGATTCATGTCACCGTCAATAACCAGACAGAAGCCACTGCGGTATTGCGCAAGGCCAGCGCAAAAGATATTGAACGCGCGCATGGGCGCTGGAAGCATGGACACTGGAGCGATTTTGACCCTTTAAAAGAGCCATCTCTACCCAAAAATCTTTAACGCAGTGTGCGGTCTCTACCTACATGCTGACAGGTCAAACCATCACTAACGCAGCCTCGCAGCATACTAAAGAAACAAAATCATCTTTAATGATGGGGTTTCTCTAATGGCTTATAAACCTTCTACAAAACAGCATCAAAGAGAGAACTGGAATAAAATTAAGGACGCCTACTCCTGGAACTCTGAAACAGATTATCGATTGCATCCTGAAGAATATAAAGTTGGAAAAGGCGAACAAGGCGTGCTTTTATGCGAGCCCTACAAATCAGAAATTTTGCCTCATTGGCGTTTCAAAGATGCCTCTGTTGCGGAAATAAGCAGCACTAAAATCTTTGAGCTTTTCCAAGCCTATCTAGAAAAAGAAGATTTTGTCGGAGCGGATATGGCGCGCAAGTTTCTGCAAATGGGTTACACGCGTGCGCGCCGGTATGCCAATCATGCGGGTGGGAAAAAATACGATCTGCAAAGCGGCGAAGAATTGCCGCGCGCGCCGGAAGATTCTGTCAAAGCAGAGAGTGCCGCTATTTTTTATAAAAAATGGCAAGCCGCGGAAAATCATGCTTTATATAAGAGAATGAAACAAGATTGGAAAAAAACCTATGGGTAACTGAGAGAGGCTCACAAAATCCTTGACCAGGCAGGAAAGGGACGCACGTGTACCGCAGTTTTATAACCTGGGTTTTGTGTTGAAGATAGTCTGAATGATCTGTACGATTTTTGGGCCGATTTCTGGCTTTTGGAGTAGCGGGAAGCTTTTTCCTAACTTATTGGATAATTTTCCATCGTTATTGCGTACCGACCTAATAATACGGTCAATCTCAGAATCTGGCCCTTCGATGACTTCTTTGATTTGCGCACGTGCGGTGCGCAAATCACGCAAGTCACTGGCTTCTTTGCGCATTTCTTGATTGATAGTTAAATCAACAACTTGTGCTAGATACTCAACGTGCTCTGTTAGATCTGGATAACGCCAAGCTGATCGAGCTTCCTCATAAGCCTTAAACACCAAGTTATAGTGAATGCCATCCGCACCCACCTGTTTAGGCCCAAAGTGGTATTGGTCCAGATAGTACTGCATCAACGGCTTGGAAAATATTTCCAAAACCCGATCATAGCCACGCCGATTAACGGCCGTATTGGTGATGGCCGCGGATATTGGCAGAATAAATGGAGCGGGTAAGGCGCCATCCCGGCGTAATACATCATTAATCAAAAAACGGGAGATCCGGCCATTACCATCTGCCAGTGGATGAATATAAATAAAGCCAAATGACAGTACAACAGCTCTAAGCAGTGGGGATTGCCCAACCGTGCGCTTCGCGAATGCGCTTAGGCCAGCCAACATGGGTGATATGTCATCCCAATGTGGCGCAACGTAGTGTACAACGGGAGCAAAGTTAGCATCGATTGAGCCCACAAATACAGGAGATCTTCGGATGCCATAGTGAGTCGCTTGGGTACCTAAAATTTCAGTTTGCAACTCTGTTAGGACTTCTTCATCCAGGGGATTAGAATAGTAGCCGCAACGTTTCTCCATCACAGCAGCGAAGCGCCTAATGCGATCAGTGTGTTGTTCTTCGCGCTCTAGAGCAAAGCTGGCTGAGCTTTCTTTGACGCTAAGCCAGACAGCACTACGCATTAATAGGTCCTCGCCATATTCGATTTCTAGTTCACGCAAGCGTTGGGCGCAATTATAAATTTCGGCCGTACGTACAATGCTGGTACGGCAAACGATTGGGCAGTAAGCTGGCACGCCAGGTAAGTTATCCCGCACGCGCCAGCGTGCGTTATTGGTAGGCTGAGTAGCGGTGAGGTATAGCTCTTCGTCAAGCGCATTGATGTAATTGCCGACGCTAACACCGCCAAAAGACAGTAGGCGGCCTGTGAGCCATTCGTAGAAAAAACCAGTGCGGCGAGCATACTGGCCGCTTGGTTCACTGTTTATCCATGCGTCTAGCTCTGAAACGGGCAGAACTTCAAACAGGCGAGACAAAAATTCAAGATGAACGCCTTCGCGCTTAAGAGCGAACGTCATATGGCTAGGAAATGTATCGGCTAATTTGAAATGTGCCGGATAAAATTCATGTGTATAGTGCCCTACGAGTTGAGTTGAACGCGCTTTGGCAAGTTGGCTATCTATTCGAAATGGCTGTGCGGGCTCGATGTTATAGCGGTTTGCTAGCCATCTGTAGCCGATCCAATTAGGCATATATAAAATCTTTTTGGCATAAAGTTTTGACTAAACCCTATAATTTTCTTATAAAAATAGCCAAAAATCCATAGAAATATATAATTAGCACTGCCGATGACCTAGCTCAGCCAGTGGAGTTGGGATCAAGGACACCAAACTGTAAGTAAGCAATGAACTGCATTATACTTTTTCAATGCTGCAAATTTTTCTTATGGCAGCTTTGGAGAAGTCATGAAAAAGGTCGTCGGTGTCTATAATGCGCCTAGCCAACATTGGGTTGGCGATGGTTTTCCGGTTCGCTCGTTATTTTCATATCGCAGCCACAGCAAAACGCTCAGTCCCTTTTTGTTACTGGATTACGCGGGACCTACTGAGTTTGCGCCAAGCCACCAGCCGCGAGGCGTTGGACAACACCCACATCGCGGTTTCGAAACTGTAACTATTGTTTACAAGGGCGAAATTGCGCATCACGACTCTACCGGTCAAAGCGGTGTGATCCGATCCGGTGATGTGCAATGGATGACGGCCGCCTCTGGCATCTTACATGAAGAGTTCCATTCCGAAGCGTTCACTCAGGCTGGTGGCGCATTCGAGGTAGTGCAACTTTGGGTTAACCTACCGGCCAAAGACAAGATGTCCGCGCCCGGGTATCAGACCATCCCAAACGAGGTTATCCCTAAGGTCCCACTGCCTAACGGCGCTGGTTCAGTGCGCGTCATCGCCGGTGACTACAGCGGACACGCTGGACCAGCCCGCACGTTCTCCCCTATGAATGTATGGGACATCCGCCTAAGCGCCGGAGCTGCGGTTGAACTCCCCGCCGCAGAGGGCTGGAATACCGCTGTTGTGGTGCTGCATGGAGCCGTGCAAGTTGATCGTCAAGTCAGCACCCGTGAAGTGCAAATGGCGCTATTCGAACGCGAGGGTGACAGTTTCATGCTTGAAGCCAACAGCGATGCGGTGGTACTCCTGTTGAGCGGGGAGCCCATCGACGAGCCGATTGTAGGGCATGGCCCTTTCGTCATGAACACCCGCGAGGAGATTGTCCAGGCACTTAACGATTTCAATAGTGGGCGTTTTTGACAAAGCGCCCGTAAAACCTCTCTTTGGCGGTTTAATGAAGGGAGGGCATAAGCAATTTAAACGCTTTCGGTTCGGGGCTTTACCAGGAACGCTTTAAGCTACAACTGCGCGTCAAACGCCAGCGCGCTTGCCCGATAGTGCGTCCCCGCCTCATTCTGCTGCCCCAGCTCCTCGTGCAAACGAGCCAGCGCCCGATGCACTTCTGCGCGCAACATAGCCCGCCCATCACCGCGACTTGCAAGGCGTAACGCCGTTTCCAGAAAAGCTTGCGCCTTGCCCCATAGTTTTTGCTGCTGGCACAAACAACCTAGCGTAAAGAGTAACTCAGGATCGTCTGGGTGTTCCTGTTGCCACGCCTCTGCACGTTGAATTAAAGGTAATGGATCCTGACCGGCACATTGGCTATAGCGTCGCAACAAGCCACCATCCCACTGCTGGGCAAGCGCTTCTTCGATAATCCGCCGAGCTTCTTTATGCCGCTCTAAAGCAACCAGAAGTTGCGCGGCCAAATCTGCTGTGCGCGGCCGATGTTGTTCCGAGACTGGCAAGCTATGCCACGCCATAAGCAGGGTTTGCGCTTCATGGCGACATTCATGCAAAAGATGCTCTGCTGCCACCTGCTGCGCGCGCTGCCAAGAAATAGCGGATGGGTAAGAGGCCTCTTGTGCATTGAACGTTTTAATAATTTGCAACACTTGCGGCCAATGTTTAAGCTGTTGATGCGCGCGTAAAGCAATATGCCGAGCATAGTACCGGCGCGCGCCCTGTGCCGGCATCTCGCCCAGCGCAGCCAAGGCGCCTTCCGCATCGTGTGCATCAACACGCATTTCAGCGCTAGACATCAGTTTAGCCTCTTGCCACTCGCCTGCGGCTTGCGCCAACCACCCATCGCGCCGCATATATTCGTGCATCTGATGGGCCGCCCGCGCGCCTATGAGAGCCGCGGCGTCTTTATTTTCTGAACTAAGAGAAACTGCCGTACGCGCTGCTTTTTCTGCGCGCGCAAAGCGTCCGGCAAAGAGATGATTTAAAGCAGAGTACAAAGCGTCGTAAGCTTTGGCTGAGCGCGCGCGCATGCGATATAGTGCTAAACGCGCCGGCATTTGGTAGAGGTAAGTCAGCAGACGGATCAATAAGTAAAATGCAATAAATGCGAGCGTCAAGATCGCGCCGAATAAATGCACCGACATATCGATACGATATGGCGCTTGGATAATTAATACTTGCCCAGCGCCCAATTTGCTCATTACTGCAATTAAAACGGCGGCTGCAAATAAGATAGTCAGCCACACAAGCCCTCGAATCGCCATCGCTTAGCTCCCGCTTTTGTGTTGGCGCACAGCTTGTAAGCTGGCTTCTAAACTGGGCAGAGCAACTTCAGCCGCAGCTTGCTCAATTTGTTTGATTGAATCAAGCGCGCTGCGCGTATACGGTGCATGCATATCAAAATAACGCGTAAGAGCGGTTGCCACTGCCTGCACATCAGTTTTGAGCTGGGCGGCATTACGCGCAAACAGCGCTAAGCGCGCCGAGAGTAGCCGTAATTTCAAATTTTCACGCAAAAAATAGCCTTGATCTGGCGCTACCAGTAAAGTATCAGCATGATCTAGCCGACGCACTTGCACAAAACTTTCTAGCTGCTGTAGCAGACCTGCTTTAAAACGCTGCCACCCAATGCGCCACAGTGGTTCCTGGCTATCAGCCGGAGTCTCGCTGATGGTTGCAGGCGCGGTTAGCGGCTCTGCTGCTTCGCCAACCAGCGGCAGATTATCGATCTGCGCCAATACCGCATCCAGTTTAAGTGCAAGTCCCATCAGATCAATGTGCGGCGCTGCTTTTAATGCAGCAAGGTCGCGCCCAAGCGCTTTGCGCACCGCCAATGCCCGCGGCGAAGAACTTGTCGCTAATTGCGTGTCAGCATTTTGTAGCGCGCCAAACACGCGTTGAGGATTGCCGGTGAGTTGCAGTTGTTCAT